>CALUMG010000030.1 GCA_944321705.1 uncultured Muribaculaceae bacterium | reverse complement strand
TCCCGTTTGCGGTTGCAAAGGTACTACCGTTCCTCGCTCTTTTCCAAATTTTCAGGCGACTTTTTTTCATCTTTTTTTACACCGTCCGCGCAAGCCCCTGTCTCTCACGGCCATGCACCTGAAACTTTTTTCACGAAAAACTGCTTTAAAACATGTCCCAGGCTGAATCCCCCTCAAATTCCACTCAAAATAGTAAACATTATTTAACATTTACTGTGTGAAAAAATTTTCTTCTAAGCTTAGAAAGATATACAGTCCTACCTAAAATAGCACTCCTTCCACCAAAAACGGTCCTTTTGCGTTCTAGTAACAATATGGTTTCAACAGAAAAAATCCCGATATTATCTATCGAGACGAAAAACTATGCGCTGTGTTCCATTTTCAAAATTAGAACTACTTATGCGAAAATGGCCAACCTCGGCTGTATGCCCGACATGAATCCCGACACACAGACACTCATCATAATCCCCGATTTTAACAATCCGCACTGTCTGTGTTGCATCTTCGGGCAATCGCGACAAATCAAACCTCCCTTTTTCAAGCGACCCAATTTCGGCAAACTCAAAAGTCACAGGCATGTCGGCCAAAATAACCTCGTTCACCTTGTCTTCAATGGCTTTTATCTCATCGACCGTCAACTGACGAGACAAATCATAATCACATTTGGATTTCTTACGCTCAACATGAGATGATTTAGCCCTTTTACACCCGAACATTTTCACCATAGTCCCATTAAGTATATGCTCGGCGGTGTGCATCGGTGCGATAGAATCATCCTTAAACTTGGCACTTGCTTCATTTATCACCATAACATGCAAATAAAAAACGAGACTGCTTTAAAACGAATATCTGACACTCGCATTAAAGCAGCCTCGTTATATTTTATAACAAATAAATCCTTACTTAGTAGTATCAACAGGAGCCGCAGGAGTCACAGGCGTAGTTGTTCCAAACGGAGTTGCTGCCTGTTGCTCGGTCTGCTCCACAACGCGAGAACCACGAACGAGGTCGCGAGGAGCAATAAACGATGTTATAATACTCAACACACAAACAACGGCTGCAAGCGTCCAAGTAGCTTTTTCCACGAAATCAGTCGTTTTGCGAACACCCATTATCTGATTAGAACTTGAAAAATTTGAGGCCAAACCACCGCCTTTTGATTTCTGTATCAAAACGACACCTATCAAAAGAATTGAGGCCAACAAAATCAAAATTGCCAAAAATGTATACATGTCTATTTATTGTTTTTAATTTTCTCGTTAAGTATCAATTTCTTTAAGAAACGTATTTGGTCTGCAAAGTAAATACTTTTTTCCGGAAAATTCAAACTTATATTTTCAATAATTTCCAAAGCCTTAGCATATTTACCCTGCTTAATGTATATTTTCGCCAAACTTTCACTCAACATCGAGTCATCCGATATGTTAGGCTTTCCAACCGGCTCGGCAGGCTCTTCCGAGACAGGCAAGGCAAGGTCATCGGCATTCAATCCATCTTTTGCATTCAACTGCGATTGCAACGCATCCTCGGCTGCAAGCACTTGAGAATAATCGGGAAGCACAGGATTAAAAATCATCTTGTCAATCAATTCAAGTTCTTTTTCATCACTGTTACCGTAACGGTCAAGAAACGAATCGATTGCAGAATCGGTATCGAGAACCGGCTGTTCCGGAACTTCGGGATAAAAATCCTTGAACCTGCCAGCATCTTCACCCAGCATGTTATACAAAGCCACACGATCGGGAGTAGACAAAGCAAGCCGCCCAAGCAACTCCTCTTTCTCTTCATTGCTGAGCGTATCTTTATTTTTTAATAAAAATACAAGCTGAGGCACAATGAAATAAGGATATTCTTCCAAAGATTTGCCAAGCAGTTCCCTGTCCATTCCGACTGCCTCATCCTCTATCACTCGCCTTATGTCGTCCAATGTCGAAGAAGTTCCCATATGCGTTTCTTGTCACCAGTTGCCCAATGTGGCATTAAAAATCAAATCCACAAGCTCGTCACAAATCTGGTCGCACAATTCATCTTGCACATCGGTGAGCATCTGGTCACTTGTAAAGTCCCTATATGCCGAAAACGTCTGGTCCACGTCCATGCTTGGATTTACCGAATTACTATATCTCACCCTCACCGTAATCGTCAATCGCGTCTGCGAAGCATAAGCATCCTCAGTGACAGCTTGAGGCGAGAGCGCGTATCCTGTGATTTCACCCTCCATGCGCAAGTCGGTGTTACTCGAATCAATGATGCTGAGACGAGTTTGTCGCGTGATCATGTCCTGTAGCTTATTTTCAAACACCTGCTGCAAAGGAGGATACACCAACGCGGCACGAATAGGGAACTCAGACACCGAAATGGTTTTATAGACACTGTAATCGAGCACCGCCCCATTGAAGGTATAGGTAATCGAACACGCTTGCGCGGCTATGACAACAGCCAGTATTGAAAGTATCCTTTTAAACATTTGCCCAATCACTAATATTTTCAGTGTCAACAAAAAATCATTCCAACCCGTATTCCTTTATCTTGCGATACAATGTGCGCTCCGAAATATGCAGTTCTTCGGCAGTCTTCTTACGCTTACCGCAATTTCGTTCAAGCGATTTCTTAATCGTTTCTCGCTCCGTATCTTCAAGAGTCATTGTCATTCCAGTTCCGTCCTCGGCGTAGTCGACATCATTCTTCACCGATACATCCTCGGCTGCCCCATTTTCTATATTTATATCCTCGATTTCAGACGGCTTGAATTGCGTATATTTCACCAACGAGTGGATTTTTCCGTTATCCTCCACATTTTGTCCACCGGCATGTCTTGCCCCCATGATGGAATCAATGCGAGAATGCAATCCATCGATTTCATTCTGCATCTTGAATATCAACTTGAACAGCATTTCGCGTTCTTGAGTGTAATTAAACACCGGAGCAGAAGCAACTGTAGGCTTGTAATCGGTACCATACTGAGGCAGATACCGCTTTATATGCTCGGCGTCGACAGTCGTTCCGGCCTCAAACAAAGAAACCTGTTCAATGACATTCTTCAGCTGCCTCACATTTCCCGGCCATCGGTATCTCATTATGGCATCATTAGCTCCTTCGTCAAATTTAACTGCCGGAGTGCCATACTTTTCAGCAAAATCATTTGAGAATTTTCTCACGAGCATCAACACGTCATTGCCACGGTCGCGCAACGGCGGTATATTAATCTGCACCGTAGACAGCCTGTAGTAAAGGTCTTCGCGGAATTTACCTTCGCTCACGGCCTGAAGCATATTCTTATTGGTAGCTGCCACCACGCGGATGTTGGTCTTCTGCACCTCCGACGAGCCAACCTTTATGTATTCGCCCGACTCGAGCACACGCAGCAATCGGGCTTGAGTGGTAAGAGGCAGTTCCGCAACCTCGTCAAGAAATATCGTGCCACCGTCGGCTTCCTCAAAATAACCCTTTCGAGAAGAAATCGCTCCCGTAAAAGCACCTTTTTCGTGACCAAACAATTCAGAATCAATCGTACCTTCGGGAATCGCACCGCAGTTGACAGCAATATACTTGCTGTGCTTGCGCGCACTGAAGTCGTGGATGATATTCGGAAAAAACTCTTTTCCGCTACCACTCTCTCCTATTATCAGTACCGACAAGTCGATAGGTGCCACTTGCAACGCCCGTTGCACGGCATTAATCAGCGCCGGGGCATTGCCTATGATGGAGTATCTCTGCTTCACCCTAAGCACCTCGGGCGGTATCGAAGTTGATGGATTGCCGTTCATAGTCATTTATACCTCTTTTTCAACGAATAAGTCTGCTTTTTCAAAAATTCCCCGAGTTCATTCAAATCCTCATGCTTGCTTATTTCCTCGGGAGTAATTATATCTCCAACCGACACATGGAATGTAGCTCCTTTCTTGCGAAACACCTCGGAAGGCAGGCGCAACGTGCGCAATTGCCAGCTTATAACTCCGAGCAGATTGAACAACATGCTGTTGCTGCCATGAAAATATATCGGGATGACAGGCACTTGCAGCATCTTTATCAACCTTATCACGGTAGGCTGCCACTGCCTGTCTTCAAGTTGTAAATGCCAGTTCAGCTTAGACACAGCTCCTGCCGGGAAAAATCCTATCGGGTTTCCTTTTTTCACCTGCAACAATGCTTCCCGCAAGCCCTTCTTGGACACTGCCTGTTTCTTTGGGTCGTCGGAAGCAAGGGCGTCAACGGCAATAAAGTTGGGACGCATGGCCGAAATATGATTCAATATCATGTTCACCATGACTTTAAATTCAGGCCGTCGAGAAGCCAAGAGTTTTATGAGAATAATACCATCAAGCGCGCCGAAAGTGTGATTCGACACTGTTATGAACGCTCCTTCGGGCAAATGGTCGAGCAGCGATTCATTGTCGATGCGAACTTTTATATCAAGATCCTTAAGTAATTTTTCAACAAACGCCACGCCCGGCTCATCACAATTGCGACTATGGATGTCATTCACTTTGTCGATTGACAAAAATTTAAACAATGCATCAACCAGCTTCTTCTTGCCTTTAAAAAAAGGTGCCATCTGGCAAATATCATCGTAATCCAATACGTTACGCTTTATCGGCGTTTCATTCATAAATAGAAATCTCCTTTCTTTTCGATATGAATCAGTGTGTGATTTCCCGCACAGGAAAAAAACCTGTCTAAGTCATTAATCGGCAACATTAAAAGAGCCGATTGTGCAAAAGTAAAAAAAAATCCGCAAATGCCATTGTCGATAAAACTTTTTCGCACATTTTAAGGCCGGTTCCTTATACTTGGACATCCATCATGCGATGGATGGCGATAAAAATAAATTCTCCCATCTCGTGTTTTTTTACTAATATTGCAAAATAAACGTATATATGAGCGTTTGTTTCGATGTCTGATCTTGAAACCTGGACAGTTTTAAGCCAATGCAGTCATGGAAATATATCGCTTCACCTCACAGTTTGTTGAGACGTGCACATGGCAGCCGGTTAACGGCTGCTCATGTGCTATGCTGCATAAATTTGTTTTTGAGCGTGGAGTGTGTCTTTTATGTTTCGCATTAGCAGGTAGTCCAGGACCTCAAGATCGTTGCATCGAGGCACAGTTCCACGCTCATTAATTTAGTGAATAACTTACAAATCTTTCTCTGTGCCTTTAAGGAACTGTGAAAGCACCCAGCAAAGAATTCGCTTATCATGCCAACAAACACAATACCTCACATAGGCCAATTGATAGCCAATGAACTATGCCGGCAAGAACGTTCTCGGGCATGGCTTGCAAAAAAAATCAATTGTGAACGCAGCAACATCTACGACATAGTCAAACGAGAAAGCATTGACACACACTTGCTCATGAAAATATCCATCGCACTGAACCATGACTTTTTCAAATATTATTGCGATGCCCTAAAACTTGCGCTCCAAGATGAACAATGACACAACCAATACCGTAAATAAATTTACACTATACCGAGAATTAAATTAACCAAAATGCAACAACATATTTACACTTCACATTAAATGGATACCACCATATAACGTTACTTTTGTAACATATATTTATAATGATGCTGTTTTCCCTTTTTATTTAAAAAATAAAAGCCAATAAAAGAAATAGTTTTCAAGTATTATCTTTTCAATAAAGAATAAACCCTGTGTGACATGGCTTGAAAAAGCTTATATGCAAAAAAAATTAAGGTGCTAACAAACATATTCCGGAATTCTCATTTGCCGGAGACAACAAGAGAAGCAAATAATCTTCATTTATTACTATGCAAAACATGCAAGGTAAACAGGTTGCCACACAAGCTCTATTAAGCTATGGCAACCTGACTTGTTACATGACGAGATTCTGCCATTTTTCGCATGAATTTGGCCAAAACATGTTTTATAACATCATTTTTTAGCACATTTTCTTGCATATTTCATATTTTAGCATGATATTTGCATCGGAAATAGATGAGAACAATGTTTTTTGAGGTATATAAAATATACGCTATTCATTAAATTTAAACTATTATGAAAAATTTAGTCATTAAGGCTGTTAAATGGTATTTCACCACTGCAGCCGAGGCTTACAAATAAAAAACAAGCCTCATTTAGAGATTTGAAACGGATGTTGTTTTTTTAACCAAAAGGAAAGAAAAGAAAGATTATTACAGAAGCAATTAAGCTATATACACATCCCTCTCATTACAAAATTCAAAAATGCAAAAGTGCCGACAATCTTTTCAAGCAGGTTGCCGGCACTTTGTTTTATCCATTATTTGCATATGCCGTCTCAATCACCGAGACACCACTCGAGCATGCATACAAAAAAAGGAATGAGCTTTCGCTGCATTCCCTTTTCAAAGTCGGGGTGAGAAGACTCGAACTTCCGGCCTCCACGTCCCGAACGTGGCGCGCTAACCAACTGTGCTACACCCCGGACTTTTTTAGCGATGCAAAGATAG
>CALUMG010000029.1 GCA_944321705.1 uncultured Muribaculaceae bacterium | reverse complement strand
TCAAAGAACGACTGTAATTGATTAAATATTAATAGTTTAATAATAGCAGATTGATTTTTATCGCACCACTAATATTGTTGTATCACAAATTTAAGGAAATATGCCGAAATAATGAAGTTATTTGACAAGGTAGTCTTGCTAAATGCGGAGATTGTCAGCAGTGTGCTTATATCCACAGTTATAGTATAATCGGTGGTCAGTGTGGGAGTGGTTTCAGAGAGAAGGTCCTGCCATAAGTGTCAGTTTTGTGTTGTGTTGTTGTATTTGTTGCGATGCTCAATTATTGACTTCATGTTTTTTTGAGCCCATTCGGTCAATTGCATGATTATAGGGACAAGGCTTTTGCCAGTGTCGGTTAGTTCATATTCCACTCTGATAGGTACCTCGGGATATACGGTACGCTTGAGCAGCCCGTCGGCTTCAAGGGTGTGCAAAGTATTTGACAGGACTTTGGTTGAAATGTCGGGAATGAATTTGCATAGTTGGTTAAAGCGAGTGCTGCCATTTTCGTTAAGTATGAAAATTATGAGCAAGGCCCACTTGTTGCCGAATCGCGCGACGACGTTGCGAATGGGGCAAATTTCTATAATTGAATATTTTTCTTCTTTTTTTGTCATGCCAATATGCTGTTTTTCAATAAAAGTGAGTTGAAGGTAACTTGCTTGTGTTTTTGTAACTTCTTGTAAACAAACATAATAAATATTATTTTTGCACTGTATAAAATAAAGTAGCAGTGCTATACAAAGTTAATAAATAATTTGGCACTGGAAAGAGAAAAACAAGGAGGTAAATTATGAAACAGATTGAAAAGATTGCAGAAGATGTAAATTTTTCGGCTATTAACGTAGGTAAATTGAGCGAGCTGAGTGATTATGTATTGGAACTGGGACCTGAAGTCAAAATTCCGGGAAAGGTATTTGGCGGTGCTACATTGAAAGCAACGGGAGGAGAATTTTCCTTCCAGTTGTTCCAACCAGGAACAGAAACCGGTTTCTTTCATACACACAAGGAACATGAGGAACTATATTTCTTTTTAAGCGGAAAAGGAGAGTTCCAAGTTGACGGTCAAGTGTTCCCAATACAAGAAGGTAGTGTGGTGCGTGTCGCTCCCAATGGTAAACGCTCGGTGCGTAACAATGGCAACGAGCCTCTTGTAATGTTATGTGTCCAATATCGCAAAGGAACATTTACTGCCGAAGATGCAAATGACGGATGCATCTTGAATGAGCCAGTAAAATGGTGATGTGGCAGTATCAAGTAGAAGATTAAAGGTCGGGCAATGCCCGATGAGATTAGAAGAATCAAAAGGAGAACTGATGAGATTTAAATATCGGTTCTCCTTTATGGTTTTATTTGTTTTGAATAAAATGGGTTCGTAGTCGTTTCTCATATACAGGTTTGTCGACTCCGGCTTTGTGTCCAGCTTCTATGCATTTCAACATCCATGCCATGTTTTGCCCGAGCACGCGCATCGTTTGGAGTCCTTCAAGATCTTTACTTACGTCATCGGGAGTGAATCCATGCACCGAATTCCAATATTGGGATGAAATGATGGGCATGTTGCATATAGTGAAGTACTGGTTGATCTGCTCGAATGTGGCTGATGCTCCTCCTCTACGGCATGACACAACTGCAGCCCCTACTTTCCCGGTCATGCGGTTCTCGGTGGCATAGAACAATCGGTTAAGGAAGGATATCAGTTGCCCTGTTGGCCCACTGTAATAAACAGGTGAACCTATCACAATGCCGTCATATTCTTCAAGGCGGTTCTGTATATCCTTAACTATGTCGTCTCTAAAACATTGTCCTGTCTTCATGCAATTGTTGCATGCGATGCAGCCGGCAATAGGATGCTTGCCTAAGTAGACGAGTTCGGTATCTATGTCATTGGCATGGAGCGTGTTTGCAACTTCGTTCAATGCCGTGTAGGTGCATCCATTTTCATTAGGGCTGCCATTTATCAAAAGTACTTTCATAATTTAGAGTTTAGAATTTATCGGCGAGTGTGGCAGCTTGCTCGCATCCGTCAGTATTGTCAATGTCTCCAATTTTAAGAACCCCGGGTATTAGCACCTCGCCCACGATGTCCCACTTCAACAATGCGGCCGAGCGTTCAATGGGTATTCTGATGCCATCCATCACCATGAGATCATGTTCTTCGCAGCATGCTATCAGTCCGCATTTTTTGCCTGCAATATTTTTGCCGCCGACTACTAATGAATATAAACGGTCGATGACTCCTTTTATTTGGGCAGGGATAGAATACCAGTAGGTTGGCATAGTAAACACGATGGCGTCGGCCTCAAGGATTGCCGGAGCAATGATGTTGAAATCGTCATCAAAAGAACATGCCTTGCCTGTCTTGAAACAGGTCTCGCATGCATGACATCCGCCAATTTTCATGAATGCGGCATCAAATCGTTGAATTTTGTTGCCATGTTGTTCGGCTCTTTTGATAAAAGCATCGGTTAGAGCAAAGCTATTACCGTTTTTGCGAGGACTGCCTGTAATAACAACTATATTCATGGGAGAGTACGTTTTATTTTTTTATGGTATTGGAGTTTTGATTGTATGCTTTAGCAACGCAACGCCATTCTCCATTCATTTTCAGCAGCAGGAGATAATCGGTGAAGTCGATACGGCCGCCCCATTTTTCTTCAAGCACGCGTACGACGGCAAGCGTTTCTTCTATGGCTACCACGTCGATGCGTGCTTTAAAATCATCTCCTGCTCCTACAGTATCGACATTCTTGTAGAATTGCTCTATGTTTCCATGCTCCAATTCTCCGTCGAGATATCCGAATAATACTGCCTCGTCAATGAATAATTCTTTTGCATATTTGCTGTTTCCTTCAGCCACGCTTTTCACAAATTTCATTGCAGCGGCTTCCACTGCTTTGTATTCTTCAATGCTTGCTCTCATGATTGTATTTTTATGTTATGTGTTTAGATTTGTTTGTTGCAAAAATATGATGCTATGACAATTAGTGCAAGTACTGAAAATTTTTTCATGTACCGAAAATTTATTCGGTATACATGTTAAATCGTTTATTATGGCTATTTTTGTTTAATAATGTAAGAAAGCAGAGTTATGTACGAGAAAAAGATACCGGTAGATTTGGATTGCCCGTTACGGCTGACTATGAGTCTGATTGATTCAAAGTGGAAGTCATGCATACTGGACGAGTTGCGTTACAGACCGATGCGCCCGAGCGAGCTTCACAGGGTATTTCCCGAGGCGACTCCGCGAGTGCTTGACTTGCAACTGAAAGAATTGGTTGAAGACGGATTAGTGGCAAAAACAATCTTCCCGGAATTGCCTCCACGCTCGGAGTATTCGATTACGCCATTGGGTATGACTTTGATTCCTATTATCGATGCTATGCTTGAGTGGGGACATAAAAATAAGCAACTTTTTGAAAATAAGTACGGCAAGTATCGTAAATAATCGTCACAGAATTAATTCATAGTCTACGACATCGAGCCATTTGCCAAATTTCATGCCGACTTCTTTGAATAATGAAACTTGCTTGAAACCTAATTTGGCATGAAGCAAGCGGCTGGGTTCATTGTCGGCAGTTATGCATGCAATGAGTGCATGGAATCCTCGATTGCGGCATTCGGCAATGAGGGTACGCATCAACAATAGTCCGATGCCTTTGCGGGCGTGTGTAGGCGAGATGTATATTGTAGTTTCAAGGGTGTTTTGGTAGGCTGCTCGCTCTTTCCAAGGGTGTGCATAGCAGTAGCCTGCTATTTCACCGTTTTCTTCGTAAACGAGGTAGGGGTATGCCGAAGCAATGTCGGTTATACGTTTTGTCATCTCATTACATGTCAATGCCAGGGTTTCAAACGATATTGTGCTGTGAAGCACATATTCATTATAAATCAGAGTTATGGCTTGTGCATCTGAGGTGTGAACTTTTCGTATCATAGTGTTTGATATATGTTTTTATAGGATTGCAAAGGTATTAAAGAAATTTTTTCTACGAATGTCCGGAGGTTGAAGTTTTGTTTATAATTAACTATTAACATCGGGAAATATATTTGAATTAAAGGCGAAGTTTGTGTGATAATTATTAAATTTGTCCTACTGTCTTGAAGAAGAATTTCAATTTTTAATGACATAAAATGTATTTATTATGAAAAAGATTTTATGTGGAGTGCTTTGTGCAGCTATGCTGCTTGGCACAAGTGGGTGTGCGTCGCTCAATAACACGACCAAGGGGGCGATGATAGGCACAGGCGGAGGTGCCGCATTGGGTGCCGGAATAGGAGCTCTTGCCGGAGGCGGCAAGGGTGCAGCGATTGGAGCCGCGATAGGCACTGCCGTGGGTGCTACTGCCGGGGCGTTGATTGGACGCAAGATGGATAAGCAACAGCAGGAACTTGAGCAGATAGAAGGTGCACAAGTGGAAGAAGTGACCGACCAAAATAATTTGCAGGCAATAAAGGTGACATTTGATAGCGGTATTTTGTTTGATACTAACAAGAGCGACCTTAGTCCGTCGGCTCGTAGGGCTTTGAGTGAATTTGCCGTTTCGTTGAAGAATAATCCGCAAACCGATGTCGTCATAAACGGTCATACCGATAACACCGGTACAAGGGCTGTTAACGACCGTGTGTCGAAAGAACGTGCTCAAGCCGTGGCCAATTATCTGATTGGTTCGGGCGTGTCGAGCAGTCGTCTGACTACTAATGGCTTGGCTTATGATTTCCCTGTTGCTGACAATTCTACAGAGGCCGGTAGGGCTCAAAACCGTCGTGTGGAGATTTTCATAACTGCAAGTTCCGACATGATAAATGCTGCTGAGCAGGGTACATTGAAATAAAAGATACTGTTATGACATTGGCCGGCAGTCAAGGACAATATTGCCTGAACTGCCGGTTTTGTTGTTTCGTTTGCCATGTGGCGAAAATATGGGACATTAATATGTGGAAACACGAAACAATTATGTAATTTTATGCCGGTGCAGTGAGCATTTAAACAAATATCAATGCACGAAGTACATATTTTAATTTATAAATGACACGGTTATGAAGCGCTATAGTTTTAAATTGCCATTGGCCTTATTCTTAGTAATGTTGATTCTTGGCTCTTGCGGCCCGATGATGTACACATATTATGAAACAGGATATGATGGAACGGAGGTCGTCCCGGATACAAGTGAATGGTGGTTGAAACCGATATACCTGCGTACAGACACGGCTTCGCCCGATAGCCTTGAGCTAAAGCAGTTTGTACATTTCCATGACGATGAGGAAGGTGTTACCTACATAAAGGTGTCTGGCGATAATTCTATTTTGTTTGAGCCGAGAAGCGCAGATATAAACATGGATGCGCTAAAGGAATTGTTTTTCATAGCTGCTTTGTTGAGCGACAAGCCGTTCTCTGAAATGATAATATATGGGTCGGCCGATAATACTGAAAGTCGGGACTATAGCATGGAATTGTCGGAAGAACGGGCAGAGACGGTAGCCGAGTATTTTATGAGCCTCGGGTTCAATCCTGATGTAATGCAAATTGTCGGGCTTGGCGACACCGACCCCGCATCTTTTGAAAATACTATTGAGGGCCGCGCGTTGAATAGATATGTAGACGTGTTTATTACTGTCGTAGATAATTAAGTTTGTATTTTGCAACTTTCGCAAGATTTTTAGTTGTTGTTTTTTCGACATAACTTGAAATGATTTGCTAAATTTGCGCTATTGTTTTAATTCAGTCATTAAAAGAAGATGGAAGTAACAGGTATAATAATAAAGAAATTTGACCGTTTGAGTGGAGTGTCGAAAGCCGGTAACAATTGGAGCAAACAAGAATATGTGCTTGAAACCCAGGAAGCATATCCTAAAAAGATATTTTTCAGCTTTTTCGGGGATCGTGCCGATCAATTTCCTCTTGAAGTGGGCGATAATGTACGGTTGAGTTTCGATATAGACAGCCATGAATATAACGGGCGTTGGTTTACGAGCATAAATGGCTGGAAAGCTGAAAAGGTGGAGACCAATGCACAGCAACCTGTGGCCGGAATGCCTGCTGCGCAAACAGTTCAGGCTCCTCCTATGCCCGATTTCTCCGGTTCGGATGACAGTACCGATGATTTGCCATTCTAAAGTTTGAAATGCAATCTTTGAGGAGATTATGATTTAACTCGTTTAATAATAATGTATTAAGCCGTTGTTTTGCTTTTAATGAGTAAAAACAACGGCTTTTTGTTTAGGTGGTAGTGGTTAAAATATGCTAAATGGATGAAAATAATTGGCGTAAAATTATGTTGTATAACATATTTATATTTACCTTTGCGTAGTTTTCATGGTAAACGTTTTAAGGTAAATGTGAATTTGTACCGTGAGGTAGTGGATTCATAATTTTTAGGTTTATGTTAATGGTATTAGAAGGTTAATTGGTAAGCGATCCCAGGCAGTGATGCCGGGGATTAATTTTTTTATAGTCACAGTGTTTCTTTTTGTGTTTGTTTTAACCTTAATAATATAGTTGCTGTCATTTTTTACTTGGTTTTGTCTGCCATTCCCAGATTTTTTAATAATATGTCGGATATTGCATTGACTAAGATGACAGGCAATGCATGTTTTGGTGTGTCAAATGGAAAATGAAGAAATGCACGGATGCGAGTGTTAAATAATGTTTACTATTTTAGGTGGAATTTGAGGGATATTCAGCGTGGGACATGTTTTAAAGCAGTTTTTCGTGAAAAAAGTTTCAGGTGCATCGGCGTGAGAGACAGGGTCTTGCGCGGAGGGTGTGAAAAAAGATGAAAAAAAGTCGCCTGAAAATTTGGAAAAGAGCG
>CALUMG010000028.1 GCA_944321705.1 uncultured Muribaculaceae bacterium | reverse complement strand
AGCTACCCGAAAACGGGCTATTGTATACGTAAGTAATTGAATACCATATAATTGTTAAACATTTAACGAATCATTGATATGACCAACTGAAAGACAAAGACAATTTAAATAGCTTCTATCCATTTGCTTATGTCCGTTCTTTATTCCCCGAATATAAATCCTCAAGCAAAGCCAATGACATTCTGAACAAAACCCTAAAAGACATGGAAAAAGGATGGAAAAACGACTTGGGCATTGCCGAAAAGACTTATTGCGCACTCACCCTGCATCGTTACGGCAAAGACAAAATTGCTCGAAACATCATGGAATCGATAAGACAATTCAGCATTACCGATTCTAATGGCACACGATGGGACAACATGAGTGGAATAGCAGGGCAATTCAATAAATTGTCAGTAACTTCATTGATATTACAAGCATTCGGAGAAATATGTCCTACCGACCGTGATTATATCGACAGCATCCGCCAATGGATCCTGTTGCAAAAACAATCTACCGACTGGGGCAACTATAGCATGGCTGCCGATGCAGTATATGCCATCTTGTCAACAGGTAGTAAATGGACTGGCAACCAACCAACTCCAAGCATAACAATCAATGGTAAGCCATTGCAATATGTTCCATCCGACAAATATTTAGGATACTTCCGCAAACAATTGGATGCCTCAACCGATTTGCACTTGTCTATCAATCGAGCTCATGCCTCTTCTCCGGCATGGGGAACCGTTTATGCCCAATTTAAATCTGAAATGGCTACAGTTAAAGCCTATTCAATTGACGAGCTATCCATAGAAAAACAACTTTGCAAGTTGGATGGGTCAAAACTTGACGATAAAGCTTCTTTACATGTTGGAGACAAGGTCCTTGTAAGAATGGTTATTAAAAATAAACGAGACCTTGAATATGTCACAGTAAACGACGAACGAGCTTCATGCTGTGAGCCCGCTAACCAATTGTCAAGTTACACAGTTTCGGATGGAATAGGATACTACCGCGAAACAAAAGACAGTGCAACTCGTCTGTTTTTCAATTTCTTACCTAAAGGTACCCATGTGATTACCTATGAGGTTTCAATAACTGCAGCAGGCCTCTACAATCTCGGCATCGCAACAATACAAAGTCAATATGCACCCGAAATCACTGCGCACTCTGCCGGTGATAAAATACTTGTGGAAAGCATTGATAAATAAAATAATTTTTTAATTTTGTCCTTGTGATATACGGCGGTACATCTTGCAAAATCAACCTAATGTACCGCCGTTTTTATTTTTAAGACCTATTACATGCAATTTCAATGCCCAAAGTTTCCGTCATAATACCTATACACAATGGTCGCCGACATATCAAATCCTGCATAAGCTCCATACAAAACCAATCGGTCAAAGACTTGGAGATCATAATTGTAGATGATGCATCAACCGATGACTCAATTGACATTTGCAACAGGTTTGCTGAAAAAGACAAGTGCATAAAAATAATCAGAAACATTAAAAATGAAGGTCCATACAGTTCCAGAATAAACGGGACGAAAATTGCATCGGGAAAATACATGACATTTGTAGATTGTGACGATTATCTTGCACATAATGCCATTTTACACATGCTCGACCATGCTGAAAAAACACATGCCGACATTGCCGTAATCGGACATTGCTACTCTTTCACGTCACTTGAAATACATGCCATGCGTAACAAGGCAATAAAGCAACTGCCATACCTCATAAATGAGGAACTAATCAAAACAAAATACATGCGTTCTTTCCTTGGAGATGATGACCTTATTCCGGTAAGCATGTGCGCAAAATTATACAGTGCTGAACTAATGCACCGGCAATGGGCCAATTGCGACTTAAAATGGGGCGAAGACCGCATCTTTTCTTTGCAGTCATTTCACCATGCAAACCAATGTGTGATAATTCCAGAATACGGGTATTACTATAGATGGGGAGGGACTACATGTAAACATAACTTGATGGATTATTTAAAATATGACTCATATTTGAATAAAGCCATGGAAATAGCCACAAACTTGGGTTATAGCTCATTTATTCCATTACTCAAGTCTCGCAACAACGACTATTTCCTTTACCACATACGCAATTGCATTCTTGATTCCGAAATCACACGAAATGAAATTTTAAATATTATCTGCGCAAAAACAAAACTTCACATTTCCCAAGCACGCATGCTGTATGATGACCAACTTTCAATAATAAAGAAACATTTGCCAAAATATGTAGCAAGACTAATCCTCGACAAGCTATGAGAGCAATTCCCTTAATATTGAAAAACATGTGATAAAATAAATACAGCTTTCTATTTTTATAGTTATCTTCGCAGTAGAAATAAATTGCTAAACGATGAATCATAGAATTTTCCTATCATTTCCCCATCCCAGCGGGAATGAGATGCATTGGATAAATGAAGCATTCAAAGATAGTTGGATTGTCCCTCTCGGACCGAATGTAGATTATTTCGAAAAGCAGCTTGAAAATTACCTTGGGTGCAAAAACATAGTAGCATTAAGTGCCGGCACTGCAGCCATTCACATGGGTCTTGTCATGCTTGGCGTCAGCAAGGGCGATGAGGTCATCTGCCAATCTTTCACGTTCTCGGCAAGTGCCAACCCAATATTATATCAAGGAGCCTCTCCAGTATTTGTAGACAGCGAACCCGACACTTGGAACATGTCGCCCGAAGCTCTTGAAGCAGCCATAACAGACCGCAAAAAGAAAACAGGAAAACTACCTCGCGCCATTATAGTAGTACATCTTTACGGAATGCCGGCAAAAATGGATGAAATATTAGAAATAGCCGCTCGATATGACATTCCGGTCCTTGAAGATGCCGCCGAGGCTCTTGGTTCAGAATATAAAAACAAAAAATGTGGGACAATTGGGAAATATGGAGCGTTGAGTTTCAACGGCAACAAGATAATCACCACATCGGGTGGTGGTGCATTAATATGCCCGTCAGATGAAGATGCAGCACATGTGAAATTCCTTGTAACTCAAGCTCGTGAACCAAAGCCATATTACTATCATAAAGAAGTCGGATACAACTATCGCCTTAGTAACATCTGCGCAGGCATAGGTTGTGGCCAAATGGAAGTGATTAACGAACGTGTGGCACGCCGTCGTGAAATCCACTCTTTGTATGTAGAAGGATTTAAAAACATGCCTGAAATAAAAGTCCAGTGCAATCCGGATGAACGGTTCAATTCCAACTTTTGGCTCTCCACAATAACATTTGACGAAAATTTAAACATTTCGCCCGAAGATTTGCGTCTCCACTTGGAATCCCACAACATTGAATCTCGATGGCTGTGGCGCCCGATGAACATGCAACCAATATTTGCCGATGCTCCATATTATGGAGACGGCACGGCTGAACGATTATTTAACAAAGGTCTATGTCTTCCAAGCGGCAGTGTTCTTACCAATGAAGACATACAAACAGTGATCGACACCGTATCTTCATTTGTAAAATCAAAAAGATAAAAACGACATTTGATGGATAGCAGGCCTTATTATACAAAATTTGTTTTCATATTTGACCTCGATGACACTCTGTATAAGGAAATCGACTTCGTTCGTTCTGCATTCAGTCACATCGACCGATTACTTGTTGCCGATTATGGATACAAAGAAGGTCTAGCACGTCAAATATTGAACAATGCGTATGACAATGGAATCAATCCATTCAACGAACTGAATGCTGCTCTCGAAAAAGCCTGCATAAAAATTCCTGATGCGATAAAATGGATGGTTGACGAATACAGGTTCCATATTCCTCAAATAAAACTGACTGCCGATGCAGCCGAAATGTTACCGCGTCTTAGATATGAAAGTTTCGACATGTATATAATAACTGATGGACGCTCAATCACGCAACGCAATAAAATCAGAGCGTTAGGACTTAACCGATTCGTTCCAAACGAAAATATTTTCATAAGCGAAGAAATCGGCTATGACAAGACCAATCCTGCAGCATTCAATGAAATATACAGCCGATACTTTTACATGTCGCCACTCAACTTGCAAGACATAATGTTCGTCTTCGTAGGCGACAACCCGGCCAAGGACTTCGTAGTAGGGAATACAATGGGCTACCCTACTTTCATGCTTATGGATGATGGCCGTAACATCCACAAGCAAAATGTAAAAGTGCCGAAAGACTATAAACCGATGCATAAAGTAAAAACAATAAAAAACATCTTAGATATATTAATATGAATACTGGGAAAAATAAAGTTGCCCTTATATCAGGCATAACAGGGCAAGACGGTTCATTCCTTGCCGAGCTGCTACTTGAAAAAGGTTATGAAGTTCATGGAATTCTGCGCCGCAGTAGTTCTTTCAACACAGGAAGAATAGAACATCTATATTTGGACGAATGGGTACGCGACATGAAGCAAAAACGTCTTGTTAACTTACATTACGGTGACATGACTGATTCAAGTTCGCTAATCCGAATTATCGAAGAAGTACAACCCGATGAGATTTACAATCTTGCCGCCCAGAGTCATGTCAAAGTATCATTTGATGTACCTGAATATACTGCCGAAACCGATGCCATAGGTACTCTGCGGCTACTTGAAGCTGTGCGCATCCTCCATAAGGAAAAAACAACTCGCATCTATCAGGCAAGCACATCCGAACTATTCGGTAAAGTTCAAGAAATACCACAAAACGAGAAAACTCCATTCTATCCTCGCAGCCCGTATGCATGTGCCAAGTTATATGGATTTTGGATTGTCAAGAATTACAGGGAAAGTTATGGCATGTATGCCGTTAACGGAATACTGTTCAACCATGAAAGCGAGCGTCGCGGAGAAACATTCGTCACCCGTAAGATTTCCCTTGCAGCTGCCCGAATCGCCAACGGATTGCAAGACAAATTATACCTCGGCAATCTTAACGCCCTGCGCGACTGGGGATATGCTCGCGATTATGTCGAGTGCATGTGGCTCATGTTACAGCAAGATTCTCCCGAAGACTATGTCATAGCAACTGGCGAATATCACACCGTGAGAGAGTTCACTACCCTCGCATTTGCCCGTGCAGGCATAAATCTTGAATGGTCGGGAGAAGGCCTGGATGAAAAAGGCATCGACACGGCCACAGGAAAAATCCTCGTGGAAGTTGACCCGAAATATTTCCGTCCGGCCGAAGTGGAACAATTGCTCGGCGACCCGACAAAAGCAAAAGAACAATTGGGATGGAATCCTCGACAAACGTCTTTCGAACGTCTCGTGGAAATCATGGTCGATCATGACATGGCCGAAATCAAAGACCAAATAGATTCTAAAAAATAATCTTAACAGAAAAAATATATATGGAAAAAGATTCAATCATATATGTTGCAGGACACCGTGGACTCGTAGGTTCGGCAATATGGAACAATCTCAAATCCAAGGGCTATACAAATCTTGTTGGCCGAACCCACTCCGAGCTTGACTTGCTCGACGGTAATGCTGTTAAGGAATTCTTTGATGCCACCAATCCCGAATATGTCATCTTGGCGGCAGCCCATGTTGGCGGAATAATGGCCAACAGTTTGTACCGTGCCGATTTCATTTATCAAAACTTACAGATACAACAAAACGTAATTTGGCAGAGCTTCAAGCACAACGTAAAGAAACTTCTTTTTTTGGGAAGCACTTGCATTTACCCGAGAGACGCCAAACAACCTATCTCGGAGGACCAATTGCTGACATCACCGCTTGAATACACCAATGAGCCTTACGCAATAGCAAAAATCGCAGGATTGAAGATGTGCGAGAGCTTCAATTTGCAATATGGCACAAATTACATTGCTGTAATGCCGACCAACCTATATGGCCCGAACGACAATTTCAATCTCGAAACAAGCCATGTACTGCCGGCAATGATACGCAAAGCTCACCTTGCGCACTTGCTTGAAGATGATAATTGGGATGGACTTCGTGCCGACTTCAACAAACGCCCGGTCGAGAACACAGACGGCTCGGCATCAAAAGAAGCTATCATGGCCATTCTCAACAAGTACGGAATTACTCCGGGGAAACTGCTGCTGTGGGGTACCGGCAAGCCCATAAGGGAATTCCTTTGGAGCGAAGACATGGCCGATGCTTCGGTATATGTAATGGAAAATATTGACTTCTGCAACACTTATCCCGCACCTGCTGTAACTCCTGGCACTTTTGAAGCAGCAAGACGTGAAATAAGAAACTGCCACATAAACATAGGCAGTGGCAAAGAAATAACAATCGCACGTCTTGCCGAGCTTGTAAAAGCCGCTGTAGGATTCAAGGGAGAAATCGCTTGGGACGCATCCAAGCCCGACGGTACAATGCGCAAACTCACCGATGTTTCCCGGCTGCATTCACTCGGCTGGCATCATAAGGTCGAAATCGAGGATGGCATAAGCCGTCTATATAGATGGTATCTCGACAACTTGTAAAAATTAGTCGTATTAAACGCATATTATCCTCTCTCCACACAAATTTACAGGTCTGCTAATCTAAAAAGCAATCAAATGCTCACTTTTATAACCTATGCCGTCATCCTTTTCTTTATTGAAGTTCTGTATATTGCCGTAGCAAGGCGCTTCAATATAATAGCCAAGGTCTCTAATAGCAACTATAATGAAAATCGCCAACCCGTAATAAACGGAGGCGGAATATTATTCTTCATTGCAACAGCAGTTTTCTTCCTTTTCAAGAATGACGGCAATGGATATTTCATGTCGATGCCGTGGTCTGTTTTTACAGCTCTT
The DNA here is from genome assembly GCA_944321705.1 of uncultured Muribaculaceae bacterium. Classification (GTDB taxonomy): domain Bacteria; phylum Bacteroidota; class Bacteroidia; order Bacteroidales; family Muribaculaceae; genus Avimuribaculum. Next base: position 862 of record CALUMG010000028.1, on the reverse strand, counting down.
GCCATGCTGGCCATAGTGAGCCTTATTGACGACATGCGAGAACTTTCACCTTACATCAGGCTTGCATGTCATGTCATAGCAGTCTCTGTGATGTTTTTTACGCTTACATCCGCGTCAAGCCAAATGGATGTGGAATGGTATTGGTTCCCTGTATTTCTCCTATTCGGTACAGCTTTCATCAATGCTTACAACTTCATGGACGGAATTACAGGGATAACAGGTTGTTACAGCTTCACTACCCTGTTCTCGCTGTTTTTCATATTCTTCCCTACCGCGCTCATTTCTCCATGGTATTTCATAATACCGGCAATAGCAACAGCAGTTTTCTGTGCCTTCAATTGCCGCAAGCATGAAGTGTGCTTTAGTGGAGATGCCGGCTCAATATCGATGGCTTATATAATTTTGTTTCCGCTCGCGGCTTGGGCACTATATTTCAAGGACATTTCAATAATAACTCTGGTATCAGTGTATCTCGTCGACGCAGGTATGACAATATTTTTACGTCTAATTAGACGTAAAAACCTGCTCCAAAGGCACCATGAGCACATCTACCAGTTGCTTGCATATCGCTGCCATTGGAATCACATTTTAATAGCGGCAATTTATTCCATCCTGCAATTTGTCATCACGTTGGGATATGTATATACTCCTGCCGGCAGGCGTGACATATACTGCTTGGTTGCATTCATTGCCCTTGCGGCAATTTACCTTGCAAGCCGAGCCGTGATTCTCCGTGTCACCAAAGCCGTAAATGAATGATAACACGGTTTTATTCGCATTTTCCACAGATTTTCCGTAAATCTGTATAAGGAATATAGCTATTTGAAATTAAATGAGTTAGAAGAATTACCTTGTTTTGGGG
>CALUMG010000027.1 GCA_944321705.1 uncultured Muribaculaceae bacterium | reverse complement strand
CGACGTAGATAGGGCGCAGGTGGAAAGGCGGCGACGCCGGGAGCCGAGCGCTACTAATAGCCCGAAAGCTTTCCAGGAAGGGGGAGCGGCCGCATAGAGGCGCGCTTCCCCGGAAAAGGACAACGGAAGCAGGCACGCTTCTCGGAACAATCCCGTTGAGGAAAGAAACGGAAGACGCGTGTGCGGTCAAAGGCTCCGAGCCACACGGCCCCGTCGACGGAAAGTCGCGGAGGCACGAGAAAGAAAAAAGAGAAAGGCGGTGATAGCGCGTGGGATCCACCTCTACCCATTCCGAACAGAGAAGTTAAGCCACGCCGCGCCGATGGTACTGCGAAAGCGGGAGAGCAGGTCGCCGCCCCACTAATGAAGAGGAGAGGTCCGGGAACGCAAGTTCAAGGACCTCTCCCTTTTTTGTACCCGGCCGCAAATCCCCGTGTCCCGGTGGGCGGCACAAGGACGCCGGTTGCAAACCCCGGTGGGTGGCGGCGGTGAATTTTAATGTCCAAGGGGACGGGAATGTTTGGATAACGTCAGGTATTTATGCCGGTGGCGCAGGGATGGGATGCACGACCGGCTTTATTGGAGACGCGATGAATATGTGTCTCTACAATTAAACATGATATGGAATTAGGCTCGAATTAAAGCTGTGTTATGAACGGTATTTTCAATTTGCTATTGGATTTTGTATTATAGATTTTGGATGCATTGTTGTTCAATTATTTGTCATTAAGGAGTTTCTTACGGATACGGCTCATGTGGGTAGGAGTGATTTTCAGATAGGATGCTATTTCTTTTAAAGGTATTTCTTGTAATATGTCGGGACATTTGTTTAGTAGTTTCTTGTATCGTTCTTCGGGTGGGAGACTGTACATTTCCACATATCGACTCCACGTTTGAAGAAATAATTGTTCCGCATTTATACGGGCAAGCTTATACTTGTTGGCTGTTTCTTCGTACAGTTCCGCTAAATCTTCAGCCTTGCATATATGGACTATGGAAGCTTTCAAAGCTTGAATATCAGTTTTCGAAGGCATACCGTAAATACATCCTGGATAATCTGCTATAAATTCGTCTTTGAAAGTGAATCCTATATTGTAGCTTTTCCCTTCTGTCGCATTGAATACGGAATACCTGAATATGCCACTTTCCACATACCCGATATAATGTGACACTTCACCGGCTTTGACGAAGAAGTCTCCTTTTCGGAATTGTATCGTCTTGCCACGGCTCAGGCAAAGTTCTTTCATCGCGACATAGTCGATATTAGGTATATATGTGTTGAATTTAGTTAGCATATGTTTGTGTTTTATGAATTTATGCAATATAAACATATAAAGGTACGGTAAAATGGTTGCAGAATGATGAAGTTCCTTGTTTTAATTCTCTAATAATTTAATATCTCAACCTATGTTGACAAATCCGAGAATCGTGTTTATGGAATAAGAATATATTTAAGTATAGAAAACATTAAATTGAATGTAATTAATAAAGAAAGGGCTTTTGTGCGGTTATAAGCCATATTTATTATTTGTTCTTCCAGTACTGTTCGAGATTTTTTGCTTCTTCGGCCGTTAGATGTATAACGGCTCCATGTTTGGGCGATGTAAAATTGGTAGATTTCATAACACCTTCATTGAAATGGCCTAATGAAGTGAATTTCACGAAATCGGAAGTTTCGACAAATCCAAAATTATGTTTTTCTATTCCGTAACAGTCATACATAAGCACCCATTTGTCTTCTCCAATGCGTTTCCATACATTAGGGGCTTCGCATGCGTTAGGTTCAAGATCTATCCAACGCGGAGAGAATTCATAATCTCCATTTATCCGGCTCGAAACAGCCAATTTTATGCCAGCTCCATTTTCGTGAGGGACGTATGTGAGATAATATTTCTCATTAATCTCTGTAATGTCTCCGTCGATTGCCGTAGTGTGTTTGTCGGGGTATTCAAATAGTATTTGCGGCATTGTTTCCAATCGGTTGAAATCGTCATTCACATAAGCGTAATAGAGCCTGTTTTGTTCATTTTGAAACCGCATTGTTAAATAGATCATTAATTTTCCTGTTGCTTTGTCGAAAGTTGTTTCAGGAGCCCAAGCGCATCCTATTTCGCTATATGCGGCAGAGAGTCGGTCGAGGCGAATGTTGGCACGAGACCAATGAATCAAATCCCATGATTTCATAAGTACCAATCCACGGTTATTCCCCCAGCCATATTTTTCTCCATCTCGTTCCCACTCGGAGTCACGGAGACCGTTTTGTTTGGCATATATGTGCAAGTCGGTCATTGCAAGGTAGAATGCTCCATCGGGTCCTCGATATATGTGAGGGTCTCGAATACCTTTTTGTTCGGCAATTGTGTCACCGGCAATGACAGGTTTCCCGTCGTTTAATGCAGTAAAAGTATATCCGTCATAACTTAATGCCATGTGCAAACTGTGTGTGTCATCTTTGTGAAACACCATCAAGTAGGCTTTCATGTCTTTTTCACAAGGGACTGCGTCGGCATAGGTGAAATTATGGAATTTTGCGCAACCATTTTTCATCGAAACCAAAGCCGGACGTAGGGCATAGAAGCCTCCATATTGGTTATGATTCATGGCTGATATGTCTACATTCTCTATCAAAGTTTCCCATTGGGTACCGTCATTGCTGACTTGCATCGTAGCGCGGTGTCCACGATTGTGTATGCGGATATGGAAATGCTTACCCAATTTGTTGGGGATATTTATTGTCTCGTTGATATTTTTGTAAATTGTGAATGTCTTGCCGTCGGACGTTACTCCGGCAAAAGCTTTCTCGCTATAATAGAGCAATAGCCCAGCGCTGTTGTTCTTCCCGATGGATACTTCGGCCTCAATGAGGTAATTTTTGTCTATCGGAGTTGTCAGTAATAGTCTTCCGTCGGCCGGAGTGGTACCTTTCCCTTTTAAGAGTAATGATTCTCCGTTGAAGCTGACGGCATCGGGGGCATATTCTTTCCAAAAAGTCCATTGCAGGCCGAGTTGCTTAGAGTTGAAATCATCAGAGAGTTCCAATCCTTGTTGTCGTGAAATTCTGGATGGCATTGCATCGTTGGCCGTCGTTGAAGTGTGAAACCATCCGTCGTTTGTCCATTCGAGAGGCTCGATTAGCGTTGAACGTCCTAATGAATGATATCCGTTGGCATAAGCATGATAGACTATCCACCAGTTGCCGTTTATGTCATCTATGATAGTGCCGTGTCCTTTTGACCACCAATTGTCGTCGGCACTGTAAGTGTGGACTATTGGGTTGTAAGGAGAGTTTTCCCAAGGTCCCAATGGACTTTTAGAACGAGCCGACACGGCCATATGGCTTGTGGCCGGACCTGCAGTTCCTCCTTGAGCCGAAGTCATGTAATAATATCCATTGTGGTATGTCAACTTCGGAGATTCAAGATACATTCCTTCAGTGTCCCAATCGGACGGATATTCCCAGCCTTCATATACTTTCTTGCTCTCTCCAGCTCTTGAGAGTCCGTCATCGGTCAGTGGAGTAATCCACCCGTTGTTTGTATAAAGCCAGCGATTGCCATCGGCATCCATCAAGTGACCAGGATCAATTCCGTTTATTTTAAGGTCTACGGGTTTGCTCCAAGGCCCGCGTATGTCGTCGGCCCATGATACATAATTAGTTCCATTGGCAGGATAGTATATGTAGTATCGTCCGTTGCATTTGGTTAAATCTGGAGCCATTGCCGACCCACTATATTCCGGGATGGCACGGCAAACAGGTTTCCAGTTGATTAAATCTGTAGAATGCCAGATTAAAAAACCTGGAGCGTAGTAAAAAGGAGAATGAGTCATGTAGTAGTCTTTCCCATCACGCATGATCGATGGGTCGGGATAGTCTCCTGGCAGTATATCCAGAGGGTAGGTTTGTGCATAGGCGCAATAAATGGTATTTAATATTGCTATCAGGGAAATAAGAAAATGTTTCATTATTTTGTTTAATAAATATTTTAGGGTAATGAAATTTAATTACAAAGATATGTTTTTTTTAATATTGACACGTATGTATCGGTTTTTTATTGATTTGCAGAATTGGCTGGGCGTAAAAAAAACTGCAAGACTATGTGTGGTAGTCTTGCAGCCGGTTGTATTGAATTTTTAGAAGCTTTTTATCTTACTCGAAGAGATCGTCCTGCGCGTATTGTGGCGTTGCGCGAAATTCCATTTAGTGAGCAAAGGCGGCTTACGGTTGTACCGAAGCGAGAAGCAATTTTGCTCAAAGTATCGCCACGACGAATCTTGTAATATTTCTTTGCCGATGCAGTATAGCTCGAAGGAGCATAGTTACGTCCATATTTGTATGTGCGCTTGTTGAACGTAAATGTATCGGTGTGAGTAGTCATGTTTTTGAAATCGAATATGGCATTAGGATTTATTGCATAGCCCATGAATCGAGTTTCAAAATGGAGGTGCGGACCGGTGCTGCGACCTGTGTTACCACTTAAAGCTATGGGGTCGCCCGCCTTTACATAATCGTTTGGTTTTACCAAGAACCGAGACAAGTGGCCGTATACGGTTTCAAGCCCGTTTTCGTGACGAACAATTACATAATAGCCGTAGCCTCTGCGTTCATATTTTGTGAGCCTAACTTTCCCATCAAAAGCGGCACGCACCGTATCTCCCACGGCAGCACGCAAGTCTACTCCTTTGTGAGCACGGCCAAAGCGGCGACGGTATCCATAATTTGAAGTGACAACGTTGGCTTTGGGGCATGGCATGCAAAAGTCGCTTACATCTATGTCTTGCTTGTCGGGTACTTGCACGCCACTGCCTGAATATGCGTCAACGAGACCGCAATCCCACCCGATGGTGTATATATCGGATTCCGGTTCCAATTCTTCATAAAGCTGACTTGCGAAGTCTTGTATCTCATCGACCTTAATTTGGTCTTGGATAAAAGATTGTGAAGCCAACAAGTCTTCGTGGGCTTTGGAATAATTTGTGACGGATTGCAGGTTTTGGGCTGATGCATTTGTCAGAGAAGATAATGCAAAAAAGGCTACGCCCAAGAAACCAAATGCATATTTAAATTTCATTATTGAATTTCGCGCTAAAAATTTATGTTGAGTTTACGCTTCGTCCGAAGCATATAGATAATTAAAACTTGTAGGCCTGTATTCAAACATTTCTTCAGGCTTGAAGAAGCGTGCAAGCTCGATTTGTGCGTTTTCGACAGAATCGGAAGCATGTACGATGTTTTCCTGTCCACTCATGCTGTAATCTCCGCGAATCGTACCCGGGGCAGCCTTGCGACCATTTGTCACACCGGTCATGGCCCTCACGACTTGCACGGCATCAATACCTTTTACACACATTGCAACCACAGGTGTTGCCATCATGGAAGCCTTGATTCGTGGGAAAAACGGTCTATCTTTCAAGTGGGCATAATGCTCATCGAGTATTTCATCGTTCAATTGCATCATTTTCATACCAGCTATAATCAAGCCCTTTTTCTCAAAACGGGAAATGATTTCTCCCGCAATTGCACGTCCTATTGCCGACGGCTTTAAAATTACTAATGTAGCTTCCACTTTGTTTCGATGTTAAAGGTGTTTATGTCTCTTTTTGTCTTAGAATTGTTAACAGGAATCTGTTTTTTCTTCTTTCATTTCAAAAATAGCAAGTTTTTGTGTATTGGTGTAATTTTTCTTGCATTAAAAAAACTTAAAACATGTTGAATGGACAATTTTTTATAAGATAAAGCTATGATATACAGCTTGTTGTTAAGATTATATGTTTTACAACACATAATTGAAAATAGCTCTGTCCCAATGATTTCATTTCACGTTTTAAATGTTAAATTTTCCCGGTTTTAACATGATTGGAAGCAATGTTCAGCTTATCAGGCTCCAGTCTTTATTCCGTTGGTATAAAAATTGTATTTGCCTTGCGAGTTTCAAGTTTTGAGGCAATGCAAGTGTAGGGTCGGATGATATTATAGCAGAGGCATCATCACGAGCCATTTGTATTATTTGTCCGTCGTGGGCAATGTCGGCTATTTTCAAGTTGAGTGTGATTCCGCTTTGTTGGGTCCCCTCCATGTCGCCAGGTCCGCGCAACTTCATGTCTTCTTCGGCTATTACAAATCCGTCGGTAGTTTTCACCATTACTTCGAGGCGATGACGTGTTGCTCCGGCTATTTTGACATTTGACATCAGTATGCAATATGAGCGTTCGGCACCACGCCCCACTCTTCCTCGCAATTGGTGCAGTTGCGATAATCCAAAGCGTTCGGCATTTTCTATGAGCATCACAGAAGCGTTTGGCACGTTTACGCCAACTTCGATTACTGTGGTGGCGACCATTATGGCTGCTTTGCCCGATGCGAACAGATTCATTTGGTAATCTTTCTCGGCAGGTTTCATTTTCCCATGGACGAAACACACACGGTAGTCGGGAAATGTTTCGCGTATTATGTCATAACCTTCTTCAAGATTACGCAAATCGAGTTTCTCACTCTCTTGTATAAGAGGATATACGATGTAGGCTTGTCGTCCGGCTTTAAGTTGGCTGCCAATGAATCGGTAAACTTCTTGCCGGTGATTGTCGTATCGGAGCAATGTCGTAATGGGCTTGCGTCCCGGAGGCAATTCGTCGATTATAGAAACGTCGAGATCCCCGTACACTGTCATTGCGAGTGTGCGCGGAATTGGAGTCGCTGTCATGACGAGGACATGGGGCGGAGTCGTGTTTTTGCTCCAAAGTTTTGCACGTTGTGCAACTCCGAATCTGTGCTGTTCGTCGATGACGACCATGCCAAGGTTTGCAAAATTCACAGTGTCTTCAATCACCGCATGAGTGCCGATGAGAATGTGGATGCTTCCCGATAAAAGTCCGGCATGGATGAATTCGCGGTCTTTCTTTTTTGTGGAGCCGGTGAGCAAAGCTACATTCACTCCTATTTGTGATGCAAGCGAGCTTATGGTTTCAAAATGTTGTGTGGCGAGGATTTCGGTAGGAGCCATTATGCACGCTTGATATCCATTGTCTACGGCCAAAAGCATTGTCATCAGAGCCACAAGAGTTTTGCCACTGCTTACATCGCCTTGCAGTAGCCTGTTCATTTGCTTTCCACTGCCCATGTCGGCCCGTATTTCTTTTATTACTCTCTTTTGTGCGTTTGTGAGAGGAAAAGGGAGCACGTTTTTATAAAAATCGTTGAAATATTTGCCTACTTTTGAAAATCTGAATCCGTTTAACTTGAGATTCCGCAGACTGACATTTTTCAGCATGTTAAGTTGCAAGAAAAATAGCTCTTCATACTTGAGCCTGAATCGGGCATTTTGCATTGCCGGTACTGAAGAAGGAGTGTGTATGTTGAACAAAGCATCCTTTAATCCCATCAACCGCCGTTTTGTTATAAGTTCGGCAGGCAATGTTTCTTCCACGCCTTTTACGACCTGTTGCAAGTTTTCTTGCAATTGCTGCATTGTGCGTGAAGTAAACGCGCGGTTGCGCATTTTTTCTGTAATGTTGTAGATGCCTTTCAATCCTTGTGATTCCAGTCCCGGCTTGTATAGGTCTATTTCGGGATGGGTGATGCTGTAACGAGAATTGAACAAAGATGGCTTCCCGAAAATAACATATTCCACGCCTGTGTGGTAGGATTCTTCTATGTGTTTTACTTTATTGAACCACACGACATCTATTGTGCCAGTGCCATCGGTGAAAAGGGCATTTAATCGCCGCTTTGCGCCTTCACCATGGGTTGCAAACGCGACAAAAACACCTTTCAACTGTATATATGGCATTTCACCGTTTATTTCGCATATCTTGTGAATTTTGCTTTTGTCGACATAGCGAAACGGGTAGTAGTGTAGCAGGTCGTAATAGGAGCGTATGCCGAGTTCTGAAGCAAGCAGTTCGGCACGTTTCGGACCAACTCCATGCAAGTATTTGATGTCGAGTTTCGTCAAGTTATCCATTGGCAAGGATTTTTTCGGCAATGGTTATGTCGTCGGGATGCGTGATTTTTATGTTGCGGGTATCACCGTCGACGATATATATTTTGTGTCCCGAATGTTCATATACCGATGCGTCGTCGGTGAATGATTCGGAAAAAGGTGTTGCATAGGCTTCTTTAAGCAGCTTGGCATCAAAAGCCTGGGGAGTTTGCACCGCAACGAGAAGTCTTCTGTCGATGGTGTGCGAAAATCCGTCATTGTCGAGCATCCTTATTGAGTCGGTTACATGAGTTGCCGGTATTGCACAGCCGCTTTCTGCTGCTTTGTTGAATACTGTAGTTATGATTTTGTCGGAGACAAGCGGTCTCACCCCATCGTGCACGGCAATGATGTCGCCATCGTCGATATTGATGCTTTGGATGGCATTTTTCACTGATTCAAATCGACTGTTGCCTCCTGCCACGATGTTGACGGGTATTGAAAATGAGAATTGGTCGCACAAGTCGTGCCAGTATCGTATTTGAGATTGAGGTAATGCAAGCGTAATTGTCGAAGCATGGCGTGCAAACCGTTGAATGGTGTGCATCAATATGGGCAAACCAGCCAATGGTAAAAATTGTTTCGGGATTTGTGAGCCGAAACGCGTTCCAGAGCCTCCGGCAACTATTATGACATGTTTCATGATGGCGTTTGTTTGTTGGTGTGCATAAATCGCATGAAACGGTGAGACGTTTTTTAGCTTATGCAAATTAAACAAAATCTTGTATCATGTGAAAGAAGGGAATTGAACTTTTGGCATATAAAAATAAAAAGGAACTTTTTGCAAAGTTCCTTTCTAGGTCTTCAATAGGTATAATTTTTTAAGGTAAAAAAGATTGTTTTAGGTTTATGGTGCAAATATACATCCTTAATTTTAATCATCGCTAATAAAAAACATGTTTTACAATATGTTTTTTAAGTTATAAATTGTAAGCAACAAGAAATTTTTACTATAAGGCGTTGATTATTATCCTTTTATATAAATTTATCCAATTCTTGTTGAAATGGTTAAATATTGTAAAAATAGAATTATCTTGTAACTTATTATTGCTATTTGCTTGTATCGCGTCGAAATTGCGTTGAAGAATAGTAGCTACGGGCTTTTGCCACTTGTGGCTACCATGCAAATGTAACAATAACCTTGAAAATTACAGATGAGAATTTGTGAAAGAATGTTATATTGTTTCGTTAGTTGGAAAAATATCCAAGTTGCAAATCGTGCCCGTCGAAAGTTGCGTAAGAGAACTTTGAAATCCATTCGCCCAATATAATCAATCGGGCGGTGCTTGATATTGCAGAGTCTTCGACATTATGGAAATGGCCGAATATGTAATAATTTATGTCGCGATGAGTTGTTGAATGTACTGTGACAAATTTGTGCAGGTTGTCGTAGTCGCTGCCTGTCCCATCGGGCATCGCATGGGATTGCCTGCTGTGGCTTGACCATCCATGGGCAAAGGGGATTGTCCACCGAGGGTGTATGGCTGCATATAGACGTTGACATAATCTGTTTCTGAACAATGCGCGTAAGAATCTGAATGAGGCTCTGTGTTTACCAATGCCGTCGCCGTGGGCAAGAAAGAACCGTTTCCCCAAAATGTCGCGTATGGCATATCCGTCGACAATTTCCACTCCAAGTTCGTTGGGAAGGTAGTCGAAAATCCAGATGTCGTGGTTGCCGATAAACCAATGAATTTTGATGCCGGCATCGGCAAGTTCGGCTATTTTCCCGAAAAAACGCACAAACCCGCGTGGCACGACATATTTGTATTCATACCAGTAATCGAGGATGTCGCCCAGTAGGTATAATTCGGCCATGTCGTCTTTAACGGAGTCGAGCCATCGAGTAACACGACGTTCGGCATCGTGTTGATTGTTGATGTATTTTGCACCGAGATGCAGGTCGGATATGAAATATACTTTTTTCCCGGTCACGTCAAGATTGATTTTTTTGGTTTGGATTAGAGGAAGCCAAGTTCGAGTTTTGCTTCTTCGGTCATCATGTCTTGATTCCATTCAGGTTCGAAAACCAGTTGCACATCGACATTTTTAACACCATCGATGCTTTCAAGTTTCATTCTGATGTCTTCCATGAGAAAATCGGAAGCCGGACAAGACGGAGCCGTCAATGTCATGTCTATTTTCACATTGCCATCGTCGTCCACGTCGATGGCGTATATAAGTCCGAGGCTGTATATGTCAACCGGAATCTCAGGATCGTAAACTGTTTTCAGCATCCTGACGATATTTTCTTCTATTGCTAATTTCTTGTTCTCGTCCATGATTGTGCAAAGGTAGCTTAAAGAGGTTAAAAACAGAAAAGAAGACAGAAAATAATTGAGCCTTATTTATGCGAGATAATTAATAAGTAGCTGTTTTGGTGTAATAAAGGATGAAAAATGCGCGTATCGGTTTGCAACATGCAAACTTTTGTTTACATTTGTATGATTAGTTATATAATGATAAATATTGTTTTGATATGAAATCTATTAGAAACATTATCACGGTTGCCATGGTAGCCTTAGTTGCATTTTTTGCAGCGGTGCCTGCGGCTGGCCAGCTTAAATTCGGTATAAAAGCCGGAGCGGCCATCAATGATTTGAAATTTGACACCGACATCCTAAGCAAGGATAATCGCGCAGGTTTTACAGGAGGTATAATGCTTGAATTCACAGTACCTTTGATAGGAGTCGGATTGGACGCATCGGCAATGTATGTCCATCGTACAGCTGAATTTCAACCCGATGTTAACGCCGACATGGAATCTTCGGGCAGGGATTATATAGACATTCCAATCAATTTAAAATATAAATTGTCCATTCCTGTCGTGGAGAAAGTGATTAAGCCATTTGTCACAACCGGTCCGAGTTTCGCGTTTCTTGTAAGTAAGAAGGATGTCAATGAATTTTTCAAAAACAAGACTTGCGACATTGCATGGAATTTTGGTTTTGGCTTGGAATTCCTTTCGCATGTTCAAATCGCCGCAAGCTATGGCATTGGATTGACAAACACGCTTGAGTTTGTAGGTCTTTCGGGAAACAAGGCTACAATTGAAGGGAAAAATCGTTATTGGACGGTAACTGCTGCATATCTGTTCTGAAAAATTAACGATTTAGGCATATAACGGCATTTTCCGGCATTACCATTATGGTAATACTTGAAAATGCCGATTTTTTTTGTCGTTGACAATAAAATATGGTAGCTTTGCATCGAATTTAGCAATGAGATACATAATGAACAAATTAAGATTACTGCTGATGTCATGCGCCGTTGTTTTTGGTGTGATGATTTCTCAAGCTGAAGTGAGATGGGGCGTGACAGCTGTCGGCAACATATCTACATTGAATTTCAATCAAAAACTTTTTACTGTAGATCAAGAATTTGGGTATGGAGCCGGATTGACCGGTGAGATTATCATTCCGGGCATAGGTTTTGCCGTGGATGCTTCAATATTGTATTCGCAAGTAGGCGCAACGTTGCATTTGGGAGAATGTAACATGTGGGCATCCGACGGATACGGAAATGAAAGGTTGCAGATACATAACATAGAAATACCGTTAAACCTCAAGTTCAAATATACAAACTTGAATGGTGTCGAAAATACGATAGCTCCGCTTGTTTATGCGGGACCGACTTTTGCAATTCATGTTTCCGACAATGGAATAGGAGCTGTGGATTATTCCGGAGGCTCGTTTGGCCTGCATGTTGGAGCTGGATGTGAATTGATTCGCAGGATACAAGTTTCGGCAAGTTACACTTGGGGAATAACCAGCACGTTGAAAACAGTGAAACTTGATGATTTCAGCGCAAAGAACAATTATTGGCGAGTTTCAGTGTCTTATATGTTTTAATCGACAAATCCTCCCATAATGATAAAGCCACATTTGCCATTCAGGCGAGTGTGGCTCTTTTTTATATGAAATGTTTTACGAGAAGAGGATGTGTTTATACAGGGTCTACATCATAGTATAAAATGACAGTTTTCATGCGACTGTCAACTTTAAGCATGTTTTCGTATATGATTCGTAGAATTTTTTTTACTTTGGTCATCGATGCTTCATTTTCCATTTTCAGGACAATCTGCCGAATGTACAGGTTCTGCACCCGTCTGACGGCCGGAGCTTCAGGCCCGAGTATGCGACTTTTGAACACTTGTCTCAACATGTTGCTAAAGCGGACTGCCATTTCGTTGACTACAGTGTCGTCGCGATGCTTGAGGTAGATGTTGATGATCTTTGAAAAAGGAGGGTACTTGAAACGTTCGCGTTCATTTATTTCTTGATCGTAGAATCCTTTGTAATCGTGTGATGCGACAAAACGAATCACCGGATTGTCGGGATCGTGGGTCTGTACCATCACTTTGCCGCGAGGCCCTTTCCGTCCGGCACGTCCTGCAACTTGTTCAAGCATGTTGAACGCGCGTTCGTGGGCCAGGAAATCGGGGAAATTTATCATTGTGTCGGCATTTAGAATCCCGACGGTGCTTACGCCTTCGAAATCGAGGCCTTTGCTCACCATCTGCGTGCCTACGAGGATGTCGGATTTTCGAGATGAAAAATCGTCGATTATTCGTTCATGGCTGTTTTTGTTTCGCGTGGTGTCGAGATCCATTCGTGCTATTCGGTATTCGGGGAATAGCTCATTTATGTTGTCTTCGATTCGTTCGGTGCCGTATCCGATTATTTCCAGTGCAGGTTGCTTGCATGCAGGGCAAATGTCGGGCAACGGCCTTGTGAAGCCGCAATAGTGGCACGACATGTTGTTGACATGTTTGTGATAGGTGAGCGACACGTCGCAATTTTCGCATTTGGGCACCCACCCACATTGCTTGCATGTCACCATTGGTGCATATCCCCTGCGGTTTTGGAACAAGATTACTTGTTCTCCTTTCTCAAGAGATTGCTTGCATGCGTTAATCATGGTTGTTGAGAACAGACCGTTCAGTTCATGTTTCCGGCGGGACGCTTTCATGTCGATAATTTCCACTTCGGGCATTTCTATCCCGTCGTAACGAGACGGGAGTGATACAAGTCCGAATTTGCCTGTCAAGGCTTTGTAATACGTTTCTACAGCCGGAGTGGCTGAGCCGAGCAGACTTTTTGCGCCATGCATCATGGCAAGCATCATAGCCGCGTTTCGTCCGTTATAGCGAGGTGCAGGGTCTTGCTGCTTGTAGCTTGTGTCATGCTCTTCATCTATTATTACGAGACCGAGGTTGGAATAAGGAAGAAAGACCGATGAGCGGACACCTACGACAACGCAAGGGTCGTTGCTGTTAAGTAGCTTTTTCCAAATGTCGACACGTTCGTTGTCGGAAAATTTCGAATGGTATATAAGAAGCCTGTCACCGAATACTTTGTGCAAACGTTGCGTGAGTTGTGTGGTGAGAGCAATCTCGGGAACGAGATATAGCACTTGTTTCTTCAATGCCAGTACGCGGTCGATGAGGTGCATGTATACCGATGTCTTGCCGCTTGAAGTGACTCCATGCAGCAGTACGGATGATTTTGTGCGGAATGATTCCAATATTTCGTTCAAAGCGCGTTGCTGTTCTTCCGACAAAATCGGCAGGTCGGCCTTTGTGTCGGCTGACAGGGTGAAGCGGTTTATTTCTTTTTTGTATATCTTGAATATGTTTTTGTCTATTGCGCTTTTTAGAACATATTGAGAAACTCCTGCGCGTTCAAGCAACGATTGTTTGGAGACTTCGGCCGATTTCTTTTTCTTTTGCAACCAATGGGAAAGGTCAAGGTATGCCAGTAGGAGCTGTTCTTGCTTGCCGGAACGCTTGACCAAGTCAAAAAGTTTGTGTATCCCGTCGTCATCACCTTGTTCAATTGTCAAGGCGATGAATGATTCGGTTTTAGGCTTGTAATTGTCGACTACTTTTTCTGAAATGAATATCGCATCTTTCTCAAGCATTTTGCTTACTACTGATTCTACATTTTTGAATCCTGTGGAGCGGCTTATCTCCCCGAGTTGCACGCGGTTTCGACTGCTTGCAAGATCATAGATTATGCGTTCCCTGTCTTTCAGTTCGCCCGAGAAGGCTTCTTCATAATCGGGATTGACGCTTATGAATGTTTCGCTTTCGATTTTCAATCCCGATGGAACGGCAGCTTTGTACACATCACCTATGGAACACAAGTAGTATTCTGATATCCATTCCCAAAATTTCAGTTGCGGATGTCGCAGCAATGGCTTTTCGTCGAGGACCGATAGAATTTCCTTCACTTCGTAGCCTTCGGGCTTGTCATTGTGCAGCATTGTGACGATAGCCGTGTAGAACTTTTTCCTACCAAATTGCACGAGTACGCGACTGCCTATTTTCAGCGTGTTTTCTAATGTCGGCGGGATGGAATATGTAAATGTTCCATACAGTGGCAGAGGCAATATGGTTTCGGCATAATGTGGCATCCTTTGTAATTTCTTTTGTTGTATTACTACTGGTGCGATAAAATCGCACAGGTTTAAATGTCATCAAATAAAGTGCGTTCTTTGACATTTTGGTTTGA
>CALUMG010000026.1 GCA_944321705.1 uncultured Muribaculaceae bacterium | reverse complement strand
GCGTAACAAACGATTTTTCAGTCAGTTCGCTACGCTTTTCTCAATTTTGTATTCTCGCTATGTGTTTATTTTATGTTTGCAAACCAGTATGTGAATGTTTTTATGGAGCCATCGTCGAGCTTGATGTCATGGCTTTCGGCGGAAGGCTTCCCAAGGGAGAACTTGACAGGTTGAGCAAATATTGGCCCGTCGTGGCAGATGGTGTGGTACTCGCCATTTTCTCCGTTCGGGTCGCAATCGGCAGGGAGTGACTTGACAAATTCGCGAGTCAATTGTCGGCCTATCGCGTCATGTCCCAGTCCGTCGGCCATTGTGGTGACTATCGTGGCTCTTAGTCCCGACAGGAGGAAATCGTCTATTACTTCGGCCGAACTTTTACCCCATAACGGCTCTACCACTTCGATGCCGAGAGGAGATAGTTTCTGTTCACGATAGGTGCGGACATCGTGCAGGAAAATGTCTCCGAAAATGAAATGCGTTACGCCTAAATCTTTGAAATGCCTTGCAGCTTGTTCCATCGCTGCCGAATAATCATCGGCATTTCCTTTCGGCTTGAGGTTGACAACATATAAAGGTATGCCTATTGATTGGGCTTGTCGCTCAAGCACATGTACGGGAATGTCGTGCATGGTGGAGCGGCGTGACTGGCTGTTAACAGTCGTCAATAAGGCTATTATGTCATATTTGTCCGATTCCATTGCTTTGAGTAGGGCATGAGCCGAGTCTTTGCCCCCACTCCAGTTGAATACAGCTTTTATTTTGTCCATTAGTCATATTTTGAAGACAAAGATAGAGAAAGGTGAATGTAGAGTCAAGCAGATAATAATGTTTTTATATGTGTCTATATAGGGACATTTACTGAATGTCCCAGTATAGACATGGCCAGACTCATGCGCATATTCAAGATACTCGATTATGATTTTATCAGGAAAGTGTATTTGTCAGAAGCCAATGATGAAAATACAGTGAGTTTAAAGGTGGAATTGTCGCCCGATGATGTGGATTTGCTGAAGACTCATGAAATAAGTGAAATAGTTATTAAGGTAAAAGTGAAGCCATCGGCAGATAATGAGCGGTGAGTTGTAAAGCGGATGTGATTTTACGCCAATGTCATAAAAGACGAAGTAGGTAAATTTAGCAGGAATGACAAAGGCGTTTTCCCGGAAAATTAGTAAGTTTGTGGATTACAAATTCATATTGGGTAAAACAACTAAAAAACATACGAGAAATGAGTAAAAAGACCGTTGAAAATCTTGAAGCCCTGCGTGCGGAAATGCGTAGGCTAAAAGTGGATGCCGTGATAATTCCAGGAACAGATCCCCATCAAAGTGAATATATCAGTGATCATTGGAAACTGAGGGATTGGGTGACCGGATTTACCGGCAGTAACGGTACGGCTGTCGTGACAAAGGACAAGGCGGGATTGTGGACCGACTCGCGCTACTTCCTTCAAGCAGGATTGCAACTTGAAGATTCGGGCGTGGATCTTCATAAAGAAGATATTCCTGGGGAAGCGACCATCAATGAATGGTTGCAACAAGAAATGCCCGATGGAGGCGTGCTTGCAGTCGATGGGTATCTCTTTTCAATTCTGAAAGCGAACGAGCTGGAGGAAATGTGCGGAAGAAGCGGCTTTAGGTTCGCTTCGGATTTCGCAATTGCCGACCGCGTGTGGACGGTAAACAGGCCGCAGCGTCCAATGGGCAAAATCTATGTACATGAAGAGAAATATGCTGGAGAGAGTGTCAAAAGCAAGATTGAAAGAGTGCTTGCAGAGGTTGAAAAACTCGGAGCAGAATCGATATTCATTCCTGCGCTTGACGAGATAGCATGGATACTTAATTTGCGTGGCGAAGATGTTAAATTTACGCCTGTATTTGTGTCTTATCTGTATTTATCGGAAGACAAGAAGGTGCTGTTCATCGATCAGCCGAAAGTAGATGCCAGCGTGGCCAAATATTTGAAAGAAAATGGCATAGAAGTAAAAGATTATGACGGCGTAAAGGAATATCTTGGCAGAATAAGCACTCACGAAACTATTTTGCTTGACCCGTCGCAGGTTAGCGACACGCTCGGACGTGCGCTTGAATGCATGAAAGTGTATTCAAAGTCACCTGTTGCGATGTTGAAGGCTTGTAAGAACGAAACGCAAATTGAAGGCACTCGCAAGGCAATGGAACGTGATGGCGCGGCACTTGTGCGCCTGTTCATGTGGCTTGAAAAGAATGCAGGGTCTAAGAAATATACCGAACTTGACGTTTGGGAAAAAGGAAAGGAATTTCGTGGCATGAGCGATTTGTATCGTGGTGACAGTTTCGGCATGATTGCAGGTTACAAGGAGCATGGAGCCATCGTTCACTATTCGGCAAGCGAGGAAAGCGCATCGACGCTCGATGCCGACGGATTGTTGCTCATCGACAGCGGAGCACAATATCTTGACGGTACAACCGACATAACACGAACTGTTTCGCTTGGAAATCCTACCGCCGATGAAATCCACGATTACACCCTCGTGTTGAAAGGACACTTGGCCATAGCTCGAGCAAAATTTCCTGTGGGCACTCGTGGAAGCCAGCTTGATGCGTTGGCTCGAATATACTTGTGGGAAGAAGGTATGAGCTATCTGCATGGCACAGGCCACGGAGTGGGGCATTTCCTCGGTGTGCATGAAGGCCCGCAAAACATAAGACTTAATGAGAATCCCACCCCGCTGTTGCCGGGAATGATTACGAGTGACGAGCCGGGAGTGTATAAGGCTGGCCGTTATGGCATTCGTACTGAAAACCTCGTGTTGACTGTCGATGGAGGCCACAGTGATGAATTTGGTGATTTTTACAAGTTTGAAGTACTTACATTGTTCCCTTATGACAGTTCTTTGATAGACAAGACAATGTTGACACCTCAAGAAATAACGCAAGTAAATAATTACCATGAGGAAGTGTATAATAGACTTTCTCCATACTTGAACGATGAAGAGAAACGTTGGCTTGAAGAAAAGACAAAGGAATTGTAATTGATTAAATCGAGAAAAAATAATAAGATATGGCATTGATAAAAAGCGTCAGGGGATATACTCCGAAGATTGGCAAGGATTGTTTTCTTGCTGATAATGCTACCATAGTGGGAGACGTGACCATGGGCGATGAATGCAGCATTTGGTTTAATGCTGTGCTGCGTGGCGATGTGAATACGATAACGATAGGCGACCGTGTAAATATTCAAGACGGGTCGGTATTACACACATTGTATGAAAAATCGACAATTGAAATAGGCAATGACGTGTCGATTGGCCACAATGTCACCATTCATGGGGCTAAAGTGCATGACTTCGCTTTGATTGGGATGGGTAGCATATTGCTCGACCATGCCGAAGTGGGCGAGGGTGCCATTGTCGCTGCCGGCAGCGTGGTTACGGGCAAGACTAAGATAGGTCCTAACGAATTGTGGGGTGGAGTCCCTGCCAAATTCATCAAGATGGTTGATCCTGCACAAAGCAAAGAAATAAATGTCAAGATTGCTCGTAATTACTTGATGTATAGTAAATGGTATGAGCAAGATGATGAAACAGCGTCGGCAGAATAAGGCAGCGATGTTGTGATAGAAATTAGTGGCTGCTTGGCTTTCTTGGCCGGGCAGCCATTTTTGTGCGTTTATCGACGAGGTGGCGGGAAATTCCCAGGTCTTGGCATCGGAGCACCCGGTCGAGGCATCATGGGGCCGGGTATGCCATTCCATGAAGGTGAATAGTCGGGAGCTACTATCGATTGAATTATATCGTAGATAAGTCCTCCCACGTCAACACCTATTTTGGTGCCGTTTATGTCGATTGTCGGCACTAAAACAGGGCGAGTAATCCATTTTTTGCTGAAAGGGTCGTAATATCGGTTGGCTCCGACTTCGAGATTGAATTTGTCGCTCACGACTATCGACATGCTTCCGCCATAACTCGTGCTGGGCAGGAACGGCATTGCCGCCATTGAATGATAAATGTTGCCGGTGGAGTAATTCCCAAAGACGTTGAGGTAGATGCGGTCGCTGAGTCGATAGGAGAGTCGTCCCGAAAGATTGAAATCATTATACAAGTTTCGGTCAAGATGGAATTTTGAACCAGTTACAGCTCCTGTGAAATTGAAGCGGCCGAAGTCTTGTGTCAACAAGAATGAGCCTGAAGCGATATTCCCCATACCGGTGAATGTATTGTAGGAGCTTGAGCCTAAGATTGCTCCGTTGTCCCATGCATGAATGATGCCTGCTGAGTTGTTGAAAGAGAGATTGAAATTGTTGTTGAAGTTGAATTTTTGATCGGAAGTTTGTGGGGTGCCGATAAAATGACTTGTGCTTATGTTTTTTATGCCGACAGAATCGTTTAAATTGAAGGCGTTGAATGCCGGAGGATTGATGTCGGGTATTGAGAGTGTGTATGGCAAACGTGAATATGCCCCGTTGTGCAATTGCAATGCAGGAAGTGATTGTGAAATCTCGTGAGTAGTATTTGCAGGAACATCTTGGGCAATAGATTCAAATGCCAAATATGTTGCCAGCGATACAATTAACGATATTTTGATTGCAATTCCCATTGTTCATGTTTTGTCATTGTTCAAATGTAGGTAAATAATAAATGGCAAGCAATGTCGAAAATGAACTTTAACAATAATTATATAAGAAAAAAAACGAAGTAAACGGATGATTTTTTAGACTATAAGCTCAACATGATGTTGCGTGTGTGAATGAAAATATGTAATTTTGCAGTCGATTTCAACCGCATCGCAATTGGCATGTCGGGAGATTCAGTGAAATCACGCTAATAGAGAGGAGGTTGTAGAATATTTTTTTGGTAAAAAGAAAATAGATTACATAAAATATTTTGCAGATGCAAGGTTTTGCCACGAACCTTGTGAATTATGCGGTATGAATTACCGCGAGTGTTAGACTGTGGCAGTGATTTCATTTAATAACAAATAGATAATTAAAAATTTAAAGCAATGATTATAGTACAAGTAAAAGAAGGTGAGAACATTGAAAGAGCGTTGAAGAAATTCAAAAGAAAATTTGAGAAAACTGGTATCGTGAAAGAATTGCGTTCACGTCAAGCTTTTGAAAAACCTTCAGTAACAAAGCGCAAAAGACTTATGAAGGCTATCTACGTTCAACAAATGCACCGCGATGAAGATTGATTGATACGAGGCTAAAATAAAACAACGCGAGGACGAATTATTGAAATGTCCTCGCGTTGTTTTTTATATGGGTATTTATCTGCGATGCGGATGGTCCTGTGGTCCTGCAGGTGGTGGGGGAGGTGCCTGCGTGTGATGTGGAGGCCTCTTTGTCGGTTTCTTAGGCGGTGGAGGTGGTGGCGGGGCTTCATGGTAATAATCGTCCCTGTATGCGTCGTGGAGCAAAAAACATGAATTGCATGAAAGGAGCAATGTCAATGTTGCAAGTGAATATATTAAAAAGCGTTTCATGTTTCTTTGACTTTTAAAGTGTTAAAATAAAATTGATTCGGCAAATATTTAATTTTTTGCCTCCATGTGGAAGCCGTTTCTTCTTTGATGCGTCAGCCTTTTGAAAGTTTAAGCATCAACACGGTCGTTTATGCGAAATAATACCGGAATTAATGCTTTGCCTGGGAATTTTCATATTTTTTAAAGAACATTGTCAGCAATATGAATCCGATTAACGCGAACGGAACTGCTATCAGAGCCGTATATTGATAACCTAACCCATGACGAAGAGGAATTCCTCCTATGGCAGCTCCCATTGCATTGCCGAGATTGAAGGCTGTCTGGATACATGCAGCACCAAGCAGTTCGCCTCCTTTGGAGAAATGGATTATGGAAACCTGTAATGGGCTTGACACTGCAAACAATCCTGCAGTACAGATGCACATCAACAGAACCGTAATCCATTGGAGACGGAATGCGAATCCGAGAGCCAACAAGGCCAAGCAAATGCACAATTGAGTAACGGCAGCTACGCGACCCGGGGAAAATTTGTCGGATAATCGGCCGCTTATGAGATTGCCTGCAACCATCCCAAATCCGGCGAGAACCATCAGGAATGGGATAATTTCCTCTGAGAAATTACTTTGTTCGGTGAGGAATGGATTTACATAGGAATACCAACAGAATACAGCTCCGTTGCCAAACATGGTTGCAAAAATGATGAGCCATGGGGCTGTTGTTTTCATGAATCTGAATTGGCTCTTATAGTTGGTAGCCGGAAGACCTTCTACCTCAGGTACCCATTTCCAGATATAATAAAGGACGGCTATGCTTATTAAAGAAACCAATAGGAATGTGACACGCCAAGAGAGCAACGTACTGAGCGATGTGCCGAGAGGGACACCAAACAGGTTGGCTATCGTCATTCCTGCAATCATTATTGAAACTGCTTCAGAACCACGGCCCTTGTCGGCTAGCTTCTCGGCAACTATCGATGCTACGCCAAAATAGGCCCCATGTGGAAGCCCGGAAATGAAGCGGCCTATCATGAGCATGGCGAAACTTGATGAAAGTGCCGCGAACAAGTTGCCTACCATCATTATTGCGACAAGTGCGAGCAAAATTTTCTTTAAAGAATATTTTCTGACAAACGTGAGAGCAGGAGCCCCAAAGCACACGCCTAACGCATAGGCTGAGATGAGATGTCCGGCAGTCGGAATATCAATGTCCATGTCATTTGCGACATAAGGCAAAATCGCCATCATGACGTACTCGGCAATTCCTAAGCCAAGCGTGCCAAAACCTAAAGCAATCAAACTTTTTTTCATCCTGTTACAATCTTACATTTGGTTATATTTTCAGCATTAATTTAAATCGAGCGCAAAATTAGAAAAATTGGTGATATGTGCGTTTGCATCGAAAAGTATTTTGAATGGTAAAAGAGAAGAGTCTGCCTAAGTGGTTTTGCACTTTGGGCAGACTCTTTAATCTTATTACGAATGCTTTTATTTGCGTCTTCTCACAGAACGGACAGCTGAACCGCTGTTTGAAACTTGAGATTGTTTAACTTCCGAACCTTTCGGCTTCTTTCTCTTGGAGCGTTTGTTTTTCGGTTTTTCTTCATCTTTATCCTTGACTTCGTCACGGTCTTTTATGACAATCGATTCTTCTTCGTCTTTCACGTTGGTCGAATCTTCGTTTTCCTCTCCGTTCTTTGCTTCAGCCAATGCTTGAAGTTCCTCGCGAGATGGAACCCAAAGATTCCTGTCGAAGGATTGCAAGCGGTTTTCTATGCTGTCTTGTGCTCGTTTCAAGTCATCAGGATCGGGAAACATTTGCATCATCGACAGGTTTCGCAAGTTCTTTGTCTTGTAGATTGAGCCTTTGTACATTCCAGTCTGGAAAAAGTCATCATAGCTGTAACGAGCAAGGTTGTTGTCGTTGTCGGTGAATACATATTGTTGAGCCATATAAGGCCTGATGTCATTCATCTTCACCCAAAACATGGGATATTTTATAGGTTCTCCTCCAAAATCGTCAGTACGGTGCAGTACGGGGCAAATGGCAGTTACGCGAGTGTTCATTCTGCCTTTTAGCCTGTCGAATTCCCATTTTTCGATTATATAGTAGCTAAGGACCTCGTTTGAAGGAATGTCGCTTTCCTCGATTGTGAACTTTGGATTCTTTTCGGTGCTGCCTTTAGCTTCAGAATACAGCACATGGAAGCGGTCGAGCATTTCGCGCACGTTAATCTTGTATTGCTCGGTGAACAATTCCCGTCCGTCAAGATATTCGTAGGCCGAAATTTTTCCGTCGGCAAGCAATCGCATGATTATGAAGAATAGATTTGAACCGTCTTCGGTAGGCAATTCCGGATAATACAAGGCCATGTTGCTTAGGTCGGTCAAGTCTATTGAGCGGTATATTACCCTCATCCATTCGAGATTGGCTTCTGACGGTTCTTCTTCCTCATAGAAAGATTGCATACGCTCGCTCATGACAGGCCCGTTGTCTTTTGATTCGCGAGCACCCGGAGTGCGTCGGCGCACAACACCGTCTTGAGCCATTACGGATATAACCGTGCTGGCTAACAGCAATCCAGACAAGATATATTTTAAAGGTTTCATAAACATGTTATAGTCATTGTATTATGTTATAGCAATCAATGTCAATTCACAATTACTTCCATAGGGGCAAGCGTGCGTTCTATCCCATCGGGGCCGATAGCTCTTACACGAGATATATAGAAACGCTTGCCACGAGTGAGGCGACGGAAACTGCTTTTTTGCCTATCGGAGAAATTTGCTCCCGATGAAACTTCAGGAATGGCATTTCCCATGGAGTCAAAGAATACAGTTTCAAAGCTGAGTACTTTGTAAGCCACATTGAGCATGTCGTCGTCGATTGCCGCCGAGATTCCTTCGGCTTGAAGCAACAGCGTCTTGGCAAACGGCTTACCTCCACGGTAGCGTTCGGGATTCCCTTTGCTGTCTTTATATGCGATATAAGGCATAGGATCTGGAAGTTTCCTAACACGGAAATTGGTGGTCGCGACAGTCTGTTGGCGTCCATCGACGGTTGCAGTAACCGTGACGACTGCTTCCGTACCCACTTTATCGGGTCGAGCTGACCATTCATTCCCGTTTCGAGTCAACGATCCGTTGGTCATCGATGCCGATATTGCATTGCTTGGGATGCCAGGAACCGCTATTGAAATCGGATTCTCTATTCCTGCATAAAGCACGTTCATCATCGTGGCCGATATTGTCGCGGTGGGGTCCATTACAGTATAGGAAGATGAAAAGTTATGTTTTGAAGTCGAGCCGTCGCCATGTTCCACTTCGATATATCCGGAGTAATCGAATTCACCCGACCTTGAAGTGGGGATTTCATATAATCCACGGTCGTTATCGAGTTGTGTGCCGTTAATGAATATTCGAGGACGTTGCGTGGTGTCGACAGCGGCAAGTACTATGTTTGCCGAATAGTTGCTGCCACGCATCACAATTCGCGAATTTGGAATAACGAAGGCATCAACCTGATTCACCCTCAAGTCGCCCATGTCCACGCTGTTTAGTAAAGTGCCGAGCACTTCACCTTCGGCATAAAGCAGGTCGTTTTGAATTTTAGACAGGAGCGTGACAGAGGCTACCACTGGCATGTTTTCAAATAAAGTTTCTTCCCAACTTTTATCTTTGCCAATTGCCCTTATTTCGTTACCGCGAGGATTTGTAGTGAGCGCATGTTCGATGTTCTTCCTTTTTGCCGTGTCGCTCAACATAGAAGAGGCAAATGTGCGGTAGTTGTCGATACGTTCTCTTAATTCTTTGCCTTTGCCTTTTCTTGGAGCAAGCATTATGACCGAAGGAGTTTCGGTGTCATCCTGGTTGCGAATGTTGTTTATGTCTCCATCTTCACCATCGGCAGTTTTTACTATAGCTAATTTCAAGCTGTCGATGAAAGTGTAAAGCTCTTTGGTACGTTTTCTGACATCTGTGGCCTTGCTGAGCCATATCCCGCCTTTTTCGGGATTTTGCTCATTGAATGCTTCCAATTGGGAGTATATGGCCTTGTTCCTGTCAGAAACGGTGCGGTTGGAGCGCGTCAAACCGTCCTCCACTTGCGTGAATCCGTTCAAGACGTCGCTCGACACATTCAAGGCAAGCATGGCAGTCAAGACGATATACATGAGGTTTATCATCTTCTGTCTTGGCGACATGCGCCCTACCGTCTGATTATGTGCATTAGCCATTAATTTCTTTCAGTTATTTACTTACAAAAAATGTGTCAATCAAAATTTGATTTTGTCATTGTTCGCGTTCGTGTCGTTTTGAGGCATGTCGGGCATCATTGGACGATACATGTTTACAGTCATGGCTTTAACCATTTTTTCGTAAACGCTGTTGAGTTGCTTCATGTATCTTGACATTTTTTCGGCCTCGTCACAGTAGCTTGCACTTTCGGCCGCCGATTTTTCATACATGTCGCGAATGTCCTTCAATCCACGATTTACACGGTCGATGCTGTCGAGCTGGGTGGAAATGCTCTTGAGTTGTATTTCGTATATCGTGTTCAGCCCGCTGATGTTCCTGTTCAAGGATTCCATTTGACCTACATATCCGGCAGAGCTTCGCGTAATGTTCTCGCTATTATCGGTGATGGCCTTGTAACTGTCAAGGAGTATTTCAGACACTTTGTTTAGCGACTCGGTAGTCGAGCGCAATTGTTCCATTTGCTGTGATATTGCCGACAGTTGCGACAAGTATTGTTGAGTGGCATCGGTCAATTCGGCCATCTTTGAGAGCTGTTCGCTTGCCGCAGCCATTTTTGCGATGCTTTCGCTCAACGACTTTGTGTCTTCTTCCGATATGTTTATTCCGCTGCCCGATATGCCACCACCTCCGGCTATAGTTCCTGAGCCTTCAATGACTACGGTTCCATCAGCACCTTGTGCGCCACCGTTGATGATTATACCACCATTCCCTCCGCTGAAGTCGGGACGGTCTTCAGGATCATTTGAACGCAATACCGGGAAAACTTGTTCCCACTTGTAAGATTGTTCAGGCTTGTCGAATGCAGTGAGGATGAACATCAAGACTTCGGTACCCATGCCGATGCACAACAATGTGTTTCCGCCCGGCAAGTGGAGAATCTTGAACAATGCGCCCCAGATGACGACAGCCGCACCTATACTGTAAGCGAAATTGAAGAACCGTTGTCCCTTTTCTCCCGAAAGGAACCGCTCTATGCTATTTTTATATTTTTTGTATTTGCCCATAAATAATCAGTGCAAAAGAGTTATAATCGATGAAAATTATTGATAAAAAGAAACGTTTTTATTTACGTTTGCTCTTGTGGTATCCTATGGCCGAACGCACGCAACGGAATCCTATGTAGGATCTTTGCTCGTTTTGGTATTCCCACATGCGGACGTCGCTCCTGATGTTGTGAGCCACATCTTTCCAAGAACCGCCACGCACGATTTTGCGTTTCATGCGGTAAGGGTCTTCTATTGCGGCGTTGTATTTATATTCGGGATTTAGGTCGGAAGTGCGCGTGCTGACACTTTCGGTGTAGGCGGTTGAGGTCCATTCGCTTACGTTGCCTGCCATGTCAAACAGCCCGAATTCATTGGCATCGTAGGTACCGGCCTGCGATGTTATGATATTTCCGTCTCTCACATAGTTTCCTTCCTGCGGCTTGAAGTTTGCATAGAAGCATCCTTCGCTCTCATCGAGAGGCAAGTCTCCTTCCCACGGATATTTGTTCTTGTCCATGCCGGCACGGGCCGCATATTCCCATTCGGCTTCGGTAGGGAGCCGGTAGGGTTCCACATATACGCCCTGGGCTCCGAGAGCCTTGCGCAGATAGGCTGTGCGCCATGCACAGAAGGCATTTGCTTGTTCCCAGCTTACACCCACGACTGGATAGTCATTATACCCGGCATGTGAGAAATACATGCGCACATATTGCTCATTGTAGGAATTGTCGAAGTCGTTTATCCAACAAGTTGTGTCGGGATACACGTTTACAATGTATGTGTTCAAGAAATCATAGTCTCCTGTGTATTCGCGAGTGATTGTCTGGCGAATTATGCGGCCTTCATCGGTGATGTAGGCAGTGTCTTTTGAGATTACGGGTTGCTCTTCCGAAACCGGGTGGTCGGTATTTAGGTCGCGACGAGCAGGGTCGCGGCGGTATTTACGTTTT
Source organism: uncultured Muribaculaceae bacterium (assembly GCA_944321705.1). Taxonomy (GTDB): domain Bacteria; phylum Bacteroidota; class Bacteroidia; order Bacteroidales; family Muribaculaceae; genus Avimuribaculum. The sequence goes on along the minus strand of CALUMG010000026.1, from coordinate 7,169 downwards.
GCCGCTTCGGTTAGGTTGAAAATTTCATATCGATAGTTCATTTGGTCGGGATCCAATTCTCTCACGCCAGTGATTGGATTTGTGCGATAAACGCTTTCGATTGCGCGCAATTCATCTTCATCAGGATTGCGCCAAGGAATAGCTTTGTTCCAATTTAGGTGCGGGGTAATGGGGTTGCCTTCTTCATCTTCCTCGATTTTGAATTCTTCGTTTCCGCCATAGGCAGGGTCTGCAAGGCGTTCACGAATGATGGAATCCCTAACCCATAATATGAACTGCTTATATTTGGAGTTGGTGATTTCGGTTTCGTCCATCCAAAAAGCATCGACCGAGATGCCCCTGTCATCTTTTTTTATCCCCCAGATGCTGTCATTTTCGGCAGGACCTATTTTCATCGAGCCCCGTTCGATAAGTACCATTCCGTAAGGAGTCGGTTCGGTGTATGCCGTTCCTCCGATGCCGGTGACTTCTCCGCCGCTTCCTATGCTGCGGGTGGACATGCAGGATGTTGCCAACAAGGCCCAAACGAAAACAATATAAAAAAATCCTTTTCTCATATTCTACATTATTCGAATACTCTTATGTTTGTTTTTATTTTTTTCTGACAAGTCAAGTTTCACGTTATATTGCAGAAACACTTCATGGCTTCCGCTGCTCGCTTTGGATATTGCCGACAACGGATAGTCATAGCTGTAGCCGAGAAAGAAGTTCTTGTATTCGGCTCCTACCATAATGGAAACGGCATCTTTCCACCTGTAACCAACGCCGCCCGAAAGGAATTTATTGTATCTTACCCTTGCTGTAGCTTCAGCGCTGAAGAATGTCATGTCGGTTTTTACCATTATGGATGGTTGTACTTCAAATAACGTATTTTTTATTGGAATATTGCTGCCACCCATGAAATAAAGTCCCCTGCCGGTTACAAATTCATAGGTCCGTTCGGCTTCGGTTTCGGCTTTCAGCGTAACGGTCGGCTGTAGCACATGTGTTGAGGACAAGCCTGCCCAAAAATACTTGTGCGTGAAAAACACACCTGCTCCGAGGTCAAATGCAGTGCCTGTTATGTCGTTTGTCGGGATGCCGTCATCGGTGCTTTCGTGAAACTCGTCGCCTTCGGGTATGAATATTTCGGTGCCTTTGAACGTTTGATTCACCATGCCAAGTTGAAGCCCGATGCTGAGCCATCCTCCGAACAGTTTCAATTTATAGGCGAGTTGTGCCCCCACGTTGAGGGTACTGTAAAGTCCAAGGCTTTCTTGCATGAACGACACTCCGGCGCCTATGCGTTTGCCGAATACTTTGAAAGGACTGTCGGCGAGAGCCGTGAATGTGACGGGAGCGTTTGGAATGCCTACCCATTGAAAACGACCTGCGGCGGTAATTTTGATGGAGTCGCTATTTCCGGCTGCTGCTGGGTTGTAGTATGCAGGCAATGCCCAGTATTGTGTAAATTGCTGGTCGGACTGGGCTTTTGCTGACATGTGCGCAAACAAGAGGACCACAAAAATTGCAGCCAATTTCAATATTATTGTTCCTGTTTTTGCACTCATTCCTATTCAAAATAGAATGTTACTATTACCATCTTTGATGAAGCGCGATTGAGCGACTGGGTGTATTTCATCATTTCGGGGTCGTCCGACAGGTCATCACGTTTCTTGTCGAGTAGGTCCCTTAATCCGAAGCAAAATTTCACTTCGGGACAAAGTTTGAAAAAAGGAAGGTAGAAGTCGCAACCGAATCCTATCGATAGCATGAAGTCGCCCGATTCAAGGCGAATTTGCTCGCTGCGTTTTTTTGAGACGTCGAAAACACCCATTATTCCGCCTACCAAATAAGGCCTTAGGTTTTTGTAACGCAAAGCCGAGTATTTTAAGTCGAGCGGAATGACGACGTAGTTGCTTTTTATGTTTTGTGTTTCTTCCAGTCCGCTTTTCGTTTCGAGGAATGTTACTCTTTTATTGCCGAAATACATTCCCGGAGACAATCGCAGGTTGAAATATTTTGACAGTCGCAAGTCGGCAAGCACGTTTACGCAGAACCCCGGCGAGTGGCTTGGCACTTCGGCAAACCATGCTTCTCCGTCGTCGGTTATAAACCCGTTGTTGGCAAGCCGCAGGTCTTGAAAATGCATTCCTACAGAAAAGCCGAAATGCAATTTTTTCAAATCGGCGTATGGCCTGTTAAGCAAATCGTCGTTATTGCCGGCTGCAAGGCATGCCATTGAGGAGACTATGGCCAAAGCCGCTATTATGATATGTCGCAATAAAAAATTTTTCATTACTATTGTTTACAACGCAACATTTGCGCCATTATTGCATAGTTTGTGCGTCAAAACTTTCTTCTTCGCAATATTTGGTGCAAAAAGGTGAGTGTAAGCAAAGGAATCGAGTCTATTTTTATTGGTTTAGCACTAAAAGTAGATTTTGGAAATTTTTTTCTTTTGTGGCTTTCATGATGAAAAACCAGTCGACGATTGCCCATACCATGCATAGTCCTCCTGTCAGCAGCTTTCCTATTCCAAGTCCGATGTCGCCTATTACAAATCGGTCGACTCCGAGATACCCGAAAAATATTGAAAGAATCAATATTATCACAGGATCGTTAAGGCTGATTGTTTGGATGAACATCCATTTGTTTTCATCGGCAAGAAGAAGTTGTTCTCTGATGTAAAATAATCTGTCTTCAGGGAATTTGTTTGCATTCGCCATGATGTACATGTCCACTTTGTTCTGGTCCATAAAAAACGAAAGTTTTGTTATTTATACAAAGATATTAAAAAACCTGATATCGTAAATGGACGTCATAGGCTTTATTGTAGGTTGTACAATAGATGTAATTACACGATTTTGCTTTAAAAGAATGATGTGAACTAAAAAAATCCTCAGGCTGTGGTGTGCCTTTACAGGCAATATCCATTTTAATATTTATTAGCAGTTGTATTGTGCTTTGATTGTCAGAATGTTATGAGAAGTGGTGATGTACATGTGAAAAAATATTCATTGGAAATTTTGTCAATAAGAAAAATTATTATAATTTTGTAATGGATTCAAATTTGTGATAATTACAGCAAGATGGATTTGGTGGTAAAACATCTCATGGATCATGGAATAAGGCCGTCGGTACAACGGGTGGCCATAATGCGATACTTGATGGAGCATCGCACTCATCCCACGGTTGAAGACATATATCGCGACTTGCATGATGAGATGCCTACGCTTTCCAAGACAACAATTTATAATACATTGTCGTTACTGGGGGAAAAGGACGCTTTGTCGTTGCTGACAATCGACAGCAAGAACATCCATTATGATGGAGACATGTCGCCTCATGCGCATTTTCTGTGCCGTTGTTGTCATCGCATATTTGATGTGGCGCTTCCATTGGGATTGGATTCGGATGGAATGATGCCCGTGGGGTTCAGCATAGAACATTCGCATGTCTATTATGATGGCGTTTGCAACATGTGTTCCGGCAAGGGTCAAGAATGAAAAAAATAAAGAGATAAAATATTAAGGTATTACATTTAAAAGAAATTATTATGGTAAAGAAATTTATTTGCACGGTTTGTGGTTATGTATACGAAGGTACTGAAGCTCCTGAAAAATGCCCACAATGCGGCGTTCCTGCAAGCAAGTTCAAAGAAGTTGTTGAATCGGATGGTATTGAATTTGTATCGGAACACGAAATTGGCGTAGCAAAGGGTTGTGATGATGAAATGATTGCCGACTTGAACGCACATTTCAATGGCGAATGTACAGAAGTGGGAATGTATCTTGCAATGTCTCGTCAAGCTGACCGTGAAGGCTATCCCGAAATAGCTGAAGCATTCAAACGTTACGCATGGGAAGAAGCAGAACATGCTGCAAAATTTGCTGAATTGCTTGGAGATGTTGTTTGGGATACTAAGACTAATCTTGAAAAGCGCATGATGGCTGAAGCAGGTGCTAATGCCGACAAATTCCGCATTGCAAAACGCGCAAAAGAACTTAATCTCGATGCAATTCACGACACTGTTCATGAAATGGCAAAAGATGAAGCTCGTCATGGAAAAGGATTTGAAGGTCTTTTCAATCGCTACTTCAAGAAGTAATACGGTCCTGTGTAAGGGAAAGAAGTGATAGCTATAATATGGTCGCAACGTGCAGGCTGCATAATTGGCAAGCGCGTTGCGGCTTTTTCTATATGATGGTTTTATATTAAATCATAGATGAAGTGTAATTCTTGAAGCGTTGATTAATTGGAGTTTGCATAATGGATGAAAAAAGTGTAACTTTGCAAAATATTTGGGACGGATGAGACAGGGAAGCCGTGCCCATGTTAATTAGAAAGAATTATTTTTTACGCGTATACTAAAGTAAATATGATGACATTTGAAGAATTGGGAGTCCGTGAGGATTTATTGAAAGCTATCAAGGAATTGGGATTTGAAGCCCCGATGCCGGTACAAGAAAAAGTTATTCCGCATTTGTTGACCGAAGACAATGATGTCGTGGCACTTGCCCAGACAGGAACTGGAAAGACTGCCGCATTTGGGTTGCCTGTTTTGCAAAGAGTGGACGTGAGCCAGAAAGTGCCTCAAGCACTCATTTTGTCTCCTACTCGCGAATTGTGCTTGCAGATAGGAAGTGACCTTGCCGATTATTCCAAATATATAAATAATCTCAAAGTGCTTCCCGTGTATGGCGGGTCGAGCATTGAAAGCCAGATAAGAGCTTTGAGAGGCGGTGTGCAAATAATAGTAGCCACTCCGGGACGTCTTATAGACTTGATTAAACGAGGAACTGTAAATTTGGAAAATGTCCACACGGTGATCCTTGATGAAGCCGACGAGATGCTCAACATGGGATTTGTCGATGATATAAATGATATATTGTCGCATGTTCCTGAGGAAAGAAAAATGTTGCTTTTCTCGGCAACAATGCCTCCCGAAATAGCCAAGATTGCTGCAAAGTTCATGCACAATCCTGAGGAATTTGTCATCGGTACGAAAAATGAAGGAGCCGAGAATGTAAAGCATATATATTATTTGGTTCATGCACGCGATAAATACCTTGCACTTAAACGTGTGGCTGATTATAATCCGAGCATATACGGCATAATATTCTGCCGCACACGTCGAGAAACGCAAGAAATAGCCGACAAGTTGATTGTAGATGGCTATAATGCCGATTCGCTTCATGGAGATTTGTCGCAGGCCCAACGTGACGCCGTAATGAAAAAATTCAGGGAACGCAACTTGCAATTGCTCGTTGCCACCGATGTCGCAGCTCGAGGCCTTGATGTTGACGACTTGACACATGTTATCAATTACGGGTTACCCGATGACATTGCTACTTACACTCATCGTAGCGGTCGTACAGGACGTGCCGGAAAGACCGGCGTGTCGGTTGCCATAATCCATTCGCGAGAAAAAGGTAAAATTAAAGACATAGAACGCCGCATAGGAAAGAGTTTTGAGCGTAAAGATGTTCCAAATCCCGATCAAATCATTGAAAAGCAACTTTACAATCTTGCAGACAAAATCGAAAAGGTGAAAGTTGACGAGGATGTGATAAATAAATATATTCAGGGTATTCAAAAGAAACTTGAATGGCTTTCGGGAGAGGACTTGATAAAGCGTGTATTGTCGCTTGAGTTCAATCGATTGCTTGAATATTATAAAGATGCGCCGAAGCTTGATATCGTAAGTGACAAGAAAGAAGGCAAAGGTGCTTCAAAGAAAAAAGGCAAGGGCGAGGCAATGAGCAAGGAAGACAAGGATCGCCGCGTAGCTGAACCTGGTTATGAGCGATTGTTCATCAATGCCGGCAAAGCCGATGGATTCTTTGCTGCCGACCTTATCGAACTTATCAACGAAAATGTGCAAGGCGACCGTGTCGATGTGGGACGTATAGACTTGCTTCCGGGTTATTCGTTGTTTGACGTTAGGAAGGGTAGCGGACAGCGTGTCGCAAGTGCTTTGCGCAATGCCGATTTCTTTGGCAAAAGACTTTATAGTGAAATTGCCGACCTTGAAAAAGACTATGGTGCAGAATATAAAGGAAAAGATGGCAAGCGCCGTTCGAAATTTGAAGGCAAAGCTGATTCAAGAGGCAAGTCAAGAAAGGACGAACGTCGTACAAGGCGTGACTCGGAACGCGGATTCTCGACTCGTGAGGCTCGTAGCGACCGAGGCAAAAAGAAGCAAGGCAAGGAAACTCATGGAAACTATGATATTTTCATGAAAAAGGGGAAGCGTCGCAAAGGTTGAAAACGCTTGAACAAGAGATAAGTCAAATTTGAAAACAAAAGGAGATATAACGGTGAAAAGATACGTTTTTACGGCATTGATGGCTGCATTGTCGCTTTTTTCAATAGTAAATGCTCGCACGATTCGTGATTTCTTTGTCAATGAACCGGGAGAAGTGTTTACGTTGTTGTCGGACAATGCGAGAATGGACATGTTGGACTATTATGATGCCGGGCAACCCGGTAATGCCGGAAATAACATGGGAGGCCTAAGCGTGTTGCAAAAAGCCGATTCCGATTATATATCGGTCAGGATGTCCGAGAGTTCTTTAACTGAAATGTTTCTGATTGTCAATAAGAAAGATACTGCGATATTTGTAATTTCGACTTGTTTGCTTCCGGCAGCCGATAGCCAAGTTCGGGCGTTTGATACTAATTGGACGGCACTTGAATCCGAAAAGTTCTTTAAAGAGCCTGTGATGAGTGACTTTATCGTTATTCCCGATGGAGAAAAGAAAAAGAAGAAGGATGTCGAGTCAATGATTGAATTCCCGATTATTTCTTATTCTTATAATTCTTTGACAAAAGAATTGGTGGCCAAGCAAAATTTGAAGGATTACATGACAGTGGAAGGATATGATGAAGTGTCGCCTTATCTTGTCGATAGCCTTGTATATGTGTTGAAAGGGAAAAAATTTTCTTTGAAGAAAAAATAACTGGATATAATTTGTCGCTTTTATGGCGGCAGTGAATTGATTTAAAGATGTGTCACTTGTAAAGTGGCGCATCTTTTTGCATATTATAGTATAGCCAAGTACAGGCCGCGTTACGGCCGTAGTGAAAAATAAAGGAGTTTATTTTTTCCCATTGCACTCAACTTGCACTATATTTTGATAATACAGGCTACGTTTCGGCAAAGTAAAAAATAAAGGAGTTTATTT
>CALUMG010000025.1 GCA_944321705.1 uncultured Muribaculaceae bacterium | reverse complement strand
ATTTTATTCTCTCGTCTCAACTGATACAGTTCTCCGTAATCCGCCAAAGCATTGTATTGGGCGGCTTCGACCTGCCGAGCTGCATCATTTCTGTATAGAAATTTAGACAACCAAACTGTACCATATTATATTGTAAAACACCAGCGCGACAAACAAATTTCCATTGTCCGTCGCGCTGGTGTTTAATAACTTAGCTTACTCAAAAGCCATCAATATTCTTCCTCGTCAAAGAAGAAGTCGTCCTTACTTGGATAGTCAGGCCATACATCTTCTATGCTGTCATAAGTTTCTCCTTCATCTTCCATCTCTTGAAGATTCTCAATCACTTCAAGCGGAGCGCCCGAACGCATTGCATAATCTATAAGTTCTTCTTTGGTTGCAGGCCATGGCGCATCTTCAAGTTTTGTTGCAAGTTCTAACGTCCAGTACATAGTGTTTTCTATTTAAGATTATGAGTTCAAAATTTTTTGCGCAAATATAACGCATGTCTACAATAATTCAAAAGAAAAACAATTCTTTTTTACTTAAAACTGTTAATAAAAACCTGTTTTATATAAGTATTGTTAACAATACGGCAGTATCGCAAATTCATGCCTCGACAAGCAAAAAACATCACATGTCGAATGTCAACTCACACCCTTCGGCATCGACGACAAGCGTTACATCGGCTCCTTCTATCATCGGATAATTTTCGTCGACATGACCTACCGGGAAACCATAAGCCACAGGAATGTCGTAGTCTTTCATCACGCTCTCTATCATGTCATACACATGCTTGAAATCGGGCGTGTACTTGACATTTTTGAAATCACCTACTATGAATCCCTTTATTCGGCCAAGCGTACCATTCAACTTTAACGTGTATATCATCCTGTTAAGCCGTTCAAGCGATTCACCGACATCCTCTATGAAAAGTATCACGTCCCTGTCGGCATAATTGGCAAGCATGTCGATTGGCGAAGCTGTGAAACTGTTGAGCATTGCCAAGTTGCCACCCAGCAGCAACCCCTTGGCTGTTCCGTAATTATTCCTCCTGTCGGCTTTTACTTTGTAATGAGGCACGCCGCCTGCAAGAATGTTCCTCAACGCCCGGCTGCAAGAATCCTTGCCGTGGTACTTCTTCAAATGTGCGCACATTTGCCCATGGATGCTCATCACCCCTTTCGTCACCGCCGTGCCATGAATGGCCGTTATGTCGCTATAACCGATAATCCACTTGGGGTTACGCGCAAAAATATCCAAATCCATTTCACACAATTCCTGCATCGAGCCATAACCTCCGCGAGTACACAAAATTGCTTTTATTTCGGGATCGAGCAACGCAGCTTCAAGGTCATGCTTTCGTTGCTCTATCGTTCCGGCAAACGAGCCGTTCACTTCGAGGGCATACTTGCCAACGACCGGCACATACCCCCATTCGCGCAATACCTGCTCGGCACTGCTAACAAAACTTGCCGGACACTTGCCGGCCGGGCTTATTATGGCAATCTTGTCTCCGGGACGCAAAGATTCAGGGCGCATCATTTCACGATTCTGCGCAATTACGCATGTTGTTAACGCGATAAAAAATATCGCGACCAAGAATATTCTTTTCATTTTCATCAGTTAATTTTTCACAATATCAAGTTTTCAAAGGCAATCAATCATGCACTCCGACGTAACATCATTGAATAAATCACGACAATCTTTGTCAGCTACGCAAATTTAAGCAAACCCACTTATCTAAACAATTATTACACGTCATTTTTGTTGCCTTTTGAACAATTTACGGTCAGTCGTTTTCATCGGCATGCAAGCAACTTTTCATTTTGGCATCGCGACTGCGACGAAAATCATAAAACGTTTCAAATATGTCGGCAAGCGAAATGCTGGCATTTTCAACCTGTCGCTCATACATCTGCACACCTTTGTTTGACGCGGACTTTCCCTACAACACACTTCCCACACCGCTTATTTCCTCAATCAATTGCATCTGCAACGAAAGCAACTCATAAGCACCTATGTCAGTGGCATTAGTCGATACTTGATGCGGCATCACTCCATTGCAACCTTCCGAGTAAGGAATTATTCCATTGGTGCTCGACCATATGCGCTTCACGTCGCGCCAAGTAAATCCTTCGGGAAGGGCTGTGTCGGGATATAGCAAAACACCTTTGGCACTTGATCCCATTATATGATCGATAAGCGTTATCAAGCGATTGACATACTTCTGCTGGTCGATTACATCTTCGACAAATGAATGAACTTCCCCATCGGTCAACGGATATAATTTCATCACAAACGGATGGCTGCCATGCTTATACGGAGAAACATAATGCGTCAACACCTCTCCACAAGGAGCAAACCAACGGCAATGCCATGTTTCCTTAACGCCCCAGCCGACATCAATCAAGCTCAATCCCGAAGAACTACGATACTTGTTCTCGGCTTCGACATCCTGCAAGCAAGATGTATCGATAGTGTAAAACTCGGCAGTAATACGATCATGGCATTCCAAGACTTCTGTCATTTCAAGAGTCCACACTTCTATGGCACGGCACAATCCTCCTTTTGCATGCAGAAATCCTCCATATCGCTCATTATCCATACCGACAGTCATGCGCTCATCCATGACACTGTCACATCGACCTTCATATATGCTTCTTATGCGACACGCAAGGCCTCTGTCACCATAGGCAAGACGCTTAATCAGCCATCCTACATTGCAATCATGCAGATAACCCACAATTGTGCAATCATTGCCTCTTACATCTTCAATCGAATTGGAAAAGAAGCGGTTCATGTTAAGATTATCGACAGTGACCCCATCGTCCGACACATCTACTCGCTGCAAGCAGCAGCCGGAAATCAAAAATTCCTCAAGCATGCGACTGTCAATCTCATTCAAGCTATTATCCTCATAGCATTTTTCCAAGTCGGCACTTGCTTTAGGCACGAAATTTCTAAACCTGCCCACCACACTGCGCACAAGCCGGCGTATGACATTATTGGTTAAAGGCTCCTTGCCACTCTCGGCCACTTTATCATATTCACGCATTAATCTGCCTGAAGAATCTCGCACTTTGTCGTTCCATTGCGAACCATAAGTGAAATCCTTTGTCCTGCGGCGTTTCTCACGCAAAACATCCCAGTCGCGCCAAGCCTTGAACGCTGCATCAAACACCTTGCCGTCAATTCCATCACCGGCTTTCAATTCGTTTATCATAGTATTTTTCGTGATTGTTTTTATTACAAAGATATGCCTGCAAGTTCAACAGGCGGCAATCAAAAAGTATCATACTCCTTTATTCATCCAATTGCAACTTTCCCCCATATAGCTTATATTTGCAATAACCTTTAGACAACAAATGACGACATCAACCTATTACACGCCTCAACGTGCATTAACTTGTTGTACCGTTGCGGCACTTATTTTCTCCTTGGCTTTGTCTTTCACATTGTGCGACAGTACCACAGCCTCATTAACCGTATGCTCTTGCGCAGTTGCATACATTATAGCCTGCATCGTTTACAATAAATCAAATTTCGCCGACGATTCCGGACGGCTCGTCCTTTTGTTTGCCGCGACCATCCTTGCGTCATTCATAATTCTTAACGTTCACACTTATGTGACATATCCTGATTATTCTTCCTCGTCACCGTGGCTCGTAAACCACGATGCCAAGCGACACTTTTCCCAATCGCTTGGCCTTTACGACGGGACATTAAGTATCAAGAATATTCCGCACCCTTCATTGCCTCTTATTACGGCAGGATTATGGAAATTATTGGGAGTGAACATCATTTATCCCCTTGCCGCCAACATGCTGTTCACTCTTTTGGCAATAATCCTCGGCGGCCGACTTGCTGCGACATTGCTTCTCGACAAGATTCATGCAATGACCGCATCGCGCATAAGTACTGTAGCCATGCTGCTCAACACGGCCGTATGCAACTTCATGGTACACGGCTCGTTGCTCCTTCGAGAATCTGTCATTTATTTTTCATTGACACTTGTCATGCTGTCGCTGTGCAACTTGTTTACAGACAAAGGCATGAAACCAATATTCACATTCTTGGCAGGAACAGTGTTGCTTGTATTCTCACGCTCGCATTTGTTGTTTTTCGTTTTAGCCGGGATAATGACATTCTTGATCCGCAAGCCAAGCCGAAACATCAAAATTGCAATTATAGCATTACTGATTGTATGCTCTTGTTATATTGCAAACGAATTAATTACAGGATATGACTCTAAATACATATCTCCGACCGACATCATGACAAACGGCCAAGTAATGTCCGACAACTACCTGAACCTTAACCGCCATAATGCCTACAAAAACATAATAGGCAATTATTATGACAAATCTCCTCTGTCGCGGGCATTTATGTTGCCTGTAACAGCAGCAGTGCAATTCTTCATACCATTTCCATGGAATTTCATGCGAGACATTTCGTTCGGCTTTTCGCAGTTTTTCAGCCATATATCATACCCTTGGTATGCAATAGGGGGAATCATAATCTTCTATTACTTGTTTTTGTGGCACAAACGCGGCACGCCTCTTCGATTATGGGCATTATGGGTATTAATCTGCTATCTCGTACCGGCTTACCTATATGCCGGGTCAGTTTCACGATATGTCTTGCCTTTTGTCCCTTTCATGATTCCGTTGGCAATATATTCGCTGCATTACATAAAAAAGCATAAACCTAAACGTCTCATCTCAACTTATGCAATCGTTTATTGCCTGCTCGTCGGCGGAACGCTATTCACATGTTACATACTACAATCGTAATGTGACATTTGCCCCAAAATAACATGACATATCAACATGACAAACCAATATGACCATAAGCATAATAACAGTCGCACTTAACAACGAATCCACCATAAAACGCACCATTGAAAGCATATTGTCGCAAACATATCGTGACATCGAATATATATTGGTCGACGGAGGGAGCACCGACGGCACTCTTGAAATTGCCCGTGCTGAACAAAATCGTTTCAACGGGCGCATGAAAATCTATGAGCTCGACAAGTCTTCAATATATGAAGCTGCCAATTTCGGCATAAGAAATTCATCGGGTGAAATAGTGGGCATGCTCAATGCCGACGACATATTCACATCAGAGAAAATCATCAGTCTTGTTGCAGGATGCTTCACCGGCAACAATGCCGACATCGAGATGTTATATGCTGATATTCACTATTTTACCCACCCCCGAACGGATTTGACGACTCGATATTATTCGGCAAAGGATTTCACCCCTAAATTACTGAAATTCGGCTTCGCACCGCCACATCCGTCACTATACGTCCGTCGCGATGTATTTACAACCTACGGTTACTATCGTGAAAACTATAAACTCGCAGCTGATTTTGAATTTTTCGTTCGTACATTGTGGAACACAAACTTAAAAGCGGTATATTTGCCCGTGGATATGGTTGCCATGCAAACGGGCGGAATCAGCACGAAATGGCGGAATAGGCTATATACAAACTGGATAGAGAAACGACGGGCATTGCGGGAAAACAATGTGGATTCTTCCTACGCATTGCTGGCAGCAAGATACCTTTTCTCTTTGAAACATTTCTTCAAAAAATAAGCAACCGAGTTAAAAATTCAATTCACATCAATGTTAGATAAGCTGTCACACACATTCGCAGCATTGTGGCAATCACTGCTGAGTTTCATAAAAGTAATATTGCTATCACGATTTTTCCTGCATAAGCCCAAATGCAGCAAAGAAGAATTGTCGCGTGGAATAGTGGTACTCGGCAACGGTCCTTCGCTAAACGACACGATAGCAAATGCAGGCAAATTCCTTTCTAACCACAATCTGCTTGCTGTGAACTTTGCCGCATGTGCCGATGTGTTTACTACACTCCGGCCTCGCTATTACCTGCTTGCCGACCCTCATTTCTTCAAAGCAACCGACCAACCCAATGTCAACAAGATGTGGCAGCGACTGTCAATGGTCGACTGGAACATGACTTTGTTTGTTCCGGCTCGCATGAACACAAGTACCGACCATCTTACTTCCCTTGCCGGGAATCGCCACATTTCAATAACAAAATATAACACAACTCCCGTCGAGGGATTGAAAACAGTAGAGAACATGCTGTTCTCGTCTGGCCTCGGAATGCCTCGCCCAAGAAACGTGTTGATTCCATCAATAATGATGGCTTTGCAGATGGGATATAAAAAGATATATGTCGCTGGAGCCGACCATTCATGGATGAAAACCTTGTCGGTCGACGACAACAATAATGTCGTGTCGATACAACCTCATTTCTATAAGGAAGATGACAAAGAAGTACAACGGGTGAAAACAGAGTACATGCACTACCCGTTGCACACGATCATATACAGCTTCTATGTGGCATTCAAGTCCTATTTCACAATAGCTCGATATGCCAAGCACATAGGTGCAAGCATAATAAACATAACTCCGGGGAGCTTTATCGATGCCTTCCCAAGAGAAAATGTTCATGATTGATCACTAAGCACACCGATAGTAATGCCTCTCATCCATGCAGTGTGATCACATCATTCTCATGGATTCAGGAACGGAAACCATGTCGCGTGAAACATCTTTCAACGAGTGAGCTCCGCACATTTCCATTGTGTCTACAAGCTCATCGGTTATTTTGCGCAAATAACATTTCACGCCCTCTTCAGCACCGCCAAATGCGGCCACTACTACCGGACGGCATATCAGCACGCCATCGGCTCCGAGAGCCAAAGCCTTGAAAACATCCACTCCCGAACGGATTCCCCCATCGACAAGCACATGGCAACGTCCCGACACGGCATGGACTATACTCTCCAAAACCTCGGCAGTTGAAAGACATTGGTCAAGCACGCGACCGCCGTGATTTGAAACGACAATGGCTGCCGCACCGGCCTCAACGGCCTTTTCTGCACCTTTGGCTGTCATTATGCCTTTTACTACAAACGGCTTGCCTGCCGACGCTATGATGTCACGCAATTCATCAACAGTCTTGCTGCCTGCCGGAGGATTGCTGTTTCTGAGAAAAGGCAAGCCGGCGGCATCTATGTCCATGGCTATGGCAATTGAACCGCAATCACGCGCATACTCCATCTTTCGTTTTATCGTTTCCGAGTCCCACGGCTTTATCGTAGGCACACCTATGCCTCCATTGCGTTTTATGGCCTTGCATGCCTGAGGGACAACCTGCTCAAGCACGCCGTCGCCTGTAAAAGCCATTCCGCCGGCTTCGGCACAAGCTCTCACCACAATGTTATTGTATTCTTCATCATCATATTTTTCACCGCAATGTATATTGACCGCACCTACCGGTCCGGCAAATATGGGGAATTCAAACTTGTGGCCAAACAATTCAAGACTTGTGTCGACATGTCTCTTTTCACATATCGTATCCATGTTCACACGGATTCTCTTCCACATGTCATAATTACGCATTGCAGTATCTCCGACGCCTTTGGCTCCCGGGCCGGGAATCATGTTGCGACAAGCTCGCCCGTTACATTCGTCACAAGCACGGCACAACTTTCCGCCCATGGCCTCCTTGGCACTTTTTATCACTTCATTATAGTTCATAACACAAGTATAGTCTTAAAATGAAACCGGACTGCGGAATACCCGCAGCCCGGCATCTAAAATAGTTTTTATTATTTCCTTCAAGTTTCCAAGCTGCCCTGCTTATACTCTTTTCATTTCACTATGAGCAAATAATAATTCTTCTTACCGCGTTGCGCAAGAATGTACTTCCCGTTAAGAAGATATGACTTGTCGATAGTCATGGCCGCATCGCTCACTTTGTTTTTATTGATTGACACGCCACCGCTTTGTATTAGCTTGCGCATCTCACCTTTCGACTGGAACACAGGAGCATGAGTAGTTACAAGTTCAACAAGTGGCACTCCGTTTTCTATCACGCTCATTGGCACTTCATATTGAGGAACACCGTCAAACACCGAAAGCAATGTGTCTTCATCTATGCGATGAAGAATCTCCTCGGCTTTGTTTGAGAACAATATCTGTGAAGCATCCACGGCTGCCTCATATTCCTCGGCCGAATGCACCATCGTGGTAATTTCCTTGGCAAGACGTTTTTGCAACGGTCTTTGTCCCGGATCTTTCGCTTGTTCAGCCGCCAACGCGTCTATTTCTTCCTTAGGCAGGTCGGTAAATATCTTTATGTATTTTTCAGCATCGGCATCGCTCACGTTAAGCCAGAATTGGTAGAATTTGTACGGTGATGTACGTTTTGGGTCAAGCCATACGTTGCCCGATTCGGTCTTGCCGAATTTTCCTCCATCGGCTTTTGTTATGAGCGGACAAGTGAGTGCATACACTTCACCGCCATTGATGCGTCTTATCAGTTCGGCTCCCGTGGTAATGTTTCCCCATTGGTCGGAACCTCCCATCTGCAATTTGCAATTCAACGTCTCATACAGATGCAAGAAGTCGTAACCTTGCAACAGCTGATAAGAAAATTCAGTAAACGACATGCCATGCTGCGTATCGCTGCCCAAACGTTTCTTCACCGAGTCCTTTGCCATCATATAATTGACAGTTATGTGCTTGCCTATGTCTCTTATGAAATTCAAGAACCCATAATCCTTCATCCAGTCGTAATTGTTCACAAGGATTGCATGATTTGGCGCATCGCTGTCAAAATCCAAGAACTTTGAAAGTTGTTTCTTTATGCACTCTTGGTTGTGGCGCAATGTCTCCTCATCTATCAAGACACGTTCCTGAGATTTCATCGAAGGGTCGCCTATCATTCCGGTAGCGCCGCCAACAAGAGCCACCGGCCTGTGTCCTGCACGTTGCAAGTGCTTGAGCATCATAACTCCCACGAGATGACCAATGTGTAAAGAATCGGCAGTCGGGTCTATTCCGAGATATGCCGTTGTCATTTCTTTCTGCAATTGTTCTTCTGTTCCCGGCATCATGTTGTTTATCATGCCGCGCCATTTCAGCTCTTCTATAAAATTCATCGAATGAGAATGTTGTTTATTTAAATAGTTAGTTTAATATCTTGCAAAGATAGTGAAAGGTGAACGCAGAGACAAGCAAAAAACAACGTTTTTGCGATTGGCTATGCTGAACCGCATCCTGTCTTATAAAAAGATAGTGAAAGTTGAGTGCAATGGGGAAAAAATGAACTTGTTTATTTTTTAACATTGCCGAAACGCATCCTGTCTTATAAAAAATATCCTATTGAAAAACGAAAACGGGTCACCCTCGTCTGGATGACCCGTCATATCAAGAAAATATACGTTTATTCGTTATTTCACTACGGCTTTGAATACTTGACCGTTGCCGAGTTTGACGATTACAATACCATAGGCTTCGATTACATTTTCACCGGTTACTCCGTCATACACGCCAGCCAATCGACCGTCTATGCCGTAAACCGAGATTGTATCATCGCCGGCAAGGTTCACTACGAGTTTGCCCGAGCGAACAAATACCTTGGCCGAAGCAACTTCGTCAATTGTATTAACGCCATCCAACGGATTCTCAACAGTTATCATATTGGATGGTTCAGATTCTATGACCACGTCATTGCCACCGTCATCGATGGTTGCAGCCTGGGCTGTCACGCAATAGCTGTAAGTAGTCTCCGAGGTCATGTCAAAATCAAACCTGTAGCTCAATTCTGTAGTTTCTTGGTCGGCTACGAGAGTGTTGATTACATCACCGGCAGCATAATCTTGTTTTACCGACATTTCATCGATGAACATCTTGCTCGAACCGTCATAAACGACCTTCACTGCAGTATTTGCAGCACCGTTGGCAAATTCTATTGTATATAGCTTAAATTCTCCTGCATCAAGCACTACATCGTGCGATTCAAGTACATTATCGGTGGCATCAACGAGTTCCACTTTTACAGTCGTACCCGTGAAATAGTCGCCATAGCTATATTCAGCCATAACGATGTCAACTACGAATGCGCCATTCGAGCTGCTTAAGTCAAGGAACGGTGTCTGCAAGTATCCCTCACCTCCATAAGGAGAAATTCCAAGATAACCTGATGCGTAAACATGGTTTACTGCATACCAACCCGGTACCGTCGTATATGCGTCAAGATACTCTTGGAGCGGCGGGAATTCAACATAATCAATTGTTCCTTCAGTAATTCCGGCAAAATCTTCATTTACCAGCTCCACAGTCCTTCCTTCGCTCAATGTCTCGGTGGCATATACCGACACTTTGTAACTTTCGGCATTTTCAGTAGCTTCCCAGTTTGCTGTAAATCCGTTATCATCAACATCCGAAGCTTCAAGAGCGACAGGAGCATCAAGCTCATTTATCCTTATTACCACATCTTGCTCTTCCGATGGCATGGAAACATTATCTCCAGCCTTGGCCGACACACAATAATAATATTTCTGATTGCTATCGGGCACGGTCACCACCATGCTTGTTTCAACGGTTTCTTCCTGTTGCAAGACATAAGTTTTATTACCTTCTTCGTCTTTCGTATAGACATCGACAAGATAAGACTCCGCACCCGAAACCGAACGCCATTCTGCCGTGAACTTTTCTCCATCAAAATCAACAGGCCTGTATGCATCAGGAGTCATCAAGAATGTCTCACTCTGCTCTATTTTCAAATAATCTATGTAAAATGCCCCGAGCATAGCAGAGATTCTAAGATTATACATGCTACGGTCAGTAACATAAACGACATCGGTCCAATTATCATCATAAACAACAACCGATTGGGAGCCGATAGTGAGCATGTTGCCAAAATCGTTTACGGCTTTTATTCTTGCCGTTACCTTGATATTTCCACCTTCCGATGGAGACAAGCTCAACGTTGTAGTCTGCAAATATGCACTTGCCGACGATAAATCATCTTCACCAATGCGCAATGCGCCACCTGCTTCATACACTTCACGACCTCTCCATCCGGGAAGCACCTCGCTAAGTTTTCCATTCAACACCGACGAAATGTCATCAGTTCCCGGTGCTTCAATTGAACCTTCGGTAAATTCATCAAAATTTTCCTCAAGCACAACTCTAACATCTGTTGTTTGCGCAGCTGCAAAAAAAGAGCAACACATGCACATAAACATGAATGCAGCTACTTTATTAATCAATTTCACCATGATAAAAAATTTTAAAAATTAATCTACTTGAAAATATCGTAAATGAGCAATCATCAACAAAAACATCACTTACCGGCAAATGCGGCAAATTTCGATAAATACTTGCGACATCGAGCCATTAAAATATCGCGGTTCACAGGTTTTACGAGATAATCGTTTGCCCCGGCAGCTATTGCATCATCAATCTCCGATTTCGAATCCGACGGCAATACAGCTACTATTGGCACTAAAGGTACGGCTTTGCGTATCTCGCTTATCATTTTTAATCCGTCTTCCGAAACTAAGTTAACACCGGCAAGCACCATGTCTATGCGTTTCGTCTGGCAATTGGCCACAGCCTCGTCTCCCGTTCGGGCATGAATGATGCGCAAACTCACGCTCAATCGTTCCACAAGCACCTTGAGATACAGGAATGATGTGCTTTCAGCTTCAACTATCAATATGACAGGATAAGAAGGGTCTGCAATTACTGCCGCCGACTTCGACATGTCATCGCTTATCTGCATCGGTATGCTCAATGTGAATACCGAGCCGACTCCTTCGGTTGACTCAAAAGACAACTGACCTTGTATCAAAACCGCATTTTTCTGGGCTATCGTCAATCCCAAGCCTACTTTCTCGTGGATATCAAGTATGTCTCCCGATTTGTTGCTGAATATCTCCGACAATATCATCCTGCGCTTCTGCGGTATACCTATTCCGGTATCTGATACCGAAATCAATATTTGCTGTTTTATTTCATCTACCCTGTAACGCATGCAAATCTTGCCTTGAGCCGTATATTTCAACGCGTTGTCAAGCAAATGGTCGAGAATCTTGGCAATGCGTTCGCGGTCGGAAACAATATGGCTTTCTTCATCTTTTAATGGCAATTCAAGCGACAACGCCACGTTTTTTTCACCGGCTATGATTTTAAAATCGGCAAAAATGTCGCGTAACAAGTCATTTAGACAAATGTCAGACACTGACAATCGAGCTCCGGTTGAATATATGTTTGAGAAGTCGGTTATGTCGCCTATGACTTGCTTGATTTTGCGTGCCGACAATATTATGACTTTGCCATAACCGGCAACTTCTTCCGGTTTTAATCCTGGTTCGGCAATAATCTCCGAGAAATCATCTATTACATTCAACGGGGCTTTCAATTCCCTTGCCAAATTCTCTATAAACAACCCCTTGTAATTATTCCTGCGGTCTGTTTCTTCTTTCGACCGCACAAGTTCCTCATTTAATGCGTTTATTGTCTGGTTGGTTATCCGCAGATATTTCTTCAACTTGCGTTTTCTTGCCGACGATATTACTGCAAACAGCACCAGCATGACGAGTATTATGCCGCAACACACTGCATAAGGCACATAATCTTCGTGTATCCAAAGTACCGACCGTGGCTTGTTTACAATGACACTTCCTTCGGGCAAACTTGATTCGTTGACTCCGAATCTCGATAATTCGTCATAATCAAACATGTAATCGCTTCCATTGTCGTTTTGCACACTTATTGAAGCCACATCGCGTCCGCCCAATATTTGCGACACCATCATGCCGGCCATCCTCCCTTGTTCGTATTGCGACACCATGTCTCCGCCAAACACGCCTTTGCCCAACCCATGAGGCCATAAATGGAATAATGGCGAACGGAGATTGGTCGTTATAAGTTCGAGACTTTCATTAAAGGTCTTTGTTACTCCGTTGCAATCAGTATAAGCTGAAATGAGCAATACTGGCACATCTTCGGGAATCCCGCGCAATTTTTCAGCAAGGCCGTCAAAAGACAACACTCGCAAATCAAGTATCTCATAATCGGCCCAAGCCAGCGTGGCTGCCGACGTAAAAGACATTGAATCCGAACGTCCTGTAACTGTCCCGTCCGATATGGCAATCACTCGGGGAGAATTTGGAAATAATTTTTTCATTATTTCAATCGTTCCGCTCATGCCAAGCGTCTCTGTAACCCCGGTGACCTGTGGATTCTTATTTTGCTCCAACCCAAGATGCATGTTGTTCACCCCGAGAAACACCATAGGGATGCTGTCAAACAAGCCTTGCTGTTCCGACAGTCCGAAAAGTAAAGCGTTGTCATCGGCCAACACGGCTACGTCATATTTATACGGAAGATTCCTAAACTTGAACGATAACCTCTCGCTGAAAGACGCCACATTTTCATCTTGAGGGAAACGCTTGCAATCCATTTCTTCTACATCGACTGCAACCGAATCCATATTCAGTACCGATTTCAGTCCGTCTACTTGCATCGACACTGTGGGAAATGAATTGTCATAGGATGTTATGAACAAGACATGCTCATAACTTGACAAGGCTCGGACTTGCATTACCGAACAAAACAACATTGCAAAAAGTATGACTTTGATTAACCTCGTCCGACGCATAACATCCCCACTTATTATTATTTCCTTATTTTTTGCCGCAAATTTAATCTAAATAAGATTAATTAACAAGAACAAACCTGCTCTACCGCTTTAACTTAAAGTACAAGCCGAACATCGGATTACAATCCGTACATTAGCATGGCAACAGGATAATGATTGTTTTCTAAATCAAAAAAAGCAGATGAAAAATTAATTTCACCTGCTTTTTTCATGTGACCCATACAGGATTCAAACCTGTAACCTTCTGATCCGTAGTCAGATACTCTATTCAGTTGAGCTAATGGGCCTAATTGTGGGTACAAAGGTAAGCAATGTTTTTACCATTGCAAAATTTTCAGCAAGTTTTTTTGCAATTTTTCCATGCACCGTGCAAAAACATAACGTCAACCACGTCACAATGTTATAGTTAATTAAAATTAATTACCATCCGAACATGTTGCGCAACACCCACCATGCAATCACAACGACAAATATGCTCCAAATAACGCGACTGCTGCACAAGCAACGATATAACCTTGGCTTCTTGGTTCTTACAATTTCCGCATATCCGTAAATTGCCATGACAGGCAAAAAAAGAACCATCAGGGCATTATATTTAAATGCTGCAATTAAATCGCCTTGTAGCAATGAATGCAACACGCGTTGGCTGCCGCATCCGGGACATTTATATCCGGTAACGAGCAAAAACGGGCATTTGGGAAATAACGAAGATTCCAAAGGGTCGAAGACCAAATACACACCTATGCCCGACATTATGACTAATGCCAAAACAACAATTACGACATATTTGCGCATCATGATTACAGCATGGCCAATATGATTGCCACTGGCACATATACAAGACCGGCGGCAAAGCTGACCATGCACCATATAGCTGCACGGTCGCTATACTTTTGAGCCATGTCATACTGTCCCATGCGATACTTGGACTCCACTTGCGCGGCATAGATTATGGCCACTATTCCGAGTATTTGGCAGCAAAGCACAGTTGCGATTATGGCCCAGACAAGATTTGTGGGAGGGCATGCAGGAACCGGGGGCCAGTTATTGTTTTGATTTATCGGATACACGTTCGGGACTGGTGGAGGAACAGTTTGCCCCGATTCTTTTTTCTCCTTTTCTTCAGGATTCTTTTCAGGTTCAACGACCGGGATTTGTCCTTCAGCCGTTATTGCGTCATCCTTTACAACAGGTTCTTTTTCGTCCGAAGTCGCACCAGGCTCATCTTGTTTTTCATTGCCTTCGGAAGTTTCATTGGATGGAATCTGTTGCTCGGATTTCTCCTCGTTCAAATCAACCGTTTCACTTTCATTTCGATTTTGCTGCTTTTCTTCCGACTTGGTACTTTCATCAATCCCCTTCGGAATATTAAAATACCCCGACAATTCCTCAAGATCTTTGGCTTGCACCCAATCCTTAAGACCGGCTCTCCAGACATAAGTCTTTTGGGTTATTCCCAACCCTATAAGCTCATCAAGCGTCATCGGACCACGTTGAAGTCCGTCAATATGTGCCCAATATTGCATAACAAAACGATTTTATAACAGTTAATTCGGCAATAATATTACAAATATAGTGCAAGTTGAGCGCATTGGGAAAAATTAGCTTGCTTATTTTTTACCAAGGCCGAAACGAAGCCTATATTATCCAAATTAGTGCAAGTTGAGCGCATTGGGAAAAATAAAACCCTTTATTTTTTACATTGCCGAAATGAAACTTACCCCTTCCAAGAACAAATTTAGGGACATGCAAGCCGCACATCCCTAAAATCAATCATCGTCACATTGCATGTGACAACTTATTTCAACAGTTCATCAAGGAACTTGTAAAATGCAGGATCTTCACCTACGATTTTCTTTACGATTTTACCTTCCTTGTCAACTATTATCTTTGTAGGATAGCCTTCAATTCCATACATGACCGCCACATCGGGATTACCCTCATTACGCACATGTATCCAAGGCATGTCATGCTCCTTCACGGCATCCTTCCAATCTTGTTCGGTATCATTGCAATCGATTCCCACAAATTCCACTTTGCCGTTATGCTTGGCATAAGAAGCCTTCATGTCGGGAATGCCCTTGATGCACCATCCGCACCAGCTTCCCCAGAAGTCGAGCACTACATATTTTCCTCTTAATGACGACAACTTAAAATCTTTTCCGTCAATGTCCTTCAATGTGAAATCGGGAGCTTCGTTACCCTCTTTCAACGATTCGATGGCTTGATTCCGCAACATCTCATTCTTGCATCGTTCGGCCAGCGATTGATACACGTCGGCCAACTTTCCCGACTTAACCGATTCGCTTAATTGCGGCATCACGACGTTTACCGAATCGGTCGGCAATGGCAACATCGCATATAATGCCACATCTTTGTCCAAGTTTTGTCGAACATAGCCCATCTGCGCATCCAAGAATTGCGACAACTGCTCATCTAACAACGGCATATACTTGGCCATGACAGAATCTTGCGATGCGCCTGTGGCAATCAACTTCATTGATTCTGAGCCAAGCGAATCTGATTTCACAATAAACGTTTCCACTTTACTCCACAACTCATTGCAGTCGGCATAAAAATCATCCTCACCGCTTATGGTAATGTCACCAATACTGCCGTTCACCTCGACAGCCTTACCGGGAAGGTAAAGGAAATTGGCTATGCGCGCAATAGACGTTTCATCCGATTTAATCAAGTAAATGTTATTAAGCTCGACATTGTTCTTCAAATTTATTGAAAAAGAACCATCGGGTTGGACTACTACTGTATCTACATAAAAACCTTGGCCGTTCTTGATTGAAACAGCCTGCATATAGATTGTGTCATTTTCAAAACCTTGCAAATGTCCGCTTATGTCGGCACTCTTGTTTTGCTGGCATGCCACAAGCATTGTTGCGGCACACGTTGTCGCGAAAAGCTTTAATTTCATTGTCTTAATATGATTTTTCGTTAAATAATCGCAAATCTACAAATTAAGCACAAGTTATCCAAATTATCGGCTTGGTACCGTTTGATTGCGTTTCAACAAATATCCCAAGACCTCCTGTTGTATGCGCGACCGCAATAAGTAATTTATCAACAAGTATATACAAGAAAAAGCAACCAGTTGTGCCGGCAAC
This sequence comes from uncultured Muribaculaceae bacterium, assembly GCA_944321705.1. GTDB lineage: Bacteria > Bacteroidota > Bacteroidia > Bacteroidales > Muribaculaceae > Avimuribaculum. Next base: position 6,650 of record CALUMG010000025.1, on the reverse strand, counting down.
AGCAACCATGGCGACTCGATGACTTGGCCAAGCAACCATGCAGGCACGGCTCCGGCCACCGATATGACTGTATATGGAATCAGCTCCTTGACCATCCCTGCCAGGCTATATCCGGTAACAGACGACGTGAGCCACACGGCATAAATAAAATACACGAATGCCGCAATGACCTGACCACCAACCAGCCATTCTATGCCAAACGGAATGGTGGCGACGATGGCGACAATGGCCAACCCGTCTTTCACGACTTCAGAATAAACTATCTTGCGAGCTGCGCCTATGGCAAGGATATGGTTGTTATACAACGATGTCAAAACTATGAAAATGCCTCGCAACGCAAGCAACTGGAACAATGGTATCGCCTCATCCCACTTCGTGCCGAAAAGGATATGGAATATCGGCGTAGCCACTACGACAAGTAAGAGCATACATGGAAACACGACATAAGCTGTAAACTTGTTGGTTTTCGACATCATTCGCTTGAATCGTTCAGGATCATCTTGGCATCCGCTTAATATCGGCAGGAATGATGCCGTCACAACTTGCGAAATAGACGTGATCCCCATTTTGCTCCACTTGTCGGCTTGCGTATAACACCCAAGTTTCGACAAGTTGTAGAAAGCTCCTATTATGAAAGAGTATATGTTCTGGAACAATATGTTAAGGAAAGAGCTGACCATTACGCCGACTCCTACCGAGAATATTGAACGTAATGAAGCCATGCTGAATCTTCCCTTGGGTCGCCATTTGGACGAAAGCCACAATATCAATGACTTGACCGATGACAATGCTATCGTCTGCCACACTATCGCCCACACGCCCTTTCCCGAAAGAGCCAGCCAGATGCCCACGACTCCACTCACCACAAGGCCAATCGAATTGCTCACGGCTACCATCTTGACATCCATGCGCTTCATCAACCTGTTGGTCTGCACTATCGCGGTCGCGTTTATTACAAACGACAAGAACATTACACGAGCAGGAGCCACGAGCCGGCCATCGGCGTTAAATATGTCATCGATAAACGGTGAACAGAACCACAAAATCACATAGATGGCGACGCTCATCCCAAGGTTGAAATAAAAAGCCGTGGTATAGTCAACATCGGTAGGCGATTTCTTCTGTATCAGCGCATTGGAAAAACCACTATCAACAAACAGCGTAGCAAATGCCTGAAACACGAGGATGGCTCCTACGAGACCGAATGCATCAGGAGGCAACAAATTGGCAAGCACTATGCCCGTAATGGCATAAAGCACTTGCGACGACAACCGGTCAATTGTATTCCACTTCAACGTCCGTGCCGTCTTTTGTTTTAAATTAACCTCTTCCATCATGTGCAAAGATATAGCAAGTTGAGTGTAATGAGAAAAAGAACTTGTTCATTTTTTCTTTTTGCCGAGACGCAGCATATCTTATCCAAAGATATACATGGGAAAAATGAGCTTGCTTATTTTTTACAACATTGCGCTAAACGCTGCCTTTCCTTATGGTCTGCAATAACATAAAAACGTCACCCTGTTGCAACAAACACAGGGCGACGATTATATAAATTTAAATGATGCGAAGTTTACAGATATTTGTCGCCAAACGACGATTTTACATCATTTACATACTGCTTTATACGCTGCTCTTCAGATTGCGGACATATCAACAGCACATCGTCGGAATCAGCTACTATGAAATTCTTAAGACCTGAAGCGACTATCAATTTGCCCGGTTTGGCCGCAATCATGTTGTTATGACAATTATAAAGCATGGCATTGCAATTTTGCGACACATTGCCTTCCTTGCTCTTAGGAGAGTATTCATAGAGTACGCCCCATGTGCCAAGGTCGTTCCAACCAAAGTTGACGCATGATACAAATACATTTGGCGTTTTTTCCATGACAGCGAAGTCGATGGAAATGTTCGGACATGCCGGGAACTTGTCATTTATGAAACTTTGTTCTGTTTCGGTCCCGAAATGCTCCTTGCCTGCTTCAAATTTGTCACACACGTCAGGAGCATGATCTTTAAGGGCTTTTATTATGCTGTCGGCCGACCATAAGAAGATTCCCGAATTCCAAAAGAACTCACCACTTTCCACAAAAACCTTGGCAAGTTCGAGGTTCGGCTTCTCGGTGAATGTTTTTACATGCATTATCTTATCCGTATCCGACATTTCTCCCACTTGGATATAGCCATACCCGGTTTCAGGGCGATTGGGCTTGATGCCAAGCGTAAGCAAAGCGTCATGATTCTCCACGAAATCAAATCCTGCTAAAATATCCTCCTTGTACAAATTCTCGTTCAAGATGAGATGATCGCTCGGAGCCACCACCATCACGCCTTTGGGGTCACGCGCTTTTATATGATAAGCCGCCCACGCCACGCAAGGTGCCGTATTGCGTCTTACAGGCTCGGCAAGAATCTGTGAATCAGTCAAATCTGGCAATTGTTGCTTTACAAGAGCCACATAAGACTCATTGGTAACTACTATGATATTCTCTGCCGGGACTATGCTTCGGGCTCGGTCATAACTCATTTGCAACAAAGAGCGTCCCGTGCCTAAGAAATCTATGAACTGCTTTGGCATATTAGCACGGCTATAAGGCCAAAAACGGCTTCCTACGCCTCCGCCCATTATGACACAATATCTATTACTCATAACATGCAATAAGGTTGAATGTTTTTAATTCCCTGCTAAGTTAATAAATAAATAGTTGAACACAAGGTCTTGAACACATATTTTATATTAATACTGACGTAAATATTAATAAAAGAATCTAAAAAACATAAAGCAAGACCCGATTATGCATGTTTTTCATCCGTTCCATAAAGTTAAAGGCAGTTCTCGACTTCATATCATCCCTTCAAAACAATAAGAGACCTTTCTCACGAAAGGCCTCTTTGTCTCTTTAACGCATAAAAATCGTATTTTTCAAGTCTACCATTTCTAAACAAACCTAAACATCTTTTTCACCTTTGTCTTATTTCCCGTATGTCATATTTCACACAGGAATCAATCCCTACCGGAGACTACCGCGCTTGCCGAGTATCGATACTCACAACCGGTACATTAAAACTAACTTAAAATTGGTTATGCACGGTTAGGAATCCAGTGGCAAAAACAGGCAAGCTTTTATCCTTTACAGGCAATACATGCATACTCCGATACATGCATATGATGCTTTGTCCCATTTTCCATCGCAAATATAAAATCAACATTTGCGCTTTTGCCACTTTATATAATTGAAATATAAATTATATTTAAACCGTATAAATTATATATAGTTTATAATAAGTATATTACTTCAAGTCAACTATTCATGAAATATAAACATAAATATTATTGAATACTACCAATTTTCATTATATTTTCCTCAAAATGTTCTCTGTCGATAGCCTTGTTTTTAACCTTATTCCTATATGCATAAATAGTATTTACCGAATAATGCAAAAAATTCGCAATTTTATTGCTGTCTTCCACCCCCATCCTCAGAAACGCAAATATGCGCAATTCAGTCGTAAGCCTGCCGGGGTCTTTTATTGTTATTCGCTCCTCAGGCAATAGCAATTTATTAAAATCTTCTATGAATGTAGGATATATGTGCAGGAATACTCCGTCAAAATTTTCATAGAATTGCTTATGTTGCTCCTCGGCAAACTTCGACGATTTTGTCATTTTTATCAAGTCGTCAACTTGTCCGGCAGTGAGCTTGCGTGTCACCACTTTGCAAAAATTATCAAGACGCTCCATGTATATAGAACACAAGTCAAGGAAATGCCCCATATACTCCTCTTTGATTTTATTAGCTTCCTTTAGGGATTGACGTATAAGATTCAGCTTGCGCATCTGTTTCAACACGAATATGACGGCAACCACGAGGCTAAGCGTGAGCAACGTAACCACGAGGGTGGTGAATAACAGCAATTTGTGCTTTTTCTCCAACTGCATCTTATAGGCTCCGTCAATAAGCGGAATTATATTGGAAATTTCCGACATGCGAAGTCGTGCATTGCAAAACACGGCATCCGACAAAGATGCCGAAATATAAGAATAAGCATGGTTTATGTCCCCTTTGTCATAAAGATATACCGCCAACTTTTGCAATGACGTGTTTTCTTTTACCGAAGACTTTATGTCGGAAATCGCAGACAAAGCCAAATAGTATGCTGCCTCATCTAAATTATCCTCATTGTCTTTTATTGCCGCCATGTTGGCCGACGCCCGGGCATAAAGATTGTTGTCCATGGGAACATTTGCCATTACTTCTGCAAAAAGCTGCTTGGCTCTTCTTGGCTGCGTGTCATAAATGTGCTCCCCAAGGAACAAATTATATTCAAGGCTCCCTTGCTCAAGCAGCTTTATCTGCTCCTCCCTGTAAAAGTTGAGTCTGTTGGCATACTCAAGCAGATAATTGTCCACATGCTTGCTGTTTCCCTGCATGGTGTAAACCACGATGTATGAATAAAGCTGCCGGCCGCAATCAAGCCACATGCCTTTAAGCTCGGCAGGTACCCCACGCTTTTCTATCGAATCAAGTTCAGCGACTCCTTCCTTAAAAAAGCCCATTATGCCCAACACTTTTATTTTCCCGAATTTACTCCTAAGCATGAGCGTAGTGTCTTGCAATTCACCGGCAAGGAGACTTGCCTTGTCATAATAGGCTAAAGCCGAATCAGACATGAATTTCTCATATTGTTTCGCTATGTCGCATGTCATGCTGCACCTCGCATGCTTATCTCCTTGAAATTCAATCAAAACAGAACGCAACGAGTCAATATGTGTGATTTTATTGCTGTCATACACATCTTTCATCGACAATGCCTTGTCAAGATTATCCAACTCCTCTTGGCTCAGTTCTTTTTGTGCAAAAGCTACGACGTTAGACATTATCGACAGCAACAATATAAAAACTATCTTATTCATGATATCTTGGCAATAATTGAAGTTAATTAAGATGACAAATTTACCAATTTTTCACCGACTATCTACCACAAAAACATCCGTTTATTGATCAAACTTTATAAAAGGCCAAACTCTTAAATAATTACATGCAGTATCGTTACGATATAATTTGTAACTTTGCCGACTGAAAAAAATGAAGACTCTATTTTCTACATACAAAAAGCATTACTCTACAATCCTGCGACTTGGCTTCCCTTTGATGTTAGGCCAGTTAGGGATGATATTGACAGGTTTTGCCGACACGCTGATGGTGGGGCACTATTCTACCGACGCACTCGCTTCGGCATCGTTCGTAAACAACGTAATGAACTTCATGACAGTGCTGTGCATGGGTTTTTCCTACGGGACTACACCTATCATAGGAGCTAAAAACGCCCGTGGAGAATATGATGCAGTTGGCATGACTGTGAAAAACGCCGTCCTGCTCAACATGATATTCGGCGTCTCAATAGGCTTGTGCATGCTCGTCCTGTATTTCAACATCGAGCGGCTCGGACAACCTGCCAACTTAATTCCTCTCATAAAGCCTTATTACATAGTGATGCTGCTATCAACATTGCCCATGCTGCTTGTCAACACGCTAAGGCAGTTTACCGACGGCATCACCGACACAAAGCTGTCGATGTGGATTATAATCGGAGGCAACATCCTGAACATAATCTTGAACTATCTCACCATATATGGCAAATTCGGATTTCCCGAACTCGGCCTGCTTGGCGCAGGATTAAGCACATTGGCAGCCCGTGTGGCTATGGCCGTAGCCTATGTGGTCATATTGGCAAATGCCTCAAAATACAAACGTTATCTTGAAGGCATGAAGCGTGGGCGCATCGACCGAAGTGTCACTACGGCCATTTTCGGCACTTCATGGCCTCTCGCCGTGCAAATGGGCCTTGAAACCGGGATATTCTCCTTTGCATCGGTCATGATTGGATGGATCGGAGAAACTTCATTGGCTGCCTACCAGATCATGTTGAGCATAAGCATGATAGGATTCCTCATATATTACAGCTTCGGAGCAAGCATGTCGATAAAAATAGCAGGATATTACGGCTCGGGCGACATTGACAAAATAAAATCATGCTCCCGTGCGGGATTACACATAATAATACTATGCGCCATAGCAGCAAGCTCCATTTTCTACATGCTCGGAGAGCCAATCATACGCCTGTTCACATCCGACGTGAGTGTGATAGCTGTCGCCCTCACTGTGATTCCGCCACTGATGCTCTACCAGATAGGCGATGCACTGCAAGTGACATTCGCCAATGCCCTGCGTGGGCTCACCGATGTCAAGCCTATGATGGTCATAGCAATAATTGCCTATCTTATAATTGGCTTGCCGGCAGGCTACTTGCTCGCATTCCCTTGTGGACTTGAAATTGTAGGCATTTATTTGTCATTTGCAATAGCACTGCTGTTTGCCGGACTGCTATTTTTCTGGAAATTCTCTTCCGACATAAAGCAACTCTCCCAATCGACACAAGCTTGACAAACGCGCATTAACAACAAGCCACATTCAAGTTTTTAGCTATAATTTCACAGGCCGACAAAAAAATTTGCCCCACACTCTTGTATATTCAAAAAATTCACCCTACCTTTGCACAGCAAAAAGGAACTGGTGCGGTAGTTCAGCCTGGTTAGAATACATGCCTGTCACGCATGGGGTCGCGGGTTCGAGTCCCGTCCGCACCGC
>CALUMG010000024.1 GCA_944321705.1 uncultured Muribaculaceae bacterium | reverse complement strand
TCCGACCGCATCATCATAATGTCCTCGCCCCGTATGCCGTGGTGTTCTTGCAGCATGGCTTCCAAAGCGCACAAGACAGGACGGACTACTTCACGGAACAATTCATCTTTATTCGTGAAGTAGTTATAGATATTCCCGACGCCAACACCTGACAACTCCGCTATTTCGCGCATGGAAGTCTTGGAATAGCCTTTCCTCTCGAATTGTTGTCTGGCAACCGTCAATATCCGACCTCGTATGTCCTCTTTCAGCACTTGCATTTATAATGAACAGCGTTTCTGATGTTGCTCTTGCAAAGGTATAGGGCCTGAAATTGTCGAGCAATACCTATTTTTAGGGATTTTTCTTGCCATTGTACATCTTGGTATTGGGTGTGGGTGAACGCAATCGCCACAATGGAGGGCACTAAAGACGAAATATCCGCTTGATATTTATTGATGAAATCAGGTGAGAGGGATATATTCAATTTTTTAATTGCGTGTGCAAGTCACAATGAATCGTAGTCAGGTATGTCGGGCAGGAACGAGTAGGAGTTTGTTGCATAGTCGATTTTGCAGCAGTAATGGCTCAATCCGTTTGAAACGACAAGATATTTTGCACGCAGCACCATGTTGTAACGCACGATTTGGTCAAATACTTTTTGTGATATTTGAATTGAAGGAGCTTTGTACTCGACAATCATGAACGGATTGCCATGCCTGTCGGCTATTAAAGTGTCACAACGCCGGCTGATGCCGTTTTGAGTCAGTGAGATTTCGTTGTTCATCAATCCGGCCGGAAATCTTTTGTCATTAATCAAGAATGCGACAAAGTTTTGCCGTACCCATTCTTCAGGGGTCAAGGCCACGAATTTGCGTCGTAAAGAATCGAAAATTTTGAAGTTTCCTGTCGAGTCTTTTTTTATGTTGAATTCGTGTTGGGGTAAATTGAGCTTCATTTGGCCGAATTATATTTTGTGCAGAGCAATATTAATATGTAAATTTACGCAAAAATAATATACGACAGGAAACGATGGCAACAAAAAAAGAGGCGGTTTCATATTTGCAATTGGCCAATAACATACGCCGACATGTGTTTGCTCCCATATATGTGTTGATGGGAGAGGAGTCTTATTACATAGACAAATTGCAAAAGATGATAGTTGACAATGCCTTGAGTGAAGAAGAGCAGGATTTCAACTTGTCGGTTTTTTACGGTATGGATGCCGACATCAGGGAGGTCATTAACACTTGTCGCCGTTATCCGGCCATGTCGAAGTATCAAGTCGTAGTGCTTAAGGAGGCTCAAAATTCAAATGAGCTCGACATGCTCAAGTTTTACGCCCAAAAGCCGTTGAACTCCACTATTCTTGTCGTATGTAACAAGGGGGGCAACATAAAAGCCGCCAATTTCATTGCCGCATTGAATGCCGGGAATTGCGGAGTCGTGTTTGAATCGAAAAAGTTGCGTGAGCAAGATGTTGCAGGAGTCATAAAAGCGTATGTCAAGGAAAAAGGTTGCATTATCGACGACAAGGCAGCATCGATGATGAAAGATTTCGTGGGTACCGACGTGTCACGTCTTGTCGGAGAACTTGACAAACTTGTATTACTTTCGGGAAATGGGAATGCGATTACGCCTGAAGTCGTTGAACGAAACATAGGTATCAGCAAGGATTTTAATAACTTTGAACTCGAAAATGCAATTCGCAATCGCAATGCCGCGAAAGCATTCCAAATAGTGGATTATTTTGAGCGTAACCCCAAACGTAATCCTACGGTGCTGACCGTCAGCGTGCTGTTTTCGTTTTTTTCAAATTTGCTGCTTGCACAAACGAGCCGTGATAAATCGGAAGCCGGCATAATGGCACAGCTTGAGACCAAGTCTCCTTACAGGGCTCGCATATTCATGGATGCAATGCGTTGTTACAATACAGCTGCAAGCGTGCGTGCAATAAGCTATCTGCGTGAATTTGACACGAAAAGCAAAGGGATAAATTCACGACAGAATGAATATGAGCTTTTGCGCGAGCTCATATATAAAATCATGCATTCATGACGTGCGCAATGCTTTCTATTTCAATCTAAACATGTATCCAAGCGTGGCCATTATCGACATTCCGCGAGAAGCAGAGAAATAATCGGTCTTGCTGCTGCCGAATATGTTGCCTATGCCGAAGTAGTAACGAGCTTCAAAGATGAATGAGTGCTTGTTGTTGGCAATGAATTCCATTCCAAGGCCGGCCGAGATTCCGTAATCAAACTTTGACTGTATTTCGGCTCCAAATTGTTCTATGGTCCTGTAAGGATCTTGGAAGTCGGGTAGGTCGTTTATGTCGAAATTGGCCGAGTGTGTGTCGGCTATCATGAATCCCAATTCGGGCCCTGCATTGAAAAATCCCCTGAATTTGTGGCTGCCGAAGTATATGTGAGTCAAGAACGGGACTTGGACATAGGTGAGCCTGCGTTGGAAAGAATATTGGGGCGTGTCTTCAAATTTTTCTTTCCATCCACGTTGCACGAAATTGACCTCGGCTATCAATCCGAAATGCTTTTCCTCCATGTATCGGAATGTCACACCGAATGTGGAGCCGAGTATTACCGATTGTGGGACCGAAGGCAAGAATGACATCATTGACACAGTTGCTCCGGCTTTTGCCCCGACGGCTATGTTTGATTCATAGTGCGTCTGTGCAAGCATTTGTCCGGGCAATGAAGCCACGATGGCCATTACAGCCATAAATATGATTGAATGAAGGATTTTCATCTGACAACTGTTTCGATTGTGTTATATACAGTGAAATGTATGAAGTATGCCGATTTGTTTATGAATCCGCTCCAGTTGCTGACACGTCCAAAGTCGAAGCTATTTTGCAGTCCTGCATATTTAGGGTTGAAATTGAAGTCTTTGTTTTCAGCAAACATTTCGAGGAAATAATAACCAGTGTCGTAACCGAGCAATCCGAACTTCGGAGCTGCGTAAATCATGTATTCGCCATACCATTTGTGATATTTGCGTTCAAAATCCTGAGTATCGCTATTGTTCGTGTTTTCGTAGAATCGTGAATATATGTAGGTATCTATTTGATTGAAATATTGAGTGAAGTCGGGCAGGTAGGTAACCCATTCAGGATATCCCATCATGCACAAATCCACATCAAACCGGTCGAATTTCACCGATTTTATCGCGTCGAATATCTTCACCAACATGTTTCTTGTACCTGATGTGGGAATAATTACATATTTTTTGCCCGGTTCAAGTTCGATATCAAGTGTTTCGGGCATCAATGCCGCTGTTGTGATTCCTATAGTCTTGTGGTTTATGCCTTTAGCCGATAAATGAGCCTTGAGTTGGGGTATCATGTCTTTCTCGTTTTCGGAATCGAGATGCAAGAATATTACCTCGCAACCGCGGAATGTGTTGTCAAACATGTCAAATACTTTGGCATACAGATAGTTTTGCGGTGTGTTTATTTGGAACACGGTTGGATAATCATTGTAGGATTCGTTTTTAAGCGAGAAGGAGTTTATGATTGCAATTTTATTTTCGGCTCCGAATTGTGCCAACCTGGTAATTTGTTCGTTGTCATCGGGGGTGAAAATCATGTCCATCTCTTTTATTGCCTCATCGGCCAAGATTGATTCAAGCGTAGACATGTCGTCTTTTGTGTCAAAGGCGTATATGTTTATTTCTTTGTCGGTAGTTTGGCTTATGGTATCGACCGCGAGCAGGAAGCCTTTGTAAAACTCAGTGTAAAGTCTTGCTTGTGTAGATGGCTTTTTGGTGTCAAGCATGAAAGGCAACATGAGAGCCACGTTGATGGCATTGTCGTCTTTTATTACATGTATGGAGTCATACATTTCCTGTATTATGGGAGAGTCGTTGTATGACAATGTATCGCGCATGTATGCGCTGTTGGGATCTATTAGGACCGTTTCGTTCTTTTTAACAGGAATGTAGATGAATTCCCCTTTTTTGGGTTCGTCCATATTGGGATTGGCTGCTCGCAACTCGTCGATGTCAACGTCAAATCGCTTTGACAGTGACAGGAAAGTATCGCCTCGTTTTACTTTGTAAGTATAAAATTCGGTAACGGTGCGTTCAGTTTCTATATGTGTAATCGCATTTGGACGTACTCTTATAACTTCTCCAGCCTTGAAGTTTTGAGGAGACACACCCGGATTAAGTTCAAGAATTTTGTCGATTGAGGTGTTGTACCGCTTGGCCATGCTGTACAGTGTGTCACCGTATCTTACGGTTACATACACTATGGCAGTGTCTTGCGGAGCTGCTTCGACGGTGTAGTACTCATTATCATTTTCGCTATCCGAAATTTGAGGAATTTGCAAAATTTCTCCTTCACGGATTCCTGAAGCCGCTTCGGGATTGTATTTTATAATATCGTCGGGCGTAATTCCGTAAGTTTTGGATATCCCATATAAAGTTTCGCCTTTTTCTACAGTATGTGCAAATGTTCTTGGAATGTCGCTTGAGGCATTTGAGCTATCGATGAAGTCGATTACCGGGAAAAAGAGTAATTGTTCCTTTTCAAGACCTTCGGCAGCATCAGGATTATAGCGTATTATGGCTTCTTTGCTAATTCCCAGTTTATTGGAAATGCTATATATTGTTTCTTTGTTCTTGACTTCGTAATAATAATATTTTTCTCCTCCAATGGTTCTTATGGGCAACGGCAATTGGCTGTTTGCACAGAATATGGTGGAGCATAACATAAAGGCCAAAAAAGTAAATTTCCATTTCATAGTCGACAAAATGTAATTTTATGTACTGTAAAAATAGGCATCAGAAGCGAAAAATCGTGGAGAGAGTAAATATGTACTGGCATTTTTTATTCAAGTGCTTGTTTCAAGTCGGCGATGATGTCATCGACATTTTCTATCCCCACCGACAGGCGAATCAAGTCGGGAGCCACACCTGCCTCGATGAGCTGCTCATCGCTCAATTGCCTGTGAGTGTGGCTGGCAGGATGCAGCACGCAAGTGCGAGCATCGGCGACATGAGTGACGATGCACGCAAGTTTTAGCTTGTCCATGAATTTTATTGCATCTTCGCGAGAGCCTTTTATGCCGAATGTCAAGACTCCGCAAGTTCCGTTTGGCATGTATTTTAGAGCGAGTCCGTGATAGCGGTCCGATTCCAGTCCGCCATAATTTACCCAATTCACTCTCGGATGTGCCGACAAGAACTTGGCCACCTTCAATGCATTCTCGCAATGGCGTTGCATGCGCAGATGCAATGTTTCAAGGCCTAAGTTGATGAGGAATGCATTTTGCGGTGATTGAGAAGACCCAAGGTCGCGCATCAATTGTGCGACAGCTTTTTCTATATAGGCAAGTTTGCCAAATTTCTTTGAATAGGCAAGTCCATGATAAGATTCATCGGGTTGTGTGAGTCCGGGGAACTTATCAGCATGTTTTTCCCAATCGAAATTGCCGCTGTCGACAATTGCTCCACCCACTGTGAGAGCATGTCCGTCCATGTATTTGGTTGTTGAATGGGTCACTATGTCGGCACCCCATTCAAACGGGCGGCAGTTTATGGGAGTTGCAAATGTATTGTCGACAATCAACGGTACTCCGTGGCTGTGGGCTATCCTTGCAAATTTTTCAATGTCGAGAATGTTCATTCCGGGATTTGCGATTGTTTCTCCGAAAAGAGCTTTGGTATTGGGCTTGAATGCAGCCGCAATTGTGGCTTCGTCGGCATCGGCATCGACAAATGTCACATCGATTCCAAATTTACGCATTGTCACATTGAACAGATTGTAGGTACCTCCGTATATCGTCGATGCGCATACGAAATGGTCTCCGGCTTCGCAAATGTTGAAGATGGCATAGAAATTGGCAGCTTGGCCTGATGATGTGAGCATTGCTGCCACACCACCTTCAAGTGCCGCAATCTTGGATGCCACTGCATCGCAAGTGGGGTTTTGCAGACGGCTATAGAAATATCCCGATTCTTCAAGGTCGAACAAGCGTGCCATCTGTTCGCTTGTGTCATACTTGAAAGTCGTGCTTTGATATATAGGTAATACTCGAGGCTCGCCGTTGGTCGGAGTCCAGCCTGCTTGTACGCATAAAGTGTCTCTATTGAATTTTTGTTCCATAAAATATTTGCGGTTAATTCCATGCAAAGGTAATTATTATCAGTCAAAAATTGAAATCGCATTAAAGAATAACAGTTGTCTCGGTATTGACCGAGTTTGTATATTTGAGCTTGAGTCTCGTTCTGCAATTGCATGAAAGATGTAAAATATTATGTTTTGAATGACAAATATGTTTCTTTGCAACAAATTTTCATGTCAATGAAACAATTATGACATGATTATATTTGTGTATAAGATAGTTTTGTAGTGCTGAAAAGAATGTGCGACTTGATTCGCCAAGGATTTGAAAACATAAACCAATTAAACATAAACTCTAAAAATCATGAATAAAAAAGCTATTTCAGGCATTTTATGCGGCACTGCACTTCTCGTGTCAGGAAGTTTGACAGCTTGCCAATCAAGCGGCAGCCAAGTGTCGGTACAGCACCAAGGTGACACGTTGACCATAATAAAAGTGAGCAACCCCATGAAGTATCTGTTGCTTCCTATTCAGGAGGATAAAGGTGAGGCTTTTGTGAAACTTGAAACCGGGAAGAACACCGATACTCCTATGGATATGCGCCTTGCAGTCGATGCGGTAGATTATTATGTCCCGTTTGAATTACCGCAAGGAGTTGACACGGCAACTATCATTGTCAAGAAAATGGCAGCCGGTGCCATGTGCTGGGACAGCATAAGCGTGGCCGATACGTTCAGCATCACCAATCCCGATTATTATCGTCCTTTGTATCACCATGCACCATTGTATGGTTGGATGAATGATCCTAACGGATTGATATATAAAGATGGAGAATATCATTTATATTTCCAGTTTAATCCTTACGGTTCGAAATGGGGTAACATGCATTGGGGACACTCGGTGAGCAGCGACATGATACACTGGGAATTCATGGAACCTGCTATTGAACGCGACACGCTCGGTCACATATTCTCGGGCAGTGCCGTGATCGATACTGAAAATTCGGCCGGTTACGGTAAAGATGCCATGGTGGCTATCTATACATCGGCAAGCGATAAGATAGGGCAGGTGCAAAGCCTTGCATATAGCATTGATAACGGACGAACTTATACAAAATATGAAGGTAATCCAATTTTGACTCCTTATGACGGGAAAAAGGATTTCCGCGACCCAATGATATTCAAGTATGAACCCAATGGCAAGTGGTATATGATTGTGTCGGCCTATGACGAGATGCGCTTTTACAATTCTGATGATTTGAAACATTGGGAATATGTTAGCGCGTTTGGAAAGGGTTATGGCGCACAACCGAGCATGTTTGAGTGTCCCGACTTCTTCCAATTGCCTGTAGATGGCAACGAAAATAACATGAAATGGGTGATGCTTGTCAATATCAATCCCGGGTGCATGTTTGGCGGCAGCGCAACGCAATATTTTATCGGTGAATTTGACGGCAAGGAATTCAAATGCGACACCAAGCCTGAAGTCACCAAATGGATGGACTTTGGCAAGGATCATTATGCGGCAGTGTGCTTCAACAATATGAATGGACGTGAGGTGGCGATACCGTGGATGAGTAACTGGCAATATGCTAACGACACGCCGTTCAGGCAAAATCGCGGTGCAAACGGGTTGCCGAGGGAATTGTCGCTTTACACTGCTCCCGACGGGCAGATATATCTTGCTTCGGATGTGATAAAAGAAGCTAATTCATTGAAGAAGGACACTCAAGTTACCGAATCGATAGAGGTAGCCGGAGGATATGACATTGACGAGATTATTCCTGGCAATGATGGCGCATATCAGATTGAAATGGATGTAGTGCCGGGTGCGGCCGATGTGGTTGGTTTCGACTTAATGAACGACAATGGCGAGAAGGTGAAGATATACTTCGACATGAAAGCCAAGAAGTTTGTCATGGATCGTGCCGAGAGCGGAAAAATCGATTTCGGCCAACCTAATGACACCGAAGAAGTGAAGAAGACTGCAATCAACTACGTCAATAATTTCGCTCTGGGAACCTGGGCTCCGATTTCATTGTGCAAAGGCGGCAAATATCATTTGAACATCTTCGTTGACAGAAGTTCGGTGGAAATATTCGTGGATGGAGGCCGCATAGCAATGACTAATCTCGTATTCCCGACAACTCCTTATGACAAGATGCATTTCTATACCGAAGGTGGCGACGCGAAAGTCGAGAACATGCAGGTGTCGAAACTTGGTTTGTAATGTGTGTAAATGATGATAATTAACAATAAACAGAATATCTGAAGTTATGGGTGAGAATAAATCTAAAATGGCAAAGTTGGTTCCTATAATGCTCTGCTTCTTTGCCATGGGTTTTGTGGACCTTGTAGGCATAGCATCCAATTATGTAAAAGCCGACTTGGGACTTAGCGATTCCGAGGCAAATATTTTCCCGTCGTTGGTTTTCTTCTGGTTCTTGATTTTCTCGGTACCGACCGGAATGTTGATGAACAAGATTGGCCGCAAAAAGACCGTGCTGCTGAGTCTTGTGGTGACAGCCGTGTCATTGCTGCTGCCTATATTTGATGACAGCTACGGCATAATGCTCGCCTCTTTTTCATTGCTTGGAATAGGCAATGCCTTGATGCAAACGTCGTTGAATCCGTTGTTGAGCAATGTGGTGAGTGGCAACAGGCTGGCAAGCTCGCTCACGTTCGGTCAATTTGTCAAGGCGATAGCTTCATTCCTTGCGCCATATATTGCCATGTGGGGCGCGACAGCCACAATCCCGTCTTTCGGGCTTGAATGGAGAGTGTTGTTCCCTATCTACATGGTAATAGCAATTATCGCAATCTTCTGGCTCGGAGGCACGTCGGTGCAAGAAGAACCGGCACAAGGCAAAGCCTCGACTTTCGGCGAGTGCCTCAGCTTGCTTGGCAAGCCGTTCATATTCTTGTCGTTTTTAGGCATCATGTGCCATGTTGGCATAGATGTTGGCACTAATACGACGGCTCCTAAAATATTGATGGAGCGTCTTGGATGGGGACTTAACGAGGCATCGTTTGCCACAAGCTTGTATTTCATATTCCGCACGGCAGGGTGCTTGCTTGGGTCGGTCATTTTGCAAAAGTTCCAAGCCAAATCGTTCTTTGCCATAAGCGTGTTTATGATGTTAGTGGCTATGGTGGGATTGTTTATCGAGCATGAAGCGCAGATTGTTTATTACATTTGCATAGCGTTGATTGGATTTGGCAACTCCAATGTGTTCTCCATAATCTTCTCGCAGGCGTTGCTCGCCATGCCCGAAAAGAAAAATGAAGTATCTGGATTGATGATAATGGGCTTGTTCGGCGGCACGATATTCCCTCTTGCCATGGGATATGCAAGCGACGGGATGGGACAGGCCGGCGCAGTGCTCGTGATGACGGCAGGTGTATTGTATTTGGCTTATTATATTACTAAGATACGCAAACAACAAATTTAAACATATTAAATCATGAATACTAAAGTAGTGGGAATGGGCGAGGCCCTATGGGATGTTTTGCCCGAAGGCAAGAAACTGGGTGGAGCCCCTGCCAATTTTGCTTACCATGTTTCACAATTCGGTTTCGACAGTTGCGTGGTGAGCGCGGTGGGCAATGATGCCGACGGTGATGAGATAATAGATATTTTCAAGAAAAAGAACATGTGCATGAACATTGCGCGTGTGCCTTATCCGACAGGTACGGTGCAAGTGTCGCTCGATGCAGCAGGTGTTCCTTGTTATGAAATAAAAGAGGGCGTTGCATGGGACAACATTCCTTTTACCGATGAATTGCGTGAGTTGGCCATGAACACTCGTGCAGTGTGCTTCGGCTCGCTTGCCCAGCGCAGTGCCGTCAGCCGTGCTACCATACAGAAGTTCCTCGACACTATGCCCAACGGGGATGGCAGGATGAAAATATTTGATGTCAACCTGCGTCAAGGCTTCTATGACAAAGAAACATTGTGCGAGTCGATAAAGCGTTGCAATGTCATGAAGATAAACGATGAAGAACTCGTCACTGTGAGCCGCGTATTTGAATATCCCGGAACTGACTTGCTCGACAAGTGTCGCAAGTTCTTGACTGATTTCGACCTTGAAATGCTTATATTGACTTGCGGAGTCAATGGCAGTTATGTGTTCACCCACAATTTAGTGTCGATTCAAGACACTCCTAAGGTTAATGTGGTGGATACGGTTGGTGCCGGCGACTCGTTTACGGCGACATTTACATCGGGAATTTTGAAAGGTATGCCTATAACAGAGGCTCACAAACTGGCGGTGAAAGTTTCGGCCTTTGTTTGTACCCAAAGCGGAGCCATGCCCGAGTTGCCTGCTGAGCATATAGACGCAATGCGATGATATAAGTTAGATAAATGTTTGTTTTGGTTGCAAGCTGTCATTTGTGGATAAATGGCAGCTTGCGTCGTTTATTGGCCATAACGTTGAAAAAACTTCCTTAAAGGCAGACGGATTTTTGTGTGTTTGGAAGAATTTAATAATTTTGTAGGATACATGTGTGTATGTGGTCAAAGCCTTGAACTAACAAACGAATAACGATTATCAATGAATACCGGAAAATATAGTTTTGTAATTATTTTAGTATCGATAGCCTTGTTTATGCTCGCTTCCTGCTCGGGCGACGAGCCAAGGTATAAGATAGGAGTGTCGCAATGCAGCGACGATGAGTGGCGCAGCCAGCTCAATAGAGAAATGTTGAGGGAGGCTAATTTCTATGACGGAGTGGAAGTGGACATACGTTCGGCTCACGATGACAGCAACCGGCAGATTGAAGACATAAAACGACTTGTGGCCGATGGCATAGATTTGCTCATAGTGGCTCCCAACGAGGCGGTTCCCATGACCCCCGTGGTGGAGGAGGTTTACGGTCAAGGCATCCCTGTGATAGTCATGGACCGCCAGACGGCTTCTGACAAGTATACTGCATTTGTCGGTGCCGACAATTATGTCATAGGAAAGACTGCCGGGAATTACATCGCAAACATGCTTGGCGAGCGAGGGAATATAGTGGAAATAACCGGGCTTTCGGGCTCGACTCCGGCCGGAGACAGACATAGGGGGTTCGCGGATGCCATAGCTTCTTATCCCGACATGAAACTCCTTGCCGTGGAAGACGGGGCGTACCTGCAAGACAAGGCCGAGATGAAGATGGATTCGTTGCTAAGTGTGTATCCAAGTGTGGATGTGGTGTTTGCCCATAACGACAGGATGGCTCTTGGTGCGTATGAGGCGGCAGAGCGAGCAAGCCGGCAGAATGAAATAAAGTTTGTCGGGGTCGATGCGCTATTTGGCTCCAATTACGGCATAGAGTCGGTGCTTGACGGGAAGTTCGCTGCGACTATAATTTATCCCACCGAGGGTGAAAAAGTCGTTGACATAGCCATGTCGATATTGGAAGGCCGGGGATTCCCGAAAGAGACAATTTTGAAAACATCGGTAGTAGACAAGGACAAGGCTCCCATAATGAAGATGCAAAGGGAGCAAATCTTGTCGCTCGATGAGAAAATAGAAACTTTGAACGGGCGGGTCAATGTGTATCTTGCCCGTAATTCGACGCAATCGGCGGTGATATTTGTGATATCGGGCTTGCTGTTGCTTGTAGTCGTTTTGCTCATCATGGTATATGTGTCGTTGAGGACAAAAAACAGGTTGAACAAGGAGCTGCACAGGCAAAAGTCGGTTTTGGAAGAGCAAAAGGAACAACTCATGCAATCAAATGAGCTGCTAAGCCTACAGAAGTCGCAACTTGAACACATGGCCGGAGAACTTGAATCTGCCACCCATGCTAAACTTGTGTTCTTCACTAACGTGTCGCATGATTTCCGCACCCCGTTGACGCTCATTGCCGATCCTATCGAGCATTTGTTGGCCGACAAGTCAATTTCGTTGGAACAACATGAATTGTTATTGCTGATAAGGAAGAATGTACGCATACTGTTAAGGTTGGTAAATGAGATACTTGATTTCAGAAAGGTCGAGAACGGACGCATGGAACTCAACCTCAGTGCCATGAATCTTGTGCAAGCATTCACGGAATGGAACAAGTCGTTCACGCTGGCGATGAGGAAAAAACACATAAGTTTCTCATTCGAAGCTGCACCTGCCGACGGTGATTTTCAGCAGGTGGCCGATGTTGAAAAAATGGAACGTATCTATTTCAATCTTTTCTCAAATGCAGTTAAATATACACCCGAGAAAGGCGAAATAAAAGTGAAGCTCGAGGCTGGAGATAAGGATTTCACAGTGTCGATATTTAATTTGGGAAGCCACATCAAGGTTGAAGAGGTTAATCAGATATTTGAACGTTTCTACAAGCTCGACCGTCGTAAACCGGGTACAGGCATAGGACTGGCTCTCGTCAAGGCGTTTGTAGAGTTGCATGGTGGCACCGTGTGTGCCTCCAGCAATGAGGATGGTACGACATTCTGCTACACGTTGCCACGAAGAAGCGAGCAGAATCTTTTGCCGGAAGATGAGGAGCATGACAACCACGAAAAGCATGTGATGGATGTTGATGATGACATTGACTCGATTGTTGTCGACGATAGAAAAAATGTTGATTTGCCAGTGGTGCTTGTCGTGGATGACAATTCCGATATTCGTACTTATGAAAAATCCATCTTGTCAAAGGATTTTAATGTGTTGGCAGCCAAAAATGGAGAAGAAGGCATAAAACTTGCCACCAAATATGTACCCGACGCAATAGTGCTTGACGTGATGATGCCGGGGATGGATGGTATAGAATGCTGTCGCAGACTGAAAGGGGAATCACCGACAAGCCATATCCCGGTAATATTGCTTACGGCATGTTCTCTTGATGAAGAGCGCATACAGGGCTATGACGGAGGTGCCGATTCCTATATTTCCAAACCGTTCAATTCGCAATTGCTTGTATCGAGGTTACACAATTTGATTTCAAACCGCAGGCAGCTAAAACAGGCATTCGGTTACAGCTTTATCGTCGACAAGGAGAACATAGGCGATGTCGACAAGGATTTCATGACACGTTTCCACAAGTTGATTAAGGAAAAGATGCAAGATCCCGACTTGAATGTCGAAAGCATAGGACGTGAGATGGGATTGAGCCGCGTGCAATTGTACAGAAAATTGAAATCACTTACAAACTCGTCTCCCAATGAACTGTTGCGTCGCATCAGGCTTGAGCGTGCATCGGCATTGTTGGCTTCGGGTAGCCTGACGGTATCTGAAATATCTTACGAGGTTGGATTTTCGTCACCGTCTTATTTTGCAAAATGCTACAAAGAGCAGTATGGAGAAAGTCCTACCGACTTTTTGCGCAGGAAAGGGATGAAAGTGTAAGTGTCGAGGGGAATGTACGAGTAGAAAATAAGAACAGGCGGGACTTTTTCAGTTCCGCCTGTTGTTTTATCATCGAATGAGATGCGATTACTCATTGCTTGTTTTGTTCTTTTGCCCAACTGTCTTTCAACGAGATGGTGCGGTTGAACACAAGGTGGTTCTCTGTTGAATCGGGATCAACAGTGAAGTATCCTATGCGTTGGAATTGATAGTGGTCGCCCACTTTAGCGGTTTCGGCAAGGAACGGTTCAATTTTCACATTGTCGACTACTTTCAAGGAATCGGGATTTAATAACTCGCGGAAATCCTTGTCTTTTTCTTCGGCTGGATTTTCGACCATAAACAAGCGGTCATATAGTCTAACTTCCGCATCCTTGCAGTGGCGAGCCGATACCCAGTGAAGCGTGCCTTTTACTTTTCGCATGCTTCCCGGCATACCGCTTTTCGACTCAGGGTCGTATTCGCAGTATATTTCTTCAATTTCACCGTTTTCATTTTTCTTGCATCCTGTACATTTTATTATGTATGCAGCTTTGAGACGGACTTCGCGTTCAGGGGCAAGGCGGAAGAACTTCTTTGGAGGATTTTCCATGAAGTCGGCACGCTCGATGTACAATTCTCGACAGAATGGCATGTCGTGTTGTCCAGATTCCGGGTCTTCGGGATTGTTCTCGATTGATACGATTTCTTCCTTGTCTTCGGGGTAGTTGGTGATAATCACCTTAACCGGGTCGATGACTGCGCTGACACGGTTTGCTCTTTTGTTAAGGTCTTCCCTGATGCTGTGTTCAAGCAGGGAGATGTCGTTGAGAGCTTCATATTTGGTGTAACCTATCGCATCGATGAACGATTTGATTGATTCGGGAGTGTATCCACGACGTCGCAATCCGCAAAGGGTCGGCATTCGAGGGTCGTCCCATCCTGCCACAAGACCTTCTTTTACGAGTTGAAGCAATTTGCGCTTGCTCATAACTGTGTAGGTGAGGTTTAGGCGGTTGAACTCAATCTGACGTGGGCAGTAGCTTTCATCAGCGAGTTCTTTCACGAAATATTCGTAAAGCGGACGGTGAGGCACGAATTCAAGCGTGCATATCGAGTGAGTAACGCCTTCAAAGTAGTCGCTTTGTCCATGAGCAAAGTCATACATCGGATATACCTTCCACTTTGTCCCGGTGCGATGGTGTGGATATTTGATGATGCGGTACATGATAGGATCGCGGAAGTGCATGTTGGATGAAGCCATGTCGATTTTTGCACGCAACACACGCGAGCCTTCTTCAAATTCGCCTGCATTCATTCTCATGAACAAATCCAAGTTTTCTTCCACCGAACGGTCTCTGTAAGGACTATTGATGCCCGGAGTTGTGGGTGTGCCTTTTTGCTCGGCTATTTGTTCAGAAGTTTGGTCGTCTACATAGGCTTTCCCTTCCTTAATCATTCTCACGGCAAGGTCAAATAATTGAGGGAAATAGTCGGATGCATAGTATTCGCGGTCTTCCCAGTCATATCCCAGCCATTTGATGTCTTCTTTTATCGCGTCGACATATTCGACGTCTTCCTTGGTGGGATTTGTGTCATCAAATCGCAAGTTGCATGTACCTCCAAACATTTCGGCCACACCGAAATCCATGCAAATGGCTTTTGCATGTCCTATGTGTAAATATCCGTTTGGCTCAGGAGGGAAACGAGTATTGAGTCGACCGCCGTTCTTGCCAGCGGCTAAGTCGTCGGCTATGATTTGTTGTACGAAATTAAGCCCTTTTTTAGGCTCTGAATTGTTATTTTCTGTGTTTTCTGCCATAGGGCAATTATTTTAATGAATAATTATATTATTGGAATATATCCAAAGACTCAAATTCTTGGGTGCAAAGTTACTAAAAAAACGAGACAAGACAACCAGCCTTGATTCTAATTATGTAGTCACTGACGTTAAACATTTGGAATAAATTTGCGTCATACTTTGTCCACATTCAATTTATAATGACATTGTTTGTGATTTTGTGGCACGGATTGAGTACTTCAATAGGGAAAACATACATGGCTATCTTTCCTCATTGTCTTTATTTAGTATCTTTGTGATGGAATGGTGTGGAGTCAAACTTTTAAGCACGATATTTTATATGAATGAAAAGGGGAATAAAGATAATGAGAAACTTGACAAGAACGGCAGTGTCAAGATAAAGCCCATGCATGTCATGATTCCCGTTGTGATTGGCATTGGGGTCGTGGCATGGTTGTTTGCCGATGAATTCAAGAATTTTGAATGGAATCTTTTGTCGTTGACTGCAAATTCGGCGATTGCGCTCTTGCTTGCCATTGTGGCAGTGGCCGGAAGGGAAGCCGGTTACATGTGGCGTTATCACAGGCTCACCGATGGGGACTTGACGTGGTGGCAATCGTTTAAAGTATGCATGTTGTGCGAGTTCACGTCGTGTGTTACACCTACAGCAGTCGGAGGCAGCAGCGTAGCCATGATATTCATGAATCGTGAGGGCATAAACTTTGGACGTGGAACGACAATCATGATAATCACGTTGTTTCTCGATGAATTGTTTTTTGTCGTGTCGTGTCCGTTGATAGTAGCGGTTACTCCTTTCGACAGTTTATTCGGAACGATGCATTCGAGCTTTTCGTTTGGGCTGAAGTGGGCATTTTGGGGCATATATGCCTTGATGGCGGTATGGACTGCTATCTTGTTTGCCGGAATAATAGTAAAACCGGGATTTATTAAACGTTTGCTGGTAAAAATATTTTCCATTGGATGGCTTAAACGTTGGTTGCCTGCGGCAGAATCGATGACCGACAACATGGTGGCTGCATCGGTAGCCGCCAAGGCAAAACCGTTCAAGTGGTGGCTTGAGGCATTTGTTTCCACTGCGTTTTCATGGACGTGCAGGTATTTGTTGGTGTGCTGCTTGTTTTTGATGTTTTTGCCTGATGTTGACCAATGGATTGTTTTTGCTCGCCAAGGCGTAATGTGGCTTTTACTGCTCGTGTGCCCAACGCCCGGAGGAAGTGGTGTGAGCGAATGGCTTTTCAATGAATATTATTCCGACATGATATTGTCGGCTCAAGTGTCGCTCGTAATAGCCGTCTTATGGCGCGTGTTGAGCTATTATGTATATCTTGTGGCAGGGTTGCTCGTCATTCCGTCTTGGCTTAAAAGCGGGAAAGTGAAGAAATAGTCGGCTTAAGATGCAAATAGACTAAAATACATTTCGCTGAAGGCTGTAAAATGCGTATATTTGTATAAGATGCGTTTCGCGCAATGTAAAATATATGGCAAGTTCAAATTTTCCATTGCTCTCAATTTTCACTAAATTTATAAATTTTGGTATGATTGTGAAGATGTACAGATGGCTGTTGCCAATAATGCTGATGATTGTGACGGTGTTGCCTGTATGTGGCAAGAGCGCTTATGTCATTCCTGTAAACGACGAGATAAATTCCACTTCGTTGAGGGTGTTCAACAGCGGAATGAGCACGGCTGTGGAGAAAAATGCCGACGTGGTGATTCTCCATTTGAATACTTACGGGGGAGCAGTGGACGCAGCCGATTCCATACGCACGAAGATAATGAAGTCGGCAATTCCGGTAGTGGCATTTGTCGATGACAAGGCAATATCGGCAGGTGCATTAATTGCTCTTGCGTGCGATAGCGTTTATATGCGGCAGGGCGGAAGCATGGGAGCAGCTTCGGTTGTCAACGGACAAGGCGAATTGATGCCCGACAAATATCAGTCGTTCATGCGTTCGTTGATGCGAGCTACGGCCGAAAGCCATGGCAAAGTGACATGTGTGACGACAAATGGCGACACAGTGGAGCAGTGGCGGCGCGACCCACGCATAGCCGAAGCCATGGTTGGCAGTAATGACTCGGCTTCGGTGCTTTCTTTCACAGCCGATGAGGCTATCGCTGCCGGCTATTGCGAGGGTAAAGCTGAAAATGTGGAACATGTCGTGGCATCGAGACTTGGAATGGGCGATGATTGCGTGATAGAGACTTATCAACCGACAATTATTGATATATTGCTTGGTTTCTTGTCAAATCCGGCGGTGCAGGCCGTGTTGATAATGTTGATAGTCGGGGGAATATATTTTGAATTACAATCACCGGGAATAGGTTTTGCCTTGCTGGTTGCCATAGTTGCGGCATCGTTGTATTTCGCTCCGTTGTATCTTGAAGGTTTCGCGGCCGTGTGGGAGATTATAGTGTTTGTGGCCGGAATCATTTTGTTGCTGCTCGAATTGTTTGTTATCCCGGGATTTGGCATTGCAGGCATATCGGGAATTGTTTGCATCATTGTCGGACTTATTGCAGCGTTGCTTGGAAACAATGATTTGAATTTTGAAATGATAACATCAGACAATATTATGGATGCCATATTGATAGTTTTGTCGGGCGTGCTGCTCGGAGTAGTGGTTGTGCTTTATATTTCGCACAAAATAGGTTCAAAGGGGATTATGAGAAAATCGGCTTTGATTAAGGAACAGCGTCTTGACGAAGGGTACATAGGCGTACCTGTTGAATTGGGAAAATATGTCGGCAAAACCGGTGTGGCTTGTACTGTCTTGCGTCCAGGCGGAAAAATAAAAGTTGGCAATGATACGCTCGATGCCGTGTCGATGAGCGGATTTATTGAGCAAGGCACTGCTGTCAAGGTCATGAAATATGAAAATGCGCAATTGTATGTCGAGCCGGCCGATTGAGCGCACGGCTTTCATGCACATTATGCAGTATTAAGATTATGAACACAAGAATTGAAAATAATAATGAATAAATTGAATTTCATAGGAATAATTCCCGCACGATATGCTTCGACCCGTTTCCCGGGAAAACCGTTGGCCAGGATAGGAAACATGACGATGATAGAACGTGTGTGGAGACAAGTGAGCAAGGTTCTTGACAATGTGTGGGTGGCGACCGATGATGCCCGCATAATGTCGACTGTGAAGAACTTCGGCGGTAATGCGGTTATGACCTCCGAAATGTTGCGCAGCGGTACCGACCGTTGTCGGGAGGCTTATGAAAAGATTGGTTCGGGGGCAGACGTTGTCATAAACATCCAAGGTGACGAGCCTTTCATAGGAGAAAGCCAGCTTGAAGCCATAATGGCATGTTTTGAAGATGATAGCATAGATATTGCCACGCTGGTCAGACCATTTCCCGAAGATGGAAGTTATGAGGAGCTGGAAGATCCCAACACGCCGAAGGTGGTTGTGGATTCTGCGATGAACGCGATATATTTTTCACGCTCGGTAGTGCCTTTTGTGCGTGGAGTTGAACGTGGCGAATGGCCTAAGCATAATAGATTTTACACTCATGTGGGAATGTATGCCTATCGTGCCGATGTCCTTGCCAAAGTGGCCAAGTTGCCGCAGTCGCGTCTTGAAATTGCCGAATCGCTTGAGCAATTGCGATGGATAGAAAACGGGTACAAGATAAAAGTTGGAGTGACCGATTACAAGTCGATAGGAATCGACACTCCTGCCGATCTTGAGAATGCGTTGAAGATGCTCGAAGGACAGGAATTATAGGAAATTCGGTTTGGAAATGTCAGAAATAAGGAAGGAAAAGCCGGCCGTAAGAGGATTCGGAAAATTTGGATTTGACTGGAAAGAGCCTGTGGTGTTGCCTAATGGCATAAACATGTATGTCGTTGATGGAGGTGATCAGGCTGTGAACCGTGTCGACGTGATATTTCGCGGAGGCATGTTTGAGGAGGAAAAGCGATTGCAGTCGCTTGCCACGGTGTCGATGCTACAGCATGGTTCAAGCAAATATCCGTCGGGACAGATTGCAGAGTGTTTTGATTTCAACGGTTCATGGCTTGGAACCCGCAATTCCGAACGACACACGGTGGTCTCGCTAAATTCGCTTAATCGATGTTTCGATGTCACGCTATCGGTTTTGCACGACATGGTGTATAACCCTCAATTCCCAAGCAAGGAATTTGAAATATACCGTAACAGGTGTATTAGCGCATACAGGACGGCACGAGAGCGAGTGAAATATCTTGCGAATGTCGAAATGGATAAAATCTTCTTCGGTGAGGATTATCCGATTACTCAAGAAGTGCGTGATGAAGATATTATGGGGCTTGGCATTGAAGATTTAAGATGTTTCCATGACAAGTATTTCATTCCGGATAATTGCTCGATAGTGCTTTCGGGCCAAATAACCGAGAGGGAACTGGCATTGATGACCAATACGTTCGGAACGGACAAAACTCCGGAAGGGGCAGCGCGTGCCCAATTTGTTGAAGTGTGTCAAAAGCCGTCTTCGAGACATTTTTCGGCCATTGACAAGCCTGACGCAGTGCAATCGGCGGTGTTGATGCGCATGCATGCCATTCCGCGTTCTCATCCCGATTATTTCAAGTTGCGCACGTTGATTGTCGCGCTTGGCGGATATTTCGGCAGCCGGTTGATGAGCAACATAAGGGAAGAGAAAGGCTATACTTATGGCATTTGGGCTTCTTTGTTGGGAACACGGGCCGGTGCATATGTCAATATATCGACCGAATGTGACACGGCTTATACCGTACCATTGATAAACGAGGTGAAGAATGAAATCTCCCGGTTGAAAGAAGAGCCAATTCCTGAGGAGGAATTGGATATGGTGAAATCGTTTATCTTGAGCGATTTGGTAAAGACGCTCGATACCCCGTTTGCCATGGGCGGTTATGTGAACACGGTGTTGCTTTATGGCGTGTATCCTGAATATTTTAACAACCATGTTGAAGCCGTCAGGAACATGTCATCTGACGAATTGTTGGACACTGCCCGTAAATATCTTGATTTTGATAATTTTTACACAGTGATTGCTGGGAACTTAAGGCACATTAAAATAAATTCAATATAGTTTGAAATTAATTTGTTGTCGAATTGATAAATTTTTACGAAATTTGCAGTGCGACAAAATCCTGTGAAGGTCATGGGATTTGCTTCTAATGCAAATTGATAACTTAACATATTTTTTAACAGTATGACAAAAAAAAGCGCACTACAAAAGGCTCGAGCTGCCTATCAACCTAAGTTGCCTTCGGCTCTTTGGGGTTCAGTGAAAGCTGTAGAAGGCGAACCAACACAGTCGGTAGCCGATCAGGAAGAAATCAAGGCTTTGTTCCCTAACACTTACGGGCTGCCGGAGTTGACATTTGAAAAAGATTCCAAGCCGGCCAAGGCCACTAAGCCAATCAATGTGGGTGTTATCCTGTCGGGCGGTCAAGCTCCCGGCGGTCACAATGTGATAAGTGGCTTGTTTGATGGTATCAAGGCTATAAATAAGGAAAGCCGTCTGTACGGATTCTTGATGGGTCCTGGTGGATTGGTTGACCACAAGTATGTTGAACTTACGTCAAACATAATTGACGAATATCGTAACACAGGCGGATTCGACATCATTGGTTCGGGCCGTACAAAATTGGAAACGGAAGAACAATTTGAAAAAGGTCTTGAAATATTGAAGGAACTCAACATCAAGGCTCTTGTCATTATCGGTGGTGACGATTCAAACACTAATGCTTGCGTGCTTGCCGAATATTACAAGGCTTATAACGCAGGCGTCCAAGTAATAGGTTGCCCAAAGACAATCGATGGCGACTTGAAGAACGACATGATTGAAACTTCATTCGGATTTGACACTGCTACGAAGGTATATTCGGAAGTTATTGGCAACATTCAACGTGACTGCAACTCTGCCAAGAAATATTGGCATTTCATTAAGTTGATGGGACGTTCGGCATCGCACATCGCTCTTGAATGCGCTTTGCAGGTTCAACCTAACTATTGCATCGTCAGCGAGGAAGTTGAAGCAAAGAAACAAACGTTGGACGACATCGTTAGCAATATCGCAGCAGTAGTCGCAAAACGTGCTGAAAACGGCAACAACTTCGGAACTGTATTGATTCCTGAAGGCTTGATAGAATTTATCCCGGCTATGAAAGCTTTGATTGCTGAGCTCAACGAATTGCTTGCGCATACTCCGGATTTCGCAACCAAGAGTGAAGAAGAGCAACGCAAGTTTGTCATCGAAAGCCTCAGTGCCGACAATGCTAAGATTTTTGAAAGTCTTCCTGGAGGCGTTGCCCGTCAGTTGACTCTTGACCGCGACCCTCACGGCAATGTGCAAGTTTCGCTCATCGAAACCGAAAAGTTGCTTAGCGAAATGGTTGGCAAGAAGCTTGCTCAGATGAAGGAAGAAGGCAAGTATTGTGGAAAGTTCTCGGCTTTGCATCACTTCTTTGGTTATGAAGGACGTTGCGCTGATCCATCGAACTTTGATGCCGACTATTGCTACGCATTGGGTTACAATGCCGCTCAACTCGTTAATTGCGGAGCTACAGGCTACATGTCGTCAATTCGCAATTTGACCAAACCGTCGGTTCAATGGATTGCAGGTGGAGTGCCTATCACTATGATGATGAATATGGAACGCCGTAACGGTAAGATGAAACCTGTTATCCAAAAGGCTCTTGTTGACCTCAATGGCAAGCCTTTCTTGAAATTTGTTGAAAACCGTGATGAGTGGGCATTGAACACATGCTATGTATATCCTGGTCCTATTCAATATTTCGGTCCGGCTGAAGTATGCGATCAACCTTCACGCACTCTTTATTATGAGCAAGGTGGTAAATAATTCCTAAAAATCATATTAACTCACAGCTTGCATCCGTGTCGCGCCATTAATCATTGCGGCACGGATTTTTTATGTGCATTTTGCGTGAGTCTAAAGAAGCCTGTTTAATAGGATTGGATTGCAAAGCTGCATTTTGATTTTTCATATAAAAATGCCTTGTCGTGGTTGTATCGGCAATTGTTTAATAAAAATAAAAAAACTTAATCGTCATTTTCCCTTCAGAATAATTTTTCATGGCATGTGATTTTGCTGGCATATTATGAAAAAGTATTAAAAATGACCGTTGTATAGTTGTTAATTGCCGTTTTTTGAGTACTTTTACGACTGGTAAATGACCGAATTTAGGTACAGGCTCAAAAGGAGTTTGAAAATAAATAAGTTATATAACATTAACTACGTTTAAATATTAACTATTATGGTTTATTCACAGGAAGTACAACACATGTGCTGTGTAAAGAAGGGAGCTAACCACCCTTCAGCTCCGATCCCAGAAGAAGGAAAGTGGGTTAGGGCAAAAGAAATCAAAGATATTTCCGGACTTACTCACGGAATTGGCTGGTGCGCTCCTCAACAAGGTGCTTGCAAATTGACGTTGAACGTAAAGGACGGTGTAATTCAAGAAGCTCTCGTTGAAACTATCGGTTGCTCAGGCATGACTCACTCGGCAGCTATGGCATCTGAAATTCTTCCGGGTAAGACTATTCTTGAAGCATTGAACACCGACTTGGTTTGCGACGCAATCAACACTGCAATGCGTGAATTGTTCAAGCAAATCGTGTATGGCCGTACTCAATCTGCTTTCTCTGAAGGCGGTTTGGTAATTGGTGCTTCTCTTGAAGATCTTGGCAAGGGCTTGCGCAGCCAAGTAGGTACTATGTTTGGTACATTGGCCAAAGGTCCTCGTTATCTTGAAATGGCCGAAGGCTATTGCACTCGCATGGCTCTTGATGAAGATGACCAAGTAATAGGTTACGAGTTCTTGCACCTTGGCAAGTTTACCGATGCTTTGAAGAATGGTGAAACTCCTGAAAAGGCTTTGGAAAAGGCAAAAGGCCATTATGGACGTTTTGAAGAAGCTGTAAAATATATTGACCCACGAAAAGAATAAGAGAGAAGGAGGAAACATATTATGGCATTAAGAGAAGTAAAATTTGAATCACAAGACCGTCGTATCAAGCAGATTATTGCTGCATTGAACGAGTATGGTATCAAAGATATAGAAGAGGCCAACAAAATATGCGAAGATGCAGGTATCGACCCTTACAAGACTTGTGAGGAAACTCAGCCTATCTGCTTCGAAAATGCAAAGTGGGCTTATGTGGTAGGTGCTGCAATTGCATTGAAGAAAGGTTGCAAGAATGCTGCCGATGCTGCTGAAGCAATCGGTATAGGGCTTCAATCATTCTGCATCCCGGGTTCTGTAGCCGACGACCGTAAGGTTGGTTTGGGTCACGGAAACCTCGCTGCACGCCTCCTTCGTGAAGAAACAAAGTGCTTCGCATTCTTGGCCGGCCACGAATCGTTTGCTGCTGCCGAAGGTGCAATAAAGATTGCTGCTAAGGCCGACAAAGTGCGCAAAGAACCTTTGCGTGTTATTCTTAACGGTCTTGGAAAAGATGCTGCACAAATCATTTCTCGTATAAATGGTTTCACATACGTTCGTACTCAATTCGACTACTTCACAGGTGAATTGAATGTCATCGAAGAAATTCCTTATTCAAAGGGTCCTCGTGCCAAGGTAAAATGCTATGGCGCAGATGATGTTCGCGAAGGTGTAGCTATCATGTGGAAAGAAGGGGTTGACGTGTCTATCACAGGTAACTCTACCAACCCGACTCGTTTCCAACACCCGGTAGCTGGTACATATAAGAAAGAGCGTGTACTCGCCGGCAAGCCTTATTTCTCTGTGGCTTCTGGTGGTGGAACTGGTCGTACTTTGCACCCTGACAACATGGCTGCTGGTCCTGCTTCTTACGGTATGACCGACACCATGGGTCGCATGCACAGCGACGCTCAATTTGCAGGTTCTTCTTCTGTTCCTGCTCACGTTGAAATGATGGGCTTCCTCGGAATCGGTAACAACCCGATGGTAGGTTGCACAGTGGCTGTAGCCGTTGACGTTGCAACAGCATTGAACAAATAATTTAAGATTTTTTCGTGATAAAATGAGAATTCCTGTAGTCGTGATGATTGCAGGAATTTTTACATATATAGGATGCTGCATTTGAAAATTTTAATAAGGTAAGTGTGGCATTTGTTCTTGTGATTTCTTATTTTTGTAAGACTTTAAAAGTATTTGTTATGTTAAGTAAAAAAATTGAAGAGGCTCTTAATGCTCAGATTAATGCCGAAATGTGGTCGGCTTATTTATATCTTTCGATGGCATCTTATTGTCATGCGACAGGTCGTCCAGGAATGGGCAGCTGGTTTGAGGTTCAATTTAAGGAAGAGCAAGATCATGCTATGATTTTCTTTAAATATGTCATTTCTCGTGGCGGTAATGTGAAACTTGAGGCCATCAAGCCGGTGCCGACCGAATGGGATTCTGTTTTAAAGGTGTTTGAGGGAACTCTTGCACATGAACAGAAGGTGACAAGTCTTATTAATGATTTGTGTGCTTTGGCTACAGAAGAAAAGGATTATGCCACTCAAAGTATGTTGAAGTGGTTTATTGACGAACAAGTCGAAGAGGAGGAAACTGCACAAAATATCATCGACAATTTGAAGATGATTGACAATAATGGTTATGGCTTGTATATGCTCGACAAGGAGCTTGGTGCCAGAACCTATACGCAAGCTGCTCCGTTGGCTTGA
The DNA here is from genome assembly GCA_944321705.1 of uncultured Muribaculaceae bacterium. GTDB lineage: Bacteria > Bacteroidota > Bacteroidia > Bacteroidales > Muribaculaceae > Avimuribaculum. The sequence goes on along the minus strand of CALUMG010000024.1, from coordinate 338 downwards.
TTTTTTTGTTGAATTTCAAAGAAAGACCTTGTTGCCATTTTAGGTAACGGGTCTTTTGCCGTTTTTTATGGTTAACGTTTGTATTTTTTTTGATGCCGATTGTGGTGTTGTTGCATTTTATGGCATGAAAACAAAAAAATATAGCGGCGTGCATGTTAAATAAGGTTAATGAAATTAGACGAAAATCGAGTGTGAGAAAGGTGTTTTCGTGATTATGGAGTGTTTTTTGTGTTTTTAATGAAAAAAAGTTTCAGGTGCATGGGCGTGAGAGACAGGGTCTTGCGCGGAGGGTGTGAAAAAAGATGAAAAAAAGTCGCCTGAAAATTTGGAAAAGAGCG
>CALUMG010000023.1 GCA_944321705.1 uncultured Muribaculaceae bacterium | reverse complement strand
GTAAAACTGGGTGTTTGTTTTGCAATCTGCTGATTTTCAGCGTTTGTTGCGGAGAGAGAGGGATTCGAACCCCCGGAGGTGTGACCCTCAACGGTTTTCAAGACCGCCGCAATCGACCACTCTGCCATCTCTCCGAGAAAAACTCAAAATGATGTTTGTGTCATTTGACGGGTGCAAAGGTAAGCACTGTTTTTGAATTCTGCAAATTCTCGGAGCTGTTTTTCGAGTTTTTTGGCGAAAAAAAGTTTTCAGGTAGAGTCTACAGAGTACAGAATGATTTCGTGCGTGGTATGCTTTTTGTTTTATAAAAAGGTAATTGCCAATGATTTAATTTCAATAAAGAGGCGTATTTGTAAATAATAGGAACCCAGACATGTCGAGCTGCTGTGATTAAAGGTAGATTGCAAATGCAAAAGGAATATTTTATTAAGCGTGCCATTAGGGCAACAGCGGAGAGAATTGCGCAGAACAAGACCGGCCAATGTGGAATTAATTATTGCGGGGTTATGCATTTTTTATTGAACTGCAATGTTTATTTCAGAGTTATTAATTATATTCGCGCAGAAAAACATTGATATATACCATGTCAAAATTTAAGAAACAAATATTAGGTAATCTGAAGGATTACATAATGATAGTGGTAGGGTTGGCCTTGTATGCCTTTGGTTTCACGGCATTCATACTTCCCGAGAAGGTCGTTACGGGAGGCATGGCCGGCGTGGCCGCTCTTTTGTATTATCGTTTCGGGATACCTGTGGCAGTGGGCAACTTCACTCTTAATTTCATATTGCTTGCCATAGCGATGAAGGTGGTAGGAAAGACGTTTGTCATACGGACCATTTTCGGGACGACGGTGCTCAGTTTGTTTTTCGGTGTGCTTCAACCGCTTTTTGATGCACCGATAGTGGAGCAGCAGGCCTTCATGAATGTGATATTGGGCGCGCTGATGTGCGGCTTGGGAGTGGGAATAGCATTCGTGCACAATGGCAGTACGGGAGGCAGCGATATCATAGCCGCGATGGTATCGAAATACAGCAATGTGACAATCGGGCGCATGATAATGTATACCGACGTTATTATTATTTCGAGTTCCTATGTGCTGTTCCATAGCGTTGACAAAATCGTGTATGGCTTCGTGGTGCTGCTTGTAGTGTCGTTCATGTGCGACTATGTCATCAATACCAACCGGCAAGCCGTGCAGTTCACGATATTTTCGGAGAAATGGGAAGAGATTGCCGATGCGATAATAAGCGTGGCGCATCGTGGATGCACATTAATCCACGGCACAGGATGGTATACTAAACACGACGTTAAAATGCTTCTTGTGATGTGCCGCAAAATCGAGGCCGTGTCCATCTTCAGGATAATAAAAACAATCGACCCACATGCGTTTGTTTCGCAATCTCATGTCAATGGCGTGTACGGACAGGGATTTGATGAGGAAAAGATGAAACAGCACATCAAGAAAGTGAAGAAGTTGAAAGGAACAAGCGGTTCGGCAGATGTCAAACCGTCGATAATAGAAACTACAGATTTCTCACAACGGCATATTTGAGGATTTTGTGGCCCAAAAGGCATAAAGAGTGCGATTTTAAGGAAAAAAAGCACATAGTGTCGAATATTATCCATATCTTTACTCTATAGACAATTTTGTCTCAATTAAAAACTTATGTATTATGAAAAAGATTTTATTGTCATTAGTGTGTATGCTCGGAGTTGCATTTGCAGCTTCAGCCGAAAGTGGCGATCTTGAACTTGGAGTACAATTGGGTCATGCTTCGGCAGACAACCAAGAAGGCATTGGTGTAAAGTTGCAAGTGGGTTTGACCGATGAATTCCGCCTTGAACCAAGTTTCAATTATTATTTCAGGAATAATGACGTTAGTTCATGGGATATAAACTTGAATTTGCATTACTTGTTTGACGTGACCGAAAATATCAATGTTTATCCGTTGGCCGGTATCTTTTATTCAGGCTGGAAGATGCATGGATTTGAAGGTTTGGTAGATGATGGTACTTTGAGCCGTTTCGGTGCAGACCTTGGTGGGGGTGTAGACTTTGCAGTGTCAAGTTCGGTTTCTCTCACGGGTGAATTGAAATACATGTTCATGAAGGACTTCAGCCAGCTTGTGACAAGCGTCGGAGTGAAATTCAAATTTTAACGAATGAAATCTTTGGGGCAAGTGCCCTTGTCGAGGATATTGGGAGGCTGGCGACAGTCTCCCATTTTTCGTATAAAATACAATACACTGAAGAAATTTTTATTTGCCATTGCATGTTGATTTTTAGTGGATGGCGATAATATCCATGTCAGAAATACAAATCCTCTTTCTCAGGCATTTTATTTTCTAAAAACATCACATAGTAGATTGGGAGATAAAGGATATTTCCTTTCGTTCTGACTTCTCTGTTGTTCGAGAAAACTATTGATGAAGCAATATGATAGTCAGAAATTGCCATTAGGTTGTCCAATGCACTATGAACCGTATAATCCTTTCCGGATTTGACCTCGATGGGCAGCACACTCATTGTGTTGCTGTCATCAACAAGGAAGTCAACCTCTCCTTTCTGCTTATTGTCGTAATAGAATAGCTTGTTGTAATGGGCTTTCAGCTCTTGCGCAACGGCACTTTCGTATACGGAACCAAGGTTGATGCTGGAAATGTCGTTCAGTATTGGTTGGATATTATAATGATACAACTGGGAACTGAGCATGCCGACATCATTCATATACAGCTTCAACAAATTCTTTTGCTGGGATTCTGCTAGGGGATATTTCGGATTGCTGATTGCATGGGATGCTATCGTAATACCTGAATTGATTAGATATTCGAACTCCTCAATGTAATTACTAAATCTGTCTCCTTTCCTGTTTTGTATATCCTTTGCCACGATACGTTTCTTCTTGTTTTCCATCTGAGACGGAATCATATCATAGATGCGACGGATATGCAATTTTTTAGTAACTGTCTCTTCATAACGGGAAGCATCAATGCCGTACAAAACCCTGATAGCCTCTTGAGTTTCTCTTACCTTGACAATATTATGGGAGACAAGATACTCGTTTATTGCATCTGGCATGCCTCCAACGAGGAGGTACCTCTTGAAAAGCCCAAGCACCTTGTCGTGAACCTCTTGTGATAAAGACTGTTTATGCTCAAAAGATTCTTTTAAATGGCCAATCGCGTTCTTTCCGAAACCATTCGCAATCAGGAACTCTTCAAAGTCAAGTTGATACATCTTTTTAGGAATCACACTTCCTACAGGCACTGAAACAGTACCTTTCAAAGCAATGCCCAGGAGACTTCCGCTGCAAATAAATCTATATCGGTGTTCTTCCCTTAGGAACTTAAGCATGGTTAAGAATTGTGGATAATGCTGAATTTCATCAATGAAGACCAATGTATTTTCATATTTGTCCAGCTTGGAGCCTGCAACCATACTTAAGTTCAGGTAGAACTCTTCAGTCGTATGTACATTCTTGAAAATCTTTTCCCCTTCATCGTCTGCAACGAAGTTTATCTCAACATAGTTGTCATATATTTCTGTTCCTACATTTCGGATTATATAAGACTTGCCAATCTGTCTTGCACCTTCAATAAGAAGAATCTTGTCTTCATTAGACTTCAGATGCCCCTCGATATATGATCTGATTTTTCTGTATAGCATTTGTTTTACATTTTTCTATGTGATTCTGCTCTGTAAATATACACTTTTCTATATAAATAGGCATTATGATTTTACACTTTTCATACAAAAAACTCTATACCTTTGGTCTTGTGCTCAATAAATGAGTACAGACAAAAGAATATGCCTACATCAAGAGTGCTTAGATTTGAATATTTGTAAATCGTTTTTTACTCTGAGTTGAATCATTATTGGAAGATAATAAAAAGAAGAGTTTGCTCAGTTGCCATTGTTTGTCGAAAGCGTGATGATAAATTTCCGTATTCGAGCTGTTGCCAAGGCTGAAAAAAATTCTCTATGGATAAGGATTGGATGAGGAATCATAAAAACGTTGTTTTTTGCTTGTCTCAGCGTTTACCTTTGCGTATCTTTGTATTATTGTTGCGTGTGGCAGCAATTGTGCATTATTTCCTTACCAAGCGCGTTTGATTACATGGGAATGAAAGTTAAAATCGATTACTTGCTGAAATTAAAGATTGTGGCAGTTGTTGTGCTATGTGTGGCATTGCTGCATTCATGTGTCGGAAAGGAGCCGGAGAAGTCAATTATAACAGTAAGCATTTTGCCTCAAAAGTATTTTCTTGAACAAATAGTAGGAGACAAATTCGTAGTTTCGTGCATGCTGAATGAAGGGAACAATCCCGAGGCGTACGAGCCGAGCATGACACATTTAATCAACATAGAAAAGAGCAAGGCTTACTTCTGCATAGGCTATATAGGCTTTGAATATGCTATTGTCGGGAAGGCGAGAGCCAACAATCCTGATTTGAAAATATATAACAATTCAAAAGGCATCGAAGTGTTGCGAGGCACCCACGGCGTTCCCGGAGACGAGGAAGTGGATCCGCATGTGTGGAGTTCGGTTCGCAATGCAATGCAAATAGTGCAAAACATGTATGAGGCCGTGGTTGAACTTGACCCAAAAAATGAAAAAACATATACGGAAAATTACAATAGGCTCAAATCCAACCTTGAGAGTCTTGACAAGAAATTTGCAAATATGCTTGAGCCGAAACGCGGCAGTGCTTTTCTCGTATGGCATCCGTCGTTAAGTTATTTTGCCAATGATTACGGGCTCAGGCAGATAAGCATCGAATATGAAGGGAAAGAGGTGCCTATAAACATGCTTAAAGAAAAAATCGACACTGCGAAGGCAAGTGGGGCTAAAGTGCTGTTTATTCAGCAGGAATTCGACAGTAGCCAGGCTGAGACCCTTAATGAAGAGATAGGCGCCAAAATTGTAAGGATAAACCCGATGAATTACAATTGGGTAGAGGAAATGGAAGATATAGCAAATGCAATCGCAAATAACTGAAAAAATATTAAGCCTCGAGAATGTTTCCGTGACGTATGGCGGTGGCAGGGTATTGGCTCTTGAAAATGCCTCGCTCGACGTCATGAGAGGTGATTTTGTAGCCATTACGGGTCCTAACGGAGGAGGCAAGACGACTATGCTCAAAGTAATATTGCAGTTGTTAGCCCCGTCGAGCGGCAAAGTGATGTTTTTCAATGATGGGAAGCAAGTCGACAAATTAAAAATCGGGTATCTGCCTCAAAAAAACATGATAGACAGCCGTTTCCCCGTTACAGTGGAAGACGTGGTGGCAATGGGGCTTCCTTGCAGCATGAAGCTGTTTCATCGCATTACTGCAGAAGAACGAGAATTGATAGGTGATACCATAGAAACGGTGGGGTTGACCGACAAGCGTAACAGTCCCATCGGAGCTTTGTCGGGAGGCCAGTTGCAAAGGGCGCTTCTTGGGCGTGCAATCATCTCATCGCCCGAGATGCTTGTCCTCGATGAGCCACTTTCTTATATTGACAAGGCTTTTGAGCACCATTTATATGATATTATAGCAAATATAGCTAAGCATACGACGATAATACTTGTGTCGCATGAGCTGACAGTGATTTCGCAGATGGCCAACAGGCATGTGATAGTAGACAAGACATTGCATGAATGCCATGCGCATCATCATTATGTGCCAAGCGAATGTGAATAAAAAAATTTTTGACGAAATAAAGAAGCGCGCTATGTGTGATGAATGCATGGTGCGCTTCTTTTTCGTAAGCCAATAAAAAACAGATGCCAATGTGATGACTCAATTCATTGGCATCTGTTTTTGTTATATGTGAGATTTTTTATTTGAGAATGTAATTATTCTTCTCCTTTCTTTGCACGGAAGCAGTTCCAAGTGAACCAAGCGATGAGCAGCACATATATCAACAATCCAAGCGATTGCAATGCAGTCATGCTCATGTTGTTTTCGTAGTCAAAGCCTGCGAATTTTATTCCCGCGCTCACTACACCCATCAATGCGCCACCGGCGATGAATCCAGAAGCGAGCAGAGTGCCTCGGTCAAGACGAGCTTTGTTTATTGCCTCGTCTTTGGAGCGAGAACTTACAAACCAGCTAATCAAACCGCCGACGAGCAACGGAGTATTTAGCTCGATAGGGATGAACATTCCAAGTGAGAATGCGAGAGCCGGGACACCAAGCCAGTTGAGTAGAATTGCGAAAACTGCACCGATGATGTATAGCATCCAAGGAGTTTCACCGCCCATCATCAACGGGTCGATTACGGCAGCCATTGCATTGGCTTGCGGAGCAACAAGAGCATCTTCGCCGACGAATCCATATACCTTGTTAAGCAGCAGCATTACACCTCCAACTGTTGCAGCCGACACGAATGTGCCGAGGAATTTCCATGATTGCTGCTTTGACGGTGTAGAGCCTATCCAATAACCAATCTTCATATCGGTTACCATTCCTCCGGCCATTGACAGGGCAGTGCAGACTACACCTCCAATTACCATGGATGCAACGATTCCTGCCGAACCTTTCAATCCGATAGCTACGAATATGCCTGAAGCTATTATCAATGTCATCAATGTCATACCCGAAACAGGATTTGTCCCTACGATTGCGATAGCGTTGGCAGCAACAGTGGTAAACAAGAATGCAATTACCGTCACTACGATGAATGCCACGATTGTTTGGAACAAATTGTTGATTACACCGAAGTAGAAGAATACGAATGTAACTGCAAGTGCGGCAACAAGGGCAAACACGAGAATCTTCATGGAAATATCCTTTTGCGTGCGCAGGATGTTTTTTGAACCGGTTCCCTTACCTTTAAATTCTTTTCCGGCCAAGCCAACGGCGCTACGGATTATCGGCCAAGATTTTATGATTCCGATGATACCCGACATGGCGATACCTCCGATACCAAGATAACGAGCTTGTCCCGAGAAGATATCTTCGGGCGCAAGAGCCGCCATTTCGGGGTTCATGCTAAGCAAAGGGATGATTATGAACCAAATGAATGCCGAACCGGCAAAAATGATGAAGCTGTACTTGAGGCCGACGATATATCCAAGACCGAGAACTGCGGCTTGTGTGTTGATTTTGAAAACCATTTTTGCGTTGTTGGCCAGTTCGTTTCCCCAAGGAATGATTTTTGTAGTAAGCACATCGCTCCACCATCCGAATGTCGAAAGCAAGAAGTCGTAAATACCACCGACGGCTCCGGCAATCACCAGTCGCAGAGCTTGTCCGCCGCTTTTTTGTCCTGAAATGAGTACTTGCGTAGTGGCTGTTGCTTCGGGGAAAGGAAATTTCCCGTGCATGTCGGAACAGAAGTATTTTCTAAACGGGATGAAGAACAGAATGCCAAGCACGCCTCCGAGCAAGGAGCTCAAGAATACTTCGAGGAAGTTGACTGCAATTTCGGGGTATTTTGCTTTAAGAATGTAGAGTGCCGGCAGGGTGAAAATGGACCCGGCCACTACGACTCCCGAAGAAGCTCCTATTGATTGGATTATGACATTTTCACCGAGTGAATTTTTCCGTTTCATAGCCGAAGATACGCCTGTGGCTATGATGGCAATCGGGATTGCCGCTTCAAAAACTTGGCCTATTTTCAACCCCAGGTAGGCCGCGGCCGCACTGAAAATGATGGCTAAAATGAGTCCCATGGAAACACTGTAAGGCGTAATTTCAGGGTATTCCTTGTCGGGACGTAGCACAGGGATGTATTTTTCTCCTTGTGCAAGTTCACGGAAGGCATTGTCGGGAATGCTCACCGTTTCTTCTTTTTTGTTTTCGTCGTTTTGCATTGGTGTTATTTTATTTGATATATATTATAATCAATTTCTCGCGAAGATACTTAAAATATTGCAAAAATGCCTTGAATGGTTTAATTAATATGTTATTTTGCCATCAGATTACGCCGAAATGAGTAATTTTGCATTAAAAGATTGTAATTGCCGTTGTGTAGTGTTTTATATTGAATAATGCTATTTTCTACAATCATTGTTTTTTAACTTTATGCTTGGCACTGCATCCAACGGGCAAGGAATTAGAATTAATGGTAAAAAGGCTTTATAAATGAGAAATCGTATCTTGGGGGCACTTGTAGCAGTGATGGTATCGGTGCCTTGTGTGTCGATTGTTGCAGGAACAATTTCGGGTAAAGTGACCGATATGTCAACCGGAGAACCTATGGAATTTGTTAATGTGACTGTAAGTAAAAAAGATGGTACCGAATTGCCGATGGGAACAATGTCGGAAATTGACGGGTCTTATAAGTTGACTGGTTTGCCCGTAGGGGAATATGATGTCAAATTTTCATTTGTCGGTTATGACGCAAATGTCGTGAATGTTGCAATAGCGTCGTCAAGCGAGAATGTAGCCTTGAAACCAGTGAAAATGAAAGAGAATGCGCACATGCTCGATGAAATAGAAGTTGTGGGCATGAAATCGCAGATGCGGTTTGATCTTGACAAGCGAGTGTTTAATGTAGACCAAAATATCGCCGCAGCCGGAGCTTCGGCAAGCGAAATACTTGAGACTGTGCCTTCGGTGGAGGTTGACGATGAGGGTTCCATTTCATTAAGGGGAAATTCCTCGGTGACAGTTTGGATTAACGGGAAACCATCGGGATTGACGGCCGATAATCAAGGACAAATCCTTGAGCAATTGCCTGCGGAAACAATTGAGAAGATAGAACTCATCACAAATCCGTCGGCAAAGTACAGCCCGGAAGGCACTGCCGGAATCATTAACATCGTGTTGAAGCAGAATCGCCAACCCGGATACTTTGGCGGTGCGCAAGCCGGAGGGAATACCCAGGGAGGCTTTAACGTAGGAGGAAACATCAATTTCAATATAAACAAATGGGATGCATATGCCAATGTGGGAGTAAGAAGCTTCCATAGCGACGGATATGAAAATTCATGGCGAAACTACACCGATGGAACGTATCTTAATTCGTTTACCGAGAATGAGAATCGTCACACGGCATTTTTCTTCAGAGCCGGAGCAACGTATCATATAACCGAAGCCGATGCCATATCTCTTGGAGGATTTGGAATGACCGGCGGCGGATGGGAAAAGAGCGGAACCGACTATGAGAGCACCGCTCCCGGCAGTTTTACTTCGGGATTGAGTGATAGTGACAGTGACCGCGACGGTGGTGGTGGGAATGTGACTATCGATTACACGCACAAATTCAATGACCGGCACTCTCTCATGGCTTCGGCTTCTTATAACTTGTGGAGCATGCCGAGCAGCGTGTTGTATCATAGGGAATATTATTATCCGGAGCAGGAGGATGAAATAACTTGGCAACGTCAAGAAAACAACATAAAGGTAAACAACTGGGAATTTCAACTTGATTATTCCAATCAGTTTAATGAAATGTTCAAGATTGAAGCCGGATATAAAGGAAATTTGAGCAGTGAAAACAGCCCTATGACTACATGGTCGGGGACGAGCGAATCAAACATGCCGATAGATGAAGAATTATATAATCGTTTCATATACGATCAAAACATACAGGCTCTATATGCTACATTCGGAGGCCGAATAGACAAATTCAGTTTCTCCGCCGGATTGAGAGGCGAATATTGGCATAATGAAAGCAAGTCGCTTGCTTATGGCGAAGAGGAGAATGCCGTTGAACCATTTGTTACCGACAAATTCGCATTGTTCCCAAGTCTATTTTTGTCATATTCATTACCTAAGGAAAATGAAATTCAAGTCAATTATACACGACGGATACGTCGTCCGTGGGGAGGACAATTAAATCCGTTTGTAGACATAAGTGATCCTACTAATATTTCTTATGGAAATCCACAATTGCAGCCACAGTATGCCAACGCATTTGAATTGAATTACATAAAGACGTGGAACGACCACATGTTGTCGGTATCGGGGTATTATCGCAGCACAGATGATGTGATTCAACGCATTAGCTTCATGAAAGACGGCGTGATGAACAACACGAGTGAAAATGTGTCGCAGTCGCAAGAAGCCGGAGTGGAATTTGTGGTGAAAAACAAGTTTTTCAAGCGTTTAGATCTCACAACGACTGTCAATTTGTTTTATAACGCTCTTGACGGATTCAGCTATCTTCCCGAAGGGCTTACAGAACCTGTGACAGGTGAATTTGAAGATGATTTCACATGGAATTTCAACATGATGGCATCGGTGTTGCTGCCTTGGGACTTGAATTTGCAGCTAAGCGGTCGCTATTTTTCCCGTCAGATTACAGCGCAAGGTTCACGCGACCCACGTTACAGAATCGATGGAGGACTAAAGAAATCGATTGACAAATGGTCGTTTTCGATAAACGTGCGAGACTTATTGAACTCGCGCAAGCGAAGCCAAGCGACTTATGGCCCGACTTTTGAACAATTGAGCGAACGTTGCCGCGGAGGCCGTCGCGTGCAGTTTACAGTGTCATACAGCTTCGGCAACGCAAAACCAAGAAAGCCTGAAATGCGACCGGGAAGCATGGATGGAGACGGAATGGGCGGAAATTATGGAGGCATGGAAGATTGAACGGCTTATTTCAAATAATGGAATCGTATTGCGAAGCGCGATAGCGCATCTCTTTTGCCGGAAGCTGCAAAAATGAGAGTCGTCAAGATACAATAATCGGTCTTTTACGCTAAATTCGCATTAGTAAAGCTAAATAGGAGAAATTATGTTGAAAAAACCTGCAAAAATAATTTGCGAGCCGAACGCAATAGAGAACAACCGAGGTATTTTTTGTCAGTATGGACATAAAGCCCTTGTTGTTACCGGGCCTCATGTCGGAAATTCGGTAATGATGACACGGTTGGCAAAGGCTTTGACGCGAGATGGAATAGACTATGTGATATTTGACGGCATAACAGGAGAACCTACCGATGTCATGATAGAGGCAGGTGTAAAAGCCTATATGGAGAATGATTGTGAATTTTGCATAGGCTTGGGTGGCGGCAGTCCGCTCGATTCTGCAAAAGCCATAGCGGCCATGAGTGTCAACAACGGTAAGATTGCCGATTATAATGGAAAGGAAATGTCTGTTACCACTCCGCCAGTCGTTTGTATTCCGACTACGGCCGGAACGGGGTCGGAAGCTACTCGATTTACGATAATTACTGATACGCGCAATGGTGTTAAAATGCTGCTTAAAGGCGATGCGCTGTTGCCGGTTCTTGCCATAGACGACTATACGATGAGCATGAATGCTCCTCAGAGCGTTACAGCTGCCACGGGGCTTGACGCGTTGACTCATGCCGTGGAATCATTCATTTCGATAAAAGCAACTCCCGAAACCGATGAACTTGCCATAGGTGCCGTGAAGCGCATCATGAAATATCTGCCGATTGCCTATCGTGACGGTAACGATGAAAAGGCTCGGGAGGAGATGACAAGGGCGTCACTTGATGCTGGTATTTGCATCAACAATTCGAGTGTCACCGTAGTACATGGAATGAGTCGGCCGATTGGTGCATTGTTTCATGTGCCTCATGGAATATCCAATGCCATGTTACTTGTTACTTGCATGACCGACATGCTTGAATGCGCATGTGAAAAGTTTGCCACATTGGGCAGAGCCATCGGCGTGGCAGTCGGGCATGAAGAGGACAAAGAGGCTGCAAGCGCATTTGTTGAAGCACTGGGCAACATATGCAAAGTGTGTCAAGTGCCTACATTGCAAGGTTACGGCATAGATGAGTCGCAATTTATGAATTCGCTTGACAAGATGGCTGCCGATGCCGTTGCAAGCGGTAGCCCGGGGAATGCACCTTGCCGATATGACGCAGAAGATTGCAAGAGACTTTACAGAATGGCTTATAAATAAAAAAATATGAAGAAAATGAAATTACATGTTACCGCATTAATTGCAGCGTCGGCATGTGTGATGGTTTTGTGCGCATGTTCGGTTAACAAACAGCCGCAAGCGGTGGTTTATGAAACTCCGCTTGGCTCTCAAACTGATGAACACGGATGCAAGCCGGCTGCAGGTTACATGTGGTCGAAAATAAAAGGCGATTGCATAAGGATATGGGAAGAGGGTATCCAGCTTAACAATGTCATTGACAAGAATGCAGCTTATGCCGCTTTCCTTGTCTTGTCGGAAGATTCAACAAAGATGGAGGCTTTCATGGTTGAGACATCGGGAGCCAATCCAATATTGTATCGAGAAGGAGCGACAGCTGATAGTTGGTGTTCAAATTCAAAATTCTCGGGTGCTTATCGAGCTGTGCTCCAAGACAGTGTATGGACTTTGTGGAAAGGTCAAGAAAAAATATATGACAATGCCGTGAGATAGGCAAGAGCATTGTTACTCGTTTATTGCTGCCGGTGTTTATTGGGAATCCTTTAAATGCCGGCAGCTCTCATTTCGGCAATAACCTCAAATGCATGTTCCATGATTGTGTCGTAACCCGACAGCATGTCGGTAGTGTCCATGTCGACTTTGCAACCTTCAGACGGGTCTACGCCAAATTCAGTTTCATTCCCGTCGGGGTCGAGAATTGAGCAAGCAGAGAATCTTACGGTCCAGCCATTAGGCAATTCCGAAGTGAAAGGCATGCCGCTTCCTCCACCGGTAGTGTCTCCCACAATTCTTACGTTGTCGAGTGATTTCATGATGGACACAAAATTGTTTGTTGCGCTGAAGGAAGAACGGTTGGTAAGAACTACGACAGGTTTTAAGAATTTTATGCGAGTGTCATCGGCCGGGTCGAAGTAATATTTATATGGCTCGGAAAATTCGTCGTGTCCGGGTCCCGTCTTATGAGAAATGTAACCGGCGAGGATTGGCTCGGTGATGAACCTGCCAACAAGTTTGTCCACATTGGTCAAGAAGCCTCCACCGTTGTCCCTAACATCAATTATCAACCCGTCGCACGAAGCCAGGTAGGCAAGAATATTGTCAAGATTTCCTTCCCCAATCCCTGAACTAAAATCAGGATAGTACATGTATCCGATGTTGTTCCTTAAAATCTGGTATTTTATTCCTGATGCTTGCTTGTAATTAAAGTTGAGGTAAAATTCATCAATCAGGCGTTCATCGAAATTTTTCGGATATTGTTCCCAAATCCAGTATCTTGAAATATCCCAAGATGAGACCAAGTTGGTGTGTCCGTCTTTAAGTTCCTTAAGCATTTCGGAACAAACGTCAAACAGCTCCTCGTTTGTCATCTCGGGCAAAATTTGAGCCCTGTATCGTTGCCCGACTTCATTCCAATCGACATTTTTGTATTCAAAGAAGCAATAGTGTTCGTCAATTGCAGTCCATAGCGCGTCGAAGTTCCCGTAAGGGTCGTTTGCATATTCCACATAGTCATGGCACGAGCCGAGATTTATGAGAAAGCCCGACAATGTGAGCATCAGCAATATTTGTGATAAAGTATTTTTCATTGTTTTAATGGTGTTAATACAAAGCTGATATTATTCGGGCTTTCTCGGTAGTGTTTTCCCGAGGTCTCAGCGACATCCATTCACCACTCACTCCGATAATGAAGCTATTGGTGTAAAAATGGTAATTCAGGTTGTTTACAAAACTGGTCTCTATTTGTCCTCGATAACCTATTCGCAAAGATGTTCGTCCGAAATGGAGATCGACTGTCAGAACGTTACGCATGTCAAATCTATTTCCCCACCAGCCGCAGTGCACGATGTTTTCGAGGTTCCCGAGATAAATCTCATAAAAAGATTCTCCATATTCGGGAGAGAAAAACGCTCCGATGAATGGCAATGAGGCTTGATAACGGAACGTTACCGGTAAATTACCTATATTGGTGTTATAAACAGCCATTCCAGTTAAATTCAAGCTCCAATGTATTTTGGGAGATACTGGATTGTTGGAATTGTAGGAGTTGTATATAGCTCCGCCTCGGAATCTTGTGCTCCCTCCGGCCATCAGTTGAAGGCCCGGCATCACATTCCAACGATGCATCATTCCCCATTGGTATTCAATCATTAGCGAATGCATGGAGTGATTACGAGGGATATTCTTTGTTCGTTGATATTCGATTCCTGCATCCATTTGCATGACCCATGGGACAGGATTGAATTTCATTGCTTGAAGCCGCTCGTAGCCTAATCGCAGATTCATGCCTGTATATTTGATGGGGGATAAGTATGTGTCGAGAATTGAAGAGCTGCCCATGTCGAATGTGAACGCTGAATTAACAGGCCGTTCTATCTTCAATGCCGAAGAGTCTTTCGGCATATCGAAAGTATTGGCTTGGGCATATAGGCTGTTAATTGCCATGAGTAAGGCAATGACGATGCCCATCGATTTGACATGTTTCATGCTATTCAATCTCTTCGTCATCGGGGGCTATGTCAAAAAGTTTCTTTTGTCCGGTAAGTTCATCAAATACGTCTTGTTGGATGATGGGTTGGTCTTCGGCAATCGTCTTTTCGACATTAATGTCTGTCATGTTGTCGATTTCACTTTCGTCATCCACCATGAGAGGTTCAATTTCGGTTACCGTTTCAATGTTGAAATTTGATATACGTTTGCCTTTGGCTTTGAAACTTTTTACTCCGATAAAGTCTTCGGCTGTGATTATGATATTTTCCCTGAAACTATCGGCTTCTCCAAATTTCACTTCAAATCGAGCATGACGCTTGTCGCTGAGCTGTATTAATTTGGATGACGGATTACCTCCAATGAAACTTTGGCGTTTCGCCGACGGCTCAAATTCGAAACGCTTCATGTAGATGTAACCTTGGTCGGCATCATACAGTACAGCTGTCCACACGACATTGCCCCTGAATTTCTCTATGCGTAAAATGTCGTCTTCGTAGTGGTTGCCGGTGTCGAACGAAGTAGTGTAGAAATCGCCGTTGTTGCAAATGACAAGAATTTGGTCGTTGCCGGCAAATTCTCCAAGAGAATCGCCTCGGCCATCGTAATTGAGCCTTAACACGTCGGGGTCAAACCACACTTCACGACCTCCCAGGGTTGACGCTCCGCGTTCTTTCAAAGATATGCGGTGAATTTCATTTTTAGTCACCATGTTGCCTCTCGATTGGCGTCCTTTTATGGCAAGGTCAGCAAGATCGATGTCAAATTGTAGTACTTTTAGCCTGAATTTAGGTTTCAGCGTGATGCGTAAAACCTCGGCTTCTCCATTTGGATTGGCGGTAAACCACAATATCTTGGATCCCGGTTTGCCTTGAGTGAGGTCATATTCCTTGTCGCGAGTTATGCCCGTTACGGCAAATCGCTTCATGTAGGTTATTCCGCCTTTGCCGTCTTGATAAAGGACATTGTATATCGTGCGCGAATCATTGCGCTTGAACACGTTGAGATATTGTATGTTCTTGCCTATGTATATTTTATCGGCAACCTTAATTACTTTGTATTTGCCATCTTTATAGAAGACTATTATGTCGTCGATGTCGGAACAATTGCACACGAATTCATCTTTTTTCAACGCCGTGCCGATGAAACCTTCCTCACGGTTTATATATAGTTTCTCGTTGGCTTCGGCCACTTTTGCCGCCACGATGGTGTCGAAGTTGCGGATGATGGTGTGTCTCGGATACATGCTGCCATATTTGGTTTTTAATCCGTTATACCAGTCGATGGTGTATTCCACCATGTGGGCAAGTTCATCATCGATTTTTTTGATGCGTTCATTTAATGTGGCGATGTAGTTCTCGGCTTTTTCCGAGTTGAATTTTGTGATGCGCCACATCTTTATTTCCATGAGCTTTAATATGTCCTCGCGAGTGATATCTCTGTAGAACAAATGTTTCCAAGGCTGAAGCCTGCCGTCGATGTGGGCCACAAGCGAGTCGGTGTCAGCACTTTGCTCAAATTCACGGTCTTTGTAGATACGTTCCTCGATGAATATTTTTTCCAATGAAGCGAACAGTAGCGACTCAAGTGTTTCTTTGCGCTGTATTTCCAATTCCTGCCTCAACATTTGCATTGTGTGGTCGACGCTGTCGCGCAGGATATCGCTTATGGTGAGGAAATGCGGTTTTTTATTTTTTATGACGCAGCAGTTTGGAGAAATGCTTACTTCACAGTCGGTAAATGCGTACAAGGCATCCATAGTCTTGTCGCTCGACGTTCCTGGTTGCAGCGTCACTATTATTTCAGCGTTGGCCGAAGTGTTATCATCTATTTTCTTGATTTTTATTTTACCTTTCTCCTGAGCTTTCAATATCGACTCAATGAGCGACGAAGTTGTTCGGCCAAAAGGCAGGTCATTTATAACAAGAGTCTTGCTGTCTCGTTTTTCAATTTTTGCGCGTACTTTTACTTGTCCGCCACGTTCTCCGTCGTTGTAGCGGCTGACATCGACATACCCTCCTGTGACGAAATCGGGATATAGATGAAATTCTTCTCCACGCAGGTAAGAGATTGCAGCATCAAGAATTTCATTGAAGTTGTGAGGAAGAATTTTGCATGAAAGGCCCACTGCGATTCCTTCGGCACCTTGGAATAGCAAAAGGGGGAATTTTACGGGCAAAGTGACCGGTTCAGGTTTACGACCGTCATAGGAAAGAGTCCATTCTGTAATTTTAGGACTGAAAGCCACGTCAAGCGCAAATTCAGAAAGGCGGGCTTCAATGTATCGGCCGGCAGCGGCATCATCGCCTGTCAAGATGTTTCCCCAGTTTCCTTGCGTGTCGATTAGCAGGTTTTTTTGTCCCAATTGGACAAGGGCATCCTTTATTGACGCATCACCATGCGGGTGATATTGCATGGTAAAGCCGACGATGTTGGCCACTTTGTTGTATCGGCCGTCATCGAGTTCTTTCATAGTGTGGAGAATGCGTCTTTGAACCGGCTTCAGGCCATCTTCAATGTGCGGTACAGCCCGTTCAAGTATTACATAGGAAGCATAATCGAGAAACCAGTTTTGGTACATTCCCGACAGCAAGAATTTGTTATCTTTCGGTATGCGATAGGAAGAATGGGCTTGTGTGGATGAGTCGTCATCTATTTTGTCCAATTCTTCAGGAGTATCGTTGTCTTCTATCATAAAACATGTATTATAGGGGAGCTTTTGACATTATTGACGCATAAAAGGCAAATTTTGCCTGTGATTGTGATGCTATTAGTGTTATTTAATCAAAAGCAACAGCAAAAATACAAATTAAATCGAAAAAAATCATTTACTTTGCACCTTAATTAAAGAAAATAGCAACTTCGCGTGACATTATGCTCAAGATAAGAGCATGTTATGTGGGATAGAAAACAATATTTTAAAAGATGGCAAAACAAGAAGATGTTTTCAAGAAAATCGTTTCTCATGCCAAGGAGTATGGGTTCGTTTTCCAATCGAGTGAAATATACGACGGGCTTGCCGCCGTTTATGATTATGGACAAAATGGCGTAGAGCTGAAGAATAACATAAAGCGTTATTGGTGGGAAGCCATGACATTGCTTCATGAAAACATAGTCGGCATTGATTCGGCTATTTTCATGCACCCGACAATATGGAAAGCTTCGGGACACGTTGATGCATTCAACGACCCATTGATTGACAACCGCGACTCAAAAAAGCGTTATCGTGCCGATGTGCTCATTGAGGATGCAATTGCAAAAATCGATGATAAAATAGAAAAAGAGGTGGCCAAGGCTGCAAAGAAGTTTGGCGACAGCTTTGATGCTGAGCTTTTCCGCAATACCAATCCTCGCGTGCTGCAACACAAGAAAGAGCGCGACGAGTTGCATGAGCGTTATTCAAAGGCCATGAATGAGAACGACCTTGCCGAGTTGAAGCAAATCATACTTGATTATGACATCGTGTGCCCGATTTCCGGAACAAAAAACTGGACCGACGTGCGTCAGTTTAATCTTATGTTCAAGACGGAAATGGGAAGTACCGCCGATGGAGCAATGACAGTGTATTTGCGTCCGGAAACGGCACAGGGTATTTTTGTGAATTTCCTTAATGTACAGAAAACCGGTCGTATGCGGATTCCGTTCGGTATCGCCCAAATAGGAAAGGCTTTCAGAAACGAGATAGTTGCGCGTCAGTTCATTTTCCGTATGCGTGAGTTTGAACAGATGGAAATGCAATTCTTCGTGCGTCCGGGTGAAGAACTCGAGTGGTTCAAGAAATGGAAAGAAACACGTCTCAAGTGGCACAAGGCCCTTGGCATGGGCGATGAAAAATATCGCTACCATGACCATGAAAAATTGGCTCACTATGCCAACGCTGCAACTGATATTGAATTTGAAATGCCGTTTGGATTCAAAGAGGTCGAAGGTATCCACTCTCGCACCAATTTTGACTTGAGCCAGCATGAAAAATTCTCGGGAAAGAAATTGCAATATTTCGACCCGGAACTAAATCAATCGTATGTTCCTTATGTAATAGAAACTTCAATAGGTGTTGACCGCATGTTCCTTTCGGTATTGTGCTCTTCTTATGAAGAACAACAATTGGAAAACGGTGAGACTCGCGTGGTTCTTCACTTGCCAAAGCAACTTGCTCCGGTAAAGGCTGCCGTGATGCCTCTTGTACGCAAGGATGGCCTTCCCGAAAAGGCAAGGGAAATAATGAACATGTTGAAGTTTGACTATGCATGCCAGTATGACGAAAAGGATTCAATAGGCAAGCGTTACCGTCGTCAAGATGCGATAGGTACACCGTTCTGCATAACTGTTGACCATCAGACTCTTGAAGACAACACCGTTACAATACGTCATCGTGACAACATGGCACAGGAACGTGTGTCAATCGACCAATTGCATGACATAATCGATAACGAGGTAAGTCTTAATAAACTATTGAAGTCGTTGGCTTGAAAACAACATTAAGTTGCAATTGATAAGATGAAAAAAACTGCTTTGTTGTTTATGTTGTCCTTATTATTGTCGGTCGTGGCAAGTTCTTGCTTTGACAACAATAACAATTGGGAGGACTATGCCGAGTGGCGAGAACTAAATGAGCAATGGCTTGAAGAGCAGCGAAACCGAACCGATGAAGATGGCAAGCCATATTTTAAGGAGGTAAGAGCTGAATGGGATGGAAACGCTTATGTGCTGATGCATTTCTTCAATGATACAACATTGACAAGAGATAATTTGAGCCCACTCTACACATCGACCGTGGATGTGAAATATATAGGACATTTGTGCGACGGGGAAGCTTTTGATTCATCCTATTCGCGCACCGATAGCATTCTTCGCATGACGTTGACCGAAGGAAGTGCCATTGAAGGATGGTCGTTGGCATTGCAGAACATGCATGTCGGTGATACATGCGAGGTCATAATACCTTATGAATTGGCATACGGCACAAGCGGTTATCTTGACATTGATCCTTATTCGGTATTGAAGTTCAACATGAAGCTCGTAAGTGTTCCAGGATATGAAAAGGAGCCTTGAGAGGCGCAACATGTTGATAAATTAAAATATTTGTGCGGTTCGGCTAATGTCGAATCGCATTTTTTTGTTTTTTAGCATGGCAGTGGGATGTCACTGTCATTCTATCTTCATTGTTTTGAATATGGCATTAGCATTTACTAACTTTGCAAGTAAGTTTAGAAAATAACATCTGTTGATGAAAAGATTGGCAAAGATATCAATTGTTGTGATTGTGGTAGCCGTTTTGGCACTATGGGTGTCAAGCCGTTGGGATGCATGGTTTTATAATGTTCCTGAAGAACCCTATGCAGCGGCTTCGGTTCCGGATAGGATTACTTTGACTTCCGGAGAAGATTTCATGAGCGAACGAACAGTTTCGTGGCGTTGCGGAGACAGTGTCAAGCCATCAAAGTTAGTGTTGGCAAGTGAAGATTTAGATACCGTGTCAATAGAAGCCAAAGGCACGGTAGTTCAGAGCAGAGGAGGGCTTGATGCGTTTTATGTAGCAAGTATGGATAGCCTTCAAGCTGGTTGTTGCTATAGTTATAGGGTAGAAACAGAGGGGTATGAGCCGTCGGAGTGGCATTGGTTCAAAATGCCCGATAAGGAACAAGTACGCAGGAGTTTCCTCTTCTTTGGCGATGTGCAAGATACTTTAGGCGGCAATTCAGGACAGTGGTTTGCCAAGTTATATAAGAAATATCCCGAAGTGGAATTTTGGGCTTGCGCTGGCGACTTGATTGAACGCCCCATTGATGCGTATTGGAATTACTTGTATGAAAGTGCCGATAGCATTCTTGCATCGATGCCGCTATTCAATGCTACAGGTAATCATGATTATATAAAGTCGTTGTACAGGAAGGCCGATCCGAGATGGAAGCATACGTTTGTGTATCCCGATAACGGTGCGACCACGGCAAAGGGAATAAGTTATTATGTTGATTTCCCCGACATGAGATTTATTGTGATTGATACCGACGGGCTTCAAGATGCAATGACTTTGGCAGGTTGTTATAAATGGTTGCGCAGTTGCTTGCGTGAGGCCGATGATAAATGGAAAGTGGTAATGTACCATCATCCTGCATATTCTGTTCGCAAAGGTCGCAACAATTACTTGATACGCAATACGTTTGTGCCATTGTTTGACAAATATGGAGTGGATCTCGTCTTGCAAGGACATGAACATGGCTACATGAGAGTAAACGGGAATGAAGGAGAAGAAAAGCGGCCTGTTTACATAGTTTCTTACATGTCTCCAAAGTCGTATAAGGCACGAGAACCTGAGCAGGGACTGAAAGTAATAGCTGATACTCGAATGTATCAAGTAGTGGAATATGATGATTCCAAGCTTGTTTTCAATGCGTATTCTCTTGACACAGATTCCATTCTGGATCATGTGGAAATGAAAAAGTAGGATTAATTTAAAAATATAATTTAGTGAAATATGAAAAAAGTATTGTTTTTTGCAGCATTGACTGCTCTTGTGGCATCTTGCTCCAATGGAAGTTATACCGTCACTGTGACTATGCCGACTTCCGAGACTGACGGTGAAATGGCTTATCTGACTAATTTTGACACGCAAGATACAATCGACAGTGTTAAGGTTGCCAACAAATGTTTCAGGTTTGAAGGTTCTACCGATACCGATGTGATGGCTCGCATGGTAGTGGGCAATGGAGGAAGATTGTTTATCCTTGAACCGGGCAATATTACAATGGACTGGAGTGAAGGCAAGGCATCGGGAACTGTACTCAATGATGTTTTCACCGACATGGTTTCGACTATAGATTCAATTCAAGGGGAAATCATGCAGGGAATAACCGACTATCGCGCTGGCAAGATTGACTCGGTTATGTGCCAAACGTTAATCGACAGTTTGAACAGCGAGTATTCAAATGTATGTAAGTCAGGGTTCACTAACTATGGTGAAAATTCGATAGGCCCTTGGTCTTTCTCAACTTATGCAGTGAGGGAAGGATTGTCGCTGTCGCAAATTGAAGAAGAGCTTAAGTCGCTGCCGGCACGCATTTCATCATCCAATCGTGTCAAGGATGTTGTGGAAAATGCCCGTAACTTGGAAAAGACCGCCGAAGGACAAATGTTTGTCGATTTCACGGTAGTCGATGAGAATGGCAAGGAACAGAAATTATCCGATTATGTCGGCAAGGGAGACTATGTGCTTGTCGATTTCTGGGCAAGCTGGTGCGGCCCGTGCAGGCGCGAGATGCCTGTGATAAAAAGCATATATGACAAGTATGCAGGCAAAGGCTTGATTGTGCTCGGTGTGGCTGTATGGGATGATCCTGCCGACACGCAAAAAGCTGTAAAAGAACTGGAATTGCCTTGGCCACAGATAACCAATGCCCAAAAGATTCCAACCGACATATATGGCATAAATGGAATACCTCACATCATTTTGTTTGGTCCCGACGGAACGATATTGTCTCGCGGATTGTATGATGAAGAATTGGTAGCTAAAGTCAATGAGGTGATGCAAGCTAAAAAATGATACGAAAGTGTTGTGTCAATAATTACGGGATGTGGAATGCTCCATGTCCCGTAATTTTTTTGACATATCGGCGTAAATTGACTATTAATTGCCTTTGATAGCAGAATCATTGGTAGTTTTGTATAAAAATAGAGAAAAAAGCCATCAATATGTAAATATTATTATGGGAAGGTGCTATATTTGCGAGCCCTTATAAAATTCAGTTATTATGTTTAATTATACAAAAAAGATTTTGATTTTAAGCCTTTTGGCAAGTGGCTGGTCGGCTTCGCTTCAAGCTGCTACGGGCATTAGCCAAAAGCATGTTAATGAAATTAGAGCTGTTATGGGCAGCTTGCCTGTTCAAGGAGCCCAGACTTCTGTGCTTGCAGCCGGTGAAGATGCCGTTACTTTGCTCGATGAGGATTTTTCCAAGTTCACCGAAGGGACAGAGGCTGAACCTGACGATGTGAACATAGCTGACAACCAGACCGGTGTAATTCCGGCAGAATACACTAATGTTCCCGGTTGGTCGGGTGCTGCTATTTATCAAGCCGGCCAAACATGCGCTATACGGTTGGGATTGTTTCTTGACGGAAGTTCAAGTCAGCCTGTGTCATTACCCGGTGTTCTTTATACGCCGGTTGGAAATTATGCCGGAAATGGAACTTTGACTTTCAAGGCAAAATTGCTCAATAGCACGGTAGAATCGGATGTAATGGCCATAGCCATGATTGACGCAAATCAAGAAACGGCCTATACTGAATTACACAATAAGTCGGTAACTGACGAATGGCAGTCTTATTCTCTTGATTTTCATGAAGGAACGTTCAGGTCGAGCACATTGGCTTTCATGATGGCAACACAAGAGGTTCTAATTGATGATATACGCTTTGTGTCGGTGCCCACGTCGATAATATCACCGACGGTGCAAGCCGCAACCGATTTCACTGTCGATGGTTTCACTGCCAACTGGCTGCCTACGCAAGATGCCACAAGTTATTTGCTCTCGGTTTATCGCAAGAAGATTGAAGATGTGACTGTCGTTGAAGGTTTTGATGGCATTAATGCCGATGAAAACGGCATGATTGACACAGCATCTCCAAATTATCCCGACGGATGGGAAATAGGCGTGACCGGTAATGGAACGGATGGAAATGTTTCGACACAGGACGGAGATTATGTGTCGGGCAAGCAAGCACTTGTGTTTGATGCGACAGGTGATTATTTAGTTACTCCGAATCCCGGAGAAGACATTGTTGGTTTTTCATTCTGGGCAAAGAATCTATATGGCCAGCCTACAACATCTCAAATGAAAATGTTGATTGAACTGGCTGATGGGACTCGTTACCAGATAGGTGTCATAGACATAGAGCGTATAGATTCGGAATATGGGGAGATAATAGACTTGTCGGGATATCTCATGTCAGGGACACGAAGGGTGCGTCTCGAGTATACCAAAGATGCCAATGCTGCCGATGCCCAGATGCTGGCTATCGATGATGTGAGCATCATGACACAACCCGAGAAGGAATATGTGTTTGAAGACAAGCCGGTTAACGAGACTTCTTATGTGTTGACAGGTTTGGACGAAGAAACAGATTATTATTATACGGTGAAAGCCACTAATGACAAGTTTACTTCGGAACCTTCGGTCGAAGTCATGGCATTGGGACTTGCTGCTCCTGAGGCTCTCAAAGCCGATAACATCGAGGATGATTCTTTCACGGCACAATGGAATTACACTCCCAAAGCTGATGGATATGAATTGACGGTTTCCAAAGTGTACACAGCTCCGGCTGATGAAGAAAAGGTGATACTTTCGGAAGATTTTGAAAATATCGTAGTCGGGGATTCTTATACGTTTGAATCTCCTAAGGGGTTGAATAACTTTAGTTTTGACGGCTCTGGCAAGAACATTGATGATGACATAAATGCCGACACTAAAGGATGGATGGGAATCAACAACAACGTGATAGACGGAATGCTGGGTGCATCGGCCTATTTCGGCTCGGCTGTAATACAAACACCGGCACTTGATTTGTCGAACAATGAGGGAAAATTCACGGTAGAGCTTACGGTATATTCTTATGAAGGCGACTCCATCGTTGTTCAACCGGGACCTGCCGTATATGATCGCGCATTAGTGACAAAAACATGGGAGCCAGTGAAATTGGTATATGAGTTTGACCATGGTACGGCCAATATGCCTATCTTGATTTATAATTATGTCGTTTCAAGCATGTTCTACATTGATGACATAAAAGTTACGCAAACTATGCCGTCGGGAGCGCAAACAACTACTTATGTGAAAACGATTCCTGTGCGCAAGGCCGACATATTGTCGTGCGACGTGACAGATGTTCCTAAAGAAGAAAATACGGTTTATACATATTATGTAAATGCTTACCGAAATTACCAGATGAGTAAAGTGTATTCGGCAAATAGTAATATTGTCGAGGTCGATCCTTCGGGTTCAAGCGTTGCACAAGAAGGACTTGCAGGTAAAACGGCAGTGTATGCAGGTGATGGTTGCATAGTGGTGGATGTACCGTTGGAGTCGGACATAAGGATATTCAACCTTTCGGGAATGCAGGTATATGCAGGAAACGCTGTGACAGGCAAGAATTATTTCAACATGTACACGACCGGATTGTACATAGTGAAGGTAGGCAATCAATCTTACAAGGTGATGGTCAAGTAACATTTGTAATGTTATAAGTATCAATAAAAAATAACGGAACAAGCTGTGTGCGAGTTCCGTTATTTTTTATTGATTGAAGAGTGCTTATTGACGTGGCAGTACGTTTATTTTTAGCTTGTTATAAGCCCTCTCGGCTTTTTCACGAGCTTTTTCCACGGTCTCGTCGGTTGCCAAGATTACTCCCATCCGGCGGTGTCCCGACACTTCGGGCTTTCCGAATATACGCATTTGTGTTCCGGGTTCTTCAAGCACTTTTTCGATGTTTTCAAATTCGATTCGGTTTGAGTCTCCCTCCACGACTACGGCACGCGATGCCGAGGGTGCATAGAATTTTATTTCGGGGACAGGCAGCCCGAGCAAGGCGCGAGCATGCAGAGCAAACTCGCTCATGTCTTGAGAAATCATTGTCACCATTCCCGTGTCATGAGGTCTTGGGGATACTTCACTGAAAATTACATCGTCGCCCTTAATGAACATTTCCACACCGAAAATGCCATATCCGCCAAGCGCGTCGGTCACTTTGCGAGCTATGTCGCGTGCTTGTTCCAATGCGTGGGCGCTCATGGGTTGAGGTTGCCAAGAATAACGGTAGTCGCCGTCAACTTGGATGTGTCCTATCGGTTCGCAGAACTCAGTTCCCGACAAGCTCCTTACGGTGAGCAGCGTTATTTCGTAATCAAAATCGACAAATCCTTCTACAATTACTCTGCCAGCTCCTGCACGTCCCCCTTCTTGTGCGATGTGCCAGGAACGGTCGATGTCATCGATGCTTCGCACGACGCTTTGTCCATGTCCCGAAGAACTCATAATTGGCTTTACGACGCAAGGAGTGCCGATTTCGGCAACGGCAGCTTTGAATTCCTCTTCGGTAGAAGCAAATTTGTAATTTGAGGTCTTTATTCCGAGAGTTTCGGCAGCAAGCCTCCTTATTCCTTCACGATTCATGGTAAGCAACGCGGCATTTGCAGTCGGAGTGACATGATAGCCCTCTTTCTCCAATTCCACAAGTGTCGGAGTTGCTATTGCTTCAACTTCGGGGATGATGTGGTCGGGCTTTTCAAGTTCGATTATTTCGCGTAGTTTTTTACCGTCGAGCATGTTGAACACATGGCAACGATGAGCGACTTGCATGGCAGGGGCTCCCGGATACTTGTCGCATGCTATAACTTCGACGCCTAATCGCATCAGTTCTATGGCGACCTCTTTCCCGAGCTCGCCGCTACCCAGCAATAAAGCCTTGTGGCTTATTGGGGACAAAACAGAACCTATTTTAGTCATTGCTTTAAATATTAATACTTCGTTAAAATTGTAACTAATCCGTTGAAAATAAGCACGCTGATTGATAAAGTTTAGCATAATAAAATA
>CALUMG010000022.1 GCA_944321705.1 uncultured Muribaculaceae bacterium | reverse complement strand
AAACTTATCAAAGAACTCTTTGGCTTTGTGGCGGAAGCCGCTTAGCCGATATGTTGAATTTTTAACGGACTATTATAAATATTAATATGGATTTTAATGTTGTGTCAAGAAATACATACAAAAATACTTATAAAAAACAAATATGCAGATGTGTGTCATAATATTTTATGTATTAAAGCAAAACATAAAGATTTTCACGCATGGAATGAAGTGGAATTTAGGTCTTGTCGTCTCATTTTTTTTGATTAAATTTGTTCCATAAAATAAATAGACAAGATGGAAAACTATAAATATTTGGAGGACAATGTTTCAAAAGTGATTGGCGTTATAGGTGGAGTAAGTTGGGCTTCTTCTGACACTTATTATAGGCGAATGAATGAAATAATGCGAGACCGTTACGGCTCGTTATATTCGGCCAATGTGTTGCTATATTCCATACCATTCCATTATTTTGCTGCTCAAGAGCGGCTTGCGGCAGCAGGAGACTGGTCGATGATGACTGCCATGATGGTGGATGCTGCCATGAGGCTTAAGGCCGGAGGAGCCGATGTGATTGTGATAGCTTCCAATACACTTAATTCCCTTGGGAATGTAATTGAAGAGAAAGTCGGCATTCCGGTTTTGAATATCATTGACGTCGTAGGAAATGCGATTATAGAAAAAAAACTGAAAAAAGTAATATTGCTTGGCACGAAGCACACGATGGAAAACAGCTTCTACAAGCCAACGCTGGAAAATAAATTCGGGCTTGAGGTCCTCGTCCCCAATCTTGAAGAAAGGAACTACATCAACGATGTCATTTTTGACGAGTTGTGCAACGACGTGGTAAAAGAAGATTCGAGGGAAGGTTACAAGGCCATAATAAAAAGGCTCGAAAAGGAAGGTGGCGAAGGGGTGATACTTGGATGTACCGAGATTCCATTGCTGATAAAGGGATATGACGTTGATATACCGATTTTTGACACTGCCGAGCTTCACTCGGTAGCTGCCATAGACTGGGCGACACGAAAAGATTGAGCCGGCATGTGTATTGCTCTTTGTACAAGGCAATAATGTGTAAATTTGTAAAAAATAAGATTTTAAAGTGCGATAAACGCTGAATTGTTAAGAAACATCGGTTTTTATCGCACTTATTTTTGTGAAAACAAGAATAGATATTAAAAAAAATGCTTATTTTTGCAATAAATTTTATTCTTTTTGATAAAAATCATAATTAAAAGTCTAATGAAAAGTATTAATTGTTTTGTGGCATTGTGCATAGCCTTGTCAAGTACTGGCGTTGTCGAGGCCAATAACACGAATGCTAAGGTTGATTACAAAAAATTGAAAGGTGTGCCGCATGCATTTGCCGGGCCAAAGCTCAGCACGCCTATGGTGAAAAGTGGTAATTTCAGGGATTCGAGGGTCAACGACTTGCGTGTAGGTGCTGATTCGGAACCTATAACCGGCGGTGTGTGGGGCATTTTGCAAGGCCCTGACGGTACGGAGTGGATTTATACTCAAAGTTCGGAGTTCGAGAACTGGGACATGACTTCTTCGACCATAACCGTCTTTGACAGCAACAACAATCAGGTGGGAGAATTCACAGTGAACATTCCCGAAGGCCAGGCGGTTAATGACGTGCAAGCTTTCGGACAGATTACCAATGATTTCTTCGACGACGATGCTTCGACCAATGAAGTGATGGTGTACATAAACGAGGTTATCGATTACACGATTCACGGTCGTATCGAAGTGTATTCGCTCGATGGAACATTGAAAGACAGTTTCCAAGCAACATCGGCTTTGTATCTTGACGCTTCTCAAGGATGGGACACTTACAACCGTTTCATCATGAGCAACGAAGTGATTGAGGAAGATGGTCTAAGCTACACTTATATCGATATCGTGTCTCCGGTTTCTTACCAGTCGCCAGAGGCTGTTTCGGAGCATCAATTCAAGATTCAGACCGACTTGCTGTATTACAGCGACGGCCCATACGTTAACACTTATGTGCTTGATGGAGAACCTTACTTTGTAATCTCCCACTACGAAAAACCGTATGTTTCGGGTACCGATCCCGACACATGGGAAATCATCGTTGCCGAGGATAACAATTATGTAGTAGAGGTTTACAATCAAGACTTTGAGTGCGTCAGCACTGTGAAAATCCCGGTTGAAATGCAGCCGGGAGCTTTGTACACCATGTATTCAATGGGAATGTTCTCGTATGAAGATATGACTAAGGGTACCTATTCGGGAGATGACCAGTTCAATTTCATAATCACAAGATATGACTATTTAACCACTTCCGACAGTTATGCTTACGATTTCATTGTTTACAATGAAGCTGGGGAATTGGTTAAGACCATCGGTTCGGAAGTTACCACATGGCAAAAATTGGCTTCATTGCCTGGAGAGCCTGAGCAAGTAGCTCTTGTTCGTGCAGGCGGAACAAGCGAAGAGATAGAAATGGTTGACCTTCCAAGTTGTGAAACCGTAGCGATATTTGCCGGTTATGATGCACAAGGTAACCTATTGTCAACCAGTCTTGACCGTTATCCTGTAGGAGATACATATCAATATGTGATTGCATTGGGTACTGGAACAACTGATGAAGAAGGTAATGTGATTACCCGTATCGGTTGGTATAACAAGGACGCTTCTCTTGATCATTATGTGAGTATAAACCTTGGACCTAATGGCATGTATGCTGACCATTACATTACTGCTAGTACGTTGGACCCTTATTTGTTCAATACCGATGACCAGCATGAATATATCCTTATTGCCCGTATTGCCAATGGTGACGGCTCCAATGAACCTGTATTGATGGTTGTCAATGACGAGGGTGAAGTGTTGAAGGAATACAGAGGAGATGAAACAAAGGGCGACTATTTCAATGGTAACGTAATGGACATTAATACCAACAATCCAAGATTGCTTGTTGTTTATTACAGTTTTGAAACCGACGTTCACACAATCGAAACATACGCTTTGCCGTTCAGCCGATTCACAGGCGGAACAGGAACACCTGAAGATCCTTACATCATCTCTACTGCCGGCGACCTCGACCAAGTAAGGGCTGACGGTACTGCACATTACGCATTGGGTAACGACATCGACATGTCTCAAATGCTTGGATACTTTGACCCTATTGCCGAATTCTCGGGAACTATCGATGGCCGTGGCTACAGCATCAACAACTTGAAGGTTAATTCGGGCGACTCGATGTATGCGGCAATGATTGAATATATGTACGGAAGCACTTCTTCGATCAAGGATCTTACATTCAACCGACCAGTAATTGAAGCTACTTCAAGCTGTTCTGATGCAGGCGTGGTTGTCGGAATGCTTACTGAAGGAAAAATCGACAGCGTATATGTTAACAATGCCGAAATCATAGGTGATGTTGATTTCTCGGGTGAAGCCGGTGGTATAGCAGGTTCCGCAATGGTATTTGCCACAATTGCTTCAAGTGCTGCAAATAATATTTCAATCAATGCTCCTGGCGGAATGAGCATCGGCGGTATCGTTGGTACTACTCGTACTTCTACTACAGTGTCGGCTTGCGTTGCAAACGGAACAATCATTGGTGGCAATGCACTTGGTGGTATCGTCGGTGCGGCAGGCAATGACGTTAATGTACTTAACTGTCACGCTGACATGGATATTGAAGGTAACTATGAAATAGGTGGTATAGCAGGTACAGCCGACCGCGGACTTATTTCAAACTGCTACAGCGAAGGCTCGCTCAAAGCAATCTCTTCCGATTTCTCCGGTTATTGCAATGTAGGCGGTATCGTGGGTTATTTGTCATCGGAATGGGATGAAACCATAACCGATCCTGTAATAAGCAATTGTGTCGCTGCAATCGACGCAATCGAATTGCCGGAAGGTGCTTTGACACAAACTGTCGGTCGTGTAGTAGGCCGTACAATCGCCGATGAATATTACTACGAGGGCGAAGAGCCGAGAACAGAGAAAGGCTTGAGCAATAACTATGCAGTTTCAACTTTGACAATAGCTGGAGAGGCTGTTTCAAGCACTGATGCAGCTTCTATAAACGGAGCCGATGTTGCTGCCGATGGCTTGACAACTGAATTCTTTACAAATCTCGGATGGGCATTCGGTGCCGACTTTACATCTCCATGGAAAGAATCGGCAGGACTTCCGTTGCTGTATTTTGAAGAAAAGGCTACCAACTTGACTCTTGACATGACAACAGGAGAAGGCACTGTTTCCAACTTGTTTGTATTGACAGCTACTGTTGAAGGAACATCTGCCGAGCGTGTAGTATTCTCTTCAAGCGACGAAGCTATCGCAAAAGTTGTATCGGTTGAAGTTGACGGCAACAAGGCCATCGCTACAGTTCGCTGCTACGAAGAAGGCTCTGTAACAATCACTGCCTCTATCGACGGACTTGAAGCTGAATGCATGTTGAACGTATCGGGAGTAAGCGATGTAATCGGTGACAACGCATTTGCGATTTACTTCGACGGTCAGGTAGTTAAGGCTGAGAATGCCACCAATATAGTAGTCTACAACATCGGTGGTGCACAAGTTGCATCGGCACAAAGCGATTATGTAGAAGTTGGCAACTTGGCCGACGGCGTATATATCGTTCTTGCAGTGGACGGTAATGGAAATAAGGCAGTGACTAAGATTATCAAGAGATAATCGAGGTGACGCACGATAACAAAAAAGGAGCGGTATTCCGCTCCTTTTCTGTTTTAAAGTTTTAATTAAGAATTAACCAATCAATGATACCATGATGTCGGCATCTGACTCAACAACACTAACTTTGCCTTCGCGGGCCAACCAGCCGATAGCGGCATAAAGCTCTTTTTCTTTGAGCTTTGTGGCTTTTTTAATGCCTTTGATGCCAAGTGTTCCTTGAGCGTCAAGAGCAGACCATACGAGACCTGCCCAGTTTCCAATAACTTCTACGTTCATTTTTTCTAAAAAGTTTACTTTGATCAATGTGATATTTTGATTATAAAGTCGTTACAAAGATACAACTTATTTAATAAATATTGTTTTTAGAAAGGAGTATTTTTGACACATTGAAAGTTATATAAATATAATCCACTGATATATAAATGTTTAACATTTTAACGAATTGTGGCGCACATGTGTGTTTTTTATGAAAATTTGGCTCAAGTGAGGCATGTTGTGTATTTTTAATTACATTTGTATCATATTATGAAAGGATTAGTGATAAAAAATACAGGCAGTTGGTATGTCGTGAAGAGTGCCGACGGGGAGATGATAGATTGCAAGGTTAAAGGTAATTTCAGGTTAAAAGGCTTGCGAACGACCAATCCTGTCGCAGTGGGCGATAATGTGGAAATACAAACCAACATTGACGGGACGGCTTTTATAACTAATATAGAGCCGCGAAAGAATTATATTATAAGGCGAGCGTCAAATTTGTCGAAGGAATCACATATAATTGCGTCCAATCTTGACCAGGCATTTCTTGTCATTTCAATAAAAAGTCCAGCAACAAGCACGATATTCGTAGACCGGTTCTTGGCTACGGCCGAGGCTTATGACGTGCCTGTAATAATAGTGGTGAACAAAATAGACATTCTTGATGAAGAAGAAATGGAATATGCCGAAGCGTTCAAATATCTTTATGAAACAATCGGATATAAAGTCATTTTGATGTCGGCCATTGAAGAAGACGCAGGCATATCATCCATTCTTGACCATGCATCGGGAAAAATTTCTCTTTTTTCAGGCAATTCAGGGGTTGGCAAATCCACTATAATCAATAAGTTGTTGCCTGGGATAAATTTGAAAGTAGGAGAAATATCCGAGACGCATCACACAGGAATGCACACTACTACTTTTTCCGAGATGTTTGAATTGCCGCAAGGCGGATACATCATCGACACGCCGGGCGTCAAGGGGTTTGGAACAATCGATTTCGATGCCTCGCAAGTAGCGCATTATTTCCCTGAAATATTCAAGAAGTCGGAAAAGTGCAAATATTACAATTGCACGCATACGCACGAGCCGGAGTGTGCGGTGAGGGCGGCTGTGGAGAACAGCGAGATTAGTGAATCGAGATATGCAAGTTATTTGAATATCTTGGAAGATAATTCCGAAGGGAAATATAGGAAACCATATTGAAGGTTTGATTCTTGCCGACTGCACGTTTTTTTAGTGCGATGTAAAGTAGCAATGTAAATTTGGTGAAATTTGGAACATGAATTTGTAAAAAAACGCACGACGCCATTGCATTTAAATGCAAAATCCGTATATTTGTAGAAAAATGGCTAAGTATGGCTTCTGAGTTACAGGACACGCTGAAAAGACTTATAGGCAAATCGGAAGTATTGATAGAAAAATACAATGTCTTAAAAGCCGAAAAAGAAGCTGTGGACGAAGAAAACGCCAAACTGAAAGCCGACATAGACAGGCTAAAAATGCGGGTAGAGGCTTTGGAACAAGATTGTGAATACCTGCGCATCGCCCGAACCGTGTCGGCCAATAGGGAGGAATTAGAGCGTAACAGGGTCATGCTGGGAAAGTTGGTGCAGGACATCGACAAGTGCATCTCGCAATTAATGGATTGATGCTATGGCTGAAGCAGGAAACAATCAGATATGGATTCAAATAGCAGGTTTAAAGCCATTTGAATTAAAACTTAAAGATAAAGCCGAAGAAAAAGCATATCGAGAAGCCGAAGACATGCTTAATGAAACATGGGGCAAATATGCAAGTCGCTTTAAGGACAACCGTTCTAATTTGGAGATAATGGCGATGGTGGCATTTAAGTTTGCATGGATTGTGGTTGAAACTAATGCTAAAAGCGATGCAATAGCTTGTTTTTTGAAAGAGTTTGAAAAACAACTTGATGAGTTGGTTGTAAAGATATAAGCACTGCTTGAGTTTTATATTGACGGGCTTGGCTGTGATATTTTTGCGATTGCCGTTGTGAAAGCCAATAGGCGTTATATGAAGATGCTTCGCAATAATTTTAAGATGAGTTTACAGCTCCTCGTTTTTAGATAAAGTGATGTGTGCCGGGAGATTTAGCCTGAATGCCGGGTAGGTTTCCTTCACGATGGTCGATTATTATAAAAGAAATACCTGCACTGCCGGATGTGTTTAGTCGCATCTGCCAGTGCTTTTTTATATTATTTTTATTAATTAAAAGAATGGATATCATAGTTATAATTGTTTTGGTCATTTTAGCTTTGGCTATCGGATCGTTTGGAACGATTGTTATTTCGAGGAAGATAGACAAGGCACGAGGGAAAAGTATTATCGAAGAGGCAAAGCTCGAAGCCGAAGTGATAAAGAAAAACAAGATTATCGAGGCAAAAGAGGTCGAGATGAAAATCACATCGGAGGCCGAAAAGGCTGCCAATGCCCGTTTGTCGAAGATTCAGACTGCCGAGGCAAAGTTGAAACAGCGCGAAATGCAATTGAATCAGCAGCAATCCGACTTGCAACGCAAAAAGAACGAAAACGATGCATTGAAAAACAACTTGGAAAACCAATTGTCGCTTGTTGAAGCAAAGAAGGTGGAACTTGACAAGATGCAGCGCAACATACAAGAAACATTGGAACATGTGTCGGGATTGTCGGCCGAGGAAGCAAAAGAAAAACTCGTGGAATCGTTGAAGGATGAAGCAAAGACCGCTGCGGCATCTTATATAAACGACATAATGGATGATGCCAAAATGACCGCATCCAAAGAAGCGAAACGAATTGTAGTGCAAACCATTCAACGCGTAGCCACCGAAACTGCAATAGAAAATGCCGTTACGGTTTTCCATATCGATAGCGATGAGATAAAGGGCCGCATCATAGGTCGCGAAGGCCGCAACATCAGGGCTCTTGAGGCTGCAACCGGAATTGAAATCATAGTGGACGACACACCTGAAGCAATTGTATTGTCGGGATTCGACCCGGTGCGCCGTGAAATAGCGCGTTTGGCATTGCACCAACTTGTTGCCGACGGCCGTATTCATCCGGCTCGTATTGAAGAAGTTGTGGCAAAGGTTAAGAAGCAGGTTGAAGAAGAGATAATAGAAACTGGTAAGCGTACAGCCATAGACCTTGGCATCCACGGCTTGCATCCTGAATTGATCCGTCTTGTGGGCAAGATGAAATATCGTTCAAGCTATGGCCAGAATTTGTTGCAACATTCGCGCGAAACGGCTAATTTGTGCGCAATAATGGCATCCGAATTAGGATTGAATCCCAAGAAGGCACGCAGGGCCGGCTTGCTCCACGACATAGGCAAGGTACCTGATGAGGAACCTGAATTGCCACATGCATTGTTGGGAATGAAACTTGCCGAGAAGTATAAGGAAAAACCTGACATTTGCAATGCCATCGGAGCACATCATGATGAAGAAGAGGCTACCAGCTTGCTTGCTCCGATAGTTCAAGTGTGCGATGCCATTTCGGGCGCTCGACCGGGTGCACGCAGGGAAGTCGTGGAGGCTTACATCAAGCGTCTTAACGATCTTGAACAACTTGCGTTGTCTTATCCGGGCGTAATCAAGACTTATGCCATACAAGCCGGTCGCGAGTTGCGCGTGATTGTAGGTGCCGATAAGATTGACGATGCACAAACTGAAAAATTGTCGGCCGAAATTGCCAAGAAGATACAAGATGAAATGACTTATCCGGGACAAGTGCGCATAACGGTTATTCGCGAAACGCGCGCAGTCAGCTTTGCTAAGTGATGATGAGCAACAATAACAAAAATGACAAAGAGACAAGAGGCACGGAAGAAAGCGAACGACAGGTCGTGACCGGTTGTTGTGATTATTCCGGCCCTCGAAGCAAATTGAGCAGTTGTAATTGGCTTGAAGATGTTCCCGGCGATTTCAATGATTTCGACATTGTGGAAGTGGCCTTCAAGAACACCCGTCGTGGCTTTTATAAAAACAACATGCATCTGCCGCTCGAAATAGGCGACATGGTGGCCGTTGAAGCTAATCCGGGTCATGACATAGGAAGGGTGTCGATGGTGGGAAAACTTGTCAAATTGCAAATGAAACG
Source organism: uncultured Muribaculaceae bacterium (assembly GCA_944321705.1). Lineage (GTDB taxonomy): Bacteria > Bacteroidota > Bacteroidia > Bacteroidales > Muribaculaceae > Avimuribaculum. The sequence continues at coordinate 18,051 of CALUMG010000022.1, read as the reverse complement.
AGTGAATTTGCGTGCCGACATGGAAATCCTGCGTGTATTTCGCAAGGCAAAGCCAAATGATCTTGCCCGTTACGAAGAGGCTAAGGCTAAAGAGGTCGATACGATGATACGTTCTCGCAAGATTGCCGAAGATTTGAAACTGAACATGAAAATCGGCGACGTGGAGTATCAAGGAGACGGAAACAAGGCTATTTTCTATTATATTGCCGATGAACGCGTGGATTTCAGGCAACTTATAAAGGTGCTTGCCGACGTGTTCAAAGTACGCATTGAAATGAAGCAAATCGGAGCAAGACAGGAGGCCGGCCGCATAGGCGGAATTGGTCCTTGCGGGCGTCCGTTATGTTGTTCAAGCTGGATGACCAATTTTGTGTCGGTCGCAACCAGCGCAGCCCGTTTCCAAGAAATATCTCTCAATCCTCAAAAGCTTGCAGGTCAATGCGCAAAATTGAAGTGCTGCCTTAATTTTGAGGTTGACAGTTATGTGGAAGCCTCTAAGAAATTCCCTCCGAAAGACACTAAACTTGAAACAAAGGATAATGTCTATTATTTGTTCAAGACCGACATCCTTAAGCGTGAAATGACTTTCTCGACCGAGAAGTCGGTGCCTGCCAATCTTGTTACATTGCCTGTTGCTCGCGTGCATGAAGTCATAAAGTTCAATAAAAACGGAATAAAACCTGACAAACTTGAACTTGACAATAAGGAGCGCGAGATGGAATTGAAGGAATTTGGCGATATAATAGAGCAAGATAGTGTTACCCGTTTTGACAAAGTTAAAAAGAAGAAAAACAGGAACAAGAATCGTCAAGGCAATTCCAAGCAGCAAGGTCAAGGAGAGAATGGGAACGTCGTTGTGAAACAGCCTAAAAACGGTAATGTTTCGAAAGTTCCTAATCCCGAGAAAAAGGATTCTCAGGAAAATGGCAATGCAACAGTTGGAGGAAAGGCTTTCCAACGTAAACAAGGACGTCAGGTCGTTCAGAATTCCGATAACAGGCGCATGCCTGTTAATAATGAAAATGACGGCCAGCAGGAAAATACGGGGAAAAAACTACCCTCTAACAGAAGGAACAACCGTCCTCCTCGGCATAGGAATCAACAAACGTCGGATAAAAATCAGGCCGGGAACGGTAATGAGCCTAAGGGAGATTCCAATGTGTCTAATTCTTAAAAGAAGAGATTAATCACAGAGACATAAGAGTCTTTATGAAACAAGTATCGTATTTCATAGCGGCTTTAATTTTATTGATTTGCTTGGAGGCATGTTCCTCCAAGCAAAACTCTTATTCGGAGTTTGTTCATCTACCCGATGCCGGATGGCTCGTAGGCTATCCATGCTATTTCGCCCCTACGGTAGATGACTCACTTGCATGTTATGATGTCAAGCTTGCCATACGGTATGACAAGGATTATCTATATTCAAGTATAGGGTTGGTCGTAGACTTGTTGTCGGGTGATTCTGTGGTGAATCGTGCGAATGTCAGCATGCGGCTGTCCGATTCCAATGGCAACTGGCTTGGCTCAGGATTCGGCTCGTTGTATCAAATGGAAACGTTAGTACATGCAGGCATAAATCTTGACAGCATTAATCATATTGTTGTTTGGCAGTCTACCGGATGCGATACATTGCCCGGTGTCACAGAAGTGGGTATAACCATTGAACCTTCGAATTGAGATATTAGAAACATATAAAAACACAGATAAAGAATTATGGTTATTGATGCGCATGTCGATGCTTTGATTTTTGACATGGACGGAACGCTATGGGATGCAACGGCATCTTATGCGGAAATTTGGAATAGATGCTTTTATGAGTCGGGCATGACACGCAGGGTGGATTCTGACGAATTGATGAAATACATGGGGCAGCCTATAGCAAGCATAGTGAAAGGCATAACCGGAAATTGTCTTGATGACGAAAAAATGAAGTCTTTCATCGACAGGCTTGGAATACTTGAAGATGAAATGATGCCTATGCTTGGCGGAAAGCCGTTTGCCGGCTTGAATGAAGGATTGGCAAAATTGTCTAAATATTACAGATTGTTCATGTTAAGCAATTGCGGTATTGACGGATTGCCCAATTTCATGCGTTATACAGGCACCGAGGATTATTTTTCAGGTTATGTGTCTTATGGCGACAGGCCTATGCCTAAAGGTGACAATATGAAATATCTCATGGCTAAATACGGACTTGGCAGTGCCGTGTATGTTGGTGACACGCAAGGTGATTGCGATGAGACACATCGTGCTGGCATACCTTTTGTTTATGCAAAATATGGATTTGGTGATTGTCGCGATTATGACATGTCATTTGACAGTTTCACGGCAATTGTCGATTATTTTGTAAATTTAAAAAAGGATTAAAATATCATGGCTGCAATCATACCACAATCATTGGAATCGGAAATAAATATCCGTGTAAGCAAAATAGCCGAATCATTAAAAAAGCAGAATGTCGATGCCATTTTGCTTGGCAGTTTTGCAAATGTCTATTATGCGTCGGGCAGAGTATTTTCGGGTTATGCATATATAACATGCGATGGCTCTGTGACTTATTTCGTGAAACGTCCTGTGGCTCTTGAAGGAGAAAATGTTAAATATATACGCAAGCCAGAACAAATGCCCGAAATTATAGGCAAAATGCCGACAACGATAGCATTGGAGCTTGGAACTGTTTCTTATAATTCCATAGAACGACTCAAGAATGTGTTCAACGGAGCAACTGTCGTGGATGGCTCGGTGATAATGAGCCAAATAAGAGCGGTAAAAACAGAGTATGAAATTTCAAAACTGAAGACAAGCGGTATTCATCATGAAACGGCTTATGGGAACATAAAGAAAGTGTATCGTGAGGGTATGACCGATGTTGAGTTTCAAATAGAAATAGAACGCATATTACGAAACGAAGGTTGCCTTGGATTGTTCCGTGTGGCAGGCGACTCAATGGAAATATACATGGGTAGCGTGATATGTGGATATAATGCCGATATTCCGTCGCCTTATGATTTCGCAATGGGCGGCGGAGGCCTCGATGACTCGATACCGGGAGGTTGCAACGGCTCATTGATAAGACCCGGAAATACTGTCATGGTTGACATGTGTGGCAATTTTACCGGTTATATGACCGACATGACTCGTGTGTTTCGTGTGGGAAGTATTGAGACTCCATTGGCATTGAAAGCTCATCAATTGTCAATTGACATACATCATCGCATTGCCGAAATCGCGAAGCCGGGAGTGGAAGCGAAAATGCTTTATGAAACGGCTATGCAGATGGTTAAAGATGCAGGTCTTGAAGATTATTTCATGGGACACAAGCAGAAGGCCGGATTCATAGGTCATGGCGTGGGCATAGAAATAAATGAATTGCCGGTAGTTGCTCCGCGCAGTAAAGATGTGCTTGCCGAGGGCAATGTAATTGCCCTTGAACCAAAATTCGTAATTCCTGGCGTTGGTGCGGTTGGCATAGAAAATACTTATGTCGTTCGTCAAAACGGACTTGAGTGCATAACGAATTATCCGGAAGAAATAAGCGAGCTATATTGATTAGCGAGACGAAATGTAAATTAACAGGTGGCTGCCTTTATCGTGAAGGTTGCCACCTGTTGTGTTGTGACGCTGTGATGTGGAGACTTCGTTGCCATTATGTTGCAAAAATTGTGTAATTTTGCATTCATTATATAGAATGGAGAGTTCTATCGGAATAGAGCGAATAAGTGTGTTATGCAGGGTATATATTACGATAAAGATATAGTAATGAATCATCTTGCCAATCCGGTGTTCAAGGTCGTTGGCAATGCGTGTGATGAAATATCGAGAGAGTGTTATGTCGTGGGTGGATATGTACGCGATATTTTTTTGCATCGTCATTCCAAGGATATTGATTTCGTGACAGTTGGCAGTGGAATAGAAGTTGCCGAAAAGGTAGCATCGACATTGGGAAAGAAAGCCTCGATTGCGGTTTTCCGAAATTTCGGAACTGCGCAAGTAAAGTTTCGCGGACTTGAACTTGAATTTGTGGGAGCAAGGAAAGAATCTTATACGCATGACAGTCGCAATCCCATAGTTGAGGACGGAACGCTTGACGATGATCAAAAAAGGCGGGATTTCACGATAAATGCAATGGCATTGTGTGTCAATAATGAGCGGTTTGGAGAATTGCTCGACCCTTTTGACGGGATTGGAGACCTTAACAGGAAACTTATTCGCACTCCGCTCGACCCTGACGTGACATTTTCGGACGACCCGTTGAGAATGATGCGTGCAATAAGATTTGCCACACAACTCGGATTTGAAATATATCCTGAAACATTTGCCGCGATAGAACGTAACAAACAGCGAATTTCCATAATCTCGCATGAACGCATCACCGATGAACTGACGAAGATAATTAAGGCCGATAAGCCCTCAAGAGGGTTTGTGCTGCTTGACAAGTGCGGATTGCTTGAAATAATATTCCCTGAACTATTTGCATTGAAAGGCATTGAAATAGTAAACGGAAGGGGGCATAAGGATAATTTTTATCATACTTTGCAAGTACTTGACAACGTGGCGGAAAAAAGTGACAACGTGTGGTTGAGGTGGGCGGCTTTGCTCCATGACATAGCCAAGCCGGCAACAAAACGGTATGATCCTAAATTGGGATGGACGTTTCATAACCATAATTTCATCGGAGAAAAGATGATACCGCGCATTTTCAAGCGAATGCGCTTGCCTTTGAATGAGAAAATGAAATATGTTGGCAAACTTGTGGGATTGCATATGCGTCCTATTGCGCTTGTCGAAGATGAAGTAACCGATTCGGCTGTGCGTCGATTGCTTTTTGATGCCGGGGATGACATAGATGACCTCATGTTGCTGTGCAATGCCGACATAACTTCCAAGAACAAGGAGAAGGTGAAGCGTTTCAGTGAGAACTTTGCTCTTGTGCGTCGCAAGCTTGTCGAACTTGAAGAAAAAGACCGGGTGCGCAATTTCCAGCCTCCTGTGACAGGAGAAGAAATTATGTCCACATTTAATTTGCAGCCATGTGCTATCGTTGGCAAGATAAAAGAAGCAATAAAAAATGCAATCCTTGACGGGAAAATCGCCAATAATCATGAAGAAGCTCATGAATATATGATGAAAGTGGCTGCTTCACTCGGCTTGGATGTTGAGCTTATTACTACTCCGACCGAAAGTTCGGAGAAGGAAGATGTGTGTGATGAAGCATGTGAATTGATGCAATCTCCGATAGGAGACATCATCCTTGTTGCAAATGAGGAGGGGCTTACTGAATGCCAATTTGCCGATTGTACAAAGACTTCTGTTAAATCGTCGTCAGGCAACAAATTCACTGCTCAGGCTGCTCGTGAGTTAAAAGAATACTTTGAAGGCAAGCGAAAGGAGTTTACCGTGCCTGTGGCGTTTGAGGGAACTGATTTCCAAAAACTCGTATGGAATGAATTGCTTAAGATTCCTTATGGAGAGAGCCGTTCCTATGGCGAAATAGCTTCGGCAATTGGCAAGCCGTCGGCCATGCGCGCAGTAGGCATGGCAAACGCAAGGAATAAAATAGCCATCATCGCGCCATGTCATCGTGTCATAGGCAGTAATGGCAAATTGACCGGATATGCAGGAGGACTGGAGCGAAAGAAATTTTTACTTGAGCTTGAGTCTCGTAACAAATGAAGCGGATTGGCCATTTTGGATAGTGATGTCATGCCGCAGTTTTAATGACAAAATCACCGATTATGTAGCCATTGACCAGTATTGCGACCACGAGATACAGGAATATGACATTGTATAGGAACCTGTTGTTGTTTGTTATTTCCCTTGCATTGCGCCACAGCGTGTATATGCTGAAGAATGCTGTTATTGTCAAAAACAGGCTCCAGCCGTTCCAATCGTCGATAATCGATATCGAGTAAGTTCCTATTGTTATTGTGTATCCCGATTTCAAGACGATGAAAGTTATCATGAAAAGTGCCACGATTATGGCAAAGATTGTACCTGTTGATTTCCATACATTGGGATGATGATGGAATTGCGCGAGGATGTATTTGCCGATAAGCGGCATGTTAAAAAACATCGAGGCGATGAACAAGATAAACGTGAGGTCGGTGGCGAAAAATAGAAACGGCAGCGAGAATAGGAATATTATTATGGAATAACGTTCCAATAGGCCGAGATTGAGAAATTTGTCGTATATCCAACGCGGATTGCGCACAAGCCAGGGTGTTGAAATGATGAGAGGAATGGACCATGGAAACAGTGCAAGCACGATATATTCAAAGAATGCGTTAGCCATGCTCGCTTCGGGTGACATTGCAAGTTGTTGCCGAATGTCGAATATGTCCATTGCAATCGACGTGTCTCCCACAAGCACATATATGGCAAGAAACGCCATCGCGCATGAAAGCAGCAACGCGAGTGTGATTGTCAGATAGGACTTGACTGAATATCGTTTCGACGCGATGATAAACACATAGGCCATCAATGCAAGAGCTATGGGTGATGTTGCTCCGATTAACACTGTTGATATGGCAGCAGTGGCAACGACAAGCCAAAAGTATCGCTTGGACGGGTGATTGAGCCAGTGGTAAAGGCTCATCAATGCGAGAATGAAAAGTGATGCCGGAATGATTGTTTCGGATGCTTGGAACGTTAGATTCATTATGAGCATACTCGAAAGAAACAGCAACGATGCAAGGAATGAGGAATTGAGCCGGTCGATGTTGCCGTCAAATCGAAACAGGCACAGCGTGAGTGCCATAATGGCCAATGCTCCCGGCAAACGCAACAGGAATAATCCGTTTATTCCCGGAATCAGGCCTTCAATCAACTGCACGATGTGGGCATACGCCTGCATGAACAAGTTGTTTCCGCTTTGGAATATGCCTCCGAGTCCGCCGGTTGCTCCGCTTGCATTAATTTGTTGCAACAGCAATGTTTCGTGTGCTCCCAGCGGGCGGTTGTCGAGAATGGGAAATATTATGACCGCCACAATTAGAGCAAGAAACGATAGTAAAGCAATGTCGGTACTGATTTTTGTTGACATGTCGCAGCCTGCTTGTTATTTAAATGTTACGAAACGATTGTAGGCATAGTTGCTCAAAGTGTAGACAACCATACCAACGCATACTGCCACATATTCTCCAAAAGTGTCGGAATCAATACCGAGGATACTTATTTCAAGGGCTTTCATCGGGTCGCGCAAAACGAGCACTGTGACAAATTGCAGGCCGAAGCATATCAGGAATCCTCCGATGAAAAGAGCCATTTCTTTTTCAATTCGGTTGTGCGACTTGAACACCCATTTCTTGTTCCAAATGAAACTGTTTATCAAGCCGGCGATATATCCTATCACGTCGGCAAGCATTAATTTGAGTCCTATGATTTCGTTGCATAAGAAAATCACAATCAGTGTGATTAGGGAGTTGCTTATGCCCACGAGTCCATATTTCAGTAGTTGTATGGATGTTATCTTAGCTTGTTCTTTTTTTATCATTGGATTTTGTGTCAGAATATATATGTTTATCAATCAATGTAAATCTCAATCGGCATAGTTGCGAAGAATGGGAATTGACCATTTCCTGCGCACCGAAAGAATACGCAGGACTATTACCGTTGCTGCGCAAGACAGTTGCTGGATGATGTCGCTTGCCCCTGCAATCATTGCCAGCCAGTAGACGATGCCTCCCGCGATACATGCAGTGGCATATACCTCTTTCCTGAAAATCTGTGGTTCAACGTTTATGAAAATGTCACGCAACACGCCTCCCAGCGCACCTGTCATCGTGCCCATGAAAATGGCCGTCCACATGGGGAATCCGAATGCAAGCGTTTTTTGAATTCCAATTACTACAAATAGTGCAAGTCCTATCGTGTCGAACAGGAGAAATGTTTGATTCAGTCGGACAAGGTATTTCTTGAATATGATTACTATTGCAAGCGACAAGCCTGTGACTCCAAGATACCAACTGCTGTTCATCCAGAACGGTGTTGTGTTTAGCAGAAGGTCGCGCATTGTTCCTCCGCCAATGGCTGTGGCAAGTCCCACTGAATAGGCTCCGAACCAATCAAAATTCTTGGCTGCTGCCAGCCTGATGCCGCTTATGGCGAATGCCATAGTTCCGATAACTTCAATTATCAGTAGAAAAAGTTCATTCATTTAGAATCAGCAATTGAGATATGACACACTTGCTATAAAAGCCGTGAAAAATTTCGTAACCCGGTGCAAAAATACTCAAAATAGCCGTAATAACCGCAGGAAATTGGCAGATTAATATAGGCGTGCCTGTGAATTAGTTGGATATAAAGAAATCACAAAAGTTTGAATGATGCTTTGGAATCGTTTCAAGGTGAGCGATAAGCAGTAGTCTATGAATTGTTGTTCGTTGGGGAGTTTAATAGTGTTTAGTTTATTTCCCGTGTTTCTATTCCGGTTAATAGTATGACAACATCAGCGAATGCCATGAAACAAACAAATTATTAGAAAATAGGAGATTATCGTAAAAAATCACTACTTTTGTAGCAGGATTGAGACGACTCATTCCAAGGACATATTGAAAAAATAAGAAGCGTTATGCTTATCTTGTAAGTTGAAAACCTGAGAAACTTTCAAACGTGTACAAGGATAGCATAGTGGTTCTCACGCTATAGCGTGGGCTGCTATTACTACATCTGTACACAAGGTTTTCTCAGGACCGTCAACTTAGGATGTATAAGTATTGCAGTTCCACGCTTTCTGTGTTTAATAATAAGAGGTCTTCGAGGGGCTGGAAGACGGGGCAGTTATGGCAACAATACAATTTCCAGTCGAAAAACTTGAAAATAACAGATTTCAAGTATCAGTGGATTTAACCTTGTACTCTAAAGATGTGATTACAGCGGCTATCTATAAGTTTTCACATTTGTTCTATATTCATCAGCAAACAGATGAGAATAACCCTAATCTCGTGATTGTCATCTTTGAATTTAAAGAAGACAATGCTCTAGCAGCTGATATCCCTAAACAATTTTGTAATGAGTTGATAGACCAACAACTGCGACATGATGTCAATGAGCAATTCGGACACATCCGAGATATGATTGTAGAAGAAGCATTTAAACCTGTCAACAAGTGATCATCATATGATAACATTTATTGGAATCCTCTTTATAATATTTTTCATATGGTTAATATGGAAATACAAACTTCCTGAAAAAACAAAAGAAACTACAGTAGGTTGCTTAGTTGCAATAGGAATTATACTATTCATTGCTGTTCAAGTAATGGGAATATTTCATACATGCAGTAGAGATAACGGTTATTACGAGAGAGACCCTTATGATGATGTTCGAAAATAAAGTGGGTTATGAACTATACATTATTACCATTTCGTTTTGAGCGGTTTAGTGAAGATGAATATCTCCTTACGAATGAAGTAGGAGAATATATTTTTCTGCAAAACGAAGATTTCCATCACTTTGTGAATGGAGAACTGGATGTACATAGTGAATTGTTTTATGACATTGAGTCAAAACAAATCGCTACGACAGATAAGGTGGAAGATGTAGTTTCTATGCTTGCCACGAAATTTCGCACAAAGAAAAGCATACTTCGTGATTTTACTTCTTTACACATGGTTGTTCCGACTTTACGCTGCAACTCCAGTTGCATATACTGTCAAGTTGCACGAAAAAACAGAGACGACCATTCTGCCGATATGACAAAACAGACAGCTAAGAATGTGGTCAAAACAATTTTCCAATCACCTTCACCATGTATCAAGATAGAGTTTCAAGGTGGAGACCCTTCAACAGATTTTGATATGGTGAAATACATCATTGAGGAAGCTGAATGGCAAAATCTTTTCAAGAAGAAAGAATTGGATTTTGTTATTTGCACCAATCTGACGTTGTTGAATGAAAAGATGGTAAGATACTTGAAAAAACACAACTGTATGATTTCAACCTCGTTGGATGGTCCAAAGGATTTGCACGACACTAATCGTCCATTGCAGGATAAGACGTTAGACCATCATTCCATCTTTGAAAAGAATTTGGCGATGATACGCAATATATGGGGGAACAATGATTGTGCATCTGCGCTTATGACAACTTCAAAATATAGTTTGGGACGTTTTAAGGATATTATTGATGAATATATCCGCTTAGGTTTCAACAGCATATTCTTGCGGTCTTTGAATCCATACGGATTTGCAAAGCAATATAAGGAAAAGATTGCTTATTCCATAGAAGATTTCATAGAGAACTACAAAGAGGGGCTTGATTATATCATAGAATTGAACAAGAAAGGAACTTTCTTTGTAGAGGGGTTTGCCGCTCTCCTTTTAAGAAGGATGCTTACGCCCTTTGCCACAGGCTTTGTTGATTTGCAATCTCCGGCAGGCGTTGGCATTGCGGGAGTCATCTATGATTATGACGGAAGTGTATATGTTTCTGATGAAGCCCGAATGATGGCACGCTTCAAAAACTACTATTTCAGGTTGGGTAACGTGAATGAGAACAGCTATCAGGAAATGTTCAATGGCGAGCTTTTGCATCACATCATTTCTTCTGCTTGCACGGAATGTTTGCCAGCTTGTGCCGATTGCGTGTTCCAGCCTTATTGCGGTGCTGACCCCGTGCGCAATATGTCAGAACAGGGAGATATGGTAGGTTTCAGACCGACTAACGAGATGTGCAAAAAGACAAAATCCATCATACACTATTTGTTTGAGTTGTTGCACAAACACGACCCTGAGATAAACAGAATTTTTTGGTCTTGGTTAAATTGAGCAATTATGAAACAAATTCAAGGTAAACCAATTAATATAGGAGAAGATATTGTTGGGCGAATAACTTTCGGAAAGAATGTGTTTCAACGTTCCGATGAAATATTAGTCAGTAAAGATGCATCAACTTCAGCGTTTGGATATGTTGCGACAATTACAACAAAAGAAACCATTGCAGATAATGGAAAGCCTTGTTGTGTGGTCAATGACATTAACGATTTTCACGAGGGTGATGTTGTCGTTGTCAATAAGCAGGGAGAGATAATCTTCGTATATGAAATTAAATCCAATCATAATGCAATAATGGCAACTGAACGTTGCAACCATTGTTGCATTATGTGTCCACAACCTCCAATTTTGCAAGAAAAGGATAAAACGCCATTTAATTTGAAACTAATTTCTTTGTTTGATAAACATACCAAAGAAATAGGTATAACTGGTGGAGAGCCTACGCTTATTGGAGATAATTTATTTGTCTTGATAAACCATATAAAGAAAGAGCTTCCTAAAACAGCTATCAGTATTCTTTCAAATGGAGTTAAATTTGCTGATAAGAAATATGCAATGAAACTGGCAAAATGCCGACACCATGATTTGCAGATTGATATTCCGCTTTTCTCAGATATTGCAGAAGAGCATAACCGCATTGTTGGCGCAAAAACATTTTATAAGACCGTGCAAGGATTATACAACCTTGCTTTGTTCCACCAAAGGATAGGGATTAGAATAGTAGTCCATAAGCAAACCTATAAACGGTTGTCTCAATTTGCAGACTACATTTATCATAATTTCCCTTTTGTTGTGCAGGTTACTTTCATGCAGATGGAAACGACAGGATTAGCAAAAGAAAATTTCGACCAACTTTGGATAGACCCATATGACTACAATACGGAATTAAGAGAAGCGGTCTTGTTGCTTGTAGACAGGGGAATGAAATCTTATATCTATAATGAGCAGTTATGCGTGTTACCCGAAGACATCAGATGTTATGCCCAGCAATCTATTTCGGACTGGAAAGACATTTACATCTCAGAATGTGAAGGATGTGTATTGAGGGGACAATGTGCAGGATTCTTTGAGTCCAATAGAGAAGCACATAGTTCTCACATTAAAAAGGTGGAATATATATCATCCGATATATCGTGTTAGTTAACTGATTGTCAAACATTAAAAAGAAGGAGGTATCAATGAAGAAACTCTTGTTCTTTGCGGTTTCTGCAATTCTTGCAGGAGCGAGCTATTGTATTTCTGTTGGAGAAAAGATTGTCGCCAAAGTAACAAACAGCGACACTCAAATCGAACAACAGCAAGAACAGACGTTGGTGCTGGAACAGTCTTCTGCCGAGTTTAATTTGCTCGCAAGCCACAGTTCGCACAGTAGCCACAGCTCTCACAGTAGCCACAGCTCTCACAGTAGCCACAGCTCTCACAGTAGCCACAGCTCTCATTATTCTAGTTTTTAAGGGTCTGTGATTGTTGTAATGAGAGGGATAAATTCTCTCTCATTTTTTATATAAATATAATGCAGTTCAAATGACATTGAAATCAATATTAAAGCGATGTTGGGCTGGGACTTTTTTAATTATGCTTGACATGTGGTATATTTGCTGATGATGTTTCGGTATAATTATAAAAAAGTAGATTAATGAAGACTGTAAAGTTGATTTATCCTCAATGGCAGGGAGGTGACATAACGCGGTGGATTCCCGAGATTGGCGATGCCGGTGTGGCTGCGCGTGGATATTACCTTGGGGCGCAATTACTTGATTTCCTGTCGCCCGACAATGGAATGGAGGCATTGACTGTGCCTGTGAGGGTTGATAAGTGCGAGCGTGTCTCAACTGATGGCATTCTTGACCGTGATGACATAGCAATCCAGACAAAGTCTGCTCTCGACATGCTTGATGTCGCAAACCCCGACAGGATTGTTACCCTTGGAGGGGAATGCTCGGTGAGTGTCGTTCCTTTTACATGGCTTGCAAGAAAATATGAGGGCGATGTTGCAATGGTCTGGATTGATGCGCACCCCGACATAACATTGCCGGGTGACGTTTATGCCGGTTATCATGCAATGGCGGTAACGGCTTGTATGGGAATTGGTGATGAAAAGATAATGTCCTTGCTTCCGGCTCGCATTGTTCCCGAAAAGATTTTGTTTGTCGGCTTGCGCGACTGGGAACGAGATGAAATAAAGAAGCGTCAGGAACAATATGGAATCAAGCATTTGGCTCCGGCAGATGTGGCTGACGACAGTAGCAAACTTGTTGATTGGCTTAGGTCGTGCGGTGCATCCAAAGTCGTGATCCATTTCGACATGGATGTGCTTGATCCTGCCGAAATAATAGCAGCAGTGGGCGTAGTACCCGATGGCATGAAAATAGCCGAGGTAGTAAGAGTCATAAATGACATAGCGGCAGAAAAGGATATCGTTGGACTGACGGTTGCCGAGCCGATGCCCCGAACGGCTATGCGATTGAAGATGATGTTAAGCCAACTTCCGTTGCTGGGTAGGGAATAGGGCAGTTTTATTTGTCTTCCCCGGTGTGGGCTGCATAATATTTGCAGTAGGGCCTTATGCCGCATTCGAGGCATTTGGGTTTTCTTGCCGTGCAGACATATCGTCCGTGCAGGATGAGCCAATGGTGGGCTTTGCCTATGAGTTCGGGTGGAAAGTTTGCCACGAGAGTCTTTTCGGTCACAAGCGGATTTGGGGAATCTTCGGTAAGCCCTATTCGGTTTGAAACGCGGAACACATGAGTGTCAACAGCCATTGCTGCACGGTTGAACACTACCGCGAGTATCACATTGGCTGTCTTCCGGCCTACTCCGGGGATTTTGATTAATTCGTCCATGCTGTCGGGGACTTTCCCGTCATATTTGTCGACGAGCGCGTTTGCCATCCCGACGAGAGACTTGGCTTTGTTGTTGGGAAATGTGACGCTCTTGATGTATTCAAATATGTCTTCGGCCGATGCCTTTGCCATGTCTTGAGGAGTGGGATAGGCTTCAAAAAGCGCAGGTGTCACCATGTTGATACGCTTGTCGGTGCATTGTGCCGAAAGGATTACAGCCACAAGCAGTTGGTAGGGGTTCTTGTAATGAAGTTCGGTTTCGGCGACGGGCATGTTCTTGTTGAACCATTTGATTATACCGTCATATCGTTCTTTTGTAGTCATCGAGCGAGAAAGTTGAGGAATGAAAAATGTGCCGAAGATTTTATCGACGGCACATTTATTATATGTATGAAATTTTGTCTAAATTTTTTTGCAATCAATGTGCTGCTTTGAATTCTTCAAGGAAACGGACATCGTTTTCGGAGAACATGCGCAGGTCTTTTACGCGATACTTAAGGTTGGCGATGCGTTCAACGCCCATTCCGAGAGCAAAACCTGAGTATATGTTGCTGTCGATTCCGCAAGCGTCGAGCACATTTGGATCGACCATGCCACAGCCGAGGATTTCAACCCATCCAGTGTGCTTGCAGAAGTTGCAACCTTTACCGCCGCACAAGTCGCATGAGATGTCCATTTCGGCCGATGGCTCGGTGAATGGGAAATAAGACGGGCGCAGGCGGATTTTTGTCTCGGGTCCGAACATTTCTCGTGCGAAGTATAATAATGTTTGTTTGAGGTCGGTGAATTTTACATTCTTGTCGACATACAAGCCTTCTACTTGGTGGAAGAAGCAGTGTGCACGATAAGAAATGGCTTCATTCCTGTAAACGCGTCCCGGGCAGATGATTCTGATTGGCGGTTGGGCATGTTCCATGACTCTTGTTTGAACCGACGAAGTGTGCGTGCGCAACAGGATGTCGGGGTTGCGTTGTATGAAGAAAGTGTCTTGCATGTCACGAGCCGGATGGTCTTCGGCAAAGTTGAGAGAAGAGAATACATGCCAGTCGTCTTCAACCTCAGGACCTTCGGCAACTGTAAAGCCAAGGCGAGAGAATATTGCAATTATCTCTTCCTTGACAAGTGAAAGAGGGTGGCGTGTACCTATGTTGCATGGAGCGGCACTTCGAGTCAAGTCAATATCGGTATTTTCGTCAACTTTATCGGCAAACTGAGCTTTTAATGAATTTATTTTCTCGGTTGCCAAGTTCTTCAGCTCGTTCAGCTTTTGTCCTATTTCTTTCTTCTGCTCATTTGGTACATTACGGAAGTCATTGAAAAGCAGGCTAATCGCTCCTTTTTTGCTAAGGTACTTTATGCGAAGAGCCTCTATTGCCTCGTTGCTTGAAGCCTCTGCGGCTTCTATTTCGGCTTTGAGTTGTTGTATTTTTTCTAACATCTTAGTAATGGTGATTTTGAGATGCAAAAATAGCATTAAAATCGGAGATATTGAAATTATTGCCGGCTTTTTGGAAAAACCGAGCAGGTTGTCATGTCAATGCTTGCGAATTGAGCCGGTGGCTTGAATCAAGCGGCCGTTGTCGGCAATACCTTCAATTTTAATGGTGTAAGAAGTTTTTTCTATGTCATTGGCAAAAAATTCAACAAATGCTTTTCCTTCGGAATCAAAATCCACGACAGGATTCCAATAAACTGTATTTCTAAAATCGCTTCCATCAGAAGTGTTGTCGAATTCTTTTGGATATTTGGGCGAATAAAATTCAGCAGGTTCTTGGTATCCCAACGGTCTGTATGTCTTTAATCCGTATGGGCGTTCTTTTATCTGGCTTTCATCCTTGGCCGTGATGACAACGGCTCCGCCTATTGAAGAGCTGACTCCGTATATCAATGCTTCACTTTGAGATAAAAAGTCGATTCGTTCTATCATATCGAATGGATATAGTGCTTCCACTTCGTTCAAGATGCCACTGTTCGGAACAGGGTATGACTTGACGCGTTCGAGCGCCATGGCCGATGCTCGTGCCAATCCTGTCAATCCTCTCCACTTGGTTGCGCTCACCGGGCCTTGAATGCCAATAAGTGCATCGTCGTCGGTCGGTGTTATCAAGCTTAACCCGTCGGCGATGAATATTACCGGAGCGTTGCGATAAGTCACGTTTCCGTCGGGCGTGATTCTAATGCCGGCAATGCGCAGCAAAACCTCTTCTATCGATGTGTAACCTTTGCTCTCCATTTCACGGCTGTCGAACGATTTCCGTGCTAAAATTTCGGAAATATCTTTGTTCTCGAAGTCGTTGACGACTTTGGCCACTACGAGTTCGTCGAGAATAATGTTGAATGCGTTGCCCGATGCCTTAAGCCTTGACAATTCTGCGGTTAATTCGACGTTGTTGTCATTTGTCCTATGTATTTTGTAAAATGGGATCAGTGATATTTTAGGGAAAGAATCGCTGTCGATTGCGAGGTTAAATTCTGTTTTGCCTTTTTTATTTACTGCTTCGAGGTCATATCTTGTGCCGTCGACATGATTGAATCCCGATATCATGAAATTTCCAAGGCTGTCGGTCTTTGCCACTCTTGCGAAACTTGCATTTTTGGATAGAATCTTAACGTTGGCTCCGTCAATCGGTTTTTTCTTCCAGAGGCTTTTTACCGAGCCACTTATCACCTGGCCTTTTTCAATAGGGAAGGTCGGATATGTAAATTCTCCGCGTAATGCTGAAGGAATGTCATATCGTCTCCATCCTTGCGTCATCATCAATGCGTCGAGCGCGACACGTTTTGTGCTGTCGACATGGTGAAAATAATATTCAGGGTCTTCGATATGTCCGGTGAGTTCGGATTGCAATAGCAAGTTGGTGGCAATATTCTCTCTTGAAATGTCATGGTGGAAGAAATTATCTGTTACCGATATGGCAATGGAGCCTCCGCCTGAGAAATTTGATTTGTCGATGTCGAGTTGCAGTTTAACTTTGTCACGGTTTTCGTATATTGGCTTGGATGACCGTATGCCAATGTTGTTGTAAATGTCGTCTTGCTTGAAAAATAACAACCGTTCACTCAATGTGTTCATATTTTTGTCGAGCAACAATATTTGCATCACGCCCGACGGAATGTCGGAGCAGTCTACTGACAGTTGTGCCGATTCTTGAATGGATTGTGAATAAACGTACAATCCACGTTCTTGCATGAAAATAAAGGCACTATCGGGTAGGTTGCCTTTCGCCTGCAACGTTATGATACTGTCGTTTACGTTTGTTGCCGAAATGATGGCTGCTGCCGGCTCCACAGCAGGCAACATGAAAATATTCGAGCCTAAGGAGTCGGCATTACATTCGGCATAATAAGTTTCCCCGTATTTAGGGATGAAACTTGTTATTCCCATGCCGGCATGGATGCTTTTGAAATAGGCTATTTCATTGTTGTTACTGTCAAATATGCGTCCTGTCACGTCGATTCCGTTGCCCGACGAATTTATTCCTTTGAATGCAATTTTGCACACTTCTCCTGGAATCAAGTATCCGCCTTCGGGATGGAAGCTTACGTCGAATTGGCCTGATGTGTCAGGCAATTTGATGTATTTTGCGTATTTGTCGTATTCGGCCAAGAAGTATCCCAATTCCTGCTGTTCCGACGATATCTTCAATTTAATGTTCTTGTCTTGTGAGTAATTGTCTTGTTTTTGGTCTCCATTATAAAAAGAAAAGCAAGCAGTGTCATAATTTTGGGGAGCTCCGCTTTGCAAGTTGGTGTAAGACAATATGGCTTCTATGGTATTTTCTTCTTTGTCAATAGTAAATTGGGTATTGATTCTTACTTGTGTCGAGAAAGGGCTTTTGACAGGAATCATTTTTTTGAAGAAATATGTTTCGCCTCTGTTTTGCATGAACATGGTGTAGGATGTTAGCATGTACGGGCCTTCTGCAATGTTTAAGGACAATGGCACATATCCTTTATATATGCCGTCGTGTTCCATTATCTTGACTCGTGTTTCTACTTGGTTGAAAGGATTACGCAATTCGACATAGATATATTTGCTTGTTGCGACTTGTTGATGTGATATGGCATCTACCACAAAAGCCCGGAACCAAATAGTGTCACCGCCCATGTAATTGTCGCGGTCGGTAGTGAGGTGTATTTTTTCTTGGGGAAATTCATATAGCTGGTTGTCAAGTCTTGTCTTTAGAATGTCGGAAGTGTTCTCGCTTCTCAAGGCGTTAAAGATGCAAGTTAGAAATATGATAAAGCAAAAGTTCTTCATCTTTCGTGGAATTTTAATAAAGGTTTGCAATCCGAAGTGATTCGATGATAAAAATATGAAATTAAAGTATATGTTGCAATAATTGTAACTATTTTTTTGGGGCAGTAGAAAATCAGTGGGGATTAATTTTCCAATATCCATAGGAATTCCGACCTTTGCCTTATGGAAAGGAATC
>CALUMG010000021.1 GCA_944321705.1 uncultured Muribaculaceae bacterium | reverse complement strand
ATTTCAAACCAAAATGTCAAAGAACGCACTTTATTTGATGACATTTAAACCTGTGCGATTTTATCGCACCAGTAGTATTCAATAATCAACAATTATGCAATACTGATACCTGCTATAAAATTTATTTTACCCGGAACTAACGCTTATTTAAAAATAATCGGCGTGCCTCTTTTAAAGACACGCCGATTACTATAATATTTCGTAAGAATAATTACCTATCCCGTCTTCACTGCAAAAATGCGAACATTAATGTTCCATCCTGTGCCGAAGTTACCAAATATTGATAAATGCAACTTGCGATACCTGTCAAAATTATGCCAAGCGTGCAAACTATCATTGCCAGACGTTCATTGCCACCTGACTTGAATTTTGCTATTGTGCATTCTTCTTGACTGATAAACATTGCTTTCACAACCAATAGATAGTAATAAAGTGATATGATAGTATTAATCAACGCTATCAAAACCAACACATACATCGACATGTCTCCACATTCAAGTGCGCTTGTAAATATGAAGAACTTGCTAAAGAATCCTGCAAATGGAGGAATACCGGCAAGCGAGAACATTGCAAGCATCATAGTAAATGACAACCAAGGATTGGTCTTGTACAATCCGTTGTAATCATCGATTGAAACCTTGCCATCGGTCTTTTGTTCAATTGCCAACACTACACCGAATGCTGCTAAGTTGGAGAAAATATAGACCAATACATAGAACATCAATGAAGCCAATCCAAGTGCACTGCCGCTTATGACGCCAAGCATGATGTAACCTGCTTGTGAAATAGACGAGAATGCAAGGAATCTCTTAATATTACGCTGTCTGATGGCAAACAAGTTTCCAAGTGTTATGGTCAATATGATGAGTGCATAAAGCATCCATTCCCACACTTGTGAATAAGCCGACCCGAACACTTGCACAAGCACAACCATGAAAGCAAATGCCGCCGCGCCTTTGGAGATGACCGAAAGATAGGATGTAACCGTAGTAGGTGCTCCTTGATATACATCGGCTGTCCACAAATGGAACGGAACAAGCGACAATTTGAAACCAATGCCGGCAATAACAAATGCAAGAGCTGTTATAAGCAATGCAGAACTGCCTGAGCCAATCTTATATGCGATGTCGGTAAAATAAAGAGAACCACAGAGTCCATACACAAACGACAATCCCATCAAGAATATTGCCGATGAGAATATCGCGGTAAACATGTACTTTGCAGCGGCTTCATGCGACTCGTAATGTTTCTTGTGGAAAGCCACAAGTGCTGCAAGAGGCAGAGACGCAGTTTCAAGACCGATTACGAACAACAAGAAATGGCGAGCTGAAATCATCAAATACATGCCGAACAATGTCACAAGAAGCAATTCATAAAATTCACCCCTGCGCACGGCAACAAATTCACTATTTGCCCATTTCATTGATTGAATGAGAACAATCAACATTCCTATGTTAAGAATGCCTTTCATCACGACTGTTGCAGCCGTTGATTCAAACATTCCTCCAAATGCCACGCCTCTGACCAACATTCCGCAATTGGCCAATGTAAACAACGCGAACAATATAACGGTAAACAATGGCAATGACGTTTGACTTTTCTTAGGCATGAAAGTGTCGAACAAAAACACGAACAAGAATACGATTAATAATCCTAATTCTTGTGGCATATATAAAAATTGTGAATAATCCATTTTTTCTAATTCTTATTTTTATAAATTCAACACTTTGTTATTATGCAAACAATTCCATTATCGGAGCCGCTGCTTCACTGATTATTCCATTGAAGAAATTCGGGAAACATCCTATTGCAGCTACTGCTATGATTAATGTAACAGTCGACAAACGCTCATGCCATTCCGCATCGGTCAACGTCTTGTGATGTTCATCTTGTACCGGGCCAAACAACAACTTGCCTACTACCCTCAAGATATAGACTGCTGTGATGACGATTGAACAGCAAGCTACGATGGTAAACACGCGGTGGAACATGTCGGCATGTTGGAACGAACCCACGAATATTGTCATTTCGGCAACGAAACCGCTCAATCCCGGCAATCCCAATGAAGCCAAACCGGCTATCACATAACCAACGCCCAAGAAAGGCATAATTCGCATCAAACCGCCCATCTTGCGAATGTCACGGGTGTGAGTACGTCCGTATATCATACCGATTAATGCAAAGAACAATGCCGTCATCAATCCGTGAGAAAGCATCTGCAACACCGCACCAGTCATTGCCGTAGTGTTAAGCATCAAAATTGCAAAGAGTACCATGCCGCAGTGGCTTACCGATGAATAAGCATTGATATACTTCAAGTCGGTTTGCACACATGCGCTAAATGCTCCATACACTACACTTATACCAGTCAAAGTAAGGAATATCCATGCGAGCTCCTGTGCAGCAAACGGCATGAGGTAAATGGCGATGCGGAAACATCCGTAACCACCAAGTTTCATCAACACACCTGCATGCAACATTGACACTGCAGTAGGTGCCGATGCGTGACCATCGGGCGACCATGTGTGGAACGGGAACATTGCACCCAAGACACCAAAACCGACAAACGTCATCGGGAACAAGAAATATTGCCAATTTTGAGGTATTGCGTTGTTTTGTGCAATTTCAAGAATATTCATTGTCAATGCGCCTCCTTCTGGTGCCGAATGATAATAGATTCCTATTATACCCAACATCAAAAACGCTGAACCACCCATAAGCATCAATGTCAGCTTCATGGCCGAATAATTCTTATTTCCACTTCCCCAAACGCCAATGAGCAAATACATCGGGATCAAAGCTACTTCATAGAACATGAACATGGTGAACATGTCTATCGAAATGAAGAAACCGAACACTCCTGTTGACAACAGACAGAACCACATGAAGAATTCCTTGGGGAGCGGATCCATCTTCCATGATGCAAATACACCAGCAAACACGATGAAAGCCGACAAGACAATCATCACTACCGAGATTCCATCAACTCCTAAAGCCAAATGTATATTAAGAGGCTCAAACCACATCCAAGAATCAGTGAACAACATCTCGGATGTATCCCCAGCTGCACGAAGTCCTAAGAATTCCACAACCAGATATATAGCCAATATCATCAGCGCGGTTGCTCCCGTGGTGGCAACGGCTCTGACTTGCTTTATGTTCTTGCATAAAGACAACCCGCCCAGCATGAGTAGCGGGATTATCACAAAATAGATTAATATATTAGACCAAATCATAGTTTGTTACTTTATATCGAAACCGTTGCCCGATTAGATTAAACATATAATCGTTATTACTGCAATTGCGACTGCACCAACAAGATAGAACCACACATATGTTTGCAAGCTACCACTTTGCATCCTGCGTATTGCAAATGAAGCCGAATTGGTCACGTTTGCAAGCAAGTCCATAGTACCATCAATTATGCGACGGTCGAACCATGCTATCGGACGGCTGATGCGTGCAAAAATAATCTTATGCGTAATGAACTGGTAAAGCTCGTCCATATAGAAACGATGGTAAGCAGCAGTCCACAATCCTCTAAACTTGTTGGCAAGCATTTCCGGAATATTGTTTTCCTTGCGATACATCACTGTTGCAAGTACGATTCCGACAACTGCTATTGCTATGCTCGAACCGGCTACGGTCCAATCTATATGAATGTGATATGCCTCTCTATTCCAAGTTACAAATTCTCCGAATGGGATAAAACCTGCGACAATCGACACAAGTCCCAAGAAAATCAACGGGAACGTCATTGTCATAGGAGCTTCATGCGGAGTGTGATGCCCGTAATCGGGATTGTTCCACCAGAATATCTTATAATACAACCTGAACATGTAGAATGCTGTCATTCCGGCAACGACCGACAACCAAACTCCCCAAACTGTGCTGTTGCCATAAGCAGCGACAAGGATTTCATCTTTACTGAAGAATCCGGCAAACGGCCAAATACCTGAAATAGCCAAACATCCAATCAAGAATGCTATATGACAAATAGGCATGTACTTGCGTAAGCCTCCCATAGCCGACATTTCATTTGAATGAACAGCATGGATGATAGCACCGGCACACAAGAACAACAACGCCTTGAACATAGCGTGCGTGAACAAGTGGAACATTGATGCCATGTAACCAACCCCCTCATGGAGTTCTGGGCGTGCCACACCGAGGGAAGTTATCATGAATGCAATCTGCGATATGGTCGAGAAAGCAAGCACGCGCTTGATATCACTTTGAACACACGCAACTGCTGCGGCATACAAGGCGGTAAACGCTCCTATTGCCGTTATGATAAGCAATGCGCCTTCGTCGACATAATACAACGGGAACATACGAGCCACCAAATAAACACCGGCAACAACCATAGTTGCAGCATGGATGAGAGCAGACACTGGCGTAGGACCTTCCATTGCATCAGGAAGCCAAATGTGCAACGGGAACATTGCCGATTTACCCGCACCGCCCATGAAAATCAATGTCAATGCCCATCCCATAACCGAGCAGCCAAGGAAAGTAGCACCTCCGGCTGTGGAGATTGCTGCTTGTGGATCACTTGTCAAAGCTACAAAATCAAATGTATTTGTATAATAAGACAAAATCAAAATACCTACAAGGAAACCAAGGTCGGCGAAACGAGTGACGATAAACGCTTTCTTGGAGGCTGACACGGCTGCCGGCAAGGTATAATAAAATCCAATCAACAAATAGGATGACACACCCACAAGTTCCCAAAATATATACATTTGGAATATATTGGTTGCCAATACAAGTCCGAGCATTGAGAACGTAAACAAGGACAAAAACGCATAATAGCGTTGGAATCCGCGTTCACCATCCATATAGCCAAGGCTGTATATATGAACCATCAATGAAACGGTGGATATGACTATGAGCATCATTGCCGAAATAGGATCAAGCAAAACCCCGATTTTTATCACAAGATGCTTTGTAAATTCCAGCCAAGTCAAGTCCATCACAGTTATTTGTTGACGAACTCCATCGATTACTTGGCCTTGGTCGGTACCGAAGAAATAAGTAAATGCCGCGGCGTAAGCAATGACTGTGGTCACTAACATAGCAAGCGTACCTATAATTCCGGCTGTCTTTTTCCCCATTTTAACACCTGCTATTCCTAAGAATAGGAACATGACTAAGGGGATAATCAATACGGCTACTGTATATGATAATTCCATAAAACTTAAAATTTCATTTTAGTAAGTTGTCGAACATCGATATTCCTGATAGCTCGGAACACATTTATCACTATGGCGATGGCCAAAGCCGTCTCTGCAGCTGCAATACCTATTGCAAACAACGAGAAGAACATGCCTTCCATTTGTCCCGGAAACAAGAAACGATTAAACACGGCAAAATTGATATCAACCGAATTTAACATCAACTCAAGCGATATCAATATTGCAATCATATTTTTACGAGTGATAAACCCATAAACACCACAGCAGAACATAATCATGCTGGGAATGATGTACATCAACATTGTAAGATCCATAATACTCTCCATTCCTCCTTTCAACGCTTCCGGGCGATTACTACGCCTCCTATTATACATGCCAACAACAGGATGCTTATTGCCTCGAACGGCAATAGATATCCGAATTTGTCGGTGCTCAGCAATGCCTGTCCTATGCCGTGGATGTTTACATCAAATGAATCGGACATGCTGCGTGACAAAAATTCGCCATAACTGAGCAATGAATACAGACACACGCCGGCGCCCAAAACTGCCGCGCTCAATCCCAACCACTTCTTATGGGATGTAAGCTTTTCGGCATTTGCGCCCGGTTTCTGTGTCAACAAGATTGAGAATACAAACAGCACCAAGATGCCTCCTGCGTACACCGCTATTTGCACCGCACCAAGGAATTCGTAGCCGATTTGGAAATAAATACCGGCTGTCGCAAACAGTACGAATAGCAAATAAGTCGCTGCACGCAAAATCTTGCCCGAGGTAACTGCCAGTACCGAGAACACGATAATTGCCAATGCAATTATGAAATACATGATAATACTTCCTAATGATTCCATAATTTATTTATTTTCATTATTTTTTATTCCTTCTTTGCACCCTCTGCTTCGACTGCAGCCGGTTTCTTTACTTGTGGCGTTACTGTCACTTCTTCTTTTTCAGGCAGATAATTCAATTGCAACACAAGTTTGTCACGAGTGAACACAGCTTGCTCGAAATCATTCTTGAATTCTATAGCGTCATGAGGACACGACAACACACACAACTGGCAGAATGTACAACTTCCCAAATCATACATATACTTATCCAGTTTCCTTTTTTTCTTGCCATCGGGCATTTCCACCATTTTCGTTTCTATGTGGATAGTACCGTTCGGACAATTCATTTGACATAGTCCACAAGCTATACACTTGTGATTGCCTTCGGAATCATATTTGAAAGACAATGTTGCCCTAAACCGATCGGCTATCTCCAAATTTGAACGATTCTCCGGATATTGCTTCGTTACTTTTGGGGTCACAAGTTCCTTACCCGTCACTTGCATACCTTGCAACAGGCTCCAAACTCCTTTGAAGAGAGATGAGAAATAATCTTTGATACTCATAGATAAGTCAAATCTATAAAAAATGATACCGGATAAAAATTAAACTGTATATTTTCGTATGAATAAGGGAAGTCCGGTATATCAACTTCCTTTCTTCGTTTTTTCTATATTTTAATAAAATAAACTTCTGTTCCTCTTAACTATCGTTCCACTTGACCACCCAATATGTCAAGAAGCTCGGTAGTAATTCCTTGCTGACGCAACTTATTGTATTCAAGTTGCAAGTCGGCAAGCAAATTCTGGGCGTTATCATTGGCACTTTGCATAGCCATAACCCTTGCGGCAGCCTCCGACGCATTGTTTTCTGTGCATATCTCTTGAACGACCGAATTTATGTAAAGTGGAAGAACGGCATTGAATATGGCGTTAGCATCAGGCTCGAATATGCATGGAGCATTGGCGTTCTTGGGCTTGGAGCCTTTGTCAGCCAATATCGCTTCATAACTCACCGGCAATAATTGATCTATTTGAATCGTTTGACGACTTGGTGACTTGTAATGCATGTACAACATCAACACCTTGTCGGTTTCCCTATTAAGGAATAAGGACTTCAAATAGGTTGTATAATCACTTATCTCGTTTGATGAGCTACGAGTATTGATGCTCGAGTCGCTCACTACCTTGACAAGCGGACCTGCAAGTTTTTTCACTGCATTAAGCATCTTTTTACCCACCGGATGGATGGTTATCTTCACATTTTCTCCATATTTCTTGCGACAATCACCAAGAAGGATAATCAAATCCTTGAATATGTTGACATTGTAAGCACCACACAATCCGTCATCCGAGCCAAATACAATTATTGACAGGCGCTTCACTTCACGAATTTCGATGAGAGGAGAAGAATATTCACCATCGGCAGCCAGCAAATGCCCCATGACACCCTCTATCTGGCTTCTGAACGGCACAAGCCTGCGCAATGCTTGCTCGGCTTTGTGCATCTTTGCCGACGAAATCATCTTCATTGCACTCGTGATTTTCTCGGTCGAGGCAACTGAACCTATCCTTCCTTTTAATTCGCGTAATGTAGACATTCCTCTAAGTTATCAAACACTGTATTTACTCGTAATTTCCTTAGCCGCGGCGGTCAACTTTGCTGTTACGTCATCATTGATTACACCGCTTTTCAATACGTCAAGAACATCGGCTTGATGCTTGGATTTAAGCAATTGCAAGAACAACGTCTCAAATTCAGCAACCTTGTCGATTGGAACATTTTCAAGCAAGCCGTTGGTACCGCAATAAATCACGGCAATTTGCTCTTCGACTTTCATCGGAGAATATTGAGGTTGGATTAGCAACCTCTCATTCTTTCGACCTTTGTCTATGACACGAGCCGTTACGGGATCCATGTCGCCGCCAAATTTGGTAAATGATTCCAATTCACGGAATTGAGCTTGGTCTATTTTCAGTGTACCTGCGACTTTTTTCATTGACTTGATTTGTGCATTTCCACCTACACGTGAAACAGAGATACCGACGTTAATGGCCGGACGCACACCTTGGTTGAACAATCCTGATTCCAAGAAAATCTGTCCATCGGTAATTGAAATCACGTTAGTCGGGATATAAGCCGAAACGTCACCTGCTTGAGTCTCAATGATTGGCAATGCCGTGAGTGAACCTCCACCCTTCACAATGGGCTTTAACACCTCTGGCAAGTCGTTCATGCTTTTCGCCACCTCATCGTTTTCAATAATCTTGGCAGCACGTTCAAGCAAACGGCTGTGAAGATAGAAAATATCGCCGGGATAAGCTTCACGCCCCGAAGGACGCTTTAATATCAACGAAATTTCACGATATGCAACAGCCTGTTTTGACAAGTCATCGTAAACAATCAACGCATCGCGGCCGGAATCCCTGAAATACTCGCCGATAGCAACTCCCGCAAACGGAGCATAATATCTCATGGCGGCAGAATCGGCAGCCGTAGCGGCTACCACAACCGTATAATCCAAAGCATTGTGGACGTTAAGTTCATTGACCACTTGAGCCACCGTTGATGCCTTTTGACCTATGGCCACATATATGCAATATACAGGCTTGCCTGCTTCGTAATTGCTTCTCTGATTAATAATCGTGTCAATGGCTATGGCAGTCTTTCCTATCTGCCTGTCGCCAATGATAAGCTCGCGCTGACCGCGACCTATTGGCACCATCGAGTCGATTGCCTTTATACCGGTCTGCAACGGTTGCTTTACTGGTTGACGGAATATAACCCCAGGAGCCTTACGTTCGAGCGGCAATCTGAGCATCTTGCCTTCAATCGGTCCTTTTCCGTCAATAGGCTCACCAAGAATGTTGATGACACGTCCCAACAATCCTTCGCCTACAGGTATTGAAGCAATTTGCCCCGTTCTACGCACGGTCATGTTTTCTGTCACCTTGTTGATATTGTTAAGCAATATCACACCGACATTGCTTTCTTCAAGGTTCATGGCCACTCCGCTTGTCCCATTTTCAAATTCAACAAGTTCGTTGGCCTTTACATTATCAAGACCATAAACATGGGCAACTCCATCTCCTACCTCAAGTACCGTGCCGACTTCCTCAAAGTCCATCTTTCCATTGACGTCTTCGAGTTGTCGTTTTAGTATGTCAGATATTTCACTTGGGTTTATCATTTATTTAATTACTTAGGAGTTTTAAACGCAATTTCTTTAATTCATTCTTTATCGACGCATCAAGTTGCAGAGTGTCTACTTTCACAATGAATCCGCCTATCAAAGATGGATCCACGCGATGTGTTTCCTCAACTTTCTTGCCAGCCAGTCTCGACTTGACAACGTCGGTAATCCTCTTCAAAGTGGCATCAGGCATTTCCGATGCCGTTATGATTTCAATCTGAGTTATATTGTAGGCTTCCCTATACAAGCTTTGATAGGACAATGCCATCTCATACATGAAATCTTCGCGGTTGTGATCAATTACCAATTTTATGAACTTAGCCAGACAATCGCTATCGGTAGCTCCCGACGCAGCCAAAAGCAACTTTATCTTATCGCCGGCTTGAATAAACTTGTTGCCGACTGCTTTTTTCAACTTAGCCGAACAGGCATAAGCCGCTCCGAGCTGCTTCATATGCCCGTAGACTTGTCCTGCGGTCTTTTGTTCCTCGGCATATTTCAAAAATGCCTTCGCATATCGTCGTGCAATCAGTCCGTCATTCATAAATATTAATTTTTATTCTCAACCTCTTTCAATAATTTATCCACCAACTCGGCTTGAGCCTTGTCATTTGCCATGTTTTTCTTAAGCATCTTTTCAGCAATGCTTAATGCAAAGCTGCTCACCTCGTTGCGGAACTGCAATTCCGATTCTTTACGGGCTTGCTCGATGGCAAGTTTTGCAGCATCCATTACTTTTTTAGCCTCATCAGAAGCTGCTGTTTTAGCCTCTTCTATGATTTGGCTCTTAATCTTTGCTGCATCACGCAAAATATCGGCTTGCTTTTTCTGTGCTTCGGCAATGTATTTTCCGGCTTCTGCCTTGGCATTGTCAAGTTGTTCTTTGGCATTTTGGGCATATACGACTCCCTTGTCTATCATATCGGCTCTCTCTTCGAGACTCTTTATGATGAAAGGCCATGCGTACTTAGCCAAAATGATGAACAAAATGGCAAATACCACGAACATCCAGAACACTAAGCCAAATTCAGGCGTGAACAGTTCCATTTGTTTGTCTTTTTATTAAAGGAACAAAGAAAGGATACAAACGATAACGGCAAACAAAGCTACACCTTCAACAAGAGCTGCAATCACAATCATGTTGCTTCGTATGTCACCTGTCGATTCCGGTTGACGAGCAATAGCTTCCATTGCCGATGCGCCGATCTTTCCAATACCAATACCTGCTCCAATTGCTGCAACAGCTGCGCCGATGCAAGCACCAAGACCAACCAATGCGTCAAACGCTAAAATCATTCCTAACATAATTCTAAATTTTTACTAAGTGTTTAATATTTTGTTTCTTTAATTTATATTTTTAGCATAATTCCGACTGTAACTCAATTCATTACGGTCTCGATTATTTTAATGAGCTTCTCCGTCTGAGACTGCTTCATGTTCGCCACCGGCCTGTGCCAAAGAGATGAACAACGTAGACAGCATCGTGAACACATAAGCCTGGATGAAGCTCACAAGAGTATCTATCAACAGCATAAACAACGAAAACGCAACCGAAACGACTGTCGTCACTCCGCCTATCGCCAAGCCGCCTATCGCTGTGAAAATGAATATTAGCAGTGTTAAAACTATCACTATCATGTGACCTCCCATCATGTTGGCAAACAGACGGACTGTCAAAGCCGCCGGCTTTGTAAACACACCGAATACTTCAATTACCGGCATAATGGGAATTGGGAATTTCAACCACAGTGGGACATCTGGCCAAAATATGTCTTTCCAGTAATGCTTCGTTCCAAACAAATTGGTCATAAGGAATGTGCACACCGATAAAACGAGTGTCACAGCTATGTTGCCCGTAAGGTTTGCGCCACCGGGGAAGATGACCACAAGCCCAAGCAAGTTCATGGTGAGGATAAAGAAGAAAACCGTCAACAAATATGGCGCGAATTTCTTAGCTTTAGTTCCTAGCGTAGGCTTGATTACTCCATCATATATATAAGCAATCACGACCTCCACGGCTCCGACGCCTCTGCGAGGAGCCTTCATGCCATGACGCTTATACCATCGCACGACACTGAACACCATAAGCATGACAACTATGGCCGAAATTATCAAGGCTGCAACATTTTTAGTGATTGACAAGTCAAGTGGACGATATTCTTCCATTCCACCGTTACCATCGGGACGCATACCTACAACTTTGTTGCGGTAATCGCCTTCCGTGGCCAATTTAAACCCGTCATATTCACCACCATGAGAAAGCCTTGAAGAGCTGAAAATGTGCCAGCTCCCTTCATAATCGCACACAATTACAGGTAACGGTATGCGATGTGAATGTGAGAACGGCACCTCCCATCCATAACCGTCGCCAAGGTGATCAAAAATGATTTCCTTGGGATTGATTTCTTCCGTATTACCCGATTCAGCCGCAAAGACACTGGATGTGCCGAATGTAACCGCCACCAGCAATATGGACAATATGGTTAGTACCTTCTTCATAATCATTAATTTAATAAATGCACACCGACACGACATTATCGTTTATATCAGCAATGCCACCCTTGATTTCTCTTGACTCCTTAGCCCCGTTGGCTGCGCCATAAAGCATTTTGCCTGAAGCAAGTGCCGAAATCATTGCAGCATGGTGATCGAGAACCGTAAACGAGCCGTTCACTCCGGGCAATGTCACTGCTTCAACCTCGCCCGTAAACTCAACCTTTTCAGCCGATATTATTTTTAGTGTCATAATCTTGCTTATTATTAAAAATCTTAACTTTTCAATTCCCCTTTGAATGTCGCCTTTTGTAATGGCAATGCACTCATCGGTTCATTTGCTGGAATCAACCCACCTCGGCAAGAATCTTCTTACCTTTAGCAATGGCTTCATCAATAGTACCAACGTTCAAGAATGCTTGTTCGGGATACTCATCTACCTCTCCGTTCAAAATCATCTTGAAACCTCGTATAGTCTCACTCAACGGAACCATCACGCCCGGGACACCAGTAAACTGTTCTGCGACAAAGAATGGCTGCGACAAGAACCGTTGAGCCCTTCTTGCCCGTGCTACAACCAACTTATCGTCATCCGATAATTCATCAACACCAAGGATGGCTATGATATCTTGCAAATCATTATATTTCTGCAACAATTGCTTTACAGCCTGTGCTACTTGATAATGTTCATCACCGATGATGTGAGGATCGAGAATGCGAGAAGTAGAATCCAAAGGATCCACTGCAGGATAAATACCAAGCTCGGCAATCTTACGACTCAACACGGTTGTAGCGTCAAGGAAGCTGAACGTCGTAGCAGGAGCAGGGTCGGTCAAGTCATCGGCTGGCACATAAATAGCTTGTACCGATGTGATACTTCCTTGCTTTGTCGAAGTAATACGTTCTTGCAATGCTCCCATTTCAGAAGCAAGCGTAGGCTGGTATCCTACGGCCGACGGCATGCGTCCCAACAACGCAGAAACCTCAGATCCTGCCTGGGTGAAACGGAAAATGTTGTCAATGAACAACAATATCTCTTTTCCACCTCCATCTTGATCGCGGAATTGTTCAGCAACAGTCAAGCCGGCCAATCCGACTCTCAACCTTGCGCCCGGCGGCTCATTCATCTGGCCAAACACAAGCGTGGCTTGAGATGAGTTAACTTCCTTCATGTCGACATCGGCAAGATTCCATTCTCCCTTTTCAAGACCTTCCTTGAATTTATCGCCATACTTTATAACGCCGCTTTCTATCATCTCACGAAGCAAATCGTTTCCTTCACGAGTGCGCTCTCCAACGCCGGTAAATACAGAGAATCCATTGTGGCCACGCGCAATATTATGAATCATCTCCATAATTAAAACGGTCTTCCCCACGCCGGCACCACCGAACAATCCGATTTTACCACCTTTCGAATAAGGCTCCAACAAGTCAATCACCTTTATTCCAGTATACAAGATTTCGGATGAAATAGACAAATCAGAGAACTTAGGAGCAGGTTGGTGAATCGGACGTTTTGCTTCATCTGCCAAAGGGGCAAGGTGGTCAATCGGTTCACCTATCACATTCAATAAGCGTCCTTTGACCTGGCCTCCCGTAGGTACCGCAATTGACGAGCCAAGACTCTCAACGTTCATGCCTCGTTGCAGACCGTCGGTACTGTCCATAGCGACACATCGGGCAGTATCTTCCCCAATATGCTGCTCAACTTCAAGTATCAGGTCGCTGCCATCCTCTCGTTTCACTTTCAACGCAGTGTAGATGGCCGGCACGTTGTTACCTTCTCCTTCAAAAATAACATCGACCACCGGACCTATTACTTGTGCTATTTTTCCACAATATCCGCTCATAATAATTCAAATTTCTATTTTGATTTTCTCAATCACAATCTATCTCTTAGAAATGCCAACCGTAAACGACAACCAATGTCATCAACAAAAGGTTGAACAATCCTATAGGCATCAGATATTTCCATTCCAAAGCGAGCAATTGGTCGATACGAACACGCGGGAACGACCATTTGAACCAAATAATAATGAACGAAACAAAGAACGCCTTACCCAAGAACCAAATCACCGACGGGATATAATCCATAATCATGTTGAATCCGTCCCATCCTGGAATATGCAATGGCATCCAACCGCCAAGGAACATCAATGAAGCAATACCCGAAACTATAAACAAGTTTAGATATTCGGCAAGATAGAAATAACCGAAATGGATACCTGAGTATTCTGTGTGATATCCGGCTGTAAGCTCGTGCTCAGCTTCAGGCAAGTCAAACGGGCCTCGGTTGGTTTCACCCGTCGCTGCAATCAGATATATGACAAATGCTATGACAGCCGGAATGTGGCCTTTGAAAATCAACCATCCGTCGGCTTGCGCGGCAACTAAACCCGAAACCGACATCGTGCCAGCCAATACGACCATTGTCATGATTGACAAACCAACCGACAATTCATAACTTATCATCTGTGCTCCGCTTCGCATTGCACCGATAAGCGTGTATTTGTTGTTACTTGACCATCCGGCAAGCAATATTCCCAACACGCCGACCGACGATGCCGCAATCATGAAGAACACACCTATGTTGAAATCTATTATCTGCAAGCCATTTCCCCATGGCAACACTGCAAATGAAACCATTGAAGCAATAATTACCAAATAAGGAGCCAATGCAAACAAGAAACGGTCAATGTTTTCAAGCCTTATCAACTCCTTGATAAGAATCTTGAACATATCGGCGAAAACTTGCAGCAATCCCCAAGGACCAACCCTCATCGGGCCTAAACGGCATTGGAACCATGCACATAGCTTACGTTCGTATAGGATGTAAAACAATGCCAACAGCGCGTAAACCAACAGCAATGCCACACCGATTATGACACATTCAATCACTGTAGCCGCCCATCCCGGCATAACGCTCTCCAGCAAATTGTCAAACCATGTCGTTATTGTACCAAAATCGAACATAATATTCTCTGTTTTATCTGAGTGTTACTAATTTTATCTGTCTATGTCAGGTATCACATAATCGAGCGATGCCGTTATTGTAATCAAGTCGGCAATCTTATATCCGCGACATGCCAAGTCAACCGAACCCAATATATTCAAACATGGGCTGTTGAAGTGCATTCTATACGGAGTCTTCTCTCCCGTACTTTCTATATAAACGCCAAATGCTCCACGACTCGCCTCAACCTGCTGGAACCAATGTCCTACCGGCAATTTAATAATCTTTGGAACCTTAGGTGCAATATATTCGTTACCTTCCTCTTTTTCAAGCAAGTCACACAATTGCTCGAGCAATTTGACACATTGCTCTATTTCACGCATCCTCACCATGTAGCGAGCGAAACTGTCACCTGCCGTTTCTGTAATTTCTTCAAAATCAAGCTCATCATAAATTGAATAAGGAGCCGTCTTGCGAACGTCGCAATGCCAACCTGTGGCTCTTCCCGAAGGACCTGTAACGCCATAATTGATGGCATCTTCCATCGACAATACACCGACGCCTTTAGTACGATTCTGCGCAATCACGTTGCCAGTGAACAATTTATGATATTCCTTAAGCCTTGAAGGCATAATTGAACAAATTGCTCGCACATCCTTGATGAAATCAGGATGAACGTCGGCAACCACGCCACCAATCACATTATAGTGAAGCGACATTCGAGCGCCGCAAGTCTTTTCAAATATATCAAGAATTTCCTCACGTTCCCTGAATCCATAGAAGAATGCAGTTGTGGCACCCATATCCATGGTCATACAACCATAAGACAACAAGTGAGACGACAAACGCATTAATTCGTCCATCATCACCCTGATTATCTTGGCTCTGCGCGGCACTTCTATACCCAAAGCCTTCTCGATGCACATGCATAAGCAGTGACGATTTTGATGTGCCGACATGTAATCCATACGGTCGGTAAACATCAAGGTTTGAGGATATGTCTTAGACTCGCATAATTTCTCGATACCACGATGGATGTATCCTGCAACAGGATCAACCTTCAACAATGTCTCGCCATCTATACTTGTACGAAGACGCATAACTCCGTGGGTCGACGGGTGTTGAGGACCGAAATTGACAACATATTCATTATCCTCAAATACCTTGCGGTCAATCTTCTTCACAGTGCCGTCACTCTCTTCAACATAAGCAGCAGTTGCATCCTCATCAGGTTCTTGTTCCAGCCTGATTGGATTCAGTTCGGGATTTGCATCATAGTCCTTGCGTAATGGGAATCCCACCCAGTCGGTCCTCAAGAACAAGCGACGCATGTCTGGATGACCTATGAAAACAATCCCGTAGAAATCATATACTTCGCGCTCTTGAATCAGGGCTACACGCCACAAGTCACTCACGCTATGCAACATTGGATTCTCCCTATCGGTTGTTGCGACCTTCACCGATACATGCTCTTGCGTTTTGGTAGATGTGAAATAATAAACGCAACCCAACGATTCTTTCCAATCACAACCTATGATTCCGACAAGATAGTCAAAACCCAATTCAGGATTCTCCTTCAATTGCTTGGCAAGATCATGCCATAGTTTATCATCGACTGTCACGCGCAACACTTCCCCTTCCTCGAAAGTTGCCGAAGGACAAAGCTTGCTGATCGTCTCTTGTATATTTGCCATTATTGTGTAATCAAATATGTGATAATACTTGTATATCTTTCATTTTCTCTAATATGCTTCTTTCGGCAATCCTATAAAAACACACGTCGTGAAGCATAATTTCAGCATTTTTACTTCATTGCTTCGGCTTCTTCAGGATGCTTTTCCAAGAAATCTTTCAATTTCTCTTGGCGGTTTACCCCACCGAAGAATTTCTCAACCTTGATCTTGCGTTGCAATTGCATAAGTCCGTAAAACATTGCTTCGGGACGTGGAGGACAACCCGGAATGAACACATCTACCGGAATTATCTTATCCACACCTTCTACAACACAGTAAGAACCCTTGAATGGACCACCCGAAACGGCACAGCCACCACATGCAATGACATATTTAGGCTCGGCAAGTTGTTCATAAAGTCTCACAAGAGCCGGAGCCATCCTATGAACTATCGTTCCCTGAACCATTATATAATCGGCTTGACGTGGAGAATTTCGAGCTACTTCAAATCCGAAACGAGCCATGTCATGACGTGCGGCTCCCAAGTGCATGAACTCAATAGCGCAGCAACTTGTTCCGAAGCACAATGGCCACAACGAATTGGCACGTCCCCAGTTTATAAGTTGGTCAAGCGAACCTACGACTACATTGGTACCGCTCGCGTTCAGTTCTTCTACAAGCTTGTCGATGTATTCGTTATCCTTGAAGTCTTCACGCTTCATTCCTTTTATTTTCACTTCCATTGCAATGCTCCTTTCCGCCATGCATAAGCAAGCCCTAAGATTAATACTCCTAAGAATACGATAACACTGAGAAGCCCGTTAGGTCCTAAACTACGACACACGGCAGCCCAAGGAAACAAAAAGACGGTCTCGACGTCAAACATCAGGAACAAGATGGCAAACAAATAATAGCCCACCTTAAATTGAACCATGCTCTCACCGCGAGTCTCAACTCCGCACTCGTAAGCTTTTCCTTTTTGGGTTGTAAACGAACGAGGAGAGATCAACCCGGCAATGACAAGAGCTGCTGCCACAAGGCCTATTCCTGTCAATAGCGCCACGACCATCAACGTCGTGCTTTGAATACCGAATACTGATAATTCCATATCTATTATTACTATCTGATATTAATTTCCTATTTATACAAAAAAGGTGAGTCGTGTCTCGCAATTTCCACTTCAGGAAAACTTTGCACTATCAACTCATCCTCTACTCCATGACGCACAAAAACAACCATGCCAATACCGACATGTTCTCATTAAACTATAATATGCCATCGTTGTTTTCATGTATACACAGTAACGCACAACCCGTTGTAGTACATCCGTTTAGAGGTTAATCATAAGTTTTAGTACTTACAACATTGTATTTTTGCTGTGCAAATATAATAAATGTTTTGTTTTTTCAAACTACATATTGCAATTAATTATTCTTGACAATTTCTCCTGTTTTTTCAACTTTGCTCCGTTTTTACTCAAATACTTTGCAATTCCACACCACAACCATCAACGGCACTAACATTCTTTACATGTTTTTTCACTAAATATTGTGATTGACCGGCATTTCTTTTGCCCTTACCTTTGCAAACATGTTTAAGTTATATGATTTGATTAGATTTTACTCACTCATAGCGTGTATTGCCGTTGCAACGACAACAGCAATACACGCTGAAGCTTTATTTGACAACTACATCCCCGATTCAACTACCATTACACTCAAAGAGCTATCGGTTACCGCGCTAAAATATGGAAAAAGAGTTGACAATGAAGCCGTAGCATCATCCATTATAAATCAACACGAAATAGAACGCTACAACATATATTCATTTAAGGACATAACAAGCATAGTTCCCAATTTCTTCGTACCCGACTACGGCTCGCGCATGACATCATCAATATATGTCCGCGGACAAGGCACGCGCATCGACCAGCCCGTCGTAGGAATGAACATTGACAATGTGCCGGTCCTTAATAAAGACAATTACGATTTCGACATGCTCGACATCGAGCATGTCGAAATGCTAAGAGGGCCTCAAAGCACATTATTCGGCCGGAACACTATGGGTGGAGTAATCAATATTACCACATTGTCGCCCCTAAGTTTTCAAGGCACGAGGATAATAGCGTCTTATTCTTCGGGCAACACATTCAAAGCTGGCGTTTCATCCTACCTAAAGCCAACCGACAACCTTGGCGTATCGTTCTCGGCAGGCTACAATGCTTCGGACGGTTTTTTCACAAATATGCATAATGGAGAAAAAACCGACTGGGAAAAACAAGGCGAAGGCCGGTTCAAGCTACAATGGCGAGGAAACAACGGGCTGAAAATTGACAACACATTTTCATTCTCAATCTCTCGCCAAGGGGGATACCCCTACGAATCGGCCGAACTTGGAATGATAAGCTACAATGACACTTGCTTTTACCGTCGCAACAGCATCACCAATGGACTGACAATCGGCATAAACAGAGAAAAATATGCAATGACTAGCATTACAAGCTACCAGTACATCGACGACAACATGACTCTTGACCAGGATTTCCTTCCCGTGTCCTATTTCACCCTGACACAAGCACGACGCGAGCACACTGTGACTCAAGACATTGTTTTTAAAAATCCTGAAAATTCAAATTCGGCATACTCATGGCTTGCCGGCTTCTTCGGTTTCTATAAAAATTCCGACATGGATGCCCCGGTCCTATTCAAGGACTATGGCATAACACACTTGATTGAAGAAAAACGCAACCAAGCCAATAGACATTATCCCATCGTGTGGGATACAAGACAATTCCTTCTGTCCAGCAATTTCAACACCAACAATTTCGGGCTTGCTCTCTACCATCAGTCGACCTACAAACTACAACGATTCACGTTCACAGCGGCATTAAGGGCCGATTTTGAATACAACCGCCTGAAATACCTGAGCCAGTGCAATACCGGTTACAGCATCATCGATGCGTCCGACGGTTCCTTGTTCCGACACGAAGACGTGAACATCAACGACCCCGGCACTGTGAGTAAAAATTTCTTCCAATTGCTGCCAAAGATATCAATCAATTACGATTTCAACACTCCTTCCCCCATTTCAGCATTCCTGTCCGTAGCCAAGGGGTACAAAGCCGGAGGCTTCAACACGCAAATGTTCAGCGACGTCCTGCAACAACGCTTGATGGGCTACCTTGGCATCGGCTACAACTATGATGTCGACAAAATCATATCCTATAAGCCTGAAACCAACTGGACTTTCGAAGCAGGCACCCATGCCGAATGTTTCAACGGCCGCATTCGCACAGACATTTCGGTCTTTTACATCCGCAGCACAAATCAGCAACTGACTGTATTTCCCGATGGCACAACCACCGGACGAATCATGGCAAATGCCGGCAGCGCTCGCAGCTACGGAGCGGAAATATCGATAAAAGCCAACCCTGTCGACAATTTGTCAATCGCGGTAAGTTATGGATATACCAACGCCCGATTCATCGAATTTGACAATGGCATAGAAAATTATTCGGGAAAATATATCCCATATGCTCCTAAAAACACTATCTTTGCAGCCGCAAACTACATCCTGCCCGTCAATAAAAAATGGCTTGATAACATCTCATTCACAGTTGACATGTCGGCTGCTGGGGAAATTTACTGGAACGAGTCAAACAGCGAAATGCAGAAACTATATTGCTTGCCGGGAGCTTCAATAAAATTCTCCAACAACCATTTTTCTCTTGACGTGTGGGGGCACAACATCAGCGATACGTCTTATCGCACTTTTTACTTCGTATCAATAGGCAACGCTTTCTTTCAACGTGGGAAGCCACGCACCTTTGGAGCAACGCTGCGTTTCAACATTTAATAAATTTTAGATTCAAATCAAAAAATATAATACATTATGAAGAAAGGACTATTATTTATCTACTCATTGCCTTTGCTGGCACTTGCATCATGCCTTGACAGCGAAATGAGCAGCACTCAATCGGTCAATGCCGACATGATAAACAGGACTGTGACCTCCGACTACAGCTCAACCAAATTATCGGATGTCAAATATCGCCTCGATTTTGATTTCACCGAAGCCACTGTCGACATCACGGCTTTTGACACCGACGTATATTATTCGGCTTACACTCTGCAAAACATCCCCCTGTCGGTAAACTCGAATTACGGGTACACGTTCAGGGCAAGCAATGTGACTCCTGTCGACGGCAACGGGGAACCTATCAGCGGCATCACTTTCACCGAAATCACAGGGCAGTACTGCAATACACTTGAATTAAGATATATCTTGGATGACAAGATTGTAATCGCTTCACCAAACGAAATCATGTACACATTTTCTTCAACGACTACTACAACTCCGGGCAGCGAAGAAGAATTTGTATGGGACGAAAGCACATACTATTTTGAATACAAAAAGTCTTCCGACGCATTCCTTGCCGACATGACAATCACAAACATCAAGTTTGACTCTCGCATGCCGACGCAGCAATCAATGACATTCCCCGACCTCACGGTTGCCCCCACAGCAGCCGGATTAAGGCTTACAGCCGACGAATTGATTCCTCTTCAAAACAATGTGCCCTACCCCGATTACAAAGTGACCGACTTTGAAGCGACAATCAATACCAATTATTCATATTCTGAATTTTTCTGTCGCGAAAAAGTAACGGCTTCATTCACTTGCATGGGCAAAAGAGTGACTGTGGAAGCCTACATGTATGATCAAGATGTATTGGATCAAATACTGCAACAATAAGAGAGAGAGACAGCAATCTCATCTGCATAAACAAGGGACGCGGCAATGACAAGAGAAAGCATTTGCCACGTCCCTTGTCTTTTTCATACGCGTTCCCATTCACACATTTTTTAAAATTTTATAGAAACTAATTCCCATTTGGCCATCGCAACTCGAAAACTTTGCGTAACTTAGCACCGTAATTATTTATAATGGCTTCAAATAACACATTCAACGAAGAGGAAATTGTGGAACAACTGCACGACAATGACACTTGCCGTTCAGCTTTCACCAAAATCATCGACCACTACAGCAAACCACTGTATTGGCAGATTCGTCGTATGGTCATAGACCACGACGCCACCAATGACCTCCTCCAAGAAACGTTCTTGAAAGCATGGACCAATATAGATTGCTTCAGAGGCGATGCAAAGCTGTCGACATGGCTGTACAGGATAGCAATCAATGAGACACTGACATACATTGCTAAAGAAAAATCGAAGAATCAGGTATCGGTCAGCGGCGATTCTTTTCTCGTTGAAAATATTGAAGCCGACAAATATTTTGACGGCGATGAACTAAAAGTCAAGTTGCAAAAAGCAGTAAATTCATTACCTGAGAAACAACGACTCGTGTTCAACATGCGTTATTTTGATGAAATGCGTTACGAGGACATGAGTGAAATACTTGGCACGTCGATAGGCGCACTAAAAGCATCCTATCATCATGCATTAAAAAAAGTAGAACAATTTTTTTCTGACATCGATTAAACCTTTTCTAATTTTACCAGTCAAATTATAGAAATGAAAAATAACAAATCTGACATATTATCAAGAATAGGCAAAGATGCCGGATTCAACGTTCCGGAAGGATATTTTGATTCTTTTACCAGCCAAATGGAATCAAAATTGCCAGAGCAAGAGGTGCATCCTATACCACAACCCACCAAGTGGCAAAAGATTCGCCCATTTATATACATGGCTGCCATGTTTGTGGGAATTTGGCTGATGATGAAGATTTTTAATGGATTCGGTGAAAAAGAACACGGATTTTACAATCCTGAAATCGTGGCCGGCTTCCAGAATGATTCCAACATCGACTACTTGATGATGGGTGGAGACATATCCGAATATGACATTTTGACCTATCAAGACAGCGTAAACACTTATATGCACGACGCTTCAATCGATGATTCCTCCGAAAACTAAAATTTCAATTCTGACAATCTCGACTATGAACAAATATATCTTCACTACCACAATATCACTGTTGATGTCGCTATTCATGGGAATTTTTGCCCAAGAAAATGACACCATTCCGACAAATGACAACAAAAAGTGGATAAACGAGGTGAAAGAATACAAATACCAAATGTTATCCAAAGAAGCTCAAATGTCGGATGAACAAATCGAACAATTCTTCCCGCTATATATAGAAATGGAAAAGGAAATTTTCAAAATAAACAGCGAGGCAAGAAGACTTGAAATGCAAGTATCTGCAAATATCGACAATGCAAGCGATGAAGACTTCGCTCGCGCCGCTCAAGCAATGTCCGACATAAAAGCATTAGAAGCCCAAGTGGAAATAAAATATTATCCACAGTTTGCAGAAATTCTTTCCGACAAGCAACTTTTCCTACTAAAAAGAGCCGAAAATCACTTTGCAAGCAACATGCTGAAACACTTCAATCGAAGTCAGGAATTAAGTGCTCAACAAAAATAAAATAACAAAACATATACATTCACAGCTTCAATCTTTAGTAAACTAACTTATTTCCCATTCTCTCCATAAACAATTACATCACGGCATGTTGCTCCTTGTTCATCGACAGGCAACTTTCCGTGATATTTATTTTTAACAATATTAACATCCGTCTTTTATGAAAATCTCCATTTTTAAAAGCATTCTCGCATTATTTATGGCGATGTTACTTTCCACGGCAACAACATTAGCCAATAATAAAAATGCGGACAAAGCCCCGGATTTCAATTTTCCTAAAACGGTTTTATCCGAAGCCAATGCCTCTCTTCAATCAGCATTAAAAGCCGGCAACTATCCCGATGCAGTCAAATATTTGATTCAAAGCACACTGTCATCGGCCATGATATCGCAAGATTCCATTCAATCAATTGTCAACCGCATCGATAGCCTTGCGTCAACAGCTACCGACGAAGTTGGCCGTTCCGTCATGTACTATCTTGAAGCAAAAGTGTTATATACCTATGTATCTTTTAATTACAATAAAACTGCCGACAGAAAATCAACGACTTCACCGTCCAATGACATAACCGAATGGAACAAAGACAATTTCACCGACACAATTGTTTCACTCGCCAAGAAGTCTTTATCGTGCAGTGAGGCCTTGCTTGCAACGCCAGTGGATACTTATTACCTTGCAAAGACCAACGACCGTAATATTGTGTATCCCACAATGTTCGACATGCTTGCTTACAATTACATAGACATGCTTTCCGATGATACTCGCGAATTCAATGATTCGGCAAAACTCGCTAAAAGCACAATCGACAGCATTTACATGTCGCTGTGCATGTTAAACAGCGACAAAACCGCACCGTTTATAAATGCATCACTCGAATACAAAAAATGGGACAATAATGGCAAAATGACAAAAGAGTTCGCCATGCAACTTTATAAAGAATACGCAGGCGATGAATCATCTTTCATGGCAATTGAAGAATACCTCAATCTATCTAACAATGAAAAAGAATCATATGCCTTACTTAAGGAATATATCGACAAACATCCTAAATCAATATTTGCACCAAACGCACGCAATAGGCTCAGCAGGTTGTCGGCTAAAGAGTTGAATGCCAAATATGATGAATCATTCACTTCGGTCGATTCAATAAGAATCGACATATTCTCAACAAATGTAAACAATGCACAAATAAGCCTGTACCGATTGCCAGACAACGTGCATGACGACTACACATTAAAACAAAACATAAACAAATTGCAACTTGTCGGTGAGAAAATAATAAACATAAAAGGCGTGGTGCCATTTAAAGACACCATTTGCGTTTCTTTTGCCCCACAACAATATGGCCGTTATGCCATAATTGTCAAAGATGCTGGTGTGGAAGACGACAAAACAGCAACTTTTGATTCGGACGTATTTCATGTTTCAGATGTGACATTGTTCTCCACAAGCTCTGCCGACAACGAAATCAAGGTATTTGCCGTCAATTCCATAACCGGCAAACCTATCGAAGGCGTCTATGTGAACCCCTTGGATGAATATGGCTTGCCCAAAAAAACCTACATCAAATCCAACAAGACCGACAATAACGGTTGCGTCACAATAAAAATCATCAACGACAAGCGTTACAGCGTGGCTCCATTCTTTGGCAAAGATTATTACGGAGAATCCTTGTATCTGTACCCACACTACAACTATTCATCGCCATCGGCAAGAATCAAGCTGCTCACCGACCTTGCAGTTTATCGTCCGGGCGACACAATACGCTACTGCGCAATCTGCTACAGCCTTGACAAAAGCAGCAGATCTACAATCAAAAACATGCCGTTGTCAATAACATTCTACGACAGCAACTATCAAAAAATAGCGACCGACACAATAATTTCAGATGAATACGGCCGCGCTAATTCAACATTCGTAGTGCCGAAAGACCGCATGAACGGCTTATTCCGCATTAAGGCGCAGAACGGTTCGGGAGAACTTGCCGCGCAAAGCTATGTCACGTTCAACGTGAGCGAATACAAGACACCTGCATTCTACGTCGAATTTGACGGAGAACGCTCCAGTTACCCACGCGACACGACTGTCGTGCTAACCGGTAAAGCAGAATACTTTTCAGGGCTACCGGTTGCAAACGCCAACATAAAATACACACTCTCCTACCAGCTGTGGAACTGGTGGAGAAGTTACAATTCACTTACCACTATCATTGAATCGGAAACCGGCACCGGAATTGAGGGCTCGTTCACTGTGACTTTGCCTGCCGAATTGCTGAATAATGACAATCTTCCCAAAAACGTGAAATTCAACCTTACCGCCACTGTTACCGATGATGCAGGAGAATCTCAGTCGGCATCCAAGACATTCTGGCTCGGAACTGTAAGGAGCATAACGTCGTCCGGAGGTGATTTCACATTCGAGAACAACAATGTGATAAGCCTGCCTGTCAAGGTTATAAGTTCAGAACCGACTGACACACTGATGACATGTATTTACAAAATAACGGCCGACGGCAAAGAAGTCGCCAACGGCACATTCCAATCAAATGACACAAAAATCAATTTGACATCTGTGCCATCGGGAAATTATAACATGTCAATTTCAATTCAAGGTGATACCGTAACCGAAAAATTTGACACTCAAATCATATTATTCCGCAAAACCGACAAAAAGCCACCGGTAGAATCATCTCTATGGATTCCTGATTGTGCAATAACAACCGACAGCAACAATACCGTGTCGCTCTTAATTGGCAATTCAGCCGATATCGCGCACATTTATTGCATCGCTGCAACAAAAAAGGGAGTAATCAAGGAATCTTGGTTGCTTTATGACAAAGGATTGCACTCATTCAACATCGACATTCCAAAGGAAGAAGATGAATATGTCGACTTGACATTCATTTGCATAAGCGGAGGCAAGACTTACACATGGTCGCGCCGTTTTGAATCAATTGTAAACCAAGAAATTATAAAAATAATCCCGGTAGCATTCCGCAACAAGTTAATTCCAGGATTGCCAGAAACTTGGACATTCCGACTCGTGAACCAAGAAAACAAGCTGCGCACAGGCGCATTGATTTGTAAAATGTATGACAAAGCCATCGACAACATTGCCGATGACAACGGCTCATGGTCATTCAATACCGACATATACTTCAGTGAACTTTTCAACTTTAATGTAACCGGCGCAACAAATTCATACACGCCCATATCGCAAAGTTTCTTTTCCACTTCATTGCATATGGAAAACGCATTCTACTATACAATACCCGACTTGAACCTGTACGACCGCTCCTATGCTTACGGTCGTAACTTACATCTTCGAGGAGGTTTAGTCATGCGCAACATGTCAATGGCCGCTGCCGACGCAATCGTTGAAGAAAAAAGTACAGAGCTTAAAGAAGAAGTTGTCGTTTCCAGCTCCACAGATGAATTGGCGTCACCAAAGTTGATGGCCGATGCCGGCGGAAGCCTTGACGCCCAAAGTCTTGACGACATACAAATGCGCACAAGCGACATTAGCACTGCCCTATGGGCTCCAGAACTGACCACCGATGAGAACGGCGAAGTGTCTATTACATTCAATGCCCCGCTCATGAACACCACATGGATGTTCAAGGCCATTGCCTATACTCACGACCTTCACACGGCATCGATTATAAATGAAATCATCACAGCCAAGCCTATAATGGTAAAAGCACGTTTGCCCCGGTTTGTCCGTTCAAGCGATGATGCGGCTCTGTCGGCCTCGCTGATGAATGCGACCGATTCAACACAACGATGCACGGCAATCGTGGAACTTTTCAATCCTAAGACAAATGAAACCGTGATGTCGCAAGAATTTGAAATTTCACTTGCCGGACGTGAAACAAAAACACTCGAAATACAATGGGAAGTACCCGATGAACTTCCATTCGTAGGATATCGAGTTAAAGCAGCCACTACGCAATTTGGCGACGGAGAACAGCAATTACTCCCTATATTGCCATCGGTTTCGCCTGTAATCGAAACAAAGCCATTCTACTTGCAACCCAATGAATCCA
Organism: uncultured Muribaculaceae bacterium; assembly: GCA_944321705.1. Taxonomy (GTDB): domain Bacteria; phylum Bacteroidota; class Bacteroidia; order Bacteroidales; family Muribaculaceae; genus Avimuribaculum. Next base: position 678 of record CALUMG010000021.1, on the reverse strand, counting down.
TCGAATTAACATTCGATGGATCTAAGAAAGGCAACAAGTTGACATTAGAGTTCTGCAACAACCCCATATGGTATTGCTTGACCGCACTTCCATCAATCAAGACCGATGACGACTTGACTGCAAGTGCATTGGCTCATTCCCTATATGCACTGACTGTGGCTCAAGGCATCGTTGCACAAAACGACTCAATAAAGGCAGCTATCGAATATTGGTCATCCAATCCCGAAGACTCTACACTAATATCCCAATTACAAAGAAACAGCGACCTCAAGATTGGGACTTTACTTGCATCTCCTTGGATTGATGAAGCCGACAGACAAACGCTACGCATGCAACAAATTATAAACCTTGTTGACTCGGTCACAACAGAGGACGAAATTCAAAACATAATAAAGAAATTACAATCGTTGCAGATGCACGATGGGGGCTGGACATGGTTCAAGTATTCCGGATGCAAGTCATCGATGCAAGTTACCAATGAAATATTACAATTGTTTGGTGAATTAAAGCATCTCGGTTATTTACCCGATGACGCATCCATCAATGCAATGATAGAAAAAGCCTTGGCCTACTATGATAATAATATTGTCAAAGAATATGACAATAGTTCGGTAAAATTATAAAAGTTACACCGCGGCGCGAACGCCGTAGAATAAAAGTTCTTTGAAATCAGTGTTA
>CALUMG010000020.1 GCA_944321705.1 uncultured Muribaculaceae bacterium | reverse complement strand
TACAAATGACTGATAATAAGGAAGATAAATTCTTTTATTTTCCTATGATTTCTATGCCTTGTACCGGGTCTGGGTACCACAAAAAGAGGGAATTATTTGAAAATCAAATAATTCCCTCTTTTGCTTTTCTCCAGATGTTCCCATAGAACCCGATAAATTTAGAGGCCCGAACCCCATCAATCAATAAGACCTTCCAGGTAATATTGTCAAATTCTTCCACATTCCTATGAACATTTTTAGTAATTCGCTACATCATAATTGTATCCTTCAGACAAACAGCTCAGTAAGACTATTCTTCCATTACAAATAATCCTTGACCCTCCGTTTCTCAATTCCATCTATCAGATACATACATCGTGTACCAAAAGAGGGAAATAGTTTTTCTGATGCATTATTTGGCTTGAACACATCGATTGTTTCATCGTATTTATATAGGTCTTTATTATACAGCGTTTTTACAGATTTGTCTTCTGATAAAGAGATTGTCTGAATTGCTATCATCTCATTCTCTTCCAATTCTCTGCAGAAACATATGAAACTACAAACCTCAAAATATATTTTCAAAGCTTCCATGATTCTTTCCTGTATTTTTTCAGGAGAATCAACATTGGCATTATAATATAGAGTTAGGCACTTTTTAGGCGTTTGTTGTCATTTTATGGTAAGGAATTCCAATCTGCTTTTAAGTATTCCGGCGGTTTCCAATTCAATTAATTTGCCGGTTCGCTTTAACTCGACAAGATGTTTTACGGTTCTTTGCTCTTCCTGTGTTAGTGTTCTCATGGATGTCTTTAAATATTAGTTATTGTATATAGAGAGGCTATATCTTACAGATTTTTAAGGAAGTCTTTGTAAGCATCTTTTGCAAGCTGGTTGATGTCCGGGAATAATAAAGATTCAGATAGTCCTTGCAGATAATGTTTCCGCACATATTCCGCTAAAGATTTATGAATATCAATGCACCATATCTTTGGCAAACAGGCAGATTGGCCGATATATTCTTCCATTGGCATACAATCATTGTTATATAGAATAAAGCATCCTTTCTGTGCGATTATATTGAGATTTGACCAGTATAAACCTTCATGTGTATATGGAGTGGTAATTTCCTTGAATTTGAGAGGATTATCTATAAACATCATTTTGATGGTACACAATCCGTCATCATAAAGAGGATGTCTTTTTATCCATCTCGTATAAATATCCACGTCAAACTGTTTATCTACAGTTCCAGGGTATTTTGAAATAATATCTTCATACATGGCAACACCGGCATCTAACCCATTGTTTAGGAACTCATCCATTTTTACAAGTTGATCTCCGTATTTATCAGTATCAATATAGTATAGAGAAAAATAGTCATCGATTTCACTGTCTGAACATCCTTCTGACAGTCCTTTAGTTGCAAAATACAGTGCAGTTTTGTAGTCATAGGTAAAGTCCAGTAATGGGGTTGGCGCGGAATAATGCTGCAACAGGCCTAAATACAACAAATCCGTCGGTATAATATTCAAAGACTTGTAATAATCTATAAGGGTGACATTGTTACGCAGACTCGTAATCATGGAATCTACCATAAGATTTATTGAGGAGTGACGGCCCAGACCGTTGCAAATCCAACTGCGCTGAACAGACGTGTAAACCTTGTACTTCGCTTCATTGACTCCTCTAAAAATGCAGTTCGGACTAAATTCCTGTAATTTCTCAAGATGGAAATCCAATACATCTTTTGTATCCATTTTTATATGAGAAAATAACGTTGCCTTTTCTTCTAAAGATTTATATTCAGGTAGTTTCATAATTATTTAATGCCACATATAAAGGCAGTGTTCAGTAGTATATGATTATTCTTAAATTAGTCAGGAATTGCGTAAGCATAAAATTTCTGGCCTAAAAAATCGCTTATCGCATTTGCGACAACTCTCATAACATCAAATCCAAAATATTCATTTCCAGTAAATGGTCTGTTTATCTCAATATAATATCTGCCTTCGCCGAAACAACAAGCGATACCTTTGTTCATCATTCCTTGTGTAACTTCGGTATACTCATCTGTACATGATTTCATATGTGATATAGGGTAGAAATTTCATTCAACTGAACCTCAAAACTAGTCTCAGGTGTTCTTTCATGAACAAAATGAATAATCCATGATGTTAAATCAATTCTTGTCTGATGTTGCCAATCTGCCATATAAACAATTTTTCTGCAAAGGTACTGCGTTTTTGCAAATGGATATATTCCTAGAATATATAGAATCTGGCAAGAAATATATTATAGTTCCGTTATCTTTCAGTTTTTCCGGGCACAGGTTTAGAACTTCTCCTGAATACGTTTCAAGACCTTAAAAATATGGATGTCGGGACATTCGTTTTCTTCCCAATGCTTAGATTCATCTTCCCATAAATATCGAACAATTGTTTTTATGTCTTCTAATATTTCGGGGTTGAGTATCGCATAACAACGCATCTTTAATTCTGAGAAGTTATTCTCCTCTATCCATTTGTTGTTTTTATATAAGTTTGCCAATGCTTCTTCTTTTGTTTCTCCGTCTTCAATGCCTAAGACTTGTAAACTTTCAAGTTCTTCATTATTTGGAGCGATGGTATAACCTTCGTCGGTATAAAAAATATAGGTACTCATTGATTATCAAGAATAAAAGTTCTAAAGAATAAAATCTAATAATTGCTTTTCCTCTTCCATTTCGTATTGTTTAATAAGCGAGTCATAACTTAAGAATGATACACGTTTGTTCAAACGCAAATCGTCAAATGCGTGAAAATGCATTTTATATTCAAATTCAGCTTTACGCTTTATGTCCGCAACGATAGTCATTCTTGCATAAAAATCCTGCAAGTCGTTGAATTTTAATAGAGAATTCTGAATGTCTGTTGAATGCTCTATTTCAAAAAAGGAGTGGGGCATATTACGTTCATTGAACCAAATCGTATCAATAGTAGAACTTCGCTTTACTATTTGGGGATATGAATAAGAAGGCATCTCTTTGAGAGTGGAAATATCTTGTAGCCTTGTCCCGTCATAGAATCACTTGTTTTTATCTTGTTTAGGTATGAAAGTTTGCATGTTATGATATTTCCCTATTATTAATAAAATACCTTGATAATATGTGTGATTGAATGTTTTGACATTATCTGAATCCTTGTTTTTTTCGGTCTCAACTATAATTCCTCTATCTTCTAATTGCTTCCTGCATTTTTCTAATCCATATAATCCGGGCTTGATTTTATAAATACCTTTGGTTTGTTGCACAATACGACGAATACTTGCAAATGGAGTTTTTGTTTTCCATTCACAATCCTTTATTTTAAAAACTTCTCTATTAAGCTCGCCCAATGTAGCAATTCCGCCTAATTTATCTAATGTTTCAATTACGGCTTCGTATTGTTTCATAGTTTAATTTATTGGATCTGTAGCTATTCTTTTTTTGCGTCTTCAGTCTTGATTTGATAATAATCTTTTTGAATAGAGGCGAGTGAACGTTTAAGTTCATCAGGTTGGTCACGAACAACTTTATAGCAGGTCGTCAGATCTGGATTTATATCATTTAAATTGCGTGTTTGATATTCTCATGTGCCTGTAACATGTGGAATAACATGGCACCACCTCCCACAAACGGTTCTATGTAGGTGACATTCTCCTTTTTATAGAAGTTGGCTGAAAGCAATGCTTCGAGTTGCCCTATGAGCTGGCTTTCCCCTCCGACCCATTTTACAAAAGGCTTTGCACAAATATTTTCATCAAGCGTCATCTTTGTCTCAATTTTCCAACAAAGATATTGTATGCTCTCAAGAAAACAAAAGAAAAAAGATCACTCATTCATCATCTTCACTCCAGTCCTTCTATTTCCTCGTCTATATGTCTCATCTGTTCGAGTTTTCAACCGTGGGAAGCACCGCGCAAAGACCTAATCCATTTTAGGACTCAGTTGTTGTTTGTTAAGCTTGTGAGTTACAGCTGGAACTGTTACTGAAATGACAATAGTTTGTAGGTTTATACCTTTATCCGCACAATTGCTTTCATTGCATCTTCTGTTTCCTCCAAAATCTATACCTGCCAATAACCAATTTGGATTAAAATTTTTTGATTAAAATACACATCAGCTGTCGAGAATTTCCGATTAATTAACTACTTTTGCAGCTCTTTTTGATTTTATAACACGAAACATCACATTTATGCAAGAGATTGGATTTAAACCGAAATTGTTCGGGATGTTGGGAAAGTACACAAAGGAAAATCTGATGACAGATGTCATGGCCGGCATTATCGTGGGAATCGTGGCCTTGCCGTTGGCCATTGCTTTCGGTATCGCTTCGGGAGTAAGTCCGGAGAAAGGTATCATCACAGCAATAGTGGCCGGTTTCATCATTTCGTTCCTCGGAGGAAGCAAAGTGCAGATTGGCGGTCCTACGGGTGCGTTTATTGTCATCATATACGGTATTATCCAAGAATACGGGATTGACGGATTAATGGTAGCCACCTTGATGGCCGGGGTGCTGCTAATCTTGTTGGGAGTATTCAAATTGGGTACGATTGTGAAGTTTATTCCTTATCCTATTATCATAGGCTTTACGAGCGGTATTGCGGTCACCATTTTTACGACTCAGATAGCCGATGTGTTCGGGCTTCAGTTCGGGGATGAAAAGATTCCCGGTGACTTTATCGGGAAATGGTTGTTGTATGCTCGTCATTTCGATACGGTCAATTGGTGGAATGCCGGTGTCAGTGTAGTGAGTGTGCTGATTATTGCCTTGACTCCTAAGTTTTCCAAAAAGCTGCCTGGTTCGTTAGTAGCCATTGTGCTTGTTACGGTGGGAGTATATCTGTTGAAGATGTATTGCGGAATAGGCGATATCGCAACTATCGGCGACCGCTTCAGCATCCAGTCGCAGCTTCCCGAAGCGGCCGTGCCGTCACTCGACTGGGAGGCTGTCAAGAACCTTTTCCCAGTGGCCATTACGATAGCTGTGTTAGGAGCCATTGAGTCGTTGCTTTCGGCTACTGTGGCCGATGGCGTCATCGGTGACCGACATGATTCAAATACCGAACTGATTGCTCAAGGCATTGCCAACATCGCGTCGCCTATTTTCGGAGGCATTCCAGCCACTGGGGCTATTGCGCGCACAATGACAAATATCAATAATGGCGGACGATCTCCGATAGCCGGGATTGTTCATGCGGTGATATTGCTGATGATCCTGTTATTTCTGATGCCATTGGCACAATATATACCGATGGCTTGTCTGGCAGGTGTGTTGGTGGTTGTTTCTTATAATATGAGCGGATGGAGAGTATTCAAAGGCTTGCTGAGGAATCCCAAATCGGATGTAGTCGTGTTGCTGCTGACATTCTTCCTTACGGTGATATTCGATTTAACTGTGGCCATTGAGGTGGGATTGGTTATCGCTTGCGTGCTTTTCATGAAGCGTGTGATGGAAACCACCGAGATATCTGTGATAACCGATGAGATAGATCCTAACAAGGAGTCGGATGCGGTAACACATGAAGAGCATCTGTCAGTGCCCGATGGAGTGGAGGTATATGAGATAAACGGGCCTTATTTCTTCGGAATAGCCACAAAGTTTGAGGAAATTATGGCACGTTTGGGCGACCGCCCGAAAATACGTATCATCCGGATGCGAAGGGTGCCTTTCATCGACTCGACCGGCATACACAACCTTACCACATTCTGTGAGATGTCACAGAAAGAGAATATTCATCTGATTCTTTCAGGCGTGAACTCTCAGGTGCATGCAGTGTTGGAAAAAGCCGGGTTTTATGACCTATTGGGGAAAGAAAACATCTGCAGCAATATCAACGAGGCTTTAAGTGTTGCGGAAAAGGAAATCAAGGAATTGAACAAGGCTGTCGAAGATGGCATTAAAAAGAAATGATTCTTCACCGAGAAAACAAAATAACAAGAACTTCATTCTCGCTGCGTTCTCAAACGCAATCATAAAAACAAAACAGGGCTGGCTCGCATAGTGTGGGCCGCCCTGTTCTGTTTCTTAAAAGCTTTGATAAACTTTATTATTTCTTGATTTTCAAGACGGGTGCGAGGCTATGGAACTTGCCGTCGGTCGGCAGGTTCACGGTCAAGCCGTCCTGTGTTCGTGAGAAATCAATCGCGCCGTAGCCAAGCAACTCAACGCTCTTTATTTCGTCGGGATAAAGTGTGTTACCATCAGAGAGCGACTTGACAACCACCATGCCGTTTTCGGGCCATGCCAGCACTGTCGCATATAAAGCCTCGTCGGTCTGCGTGAATCTTATTTCCCTTGCATCAGCATTAGCGTAAGAGCCTTCATTAAAACCTTGCGCGTTTATAGGAATGTCGGACTCTGCAACAGGTCCCTCGCCGAACACCTTCCATGGACGAGTATCGTAAATTGCTTCACTATTCGCCGACATCCATTCGCCAAACTCGTTCAATATCTTCTCCTCCTTTTCGTCAAATGTACCATCGGCACGCAACGGCACGCTGAGAAGTAAATTGCCATTCTTGCTAACTATGTCAACCAGCAATTTCACCACATAAGCAGCCGACTTGTACCCATTGCCATTGTAAATGTCGGTATTATAATGCCATCCGCCTATGCATGAGCATGATTGCCACGGACGTTCCAAAATCTCATTGGGGGCTCCGCGTTCCACATCCCACACCAACGCTTCTTTCTGTTGCTCGGTCAATATCTTGCCAAACATCACAGCTTCCAGATGACCGTCATGCGTGGCGATATTATGGTTATAGAAATGAGCGGCTATTTTCAATCCCGCGTCGCTTACCGGATAAAATGGCACACCTGTCACGTCAAAATAAAGCAAGTCGGGATTATAACGGTTGATCACGTCAAGCGTGCGATTGTAGAAATTAGTACAGAACTCTTCCGACGGCAGACACGCTCCGCCGCCCCAAGCCCACTGGCGGTGGATTGCGCCATTGTCCCACGAATCCTTGCTCAAAGGATGGTTCTGCGCATAAAGGTCTTGAGGGTCATATCCTTCCCACCATTTGCCCTTTCCATCCTCCTTTCGCAAGTTGCCATCATATGGCACGCCCTTTTTAGGCCCTTGCAAGTCGTGGCGGCGCGAAGTTTCATACCACGTCCACGCATGGTCGGCATGAAGGCTTATGCCGAAATACAATCCATACTTGCGAGCTGCACGCTCCCAGCCGGCGAGAATATCCTGCTTGGGCCCCATGTTGACCGAGTTCCAAGGCTGGTATTTGCTGTCCCACAAGTCCATATTGTCATGATGGTTGCCCAAGGCAAAGAAGTATTGCGCACCTATCTTTTTGTAAAACGCGACAAGGCTGTCGGGATTCCACTTCTCGGCTTTCCACAATGGTATTATATCTTTGAATCCGAATTCCGACGGATGCCCATAATGTTCCACATGATATTTGTATTCACGCGTACCTTCCATGTAAAGGCTACGAGCCATCCAGTCGCCCGAACCTTCCACACATTGAGGACCCCAATGCGCCCAAATTCCAAATTTCACATTCCTAAACCATTCAGGCACTTCATATTGGGACAACGATTTCCAATTAGGCTCAAACTTACCCGTCATCATCGGTTCATCCTCTTCCGACACTACGACTTGATATGTCTGCGCCGAAACTGTCAATGCCATGCACAACAACGACGACAATACTATTCCAAATTTCATGTAATTTCAAAAAGTTTATGTTATTAAGCAAATTTACAAAATTTTGAGTGCAATATGGAAAATTTAAACCGGTAGGTTCTCTTGCCTAAGAAACTACCACTATTGATAATCTTAGTAAAATCAACCAAGGCACATTCCGGCACATCTCCATGCATCTCATTATAAGTATTGAGCTATTGCATGATTATTACTTATGTATCGAACAAGGTAGATTACTTCGTCCTTTTCCCTATACTTATTGAAAAACACATACCATTGAGTGTTCCTATTCTTCCTAAAAGAAGTATACCTCATACCTGTGCCATACCTGTTAAAACATGCAGGAGCTTCCTTGCTCACCCTTATTGGCAATGTCTCTTCAATATCAAGAATTAAATCCCTTACATACTGCACGGCAGATTCCTCAAATCCAAAATATTCCTTTTCAAAGAGTATGCCATGCAATTCTTTCAGATATTGCCTGACCTCTGGCAAAAACAATACTTTCATTATCTTTCACCATGTTTTTCTTTATATGCTGCCCTTATATCCTCCTCTACGCCTGCAAGTAATTCTTTTGCACTTATCGCTCGCCTTAAATCCTCGTCCGGTTCTAAATAATCTTCACGCATCAGTACAAAAGTCTCGTTCCTGCCTCGTTGTATCAATATTCTCTCATTTGCAGCCAAATCAAGGTATTTCTTCATGTTGTTTCTTAATTCCGATGAACTTATTACCCTCATAATATTTTTATTTTAAGTTGTACACTATGATGTACAACAAATATACATACTTTCCACAAAACATCAAACCAGTCAAAGGAAAATTGTTCTTTAACTTGCGGGTTGACTGCCCTCTTTCTTCCGATATTAGGCCACCCAAATGATAAAAAACGGCACCGCTTTATAATCCCTAAACAAATTTTGTCATTGCCTCTGCAAATTATCTTTGCCGACATGGCATGGCTTCTGTTTGTTTCTTATATTTGCATTAAGACAAGAGTCAATCATCCTACAAAAGTATCAATAAAATGCAAGTAGACTCATTCATAAAAAACTTCCGCAACGCATTCGGAGAGAAAGCTCTACTGCCGTTTGCATTTTGGCATTCCGACACGCCTATTTCCGACGACACTTCAAAAATCAATGGCTGCTTCTTCCAAGAGTTTGCAAAACTTAGCCGTGGCGAAGCTATATCATTGAGTGCCGACCGTATAGGCTGCATGGGAGGAAAATTCTATACAGGCTTTACACCCATGGGCGAACATATACCGACATTTGTTTCGTGCAAAGAGAAGTATAAGCAAACTCCCGATCTTGTACTTGACTTTATCAATAAAACAGGCGTCCCAAGAACCGACAAAAAATACCTCAACATCGCACCTGTCGACAAACTCGACAACTTCGACGGAGTAACCGGCATTTTCTTCTTGGCTACAGCCGACATGCTTTCGGGACTCGCTTCATGGGCATTCTTCGACAACAATTCCGACGATGCGGTGACTGCCCGATTCGGCTCAGGATGCTCATCCATATTCACCCAAGTCGTCGTTGAAAACAACCGTAACGGCCGACGCACATTCATAGGATTGCTTGACCCATCGGTTCGTCGATACATGAATCCCGACGTATTAAGTTTCACCATACCGATGTCGCGCTTCAAAGAAATGTACTACACATTGCCACAATGCAGCTTGTCGGGGACTCCTGCTTGGAGCCGAATTAAAGAACGGCTTGAAAAATAACACTCCATTATGTACTCGATGTGGAACTTGTGGCATGGTTGCCACAAAGTGAGTGAAGGTTGCCTACACTGCTACGTCTATCGCAGGGACAGCCGGTATGACATCGACAGCTCGCAAGTGCGCAAAACCCAAAGTTTCAACTTGCCGGTGGCGCGTAAACGCGACGGCACCTACAAGGTTCCGCCGCACACGACGTTATGGACTTGTTTCACATCCGATTTCTTCATCAGCGAAGCCGACCAGTGGCGCGACGAAGCATGGGCTATGATTCATGCACGACCCGATGTCAATTTCATCCTCATCACTAAACGCATCGACCGTGTTGCCGAATGCCTGCCCGACGATTGGGGCGATGGTTATGACAACGTGACCCTTTACTGCACAGTCGAGAACCAGAAACGTGCCGACATGCGACTGCCTGTGTTCAAGCGACTGCCGTTCAAGCACAAATGCATAATATGCGAGCCTTTATTGGGTCCTATTTCACTCGGACGGTGGCTTGGCGAATGGGTGGAGGAAGTTAGCGTGGGAGGGGAATCAGGCCCGGAAGCTCGTCCGTGCGATTTCAAGTGGGTCATGCAGATACGCGCCGATTGCGTGGCGGCAAATGTCCCATTTTTCTTCAAACAGACCGGAGCCAACTTCATAAAAGATGGCAAAACTTACAAAATTCCGCGCAAACTCCAATCCGCCCAAGCCCGCAAAGCTGCAATCGACACCATTTGATCGACAAAAACGACCGGCAGCTTTTCTATTTTGTCCATCTTTGTTATATTTGCAACAAAGACAATAAGTTAATCTATTTTCACAATTTTACATATCATGAGAACAATATATATCATCCTTGCGGCAATATTGCTTGTTTCATGCAAATCGCAAAAAGTTTTTTCATTGATGGAACAAGAACCATTAATAACAACAGAATGGATAGATGGAAACTTATGGGCATACCAAAGTAAGGGAGACTTCATTGTTGGAATGACAATACAAGACGATGGTGAAAACTATCAGATTGGATTACTCATACAAAATAATTCAGTCGCAAAAGTAATATTTGATCCATTAGATGTTTCAGCAAAATTCGGACATGGAAATTCAATTAAAGAACTTCAAGTTTACACCTATGAAGAATATCATAAAAAAGTAAAAAAGAATCAGAATTGGGAATTAGCTTTAGCTGGATTATCGGCAGGTCTGAATGCTGCCAATGCCGGATGGTCTACGACCTATGTAAACGGACATCCACAAACAACATACAACTATGGGGCAGCCGCTGCCGTAAACTCTGCCAATATGATGAATTTATCAAACATGGAAAGAATTATGCGGCTTGAGAGAAATGCAATCAAATATGGATATCTAAAAAAGAATACCATACACCCAGGAGAAGGAATAATAGGCTATATGAATATAAAACGAAAAGGTAGAGAAGGGCTGTTATCAATCGATATCACTGTGGATGGAAACAATTTTCCCTTTCTATGGCATATGCAGAAAAAGTAACCTTTTTATCCAAAAGGCCTTGTTGATTTACTCGGAAAATTTGACCACTGTGCTTGAACAAAATATTGATTTTTTCAGTATGTTTGTAGCATGGAACGGAAAATATGCATCATCACCGGCACTCGCGCCGATTGGGGACTATTGAGCAGCATAGCTCGCGAACTTGTTTCCCGTGACGGAATCAAGCTACAAATCATAGCCACCAACATGCACTTGTCGGAAAAATTCGGCAACACCTATAAGGAAATAGAACACGACGGTTTTCACATTGATTTCCGGGTGCCTATGCCTGTCGACAATGATTCTCCGGCACTCACCGTGAGCGCGATGGCAACATGCATGAAAGGCATGTCGGCAGCTCTCGAGACATTGTCGCCCGACTTGATTCTCATCCTCGGCGACCGATATGAGATGCTCGTGGCAGCCAGCGCGGCATTGATATTTCGCATTCCTGTCGCACACATTGCCGGAGGAGCTGTCAGCTTCGGGGCTTTTGATGAAAGCATCAGGCACTCCATAACGAAAATGAGCCATCTGCACTTTACCGAAACTGAGAGCTACCGCCGCCGGGTGATACAACTTGGAGAACAACCCGACCGGGTCTTCAACACCGGAGCCATAGGCGTGTACAACATACGACACATGCAGTTGCTGTCGCGTGAACAACTCGAAGCCAACTTGCAAACCTCCATTCCTGAAAAATCTGTCTTTGTCACGTTCCATCCTGCCACTCTCGACAAGATGCCGCCTGCCCTGCAATGTACCAACCTCATCTCCGCCCTCGACAAACTTGACGGATACAAAATATTCTTCTCCTATCCCAACAACGACACCCACGGCAATGACATCATCAGGCTAATCGACCAATGTGTCAAACGCAATCCGGAGAAATATGTCGTTTATCCGTCCCTGGGACAACTGCGGTACCTGTCGATGCTTAAATGCGTGGAAGCCGTTGTCGGCAATTCTTCGAGCGGAATAGTGGAAGTCCCGTCAATGGGAATTCCCACGCTCAACATCGGCATGAGGCAAGCTGGTCGTATGGCTGCCGACTCGGTACTCAATTGCGGCACATCTATTGAAGAAATCAGCAACGGGATTGCCACAGTCTTGTCGCCCGAAATGCGGGCAAAAGCCACCTCAACAATCAACCCTTACGAGCAACCCGATACACTGTCGAAAATAACCGACATCTTATGCAACGCTTCGCTTGACGGCATCACTGTAAAACATTTCTACGATATAAATCAATAACCACACATAATTATCTATTATGAAAACTCTTTTTATAATTCCGGCAAGAGGCGGGAGCAAAGGAATCCCGGGTAAAAACATCAAACTGCTTGCCGGGAAACCTCTTATTGCGTATTCCATCGAGGTTGCTCGCCAATTGGCCGACGATGCCGACATTTGCGTTTCAACCGACGACGCCGAAATAGCATCGGTAGTACGAGACATGGGGCTGCATCTGCCGTTCATGCGCCCGGCCGAACTTGCCACCGACCGCAGCAGCACCTACGACGTGTTAATTCACGCCCTCGATCATTACGCAAACCTTGGCCGGAATTATGACACAATAGTTTTACTGCAACCCACATCTCCATTTCGCACTGTCGATGACGTGAAAAAAGCATTAGCCATGTACACACCAAACATCGATATGGTGGTAACCGTGAAAGAAGCTGCCACCAACCCTTACTATAATGCCTATGAAGAAGACAAAGACGGATTCCTGCACATCAGCAAGGGAGATGGCCGGTACACTCGTCGGCAAGATGCCCCCAAAGTGTGGGAATACAACGGTGCAGTATATGTGATCAACGTGGAATCTTTGCGAAAAATGAAGTTGAACGAATTTACTCGCCGCCGTTGCTGTCCAATGAACGCAATACATTCAATAGACATCGACTCGCCGCTTGATTGGACAATTGCCGAAATAGTGATGGCACAACAACTTTACGGAATACAATAAAACCATCAATTCATAAAACGACAAGCCGGGCAGCATTCATTTCCACAAATATTGCTGTCCGGCTTATTTGTCGTGCAAATGCGTCTTGTCTCAGTCTTCTATATGGCGGATAACCTTTGCCGGAACTCCTCCAACAATGACATTGTCCGGGACATCCTTCGTCACTACAGCTCCGGCAGCCACGACGGCATTATCACCTATCGTCACGCCCGCAAGTATCGTGGAATTTGAACCGACCCACACATTCCGTCCTAAAACGATAGGTGCCGGAATCATTGAAACCCTGTCTTCAGGCTTCAATCCATGATTAAGCGTGGCAAACACCACATTGTGTCCTATGAGACACCCGTCGCCTATTGTTACTCCTCCATGATCTTGAAAATGGCAACATGCGTTGATAAACACATTCTTCCCCATAGTGATGTTTTTCCCGAAATCGGTATAAAACGGAGGGAACACCCTGAAAGATGAGTCGATGAGCTTACCTGTGATGCGCGACATCAATTCGCGTGATTCCTCAAACGTATGGAAAGAATTGTTCAATTCACAAGTGAGACGCCTTGCCTCGTCACTCATTATATCCATGAAAGCATAAATCTCGGGCGTATTAAGCGGCTTGCGTTGACGCACATGTTCAATAAAATCATCAAGTGTCATATCCATATCATTAATAGCTTACCATGTGCAAAGATATGCCAAGCGGTAAAAAATCATAGTAGACAAATTACAGAAAAAATAATCGTCTTTACTTGTCATGCCATCAATAGTCACGGCAACTTGGCCGGAACTCCTATTTCAAGTACTTTCAAGTTGACCGAATCTTCTCGCGCCATGCGTAATTCATTCTCGAGAGGCTCATCCCAGCGATGACGCGACAGAGCATACTTGGAATGATGCACCGTAATGACAGTGCCTGCACCAAGCTCTCGTGCAGCTTTGCCAAGCAATTCTGGCATGGTGTGGATATATTTCCAATCTTCGTTGTATTGACCGTTTTCAAGTATGCCCACATCTATGTCGACATATTTCTCGCCTATTTCGGCAAAATGATTCCCGTAACCACTATCACCGCCTATATACACGCTCAACGATGGTGATTCCACAAGGAACGAAGCCCACAAAGTCTTGTTGGATTCAAGTCCGCGACCCGAGAAATGCCTTGCCGGCAAGCAATGGAAAATGAGTCCCGGCACAGGAACGGCATCTTCATACCAATCAAGTTCGACGATTTGCCCGACAGAATAACCCCAGTATTCAAAATATTCTCCTACTCCAAGCGGACACACCACCTTGTCCACGCGATCTTTTATTGCCTTTACAGTACTGTAGTCAAGATGGTCCCAATGATCGTGGGAAATGACAAGAACATCAATGGGCGGAATATCCTCAGGAGCATATATATCGATCCCTTTAAACGGCCTGTTGACAAACGACACCGGCGATGCCATGCAAAAAACCGGGTCAACAAGAATTTTCTTGCCCGATAATTGCAACAAATAGGACGAATGTCCGAACCATACCATCAAATCCTCCTTGGGGAGATTGCCAAGTTCTGTCTTTACGGCAGATACGGGGACTTCTGGTACAAGTCCGTCGGGCCTGTTAAATAAAAAATTCCACATGTTTTCCCATCGACTCTTAGAGGAAGTCATAAGGGGAGCACTTTGAATGTTATGAAACGAGCCGTCGCGATAATATGGCGACCGCTTGATGCGTTCAAGCCTCTCTCCACGCGGCAAGCGTCCGAAACTCGGGTGATTGATGAAAATCACTCCGGCTGTCACTGCTGCAAGGATAATACATGCCACGACAATTACAACCATACGACACTTCTTTATCATTATTTTCATGCTCCGATAATTGATTGCAGCAAAGATAACTATTTGCTCCGTTCCACCACCCATCTTCCCATGACCAGTATTACGGAGATAATTACCATTATTACCGTTTTGAGGTTAACATGCTCGTTTTTATCTTCTTTTATACATACCTTTGCAATGCACACGAGAGCTTTTTCGACAAACAGGGACAAATACGAAAGCCATTTTAATCCTTGACACGATGTCCGACATATTAGACATAAAAACCGTGACCGAATGCAACTGCTGCCTTGGATGCAAAACTTTGCACCCACAAGCATGTGTCATTCGCCTTGACAAAAGCAACGTCGAGCAGCACAGCATCAAATTTGACTTCTACACAATCCTTCTCATCGAGAACGATTCGTGCGATTGCTGTTGCTGCGGTTGGAAATATTATGACTATTCAAATGCCACAATGGTATTCCTACCTCCCGACCGCCCGTTCGACATGACTGACGACAGGGCTTTGCCTCAAAAAGGTTGGCTGCTTGCATTCCATCCCGACCTATTGTTTGGTACCAATCTCAATAACACCATCAACAATTACACATTCTTTTCCTACAACAAAAACGAAGCGTTACACTTGTCGCTGAGAGAAATGAACACGATAGAAAATTGCCTTCGTGAAATGGATAAAGAACTACACCATCCCATCGACAAGCACAGCAGGACAATCATAACTCGCCACATTGAATTGTTGCTCGACTATTGCACACGGTTTTACGAACGACAATTCATAACCCGCGAGGACAAAAACAAGTCCATAATAAACAGTACCGACAGGCTGATTGACGAATATTTCACAAGCGGACGCATGGAAAAGGGATTATGCCCATCCCCTGCTTATTGCGCAGGGAAATTGCATTTGTCGACAAGTTATTTTTGTGATTTGCTGAAATTTGAAACAGGAAAAACATTCAATGAATATTTTCAACTTCGACGACTTGATATCTCCAAACAAATGCTGTTGCAACCCGACAGTTCGCCAGCAATTGTCGCGTCACGGCTTGGTTTTTCAAGCGTTAGGCACTTCAGCCTGTTGTTCAAGAAAATAACAGGATTCGCCCCGGAAGATTACAAGATGTCGCAAAACTGACAAGCCAGCCGGTATCTATTCACTCAGACCAAACAAATACCCCTCATAATTAATATATAGCGATGCATCATGCAGGCACACGCCCACATGAGCATCACTTTTATTCTCGCCATATAAAAAACATCACGGGACTGATTCAACATCTGACCCGTGAAAATGAAAAGAAAAACTATTGTGTTAAATAAAAATATAAATAAATGGCCTTGGCAGAAACCTTGTAACTAAACTAACCCGAAAACCGGCTATTCTGTACAAGGCCATTCACGAAACAGTTATTTCACAATAACTTGCTATGTATCACCATCTGTTGTGCGGATTATCCCTAAGCAAGAAAAAAAACGGGACATCCGTTTCTTAAAATGTGCGTTCATTCAATTTCTCGGGCAAATACCATTGCTACTGTGATTCACACTGTATCCAAGACTGCCACGCCTATGCACATGCACATGCATGCAACACTTGCAGGCAGCCAAAGTGCCCGACACGCATTGCAAAACCATAAGTATACTACTGTGTTGCTTGAAAATATCACGGCGTGTGATGTGCGGCAAGTATCACACATCTTCCACTTTAATCCGGCCAACAATTTTGCGCTCTGTCATGGCTTCATGTCATTACACGCAACAACTGCGGCTGTTTTTTAACTTTAGATTGTACAATGCATTAAACTTCGTACAAAAGTATACAAAATAATGATACAATACAATTTAAAAGCTGCTTATTTCCGCAAAATTGATTACATGACATGTAAAACACATGCAACGACTGCCAACCACCTGTGCATAACTGATATTTTGACATGTTGAAAGCAGCAATGTTTACACTGCGACACGATGCAATTGAATAATGACAGCCTAACAACCCGGCTAACGTTAGTTATTCCTAAATTTGGCTGACGGCACAAGTTTCAATATATTGTTGGTATGAAATTTGTAATTTCGATAAAGGGTAGATTTCATGTTCACTCACAAGAGCCAAACAACACGAAATGAAACATGCGCATCTGCCTTGAAAATATAATAAATCTTTAAAAGGCATATATTACGGAAAATTTTCCTTAATTATTTATCGCTGTAAAAAAAAATAGCTAAATTTGCGGTGGTTTTAGCAACGCAATAAGCACAGAAACAATTTTTAATCTCTCATATATTCAATTTAATATGGCAAATTTAGATTTAAGCAAGTACGGTATCACAGACGTGAAGGAGATTCTCCACAACCCGTCTTATGAAGTATTGTTTGCAGAAGAAACCAAAGAAGGCTTGGAAGGCTATGAAAAAGGCCAAGAAACTGAACTTGGTGCTGTAAATGTGATGACCGGTATCTACACCGGACGTTCTCCTAAAGACAAATTCTTTGTAATGAATGAAGCCAGCAAGGACAGCGTGTGGTGGACTACTCCTGAATACAAGAACGACAACAAGCCTTGCTCGGAAGAAGCTTGGGCCGACTTGAAGGCTAAAGCCGTTAAGCAATTGTCAGGCAAGCGTCTGTTCGTTATGGATACATTCTGCGGTGCAAACCCTGCTACTCGCTTGAAAGTTCGTTTCATCATGGAAGTAGCTTGGCAAGCACACTTCGTTAAGAACATGTTCATCCGTCCTACCGAAGAAGAACTTGCTAACTATGGCGAACCTGATTTCGTATCATTCAATGCCGCTAAAGCTAAAGTTGACAACTATAAAGAACTTGGCTTGAATTCTGAAACAGCTACTGTATTCAACCTCAAGACCAACGAACAAGTTATCCTTAACACTTGGTAT
This sequence comes from uncultured Muribaculaceae bacterium, assembly GCA_944321705.1. Classification (GTDB taxonomy): domain Bacteria; phylum Bacteroidota; class Bacteroidia; order Bacteroidales; family Muribaculaceae; genus Avimuribaculum. The sequence continues at coordinate 15,506 of CALUMG010000020.1, read as the reverse complement.
GGTGGTGAAATGAAGAAAGGTATCTTCTCTATCATGAACTACCTCAACCCACTTCGCGGTATCGCTTCAATGCACTGCTCGGCCAACACCGACTTGGAAGGCAAGAACACAGCCATCTTCTTCGGTTTGTCTGGAACAGGAAAGACTACCCTTTCTACCGACCCGAAACGTTTGCTCATCGGTGATGACGAACACGGTTGGGACGACGAAGGCGTATTCAACTACGAAGGAGGTTGCTATGCTAAGGTTATCAACCTTGACAAGGAAAGCGAACCCGATATCTACAATGCTATCAAGCGTGACGCATTGCTCGAAAACGTAACTGTTGACGCTAACGGCAAGATTGACTTCGCTGACAAGAGCGTTACAGAAAACACTCGCGTTTCTTATCCTATCTACCACATCAACAACATCGTTAAGCCGGTTTCAAAAGGCCCACACGCTCATCAAGTAATCTTCTTGTCGGCCGATGCATTCGGAGTTCTTCCTCCTGTATCAATCCTTGACGCTGAACAAACCAAGTATTACTTCTTGTCGGGCTTCACCGCTAAGTTGGCAGGTACCGAACGTGGTATCACTGAACCGACTCCGACATTCTCAGCTTGCTTCGGTGCTGCATTCCTTTCTTTGCACCCGACAAAATATGCTGAAGAGCTCGTTAAGAAGATGGAACGCGTAGGTGCTAAGGCTTACTTGGTTAACACTGGTTGGAACGGAACTGGCAAGCGTATTTCTATCAAGGATACTCGCGGCATCATCGACGCAATCCTTGACGGTTCTATCGACAAAGCTCCGACAAAGACAATTCCTTACTTCAACTTCGTTGTTCCTACCGAATTGCCGGGCGTAGATCCTAAGATCCTTGATCCTCGCGACACCTACACCGATGCAGCTCAATGGAACGAAAAGGCTAAAGACCTTGCAAACCGTTTCATCAACAACTTCACCAAGTTTACCGGAAACGAAGCTGGCAAGGCTCTCGTAGCTGCTGGTCCGAAGCTCTAAACTAAAGCTTAATCCAAAGCAATAATAAAACAAGTTTAGATATATTCAACAAATGCCGCTCAGGGAAACCTAAGCGGCATTTTTGTTTTCATCAATCATCCGATGGATGCTTACAATATTGAATCAAGATTACATGGATTCGGCAAATTCATGGTTTCCAAGACGTGATAAAATCGCGTCTCTGCCATTACTCATTCTCCAAGCGACAAATGCTTTATGTCTTCATAGCTCGACAGCACATCCTTTATTGTATCGCTTCCGTTTGCGCCATGCTTCCTGAATATGGCTCTTATCCTCTCGGCAGCCTCCAAGGCAATATCCTTGTATCGTCTTAAAAGCTCTCCATAATCCATATCCAAAGCCCGATCAACAACCAATCGATATAATTTAATAGCCTGGGATTCAAGGCCGGCATCCTCACATAACTTGCCCACCCTGAGGCATTGCAGCAAATAATTCTCTGTAACATCCCGTTCATTTGCCTTGCAACACTCATCAGCCAGCCTGACGAGTTCTTTCAACTCCATGCTGACCGACCCATCCGCGCTGCATCCTGTAACCTTTTCTCCTTTTATCCTCTTTCTCATATTTATCATGGATTGATTTTTACAAATATAGTGAAAGTCGAGTACAATAGGAAAATTCGAGCTTGCTCAGAATTTCACATTGCCGAGACGCATCCTATATTCTACAAATATAGTGAAAGTCTAGCGTAATAGGGCAAGATCTTCATGGAGACACAATTTTATCATGTCTAAAAAACAATGCTCATAAATTTCACAAACCATATGCTATAAATCGCGCCATCTTTATATTAAAGCCAATCATTGTGTAGTGGGCACAATCCAGAATCGCTATGTTATATGGGTATCCCCCTCTAAATTTCTACTGCGCCATTTTCTCCCAGCCCCGACCCTTTGCACCCAGGGACGACACACTTGTTGTCACGACTATAAAACAAAAAAATGAGCAACAAGCCCGAAAGCTAAATTGCTCATCTCCTCTCTCCACTGCGGTGCGGACGGGACTCGAACCCGCGACCCCATGCGTGACAGGCATGTATTCTAACCAGGCTGAACTACCGCACCTTAGAGGTCTCAAACATCCTTATTTCATGTTTGCGAGTGCAAAATTACAACGTTTTTTATTACCATGCAAATTTTTCAACAAAAAAATGCAGAAATTATATCACATAATCCCTGCATAATGTACTATCAACTTAAAAATTAATCGATTATATATAAAAACCCTACATGAGATGTATTCCATAAGCCATGCACTCGGCAACCTGTTCAGGCGGCCAAATACTTGCCTGCACTTCGCCTATGTGTGCTTTCTGAAGCAAGAACATGCACAACCGGCTTTGACCAATTCCGCCACCTATCGAATGAGGAAGTTCTCCTGCCAAAAGTGAGCGGTGGAACGGCAAGCTCAGCCGCTCGATGCAACCTCGCATTTCAAGCTGGCGCAATAACGAGTCCACGCTGACACGGATACCCATTGAAGAAAGCTCGAAAGGCACTTGCAGGATGCTGTCCCACAAAATAATGTCACCATTAAGGCCTCTGTAACCTTCCCCATTGTCCGATATCCAATCGTCATAGTCCGGAGCACGGCCGTCATGAGGCTCTCCGTTACTCAATGGTCCACCTATGCCAATTACAAACACAGCTCCGCACTCACGCGCTATTTCAGTTTCGCGCTCTTTCGGAGTCAAGTCGGGATAACGTTGCAGCAATTCCTCGGAGTGGACAAACGTTATCTTTTCGGGCAGTCGCGGAGTAATGTGAGGAAACCTCTCATATATAGCCCATTCGGTCTCCTTTACGGCACAATATATCTTTTCAACCGTCGATTTCAAATAATCAAGATTCCTGTCCGATTCATTTATCGTCTGCTCCCAATCCCATTGGTCGACATATAATGAATGGAGATTATCCAGCTCCTCAAACGTGCGAATGGCATTCATATCGGTATATATTCCATATCCCGGAGCAATGTCGTAAGCTCCAAGCTTCATACGCTTCCACTTGGCAAGCGAATGCACCACCTCGGCCTTGCAATTATCCATGCATGCAATGTTGAAGCTCACGGCATGTTCCACTCCGTTAAGGTCGTCATTGATACCTGTACCGCTAAGCACGAATAGCGGGGCTGTGACGCGCCGCAAGTTCAAAGCCCTTGCCAGCTTCGACTGAAAAAGATCCTTTATTATTTTTATGGCAACTTCCGTCGTTTCGGGAAGCAACTTTTGCTTGTATTTTTTTGGAATTATCAGAGCCATTGTAACCAATGTTTAATATTTCGGGGCAAATATAAGCACAAATCCAACACATTCCAAATTTCACTTCCATTATGTCATGATTTTATTTATTTTAACGGCAAAATGCATAGTTCCACGACATTTAGGAGGCCTTAAGACATTTTGCTTTTGAAAATAAATGGCAATTTCGCAATTATTCATCCCAACAAGTTCCGAATTTAAAATTTTACGCAAATGTTATTGCCAAACACTAACATTTTCAGTAACTTTGCATCTGAATAGAGGGAAACAACAGCAATTCAGGATTAAAAAAGAGATAACAAAACATCAGGTCTTGCATGCCCTCGTTTTCAATATATGGATGACTATTACCAACGAAGGTTCAATACCAATCAGAATTTCACACAACACGAACCATCACCTCTTCAAGAGATTGAAAACAGGCTCTTGGCACAGCAACAGTGCAATAACAACAAAAGTACAAAAACATCATTGACCGGATTAACGAGCATTTCTGCGCCGGCCATAGTTCCATGCCGTAATCGCAAGATTCTGGCTTTGTGCGTGTTTCGCATTTAGGATTTAATTCATTTCCATTCACAAAAAGACAAGCGGAACAAATTCTTTCTTAATTTTTCGACATGTGCCTTTGACACATGCCAAGGTAAAATTTAATTTAAACACACAAATTTCATGGAACTATTAATTATTTATTTCATAGGAGCAATATCTCTTTCATTTCTATGCTCCGTACTGGAAGCCGTCCTGCTGTCGACTCCCATGTCATTTATATCTCTGCAAGAAAGTAAAGGCGCACGTTCGGCCAAATTGCTAAAGAAATTCAAACTCGACATCGACAAGCCCATTGCGGCAATATTGTCGCTTAACACGATAGCCCACACGATAGGAGCCGCAGGTGTCGGCGCCGAAGCCGTGAAAATATGGGGAGAAGCCTATTTCGGACTAATATCAGCAATCTTGACAGCCTTGATTCTCGTTCTGTCCGAGATTATTCCTAAAATCGTAGGAGCTACCTATTGGCGCAGTCTCGCACTGCCCACAAGCCGCATCATACAAGTACTCATCATCATTACCTATCCGCTTGTATTGCTGTCGGAGTTGATAACAAAGCTCATCTCACACAAAAAGCATCCTCAATCGGTGAGCCGGGAAGAAGTTTCGGCTATGGTCACCGTCGGTGCCGAAGAAGGCGTTTTTGAGAAAGAAGAGAACAAAATGATACAAAACCTCATAAAGCTCAAAAACGTATCGGCTCGCGACATCATGACACCAAGCGTGGTCGTGGCTGCCGCCGATGAAACGATGACCTTACGAGAATTTTATAAAAACGAACAATATAAATCCTTCTCACGTATACCTGTATATTCCGACAACAAAGATTATCCTTCTGGATATGTGCTACGCCAAAGCATTCTTGAACGACTTGCCGAGGACAAGTTTGACATGCACCTTTCCGAAATCAAAAGGCCAATTCTGTCTTTTGCCGAGAATACCGAAGTTTCCGACATTTGGGAAGAACTCGTCTCTAAAAAAGAACACATATCGGCGATAATCGACGAATACGGATGCATGCGCGGCATCGTCACAATGGAAGATGTCATTGAGACAATGCTCGGATTTGAAATAGTGGACGAAAAAGATACCATCCCCGACATGCAAGTGTTTGCGCGTGAAAAATGGCAAAAAAAGAAACAAGACAAGAATATCATAGTCCACGATACCGACGATCTTGATACAGATTCTGCCGGAGATGACAATAATTGACACTGACGGGACATCAATCATTACGAATGGAAGCCTCGCTCAGCAACCGGTGCCCGATGCGGCAATAAAGGCATTTCCGTGCTTCGCAATACTGGCGGCGCAATTGTATTAATGCCTGCGACGTCATCGCGTCGGGACACTTAATGCCGGCAGCAACGAAAGTCTCCACAATACTGTTTTTTTCGGGCCTTAAGTTCTCAAGCAAGTCGACAGCTTTGCTTGTAATGTCATAGTCCCCGGTCTTCATGCCATAAGCATAATAAAGTGGCGCAACAGCATTTATCAACAAAATGTCGATGGATGCATTGCTTAGAGCCTTTACAGGCACTTCGCTCGGTAATCCACCAAATGTGTAATGAGTCGCCCAGTAGCCTGTCAGCTCGACCGAGAACAATGCACGCAAGGCTTTTTCTCCGTCGGCCTCCAAAATTTTGTCCATTAGGTCAAACCCGTTCTCTATGAAATGTGCCAGCGATGCTATGCGGCGATAAGGAAAATTTTGAGGACGCATCCTGAATGTTTTCCACATCGAGCCATCCATCGGCTTCAGTTGGAATTTATTGGCAAGGAAACCATATTCCTTTGCAAGGCGAAGAAAATAATCATCAGCCACGATATTACCGGACGCGAAGAAGCCGGCCTGCCCAAAAAGTAACGCTTCAAGCTGGAACAACGAGTCGCCATGCTTGTGCATCAAGCGCAACGGAGTGCGACGTGCAAGTTGCTCAAATGCATCACTGTTCACCCCAAACCCAAGGCTACGGGCAATCGTGACATAACATATGTCCTGCCAACTGCCGCAAGAACTTTCATATAAAGAGTTAATCCTTTCAACCTTTGAATTAAGCCTTTCAAAAGCAAGCGATTCCATCCATTCGGTTATCACAATAGACGGCAATTCCTTTATTGCACCTGCACAAGGCAACATCGTGAGGCTATTATTGACAAGCTGAGAATAACGGTCATGGAAATGTGGTGAACATTTCAGCACCAGTTGTGGAATCAGTTCACCGTTAGTCCTGTATACAGGAGCGTCATCCTTGTCGACCACATGCAGAATTACAGAGTCATAGGCCTTGTCTCGGTCATGCCCGTGACGATGCCAATCGGAAGCCCGCACATGAATTTCCACATTGCCTACCCACAGTTCTCCTCCTATCTCAATTTTGGCATTGAAAAAATCTGGTCCGGCGTTTGTATTAGGCAACCCTGTGTCAATCACTTTCACACGCTTCCCATCGTTGGTAAACATCTTGACAGGATTCCACAATTTGTATTGCCACACATATTGCATGAGTTTTTCCATCGCAGCAAGTATTAGGTCGTGTGGCAAATTAAGCAATTTTATTTGAAAATGTCATTAAAAGATAACAACCTATTTTCATGATAATCTATAACAAACGATAAACATATGCATTCTTTGGACAAAAGAGAATATAGTTCAGCATAGATAGACACAAAAACGTTGTTTTTTTGCTTGTCTTTGCATTCACCTTTCACTATCTTTCCATAAGATAGGCTGCGTCTCGGCAATGATAAAAAATAAGCGAACTCATTTTTCCCATTGCGCTCGACTTTCGCTATCTTTGTTATCGGATTTTGGTATGGATACAGATTTTGACATAAGAAGAGAACGAATTGAAAGCGACCGCGACTTTGAACGGGCATTGCGACCAATGACATTCGGCGACTTCAACGGGCAGGACAAGGTGATAGAAAACCTGCGCGTGTTCGTAGCGGCCGCACGTTTGCGCGGTGAAGCTCTCGACCACATCCTGCTGCACGGGCCTCCGGGACTGGGAAAAACCACATTGTCAAACATCGTTGCCAACGAACTTGGCGTGGGTTTCAAAGTCACATCAGGTCCGGTGCTTGACAAGCCGGGAGACCTTGCAGGCATATTGACTTCGCTGGAAGAAAACGACGTGCTGTTCATCGACGAGATCCACAGGCTCAGTCCCGTTGTGGAAGAATACCTGTACTCGGCAATGGAAGATTACCGCATTGACATAATGATTGACAAAGGACCGGGAGCACGATCGGTACAACTCTCATTGTCGCCGTTCACACTAATTGGAGCAACGACACGCAGCGGACTGCTTACTGCCCCTTTACGTGCCCGATTCGGAATCAATTGCCACCTCGAATATTACGACCACAATGTACTCACAGGCATCGTGAAACGTTCAGCTCATCTGCTCGGTGTCCCCATTGCCGATGATGCAGCACTTGAGATTGCCCTGCGCAGCCGCGGCACTCCACGCATCGCCAACGCATTGTTACGACGTGTCAGGGACTTTGCCCAAGTGAAAGGAAACGGAACGGTGAATGCAGAAATTGCGCGATATTCGCTCGAAGCGTTGAACATCGACCAATATGGCCTTGATGAAATCGATAACAAAATTTTAACTACGATAATCGACAAGTTCAAAGGAGGTCCCGTAGGACTGACCACCATAGCCACTGCACTTGGTGAAGATCCGGGTACTATAGAGGAAGTTTATGAGCCATACCTCATCAAAGAAGGGTTCATAAAGCGCACTCCGCGTGGTCGTGAAGTCACCGACCTTGCCTACAAGCATCTCGGACGCAAACGGTTTGCTAAAGAAGCATCATTATTTTAAACTAACGGATGTTGTATATTTTTTCTTTACATTTTATTTGAAATAATGATTGATGCAGTTAATGACTAATCAGATGCTCCAAAACATCAAACGTAGAGACGCGATTAATCGCGTCTAAAATTATAACATGGGCGTTTTGTTTCAAAATAAATATCGAATACCATCAACTCGTGCCAAATGGCATGAGTATGACGGAGGCGTCTATTTTGTTACAATTTGTACAGCACATAAAATTCACTATTTTGGAGAAATCTCTAATGGCAAAATGCGCATGTCTGAAACAGGCAGTTTTGCAAGTGAAAACTTCACAAAGGTTACAATTCATTATCCATATGCCGAAATACCGTTGTTTGTAGTCATGCCAAATCATATACATGCAATTATTTTTATTAACAATAATTGTAATGTTGGTTTTATAAACAACAGTTCTGATTGTTGTAGAGACGCGATAAATCGCGTCTCTACTTGTGGCGGAATAACGGCTATAAACAATCCAATGTTACGCAAATGTTTAGGTACAGTTGTCCGTGGCATAAAGGCGCGTATCTCACATTATGCTCGGAAACGCGGTATGCAATTTGCATGGCAACCACGATTTCACGATCACATCATACGCAACTATCATGAGATGAACCAAATTGCCGAGTATATCGATAATAATGTCGTACATTGGGAATTAGATGAATTATACAACTAATAATTAAAACACATTGCTGCAGAGACGCGATAAATCGTCTCTACAAATTGCGATTAATAACAAACATAAGATCATGGCAAGTCTGAAATCTTTGGCAAAAGACACTGCTATTTATGGAATGAGCAGCATAATCGGCAGGTTCCTAAACTACTTGCTCGTGCCACTGTACACGGCAAAGCTGACAGTGGAATCGGGCGGATACGGAATCATCACCAACATATATTCCTATGTTGCCCTGTTGCTCGTAATCCTCACCTACGGAATGGAAACGGCATTCTTCAGGTTTGCAAACAAGCAGGATGAAAATCCCGAACGTGTATATTCATCGATTCTCATATCGGTAGGCTCCACTTCGGTGTTATTTATCATTCTAATACTTATGTTCCTCTCGCCGGTCGCCGGGTTCATGGGATATGCCGAGCATCCCGAGTATGTCGGCGTAATGGCCGTGTGCGTCGCCATAGACGCTTTCCAGACCATCCCATTCGCTTATCTTCGTTACAAGAAACGGCCGATAAAGTTTGCAGCATTGAAACTGCTGTTCATCATCATGAACATCATGCTCAATCTTGTGTACTTCGTCTTGCTACCTCAGCTTTATAAGACATACCCCGACATCATAGGACACATTTACAATCCTGCTACAGGTGTGGGATACGCCTTCTTCATAAACTTGTTCTGCACGGCATCGATAACATTCTTTTTCAAGAAAGAATTGACCGGATTCAAATATGTCTTTGATTGGTCTCTGATGAAACGCATTTTAAGTTACAGTTGGCCAATACTAATCTTAGGCATTACAGGTATTTTGAACCAAACTGCCGACAAAATCCTATTCCCGTTTGTTTACAGCGGAAATGACGCACAATCGCAACTCGGCATCTATGGGGCCGCAAGCAAGATTGCAATGATAATGGCAGTGATAACACAGGCGTTCCGGTATGCCTACGAACCATTCGTATTCGGCAAAAGCCGAGACAAAGACAACAAAGAGACACAGGCGCAAGCAATGAAATTTTTCTTCATCTTTACTTTGCTCGCCTTCCTCTCGGTAGTCGCCTATATCGACATTATAAAATACATCATAGCTCCGGGATACTGGCCGGGCCTGAATGTCGTGCCTATCGTAATGGCTGCCGAAATCATGATGGGAATATACTTTAACCTATCGTTCTGGTACAAATTGACCGATCGAACCATTTGGGGAGCCATATTCTCAGGCATCGGCTGTGCCGTGTTGATAGCCATCAATGTTATTTTTGTTCCACGCTATGGATACATGGCTTGCGCGTGGGCCGGATTTGCAGGCTACGGAACGGCCATGCTGCTTTCCTACTTTGTCGGACGCAAATATTATCCTGTAGCCTACCCCTTGAAGCGCATGGCACTCTACCTGCTGCTTGCATGCGCCATATTCGCTATTTACCAATACATGCCGGCATTCAACATATATGCCTCAATAGCATTGCGCACCGTGCTGCTTGTAGTATTCCTCGGCGCGGTCATAAAATTTGAACATTTCAGAATCCCGAAGCTGCGACATTAAGCTGTTTCACGACAAATGTCCATCACCGACAAATGAAAACCAACAAAGAAACATATCTTATACACACGCTCCCCAACGGATTGCGTATAATCTTCATGCCCAACTCATCGGACGTGGCCTATTGCGGCTTGTCGATTGACGCAGGCAGCCGCGATGAACAGGATGGCTCGCACGGCCTTGCCCACTTTGTCGAACACACCATATTCAAAGGCACACGTCATCGCCGTGCATGGCACATACTAAACCGCATGGAGCGAGTGGGAGGTGAACTGAATGCCTACACCACAAAAGAAAATACTACCGTGTATTCGGTATTTCCATGCAAGCATCTTTCCCGTGCCGTAGAACTAATCTCCGACCTTGTGGCTTACTCGATATTTCCTGAGAACGAACTCGACAAAGAGCGAGAAGTGGTTCTCGACGAAGCCGCATCATATCGTGATGCTCCTGCCGAGGCCGTATGCGACGATTTTGAGGATATGATATGGAAAGGAAATCCGCTCGGACACAATATCCTTGGCATAGAACAAGACTTGCGAAGATTCACCGGTGATGATTGCCGTAATTATCTGAACAATCTTTATGTGCCCACCAACATGGTATTCTTCGTCCTTGGCAACTACAAGGAATCGATGGTGTTCCATGTGGTGGAACGTTATTTCGGCAGCCTGTGCCACCCATTGTCAAAGCCTGTCAGGATGCAGCCTCAACAATTGCCTCCTTTTAACATAAGACAGACAATAGGTTCACATCAGGCCCACACAATATACGGTGCACCGATATTCAGCATGTACGACCATCGTCGATATGCCATGCTCTTGCTCAACAACATGCTTGGAGGCCCGGGAATGAACTCAATGCTGAACATCGCAATACGCGAACGTCGCGGATATGCCTACACGGTGGAATCTTCAATATCCCTATTCAGCGACTGCGGACTGATGCAAATCTATTTTGGCAGCGACAGCAAGCATGTGGCTCCGTCGATAAAGCTCATTTCAAGCATAATAAACGACCTTGCATCCTCGCCGGTATCGGAGAAAGCACTCGATGCCGCAAAAAAGCAATTCATAGGCCAGTTGCTCGTGTCGAGCGACAACAACGAAGCTCTTGCCTTGTCGATGGGGAAAAGTTTCCTATACTACGGACATGTGGCCGATAATGAGGAAACAACAGCACACATAATGGATGTCACTCCAAGCCAAATCATGGAAGCTGCCGCGATTATTTCTCCCACACAAGCATCTACTTTGACATTTGAATAGATGATCTATGCTAAAAGGCATAGGTGAGCATGAAATGCATGCCTGCCTGATGGCTCCAAATGATGGGCGTATACAATTCATAATTAGCATCTCCAACTGTGCCACTCACATGGCGATTATATGTTGAACGCCTGTAATACCAGTCAAGACTGAATGTGGCATATAGTCGTTTCCAAAGCCGATAATCTGCCCTCAATTCCGAATAACTGAACAGCACGTTCGACCTGTCTCCTTGCACATTCACAGGTCTACCTTCTGGCGTAAGCGACCAATCGTATTCATAGTCATATCCTTGCCAAGTGTATAACCGATATGACCTGTTTGACAGGCTTAAGGACAGACGGTCACCGAACGTGCAATTAATTCCCGACTTGAACGAGAATCCCGACGACCAGTTGTAATTCCTGTGGTACTGACGATAAAAGTCGCTCAACACACCAGCAAGCACTACTCCATTTACATGAAAGTATGCGTCAATCTTGCACCGCGGAAAGGTGGTGCAACGGAACATCAATCCTCCGCCCAAGGAAGCCGGAGTCCCCAATTTATATGGCACAACGCATGGGTCGATAACGCTCTGAGGAACAAATTCCTTGCTAATGGTATCGGAGTCGAAATAATCGAAATGCTGGTACATGCCCACCGATAGGCTGCACTTCATCGTATCGGCCAATTCTCGCGACAACAACCGCCCGATGATTTCAACCCGGCTCAACAATGGCTGTGTCTTCATGGCATTCAATTCAAGCAAAAAGCTAAAATAGTCATACGGAGTTTTTGAAGTCAAAGCAAAGCGGTCACCATATTCAATGTCGATGCGAGCAGCAGCTCCGGATCTCGCCATTTTCTCCGCATCTTGAAACACCAGCATTCGGGCACCGAGCGACATTGCCACTTGAATTGGCGGCACGCCGAAACGCCGGCCAGAAGTCGCCCGTTTCTCCCAAGCTCGTCCTGTGACTATGCGTGTGAAGCCTCGCATAGGGGATATGACAAATGCGGCCAATTCTCTTCCAAAGCGTTCTCCGCCCGAAGTGCGGTCGTCAAGCACAAGGTCGGATGTACGGTATAGCACTTCGCCTATCGCCGCTCCTCCGACGGGAGTAGCTATGATGTCATTGGTGGATGGGTACTCGCATTCCATGAACATTTCCCACATCGCACTGCCGCCTATGGCAAAAAGTCCTGATTGCCAAAAGTTATAACCGTTGGAACGCCCGGCATTGTAAAACAAAGAACCATTATAGGGATGGGCAAACATGTTGGTACCCAAGTGGTCATCATCCCATTCAAATCCGTGCTTGAAATTCTCCTTTATTGTATTTAGCGATATATAAGCGTAATGTCCTTTCTGCACATATCGGTCAAAAGCCCACAACCCAAGGTTGAAACCCACAGTCTCGGCCGAAGCCCTCCAGAATGCCTTTTTTTCAAGCCTTGCCACATCGCAGCTATCGGGCAAGATCGGCATGCTGACAACATGTTCTTGCGAAAATTGCTCTTGCACGCTGTCGACAGTTGGCGATATGCTATCGACCGCATTTTCGGCCGACAACCAAAAAGGCATTATTGACAACAAGAATGCTAACGTATATTTCATACGATGATTTTTTGGGATGGCAAAAATAGAATTTTTTTATGATTACTCGTCCATCCACTTCCGATATTGACGATTTTCTCAACCAATGTTGACAATTTCATTATCGGCAAGCATCATTGGCATTTATCTGCGACAAGATGCAAAATTAATTTTGCTCATCGCGCAAGGCTTGTTATCAATTTGCATGCTGTCGACATACTCATGCTTCCGGTGTTTATCATCAAGTCGTAATTATGGGGATCTCCCCACTTTTTGCCTGTATAGTATTCATAATGAGTGGCACGTGCACGATTGATGCGTTTTACCTCTGTCTCGGCCTTGTCGGGTTCTACCCCATATTCGCTCGTGCATCTCAAACACTCATCTTCGACAGTTGAATAGCAGAAAACTTTTATTACCTTCGAATAATCATCAAGCACAGAATCGGCACAACGGCCTATTATAACGCACGAACCTTTGGATGCGAGTTCCCTCACGACATGGCATTGTGCCACAAACAATGCATCGCGCGATGAAAGACTGAATCCCAACGATGACTCGTGATTGTGCAAAATTATGTTCTTCAGCCACAATTGCGACATCGACTGCTCATTCTGCGAAACATATTTTTCGCTCAATCCGCTCTTCTTTGCGGCAAGCTCTATCAATTCTTTATCATAAAAAGGTATGCCAAGTTCTTTGGCAACCATCTCTCCAAGCAAATGTCCTCCACTGCCATATTCCCGGGCTATGGTGATTATCGTATGGTTTGAATTGGCAACAGCTTCGGGCTCCGACTGTTTTTTACCATCACCTATCCAATTATCAAGACATTTATAATAAGGACTTATGAAATGGACTATCGGACCCACTATGAGGGCTGCAATAACGGTTCCTTCCCTCACCCCGTATATGCCCGACATGAATATCACCGACAATATGCAAGCCAATACTACGAGCGTGACATCAAAGCCCAACTTGACAAAGCCGAATTCCTTGCGTAAACGCTTGGCTATGACCCTTACGAAGTATTCTCCGGCGACAAGTGCCACATTGGCTTTCACCTCCAGTGCGATACCTATTGCAAGAATCACGCAACCGACGGCAAGGCTGCACAATTGCGCCACATAATTTGACGGATTGAGCCACGACAGCATATTCATTGAAATATCTATCGACCATCCGAAACAAAACGTTATGGGGATTTGCAACAAGTAAATGCGCATGTCAGCCTTCAAGTCGGCCTTGGTCATGAAAAGCAGTTCCAACAAGACAAACAACACATTTGAGAATATCGTCCACTCTCCCATGGTATAAGGTGTGAACATGCTTAATACATAATTGATGCTTGTTATTGGCGATGTGCCAAGCAATGCTTTGGTTATGAAGACGATTCCGAACGCATTAATAAAAATAGCAACAAGGAAAAGGAAATAACGCCTCAGTGTGTATTTATCCATCTCTTAAAATTTTTTGCAAATGTCCGAATTTTTACCTTTCCAACACACATAAAATAGCGACTTATATTCGTCAAAAACGAAACAATTACCTAAATTTGACACACTTTTTATTGTATCAATGGAAATTTCACTGCTCAGGTGGCTAAGGGAGAATAACGACTGCCATGTTTATGAAAATTACCTATATCATTCAGTAATCGACGAAAAAAGCCGATTGCCGCAATATCTGTCATGTTCAGGAGCATTCTTTTTCATATTGGTTTTAAACGGAACATGCTCGGCTGCAAATCATGATTCATGCAGCCGTCTCCGACATGCCGACTTGATGATACTCTCTCCGGGGATGGAAGTCATTTTAGACTTGCAACCCGATACATGTGTTTCGTGTATCTCATTTGAACCTGAATTTTTCGACAGCTTGCCTGTATCACAACATGTTTACCAGCAACTGGCCGGATTCATAAACCTGCAGCAAATTCCCATCATACGGCTTGCGGAACCGGCTCGCGACAACATAAGCCGCACCATGACTTTGTTAAACAACTGTTCAAGTTACCAGTTAAACAAGGACGGAATAATGAAAAGCCTGTGCAACTCTTTCTTATTGCAAGTAGCCGAATGCTTGAATGGCAACAACCTTGCATCATCCAATCACACCAAACGCGCACTGGCAATCTATCGTAACTTCCGCCGGTTGCTTGTGGAAAATTATCGCACGGCGCATGACATTGAATTTTATGCCGACCGATTGTGCATTTCCACTACCTATCTGTCGCGCGTTGTCAAGAAAACGACAGGAAGAACCGTAAGGTTTCACATTGCATACTTTCTTTGTGCCGAAGCGCAAAGGTTGCTCGACAGCACCGACCTCGACATAAAGGAAGTGGCTTTAATGACAGGCTTCTCCGATCAGTCGGTGTTCGGTAAATTCTTCAAAAAGCACACCGGCATGACCCCCTCGAAATTCAAAACCCGTAAAACCACCATCCCCAATCCCTAAACATTCATTAAAACACCTTTGCAAAAGCCTCTCCCACCCTAAAATTCACATTTCCAAAAGTCTTGCTAAAATATCCGCAAAACTCAGATCCAATACTGCAATTATCTTAAGCATATTCGCGACCCGGCAAAAACAACGCCGGCGAGACATGAGCTACACACCTCGCCGACAATTAATCTTTTAATTCAAAGAGTATCAATATTCTTCCTCGTTGAAGAAATTTATCTATATTGATTATCAATACATTATGACATAATCAATGAAATTTGCGCAAACAAACCA
>CALUMG010000019.1 GCA_944321705.1 uncultured Muribaculaceae bacterium | reverse complement strand
AAAAGGCTTAGCAACGATTATCAACGATACTTGAGCAACAAAAAAGGCGCCCGTAAAGAGCGCCATATTAATCGATTGTAATCAATTTAACTATTTGATAATCAATTATTTATTTACCGATGCAGAAGTGGGAGAAGATTTCGCCGAGGATGTCATCGGTGGTGATTTCACCAGTTATTTCACCAAGGTAATGCATACATTCGCGGATGTCTTGGCTGATGAAGTCTCCGCTGATTCCTTGTGTCAGACCGTCGATGGCTCGCTTGATGGCTTCATTGGCTTTTAGCAGAGCTTCGTAATGGCGGGCATTGGTAACAATCACTTCGTTACCGTCGTTTTCGGGCAAGGCAGCAGCTTCGTTTAATAGAGATAGTAGCAGATCCAGCCCTGTATGATGCTTTGCCGACATGAATATAAGATGCGTCTTGTCGGTTGGCATGGTGTTAAGAGCGTCTTGGATGTCGTTACGATGCCCGGGTTGCATTACATCCTCTTTATTGACGATGATGACAAGATTTTTGTCGATGCATAAGGGCAATATTTGCTTGCCAAGTTCTGAAATTTCTTTAACGGAAGTGTTCCCATCAACAACCCAAAGGACGATTGATGCTTCATTCAGTTTCTTGAATGTCCGTTCGATGCCAAGGGCCTCGATTGTGTCGGAGGTGTCGCGTATCCCGGCCGTGTCGATGAATCGGAACAAAGTCCCGTTAATAGTGATGGTGTCTTCAATCACGTCGCGAGTTGTTCCGTGGATGTCGCTTACTATTGCGCGGTCGTCGCCAAGCAGCAGGTTCAACAACGTTGATTTACCGGCATTTGTTTCTCCAACTATGGCTACAGGTACACCGTTTTTAATCGCGTTCCCAACCGCGAATGAATTTGCGAGTTTGCTTATGACGTTGCTTATTTCTTCGGCAAGATTTATCATGCGAGAGCGGTCGGCAAATTCCACTTCTTCCTCGCTGAAGTCGAGCTCGAGTTCCATTAAAGATACGAATTGTAGCAGACGGTTTCGCAGTTCATTTAGTTTTTGGCTGAATGAACCTCGCATCTGGCTCATGGCAATGCGGTGGCTTGCACGCGACGACGATGCTATGACATCGGCTACTGCTTCGGCTTGCGACAGGTCCATTTTCCCATGAGAAAACGCTCTTCTTGTGAATTCACCTCCTGTGGCAATCCTGCATCCATTTGCAATGAGCACATTCAACAATTGTTGTTGAATCCAAGTTGAGCCGTGGCAGGATATTTCAACCACATTTTCGCCTGTGAAGGAATGTGGAGCCTTGAACACGGTCAGAACCACTTCGTCGAGAATCGAGCCGTCGGTATCAATAATCCGGCCGTAGTGGGCTGTGTGGCTTTTTGCCGATTCAAGTTCAGTCCCTTTCCAGCATTTTGCCACGATAGGGAAAGCGTCTTTTCCGCTAACCCTTATTACCGCTATGCCACCCATTCCCGGGGATGTGGCTATTGCGCAAATTGTATCGTCCAATTGTTCTACATTGAATATTCCTGTGTTCATTGGTAATGAGGTGATTGAAATTATTTGCCAAAGTTACGGAAAATCTCTGGAGTATCCGCCGAATTGTAGCAGATTAACGCAACAGGATTTGATAATTAGAGAGTTAGGAGAAAATCGCAGAAGTTGGGCAGACAGTTGAAAACTGTTTCAAAGCAGGTAAAAGTAAAAGAACGGTTTCCTAATCATAACCCAGTGAAAGTGCAGATTTAACAGACCCTGTTTCATTTTGTAACGTTCGCAAGCAGTGTGGGTTCTCTTTTCGGCAGCGGAAAGATGAAGTCTTTGGATAGTAAGAATGAGGATTTACAAGACCGCATCCTCGAACTTGAAGAACATGCCCGACAGCGTGAGCAGCGCATCAAGGAAATGGAACAGCAACAGGCTAAGCAGATAGAAGAAATCAAAGACGCTTACGAATAACGACTCCGCAAGATGTTCGATTTCGTGGATTTTGTCAAATGTTATTTTCCTTATGTGGAGAAGCTTATGCCCGTGATAAACTTCTTGCGTGACTGTTTGAGATTCAATGATTGCACCATCAGAAAACTTTATGAATTCAAGGATGTGACTGTAAGTGACAGCTCCTACTCATCGGAGTTTAGCCTAAACTTTGAAACTAAACATTCCGTTTGTTCCATCACGCAGGATGAAAGTAGAAGTTATGATTTCAATATAGACGGAGTTTCTCATGTGAGTTGATTCAGACAGAAGAAGAATGAATGGAGAGAGGCGATGAGAATGCCAAAGCCGAGACAAACGCAGAAAAGAGGGATGAAATTTAAATCAAAGAAAAAGTCGTAATAATACGCATTAAGCGAATTATCATGACTTTTTAGCTAATTTTGTATGATGAATAAGAATATAAGTCGTTTAATTTAAAGAGCCTTCAATATGGCTAGTCAGGAATTCAAATATTTTGCTTTTATAAGTTATAAGCGAGAAGATGAGAAGTGGGCGAAATGGCTTCAAAATAAGTTGGAGCATTATCGTCTGCCGTTGAAATTGCGCGAGAATAATCCTGATTTGCCAAAAGAGATACGTCCTGTGTTCAAAGATACATCGGAGCTTTCTGGAGGTGTTCTTGCAAAACGAATTAGTGATGCACTTGAAAGTTCAAAATATTTAATAGTTATATGTTCGCCACATGCAGCCAAATCAGAATGGGTATGCAAAGAAGTACAGACTTTCATTGATTTAGGACGAACAGAGCAAATAATACCTTTCATCATCGGGGGTACACCTCATTCTACCAGACCCGATGACGAGTGTTTTCCAACATCACTGCTTAATCTTCCAAAAGAACAAGAACTACTCGCCATCAACATCAACGAAATGGGGCGCGAAGCATCTGCTATTAAGATAGTAGCACAAATGTTCGATATAAACTTTGATACGCTGTGGATGAGGTACGCAAGATATCAACGAAAGAAAAGATTGTTTGCATGGCTAGGAGTACTTACTATTGCACTGGTAGGTCTCTTTGTAGGAGGGTACTTTCTAAAACAGAACAAAGTTATCGAGAGTCAAAATACTATATTACAAAAAGATTCTATAATTATGTCAAATCATATCATGCGTATTCAGTCTGATTCTATTATTTTATCTAATCAACTTGATAGTATAGACAAAATAAATTTGCAGTTAAATCTAGCCTTAGACACTATCGTTTTCATTAATAAATTACTCATAGATAAACAAACTGAGTTAGTTAGCAACTACGGACTTGACTTGTTGAATCAAGGTGAGCCGACAATTGCTAGAAACTTGTTGAAAGAATTCTTGAATTTAAAGATCCATAATTTAACATATAATTTAGATTTAGAGCACTTGCTTCGTCAACTGTACTTCCTTGATTATGGAGTAGGCACACGATTAGTTGATAAAATACAAATTCAAAATTATGATGACTTCGTATTTAATGCCGCAACAAGAGTCCTATGTACTCAAGATTCATCCTTTTATATTGATTATGATTGTAATTTATGGGAGTATAACACAATAACTCACAAACTAGTAAAGATTTTTGATGGGCACAGATATATAGGCGATTTAGAAGGAGGTATTGAAGCATATTCTCCTAAGACCAGAGAAATATATTTAACTCTACCAGAAGGAGAATTAATAAAGTTACATATTCCAACAGATCGACAAATCAAAATGGGTGATTATACATATGCTTCCATTAAGATTAATTCAGAAGGAACATTAGGAATAATATACTCGAATTCCCATAATGCAGATAAATTTCAACTAATGGACTTAGCTAATGTTAATTTGCTTGAGGAACATAATTATACAGATGACGAGATTTCTTTTGTTACTAAGAATATTATAGAAGTTATAGACCGTTCAAATAAAGACACTACTTATTATAAGATGCCTGGTTACACGAAATTAGAAAACTATTCTCCACAAGCAAGTCAGATAGCTAAAGAGTACACCCTAAATTTAAATAATGCGGATAATGTCTTATCTGTATACCGTAACTCTGCTATACAACAATTAAAGGAAAGTGAATCTTGTTCTAAAAACACAAAAGTGCTATCCGAAGTTAAAAGGTATTATAATTATAATAGAGGTAAGTGGGTTTACGAAACGGCTGATTTAAAAAACTGCAAAATACCCCAAGACATAAGTCCGTACAGTTATTTGCTTTCTCCAAATAAGAAATATGCACTCTTCATGAACGCTCGAGGGACATTATATCTATGCGATATTATAAATGGGAAAATAATTATAGATTTCAAAGAGTTTCATATTATGGAAAATAATTTGCACTTTGTTTTTTGGGAACCAAATTGTAATTATATCGGATTAGTTACAAAATTAGCTGAACAAGATAAATATAACATTTTACTTTTTAATATCAAAGAGGGTGATATGGTCCTAAAATTTGAATCTGATTATTGTTATGCGTCCTTTTCTCCTAAAGGAGACTATATTATACATGCAGACCAAAAATTACCATTTCTTTCTTTTCGTGGATTAGTTGAATATTTTTCTAAATAACTGCATTAGTACTGGTGCGTAACTATTAAAGGTATTAAGATTTTAAACAAATTAAATCCATTGGCATTTTAATTTGGAAAAGAGTTTGAGATTTGTTCAGTTTGGGTGACTAACTCACGCAAATCTTTCTTCATTAGGACTAATATATTGACCAATGTTTCTATTTTGGTGATAAGTTATGGACTGTTATAATCGGTTTTCATTTGTCAATAATAGTATCTAAGTAACTTTCGAGTGCTGATGGTCTTAAATTTTTATTTTACAATGATTTGTCTTAGTGGGAAACATTATCTATTTTTGCGCTCATAGGGGAATACGGAGAGGTTAATATCAGCCTGAAAATGTTTATTCTTAACATATAATCGCGATTCCTCTTTGAAAGTTTTCAGAAAAAATATTTTAAAGGCCAACGAAGGCTTTAGGTGGTAGTCATGTCGTGTTTAAGAGTAATTTTAGCTGTAATTTTCCCTCCGCTTGCTGTTTTCGATCGTGGATGCGGCTCAATATTGATAGTTCTGTTGCTTACCCTCGTTGGATGGGCGCCGGGAGTCATAGCAGCATTGGTTATATTGAATAAGAATTGATGGATAACAGGGTGCCGCCGACCATAGATGCGTCGAAAGACCAGATTTTGATAGATGGAGTAGTTCGTACCGGGGAAATTTCCTTTTTTGCGTATGACAGTAGCAAACGCGCATACGGGGTGATGTTTGTCGGCAGTAAAAAAGTGTATTTTTATGGCAAAAGCCGGTTTACATGGTTGCGTCGGTCGGAGGATGTCGACATTGCCAATTGCCGTTTTTTCAGAAACGGGATACAGCTTGAAGGGTTAGCTTATGCCAGATGTTTTGCAGATTTTACGCATTCGGTGTATTATTTCAAGTTTGTAAACGGGAAAGAGTTGAGTATCGACAGTAATTGCATAGAAATTGTCACGTCATGTTTACATGAGCCTAAAGCCGCTAATGTGTTTTCTTATTTGCAAGCAGTCGCGTCGGTCAACGGCATATCGACGGAAGGCGGAGAAAGTTTGTTGAAGAAGCAGTATGACAATTTCGATTTCATTCCATCCGACAGGGCAATATCATTCTATCTTAGTCCATGTGCCGATAGCTTGTCCATCCCCCGGGGAGAGACATTGATTTATCCTTTTGGTTGCAACTCGAGCCAGAAACGGGCTGTCGAAGCTGCATTCGACAATCGAGTCAGTGTTATTCAAGGTCCTCCCGGGACTGGAAAAACTCAAACGATATTGAATATAATAGCCAATATCCTTATGCGAGGGCAGACGGTGCTTGTGGTGTCAAACAATAATTCTGCCATAAAAAATGTCATCGACAAGCTGAATAAATATGGTCTTGGTTTTGTCGTAGCCATGCTTGGAAATTCCGAGAACAAACAGAAATTTGTCGAAGCACAGGATGAATGCCATAATAAAATACCTTCGGAAGTGTCCTCATGGAGGCTCGACAAGGAGTGTACCCGTGAATTGCTCGCTAATGCGAGAGATGTGGCAAACAGGTCCGAACGCATATTCAGTGCCCAAGAAAGACTTGCCGAAGCCCGTCGGGAATACAGGGAACTTGAAGTCGAGCGTGCTCACTTTATTTCAGAAACAGGATGCTCGCGACCGTCGTTTGAATGGGCTAAAGTCCCAAGTTCGCAAAATATTCTTGAAGTGTGGAATGAGATTGAGTCTATTGAAGAGTCGGTGCAGTCTGGAACTTTGTCGTCAAAGGCAGCCGCATGGATTAAACGAATGTTGTCAATGCTATTCAAGTCAAGGAAAAATCCAATATATGCCAAGAAGAACCGGCCATTTTTGGAACGTAGCAGGCAAGAGATTGTAGCGGATTTGCAAATATCATTTTATGACATAAGACTCAAGGAGTTGCATGATGAAATACCCATACTCGAACGATTCCTTGCATCGGAAGATGCAGAAACCCTTGGACAAGAACTTCAAGATATTTCCATGACGTGTGTCAAAGCAGCCATAAGCGACAAGTATGGCAGCCGGGAAGAAAGGCACACATTCCGCATAGAACAACTTAAAAGAAGATGGAAAGAATTTATCAATGAATATCCGGTTGTTCTCAGCACGACATTTTCATCGGTGGCAAGTCTGGGTGTCGATGCCGTTTATGATTATGTGATAATGGACGAAGCTTCGCAAGTGTCGATTGAAACAGGGGCATTAGCGCTGGCTTGCGCCAAAAATGCTGTCATAGTAGGCGACTTGATGCAATTGCCCAACGTGGTAGACGATGAAACAAAGAAGAAAATCGATGCCTTGACTTTAGACATGGGCGTGTCGAAGGCTTATGATTGTGCAGCCAATAGTTTTCTCGGGTCGATATGCAAAGTGATAGCAGGCGTGCCGCAGACGTTGCTCAGGGAACATTACCGATGTCATCCTAAGATTATAAATTTCTGCAATCAAAAATTCTACGGAGGCAATCTTTTAATAATGACAAAGGACGAAGAGGAAGAAAATGTCATGACTGCCATTCGCACGGTGCCGGGGAATCACGCGCGTGGGCACATCAACCAGCGAGAAATAGATGTGATAGTTGCCGAGGTATTGCCCTATTTGAATGTCGGAAAAGAAGAGATTGGCATAATCGCACCTTATAATATGCAGGTCGACGCCTTGCGAGAGCAGCTCGATGACGAAATTGAGGTTGCCACGGTGCATAAATTCCAAGGAAGGGAGAAGGATGCGATTATCATGACTGTCGTGGATGATGAGGTGTCATCTTTCTCCGACGACCCAAATCTGTTGAATGTGGCCGTGTCGAGGGCAAAGCGTAAATTTTGCATCGTGGTTTCGGGCAATGAACAACCCAAAGGGAGTAACATAGGAGATTTGCTTGATTATATAGCGTATAATAATTGCGAGATTTTGGAGAGTAAAATTAATTCCATTTTCGATTATCTGTATAAGCAATATCATGCTTCGCGCATGGAGTATTTGAGCCGGCATAAGAAAGTTTCGGAGTATGACTCCGAGAATCTCACATATGCATTGATAGAGGATATCCTGTATTCCGACATTTCTTTTTCCCATCTTGGCATCGTGTGCCATCAACCTTTGCGTTTTTTGTTGAGGGATTTTTCGTTGCTCAATGAAAAAGAACGTGAATATGCAGGGAATATTTCTACTCATGTTGACTTTGTGGTCTACAATAAGGTAGGGAAGCAGCTTGTTCTTGCGATAGAGACCGACGGGTATTCTTATCATAAGAAAGGTTCAGTGCAAGCCGATAGGGATGCCATGAAGAATCATATATTTGCCGTCTATGACATTCCGCTGGTGAGATTGTCCACTACAGGAAGTGGAGAGAAGGTGCTGATAGAATCTAAATTACGTGAATTGCTGAGGTTGTGAATTCAATGTTTGACATGTTTTCCATTAAAAATCGATGAGCATATATGGAGAGGATGCGTTTCGGCAATTGGAAAAATAAACGAGTTCAATTTTTCACATTGCTCTCAACTTTCACTATATTTGTGGAAAATGTTGAAATATGAAAAAAACATCTAACAAAAGACCTATAATAGAAGGACAGATTGAAAACGATAATCATCTAAAAAAGACGATATATAGTTGGGCAAGCATAGTCGTGGGGTGCGCAATAATGACCGCAGGCTTTGCTTTTTTCATAAACCCTTATGGAATAGTCCCCGGTGGAGTGTATGGAGCAAGTATCGTTTTGCAGAGCATATTCCCGTCAATACAGGTGGGAACGTTTGGATATATGTTCGACATACCGTTGCTCATCTTGTCGGTGTTATTGTTAGGCGCAAAAGTAGGGTCTCGAACTATTGTTGCAGCATTGATTTCACCAATGATAATGAACGCCTTTGAGTGGCTGTCCTATCCCGACAAGGCTTCGTTGCAGGCTCTTGACCCGTCGAAATTGTTGGGAGGCATTCTCGATCTTTCCGATCATTTGATGCTCGCAAGCATAATAGGTGCAACATTGATAGGCATTGGTTGCGGACTCGTTGCTCGCAATCAAGCAACGACCGGCGGGAGTGATATTGTGGCGTTGATGCTGCAAAAGTATTGCCACATACGTTTTTCAAGAGCCATCTTGCTTGTTGATGCTACAGTGGTGCTGTTTGGACTTATCGTAATAGGCCTTGGAGTGGGAGCGGCTCATTCTTCGTCTCAACCGGCATTATACTTGTCGTTTTATTCACTAATTTCTATTTTCGTCACGTCGAGAGTATTGGCATTTGTCATTAACGGAGCTAAGAACGACAAATTGATGTTTGTCATCAGTGACGAACCTATTCCAGAATTGAAAAAATACATTATAGAGGATTTAGACCGCTCGGCAACATGCATAAAGAGCTATGGACTATATTCGGGGAACGAAAAAGAAACTCTGTTTCTCGTGGTCAGTTATAAACAGGTCAACAATCTTAAGTTGAAAATAAAAGAAGTCGACCCCAAGGCATTTGTCATTGTCACGGATGCTTATGATGCATTTGGCGAAGGATGGAAGCCGTTGCCATCGCCATCCGATATCAGGCCTGAGTAGGCAAGAATTAAAATCTTACGCCTATGGCAGAATATATTAAAAGCGACAGGGATGTAACTTACGGAGGTGATGTTATTTTTACAGCCGATGAGGTCGTTAAGGGCATTAAAATGGCAAATGAAGCTTTATTGCGGCTTAATGACTCGACAAAGGAGTTTGACATAAACATCTTTGAAGTTCTCGGCATGCGTAACTTGAGCGGGCTCGTGGGAGAATATGTAGGCAAATGCTTACTGCGAGTTTCCGGAGGGAAGCTGAGTCCGAATTTGCATCAGGACGGTTATCCCGATTTGCTTTTGACCAATTCCGATGAAACGAAACACTACTATAATTCACTTTATAGCGTGAAAGGTGGAAAAGTGTATCCTGTGTCAAAAGATTTTTTCAGTCCATATAAGTATGGAGGCATAGAAGTCAAGGCGAGTTGCGGCAACACGCCGTCGGCAAAAAAAGTGCCGAAGCCTTTGATTGGAGAACAACGTGTTTCATTAATTACCGGCTTTGACTGGAAGGCGCACCATCGCCACACCAATCACTTGATGGCCATATTGTGGGATTTCATTGATGAGAATCCTACGATAGTGGCAGCTTTTTATCATGACGGACTTGTGGAGGATGATTGGGGGCGACTGATAGAGCCTAAGGAAGAAGGTGGTAGAACTACAAGTGTGTCGATAATGAGAAGTGTTGGCGTAAAGAAGATGTGCCGCAACTGGATTGCCGTCATTGACGATGATGCATACATCGACAAGTTGTCTAATAAGCGCTGGATAGGGTATCGTGTCGGGAGAGAAAGAAATTTGTCGCTATTTTGATTTGTTCCTTGTCATGCCACTTAAGTTTAATATGTGGCGGCACATCAATTCGGTGAGGTGAGGCGGAATGCTTTCGCCAATCGTGTCCCTTATGATGCTGTCATTCACATATCGGCCGTCAATTTCAAAAGAAAAGTCATAATCGGCTATCGTTTGCAACACAATGCCTTCCCATAAAGACAGAACCCTGTTTTGCGAAGGATGAATCTTGTTGTCGGAACAAGCATATTGGAAATTTTGGGTAAGAGTGCTTGCCGGTTCATCCCAGTTCATACGTTTGTATGCGCTGGTAAACGCTTTCATCAACCTTTTTTCTCCAGAATTTTTGTCGATGACGTAAGGTCGCGGCAATAGGCTCCCACATTTGACACAGTAGAGCGGAGTGTCTTCCTTAGCACGGTTTACACCGTTTTTGTCTTTCTTGCTACCATGTGAAGGATTCTCTTGGCACATGCATTCAGGATTGATGCATTGATTGTTGAGGGCGGTTTGCCCTTCGGGGGTATTTCTTATCCAAGTCAGTTTTATGTTATCGAGAACGGGCACGCGGTGCAGAGGAATTTCATCACAAAAGTTAGCGCCTTCGGTAGCCTCAAGCCGTGGCAGATTCCCTATGGCCTCTCTCAATGTCTTGTATGGCTGTGTAAACAATCCGGGCTCTTTAAAATTAGTGGGTTGCGGCAGCAGTGAATGATGTTGAGAATATGCACGCTTGCCCGCCGCGGTTCTTGTCATTATAGTGATTAATCGCTTGCGATGTTGCGGCACACCATAATCGGCAGCATCAACAACTTCAGGACAACCGGCATAGGATGAGCCTAATTCTTCTTTTATGTAATCGATTATGTTGACTAAGTTGTTGTTTTCATCAATGATGGGAGTCTCTTGCATCTTAGGCACGTTCTCGATTATGACCCATTTGGGTTTCAATGCTTTGATTATTTTCATGGCAGGGATGATGAGCCTGTTGCGTTCATCCATTTTTGTACGTTTCCCTTCTTTCAGATTCCGCAGCAATGTGCCCATTCCATTTGACGACATTCCTTGGCACGGAGGGGTCGCCAATATCAGGAAAGGCGGTTTCTTATAGAGTTTGCGATATTTTTTTATGATGATGTCGCAAAGAGCCCAGATGTCGCCTTGGAACATTTCGGCATCGGGGAAGTTTGCCGAAAATAAGGAGGCGCGTTCTTTCACGAGCTCGCAAGCCATTACAGTCTTGATTCCGCTTGCACGCAACCCAAGGTCTCCTATTCCCGATGAAGAAAACAGGCTCAAGGCTATTAATTCTTTGTCTTTGCTTGGCATCGTTGATTGTTTCGATTGTGCAAAGGTAATAACTATTTGCTTTATTCAATAAACAAATGTGCAAGATGGAGAAGTCGTAGCGTATTTGCATCCATTGCAGTATCCCCATTAATAGGGATTGACAGTGTCGGCATTAATTACGAACTTTGTAAAAAACAAAAAATAAATATATAGAACTATGAGAATAGAGAAAATCATGGCGCGTGAAATTCTTGATTCGCGCGGAAATCCGACTGTGGAAGTTGATGTTAATTTGGAATGCGGTGTCATGGGGCGTGCCGCTGTTCCTTCGGGAGCCTCGACCGGAGAGCATGAAGCTCTTGAATTGCGTGACAAAAATCCTAATCGTTATGGTGGCAAAGGAACGTTGAAGGCTGTTGAGAACGTCAATAAAGTAATTGCTCCTGCGTTGGTGGGTTGGCCGGTTCTTGATCAACGAGGCATTGACCGCAAGATGATAGAACTTGACGGTACATCGACCAAGTCTAACCTTGGAGCAAATGCGATTCTCGGTGTTTCACTTGCAGTTGCCAAGGCTGCCGCCAATTATCTTGAAATTCCGTTGTATAGATACATAGGCGGGGTGAACACTTATGTGATGCCTGTACCGATGATGAACATTATCAACGGAGGGTCGCACAGCGATGCTCCTATCGCGTTCCAAGAATTCATGATACGCCCGGTGGGTGCCCCGTCGTTCCGTGAAGGACTGCGTATGGGAGCCGAGGTGTTCCATTCATTGAAAAAAGTGCTTCATGAGCGCGGATTGAGCACCGCAGTGGGCGATGAAGGCGGATTCGCTCCTGCTCTTGAAGGAACGGAGGATGCTCTCGACTCGATTATGGCAGCCATAAGAGCCGCAGGTTATGAGCCCGGTAAAGATGTGAAAATCGGCATGGATTGCGCTTCTTCCGAATTTTACAAGGATGGTATTTACGATTATACAATATTTGAAGGCGAGAAAGGCAAAAAACGCACGGCCGACGAGCAAATAGCATATCTTGAAGAACTTATCGACAAGTATCCGATAGATTCAATTGAAGACGGCATGAGTGAAAATGACTGGGATGGCTGGAAGAAATTGACCGAAAGAATAGGAAATCGTTGCCAGCTCGTGGGCGACGACTTGTTTGTTACTAATGTGGAGTTTTTGAGAAAAGGCATAGAAATGGGGTGTGCCAATTCAATCTTGATAAAAGTGAACCAAATAGGCTCGTTGAGCGAGACACTCGATGCAATAGAGATGGCGCATCGTCATGGTTATACGACTGTCACTTCCCACCGTTCAGGAGAGACTGAGGATGCGACAATTGCCGACATCGCCGTTGCCACTAATAGCGGACAAATCAAGACTGGCTCATTGAGCCGTTCCGACCGCATGGCCAAATACAATCAATTGTTACGCATAGAAGAAGAACTGGGCAATCTTGCAGTATATGGTTATAAAAGAGTAAAATAACATAAAAATAGAGGAAGTAAATGGCGACCTGCCGATTGAAGTGTCGGCAAGCCGCCATTTTTTTGTGAATGATAGGTTGAATGTCAAAAATTAGAACGTAATATTGTCCTTTTGGTAGCTAAAATTGTATTTTTCTCCAAATAAGGTGTTAAAAACATTTATGTGTTTGCCGAGTATTGCAAGATATGACCTATATTTGTGCGCATAAATAGATATTAGCGGAATTTATCCAAATTAAACAGATGGAGCTAATGTCAATGATATATAGTTTAAGTTTTTTCAGCTGAGAGCCTTTTTGTTTAAATGCCACATTGTTTGTGGAAATATAGTTGCATAGCGGATGTTCGGTTGAAAATAATAATCAGAGGACCAGTCAATAATCTTGTTTTATGACTTTTGAGATTATATTTGTCTTATTGGCTCTCGTCGGCATGGTCGTTGCATTGATAATGGACAAGATGCGGCCGGGAATGATCCTATTTACGGTCGTGGTGTTGTTCTTGTGTGCAGGGATATTGTCGCCAAAGGAAATGATAGAAGGCTTCAGCAACAAAGGAATGATAACGGTGGCGTTGCTTTTCCTTGTGAGTGAAGGGGTCAGACAGTCGGGAGCATTAAGTCAAGTGATAAATAAAATCTTGCCTCAGGGCAAGACAACTGTATGGAAAGCGCAAATGCGCATGTTGCCGGCTATCGGCTTTATTTCGGCATTTTTGAATAATACGCCGGTTGTGGTGATTTTTGCTCCAATCATCAAGCGATGGGCAAAATCGGTTAACCTTCCTGCAACAAAGTTCCTTATCCCATTATCCTATATAACAATACTCGGAGGATTGTGTACTCTGATAGGCACTTCCACCAACCTCGTTGTGCATGGAATGATGACCGATGCCGGATTTGAAGGCTTGAGCATGTTTGAGCTTGCATGGGTAGGAGTTCCAATCACGATTGCAGGCATTTTATATCTATTGTTAGCGTCAAAGAGATTGTTGCCCGAAGAGCGGCATAATCCTGAGATAGTGGAAGATGAGGAAGAAGTCTCGGAAAATCTACATCCGATCGAAGTAGTGCTTGGCCCTCGTTTTCCTGGCATTAACAAAACTTTGAAAGAATTTGATTTCAAGCGTCATTATGGCGTAGAAGTGAAAGAAATAAAACGTAGCGGGCAAGCCGTAACTAAGCGAATAGATAAGACTCGTTTGTGCGAGGGTGACACGCTTGTGGTTCTTGCCGATGATTCGTTTGTTGCAACATGGGGCGAATCGTCGGTATTCCTTATGATTGCCAATGGCCATGATGCCATTCCGCAACCTAAACGAGGGAAACGCACGTTTGTATTGGTATTGCTGCTCTTGATGATTTTAGGCGCCACTATCGGGGAATTGCCTGTTACACAGGAAATGTTTCCAAATATAAAACTCGACATGTTTTTCTTTGCGGCAGTCACTACAGTTGTAATGGCATGGACCAATATTTTCCCAGCTCGCAAATACACCAAATTCATTTCTTGGGACATATTGATAACCATTGCTTGCGCCTTTGCCATAAGCAAGGCAATGACAAATTCAGGTCTCGCCGATTTCATAGCCGATTTCATAATAAGTTTGAGCCATAGTCACGGCGCTTATGTTTTGCTTGCCATATTGTATATAATCACCAATATCATAACGGAGCTTATCACGAACAATGCGGCTGCCGCATTGGCATTTCCGCTGGCGTTGTCGCTTGCGACTCAGCTCGGGGTGGATCCTACACCGTTCTTTATTGTGATATGCATAGCATCGTCGGCCGGTTTCACCACTCCAATCGGCTATCAAACGAATCTTATCGTGCAAGGTATAGGCAATTATAAGTTCACCGATTTTGTGCGTGTGGGATTGCCGCTTAACATAATCGTGTTCCTTGTGTCGATATTGTTGATACCGCAGATATGGCCTTTTGAATATTAATAAATCTTACAATGGAAGCTAACAACATATATCCGATATTTGACAAAATGCTTGCCCGGGAAGACAAGGAGAAATTACTCGGACAGCATGGATTGATGGTTTGGTTTACGGGCTTGAGTGGCTCGGGAAAGAGCACTATCGCCATTGCTCTTGAACGAGAATTGCACAATCGCGGCATATTATGTCGCATACTTGACGGTGACAACATCCGCACAGGCATCAATAACAATCTTGGATTCAGCGAAGACGACCGCATGGAAAACATTCGTCGCATAGCCGAGGTGTCGAAATTGTTTGTCGATACGGGTATAGTGACAATAGCGGCTTTCATCAGTCCTTCGGAAAAAATGCGTCAAATGGCCGCGTCGATAATAGGTCGTGACGATTTCATGGAAATATATGTCAGCACGCCAATAGAGGAATGCGAGCGTCGCGATGTGAAGGGCTTATATGCAAAAGCTCGTAGAGGCGAGATAAAGGATTTCACGGGAGTTTCGGCTCCGTTTGACGTGCCTGAATGTCCCGCGCTTGAACTTGACACTTCGGTTTTGTCGCTTGAGGAATCGGTGTCGCAATTGTTAAAACTTATTTTACCAAGAATCAGTAAGTGATCAATAAAATAATGGAAGAGAAATATAAACTTAGTCACTTGAAAGAGCTTGAGGCCGAGTCGATTCATATAATCCGCGAGGTTGCAGCCGAATTTGAAAATCCGGTGATGCTTTACAGTATCGGAAAAGACTCGTCGGTCATGGTACGTCTTGCCGAAAAGGCGTTTTATCCGGGCAAAGTGCCTTTCCCGTTGATGCATATCGACTCGAAATGGAAATTCAAGGAAATGATACAATTCCGTGACGAGTATGCAAAGAAATATGGATGGAATCTCATTGTGGAAAGCAACATGGAGGCTTTTCGCGCAGGAGTGGGGCCGTTCACGCATGGAAGCAAGGTACATACCGACCTGATGAAAACGCAGGCACTGTTGCATGCATTGGACAAGTATAAGTTTGATGCAGCATTCGGAGGTGCTCGTCGTGACGAGGAAAAATCAAGGGCAAAGGAACGCATATTTTCATTCCGTGACCGTTTTCACCAATGGGATCCTAAAAATCAGCGTCCGGAATTGTGGGACATATATAACGCTCGCATTCACAAAGGTGAGAGCATCCGCGTATTCCCGTTGAGCAACTGGACCGAGCTTGATATATGGCAGTACATACGCCTTGAGAATATACCCATTGTTCCGCTTTATTTTGCCAAGATGCGTCCGATTGTGGAAATAGATGGCAATTTGATAATGGCCGATGATGACCGTTTGCCGGAAAAATACAGAGACAAGGTGCAGATGCGCATGGTGCGATTCCGCACACTCGGGTGCTGGCCATTGACCGGTGCAGTGGAGAGCAATGCCGACACGATAGAGAAGATTGTGGAAGAAATGATGACCACAACAAAGAGCGAACGCACGACTCGCGTAATCGACTTTGACCAAGAGGCGAGCATGGAACAGAAAAAACGTGAAGGATATTTCTAATGCCAATGTTTCGGTTTTTTCATGTTCATGTGTATTATCAACAATCAATAAAGGAAGTAGCTGATGGACAATAATAACAATCTTGATATAAAAGCATTCCTTGACAGGGATGAGCAAAAAGACTTGTTGCGCTTTTTGACTGCCGGTTCGGTAGATGATGGCAAATCCACGTTGATCGGTCATTTGCTTTTTGACAGCAAAAAAATATATGAAGACCAGCTTGACGCATTGAAACGCGACAGCAAGCGAGTGGGTAATGCAGGCGACCACATAGATTACGCATTGTTGCTCGACGGGCTGAAAGCCGAACGAGAACAAGGCATAACCATTGATGTCGCATACCGATATTTCTCGACCAACAATCGCAAATTCATCATTGCCGACACTCCGGGACACGAGCAGTATACACGCAACATGATTACCGGCGGGTCGACGGCCAATCTTGCAGTGATACTTGTCGATGCAAGGCTTGGTGTCATAACCCAAACTCGGCGTCACACGTTTCTTGTGTCGTTGCTCGGCATAAAACATGTGGTGCTTGCCGTAAACAAGATGGACCTTGTGGATTTCTCGGAAGAGAAGTTCAACGAAATTGTGACCGAATACAAGAAGTTTACAGCCCCGTTGGGAATTCCCGACATCACTTGCATTCCTCTTTCGGCTCTCGAAGGGGACAATGTCGTTGAGAAATCTTCACGCACACCGTGGTATTCAGGTCCGACATTGCTTGAGTTCCTTGAAACGGTTCATATCGACAACGACCATAATCTATCTGATTTCCGTTTCCCTGTGCAATATGTCTTGCGTCCTAATTTGGATTTCAGGGGATTCTGTGGCAAGGTAGCATCGGGCGTAGTGCATAAAGGTGACGAAGTGATGGCATTGCCATCGGGAAAGAAGTCGCGCATCAAGAGCATCGTCACATATGATGGAGAACTTGATTATGCTTTCCCTCCTCAATCGGTAACATTGACGCTTGAGGATGAAATAGACGTGTCGCGCGGAGAAATGCTCGTGCATCCCGACAATCTGCCATGCGTGGGACGTAATTTCGAGGCCATGCTCGTGTGGATGGACGAGGAACCTATGGATGCTAAGAAATCGTTTTTCATCAAGCAAACGACCAACATGAGTCGTACTCACATCGACAGCATCAAGTACAAGGTGGATGTGAATACAATGGAGCACTTGTCGCTTGAAAACGGAAAATTGACCAAGGAAACGTTGCCGATGCAACTTAATCAAATAGCGCGTGTGGTGATAACCACTGCGAAGGAATTATTCTTTGACCCGTTTGCCAAGAACAAGGCCACAGGTGCATTCATTCTTATCGATCCGATTTCAAACAACACAAGCGCCGTCGGGATGATAATCGATAAGGTGGATGACAATGAAATGATTGCCGGACAAGAATTGCCTACGCTTGACTTGCCGAAACTTGGCATAAAACCGGAAAACTATGATGCGATAGAGATTGCTGTCAAAGAATTGAACAGGCAAGGAATAGAAATAAAAATCATTAAGTGAAAAAACAATGGGATTGATAGAATTTAGCAAGTTGCCTGTCAATACGCTTGTCGGAGCTGATTGGGACACTTTCAAAAAAATCACGGCGGGCAGGGAAATAGGTGTTTCGTATAATGGCAAATATCTGTTAACCAAAGCTGTGTGCCGATTATTGTCGTTATTAGCTTCAGAACAAGACCGTAAATACGCGATACAACTTGCCGGACAGCCGCTGTTGCATGACCCTGTATTCATTCTTGGTCACTGGCGTAGCGGAACTACATTTGTACATAACGTCATGGCTTGTGACAAGCATTTTGGTTATGTTACGACCTATCAGACCGTATTCCCTCACTTGATGATGTGGGGGCAGCCATTTTTCAAGAAAACAATGAGCTGGCTCATGCCTGACAAGCGCCCTACCGACAACATGGAGCTCGCGGTGGACTTGCCTCAGGAAGAGGAATTTGCCTTGTCCAACATGATGCCATATAATTTTTATAATTTTTGGTTCTTGCCCAAGTACACGCAAGAGTATGCCGAGAAATATTTGCTTTTCAATGACATTACTCCTGAGGAATTGCGTGTGTTTGAACAAACTTTCTTGAAGATGATAAAAATTGCATTGTGGAACACGCATGGAACGCAATTTCTGAGCAAAAATCCGCCACATACGGGACGAGTTAAGGAACTCGTGAAAATGTTCCCCAATGCCAAGTTTATTTATCTCATGCGCAATCCTTACACGGTATTTGAAAGTACTCGAAGTTTTTTCACCAATACGATCAAGCCGTTGCAATTGCAAGACATATCGGCGGAGGAGCTTGAACATAACATTTTGTCGGTGTATGCTAAATTATATCATAAGTATGAAGCCGACAAGTCCTGTATTCCGCAAGGGAATTTGATAGAAGTGAAATTTGAGGATTTCGAGGCTGATGCGATGGGCATGACCGAGCAAATTTACAAGTCGCTAAACTTGCCGGGATGGGACGAGTCGCGTGAGGCAATAGAAAGATATGTCGGAGGCAAGAAAGGTTATAAAAAGAACAAATATAAATATGACGACCGCACGGTGAATCTTGTGCAAGACAACTGGGGATTTGCCCTTAAGGATTGGGGGTATGAACTTTAATTGCCAAGTTTTATCCATCATATTGCGGAAGTCGTTGGTGTATTAAATAATTATCATCTATGAGGTTTTTTAGTTTCTTTACAGTGTTGCTTTTGTGCAACGTTGTTTTTGCCCAGCCTAAGATAGAAGATATCCGTTATGGCGACATGGACAATTGGATAGACCGCCAGATAGAAGAATCGGGCATAATAGGAGGAGCGACTAAACATGTTTGGGCTATCGGCCCCACAATGACCATAGAAGGCGACGAGGCTTATGTTAACAAAGGTGGCTCTCCGTGGGGTTCATCAAATGTAATGGCCAAGGTCGTAGGCATTACCAAGACCAATACGTCGGTATTCCCTGAAAAGCGTGGAGACGGGTATTGTGCGCGTTTGGAGACTCGAATGGAAAAAGTAAAGGTCCTCGGGTTGATAAACATGGAAGTATTGGCGGCAGGGTCGATTTTTCTCGGCTCGGTGCATGAACCGATAAAAGGTACTAAGAATCCTCAAAAGATGCTCAATTCCGGCATTCCGTTTAGCAAAAAGCCGACAGGTGTGCAATTTGATTATAAAGTGCAGATGTCGACACGCGCCAACCGTATAAAAGCTACCGGATTTGGAAGCAAGGAGGAGATTTCAGGGCGTGATTATCATGAAGTGAATTTGTTCTTGCAGAAGCGTTGGGAAGATGCCGATGGAAATATTTATGCGAAACGTGTGGGAACGATGGTCGTAAGATTTGACAAAGATTGCGATTGGCAGAATGGCGCTCGTTTTGAAATAATGTATGGCGATATCTCTCATGACCCTGCATTCAAGCCTTATATGGCTCTTAATGCAACTGTGCGTTACGCTGTAAACAGCAAGGGTGAAAGCGTCCCAATCAAAGAAGTCGGGTGGGGTGATGCAAATGATGAGCCAACTCACATGCAGATGCAATTTACTGCCAGCCACGGAGGCGCGTATATTGGCTCTCCCGGCAATATATTGTGGATTGACAACGTGAAACTTGTTTATTAAGAAAAAACTTGTAATTAGGTTATATAGAAATCTGCATCGGATTTTAACACCGGTGCAGATTTTTTAGTCTCGTGAAGGTTGTCTTGTTCTCATAATTTGTTTATGCGCTCAATGGCTTCATGACAATCTTCTCGCGTGCCAAATGCCGTCAGGCGCAGATATCCTTCTCCGCTTGGCCCGAATCCTGTCCCGGGTGTGCCCACTATGTCGGCATTGTTCAGCAGCATATCGAAAAAGTCCCACGAAGAAAGTCCGTCGGGAGCTTTTACCCATAGATATGGCGCATTAATCCCTCCAAAAACTTTGTATCCTGCCTTTTGCAGTCCGGATCGCATTATTTTTGCATTATCCATGTAATACTTGATGTTGCCGGCAATTTGTTCTTTCCCGTCGGGAGTATATATTGCCTCGGCGGCTCGTTGCGATATGTAGCTTGCCCCGTTGAATTTTGTGCTTTGACGGCGATTCCATAGCTGGTTGAGCGAAACCTCCACGCCATTTCTTGTTGAGGCCTTAACCTCTTCGGGAACTATCGTGTAGCCACATCTTAAGCCAGTGAATCCGGCAGTCTTTGAGAAGCTGCGAAATTCTATTGCACATCGTTTTGCACCTTCTATTTCATATATTGAATGAGGTACGTCGTTTTCGCGGATATAGGCTTCGTAGGCCGCGTCAAAAAGTATCAGTGAGCCGTTGGCCAATGCGTAATCGACCCATTTCCCCAATTCCTCGCGGGAGAGTGTCATTCCGGTTGGGTTGTTAGGGTAGCACAGGTATATCATGTCTATGCGCTCGTGTGGGATTTCAGGGATGAAATTGTTTTCGGCTGTGCATGGGAAATATGTTATGTCATTCCACTTGTCGTCTGTCATGTTTCCTGTACGACCTACCATCACGTTGCTGTCGATGTACACAGGATAAACGGGATCGGTAACTCCAACGCGATTGTTGATGTCAAGGATGTCACCGATGTTTCCAGTATCACTTTTCGCGCCATCATTGACGAATACTTCCGACTTGCGCAGCATTATGCCCCTTGGTTCAAAATCATGCTTTATTATGGCTTCTCTCAGGAAGTCGTAACCTTGTTCAGGACCGTATCCGCGAAAAGTCTCTTTGTTTGCCATTTCGTCTACGGCCTTGTGCATTGCCACGATTACCGCTTCAGGAAGAGGCCTTGTCACATCACCGATTCCGAGCCTGATTATTCTGCGTTCGGGATGCTCGGCTTTGTATTTCTCTACTTTTTTTGCGATGTCCGAGAATAAATAGTTTCCCGGCAGTTTTAGAAAGTTTTCGTTTACAAGTGCCATCTGTGTGAATGAGTGCAATATTGTTTATAACTATTATGAGTCAATTATTTATTTCTATCGTCCCGTCAAAGACCTTGGTGGCCTTGCCTGTCATGTACAAATGTTTATCATTACCTTGCCAGCTTATGTGCAGAGTTCCTCCATCCATTTCCACATCGGTTTCATTTGGGCATAGGCCGATAGAGATTGCGGCCACCGCGGTGGCACATGCTCCTGTGCCGCAAGCCATGGTGATGCCTGAGCCACGTTCCCATACTCTCATTCGAATCAGGCCGGGTTTTATTATTTGGGCAAATTCCACGTTGACCCTGTCGGGGAACAAGGGATGACGTTCAAGAACGGGTCCGTCAGTTTTAAGGTCGATTTGCGAAATGTCATCAACGAATATCACTAAATGAGGATTCCCCATATTTACTGTTGTCCCATTGATGAAATGAAAATTAGAACCGAGGTCAATCTTCTTGATTCCTGAAGGAACGCCCATGTCGACCGTGACAGTCTCTACGATTCCGTTTTTGACGTTTAATTGTAGAAATTTTATACCAGAACGAGTTTCAAGTGAAATTTCGGTTTTATGGGTCAAGCCAGATTCGTAGACATATTTACCGATGCAACGGCTTGCGTTGCCGCACATTCCGGCTTCCGAACCATCAGCGTTGAAAATTCGCATTCCGAAGTCGGCTTTGTCCGATGGTTCGATGATGACCAGTCCGTCGCTGCCTATTCCGGTGTGAGGCTTGCTCCATTTCACGGCAAGCCGTTCGGGATTCTCAACAGGATATTTAAAAGCGTTGATGTAAATGTAGTCGTTGCCGGCCCCATGCATTTTTGTAAATTCTATTTTCCTCATTTTTTGAACTGTTGTTGGCGATAGACTTAGTAAGCATCTTCATGAATGCCGGCCACGGCACGTCCGCTCGGTTCATTCATGTTTTTAAAAGCTGAATCCCACGCAAGGGCTTCGGCTGTCGAGCAAGCCACGCTTGGAACGCTTGGGACACTGCGTGCCGCACTTTCGCTTGGGAAGTACTCTTCAAATATGCTGCGGTAGTAATATTCCTCTTTGTTCATGGGAGTATTTATCGGGAATCGCTTTGTCGCATTAGCCATTTGCTCGTCGCTGATGGCTTGCGACGTTACTTTTTTCAGCGTGTCTATCCAACTGTATCCCACGCCATCGCTGAATTGTTCTTTTTGCCTCCATGCCACGCTTTGCGGCAGCATGTCCTCGAATGCTTCACGCAAGATTTTTTTCTCAATTGTCGTACCGGGGCACATCTTGGCTTGTGGGTTGATTCGCATGGCAATATCGAGAAATTCTTTATCGAGAAACGGGACACGACCTTCCACTCCCCATGCAGCCAAAGCTTTGTTGGCCCGTAGGCAGTCGTATAGGTATAGTTTAGATAGCTTACGGACAGTTTCCTCGTGGAAGGCTTTTGCATCGGGTGCCTTGTGGAAATACAGGTAGCCTCCGAATATCTCATCGGCACCTTCTCCGCTCAGTACCATTTTGATTCCCATGCTTTTTATGACTCTTGCAAGCAGATACATCGGCGTGGATGCCCTGACGGTAGTGACATCGTAAGTCTCGATGAAGTATATGACATCGCGCACGGCATCAAGCCCTTCTTGAATGGTGTAATTTATTTCGTGGTGTACGGTGCCGATGAACTCGGCGACTTCACGGGCCTTTGCAAGGTCGGGTGCTCCTTTAAGACCGACTGCGAAGGAGTGCAATTGCGGCCACCAAGCTTCTTGCATGCCGCCGCTTTCAACCCTTCGTGCCGAATATTTTTTTGCTATTGCCGAGATTATGGAGCTGTCAAGGCCGCCTGAGAGCAGCACACCGTAAGGTACGTCGCTCATTAGCTGGCGACGCACGGCAGCTTCAAGCGAGTCGCGAAGAGCCTGTGTCGAAGCGCCGTTGTTTTTCACCGCTTCATAGTCCATCCAGTCGCGCGTGTACCACCGCGTCATTTTCTTTTCCTTGCTTGAATAGTAATGGCCAGGGAGGAACGGTTCGTAACGGTTGCAGTAGCCTTCGAGAGCTTTTAATTCGCTGGCGCAATATACCGTGCCGTCATCATCATAACCGATGTACAGAGGGATTACCCCTATGGGGTCGCGTGCTATTAAAAAATCATCGGTTGCTTCGTCGTATAAAGCAAAAGCGAAAATTCCGTTCAAGTCTTCGAGGAAATTGATCCCTTTATCCTTGTATAGAGCCAGAATGACTTCGCAATCGCTTCCTGTTTGGAATTGGTATTTTCCGGCATACGAATTTCTTATTTCTTGATGATTGTATATTTCACCATTGACGGCAAGAATTTGTTTCTTGTCGGGAGAATACAATGGCTGCTTTCCGCTTTGAGGGTCGACAATCGACAAACGTTCATGTGCAAGGATGGCCGATTGCCCACAGTATATTCCGCTCCAGTCAGGACCACGATGCCTTATTTTCTTGGCCATGGCAAGAGCTTTGTTGCGAAGAGTCTCAGATTGTTCTTTTATGTTGAAGATGCTGACAAATCCACACATGATAGGTCTGATTATTAAGTGTTATGAAAAATGAAGTGTATATAATCCTCTGTATGTAGGTTCATTTGCTGAGAAACTGGTCTATCTGCTTTGCCGCATCGCGACCTCCTGCTATGCATCTCACCACAAGGCTTGCTCCGGTGGCGGCGTCTCCTGCCATGAATGCGTTTGGAGGCAATTGCGGTTTTTCGGGCTTCAGGAATCCCATTGCGAGCAGGACCATCTCGGTTTTTATTATTTCTTTCTTGCCTGTAGGTTTCATTACCGGTCGTCCACCGTCGGGAGCAGGCATCCATTCCACCTCTTCCACTTCCACTCCGCATACATGTCCGTTGTCACCGATGAATTTGTTGGAAGCGAGATTCCATCGGCGAGTGCAGCCTTCCTCATGGCTGCTGCTTGTCTTAAGCACTATTGGCCATTGAGGCCAAGGCGTGGACGGATTGCACCCTATCGGAGGTTTAGGCATTATTTCTATTTGCGTCACGCTTGCAGCGCCTTGACGGATGCTTGTGCCAATGCAGTCACTCCCCGTGTCGCCACCGCCTATGACCAGCACATGTTTGCCTTTAGCATTTATGAGGTCTTTCTTGCTGAATGACTGCCCGGCAAGAATGCGATTTTGCTGAGCCAGCATTTCAAGGGCGAAGTGAATGCCGTTCAATTCACGTCCGGGGATGGAGAGGTCTCTTGCTTCGGGAGCACCTGAGCACAGGCAGTAGGCATCAAAACCTTCAGGCAAGTTCTTGATATCAATCTCGGTGTTCGTCTTGAAGGTTATCCCTTCTTCCTCCATCAGTTTTATGCGGCGGTCGATGACTGTTTTGCTCAATTTGAAATTAGGAATTCCAAAGCGTAGCAGTCCTCCAATGTATTCCAGTTTCTCAAAGACAGTGACTTCATAACCTTTCTTGTTTAGCTGGTTGGCAGCAGCGAGACCGGCAGGTCCCGAACCGATTACTGCCACTTTCTTGCCGTTACGTTCATAATGGCAAGGCTGTATGAACCCTTCGCGGAAAGCGGTTTCGGTAATGGCAGCTTCGTTTTCGCGTATGGTGACAGGCGCGTCCATGCTAAGCTTGAGTACGCAACTTTTCTCACATAGCGCGGGACATATTCTTCCGGTGAATTCGGGGAAGTCGTTGGTCTTGCTCAGAATCAAGTAAGCTTCATCCCATAGGCCTTTATAAACGGCATCTTGGAATTCAGGAGGCCTGTTACCAAGCGGACATGCCCAGTGGCAAAACGGCACGCCGCAGTCCATGCACCGTGACGCTTGCAGCTTGCGGTCGCTTATGTTGAGAGTTTGTTCCACTTCGCTGAAGTCGCAGATGCGGTCATGAACCGGCCTGTATCCGGCTTCTTGTCGTGGTATTGTCATGAATGCTTTAGGATTTCCCATTTTATTTATGCTTTATTCAGGCAGGCATGGCGCATGTGTGTGCACCGTGCCGTTGCCCGTGGTTTTTATTTGAGAATCGAATTAATAGTCTCTTTGCACTTCAGCGATTTTCTGTTGCAATTTTCGCATTTGCTCTTCGGCAAGGACTTTTTTGTACTCTATAGGCGTGACTTGTATGAACTCGTCGACATATCGATTCCAATTGTCGAGCATCGTGCGAGCCAATTGCGAACCGGTGTATAAGTAATGTTGTCTCACAAGTTCATGCAATTCCTTCCTTGCGGTGGCATCTTCCAACAATGACAGTTCTACCATCTCCATGTTGCAGAAATAGTCGAAATTATGGTTTTTGTCCCACACATACGCCACACCTCCGCTCATTCCGGCAGCGAAATTCCTGCCGGTTTCGCCCAATACGACCACGCGTCCGCCAGTCATGTATTCGCAGCAGTGGTCGCCCACGCCTTCGACGACAGCTATTGCACCTGAATTTCGCACGGCAAAACGCTCGCCAGCGCGACCGTTGATGTATATCTCGCCGCTTGTGGCTCCATAAAGGAGCGTATTGCCAGCTATGGTGTTGTTTTCGGCATCGAAGTTGCTTCTAATGGGAGGTTGCACCGATATTCGTCCTCCGCTCAGTCCTTTGCCAAGGTAGTCGTTTGCTTCTCCTTCGAGCTTGAACGTGATGCCATGAGTCAGGAATGCTCCGAAACTTTGTCCGGCTGAGCCTTTGAATTTTATGTTTATGGTTTGGTCGGGCAAGCCGGCTTGTCCGTATTTTGCGGCTATTGCGCCCGAAAGCATAGCTCCGACTGAGCGATCGGTGTTGGAGATTGCATATTCAAGCGAAATTTCTTTCTTATTATCGAGCGATTCCCGCGTTGCGGCAAGTATGGCCACATCTTTTACATTTTCGATGTCATGGTTTTGCGATGTGACATTGTGCATTGCCGAACCGTTGCTCACACGGTGCAGAATCTTGCGGAAGTCGAGCAGGGCTGATTTTTCTCCGGCATTCGACTGCTTTATCTCTATCAAGTCGGTTCGTCCTACGATGTCATCGAGCCGGGTGTATCCCATCTTGGCAAGGTATTCCCTTACTTCTTGGGCAAGGAATCGGAAGAAATTTACAACATATTCATATCTTCCACGAAAATGCTTGCGCAGTTGCGGATCTTGCGTGGCTACACCGACAGGGCATGTGTTGGCGTGGCATTTGCGCATCATGACGCATCCAAGAACTATGAGCACGCTTGTACCGAAACCGAACTCTTCGGCTCCGAGCAGTGCCATGCTTATGATGTCTCGTCCGGTTTTTAATTGACCGTCGGTTTGTAATCTCACTTGTCCTCTAAGTCCGTTCAGCATAAGAGTTTGTTGAGTCTCGCTAAGTCCGATTTCCGGTGGGATGCCGGCATATCTCATTGAAGAAGCAGGCGACGCCCCTGTTCCACCTTCGGCTCCCGAGATTACTATGATATCGGCTTTGGCCTTGGCCACACCGGCGGCAATGGTGCCGATTCCACTTTCTGCAACCAATTTGACGCTTATTTTCGCTTTAGGATTCACATTTTTTAAGTCGAAGATGAGTTGAGCGAGATCCTCGATGGAGTAGATGTCGTGATGCGGCGGAGGTGAAATGAGGGATATTCCCGGAATCGAATGCCTTGTCTTAGCAATCACGTCGTTCACCTTGAATCCTGGTAATTGTCCACCTTCACCCGGTTTAGCTCCTTGGGCAACCTTGATTTGAATTTCTTCGGCATTGACCAGATATTCGGTCGTCACGCCAAAACGTCCAGAAGCCACCTGCTTGGTCTTGCTGCATAAAGAAATTCCGTCGTAGGATTCATGGAATCGGTCGGAATCTTCACCACCTTCGCCGGTGTTGCTCCTTGACCCGAGCATGTTCATTGCCAAAGTTATCGCTTCATGGGCTTCCTTGCTTATGGCTCCAAACGACATAGCTCCAGTGACGAAGTGCTTTACAATTTCTTCAACCGGCTCGACCTGATCGATTGGGATTGGGTTTTCCTTGAACGAGAAGAAGTCGCGCAGGAAGATGGGGCGCTCTTTGTCATTAATGATGCCGGTGTATTCCTTGAACTTTGCATAGTTTCCCAAACGAGTGGCAAGTTGTAGAATGCTTATCGTTTCGGGGTTCCATGCATGTTTTTCTCCATCTTTTCGGTAAGAGAATTGGCCTATGTGCGGTAATAGAGGTTCGATTTCCTTGGGCGAGAAGCCGTTGTCGTGGAATGCGATGTAGTCTTTTGCTATTTCTTCCAGCCCTATGCCCCCTATCGATGAAGTACTTGAGCCGAAGTAGGCTTGCAGCAATTCTTCGCTCAACCCGACCGATTCAAATATCTTTGCTCCGCGATAGGAACGGATTGTGCTGATTCCCATTTTGCTCATGACTTTGTACAAGCCTTTGCACATGGCTTTTATGTAATTGTGTTCGGCTGTTTCATAGTTCATTTGTATTTCTTTCTGTTGCACGAGCCGGTTTTGTATGGCAAATGCCATATAAGGATTGAACGCGCTCGCTCCATATCCAAGCAGCAGGGCAGCGTGCATCACCTCGCGAATTTCACCGCTTT
Organism: uncultured Muribaculaceae bacterium; assembly: GCA_944321705.1. Lineage (GTDB taxonomy): Bacteria > Bacteroidota > Bacteroidia > Bacteroidales > Muribaculaceae > Avimuribaculum. The sequence continues at coordinate 7,341 of CALUMG010000019.1, read as the reverse complement.
CGACTATTAATGCGGTCTGCACGCGTTTTTGCACGCTGATGAGGTGGTGATGTACGGCACTCACTGCAAGTAAGGACGGGATTGCAGCATGTTCCTTGTCTATGTCGCGGTCGGATAGGATAATGTAATTTATGCCGTCGTCGACCGACTGCTCGGCTTTCTTGCACAGCTCGTTCAGAGCCTGTTGCAGCCCGGTTTTACCTTTTGCCACTTCAAATAGCGTAGGCAACTTGACTGTGTTGAAACCTTTGTACCTGATGTTGCAAAGAATGTCAAGTTCGGTATTGGTCAAGATGGGATGGGGCAGTCTGACCATTTTACAATGGCTTTCGTTAGGCAACAGAATGTTCGTTCCCACAGCCCCGATGTATTCGGTGAGCGACATCACGAGCTCTTCACGTATAGGGTCGATTGCCGGATTGGTAACTTGCGCGAATTGTTGCCTGAAATAATTGAACAGCAGTTGCGGCATGTCGGACAGTATGGCCAGCGGAGTATCATTGCCCATTGAAGCTGTCGGTTCCGATCCGTTCATGCACATTGGAGTCAATGTGCGTTCGATGTCTTCGCGGGTGTATCCGAATGCGCGTAATTTACGCTCGAAGTCGGGTACAGTGTTTTCCACTTTCCGGCCACTTCTCAGCGTGTTAAGTTCTATGCGGTTGGCCGACAGCCATTGCCTGTAAGGCTTAGCCGAGGCCAGTTGCTCTTTCAATTGCCCGTCATAGTATATTTTCCCCTCCTGTGTGTCTACGAGCAATATCTTGCCGGGTTGCAATCTCCCTTTTTCTTTGATTGATTCAGGCTCGAAATCTATTACACCGGCTTCGCTTGCTACGACCATGATGTCATTCTTGGTGATTAAGTAGCGTGCCGGGCGCAAGCCATTTCGGTCAAGCATCCCACCTGCGTATCGTCCGTCGCTGAACAGCAATGCGGCGGGGCCGTCCCACGGTTCCATCAAGATGGAATGGTATTCGTAGAATGCCTTCAAGTCTTCGCTTATTGGATTTTTGTCGTTAAAAGATTCAGGGATGAGCATGGCCATTGCGTGAGGAAGGCTTAGTCCTGACATTACGAAAAATTCAAGCACGTTGTCAAGCGACGCACTGTCGCTCATGCCGGGTTGTATGATTGGCCTTATGTCTTTGACATTTCCTAAAGAGGGGGTTGACAAGACACTTTCACGGGCTTCCATCCATCCGCGGTTGCCTCTGATTGTGTTTATCTCTCCATTGTGGGCCAATAGGCGGAAAGGCTGGGCGAGACTCCATGTGGGAAATGTGTTGGTGCTGAATCGGGAGTGCACGATTGCGAGCCCGCTCGTGAAATAAGGTTGAGTCAAGTCGAGGAAGTATTCGCGCACTTGTACCGATGAAAGCATCCCCTTGTAAATGATGTTTTTGCTCGATAACGATACAATATAAAAATCTTTATGCCTAACGCGGCTTTCTATTTTTTTGCGTATTATATAAAGCGTGCGGTCGAGGTTTTCGCTACTGTTTGCGCCTGTGATGAAAATTTGCTTGATTGCCGGTTCGGTTTCGCGTGCACTTTCACCCAGTATTGTCGAGTTTACCGGAACATTGCGCAAGTGCATGAAAGTGAGACCTTCACGCTCTATTTCTTCAATCATTATGCTTAAAATGGCCGATTGTTCATCGTCGTTTTTAGGCAGGAATACAAGTCCTGTCCCGTATTTGCCTTTTTCGGGTACGGGTATTCCTTGCAATAAGATGAATTCATGAGGAATCTGTACCATTATTCCGGCTCCGTCGCCAGTCTTGTTGTCGGCACCTTCAGCACCTCGGTGTTTCATGTTTTCAAGCACTTTCAGAGCCGAGTCCACCAATTCGTGCGATTTGTTTCCGTGAATGTCTACAATCATGCCCACGCCGCATGCGTCATGCTCGTTTGTTGCATCATACAGACCTGTTTGGTTATAGCATGTTGCTAAGTTTCCACTTGTTTTGTAATAAGTCACCTCTTTCATTAGTAAGTTTGCTTTAATGAGGTCCAATACTTGTTTATCATTTATTATTGGATGCAAAAATACTAATTAAAATGACAAAACGTATATAAAATCATATTTTTTTGTTGTGAAATGTCGCAAATATCTGTTTATTCTTTCAATTTGCTTTAATAATCGCGTATTTTATGGTATTTTTCTATTTGTGTAATTATCCGAAGAGGGTCTGGAGGACTTCGGGTGATTTCATTGTCCCTATGGTGGAATTGTGTAGTTTGTAGTAGGCGAGGGCAGTGTCGAGTATGTCATTGCGTTGCATCCTGTTCAATTTGAACCTGTGCAGATTGCTGAATGTCATTCGTGAAAGCAGCATCATGAATGCTGCTTTGCGAGGTTCAAGCATGTGGCCGTGCAACGGGCATGATGAAGTGAAAATGCCATTCTCCATGTCAAACCAATATCCATCATGATAGGTGGCGGTGTCGGGTTGGATACCCATGAATGCTCCGAAGTGGTACAAGAAACAAATGTGGAAATTGGCTACTCCTTGCTCCAATGAATCAAGCAGCTTTATTGACATTGATATAAATTTGAACAACGGTTCGTTTCGTTCGCTTTCTTGTATGCTCCTTGCAAGCAATTCGCTGATGAACATCGCGATGGCGCTTTTCATGGGGTCGGAATATATATTGTCAAGCCTTTCCATTTTGCGACAGTCTTTCATTGTGGAGATGTCACGTCCGGGGAGTGTGCGAGATTCAAACTCGATGAGCGACAAGGGTATGAACATTGCATTCCTCAATCGAGCATTGCGCGATGAACCTTGCGGAAGCAAGAATGACATGCGCCCGTGATTATCGGTGTATATGTGTGCTATTGAATTTTTGTCATTGTACTTCAATACATGGAGCACAATTCCTTTTGTTTTTTCGTACATGTTTCTGTTGGAGTGGCCTGTTTCCTATGTTACGAAGATACTAAAAAATAACACATGTATTGACAGGGGGTGAATAATGTTGTCAATCGGCTTGTTGCTTTTGAATGAAGGCATGCTTGTCTTGTTTGGTCTAATGTATTGATGTACAATGGTATGAAAAATCAATTTGGTTTTAATGCCGAGTTGTGTTAACTTTGTTTGTTAAATATGTTTCAATATGATTACCGCTGCTTTGTACTTGATTCCGGTGCCGCTTAGCGAAACACCTTTAGAAAATATCTTGCCTGCGACGAATATAGAAATTGTTAGCGAAATAAAATATTTCGTGGTGGAGAACGTGCGTTCTGCCCGACGGTTCTTAAAAAAGTGCAATAAAGCGATAGACATAGACAGCCTTACTTTTTTCACGTTGAACAGGCATACTCCTCGAGAAGAAGTGGGAACTTTTCTCGAACCATTAAAGCAGGGATTGCCTGTTGGAATTATTTCGGAGGCCGGATGTCCGGCCATAGCCGATCCCGGAGCCGATGTGGTAGGCATGGCTCAAGCAGCAGGATTGAAAGTTGTTCCCCTGGTGGGGCCGTCAAGCATATTGATGTCGCTGATGGGCTCGGGATTCAATGGGCAGAGTTTTGCATTCATGGGTTATTTGCCTATCGACGCGGCAGCAAGACAACGTAAATTCAAGAGTATGGAACAAAGCATAAAAATGCTTGACCAAACCCAGATATTCATAGAAACTCCTTATCGAAACAACAAGTTGATTGCCGAGATGGTGAAATGCTTGCCCAAAAGGATGAAATTGTGCATCGCAAGCGATATTACCGGGCAAAACGAGTCGATAATAACAAAGAGCATAGAGGATTGGGGAAAGTCGAAGTATGATTATGACAAAATCCCTACCATATTCTTATTATACAAGTGAGATGATTAAGAACAACAAGAAAATATTGCGACAAGACAACCGACAACAAACCATATTGTTCGATATGGACGACATGACTTCCGATTCGTTTGAAGCTGATAATGGACGTGGAGAAGATACCCGACAAGAGCCTGTCGAGACAACCGTGTCGAGCACGTCAATGCGTTTTATAAGTTTTGGCAGCGGCAGTAGCGGAAATTGTTCGTATGTCGGAACTGAGACCTCAGGAATATTGGTGGATGCGGGAGTTGATGTCGATAAAGTGTTTACGACGCTGGCACAAAACGGTGTTATGCCTTCGATGGTAAAAGGTTTGTGTCTAACACATGATCATGGAGACCATATACGATATGCATATAAAATTTCACGCAAATATAAACACATCCGTATTTATTGTACTCCGAGAGTGTTGAATGGCATATTGCGGAGACATAACATTTCGCGTCGCATCAAGGATTATCATGAACCCATATTCAAAGAGATTCCGTTTACGCTCGCCGGCATGAAAATAACAGCTTTTGAAGTGTCGCACGACGGGTCGGACAATGCAGGATTCATGATAGAATATGATGATAATAAATTTGTGTTAGCGACCGATTTGGGCTGCATATCGGACAGGGCTGATTTCTACATGAAACAAGCCAACTACTTGATGATAGAGTCTAATTATGATGCCGGAATGCTCGATAAGGGGACTTATCCCGAGTATCTGAAGAATCGCATAAGAGCGGCCAACGGACATCTGGATAATAAGATTGCTTCGAGTTTCGTGGCCGACAATTATTCAAGTGAATTGAAATACATATTTTTATGTCATTTGAGTCACGACAATAATACTCCCGAAATAGCCAAGCAAGAGATGGTTTCGGCTCTTGCTGCAAAAGGTGTTACAGTGGGCGAGGGGGAAGGTTCGCTTTCTGACAGGACAAAGGATGTTCAACTCGTGGCATTGCCTCGTTTTGACCCGTCTTCATGGTTTGTTTTGCGCAAAAAAAGCGTTATTTAGTGTCAAAATGATGGCAATTAACGTTTATGAATTTAATTTATCATTGTTTTTAAGTAAAAATAATGAATGATAGAAATTAGTTCTTAACTTTGCATAAAGTTTTTTCATAGGATTAGATTTTTAAGGTTTTAACCATGCCCATGTTGTGAAATATGGGCATGATTTTTTTGTAATGTGACAAAGTCGATAGGCCACAACTTGATGGACGGCATCATGCTTGAATGTTAAAAAATGTCATCGATTTGAATCTGCCTTAGTTTATCACTACTTTTGCCACACATATTGTAGAAAGAGTTTTGTACTCATCATCGGAGGGCTCTGAAAGAAATGCCGGATAAGATGACTTGGGGGAACCAGCCATCTTATCCGGTATTTTGTTTTATTGGCTGCATTTGGGATGGCCCAATGGCATATTGAGAATTAACAAAAAACGGGTTCTTCCATTGCTTGAAGTTGATTGATTTAACGTAACATTGTATGAAAGAGGGAGATATTGACTTTGGAACATTGAAAGTTTCGGTGTTATTCAAGAAATTGTTTTTTCCTACATTGTTTGGAATGTTGGGTATATCGGCCATGACTGCTATCGATGGCATTTTCATAGGCCATAGTGTAGGTAGTGACGGCATAGCAGCCGTTAATATAGTGATACCTGTGCAAATGCTGCTTACCGGCATAGGCTTGATGATAGGAGCAGGCTGCTCTGTCATAGCTTCGTTGTGCCTTGCACATGGCAGGCAAAGAATGGCGCAAATAAATGTGACGCAAGCCATGTTGGCCGTATCGGTCATTGCATTTCTCATTATGGCATGGATGCTGTTTGATCCCGAGACTACGGCAAGGCAGCTCGGTTCGTCCGAGCATTTGCTGCCCATGGTGGTAGATTACATGGTATGGTATGTGCCATCATGGGTTTTCTTGGTATGGACTTCGGTCGCATTGTTTGTCATACGTCTTGACGGAGCTCCCAACGTGGCCATGGCGTGCAGCCTTGTTGCAGCAATTCTTAATATAATACTCGACTGGTTGTTCATGTTTCCGTTTGGCTGGGGCATCATGGGGGCAGCGTTTGCAACGTCGATAAGCACGGCGGCAGGTGGCGTGGTTGCCATCGTTTATCTGCTTTTCAAAGCGTGTCACCTGCGTTTGATTTCATTGAGAATGTCAATAAAGGATGCAAGGCTATGTTTAAGGAACATGATCAACCAATGTCGCATAGGATCATCTGCATTGTTAGGCGAGGCCACGATGGCTGTGTTGATGTTTATGGGAAACCAAGTGTTCATGCGTTATCTTGGAGATGACGGGGTCGGGGCATTTGGAATTGCATGTTATTATACGCCATTTGTTTTCATGGTGGGAAACGCCATTGCGCAATCGGCTCAACCCATTATAAGTTACAATTTCGGACTTGGTTCCAAGGGGCGCATGAGAGAAGCCGAAAAGGTTGCGCTTGTTACGGCTGTGATATGTGGCTTGGTGGTGACATCATTGTTTGTGGGCGTGCCGGCATGGCTTGTCGGTTTATTTGTCGATTTGAAAAATGGGGCGGCAATTATTGCGATGAATGGTTTCCCGTATTTTGCTGTCGGCTTTGTGGGTTTCATATTCAACATCACGGCAATTGGTTATTTCCAAAGCGTGGAGCGCATACGTCCGGCAACAATATTTGCATTGATGCGCGGATTCTTGATTTTGATTCCGAGTTTCTTGCTTATGCCTCAGTTGCTTGGAAGTGATGGCATTTGGCTGGCCATGCCGGTTGCCGAGATTTTGACGGCAGTTGCAATAACATGTTTTTATAAATGGAACAGAACCCATGACGCAACCGTTCGCGTGTGATGGTGGACGAGAGAGGTAAGGTGAAGTTGTTGTACGGGTATTATTTGTCGATACCGTCGCGGGAAAGCACGCCCGACGTGTAGTAGTGCTTTATTTCTTTCATTTCGGTGACGAGGTCGGCCGCGTCGATAAGTTCTTGAGTGGCATAGCGGCCTGTTATCACTATTTCGGTCTCGGGACGCTTGTGGCTGAGCAATTCCAATACTTCGCCTGTGGTCAGCAATTTCAGGTGAATCGCGATGGTGAGCTCATCCAAGATTACAATGTCATATTTTCCCTCATCCATTACTTGTCGGCATCTTTCCAGCCCTTCATGGGCTTTTGCCACATCTTCTTCGGATGCTTCCCTAAACAACATGCACCCGTTGCCAAATTGCTCTATGGTGATTTTGTCGGTCATGTAGGCAAATCGGGTTTCGTTGTATTTCATGCTTTTGACGAATTGACCTACATATACCGTCTTGCCGGCGCAAATCGCCCTTAGTGCGAGACCGAATGCCGCTGTGGTCTTTCCCTTGCCGTTCCCGGTGTAGACATGTATGTAACCTGTTTCCATGAGATTATTTATTTTAGATTTTCAACGGTTTAACGCAACCATTTGAGAAATAAACATTTAGCGAAGTATTTGAGAAATAACAGTAACGAATTGGCAACCGTGCGAT
>CALUMG010000018.1 GCA_944321705.1 uncultured Muribaculaceae bacterium | reverse complement strand
GATTCCTTTCCATAAGGCAAAGGTCGGAATTCCTATGGATATTGGAAAATTAATCCCCACTGATTTTCTACTGCCCCTGATTTTCGGCTGATGCTTTCCCGGGGGGAAAGTTAGAAATAACAAAAAAGAGACCGCTTTTGCAGTCTCTTTTTGCTTTGTAGCGGGATCGAGAATTGAACTCGAGACCTCCGGGTTATGAATCCGACGCTCTAACCAACTGAGCTATCCCGCCATCATTTTCGCTTTTGCGAGTGCAAAGATATAAGTGTTTTTTTTATTATGCAAGAGTTTTGTCGTGTTTTTTTGAAATTTTGATGTTGCCAAATTTAAATTTGAGTAATCTTGGCTTGCGGATGCTTACATAGGAACTTTGAACCCTAATTAAGGATGGCGTGAGGAAGAAAAGATTAAAAAATATATTTTGAATTGTGGGATACTGGGAAAAGATGTATTTTGTATTTTTGTTTTGCGAGTAATATCGCGTGTGTCATAAAAATAACATAAATGAGACAGGACAAAATAGAAATACGCGGGGCAAGGGTTCATAATTTGAAAGGAATAGATGTTGATATTCCTCTAAATAAAATAGTAGGAATAGCCGGTGTGTCGGGCTCGGGAAAATCCTCGTTGGCACTGGGCGTTGTTTATGCTGAAGGTTCCCGGCGATATTTGGAAGCATTGTCAACATATACTCGTCGACGTATCTCGCAGGCGACAAAGGCCGATGTAGACAGCATCTTATATGTGCCGGCTGCCATAGCGTTGCGTCAACGTCCCGGGGTGCCAGGAATCCGCAGTACATTCGGTACGGGAACGGAATTGTTAAATAGTTTGCGCCTGATGTTTTCGCGGCTTGCGAGTCATCGCTGTCCCAACGGTCATTATTGCCGACCCACATTGAATGTAGCAGCCGGCAAGGAAATTGTATGCCATGAGTGCGGAGTTCATTTTTTTGCACCTTCGGCCGAAGAATTGGCGTTCAACAGTAGTGGAGCTTGTAAAAAATGCGGTGGCATAGGAACCGTGATGACTGTAGATGAATCGACTTTAATCCCTGACGAAAATCTGACTATTGATCAAGGGGCGGTAGCTCCGTGGAATTCGTTGATGTGGACATTGATGACTCAGGTGTGCGGTGCGATGGGAGTCCGTACCGATGTGCCTTTCAAAGACCTGACACCCGAAGAAAAGGAGATTGTATATCATGGACCGGCCGTTAAGAAACATATCATTTATAAAAGTAAAACGTCGGAAGTATCGGCCGAAATGGATTTTACATACTACAACGCAGTCTACACGGTGGAGAATGCATTGTCAAAGGTGAAAGACGACAAGGGAATGAAGCGAGTGGAGAAATTCTTGAAGCAAGACGTTTGTCCTGACTGCCATGGTACGCGGCTCAACGACGCGGCATTAACTCCTCTCATTTGCGGAATTAATCTCTCTCAGGCTTGTGCCATGACGCTTGGTCAGTTGGATGAGTGGGTAAAAGGCATTTCCGAATGGTTGCCCGAAGAGATGCGTCCAATGTGTCAAAGTATCAGCCAGTCGTATTTTGATACCTCACGCCGTCTCACGGAACTTGGCTTGTCTTATCTCAGCCTTGATCGTGCCGGTTCGACACTTTCTACCGGAGAACGCCAGCGGATGCAACTGGCACGTTGTGTTCGTAACAGGACCACCGGTGTTATATATGTTCTTGACGAGCCATCAATTGGATTGCACCCTATTAACATCGCAGGCTTGACCGGGGTAATGAAAGATTTGACTGATGACGGGAATTCAGTATTGCTGGTAGACCACGATGCGCAAATTTTGCGTAATGCCGATTGGATGATTGAATTAGGACCTCAAGCTGGAGCCAAAGGAGGCGAAATCATAGCCCAAGGTACAGTGGGACAGATTGAAAAGAATCCACGGTCGATGATCGGTTCTTTTCTTGCCGACGGAAGTGTTCGTTCGGTACGCAAACGTGCCTCATTGGAAGAAATGTTTGCCAATGGTGTCATTGAGATGAAAACAGGACAAATTCACACTGTCCATCCACTTGAGGTGCGTATACCTAAAGGACGTATGATAGCCATAACGGGAGTATCGGGTTCGGGCAAGACGACAACTATTCTCGAAAGTCTTGTGCCTGCCCTTCGGTCTGCCATTAGAAATGAAGCGCTGCCGGTTCATGTGAAAAGTATATCGGCTGATGGTATTCGGAATGTGAAATTGATAGATTCGACTCCGATTGGGGCAAACGTGCGGTCTACTGTGGCAACTTATGCCAATGTGCATGACGACTTGCGTAAATTGTTTGCCAAGACCCCCGCCGCAAAGGAAATGTCGGTAAAAGCAGGCGACTTTTCTTATAACACCGGCAATTTGCGTTGTCCGGTTTGTGACGGGACAGGAACTGTCAGTCTTGATGTGCAGTTTTTACCAGATGTAGATATTCCATGTCCTGAGTGTCATGGTTCCCGTTATGCGCAAAAAGCTGAAGAATTTCGTTATAAAGCAATCGACGGGAATGATTATTCGTTGCCCGATTTGATGAAGATGGATGTGTCGGATGCCGAGAAAGTCCTTTCCCGTTACAATGTATTACAGTCGCGTCTTGCCTCGCTTGTTCGTATAGGATTGGGCTACATTACTCTTGGAGAAGCAACGACAAGCTTGTCGGGCGGAGAGGCTCAGCGATTGAAACTAGCAGCCGAGATGGGGATACGGCAAGATGACAGCATTTTTGTCTTTGATGAGCCGACTATAGGACTTCATCCTCTTGACACGCAAACTCTTATCCATGTTTTTCAGCAATTGCTTGATTTGGGCGCAACTATAATTATCATCGAACATGACTTGGACATCATCGCAAATTGTGATTATGTGATTGACCTTGGCCCAGGTGGAGGAGAGGAGGGAGGACGCATTATTGCTCAAGGAACGCCTGAACAAGTAGCCTCTAATCCGGCAAGTTTGACCGGAAGGTTTATCAAGTTTTGACGGGTTAAATTGTATGATTGATTTTTGATTGCGTTTAATTTTAGTTATTTTTGTAATAGATAGGTGTGTCTTGGCATAGCCAAACATTAAAACGTTGTTTTTGTTTGTCTCTGCGCCCGACTTTCATTATCTTTGACGGGAAATGAACTTTTTTGGAAAAGCATGGATAACAAAGCATTGTTGGATATGGTAGCAGAACGCATTAATCGCGACGCTGAAGATGTGAACAAGCTCGTAGATGCGTTAATTTCGGTGGTCAAGACTCGTTGTGGAGAGCTTGATAGTATTGCTGTGCCAGGATTTGGTACATTTGAAACGAAAAAGAAATTGGAGCGAGTTGTGGTGAATCCAACTACAGGGAAGCGAATGCTTATTCCTCCAAAGATTGTTTTGTCATTCAGACCAAGTGCCTTGTTGAAGAATAAGTTGCGTTGATATGGTGTTACGCAATTTGAAGCATTTTCGCGATTATCCAAAACATATTTATTTCAAAACATATTCGGAACTCTTTGCACAATGAATAAAAAAATCACATTTCCCGAACTTGTAGATGCTGTCGCAACTATAACAAATACATCTAAGAGAACGAGTGAAACGTTCTTAAAGGAATTTTTTGCTACAATTACCGAGGCTTTGACGCGAGGCGAGAATGTTAAGATAAAGAATTTCGGAGTGTTCAAGCTTGTAGAGGTTGGTGAGCGCAAGAGCGTAAATGTAAATACAGGCGAGGAGATGCAAATACCGAGTCATGTAAAAGTCAGTTTCACACCTGATAAATCTCTTGCTGATGCCATAAACACTCCGTTTGCAAGTTTCGAGACAGTTGTGCTGAGTGAAGATTTGAGCGAGGATGATTTACGCAAGTTGTCTTCATACGATAAAATAGAGACAGAAATTGTTGAAAAAAGTTCGGAAGAATCGCTTGATAACGAAGAAATAGTTGTTCCTCCTCCATTTAATCCTCATAAAAATGACGAAGGAGAGAATTTTGCAGGTGATGAGCAAGCGAGTGAAGGAATTGTGAGTGACGAACAATTGAAGAAAGACGAGGCGGTTGTTGATGGTCAGTCCCCTGTTGATGAAAGTATAGATGATGCTCAAGGAGAAAAAGAAGAATCTGACGAAATCGGGAATGAATCGGAGCACCTCGTCAAAAGTGATTCAGAAACAATAGAAAAAGATGTTCAGACGGTGGAAGAACAGCAAAAAGAATTGGAAGAAACTGACGAGACTGATTGTAAACAATGCCGGTATTATAAGTATTCAAGGTATTATCGACGTTATTCAAGAAGAAAAAATTTTGCAAAAGGTTTTTTGTGCGGTTCAGTTACAATGCTTTTCATTGCAGGTATTGCCGCATACGCATATTTATTGCTTACGACCGATTATGTGGAGCCAACATCAAGTGAGCGAGATAATGTTGAGGCCTTGGTCGTTAATGATGTCGTAAAAGGAAGTGATACAACAATTGCCGTTGTGGATTCGGTCGTTAAGAAAGTAGAAGAAACGCCTGTTTTGAGGTATGACACGATAAGTCGTAGTCGTTTCTTGACAAGCATGTCGCGCACCTATTATGGAGATTATCATTTTTGGGTGTATATATATGAAGAAAATAAGGATTTCTTGGAAAATCCCAATGCAATTCCACCGGGTACAGTGGTTGTAATACCGCCTGCCGAAAAATACGGAATAAACAAAAATGACCCTGAAAGTTTAAAAGCCGCAATCGACAAGGCCGCCGAAATAATGAAGCCTTATGAGAGATAATGCTCAAAATGAATAGGATACAGAGTGGCTGGCAGACGTGTTCCAATGTAGTTGTTGTCAAGTGAAAAATAAGTGATGCTAATGTAAAAAGATTTAACATTTCTAACTTAAAATATTATAAATTAACGCGATTTGTCTATATTATTAGTGTCCAAAATGATAATTTTGCATGTGGAAAAAAGAGACACTAATTAAGATAATACTAATAATATAATAATCAATATGGACGAATCGGTTAATATTCGAGAACTGAATGACTTGATAGCAAGTAAAAGCAGTTTTGTCAACCTGATTACACAAGGAATGGATCAAACCATAGTGGGGCAAAAGCATTTGGTTAATTCTTTGTTGATTTCTTTACTTGCTAACGGCCATGTGCTTCTTGAAGGTGTTCCTGGCTTGGCAAAAACGTTGGCAATAAAGACATTGGCTTCGCTTATCGACGCAAAATACAGCAGAATACAATTTACTCCCGACTTGTTGCCTGCCGACGTGATGGGAACAATGGTATACAGCGTGCAGAAGGAACGTTTTGAGGTAAAACAAGGACCTGTTTTTGCAAATTTTGTTCTCGCCGATGAAATAAACCGTGCCCCGGCCAAAGTTCAGAGTGCATTGCTTGAGGCCATGCAGGAAAGGCAAGTGACAATAGGTGAAACCACATTCAAGCTCGACGACCCGTTCCTTGTTTTGGCTACGCAAAACCCGATAGAACAGGAAGGTACATATCCGTTACCTGAAGCTCAAGTGGACAGGTTCTTGATGAAGGTCGTAATAGGTTATCCTAACAAAGAAGAAGAAAAACAAATCATCCGTCAAAATATAAAGGAAAATAGGAAACCTGTGCAAGCGTTGATTTCCACAAAGGAGATAGTGGAAACTCGTTCTATTGTACAAAAGATATATGTTGATGAAAAAATAGAAAAATATATCGTTGATATAGTCTTTGCAACTCGTTTCCCGGGTGATTACGGATTGAACGACTTGACAAGCATAATAGCATTCGGAGCATCACCTCGTGCATCTATAAGCCTTGCAGTGGCATCTCGTGCTTATGCGTTTTTGAAGGGTCGCGGATACGTCATTCCTGAAGATGTCCGTGCCGTTTGCCATGACGTGTTACGCCATCGTATAGGTTTGTCGTATGAAGCTGAAGCTAACAATATAAGCGCAGACGAAATCATCAGTGAGATTCTCGACAAAGTCGCAGTGCCTTAATCTTTTGCATGTTCATGACGGATGTCTTTTGTAAAATGATGGCAGTATGCATCATTACAGTTTGTAAAGATATTCGGCATGATATGGTGATGTGAATTGAGAGAGAAAGGCGTTGTTTTATAAACTTATCACTTTAAGATGGATTCATTAGAATTATTAAAGAAAGTCCGTAAAATAGAAATAAAGACGAGGGGTCTGTCGCAAAATATCTTTGCCGGAGAGTACCATTCGGCATTCAAGGGCAGGGGTATGACGTTCTCCGAAGTGCGCGAATATCAATATGGTGATGATATTCGCGATATTGATTGGAATGTGACAGCTCGTCAAAATCGCCCATATGTGAAAGTTTATGAAGAGGAACGCGAGTTGACATTGATGTTGCTCATTGATGTGTCGGGCAGCCGCAACTTCGGTGCGGTTGGCATGGAAAAGAAAGACATGATAGCCGAGATTGCCGCTACTCTTGCTTTTTCGGCTATTCAAAATAATGATAAGGTGGGGGTGATATTTTTTACCGACAAGATAGAGAAATTCATTCCTCCAAAGAAGGGCAAGAAGCATATATTGCTCGTAATAAGGGAATTGCTTGATTTTACTCCTGAGAAGAATGGCACGAATATAAATAATGCGCTTGAGTACTTGACAAGTGTCATAAAAAAACGTTGTGCAACATTTTTGATTTCGGATTTCATCGACGGCAGTGATTATTACAAATCCCTATCGATAGCCAATCATAAGCATGACGTGACGGCGATTCAAGTATATGACAAGCGTGATGCTCAATTGCCAAATGTGGGCTTGATGAAAGTGGTGGATTCTGAATCGGGTGTGGAACGTTGGATTAATACAAGTTCAGCCAATGTCCGTAAGATGTATAACAAGTGGTGGTATGAACGTCAGTTGTATATGAATGAAACCGCCCAGCGATGTGCCGTTGATATAGTGTCGGTAGCAACCGATGAGGACTATGTCAAGGCTTTGATGGGATTGTTTAAACGGCGAGGTGTCAAGTAACCTGATATTATGCGTTCGGAAATTATGATAATGAATAGAATTATAAATATTTTGATGCTTGCAATAGTAGCGTGGCTTGTGCCATGTAATACTGTTGCAGCAGGTCCGACAGTAGTTGACGCGAAGCTCGATTCGACGGTGCTTTTGATGGGAAAGCAGACAGCATTGCACATAGAAATATCACAAGATAAAGATGCTATTGGAGCATTTGTCAATGAAAACGCCGATACACTCACTCGATTTGTAGAAATTATTCATCGGCTGAATGCGGATACTGCTGATATAGGCAATAATCGCGTGCAAATAAAATGCGACTGGATTTTGCAATCGTTTGATTCGGGCGTGTATGTGCTTCCTCCGTTGCAGTATGTGATTGGGAAGGATACTTTTGAGTCAGAACAACTTTCTTTGAAAGTATTACCTGTCAATGTCGATACGTTGTCCAATGTGCACGATTATAAGAACACTGAGGGGGTTCCTTTCCATTTGTTTGATTTCCTTCCTGATTTCATAGTTGATTACTGGTGGGTGTATCTATTGATAGCAGCAATAGTGATAGTGGGATTGCTCGTATATTTCAAATGGATTAAGAAAGGACGTATTCCTCTCATTCCACAGAAGAAAATCGTACCTCCTTATGAGGAAGCCATGCAAAGGCTTGAAGAACTCAAAGGAAGAAAATTGTGGCAATCGGGACAAGAAAAAGAATATTATACAGTCCTTACGGATATCTTGCGTAATTATATCGACCGACGTTTCAGTATAAATGCAATGGAAATGACGACAAGCCAAATAGTTTCCATATTGCGAAAGAATGAAGAAACAAAGGCCGTTAATGAGCAGTTGGGCAAGATACTCGAAATAGCCGATTTTGTGAAATTTGCCAAAGTAAAGCCGTTACCCGACGATAACGAGGTCGCTTATCAGCGTGCTGTTACATTTGTTGAAGAAACAAAGCCGGTAGAAGCTCCTGTCGAGGAAACGGAGAATGATGACAAGTCGAAGAATGCCGCTGAAGAGCCACCTGTTGAGCAGAAAGGAGGGAAGAAGTGATGATAAAGCTCGCCAATCCTAATTATTTGTGGCTGTTCTTGATATATATACCATTGATTTTATGGTATATAAAACGTCACAGCAATAATAATCCCACATTGCTTATATCCTCGACTATGCCGTTTGCCAAGGTGGGAAATTCATGGAAACTTTACTTGAAGCATTTCATGTTCATCGTGAAACTGGCTGCAATAGGATGCTTGATATTGATACTTTGTCGTCCGCAAACTCACGACAGTTGGTCTTCAACCGAAACAGAAGGTACCGACATAGTGCTTGCTTTAGATGTGTCAACCAGTATGCTTGCAAGAGATTTCAATCCTGACAGGTTCAATGCGGCCAAAGATGTCGCAATGCAATTTGTGTCAGGTCGGCCTACTGACAATATCGGAGTGGTAATATTTGCCGGGGAAAGCTTCACGCAGGTACCGCTCACCCTTGACAAGACTGTTTTGATGAACTATCTACAGGACATCAAAATAGGCGTACTCGAAGATGGAACAGCGATAGGAGATGGCATAGCAACAGCGATAAACCGCATAAAGAACGGCAAGGCAAAATCGAAGAGCATAATATTGCTTACCGATGGTTCCAACAATACCGGAGTCGTAGCTCCTCTCACGGCTGCTGAGATTGCCAAGGAATACGGTATAAAGATATACACGATAGGAGTAGGAAGTAACGGCACGGCGTTGTTCCCGGTAGGTGTCAATTATTACGGGAAAATGGAGTACCAGAAACTGCCGGTAGTAATCGACGAGGCTACATTGAAACAAATTGCCGACAACACTGGCGGAAAGTATTTCAGGGCGACGAATGAAGATGTATTGAATGACATATTTACCGAAATAGACCAGCTTGAAAAGACTCGTATGGATGTGATGAATTTCAGTCATACCGAAGATAATTACATGCCGTGGGCTATATTGTTGCTCGTGCTTGTATTGGCCGATCAAGTTGTGAGGTATACATTGTTGCGCAACATTCCGTAAGATAAATTAAAACAAGGATTAATGTCGATACAGTAGTATGTTTAGTTTTGCTAATCCAGAATATTTGTATTTATTGCTGCTGATTCCTGTATTGGTAGCTCTGTATATATTTGCCAGGGTTTCAAGGGTGAAAAACTTGAACAAATTTGGACGCGTGAATATATTGGCATCATTGATGCCCGACGTGTCAAAGTATAAACCTGGCATAAAGCTGGTGCTTCAACTTATAGCATTGGTGATGATAATCATTATTCTTGCACGTCCGCGCGCAGGAGCGACAGAGCAGACTGTCAAGGTGCATGGAATAGAAGTGATGGTGGCAATGGACGTTTCCAATTCCATGAATGCTTCATCTAACGACGATCCTAAAAGCGTAAGTCGTTTGCAGCGGGCTAAATTGTTGCTTGAACGGCTGATTGATAACTTCGGCGATGACAAAGTGGGACTTATAGTATTTGCAGGTAATGCTTATACACAATTACCCATAACGGCAGATTTCACGTCGGCAAAGATGTTTTTAAGTGGTATCAGCACCGACATGGTTTCAACTCAAGGCACAGCTATAGGGGCAGCAATAAAATTAGCCATGAACAGTTTCTCGGGGAATGAAAAGTCGCAAAAGGCGGTAATTGTCATAACTGACGGAGAGAATCATGAAGATGATGCCATAGCTGTTGCAAAAGACGCGGCATCTAAAGGCATTCAGGTCGATGTAATAGGTGTAGGTTCTCCGAAAGGGGCTCCTATTCCTGTCGCAGGCGGTTCTTGGATGAAAGACGGTGCGGGAAATGTGGTGACCACTTATTTGAACGAAAAAATGGCTCAGGACATAGCTAAAGCCGGCAATGGCATATATGTTTCGGGAAACTCGGGAAATGCTGCGGGTCAATTGTCTGACCAATTGAAGAAACTGGCAAAGTCTGATTTGCAAAAAGTAGTCTATTCTCAAAACAGTGAGCAGTTCCCGGTGTTCGCATGGTTGGCACTAATTTTCCTTGTAGGTGACATGTTCGTGTTGGAGCGTAAGAATTCATGGTTGAAGAAAATTAATTTCTTTACAAAAGATGATGAAGTTAAGAAAAATGGAATTAAGACTAAATAACGGGAAAATAGCGTTGCGTGTCATGGCATTGGCTTTTGTGATGGCGATGGTGTCACCTGTGCTTGCTTTGGCCGATGATGAAGATAATACTATTCGTGATGAAAGAAATTTCATAAGGAGCGGCAACAGTCTTTATGAGGAGAAACGCTATGCCGAGGCCGAGGTTGAATATAAAAAAGCACTTGAAGCAAATCCTAATTCCGAGATTGCCACATTTAATCTTGCCGCAGCGTTGTTGAAGCAAGCTAATGTCAGTGACACTAACGATGCCAACAATCCCATGGCCCAGGCTTCAACATTATTGGGAAATTTAGTGAAGACTTCCAATAATGACGATTTAGTGTCGAAAGCATATTATAATCTTGGAAATATTGCTTTTCATCAAAAGGATTATGGACAGAGCATTGAAATGTATAAAAACAGCTTGAGACGTAACCCTGATGATGACTTAGCTCGTGAAAATTTACGTCTTGCGCAGAAGATGTTGCAGCAACAGCAGCAAGATCAAAGTGAAAAAGATCAGCAAGATCAAGAACAAGAGCAGGAACAACAGCAACAAAAACAACAGCAGCAAAACCAACAGAATCAAGATAAGAAAGAGCAACAACAGCAACAGCAGCAACAAAATAGCAATCAACAACAGCAACAAGGCATGAGCCAAGAAAATATCGACCAGATATTGAAAGCAATGCAAGATGCTGAACAAAGTACGCAGCAGCGTGTAAACGAGGAAAAAGCTAAGGAGGAAGAACGCACACGCAGTCGTACCGACAAAAATTGGTAATACATGCTATTTATTGTTGAACTTGCATCATAGGAGAGAATTATTTTACAATGCGAAATATGAAAAATATCATAAGCAGGATAATATGTTTGGTAGTGTTCATTGCCGGATTTTCAAATATTCCGGTGTGGGCTGAGGTGTCTTTCTCGGTCAATGCGCCTCGCCAAGTCATACAAGGCAATAAATTTAATATAACATTCGTGCTCCGTAACGCGGAAGGGACAGGATTTAAGGAACCGGAAGTGGATGGAACTACAAAGCTTTTTGGTCCTACCATATCAAGCAGTTACAGTTCGCAGTGGATAAATGGCGTGAGCTCAAGCAGCACGACACAAGAATACACGTTGGTTTATCGAGCTGACAAGGCCGGCAAATATAATATTGGTCAAGCCGAAGTGTCTGTTGACGGGAAGAAATACACGACCAAGCCATTCACTCTTGAGATATTGCCTCCCGATCGTTCCTCTTCGGGCCAAAGCGGCAATGGTGTCAGAATTGACAATTATGATACGCAATCGGCTGGCAGGAATGTAGATGCCAACGATTTGTTCATAAGGATAAACTTGTCTAAATCGAGTGCTTATGAACAAGAAGCCGTGGTGTGTACAATAAAGTTATACACCAAGTATCAGATTTCGCAGTTCATGCCGACTTTGCAGCCGTCGTTCAATGGATTCCTTATCGAAGAATTGCCTATTTCTCCATCATTGAACAATGTCGAGCACATTAACGGGCAGAATTACATGGTGGCCGAGTTGAAAAAATGCATTCTATTCCCTCAGCAGTCGGGCAAGTTGACAATCACGTCGGGAAACTATGACGTTACCGTGGTGCAATTCGAATCCATAAGGTCGATGTTTGGGACTATACGTCAGCCTGTAGAGAAAAAATTGTCAGTCAAGTCTAATTCTCAAACAATCAATATAAAAGCGTTGCCTGAACCAAAACCTGCATCTTTCAATGGTGCCGTGGGGAAATTTACAGTATCGACCGAGATAAAGCCAAATGTATTGAAGACATATGAAGCAGCCACATATTCTTATGTAATAAAAGGTAGTGGCAATATCAAGTATGTTAAGTCGCCTAAGATAAATTTCCCTCCTCAATTTGACGTGTACGACCCTCAAAGTAATTCTGATGCAAAGCCTTCGGGTGGCACAGTGAGCGGAACGACAACAGTAGAATACACTTTTATACCTCAATTTGTTGGAAAATATGAAATACCTGAAACTGAATTCAGCTATTTTGACCCATCTAAGGGAAAATATGTGACATTGACGACTCAAAAATATGACTTGACAGTAGCTAAAGGTGTTGGAACCGCGTCGGGCGCTGCCGTGCCACAAAGTAACGGAATCGAGCAAAAGAACACCGATATCCTGCATATTAAGACAGGAGACCTCGGGTTGAGCAAAGAACATGTGTCGCTTGTTGAAAGTTGGACTTATTGGTTATGGTATGTAATACCTTTCAGCTTGTTAGTTTCTGTATTGATTTATTATCGAAAATCTTTGAAGGCGCGTTCAAATGTTGCGTTGATGAAAAACAAACATGCCAATAAGATGGCGAAGAAGCGTTTGAAGCAGGCAAAGTCTTATTTGGACGCGAACGATTCAAACAAGTTCTATGCAGAAGTGCTGAATGCCATTTGGGGTTATTTGAGTGACAAATTGGGTATACCACTTTCGGAATTGAATAAAGAAAACATTTCGAGCGTGTTGATGTCTCATGGTGTAAATGACGACGATGTTAAAGCTTTGATGGGTTTGCTTGACAAATGTGAATTTGCACAATATGCGCCTGAACTTGCCGATACGAGTATGAAGGAAGTGTTTGATACTGTCGGAGACATGATGGACAAATTGGAAACTATTAAAAAGAAGTGATTGCCGTTATGAATAAAAAAATATGTGCATTATTGTTTTGTGCCGTCATTTCGGTATTGACGGCCGCAGCGCAGACGTTGACAGAGCAGGCTGAAGCTGCTTATAATAATGATGATTATAATAAAGCTTTGCAGTTATACCAGCAGGCTGCCAAAGATGAGGGAACTTCAAGCGAGTTGTTCTACAACATAGGAAATGTTTATTATAAACTTGACAAGAACGGCATGGCCATATTGTATTATGAGCGTGCGTTGCTTCTTGACCCTAATAACCAAGACGCTCGCAACAATCTTGATTTTGTCAACGGCAAGGCAAATCTCAGCATTGATCGTGGGTCGACTTATTGGAAAGACTCTCTTGATGAGATTGTAAGAAGCCAATCGGCATCGACATGGGGCAAAATAGGAATAATATGTTTTTTTGCATTTATTGTCGCTGTCGCAGTGTATATATTCATGAATGCCGTAATTGTGCGTAAAATTGGTTTCTTTGGTGGAGGCATATTGTTGATATGTGCAATATTGGCCAATGTATGCGCATTTTATGTCCAGGCGGAAGTGTCAATTCACAATAAGGCCATAGTTGTCGTGCCTTCGGCAACATTGAGCACATCTCCGCGTACTCCAAAGGACAAGACAGAGGAGGCTTTTTTGTTGAACGAAGGTACAAAAGTGGAGATAATTGATTCTGTTTCAAATAGTGTGGCCGGAGGCAAAGAAAAATGGCTCGATGTGAGAGCTGACGACACACACAGGGCTTGGATAAATGCCAAAGATGTTGAAATTATTTGAATCAGCAAGATGGGGAGTTTAATAATTGCTTTTTTTGACGATATGGTTGATGCCTTGGATTATTAACGGGTAAGCATCGCATCCATGATATTTCGCCATTGTGAGTAAATTTTTGCTTTCACAATGGCGAATTCTGTTTTTTTTATTATCTTTGAATAGGTAGGAATTTAAAATTTGTAATCATGGAAGAGAAATATGTTATAACGATAGGTCGCCAATATGGTAGTGGCGGACGAGAGATTGGCCGGATGTTGGCTGATGCTCTCGGCATAAAATATTATGACAAGGAACTTTTGACCGAAGCGGCAAAATCGTCGGGAGTGAATCAAGAGTTGTTTGAAGCAGCTGATGAGCGTACACCTTCTTTTTTCTCTAATTTGTGGTCGTTTAACCTCGGGTTTAATTCGGGCGCATATTTATTAGGTAATACGCCATTGTCGGATGATAGCATTTATGCTGCGCAATGCAACGTTATGAAAGAACTGGCCGAAAGGTCATCGTGCGTCATAGTTGGACGCAGTGCCGATTATGTATTGCGCAACCATCCGCGTCTCATCAGTATTTTCATTCATGCGTCTATTGAGGCAAAGGTGCGTCGCATAATGGGTCGTAATGATTGTAAGACAGAGAATGAGGCAAAGGCTCTCGCTGCCAAGAAAGATAAACTGCGTTCAAGTTATTATAACTTCTACACCGACAAGACATGGGGAGATGCAGCGTCTTATGATTTGTCGATAGATTCTTCTAAATTGACAAGCCAGCAAGTCTGCAAAATCATTATTGATTATGTGAACATGCGTCTTGGCAAGTAATCGGGAAATGTTGACGCAGATAATAAATGGAAACGTATTCACGCCTAACGGATGTGTGAAGGGCGGTTCGGTGATTGTTGAAGGGACTCGCATTATCGAAATTTCTCCTGATTCGCGAATTGTTGAATGTGCAAATGTGATCGATGCGACGGGAATGAATGTTGTTCCTGGTGCTATCGACATGCATGTGCACGGAGGAGGTGGAGCCGATTTCATGGAAGGCACCGACGAGGCGTTCAGAACAGCCGTTAACGCGCATTTGCGGCATGGCACGACAGGCATGTTCCCAACGTTGGCTTCTTCATCGGTCGACATGATATGCGCTGCCGACAAGGCTTGTGGCAAATTGATGGATGACGAGTATTCTCCTGTGCTTGGCTTGCATCTTGAAGGTCATTATTTGAACAGACACAGGGCAGGAGGACAGATGCCTCAATATATAAAGAATCCCGATGAGAATGAATATAAAGGCATCATTGATTCATGCCATTGCATCAAGCGTTGGGATGCGGCTCCCGAGTTGCCCGGTGCGGCCGATTTTGCACGATATGTGTCGGAGAAAGGGATTGTTGCAGGTATTGCCCATACCGAGGCCAATTATGAAACGTTGAGAATGGCTTGGGAAGCAGGGTTTCATCATGTGACGCATTTCTATAATGGCATGACAGTGGTTCATAATGACAGGGAATATAAGCATGAAGGGACGGTGGAAGGTGCATATTTGATTGATGATATGACCGTGGAGCTGATTGGCGATGGAATTCATGTGCCGGCACCAATAGTAAAACTTGTGCTTAAGATAAAGGGTCGTGAACGGACGGCTTTTGTAACCGATGGCATGGCTTGCTCGGCCAACAACGGAAAGGGAGCAGCTTTCGACCCTCGTGTAATCATTGAAGACGGGGTGTGCAAGTTGTCCGACCGTTCTGCTCTTGCCGGCAGTATTGCCACGATGGACAGTATCATAAAAACAATGGTGACGAAAGTTGGTATCCATTTGGCCGATGTGATGTGCATGGTAGCAGAAACACCTGCCCGTATAATGGGAGTCGTCGACCGAAAAGGTACTCTCGAGCGAGGCAAAGATGCCGATATTTTGTTGTTTAGTCAAGACATGGAGCTTGAAGGTGTCATGTCAATGGGTCGAATAGTGCCTGTTGATGCTTGAAATTGCTGAATATCTGCAATTTCAGTAATTTAAGTGCAAGATGGAAGCTGTTTTTGCAAGTGTAATTTTGCAGAATAAAATAAAATGGTTATCTTTGCACCGCTTTTCGTAATCTCTGGCAAGATGAAGTGTGGCTTGCGTATATTGCGGGAAATAAGTAGAAATGTAAAAATATAGAAAAATGGATTTAATTAAGGTTGCAGAAGAGGCGTTTGCAAGTGGAAAGGAATTTCCTGCATTCCGTCCGGGTGATACTATCACTGTAGCATATCGTATTAAAGAAGGAAATAAGGAACGTATACAGCAATATCGTGGTGTTGTAATCCGTATTTCTGGAGAAGGAAGAAAAAAACGTTTCACAGTACGCAAAATAAGCGACAATATCGGTGTTGAAAGAATTTTCCCGATGGATTCTCCATTCATTGATGAAATCGTAGTCAACAAGTATGGTAAAGTACGTCGCGCAAAATTGTATTATCTTCGTGGCTTGACCGGTAAGAAGGCTCGTATCAAAGAGCGTCACGTTGTACAAAAGGATGCAGAGTAATTAATACAAAAAACACATATTTGAGCAGTCGCATGATTCATGCGGCTGCTTTTTTATTTTAAAATAGTGGATTGTTTTTCTTATTGTGAGTGATTTTCATTATCTTTGAATAAGATAGGATGCTTGCGGCTGTTTTGGGGGGGTAAGTATGGCCCGAAATTGACAGGCCGATGCATTCGGTTGTGATTTATTGATTTTTGAATAGTTATGGCAATGATTGACAATGGGGGCAATGGCTACATGGCACATTTGTTTGATTTCTTGAAACGCCTTGAATTCAATAATAACAGGGAATGGTTCCAAGCAAATAAAAGTGAGTTTGATGAGTTGCGTGGCTTGTGGATGAAAGATGTGGAGAGACTCATCGGCAGGATGTCAGTGTATGACGAGTCGTTGAATGGGGTTGATGTGAAGGATTGCGTGTATCGAATATATCGTGACATACGTTTCAGTCCAAACAAGTTGCCTTATAAGACATATTTTTCGGCTGTGATAGCACAAGGAGGAAGAAAGACGCCTAAGGGTTGCTGCTATTTGCATGTACAGCCAGGTGACAGCGGACTACATGGCGGAATATGGTGTCCTGAAATGCCGTTATTGACTAAATTGCGTCATGAAGTGGACGACAACATAGAGGAATTCTTGGATATCATAAATGCCAGTGAATTCAAAAAACGTTATCACATGACGGGTGAAAGTCTCAAGACGATGCCTAAGGGATTTCCAAAAGACCTGCCGCATGGCGAGTATGTAAAATTTAAAGAATACTTGGTGTCGATGCCCGTGAAAGACTATTATTTTATGCAAGGAGACTGGGTGGAAAAGGTTGCCGAAGACTTCCGTTTTCTTAAACCGTTCAATGACTTCCTTAATTATGTGTTTGATTAAAGGCTAATTAAGGACGTAATAGCACAAACAGCATTAAAGTGTGCCAAAGGTTAATCTTGTGTTAATCACCTTTTAAGCATCAAATTATTTGTTATTTTTGTATTGTAAATTTTTGTAAAAAAACTATGGCAAAGATAAGAGGAGCAGTAACAGTCAACACAGATCGCTGCAAAGGTTGTAATTTATGTGTGGTAGCATGCCCGACGAAAGTTCTTTTGCTTCAGCCGAAGGAAGTGAACAACCGAGGATATCATTTTGCATACATGGCCGAGCCTGAGAAATGCATAGGATGTGCCAGTTGTGCTCTTGTTTGTCCCGATGCGTGCATAGAAGTTTATAAGGTGAAAATAGAAGAGTAAACGTCTTCATGTAAAAGATATTATCAAGTTAAGAAACTTTCATTTTATATTATATATCGTATGGAAGAAGTTAGATTGATGAAAGGTAATGAGGCGCTTGCCCATGCAGCGATACGCTATGGTGCCGATGGCTATTTCGGATATCCGATAACTCCTCAGTCGGAGGTGTTGGAGACGCTTGAAGAGTTGCGTCCATGGGAAACTACCGGCATGGTTGTGCTTCAGGCCGAAAGTGAGCTTGCGGCCATCAACATGGTATATGGCGGAGCCGCATGCGGTAAAGTGGTTTTCACGTCTTCATCAAGTCCTGGTATAAGTTTGATGCAAGAAGGTCTTTCTTATATAGCTGCAAGTGAGGTGCCGGCATTGATTGTCAACGTGATGCGAGGCGGTCCAGGCCTTGGAACAATACATCCGTCGCAGGCCGATTATTTCCAAGCTACCAAAGGCGGTGGACACGGTGATTATCATATGATAGTGCTTGCTCCAAGCAGCGTGCAAGAAATGTGTGATTTCATGTGGCTGGGTTGGGACTTGGCATTCAAGTATCGCACTCCGGCAATGTTGCTTGCCGACGGTATCGTAGGGCAAATGATGGAAAAGGTGGTATTGCCCGAGCCGCGCAAGCGTCGTACAGAAGACGAAATACGCCAGTTATGTCCATGGGCCATCAACGGCCGCAAAAACATGCGGCCGAGAAATGTGGTGACATCGCTTGAGCTTGACGATGAGCGCATGGAACAAAACAACTTGCGTTTCCAGCGGACATATCGCGAGATAGAAAAGAACGAAATAAGATATGAAGAAATAAATACTGACGATTGTGATTATTTACTTGTCGCATTCGGAAGTATGGCAAGAATATGCCAGAAGGTGATGGAAATTGCTCAAGAAGAAGGTTTGAAACTTGGCTTGCTGAGACCGATAACATTGTGGCCTTTCCCATATGAGCAAATAAAAAAATCTTCAAGGAACGCCAAAGGCATATTAGTAGTGGAATTGTCGGCCGGACAAATGATAGAAGATGTAAAGCTGGCGGTCGAATGCAAAGTCGATGTCAAGCATTATGGCAGGCTTGGCGGCATAGTGCCAACTCCCGAGGAAGTGCTTGACTCTCTGAAGGAACAATTCTCAATAAACAAGTAAAGATTGCAGCATTATGGATGTTAACGACATATTGAAACCCGAGAATCGCGTTTATAAGAAACCGACACTCCTAAATGATAACCACATGCATTACTGTCCGGGTTGCAGTCATGGCGTGGTACACAAACTTATTGCGGAGATTTTGGAGGAAATGCATGCCGAGGAAATCGCTATCGGCATAGCTCCAGTGGGATGTGCCGTATTTGCTTATAATTACATAGATGTAGATTGGATAGAAGCTCCGCATGGCCGTGCTCCGGCACTTGCCACTGCTGCAAAACGCCTGCAACCAGATAAACTTGTGTTTACTTATCAAGGGGATGGTGACATGGCGGCCATCGGAACGGCCGAATCGTTGCATGCCGCCAATCGCGGAGAAAACATAGCCATGATATTCATCAATAATGCCATTTATGGAATGACCGGAGGGCAGATGGCTCCTACGACATTGCTCGGGATGAAAACATCCACCACTCCTTATGGCAGAAGGGTTGACTTGAACGGTTATCCGCTTGCCATTACAAATTTAATGGCGCAACTTGACGGCACTTGCTATGTGACACGTCAAAGCGTGCATACTCCGGCCGCCGTGCGCAAGGCAAAAGCTGCGATTCGCAAGGCATTTGAAAACAGTCTGCAAGGCAAGGGCACTTCGGTAGTCGAGATTGTGAGCACATGTAATTCCGGATGGAAAATGACGCCTGAACAGGCAAACAAGTGGATGGAAGAAAATATGTTTGCCAAGTATCCTATTGGCGACCTTAAGAATGAGTAAAATTATGAAAGAAGAAATCGTAATAGCAGGATTTGGCGGCCAAGGAGTTCTTTCCATGGGAAAGATTCTTGCATATTCGGGATTGATGGAAGACAAGGAGGTGACATGGATGCCTTCCTATGGACCGGAACAGCGTGGTGGTACGGCTAATGTAACTGTCATTTTGAGTGATGAGCGCATAAGTTCGCCTATATTGAACACATACGATACTGCCGTGGTGTTAAATCAGCAAAGTCTTGACAAGTTTGAAAGCAAGGTGAAGCCGGGCGGAGTACTTATTTATGACAATTATGGCATTCATAATCCTCCTACACGCAATGACATCAATATATACAAGATAGAAGCAATGGAAGCTACATTTGACTTGAAGAATGCCAAGGCTTACAACATGGTGGTGCTTGGCGCATTATTGAAAGTCAAGCCCATTGTGACACTCGAAAGCGTATTGAAAGCTCTTAAAAAAACTTTGCCCGAACGCCATCATCATCTCATCCCGATGAACGAGCAGGCATTGAAGGTAGGCATGGACTTGATAAAATAAAGTGAAGGAACGCTAATATAAACGAATGGACGCGCAAATTACAGTGCGTCCATTTTTTGTTAAATACAAAAAATGTGTTTGTATATTTAGATGAGAGTATTAATTTTACATATTGAAAGCGTGGCGGTCGTTTAAGCAGGCTTTCAAGGAGGAGCCCGGGCATATAGAGGCCCGGTAGCCGCGTTTCTCCTTCAACTTCTTTATGATATCATGAATGCTACCCGGCTGTGGCATGTAGAATGTAAAGTGGAAAACATGAATATAAATGCAGCAATGGTCGCGTCGGCAATAGGTTTTAGCTTTTTTACCCCCCCCCACAGTTAATAAATGTAAACATATCGTAAAAGATATCGTTTCCCATGATGTGTCGGAGCATCGTGGGGTGCGTTGTCGATATATGCCGAACCTGTCAGGAACGCAACAAGAGAAGTTAAATATATAAGAATCAAATTACGATAATCAACTTATTATTAATTTAAAAAGTTTCTGTTATGAACGTTTTTAGACGAATTTTGACGCTGGTAATCGCCATAGTCATGGCGGTTTGCGCATACGCACAGTCTTACACTGTGAAGCAGGATTCCAAAGGTAAATGGGGCATTATGGACTCTGAAGGTAAGTGGAAAGTCAAGGCTGAATACTCCGCAATAGAAGCTATGGGTGATGGATATTACCTCGTTACGAAAGATGGCAAGCAAGGAGTTTTCGAGTGTGGAAAATATGGTGGAAAGAAAGTTCTTGATTGCAAATATTCACAGGTATATAAATATAATGAGGAAAATGCAGGAGTGAGGTTCATTGCCCAAGAAAAGGACAAACCAGAGAAATGGGTCGTTGCTTATTATGAGAAAAGAGCCGGGTCTTATCTTGGAAGCTGGGAAAAGAAGGACCTCAAGGACGCATCGGCTAAGGAGATAGCAGATGGCGTCACTCTTGTGGCCGGTGTAATGGATAAAGGCTATAGTGCTTCGGAAGATGAGCGTTATGTGCCAACAGGAATCTTAATAAAAGATGCATTATGTATACCTGGTGTGATTCGTGCCAAGCAATTCAGGGGCAACATATTTGTATGTTCAAAAGTGGATGCTTTAAGAAACTATGTAGACGACGGCGCGGTATATGACATGTCGACAGGCGAGTACTTGGGAAGCGATAATATGCTTAGACAGTTGGCCTCGACTGATGCATTATTTGCCCAAGGTCGTATTTCGGAAAGTGATTACAAGACGTATGAACAATTTTGGGATCAATTGCGCAACAGTGACACTATCATAGCCGTAGGCCCATTTGGTAACAACGATAACTATTGGGGGCCCGGCACTAAAGTTATTATGCCGGGTGGTCTGGTATGTGAGGTTCAAGATGCAGGAGCAAGCTTGAGATATCTAATTACCAATGATGGAAAGAAGGGGATTTATGACTGTTCTGATGAAAAATTAATATTCTCTCCTGATTATGATGCTATTGTTTCAGGAGGTGTTGGTGATTTTTATTTCTTGAACAAGGATGGTATGTGGGGAATTTATAGCATCAGTAATAATGTAAACACAGGTCTCGTTTATCCCGGAAAGGAATGTCCATTTGATGTCATGACCATACACGGTCCTATATTGGTAGCTTCGGAGGGAAAAGCAGGATTGCTTGATATCAACGCCAACGAATTGATAAAATGCGAATATGACAATATTTATTCGACAGGGCCAAGTTCCAACATATATATGTTAAAGAAGGACGGCAACGTGAGCATGTATGACATTGCCAAGAAGGAAACCATCGTTCCGGCTGGCAAATACGCCAGTATAGAAAGGATAACCGGGTCTAACAACTATTTCCGTGTTGAGCAGAATGGCAAGTATGGCGTGGTTAACAACAAGGGGACATTGGTCGTTGCCTGCAAGTACAGCAAGATTGAAAATGCGTTCATTACTGATGGCGGGCACATTGACGACGGCTTCCATGTGTGGGACGCTAATGAACGTGTGGGTATCGTAAGGGTCATCAACGGACAAGGTAAAGAAATCCTTCCGTGTGGCAGTGGCTATGAAATAGTATGTTATGAGCCTTATGGCATAATGGTGAGAAAGAATGGCAAGCTCGGTTGCATAAAACTGAACGGAGCGGTATTTGCCCAACCGAAGTATGATAATTATTTCAACGGCATGAAGCGTATGGCGTTCACTACTGATACGACCAATGGCCTCACATATTATGTGTACACCTATGAAGGACAATTTGTGACCTCAAAGACCTTCCGCACCAGCCAGTATATCGCAAGAGACAACTTCATAAGGGACTATTTGAATTGACAGAACACAGGTCATAGAAACTGTTAGACAGACAGGAGGCCGGCTTGAATTGTAGAAGCCGGCCTCCTGTGTTTTATTGTTGTCGTGTGTCTTTTAGTGTTGGTAAAGATAACGTTTTATGGAGCGTTTGGGCGTTTTTTCGAATTCTTCGTGGAGTACTTTCAGGTTCTCGATTTGCGAGTATCCCGGTAGTTCCTTGTTAAGAGCTATTATATTGTCTTTCATTGTTTTTGCGAGGTCGTTGAATGTCATCCCTTGTTTCTCGCCATTTTCAATGTCGGGATATATCAATGCCACGAGTTTGCCATTCTCTTCCACAATCAGAGATTCGTTCACATAAGGCATGTTGTTCAATTGCTGCTCGATTTCTTCGGGATAAATGTTTTGCCCCGAAGGACCAAGAATCATATTCTTGCTGCGACCGCGAATGAACAAGAATCCGTCATCATCAATCGTGCACAGGTCTCCTGTGTGCAGCCAGCCATCTTTGAGAACAGCTTCGGATGCTTCATCGTTCTTGAAGTATCCAAGCATCACGTTGTCGCCTTTAACGACGAGTTCTCCTGCTATCTTGGTTGGGTCGCCAGAGTCGATGCGAGCTTGCATCCTGTCGACAATTCGACCACAAGAACCTGGTTTAGTTTCGTTCCAAGGAGCATAAGATAGCAACGGAGCGCATTCAGTCATACCGTAACCAACGGTATAAGGGAAATTTATGCGGCGTAGGAATGATTCGACATCTTTGTTGAGTGCAGCACCGCCGATGATGAATTCTTTCAAGTTGCCTCCGAAAGTCTCTTGAAGCCGGTCTTTGATTTTTGCCATCAGTTTTTCGTCAACAAGCGGCATTTTCATTAGAATTTTCATCAAAGGCTTGTCGAGCAAGGGGAATACTTTGGTCTTGATTATTTTTTCGAGAATCAGCGGAACGCTGACTATCAATTTGGGCTTTACCATTGCAAAAGCATCTATGATCACCTTTGGCGATGGTAACTTTGTGAGGAAATATATGTGGCATCCTTTCACGAGAGGATGTATCATTTCAATTACAAGGCCATACATGTGGGCAAGAGGAAGCATGCATATCATCCCATCTCCACGCTTGAGGAATGTGAGGTGCTCGATGCAATAGGTGATGTTGGAGGTCAATGCCCTGTAAGGAATCATCACTCCTTTGGAAAAACCAGTAGAACCCGAGGTATAGTTTATTACGGCAAGACTTTCGGGGTCGGGTTCCTCGTATTTGACATCTTCGGGAGTGAACCTCTCGGGATATTTCTTGCCAAATAGTTCATTAAGATGCAACCTGGCATGTTGTAAATCTTTGTCACGAGAGAACAAAAGCGAATAGTCGCTGATGTGTATGGTGCCAAGGATATTGGGTATTGTTTCAGGGTCAAGGTTTTCCCAAATGGAACGGTCGGTAAAGAAAATCTTAGCTTCCGAGTGGTTGACAAGATGATGTATCATGTCGGGCTTGAAGTCATGAAGTATAGGGACAGGGACAGC
This sequence comes from uncultured Muribaculaceae bacterium, assembly GCA_944321705.1. GTDB lineage: Bacteria > Bacteroidota > Bacteroidia > Bacteroidales > Muribaculaceae > Avimuribaculum. Next base: position 14,699 of record CALUMG010000018.1, on the reverse strand, counting down.
TCCGTAGGTCAACGTAGCGAGAAAAGCGATTGACCATTGTGCCGAATTTCGCCCACATAGGGCAATCTTGTCACCTTTTTTTATGCCTGCTGCTTCATAAGCTATATGCAACTTGGCTATTTTACGGGCAATTGTACGATATTGGAACGATACGCCGTTGAAATCGGTGAGAGCCAGTTCTTCCCAATTATCGCGTATTGATGTCTCAATTCGTTTTATAATAGATATTTGTTCCATATTTTAAGGAAAATGTCAATTATTACACAATGAGAAATAGTATTTAATTACTTGCCGAAATTTCCACATTGCCTCGCATTTGCATTAGCAATGCGTCACTCAGTAAAGAACCTTGCAGTTCATATCCTATTACATTACAGTGTACATGGTCGCGGCTGTTCATCAAGCCGTTTTCTATCCACAGGTTTGAAGAACCTTTTCCTCCAGCTATTTCATATAAGTCCCACACAGGGATATGCTTGTCTTTGCCATATTGCTTGATTATGTCGCGGACGACCGACACTTTGTTATTGACCGAGAATGTGCGTATGGTGCGGTATTTCCCGTTACGTTTTACGCGCTTGCGGATGCGTTTTTGACTTTCAATAGGAGTCGTAAGTAAGAATTTGGCTTCGGGATTGGCTTCATGCAATGTCGATACAAGGCTGTCGATGCTGGCATATATGTCACTGTTGCTTGCGCTTCCGAATGCTTCATTTGTTCCCATTGATAATATTATCAGTTGAGGATTGAACAGTTTGGTCTGCGTTCCGAAGCTGTCGATATCCAAGTAATGCGAGAAGCATGCACCGTTATTACCTATCGAATTATATACGATTCCTGAACGGTTGTTTGTGACATAAGCTCCGTAGAATGTGCCGTCGAGGTCGATATCTATATTTACAGCTTGTATTTCATGCTGGAGATTGAATGATGTTGCATAGGATGAAATTTCTGTTCCTATGCAAGGAATTTGGTTGGCATTTGCGGTAATGTACTTGTGGGAAGGAGAGTGTAGCAATGTTATATTGCTGAACAAGCTGTCTTCTCCATGCAGCGTTATGGATAATTTGCTTGGGTTGTTGTTGAATCGGACACCTACGCCGGTTACTCCCGGAGTTATGTTACGGCTGTGTTTTGCCAATCGGCATTTTGCGTAAGGCTTGGTGCTGGAAGTGATGGAATAATCAGATGGTTGATTGGTCCCTGCAAGTTTCAACGCGGCAATGCATCCGCGTCCGCCGTTGCCAAACTCTTGTTGCAAAATCCTGCGAACCACCGATGTCATTATATCGGCTTGAATGTGAGAATCACCGATGTGCAGGATGTTGAACTTGTCGGAAGTCCAAGGACGCAGGTTTTGTAATTCTTCTTTCAATTCACTCCAGTCGTCACCGTTCATTTCAATTGTGTTTATGTCGGTATTGATGAAGTCGAGCGACTGGGCGTTTATACTTGAAGAGAAAGATGTTATTAAGATTGAAAAAAATATTATGCGAAAAAGTGTTGCCATTATTGGATATGTTGTTTCGTTGCAAAGTTACATGAAAATGTTTTTCCATGAAATAAATAATGAACGTTTGTGTTTATTTTAAAATATGGATTGAAGATAAAAAAACGAAGTTTATATAGGATTAAAATAAAATTATTATATTCGCTTATCGGAATAATATAAAAACGCTACCATGGGTTTGTCTTTTTCTGAGTGGACATATATTGTTTTTACCGTTATTTATGTGATAACGGTGTTCAGTATTATTGCAGTAGTGATATCGGAGAATCGCAATCCCGTCAAGTCTCTCGGGTGGATAACGGTATTGTTGTTCCTGCCTGTGGTCGGAATGGTGCTATATGCTTTTTTCGGTAGGAGCATGAAGAGCAAGAGGCTCATTTCAAACAAGAACAAGCGTAAATTGAATCGGATAGAGCCTTTTAGAATAATTGACGAGTCGAAATTACCTCTTTCCAATGAATGCAAGCAGGAGATAAGGTTGGCCAGGTCGCTTACTGGAGCGAGGTATTTTCCGGGGAACGAAGTGGATATTTTTACAAACTGTTCAGAGATGTTTACACAATTGAAGAAAGACATCACTGAGGCGAAAAGTTATATTCACATGCAGTTCTATATATTTGAGGATGATGAACTGGGGCATGAGATAAGCGAACTGTTGATAAAAAAGGCAGGAGAGGGAGTGAAAGTCAGAGTCATATATGACCATGTAGGGTCGTTCAAGGCCAAAGACAGTTTCTTTGAGAACATGCGAGCAAAAGGAGTGATGGCTTTGCCTTTCATGAAGGTTACTTTCCCTCAACTTGCTACACGCATAAATTGGCGAAATCACAGGAAGGTGGCAGTAGTCGATGGTGTATACGGATATATAGGAGGCATGAATATTGCCGACAGATATATAAAAGGCACTCGGTACGGGCATTGGCGAGACACTCATTTGAGGATAAGCGGGCCTGCCGTGTCGGGGCTTCAATATACATTTGCCGTGGATTGGAATTTTATGGGACAACCATTGCTCGTTGAACCTGTCAAGCAGTATGACGTAAAGGATTCCGATAATATTGGCATACAATTGATGTCGAGCGGTCCTACAGGCCGATGGGGAAACATAATGATGTTGTTTATAAAAATGATAGGGAACGCAAAAAAACGTGTATATATACAAACACCTTATTTTCTTCCTACTGAAAGCCTGCTTAAAGTACTTCAAGCTGCGGCGCTTGCGAAAGTCGATGTTCGCATCATGATGCCTCGTCGTTCTGATTCCACGATGCTGAGGCTTGCTTCGTTTTCCTATGTTTCAGAATGTTTGCGAGCCGGGATAAAAATATATTTATATAATGCAGGGATGTTGCATGCTAAAACACTTGTCGTGGATGAAGAATTTTGCACCACAGGCTCGACCAATTTCGACTTCAGGAGCTTTGAGCATAATTTTGAATGCAACGCGTTTATATACAGTAAAGATGTGAATAAGAGAATGACTGACATATTCATGGCTGACCAGCAAAATTGTGTCCGCATCAGTCCTACGTTGTGGCGTCATCGGTCGGTATATGAGCGTTACAGGGAATCGTTGGTTAGATTGTTAAGTCCGGTGCTTTAAGCATGATATTAGAAATATCTTGATTGCAATTTTTTGAATTGCGGAGTGCCTTTTATTTCTCTTATCCAGTTGTTTAAGCTGTCGCACAACGCTTTTTCGTCTTTTTTAAGTATCACTGATTGAAATTGGGAAAAACTTATTTTTGTGCTGCAATCTACATTGGGATATTTTTTTGCCATTTGGGTCGCGATTGATTTGTTGATTACAGCATATTTAACTTCTCCAGTTGCTACTCGCAAAAACAATTGTTCGGGTCCATAGTTTTCATCTACTATGACGTGTATGGTGTCACCTATTTCATGGCTTAGGTTCTCTATGCGCTGAAGCATCGGGGAGTCTTTTATAATCACAACTGTATCTTCGGCAAGTTCAAGTTGGTTGTTGACAGCGGTTTTACCTTCGCTGTCTTTAAGCTGGATGAGTACTTGGCTGTCGATATACAGAGCTTCGGAGAACAAATATTTATCTTTGTCTTCTTTGGTTTCTGGATATTGCGCGATGACCATGTCGTATTTCCCGGCTATTAGGTCGTCCATTGTGTTTTTAAGCGTTACAATGGGATGAAACTTAATGTTTTTGTTGAAATGGTTTCCGATGAGTCGCATGACATCATAGGCAAAGCCGCCAAGGGTATCATCATAGGTATACAGGGATAGGGGAGAATATTCAATTGCAATATTTATAGTTTCTTGGGATGGGTTGTCATTGCCATTCCTTTCATCGACATTGGAAGCACAACGTTTTAAAGTGGCCATTACAATTATCACTAAGATTATCAGTATTATATAAATTATGTAATTGCCTTTTTTAGGCTTTAACGGCTTGTTGTGCATGGTAATGTCTTATGTTGATAGTGTTTGTTATTAATGAGCAAAGTCTACCGACAATCCCATTTGGAATTTCATCGCATTGAGAGGGTAGTGCGGTATGGCAAAATAACTGCCTCCGAATAAACTCTGGTTTACATGGCTGAACATTACGAAAAAACGGGTTTTTTTAAGTTTCATGTTTGCATAGGCATTCATGAAAGCAAAATTTCCACATTGGATTTCCCGTTGCGAATGAAAAGTCATTGTTGCAGGATTGTATGCGGGAGCATAATATTTTGTGTAGTAATTACAATCTACGCCGAATTGTACATGTAAAACCCGTGCAATGGTGAATTGCAGGAACATGTTGGAATATATTGACAACTTTGGCAATGGAAGAACGACATCATCCGAAGATGTTTGATAAGTGACAGAATTATTCCAATTGAAAATGCCAAATTTGAAGTTTTGGTCGATTGTCGCGCTGAAAACTTGGATGTTGTTTCCCGCTTGAGCCGGCATGCCTGATTCGTTGAAATATATCAAGTTTTGAACATTCTCAACTCCAACGTTGGCGCGAGTGCGAGTCAACGGGAAATCAAGTATGCCTCCGGCACGGAATCGGCGTGTTTTCCCGAAGTCATTTTGCCAGATGTAGTGGTTGGAGATGTAATTGTTTAAGAAATATGGAACCGATTTGTTTTTGAAATATCCGTATCCAGTAATTCTGACACTATCATTTCGCAATTTGAATTTAGTTGAAATATCTCCTGTTATGTCAATATCGCCAGCCACTTCCCCCACAATGCCAAATTGCGCGGTAGCATTGTAAGTGATTATGGAACCCTGTTGTTTTGTCAATTGCCCTCCAACCCATACCACATTTTCGGTTTTTGAATGCGGAATTGAATAGGTCGGTAACGGGGTCAATTTGCCTGAACTTGCCGATTCCGTTTCTATCGTGTCGGTATATTGGGTGTATTTCCTTATTTCATGCGTTATGTATGCCGCAAGACCGAATTTTGCATATTTGTTGAAACCTTCTAGCATTTGGATTCCGAAAGTGTTTGAAAGTTTCCAATAGGTGGTTTCGTCATTGGATCCTTTAAGCGACAGGTAGGTATTCTCGAAGAAAGTTGTGTCTTCGGTGGCTTCCGAGTTCAAGAACAAGTGCTTGTTGCTTTTATAATTCATAGTCCAGATGAAACTTGTCACCGGTATATATGTGCGTCCTATGATGGTGTCGGTAATGGAATCTCTGAAGTTCTTATAAAAACCTACTTTGTAGCGATGATTCAAATATAATTCCGTGCCATATATGCGAGAATGCGCGGACGACAGATGCACCGGAATGGTCTTGTTGTCAACATTGGTCGATCCGCCTTGGACTTCAGCAGGGTCGGTGATGTAACGGTCGTCGGTGATTCCTCCATTTTCTTTATTGAGAAAATTATAGTTGTTGAAGTAGGCTTGTAATTCATATCGGTCGCCTGTATAAGAGCCGAATACTCTCCAAGTGAAATCTTTTGTGGCCTGGGCATCATATGTTCCCATTGAATATATGTAATCCATTGCTGCTCCCACTTGGATTGCTTTGTTTACATTTCCCGAAAATAAAGCCGTCAGACGGTCTTGCATGTTGTTTCGATTTCCACCAGTATTGTAAGACACGATGGTCATGGGTATTCGGGTGTTATAGTAGCGTTGGGTCTTTATTGACGGCAACCATGCCGCGAGAGCATCTTCAAAAAAGAAATTGGAGTGGTCGGGTCTGTCAAAAAATATTTGGTCTTGTCCTTCTGCCCCTAAGTTTCCGGTAGTTGCATAAGCCTTGCTCACCATCGACGGAATCGCTTGTTGGTAATAATTGTATTGCAATGTGTCGATTGTGGATGTATATCTCAAGCCAAGAGGTTCAGATATGCTCCAAGCGAATGACGGAGCAATAGCTGTCTCTTTTTTTGCCGATACGGAGCAGGCAAGTGATGCAAGTATGATAACAAAAAGGCAGTGTATGTAGTTTATTTTCATTCTGTCGTATCCGTATTGTCGTGCAAAAATACAAAGAACCTATGAATTTCGGGCAATTTTAAGAAATTAAAGCAATTTGCATGATGTGATTGCCATTGTTTTAATGGCAACTTGTTAAAATTAAGAAGCTATCGGCAGACATGATGACTCTTGAGGCGATTGGAGTGCTCAATCGTCATAGGCTCTCTCATATGCGTCTCGAGCCCATTTCATCCGTAGTTCAGCCTTTTCCCTTGCGTCTTCGGCCCATTCCAAGCGCAATTGCATCTTGTCAATCTCATTTTCGGCCCAGTTTTGGTAGGTCTTTACTCGGTTGTAGTCTTGTTTCTTGGCATAGTATTCGGCTTCGCGATAGTAGTTTTGTGCTCGTTTGCTGTAATATTCAGCATCGCGTTCATATCCTTTGGCTTTTTCAAAATAATATTCGGCATCACGTCGGTAGCTCTCGGCTTTGTTGAGATAATATTCGTCGACTGCGAATGATTGCAGCGCACAACTTATGAATAATGCGATTGTAATGATGAGACGGAGATGTTTCATAGATGTTGATGTTTTTGTTTTCAATCAAAATAAGCACTCTAATATATATTGCAAATATAACGAAAGTTGAGCGCAATGGGAAAAGCGGACGTGTTTATTTTCTACGTTATGTTTTTTATTAATTTACGCGGTTGTGCTGATGCTTTTATTTGGCAGTTGTGTATAAACAAAAAAATGGGGCTTTGAGCGTAAGGCATCCGCATCAAGCCTCATTTTGCAAAAAGATGATTCTAATTCTTAGATTCTTGTCAATTTGATTAAATCGCTTTCGGTAGGGTTTTCGGCTATTATTACTCCGTCGGGATTGACGAGATAGCTTTTATATCCCTCATCGAGGCGATATTTTTCAAAAAAGACCGACTTTTCTCCATTATTGACATGGAATTGTGCCGGTTTGTGCAGCTTGTCGATGTTGGTTATTTCGTCAAACACGTTTTCGGAAGGATCGAAATTAACAGCGACGTAATTAAGTTGCACATTGTCATTCAATGCGAAATCATTGTACATTTTATTTGCAATTCTTGAATTGGCATCGGTCGAGGACCAAAATGAAATCAATACATAGCTGCCTCTCAAAGATTGCAAACTAATCGCATTGCTGTCGTTTGTTACAGCGAAGCCTGCGGCATCTGAACCGACGCGAGTTCCGGCGTTTTCCGGAGAATAGGCTGATGAAAAGAAAAATACTGCTGCAACAACACTAAAAGCATAAAGAAATTTTTTCATTCACTTCAATTAATGTCCATACTAAAGGGCAGATTTGCGAGACACTCGGAAAAGAGCCCTCCGCCGATTTTCGGCGCATTTCCATCCGTTGCTTTGTTGCCTTAATTATTTGGAGCTCGTCCATGGATGGTAACCTAAAACGCTGCAAATATAGTGCTAATATTTTTCTTGAGCAAGGTTTTTCAGATATTTAGGAGGTTAAATATCTGAAAAATAGGTGGTTGTAAAAGTTAAAATACAGTGTTTTATTTACAATAAAATGTTTTTTTAAGTTAAAACGTTAAAATGTAATTGTGGACAGCTTTTCAGTATTGTTTAGATTGACTGAGAGCCATGTATTTTAACATTGTAAAAGCGATTTTGCGAATGTTAAAAAACGGCTGATTTAAAAATTGCATAAAGTGTTTCGGAATGATGTCAAATGAGAAAATTATGACTAATTTTGGCACATAGAAAACAAAAAAGTAGCAATTATGGCAGACATACCGGGATTTGAGCTGATACAAATAAATATTTCAGGGCAAGACAGGCCCGGAGTAACATCGGCGTTGACGGGGATATTAGGAAAATATGGGGCTTCCATCCTTGACATAGGTCAAGCTGACATTCATCATACGTTGGTTTTAGGCATATTGTTTAAGACTACGAGTGACCGAAGTGGAGACATTATGAAAGAATTGCTTTTCAAGGCTGCTGAGATGAATGTGCAAATACGGTTTACGCCCATTTCCGTCGCCGATTATGAAGAATGGGTTGGATTGCAAGGAAAGAATCGCTATATAATTACAATACTCGGACGTCGCATAACTGCCGAGCAGATTGCTGCCGTGACGAGAATCGTAGCCGAGCAAGGACTTAATATCGACATGATACAACGATTGACGGGGCGCATGCCATTGAAAGAGGAAGGGTACAGCCTTGGGAAAACATGTATAGAATTCTCGGTGCGAGGCACGCCTTTGAATAAAAGCAAGATGCAACGTGATTTCATGCAGCTCACCAATAAGCTTGATTTCGACTTGTCGATGCAAGAGGATACTATATTCAGGCGTTGTCGTCGATTGATATGCTTTGATATGGATTCGACGCTGATTGAAACAGAAGTCATCGATGAGCTTGCCGCACGAGCCGGTGTGGGTGCCGAGGTGAAAGCAATTACCGAGAGTGCCATGCGAGGTGAAATTGATTTCAAGGAAAGCTTTACTCGTCGTGTGGCCATGCTGAAGGGGCTCGATGAAAGTGTAATGAAGGACATAGCCGAAAATTTGCCTATAGCTGAAGGCGTGGATAGGTTAATGAAGGTACTTAAACGCACAGGATATAAAATTGCTATTCTGTCGGGTGGCTTTACTTATTTTGGAAATTATTTGAAGCAGCGTTACGGGATAGACTATGTTTATGCCAATGATTTGGAAATCGTGGACGGCAAGTTGACAGGACATTATCTTGGTGACATCGTGGACGGGACCCGTAAGGCAGAGTTGTTGAAATTATTGGCTCAAGTTGAAAATGTCGACATTGCACAGACTATCGCAGTGGGCGATGGTGCAAATGACTTGCAAATGCTGACTACGGCCGGACTCGGTATTGCTTATCATGCAAAGCCTAAAGTAAAGGCCAATGCTCAGCAAAGTATTTCTACCATAGGCCTTGATGGCGTATTGTATTTCCTTGGATTCAAGGATTCGTATATAAATAATTAGTGAATGATTCTGCTTGACCCCATGTCGTATGAGCATTGAACGTTTAATGTCGGGGGATGATTTTGGATGGCATCGATTACCTGCAATATTGATAGCCATGCTATTGGGTGTGTTGTGCGTGCATGGAGAAAGTGTAGGATTGGTATTGAGCGGAGGCGGGGCAAAAGGAATTGCGCACATAGGTGTCATTAAAGCTCTTGAAGACAATGACATACCGATAGACTATATTACCGGTACATCCATGGGTGCGATAATAGGAGGGTTATATGCTGCAGGATTCACTCCTGAAGAAATGCTTGAGTTGATAAAGTCGAAAGATTTTGCCGACTGGTCGACAGGTACGATTAATGGTGACTTGGAATATTATTTCGACAAGAAAGAGCTTTCTCCGGCCATGTTTTACTTGAATCTCGAGCGTACTGATTCGTCTACTGTAAAAGCAAACATATTGCCATCAAGCTTAATAAATCCATTGCCAATGAATTTTGCCTTTATGGAGCTTTTTGCTCCATATACTGCTCAATGTGGTGGCGATTTCGATAAGTTGTATGTTCCTTTCAGGTGCGTGGCTGCCGATGTGTTCAACAAGCGTAAACTAGTGTTGGCCAAAGGCAGCTTGGGAGTTGCCGTAAGGGCATCCATGAGTTTCCCGTTGGTATTTAAACCTCAGTATATCGACAGTATCCCAATATTTGATGGCGGCATATATGAAAATTTCCCGGTCAATGTCATGAAGTCGGAATTTTCACCCGACATAATCATAGGTGTTGATGTTACTGCCGGTGGTACTGAAACCGACATGGACAACATAATAAAGCAAATAGAGACAATGATTGTGCAGGATCGCGATACCGACATAAAACCTGAAGAAGGTATTCGGATAAATATAAACTTACGCGATTTTCAATTACTTGATTTCCAGAAGGCATCTCAAATATGCGCAAGGGGTTATGAAAGAGCCATGTCCATGATGGATTCTATAAAAGGACGTGTGGAAAAACGTGTGTCAAAGGAGGCAAGGTCTTTGTCGAGGTCTGTTTTTAAAAGCAAGACACCGGGAGTGGCATTTGGCGATGTGGATGTCGTAGGAGGTTCTGAAGGTCAAAATGAATATTTGCGAAATTTGTTTAATGACGGTGATGACGGAGTCCTTGACATTGAAGAGGCTAAAATAGCGTTTTATAGAGCAATATCAACTGGAAAATTGAATGATTTCGTTCCTGTAGCTTCTTATAACAAAGAAACTGGATTGTTTGACTTGACGTTGCATGCCAAGATGAAGGATCCTATTTCAGTAGGTGTCGGGGGATGGCTAAGTTCGTCTACAAACAGCATGATTTACCTTTCGGGCAATTACAGTACGTTGAGTTATAATTCGTTTGACGCAAGTTTGAGCGGATGGCTCGGTCAAAGTTATTATGCAGGTATGATTGAGTCAAAAATAGCATTGGGAACAAATATACCATCTTATCTTAAATTGACAGGAGTGCTGTCGAAGCAGAAATTTTATGAAAACGATGTATTATTTTATAAATCCGAACAGCCATCGTTTATCATAAATTATGAGGATTATGTCAAACTTGAGTACGGGCTTGCCATAGGAAGAAAGTCTAAATTAGGGATATCGATAGGATATGGATATTTGAAAGATTTGTTCTATCAAAGTAACGTTGTGGATTATTCATCTACCAAGCAAGATAAAAGCACTTATAAGTTGGGACAGATTGATGCGGTTTTGGAAAGCAACACGCTTAATCACAGCATGTATCCCACGTCGGGGGCTCGATTAAGGTTGAAAGTCGCCGGAGTGTATGGTTCATGTGATTATTTGCCATATAATTCTGAAACTGAAGGCTATACATTGTCGGAAGGAGAGCCTGAGGCATGGGTGCAAGCCGAATTGCAATGGGATAAGTACATAAATGTGAATAACCATTTTTCGCTTGGCATCAAGGCCGATGCTGCAATTTCTTCACGCCCGTTAGGTGATAATTATACAGCATGGCTTGTTCAAGCTCCGTCGTTTACGCCTACACCAGCTACGCAGAATTATTTTAATCCGGGATTTAGAAGCCATTCATTCATAGCCGGTGGAATATTGCCAATATGGAAGATAGTCTCAAATTTGCAATTGAGGACTGAATTTTATGCGTTTGCTCATGTTCGGGATGTTGTGGAAACTGAAGATTTGCGACCTGAATATGCAGGATGGTTTAAAAGACTTGAATGGATGGGAGAAACGGCGTTGGTTTATAATTTCTCATTTGCGTCTTTGAGCTTGTATTGCAATTATTTGACTTATCCGTCTAATAATTGGAATTTTGGAATCAGTTTCGGACTTCTTTTTGATGCACCTAAATTCTTGCGGTGAACGCTCGTCTGTGTGAAATAGCGAAAATCAAGTTGTTTGATTGTAAGGGATATTTTTGTACGCTCATGGGGAGTCGAACCCCAATCGAAGGAACCGGAATCCTTTATTCTATCCATTGAACTATGAGCGCATAATGTGTCAAGACAAGTTTTTCACTTTCGGTTGGCAAAAGTAATAATATATTTGTAGCTTTGCAATAGAACGGCGATAATTATTGAGATTGGAGTGGGTGAACGATAATCTGTGGAGATGCCGAATATTCAATAAAAACAGACAGTGTAATGAATGTTAAAATAGAAGAAAGTTGGCGTGTGGAATTAGCCGACGAATGGGATAAACCATATTTCAAACGTCTTGTGGATTTTGTTCATGACGAGTATAAACAGTTCCAAGTATTTCCTCCGGGACGAAAAATCTTTGCTGCATTTGATGCTACGCCATTCGATAAAGTGAAAGTCGTAATAATAGGACAGGATCCATATCATGACGTAGGCCAAGCCAATGGCATGTGTTTTTCGGTGGGCGACGGAGTGCCTTTTCCTCCATCCCTTGTTAATATTTTCAAGGAAATACATGATGATCTGGGTAAACCAATTCCTACGAGCGGAGACTTGACAAGGTGGGCACGGCAAGGGGTGTTGTTGCTTAATTCCACATTGACCGTGAGGGCGCACAGTGCCGGGTCTCATCAAAATCGCGGCTGGGAGGAGTTCACTGATGAAGTTATTTTGCATCTTGCAAGCAAGCGCGACAATCTCGTGTTTATTTTGTGGGGAGCATATGCAATAAAGAAAGGAGCATTTATCGACCGTTCACGTCATTTAGTGTTGACTTCTCCTCATCCGTCACCATTGTCGGCCCATAGGGGATTCTTTGGCAACAAGCATTTTTCGAGGACTAATGAATATCTTGTGGCGCATGGCAAGGAACCCATTGACTGGTAACATAAAACATGAAAATTTTATGAAAAAGGGAACTTTAAGGATATTTATTGCAGCCATTTTGCTGAATTGCACTTTTGGGTCAATGTCGGCTCAAGTGATTGATACCCGTACTCAGATATTCGACCCGGCTTTCAAATCGCTTCAAGTAAAGCTGGTAGGGAATGATTATTTTCCTCCGGTATTGACCATCACCAATAACGACCACATTGAGGTGCGATTTGATGAACTGAGTCCCGAAGTTTCTTATTTGCGATACAGTCTTGTTCATTGCAATGCCGATTGGCAACCATCGGATTTGGTTGAAGCCGAATACATTGATGGATTCAATTATGCCAATATTGAAAATTACGAATATTCGAGTGGGACATTTTCTCACTTTGTGCATTACAGTTTCACATTGCCTAATGATGACATGCAATTCACGGCATCTGGGAATTATTTGGTAAGGGTTTACCCCGAAGATGAGCCTGACAATATTCTATTGCAGGCGAGATTTTGCGTGTGTGAGAATATAATATCAGTATATCCGAGCGTATCTTCGCGAACCGACGTAGATTACAAAGAGAGTCATCAGCAGTTGTCTGTTACTGTGGATGCGCGTGATTACCGCGTGCGCGACATGTATCAGGATTTGATGGTATTTGTCAATCAAAATTCCCGAATAGACAATGAAGTGTACATTAATAGGCCGATGAGGGTCATGGGAACAAAGGCTTTTTTTGAACATGACAAAAATTTGATATTCCCGGCTGGGAACGAATTCAGACGCATGGAAACAGTTGCAGTCAATTATCCCACCATGGGTGTAGCTGGTGTGGAGTATTTCCATCCATATTACCATGCCACACTTTATACCGACGAATTAAGGGCTGATGAGCCATATAGCTACGACAGAACTCAATTCGGAAGGTTTACCGTGCGTAATGCTGAGGGTACAAACTCAAATACTGAGGCCGATTATATTGTCACACACTTTTCTCTTGCAACAGGAGGTCCTGTCACAGGAGGCAAAATATACTTAGACGGGGAATTTACCAATCACTTGTTTTCTCCTGAGACATTGATGATTTATGATCCGTCATCAGGCAATTATGTTGCCGACATCATGCTGAAACAAGGAGCGTATAATTATCAATATCTTTTTGTCCCTGATGGGACTAACGTGGGATTGACCTCAAAGATAGAAGGGGACAAGTATCAAACGGTCAATGAGTATTCGGTCAGGGTGTACAATCGTCCTGTCGGGGAGCGATATGACCGGTTGATAGGTTTTGGAATGATATTTTCAGGTAAATGATTCAGGTAATAAAACCAAGCAGCCGCAAAGTTTTCATTGAATACTTTGTGGCTGCTTTGTTATTGGTCGGAATTAGTTCCATATAAGTAGGTATGCTGTGTATAAGATATAAATTGCAACGAAGATGATGCCTTCGGTACGGTCAATCATGCGTTTCTTGAAAGTGAATGCGCATACGAATGTCAAGACAGATGCAAGTATCATCACACCGAAGTCCACATAGTTTATTCCTGCAAGCTGTATTGGCTTCAACATTGCCGAAAATCCGAGGATAAACAGGATGTTGAATATGTTTGAGCCAATTACGTTGCCAAGTGCAAGTTGTGGGTTATTCTTGGTGGCTGCAATGATGCAAGTTATCAATTCGGGCAATGAAGTGCCTACTGCTACTATTGTCAAGGATATGACTTTCTCGCTCATTCCCCATAATTTGGCAACGGCAACGACATTGTCGAGGAAGAGATTGCCTCCATAAAGCAGCACTGCCAACGAAACTATTGCAATGGCCCATAACAAAGCTGCCGGCCTGCCTGTCAATGTCGAGGTGGCTATTTCTTCGTTTTCTTTCATGGATTGTTGTTCCTTGTGCGACTGGTATATGGCGAAAGTAATATAGCCGATAAAAATGAGTAGGAACACAATGCTGTCCATTCGACCAATTTCGTTGTATTCGATGCGTGGAAAGATTTTGTCGGAGCATAGCAGCAACAATAATATTGAAACGAACACACCAAACGGGATATCGCGGATAAGATTCTGCCGTGTAACTGCAAACGGTGCGATTATTGCCGTAATGCCAAGTATGAGAAATATATTGCAAATGTTTGATCCTACGACGTTGCCTACCGACATGTCGCCATATCCGTCAATGGCAGATGAGGCCGATACAAACAGTTCGGGCAGGGACGTACCCATGCCTACGATGGTTATGCCTATTATAAAGTTTGATATTTTAGCACGCTTGGCTATTGCTACTGAGGCATCAACCAGATAATTTGCCCCTGCAAGGAGCATTGCCAGTCCGATAATCAATAAGAGGTATGTCATAATAAAAACCGTAGTTGCGTTTGTAAGCGCAAAATTACCTTAAATCTCTGGAATATCCGCCGAATTGCAGCAGATTAACGCAACAGGATTTGATAATTAGGGAGTTAGAGGAAAAACG
>CALUMG010000017.1 GCA_944321705.1 uncultured Muribaculaceae bacterium | reverse complement strand
TCTACAATAAACCTGCATTGCGGTTTCATTTGCAATCGTCACTGTATTCGAGACGCGATAAATCGCGTCTCTACAATGAACCTGCATTGCGGATTCATTTGCAATCGTCACTGTATTCGAGACGCGATGAATCGCGTCTCTACAATAAACCTGCATTGCGGTTTCATTTGCAATCGTCACTGTATTCGAGACGCGATAAATCGCGTCTCTACAATAAACCTGCATTGCGGATTCATTTGCAATCGTCACTGTATTCGAGACGCGATGAATCGCGTCTCTACATTCCATCGAGAAATCCGGCAAAACATCTCACGAAGCGTCTCCGTGAACCAGCATAAATCCATTCGCCAAACCCTCACATTCGACTAATGGGTCACGATTTCTTCTTTTTCTTGTTGCCGTAACCGTAGCCATAACCATAGCCGTAGCCATAACCGTACCCGTAACCATATCCATAGCCGTAACCATATCCATAGCCGTAACCATGGCGTTTCGGGTTCACGCCGTTAAGCACGACCGACATGTTGCGCAACTTGCCCTCGGTGTATAGCTTCTCCACATCGGGCAACTGGCGACGGTCGAGACGGCCGGCACGCATCACAAACACGGTGAGGTCGACAAAGCGGTTGGTAATAGAAGCATCGGCCACGATTCCCACCGGCACGCTGTCGATGACAACGTAGTCATACCGCTTGCGCAACTCATCGATGAGCTCGTCAAGACGGCTGTCCATCAGCAACTCGGCCGGGTTAGGAGCCGACGAGCCAGCAGTGATCACGTCCACTCCGTTCTCATGCTCGATAACATCGTCAACCTTGATCGAGGAATCGACAAGGAAATTGGTGACACCCCTCTTGCGCTTGCCAAAGTAATGGCTCAACGTTCCCTTGCGGATGTCGAGGTCGACAAGCACGACGCTCTTCTTGGCATGCACGAGGCTCATGGCGAGATTATAGGAAATGAACGTCTTACCGGCACCCTCGTTAAATGAAGTGAAGGTGATGACCTGCTGCTTGTGGTCGCGACGCGACATGAACGCCATGTTGGTGCGCAAGATGCGGAACGACTCGGCCACCACTCCGTCGGAATTCTCTTCGGGCGACGGCAGCTCGCCTTTCTCCCTCAACTTTGACAAATCCTTGTCGAAAGGCACTTCGCCAAGGAACGGCACGCTCAACGCATCTTCCACATCCTTGCGCGAATGCACGCGAGTGTCGAGGGCACGCGCGGCAAGGCATCCGAGAGCAGGCAGCACAAGACCGATGAGCACACCCATGAACAGGATGCGGTTGCGCTGCGGCGAAATAGGCGCGTTGCTGCCGTCGGCGGCGTCGATCACGCGGGCGTTGTTGTCGGCCATGGCCTGCGACAAAGCATTTTCCTCGCGACGGTTGAGCAAGAAGGTGTAAAGTGATTCCTTGACCTTCTGTTGACGCTCGATCGAAAGCAAGTCGCGCTCCTTCTTCGGTATCGACATCACGCGGTTTTGGGCACGCGTTTCACGGCTCTGCGCGTCATTGAGCTTCACTTCGAGGCTCACGATGTAGTTGTCGACGGCACGGATGATGGTCTGTCTCATCGAGCGGAGCGAGTTGTTAAGCTCTTCCACCACGGGGTTGTTTGAGCTGCTGTCGTCGGTAAGGCGGTCGCGGCGCAGCTTCACCGTGTTGTACATGTTGATTTGCGACTCGATGTTCATGTCGCTGATACCCGTGTTGGCCGGAATCAAGTCCACTTCCTTCACCGGGTCGACAAGATACTCCTTGATGTAGTTGGCAAGACGCAATTGCGTTTCCAGCTCGAGCGCGGCGGCATTGTACTTTTGCGCTTCGCCGCTGTACTGACCGGCAGCCGACGAGATGTCGAGAATCTGGTTGCTGCGCTTGAACGATTCAATGTCCATTTCCACGCTTCCCAGCTCGTTCTCGATGATTATCAACCGCTCGTTGATGAAGTCGGCCGTGTTGATGGCGACTTGGTTCTTGTCCCTGATAGCCTCCTCGTTGTAGACGGTAATGAGGGTGTTGAGCATGTCCTCGGCACGCAACGGCGAGAAGTCTTGCATCGACATGGTGAGAATCGAGGATTCCTCGGTCTCCTGCTTGACGCTGAACATGCCCCTGTAATAGGCCACTACGGCTTCAAGCGGCAACTTCTGCACGATTATCTTCTTCCCGGTCCATTCGTCGGTGTAGAAATTGGACGGGGAAACGACCATGCGCATTCCCTTGCGCACCTCGACGGTGTCGTTGAGCGCGATGGTGCTGACTGCGTCGGGATTCTCTTCCGACATGCCGGCCACCTTGACAGTCGACTTGTCAACCGGCTCGACGGTGAGCGACAAGTACATTCCGGGCATGTCGTCGACAAAGCTCACCACGACAGGCGACAACGTGTACAGCTCATTGTAGCGCAACCCGTCCTCGATGCGATAGTTGACATCGGCATGTATGCGCTTCACCACTTCACGCATCAGCCGCTTGGAACGGAACTGGAGAATTTCGTTGGCAACGTTCACCTTGTTGATGAAATTGTCATAGCGGTCCAGCCCGGCGGTTGAAGTCTTGTTGGACGGGTCTTTGATGATTACAGTGGCCGAACGATAGTAAACCAACGGCGACTTGGCATACATGTACCAAGCAATGCCGCCGCACACCAGCACTGAAATCAAGAACCATTGCCACTTCGAGACGAAGTAGGCAAATATGTCGACCAAGTTCACGCCTTGGTCCGACTTGTTGGTGTTTGAATTGTTATTCATCAGATAAACACGTTAATTAATTTCAAGATGGAATTATTTCGTAGCCCAAATAATGGTGCACACGACCGAAGCAACCGAGATGAGGGTAGTGGCAATCTGCCAGCCGCGCTCCTCGTTGTCCTTCTTCTTGTACTTAGGCACGACATAGACGATATCGTTCTGTTGCAGGTAGAAGCAAGGCGACTCGAAAATGTCCCTCGACCTGAGGTCGTTGACATACATCTTGCGCTCGCCGTTTTCCTCGCGAATCACCGTCACGCGGTCGATGCGTGCCGAAGCCTGCAAGTCGCCGGCGTTGGCAATGGCCTCGAGCAGCGTGATGCGGTCGCCCTCGACATTGAACGTGCCGTTGCGCGGCACCGCTCCAAGCACGGTGTACCTGAAATTGAGGAACTCTATCGACACCATCGGGTCGTTCATGTAGCTGCCCTCAATCAACTTGTCCTTGATCAACTGCTGCACTTCGCTCACCTTCAATCCTGCTACATGCAACTTCCCGAGAATCGGGAAATCGATATATCCCTCGGCATCGACACGATATCCTTGCTCGGACATCTTCGACGCGCTTTCGGAAGATGACACGCTTCCATCGGCGCTCAACTTGAAAAATCCTCCATAGATGTTGAACGGAATCGCCAGCTCGGGATTTTTGCAACTTACGGTGATACTCAGGCGGTCGTCACATTGCACAGTGGCTTCATACCTGTCGTCAATCGGGTAATCCACCCCGGGTTCCATGTCTTGCAAGTACACGATCTTCTTGCTTGAATTGCAAGAAGCCATCAGCAAGCAGACGATACAACCTGTCAATACAAATAGCTTGTTAATTCTTTTCATAATACCGGTATTATATTAAA
The DNA here is from genome assembly GCA_944321705.1 of uncultured Muribaculaceae bacterium. Taxonomy (GTDB): domain Bacteria; phylum Bacteroidota; class Bacteroidia; order Bacteroidales; family Muribaculaceae; genus Avimuribaculum. The sequence goes on along the minus strand of CALUMG010000017.1, from coordinate 45,777 downwards.
TTCTACTATCATTCAATTTATGCAGACACAACAGCGCGGCATCGGTGTCGGGACGGCAATCGAGCGTGGCCACCGGCACCAGCACGGCCAGCCGGGCGAGCGTGTCGCACAGGCTGTCGTAGAGCCTGCGGTCGCTGATGATGACCGAGCATCCGGGATAAAGAGCCACAAAAGCGTCCACCCCTTCGCGCTTGAAGAATCGGTTTTCGGACGACTGGCGCAAGCGCACCATTCCGCCGATGGGGAACGACAGGTCCTTGTAGCAGGGGGTCTTGCCGCTCCACGGGGAGCCATAGGCCACGGCAACGCCGCCGACTATCCTGACGATAGGACTGTCGTCGTTGAGCAGGGCGCAATGAGGCACGGCCTTCTGCCACAATGCAGCATGGGTGCTCTTGCCCGTGCCGCTGCGACCCATGAACAAATAGGCACGGCCGTCGACATGCACTGCCGAGGCGTGAATCATCACCGCGCTCCTGAGAAGCGCGGCCTGCGCAAATGCCATGCGCAGCATCAAGCCGATGACTTGCCCGGCATTGGCATCGTCCATGTCGACGACTGCCCGCGACACGGAAAAATCGGCCGACGATTCCATTTCGTTTGAAAATACGCCCGTCGAGCGACCTATCTTCAAGCGATACATGCTGCCGTCGGCGGTAGAGTAAAGCCTCATCATCCCCATTCCGCTCGATACCTCCTCGACAAGCGCGACAGGCTCGTCGGGCAGCGACTCGCCGGCAGGCAGCAAGGTCAAGTCGAGCAATTTCTCGTCCTGCTTGCCATCGTCGCAACGAAACGGCACGAACGACGGCAACATAGAGTCGATGTCGATTTCCTGATGCACATGCAGGCACAGGATGAAACCGGCCACTCGGAAATTATAGTCAATAATCATCTGAATTGTCCTTTTAACAAAGTCATGAAAGTCCAGAATGCCTCGGCAGGGGCATACCGGCACGAAAACTTCACGTTGCGCAGAAACGACTGCGACGTGTATATCTTGCGAGAAAATATAGTCTGTGACTGGCCGGCACGGTCGGATGCATATTGCCCGAAGTTGCCGCCGTTCCATATTATGTCGAGCAAAGGCCTCGTAGACAGCGCGATGTCGGGATAAGGCAAGTCGCGCGGACTCAACCCTACATGGCTCACCAGCGCGGCATTGAGCAGCATGCTCCACTTTCCAAGCCCTACCTTGTTGCAAATCTTCTTCATCTCGTCGACGTCGAATTTTCCTTCCAGCTTGTAGCACGCACGCGCCATGTCGCATAACTGGCGCAAGCCTATGCCAAGCCCGAAGGCATGCTTCAAGATGTGGGTGTTCAACAGCAACAGGTTGAGCATCGGCGACGGGATGGAAACCTCGATGTCGGAGCCGTCGAGCGACAACGACATTTTATCAAAACCGGCCTCTTGCTCCAATTTCTTCAAATACTTCTGAGTACAAGGGCTGCTCAAGTCGAGCAACTGACCGTGATGCTCCACATGGACTCCTTTCCACTTGTAGCAAACGCTGTCGTCGGCCTTGCTCTTCACCACGCAGTGATGCTCCTTAACCAACTTGATGGCGCGTTTACGGTCGTTCTTGTCGGGGAAATAGAAATCTATGTCGCCGCATTCACGCAACATCGGCGTCTCATACAGCGCGGCTACTCCTTGCCCCTTTTGCAGCACCGGCTCCAGCCCGTTGGCACGGAAGAATGCATACAGCTCGGCCAAGACATGGTTCATCTTGCGATTTTTCCGCTCGATGCCGTCGACAGCCGTCACCCATTGCAGCAACAGGTTCTCGGGCGGCAGAAGTTCCTCGGGAAGGAAGCTCAGCCCATGATACACGATGCCCGTAACCGTCTGGCATCGCGCCATGCGGAACACGTTGCTCCAGCTTGCGTCGGACGTGCGGAACAAAGAGATGTCGTCGGGACATCTTTCCCACATGCCGGCTTGCAACAAAGCAAGCAATATTTCCTTATCCTTGTTCACCCGACAATCAATCCGAATTCTCTCCATTCCGACAGTTGACGTTCCACATCGTTCAAGGCGGTGTCCTTGTCAACGTCGTATTCTTCGCACAACTTGTCGGCCAGCTCCTCGGGCGAGGCATCGCGGCGTTCAAGTTGCATCCATAGCTGCGCGGCAGTTTCATTGAGCGTAAACACGTTGCTCAGATTCACATTTTTCGCGCAAGTGTCGACAACCATGTACTTAGAACCCAATTTTCTTAGTTTCAGGCCATTTTTAATCATTCTATCAAATATCATTTCAGGTTCTTTTTCAATAGCTCGTTCTTCAACCAGCGAATTATATATCTGTTCATACTCGTTCAGCATCTTTTCCTTCGAGAACATTTCATTGTATCGTCGAAGTGCGTTTGACGAATATGTGTTGTAAGTTTCTTCCGATTCGGTAATCTTCATTATCGCCTGTGCAAGAGCCTCGGAATTTTCGGGTTCCACGTTCAGCCCTGAATATCCGTCCTTGTTGACCCAAGGCACGCCCGACCCTTCGATGTTGGTGGCCACGACAGGCTTTCCGCACGACATGGCTTCAATCTGCACCATGCCGAACGCCTCGGTTTTCCATATCGAGCTAAGGCAGAATACGTCGCAAGCGCCGTAATAGTCGTTCACATCCTTGTCGGGGACATATCCGAGCAATTTCACCTTGTCTTGAAGATTATTTTCCTTTATCTGTTGGTCCAATTGAGAGTGAAGCGGTCCGGTTCCGCCTATCAGCACCACGAAATCATCGCCGAGCGACCGGGCTGCGTCTATCAAGTACTTGAAACCCTTGTATTCTACCAATCGTCCGAGCGCAAACACGATTTTGCGTCCTGCATATCTATCCTTTATGGCTTTGACTCCATCGGGCGATGGATGAACCTTGCTTACCCCCAGAGGCACAACTGCAACCTTGTTTTTGGCATCTTGCAGGAACGGAGACTTGTCGAGATAAACAGGCGATGTCCCGATTATGACATCGGCACGGTTTATGAGCCACGTTTGCAGCGGCTTGTAGAATTTCAACATTATTTTTTGGCGCAAAATGTCGCTATGCCAGTGCAGTACCACTTTTCCTTTGTATCCCGACAAGAAAAGAGCCAAATTTGCCATCGGGTTGGGACAATGAATGTGGATGATGTCATAGCGGTTGCATATTTTCCGCAATTTGCCAATCATCGCCGGAGAAATTGACACTGAATTGCAATGCCAAATCGACGATGCCGCATCGATGTGGCAGTGTTCGTTCAATTTCGTCACGCCGGGTTTCCCTGTCGCTATGCACAACAGGTCGCAAGTAACGTCTCGACTTGAAAAATCTTCAACGATGTCTAAGATTGCCTTTTCCATTCCACCATTGAATGGATAAAATTTTCCTAAATGTAAGATCATTGTTCTAAAGCTCGACATTTGACATTTTATTCATATTTTACCTTTACCAAGCAACATTGCGAAAAGTTCTTCCCACGACCTTGCTTCGGGCTCGTCGATGGTTATCGTCGGCTGTGCATGGAAGCAGGTGTGGTCGCCATCAAGGGCTTTTTTCATCAATGATTTCAAGACATCGGGCCGGCACGCGTCAAAATAGGCCACTTTCTCGAAGCCCGAAGCTGTTCCGTGGGCGTATGGGCAGTCGGCAATTATCATCGGCTTGCCCGTAGACCCGAATTCACTTATCGGCAGCCCCCATGTTTCCACCTTCGAGGGGAACACAAGGCAATCGGCCGCCTCATAATATCCATACAATTTTGATTTATTCATGTAACCGGCAAAATCGATGGAATCGACATTGCCCCACTTGGCATATAGCCAACGTGTGTAGCGGTTCTCCTTACCCGATAGCGTCACCACCGCCTTGAACACGCCCTTGCCCACTTCCTGTTCGAGCTTCGAGGCGGCTTCGCACAAAGCCTCGAAATTCTTATGGCAGTCGGGGGCCGAAGGGTAGAAGAAAGTGTAACATGGCAATTCAACCTTGTCGGCAACGACATCGACAGGCATTTGCTCGGGCGGAGCGACGATGAAACGCGACTTGTCGACATTGAGCATCTTGCTCAATCCGTCTCTGAACCACTGTTGCTGCACCACGAGATAGCAATTGCGATGCACGTTTATGCGATAGGCAAATCGTGTCAGCAACGAGAACAACGCTATCTTGTAATTGAAATAGAAATCAAGCATGCGCCTCTTGTAGAACGGGAACGACGTTTGGCAATACACGGCCTGCCGGCGTGCATGGACGCGCGGCGTGGTGTCGTGCATCGACAGCCACAAATCGGCCTCGGGCAACTGCTTGGAAATGCCATGCATTGTCACATATTCGCACCACAACCGCCGCGACCAGCTCTTGATTACGTCGGGCATCTCGATATATTCTATGCCCGGGAAATCGACAAGTTCGCGCTTGTGCACCAATGCGACAACCCTGATACGTTTTTCGGCCACGGCCGAAGAAAGGTAGCGCAAGCAATCGCGCAAGATTGTCAACGTGCCACCCTGCCGCAACCCTACGGCCGAAATCACAATCAATGGTACTTTATTCAACATGCCTCAATCAATATAATCTAACACTTTACTCATACTCAACTTAAAATCGCCATCAAGCTTTCCCGGCAAGCCCGTCAAACAAGTCGGTCCACTGTTTCATTACCGTTTCGGTCGAGAATCGCGACGAATCGGCAAATGCCGCCTTGCCCATCTTCTTGCGTAAAGCCTCATCCTTCATCAACATGAGCATCTTCTCGGCAAGACTGGCCGTGTCGCCCGGAGCCACGAGGAATCCCGTCTCGCCGTCCTTTATTATCTCCGATGGGCCGCACTTGCAATCGAAGCTCACGGCAGGCACGCCGGCAGTGGCAGCCTCGAGCAGAACCATGCCAAACCCCTCATAACGTGACGACATGACGAGAATCGATGCTTCTTGATATGCTTCCTTGATATTTTTAGTGGCAGGACACAAAACCGCGCTGTCCTGCAACGATAGTTCCTTGATTTGCACTGCCAAAGCATCACGCGACTCCCCGTCGCCGATGATGTGCAATTCCCAGCCGTTCACCTGCTTGCACACTTGCGCCCACGCGTCGAGCAGCATGTCAAAGCCTTTTTGATATGTATATCGTCCCACGGCTATTACCCTGTGGCGGTCGAGCGAAGCGGGAGCATCGCATACGAACGTCCGAGCATTAGGAATGACCGACATGTTGGACAAGCCGCCCCAATAACGGCTGTCTTCATGCGTCAACACGACGAAACGGTCGAAACGCGAAGCAACTTTCAGCTCATTGCGGTTTCGCCACTTGTCGGCAAGCCTCCACAGGCCTTTACGATCATATTGCAACCGCTTGAAACGCGAAAAATGTATTTCAAGCACCTTCTTGCTGCCATCTTTCATGCGAGGCAGCAACGATGCGTCATTGCAGAACATGGATATTGCAATGTCGGGCTTTATCTCCTTCAAGACCTTGGCAAGACGGCGTTTGTGCTTGAATTGCTTGAACGGGTAATGCGCCACTTTGTTGAAAAACGACTTCCCGTTGTTGGTTTCGTAATTCACGTCTATGTCGATGCAGCGTATGCGTCGGTCAAGTTCGAAGAAAGGAGCCTGTCCACGCTGGTCGGTGGTGACGATGGTCACCTCATGCCCGTGTGCTGCAAGGTAATTGGCCTTGTTGCTCAACACGCGCTCCATACCTCCCGAATTATAAGTCCCGGCTATGCAATACAATATCTTCATGCCGTCACGTTTTCTTTTTCTTCAATAATCGACTGTTCTATATCCTCGGGCACAGGATCCACCATTAGGAACAAGGCGAAGATGAAAAACACGTCGGTCGATACTTTAGCCCACAAAATGAGGTTCATGGCAAGTAACATGACAAACACAGCCTTGTCGACCGGGAATTTCTTCATGCACTCGCGAGTGCAACGAACGAAAAACCAAATGAATGTAAACAATCCTATCAGTCCGAAATAATATATAAAACGCAAGTAGCCAACATCGGTTGACATGTAAAAGCCCCACGTTACGTCAAAAGAACCTACATAATATGGATTTGTTAAATAGGGAGACATGAAATATCCGTCACCTATTATCCATGTCTTCAGTTCTGTAGGAACATACGTCCACATTGCCAAGAGGTCGTTGGTCGAACCTGTCTCCAGACTTCCTTCTTCAAAGAAATTGAAAGCGTATTCAAATGCGAACTGAATCAACTTATTCACCTCCGGCGAAGTCATGTACAAATAGCCGACAAACGGAACTGCCACCAAAAGCATTATGCCGAAATAGACGAACACTCTCGATACTTCCCGTGACTTTCCTTGCCAAAGCGCGTAAAGAAAATAGCAGCCTGAAATGGCTATCCCGGCCAAAGTGGTGCGCGCAACCATGTTGCCGGCCACGACGATGAACAAGTACATGACGATATACGCCAACATGCGTTTTGAATCGTCAGCGCGTTTGACCATTAGATAGCCAAGTAATATCAATGCACATGCGAAACGGCTTCCGGCGGTATCCAACGATGCGCCAATGCCATACATGCGATCCAATTCATTCAAGTTTTCAGTACCTTGCTCCACAACCGCATCAACGATATTCTTAAATGCCGGAATAAACTCGTTCATCAACGCAAACGCGCATTGCGCCACGCACATGCCTATGAAATACAACGCCACTATCTCGAGCGTGACTTTCCCATGCACGCGCTCAATGCACTTCACTACAAAATAGGCAGCGCCAACCCACACCCACATCAATATGACATACTGGGCATAAGTCGTGTCGGTAGCTCCGTTATAAGCAAGCGACAACACACCGGCCATTGAAACAGCTATGGCTGCAAGAGACACATTGAGCATCGTGCGGCTAACGACAGGGCCGTTGTTCTTGCTTATGCGGTCAAACGCAAACATCAACGCGCCGAGGACGGCAAGATAAATCTTTGTGTTGCCGACAGGAAAGAAAGTGAATGAGAACGGGAACATATAGAGTGAACAAAGTATTCCCGTAATCAATATTGCCATCAACTTAATCATCTGTATAAGATTCCGTAAATAAACTTGAATATCAGCCGGTAATAAAGTTTCACCAGCCCGAATCTACCTTTTGCAGCCATCTGTTGCACAAGTCGCATACGATAGGTCTGCATGGTATTCTGCATTATATATTTATTGGCTTCGGGGAAACAGTCGGTCCACACCTTGTACGATTCCTCATCATCAGTTATGAGAAGAGGCATCTTGGCGTTCAACTTGAAGAAATTTATCTCCTTTTCGTAACGATTCCCGAAGTTTTCTGTGATATATTTCACCACCGCGTTCAAGTTCGGCATCAACCGAGCCATCTGTTGCGACGGTTTCATCTGCGTAATCGAATTGTCGTTTTGCTTCGTGTAGTGATACAGTGCCTTATCGACAAATGCAATGCTTTGCGCCCTCGAAAAGAGCTTCACAAGCACCAACATGTCCTCGCCCAAGTTTTCCCCCTCGACATAGCGGATTACATGACGCGTGTACAATTCATGCTTTATCATGTACAGCCACAAGTTCCACCGCATCTGTCCCGAAAGCATTCCGCGCAAGGCAGTTTCGGCATCGGCATAACTCGGCATCGGCATGCGACGTTCATTCTTGCTGAACGTGAGATACCATCCACACGCCACGATGTCGGCACCGGTTTGCTTGGCCTTGTCGCACATCTGCCCTATCGCATCCTTTTCAAGCCAGTCATCGGCATCGACATAGTAAATATATTCACCTGTCGCCGCATCGAGTCCTGAATTACGGGCTGCTGCAACGCCACGATTGACCGAATGACGCACGATTTTCACTTGCGGCTGCCGTGACGGATAACGCTCAATCACCCGTTGCAAGCGCTCGATACTTGCATCGGGCGTGCAGTCGTCGACAAAGATATACTCGATGTCGGCATAAGTCTGCTCAAACAACGACACGGCGCAACGCTCTATGAAATCCTCCGCTTTGTAAACAGGAGTTATGATGCTTATCATCCTCAATAATACAGTTTTATAAGCAAGAACAATACAACCGTCAAGTGCATTTTTAATAACAAATGCACCAACATCTTGTCTTTTGAACGCCCTTTATATTCCTTGAAATAGCCGGATATGAGTTCATTGCGGAAGAAACCCGACAACCGGGAAATATCTTTAAGACCGTAATTGCGCTTCACATAGAGCTTATACAGCCAAATATAGTAGTTCAAGATGTGGCAACGAGCTTTTTCGGGGTTCATGCCAGTCTTTGCCACGAGCTTGTCAAGAGGCTCAAATATCCGTCTTATGGTCGACAATGCTGTCTTTTCGTCCGAAGCATATTTGAAATCGGCCGATTCAGTGTAATAATCATAATTCCTGCCCGGTTTCAAGGCTAACGAAGAACAATGAGTCAGATAATTCCACACTAACACCACATCTTCGCCTATGCGCATGTCGCAATTGAACGACAATCCATATTCCTTGATAATCGACATGCGGAACAGTTTGCCCCAAGGACAAAGGAATGTCATGTCGGTGAGGTGTTCTTCAAGCAGAGGGCGCATCTCGGCTTCATCATGTGCAATCGACATGGAATATTCCATGTCGGGAATTTCATTTGCTCCGACAGTGTTGTATCCGCCTACCATGAGGTCGCATTCTTCTCCGGCAAGCAGGCTTGCAATGAAATCCGGTTCAAGATAATCGTCGGCATCTACAAATGTCACCCATTCGCCGCAAGCCGCGTCCAATGCAGCATTGCGGGCGGCTCCCACTCCACCGTTCTCCTTGTGTATCACGCGGATACGATCGTCGGTCGCAGCCATTTCATCGGCAATCACTCCTGTTGCGTCCTTGCTGCCGTCATCCACCACGACGACCTCGATGCGATGATAAGTTTGCGCGACGATGCTGTCAAGGCATCGCTTCAACACCGAAGCGACATTATAAGCCGGAACAATTATCGAAACAAGAGGCTCTTTTCCCATCATTTCACTACTTCGATGATTTGCGACAAGTAAGCAGCATCGGTCTCGTCGGTAAACTGACGGCCTTCGGGCACTTCGTTCACATATTTATGCTTTACCGGCACTTTCTCGGTGGCACCCATCAGGAACCACTCATATTCTATGTCGATATGCCCTATGTCAATGGCTTGATACCCGGCCCGTGCCATGTCGCACGCAAGCACCGTGGCCGTCTGTCCCAAAGCGATAAGCACAAGACGCGACTTGTCAATCTTCAAGGCCGCTTCAAGTATCTTGTCATACTTTTCAAATGCGTTCAACGCCGGACAAAGGATGCGCTCGATGCTCGCAGCGTTGTCAAACAGGTCGTTGCCAACACCAAGGCGGCTCTGTTCTCCCTCGATGATGCACAAGTCACGACCGTCCCATATCTTGCGACAGAATTTAATATATTCACCTTTGTCCTTATCCTTACAATCCATGTAGAACCGGGTGAAATAGGAATCTCCGTAAACCGACGCCGGATTAATCGAGTCGAAAATCACGGCTTGATTATTGACAAAACTCCTCTTCACGAATAACCGGGGCTTGGCAGTGAGCAATTGCGGCATCTTCCACACATAAGGAATGCACACAAGCAAATTGGCGGCCTCATACGTCCCCGTTTTCAAAATATCTTTAAGCCTAAAGGCCAGTTTTTTATCGTAATTCTGAAAATCGCTTTTGCGCGTGTCGTTGTAACCGTCCTTGAGCGACATTATCATGTCCATCTCCCCGTCGCCATAACGGCACACCGAGCAACGTTTCTCCAAAATCAACTTGACAGTCGCTTCAGAGTCAAGCACATTAATGGTAGCAATCTGCTTCTTCAATCGGGCGTATTGCCAACGATAAAGCACCATACGCAACGCCACCTTGACGCGAGTCATGAACGATTCTTTCGTGTCGCCTGCCATTTCCCTTGATTTATTTGTCGATTTGCTTGAATATCGTGTAGCCGAGGCGTTTTAACGGCATCAGCATCATGAACAATTTCCAACCTCGCGTCAACTGAATCGTTTTTGCTTCTCGGCGAGTTTCGCGCACAAATCTGTTTGCAAGGTCGATGTTGCCTTTTTGCGACATGAAAGCAGCTTTCAACGCGCGCACCTTTTGGAATGCCATCGCATCTTTCAAGTCATCGGCATGGCGGCCTTGTTTCAAGGCCTGTTCGAGGCATCCGCAGAACATGGCTTCATAAGCAAGGCTCGTGCGGAAAGTGTGAGACACCGACTCGTCATACACATGATAACCGTACACCACATCGGCAATTAATGCCACGCGCCGCGCCTTGTTGCCAAGCTGCACGTTCATGATGAAATCCTCGGCCATTATCAATTCACGCGGAATGTTGATTGTCCCGCCGTCAAAAAGCGACCTGCGGAACATCCGTCCGGTTATGTATTGCGATATGCGGTTCATTATCAATCCCGTGAGGAAATCACGAGTGTCGATACATTCATCGACGGCATTCATTATTTCATCTTTCACATCATTGCCGTTGACAATCTGCTTGTTGCCTATCACAATGTCGCAACCGTCGCACTTATCGACCATTGCCTGCAATGCACCGACAGGCATAGTGTCATCGGCATCGGCAAAGCATATCCATTCGCCTTGTGCTTGCCCGGCACCATAGTTACGTGCGGCAGTAACTCCGCGATTTGGCGTGTGAAACACCGCTATGCGATTATCTTTCGCAGCAATCTCGTCACACAACGTGCCACTGCCATCGGTACTGCCATCATCAACCAAGACCAATTCCCAGTCGCCGTAGCTTTGCTTCACGACCGAATCGACCAACGCCGGCAGATACTTCGCCGCATTATACACCGGAACAACAACCGATACTCTCACCTCACTCTTCCTCCTATGAGTATATTCAACAACTTAGGCATATATTTTCTACACAGTACAAAACATAGAGACAATAAAGCCAAAGCCACAAACACCGACAATATATAAGTCAACAGCCACGCTAAATCCGACACAGGAGCAATGGCAAAAGCGACAACTTTCAACAACCTCGGTAACACGAGACAATGAGACATGTAAATAAAACAACTCCATGCCGCGCCATGCTTAAATTGCATAATGCCATGTCGAGACAATCTTCCACCAATATTGAATGCAAATGCCACTGTTACGAATGAATGCACGACCTTAAATAGCGGAGATATTTCTTTTATTGCAAAATAAGATACCAATAGGAAAAGAATTGAACATAACAAATATCCCCAAATCGGCCACGACCGTGAAAAATAATCTAAAACAGTATTCTTCCGTAAGCACACATGCGCACCCCAAGAAAAGAATAAGAATGCCATAAGCAATTGGTTTATGTGCCAATCGATAACATAATAACTGAAAAACAGATACAAAGCCGACAACAGCATAAGGAAATACGTCCGCAATCGTTTCAGCAAGAAATACACAAGTGGTGTACAAACAACCACTATCATCAAATCCCTAACAAACCACAAGGCCGTATTTATCGGGAAACTTGTCCTCTGCACTAAAATTTCATAATTTTCCACATTTGCCGAAGGAGCTCCAAGCTGTCCGTCATACATCCAAAAGCAAGAGAGGAAATTTGAGACCGACAAGTTTAAATCTGAACCCGGATACGCTAGAAATGTATTAAACACTGGCAACAACCTGACAATGACAAGACAAACACCCAGCAGATTCCATAATACATAAGGTATAAACAATGTCTTGACGCGACGTTTCAATTTTTCTTTATACACGCCACTTGTCCAATCCTTTCCCCAAAAGAACAGATATCCGGATATGAAGAAATAGACAGCAACAATCGAGTCACCGAAGAATGTATCTACAAATCGTTTAAAAATTTCTGTTATAGGATAATTCCCAAAGGAAAAGCCTGAAGGACTTGTCGCAAATCCATGAAACAAGACCAGGATCAACACAAATAACACGCGCACAGTGTCGATACATCGTGATTGAAACGATAATATGTCTTTCTTAATCTCTGTCATCTACATGTTTCGCTGCCATTTTGACTTACTTACCTACGACCCTGTGCTGCAACCTCTCTTTGAAATCAAGTATGCGACAAACTAAAGTTACAGAAGGCACATAAGCCAGCAAATATTTCGACGCGGATGACAAATTCTTTACCCCAAGTACCTGCCGGCCGACTTCGGCCTTGTACAAGCGCAATTTCTGTTTCCTGTCGCTTGTCCCGATCTCAAATGAATAGAACAACGACTGCGTGAGTTCCTTAACATAATCGTCAATGAGCCAGTTGCACTCTCTACCATATATTACCTGCAATGTTGAAAAAATGCTCAAAAACGAATAAAAATTATCGGGCGAGCTATACTTCTTTGTGAAGTCTGGCACTGCATAGTTATAAGCCCCTTGCTCCATGCAACATATTTCACCATCCATGTGTTGCATATAGCGAAGCAGAAAATCCTCATCTTCACGGAATATCAATCGTGTGTCGAAGCGTAATCTATAGGTATCCACTATGTCACGGCGGATGATTTTTGGCCACAAATAGCCTAAAACATACATTTCGGCTAAGCGCAAAATACCGTCTTTCACCACTCCGCAAAAGTCAACGCCCGTATCGGCTCCATGCCAATTACCACCAACATCATTAAATCCCTGCACCACCATCTGCACCCCATCGTCGTGCAAATGAGTCGCAAACAGATCAAGCCAATTTTCATCAACCCAATCGTCGGCATCGCAAAAGGCAATCCATTCGCCACGAGCATTGTCAAGCCCCATGTTTCGGGCTGAACTTGCACCACCGTTGACTTTGTCAAACACTCGAATTCGACTGTCTGCCGATTCATAATACCTGCATATCACAGCCGACTCATCGGTGCTGCCATCGTTCACTAGCAACAACTCCCAATCGACATACGACTGCTTCAAAATCGAGTCGACGCATCGCTTCAGCGTCTTCTCGGCATTATAAACCGGTGTAATTATCGAAATCACAGCGTGTGTTATTTTAATTTAACAGGATACTCCTTAATCCAAAAAGCACCTTTCTTGAATATCTGCATAAACCGTATAAGGCACACATTGACACTATAAATAAGTGCGTGGAAACGGCTGCTCTTGATGGCAATGTACAACTTGTCCTCCCAATTGTCGCCTATCGTGAATCTATGATAGTCTTCCAATACTTTTACAGGGAAGAATGACTGCAACACTCGTTCTTTTTCCTTGTCAACATCCTTGTAATGCACCGTGCTCATGCCATTCCAGTCATAATTGGCAATCGTCACATCCATGCTGCTGTAAGTATAATCATGGAAAATCAAGGTTTCTACCCAAAATTTCCAATCGGCCACATATCTCAATGTTTCATCATAAGGAAATTTCAATAACAGTTCTCGCCTTATGAAAGATGCCTGATGGCATAAAGTCCCGGCATACAAAAACGCCATTGAAACCGCATGAGGAGCAGATACAAGCCGCCCGAAAGAGAGCCATGTGCCGCCAGTCATTATGTCGCTTTTGCCTTCCGATAATCTTCCTATGACATTCTTCACTACGTCGTTGTCATAGAAAGTGTCACCCGAATTCAAGAACAAGCAATACTCTCCGTGGGCAGCCTTCACGCCTTTGTTCATGGCATTGTAAACGCCTTTGTCGGGCTCGCTCGACCAAATATCTATCCGTTCGGCATATTCCTTGATTACATCCACGCCACCGTCGGTCGATGCACCGTCAACTATGACAAATTCAAAGTCACTGCAAGTCTGCGCCAAAACGCTCTCAATGGTCTTACGCAATCCGCACTTGTTATTGTAATTGACTGTTATTATCGATAATATCATAATTTCTTCACACTTGCAATACCCGAACGCAACAAATCATATTTATAGTAAAAATGCTTTGACAACATCCATTGATATAATTTTTCCAACCGAGACACCGGCCTATTAGCCTGAACATACAAATCTACCTCTATTTCTTTGAGTATCTTCATCCGCTCAGGTCGTTGAAGCCCGCTGTAATACAGTGCATTTAAGATTCTTTTAACAAAAAACGCCTTTAGTCCGTTTAATCGCCCGATCGCTGTCTTGTCGGCAAGCGATTTTGCAACTATCAACTTATCTATCGCCTTCCTCACTTGTTCATAAGAAAACAACTCTACCGTCAACGGGAAAGATTTTCTTGACAAGGAATTTTCCGACTCTGTATCGTAGCGATAACCTGCATTATCTTGCAGCAAACAAATATTATCGCAACACAACATGTAGGTGTACAAGAATACTGCATCTTCTCCAAGTCCCATGCCAGCGATAAAATGTATATCATTGTCGGTCAATATCCTCTTCCTGTACAATTTGCCCCAAGGAACGATGTAGCATCTTTCATTGGCTTCAAAGAGCAAGTTGAAATTGCTTGTGTTTATTAGATTCCACTTTGAAGCTTGCTTGTGGTCGCAAACACACCCACCATAATTTGAAATTACTAAATCTACATCGTCAAACATCCGATCAAGCAATATTTGCAGATAACCCTGTTCTATATAATCATCGCTGTCTATAAATGTCACAAAGTCCCCTTTGGCGCGATTTAAACCGTCATTGCGAGCCTCACCAGGACCACCATTCTTCTTCGAGAATACCGATATTCTTTCATCATTAGAAGCATAGCTTTCACATAATTCTTTCGATTTGTCAGTACTTCCATCATCAATCAAAAGCAACTCCCAATCGGCATACGACTGCTTCAGAATCGAGTCAACGCATCGCTTCAACGTCTTCTCAGCATTATAAACCGGAACAATTATAGAAATCATTGTTTCTCAGCTCAACACTTTGCCAAGGAAATCAAGACTATCTTTACGCCAATTGTCAAGTTTCAAGTCAACTGCTGCATAATCGGGTGCAGTCATCAAAGCATCCTTGCGACACTCAAATTCTTCAAGCGAACAAACCAGCCTGTCTTGCAATCCAAGCCGGCCAAGCAGTGAAATAAATCTGTCCAATCCACGCTCTTTGTTCCCAATGGCAACAAATTTTTTCTTGAATATGATCGAAAACACGCAGCCATGAAATGAATCGGTCACCACAAAATCAGCATTATCAATTGCTGCAAGCCATTGTGAAATCGATACCGACTTTGGATTCTCGCATCGGTTCCTAAATGGAAACAATAATATCCTTGTGTATATCGAACCTACTTCGTTAGTTATATTATCTATAATGTCTTGTTTTTCGGATGTTTCATCCAATATATAGCTCACGACACCCGACGGCTTTACATCCTCTTTATTGACAAGCGCACGATAATGCCATGCATCCATCAACAATGTAGGGTCAAGCACCAATCGGGCATCAAGGTCGAAAATCTCCTTCATCAACTTCACACCCGACTCTTCACGCACCGATATTGCTTCGAACCGGCAAACAAGTTTGGTACATTCGTCTAAATTAGATTCAATCGGGTCAACGCTTACTCCAAATGATGCAGCATAAGCTATTTTTTTCGCTTTGCAATCATCAGGAAGGAATCCAAGGAAATAATCGGTTATGCATGGAGAATATTCCTCACGCCACACTTGGTCGCTCCCGACGATAAAACAATCAAACTGTTGCTTCTTTACATACTTGGCAACAGCTTTGGAACTTCGTAACGGCCTTGATTGCCTTATTTCATGCTTGACAAACTTCCTAAGCATGCTGAAATCGTATGTCCAACCCCTATCTGCGGTATAATGACGGTCAAACGGATTAGCGATATTGACATTCTTATTACCAAGAAGATATCGACGGATTATACATTTGAACAAGCTCAAGAACCTGCGCAACAACAATCCATTAGGAGGATAAGCATATTGCCGGTTTATGATTATCGCATCATGCCCCATCGACTTTAAAAGAGCCTGCAAAGCATGAGCCTGCAAGATGCCACCGTAATTATTCCTCAACGGCTGTGTCAGTATGCCAATCTTCATAACCCTGTTTTTCTATAAATAAGCCGGCGTAGTCTCTTTTCAATTGCCGAGCTTTTCGTGTCGTCCAACGCACGGTGAAAACTTCCGGTTTTTACAAACCGCTTGAAAAAATAATCCCTGTACACAGGCTTGCTTGCCGAACTTATTATAGCTTGATTATTGCGCAATGCAGCATCTAAAGATGTCGGGCGGCTATTACAATCCAATTTGCCGAACCAATCTTTTCCCTTTTCGGTGTAAGCGATTACGACGCTTGCTCCTGTATCATCATCAAAACCGGGTAAAACCTTTTCTATACCCCAATAATCACCTATCGTCAAGTCACTACCCGACATTCCTTCTTTAGCTTGGCAGTCGAAACATGACAGTCGCAGGCTCAAGTCGGACAAAAATGCCTGCATATATGTATTTTCACCAAAAGGACATGATATCTCTTGCGGATTCGGGCATTTATCTGAAATCACTCCGAGTGATATATTATATTTTCTCCATCCTTGTCTCTTATCGCGGAAATTTACCAATGCGACATTGCAATCGCCCGAAATTTCTTTAAGATACTTTTGCCAGACTTTGCTACTCGGCACGCCGTGGCAAATCACATCCACGGCAAGAAGATTATCATAATCCTTTCTCAAGAAATTCTTCAAACCCCTTATCTGGCAAGGTGTCCCGGTGAACAGAACCACGCGACCCGATTCAAGAAATTCCTTGGCTCGCGCATAGCAATCACCCATGTCGCTCTGCATATATTTTGAACCGCGAAATGCTGCAAGGCCGTCAACAGTCTCGGTGCAATCGTGCACGGCATTCCAATTATCATCAAAACGTGTTCCAAAAACGACTCCATACTGCTTAATCACCGCCTCAGCAAGCAATGTGAATATGCCACCCGATGAACTGGCAAGCCTCATCGACATATCCTTACACTTGGCAGCAACAGTCACAATTGGTTCCCTGCGCGGAGAATGATGTAGGAACTGGCACACTTTCTCACACATGCCGCAATCGATGCACTGCGTCTTATCCACTTCGGGATACAAAAAACCTTCCTCATCTTGCCTCATCGAGATGCAATGTTTAGGACAAATAGCAGCACAAGCCGTACATCCGCAACATTTATCTTTTGTTATCGTTATCATTTATTAAGAAGGCTCTTTCTTATTTGCAATATCTTTTTCAATAAAGGATAAACATTAAACTTTATAGACCAATAATAAATAGATATAGAATCGCGAAACGACAAAGTTGACATATGACACAACTGCTTGTATAAAACCTGATAATCATGATATTTTTTATATCGAAGAGCCAATCCCATCTTTTCTCTAAGATATTTACATGAAACCTTGTTTTTATAATATTCTCGCTCTTCGTCAGGTATTTTTTTTATACGATCCAAAGTATTAACCACAGTATCTTCATAAACATTTATGCGCAAAATGATCCGTTCATACCCTCTATATCCACCTTGACTATGAGACGCTTCTCTTTCTACAACATTGTATAAGACCTCTTTTATCGTCATACAGCGATAGGAATACAAAATCGGCAAATATATCTGCCAATTTTGGCCGGCATCTTTTGAAGTATAGATATTCAAACCAGTCGTTTCAATCAATACAGACATTCTGACCATATATGCTCCCGGAGTATAATAAAAATTTCCAAGCAAGCAATCTCGAAAAAGTTCCTTACATTCCTCCTCGTTGGCATTCGTTCCTTCTATACGAAGTTCGGACAGATTCTTTTCATCCACCACACGCAACATGGTTCGAACCATCGCAAATTCAGGAGATGCTTGCGACAAGCGTGAAACCATTTTCTCTATCGCGTCATCGGATGCATAAAAATCGTCACTGTCGGGCCAAACCAAATACTCTCCACGAACTAAATGCAACCCCTTGGCTATAGCCACCGACTGGCCACTGTTCTGCTGATAGTAATATCGCAATTCATACCCTTTTGCCTTGAACTTGGGTATATAGGAATGAATGATGGCAGATGAGTCATCGGTCGACCCGTCATCTATGATTACCATCTCAATGTAAGGATAGGTTTGCGACAATACCGAATCCATCAGACGGTGAACATACCGTCCGGTATTATAGCATGGAGTCAATACCGACACTAAGCCTTTTTCCATAATTTCTTCTTTAAGTAAGAAACAAGTCGAGCTCTTGACGAAGAGGTCAATAAAATATAAAATGCCCCCAATAACAAAAGTATTGAAGAGCTAAAGATGCTTAGTAGCAAACGTCCCCATCCTTCATCCAATACATAGTGCAACGAATAAACCATGCCATATACACTGAAAAGGATAAAAATGCACCTGACAAAATATTTCAGCAAGAATTCCTTAAAAGAAAACCCACAGACATACAGCTTGATTGTCCATGCATTGGATATCATGCCGATGACAACTGCGACTACATTGAAAAGAAAAGATACCCAAGGTTCACAACCAAGCTTAAATGCCACATAGGTAAAAGGAATGACCAGCAAATACAGGCTACCGTTAATGAAACTTGGACGGAATATTTTCCCCGTCGCATGCACTACCGACACTAATAAAACCGATATGCCTGCGAATATATTGAACAACAAAGTATAAATGCAAAAAACCACAGCATAATCAGGGACAATCTTCAACCATATCTTAAGCACGAAATGAGCTTCACACATCAACGGCACCGATAACACTGAAAGAAGTGTAAAACAAAGCACAATGGCTTCTTTAAGCAGTTTAAACATGGACTTATATTCTCCAGCAGCATATTGCTTTACAATTTGCGGACGCACTGCGACAATAAAATTATTCGCCAATGCCATTACTGCCCCTTGAACTTGGGTGGCTATACCGGCAGCCGCATTCATCAACGGGCCGAAAAAAATGTTCAGCAACATTGAAACGCCTTGCGTCCTTGCTGCCACACTGGCATTGCCATACAAGTCCCATCCCGAGAAACTCAACATGGGTTTCATAATAGCTTTTTTCCAAATGAAACGGAATTTAACCTCCTCGTAATTACGAACACAATACATACGATAGGTGAACGCAACCAATAACGATACCGAAAGCGTAAGTATTGAATATAACACCAATTTGTCGAAACTCCCAATCACTAACAAATATACTATCAACAGTCGCAAACACACATTCAATATTTCCACATAGGCATATACGTTCATTCTCTCATGAGCTACTATCGTCGCATGATATGGAACCTGAATGACACCTAACATAGTAGCTAATATCGACAACTGGTAAACTATGCGGGCAGCTGGCATTCTTGCCTCTGGAATGATCAGTTTACTTTCAAAGAACCATAGCCCTACAGTTTCAGCTATTATAAAAATAACCAAGGAAATACCAACATGTATAATCAATGCCGAAGAAAAGGTTTCTTTTAACCTTACCAAATCTCCTCGTCCCAATTCATAAGTCAAGAAACGGGAAGTGGCACCGCTCATTGAAGCAGTCAAAAAACTCAACATGCCTGTAACCCCACCTACTACATTATATATACCGTAATCCTCTACGCCCAATGTATTCAAAACCACTCGCGAGGTGTAGAGCGACACGAGCATGCCAAAGAGCATGCGCACATACAGTATGAGCGTATTTTTGGCTATACGCTTGGTATTTTCAGTGTGTGAAGTCATTTTTATGTTTTTCCTGCGACTCGCTTCGATTGCGACTCGCAAAATCCGCATGGCGGATTATACTATTTTTTATCCTTTTACACTTCCCGGAACATCTCCCACTTGAAGGAACGGGAACAACTCATGCAACGACCTGAACATGGAAAGCACCGACTGCCTTTTTTGTGACGACACTGCTTCATTCTTGATTATCGACATGAGCAACCGGCCCAATGTGTGGCAAACATCGTCAATGTCATTCAAATTATAACTGTTAGACTCTGAACATGCAGTCCGCAAGTTATATCCTGCCACTTTCATCACATCAAGAGCCATGTCGGCAGCTTCGATGTATTTGCCTGCCTTCACAAGACTTTCTGCCTTGGAGACCCAAATCGAAAGGATTTTGGCTATCGCCATCACATCAAGCTGGTTTTCGGGCTTGAAGATGCACGAAGCAAGTTCATCCAAGCGTCCGTCACTCATCTCCGCGCCATATTCCCCGGCAGGTTGCAAATATTCCTTGCGATGACGGGCATACTCTTCAAGATTCTCAAAACTGTCGCGATGGATTCCGTTTACGGCCACTGCCAGGCCCCCCATCGACAAAATGAAACACCTGTCTCGATTTATCCTTATCCTGTATCCTACAAATCCTTCAAGGATACCCGAAGTTATGCACACAGGCACATTGCCCGACGAATAATAGCCATACTCATGAGGGAGGAAACGAATGCGCGTCGGCTCTATCAATGCCATTTGCATGAACGGCTGCATCACGCTGTCGCTTATCACAGCCGGCTTGCCCGTGCTGCAATCCTTTGCCAGATACAAGCCGCCGAAGTTTTCTTGCAAGAAATTCTGAATCTCCGTCACGTCCCCTTGCACAAAAAGCAGCCCCGATATGGTGGGACGTTCATCTTTCCTCACGCCCTTGTCGGCACGCTTGTGGATAATGCTTTTGTGGATGAATGTGCGGAAGCGGGTTTGAAGTCGGTTGTCTATGACTTTCACTTTGGTGTGATGTGCAAACAGATAGCTCCAATTTAAGACGGTCCTCGAACTTGACAAAATATTTTCTTTCGAGACAAATTGAGCATTTGTCTCATCTCCTTGTTTGCCACCCGTGGCATTAGTTCGGAAGTCTGTACTATCCAGTGACATCGACACCAAGCTAATATATGTCTGTACTCTTCACATAAAAGAAAATACGTTCATTTTCCCTTATCAACCCACTAAACTCATCAGTCATAATCCTATAAAAGCATTCAAAAATAAACGTCTCTTCCCAAGAGATATTCACGGATTGCAAAATTACAAAAAATCCACGGAAACCCATTGAAATACAGTTCAAAAAAATTGACACTGTCCACTTCTATTTTCAGGACACCCCTATTTCTCGCATGAACGCGTTTTGTAAATTATTGATTTTTACAAAATTTGAATCGCCTAATATTCAGGCAAATACAACAAAAATAAACATCTCTTGGGAAGAGTTATGCTTAAAACCCACATATCTTGGGAAGAGTAATTCTGCCACCTAAATAAGACATTTTAACCACCTTTAGCAACAATTAGGCCTTTGGCGAAGAAATAGTGTGAATAATCTATTAAAAAATTTGAAAAACACATGAAGCATGGCATTGCGACAATCGCCATGACTCTCTATTATTTAGAATCTGTATGCAAGAATCACCGAGCATGGAACCTACCTGCCGGTGATTCTTAATTATCATGACATTACGCTGCCATCATTTTTTCCGGGAAAACATGCGATTATACGATAATTCTCCGTAACTTTAGCCTTTGGGAAGGAGGCATCCCGGAGAGATGGATTTCTCATGCCCGCACGCGGCCTTGCTTCCCTTGCCTTGAGCACATGGCATCTCTTAAAACAAAACTAACTCTATGGACAAGTCTAAAGTTTTCTTCACCAATCTGCACACAACCCCGTCATGCAACCTGCTCGATAAAATGGAACGCTTGATAAAACGGGCAGGAATCGAAAGCATCGATTTCAAAGACCAATTCGTCGCAATAAAAATACACTTCGGCGAACCGGGAAATCTTGCATACATCCGTCCGAACTATGCCGCCCGGCTGGCAACGCTGCTTCGCTCGTGGGGCGCGAAACCGTTCCTCACCGATTGCAACACGCTCTATTCGGGCCGGCGTTCCAATGCCGTCGACCACCTGCAAAGCGCGATGGAGAACGGCTTCAATCCCATTTCGGCTCAATGCCAAGTGATTATAGCCGACGGTCTGAAAGGAACCGAATATCGCGAAATTCCATTGAATGGTGAATATTGCAAAGCTCCGAAGATTGGCTCGGCATTGGCCGATGCCGACATCGTGATTTCAATGACCCACTTCAAGGGGCACGAGCAAGCCGGATTCGGTGGAACTCTGAAAAACTTGGGAATGGGCGGCGCAAGTGTCGGTGGCAAGCTCGAGCTGCATTCCAATTCCCAACCCAAAATCAATGTCGATAACTGCAAGGGGTGCAACGTGTGTGTGAAACATTGTGCCCACGACGCAATACACCTCAACCCGAACCGCAAGGCCGAAATCGACTATGACAAGTGCGTGGGATGCGGACAATGCGTGGCTCTGTGCCAGCACGACGCAGCTGTGATGGGCGAAAACGACACTTCAGAACGTCTTAACTACAAGATAGCCGAATACACACAGGCGATATTGAAGGACAAACCCAACTTCCACATCAGCTTCATCATGAACGTTTCGCCCGAATGCGACTGCTGGAACCACAATGATGCCGCGATAATCCCCGACTTGGGCATACTCGCGTCGTTCGACCCTGTCGCACTCGACCAAGCCTGCGCCGACATGGTTATCGCCGCTCCGGCCATCATGGGAAGCAAGCTATCCGAATCTCATCCTCATGAACATCTCGAAGGTGCCGATAAATTCCACTTGATGCACCCCGACACCGACTGGAAGGCCGGACTCATCCATGCCCAGAAAATCGGACTCGGCTCGATGGACTACGAGCTAATCACCGTGTAAACTTGCTTTTGACTTCATGAAACTGCTTAAACATAACGTCTTGTCATCCCTCTTGCTGCTATTTTACATGGCAACAGGATGGATTTCGGCAAAAGCCCAAGCGGCTCCTCGCCAATTTGACATCGAAACACCGTCAATGCGTGTTTTCCTGCCATCCGACGAATTATCCACAGGTCGCGCCATAGTGATATGTCCGGGAGGCGGCTACTCGCATTTGGCTACAAGCCACGAAGGCTACGACTGGGCTCCATTTTTCAACAACAAGGGCATAGCCGTAATAGTCCTAAGATACCGTATGCCTGACGGCGACCCGTCAATACCGGTGGCCGATGCCGAAGCCGCGCTAAAGACCGTTCGCGACAGTGCCGACACTTGGCATCTGAACCCCAACGACATCGGTATCATGGGATTTTCGGCCGGCGGGCATCTGGCTTCCTACATCGCGACCAATGCCGAACCGTCAATACGCCCGAGTTTCCAAATTCTGTTCTATCCGGTAATAACGATGGACAAGGCATACACCCACATGGGCAGTCATGACAATCTGCTCGGGGAAGATGCTAATGCCGAACTGGAATATCTGTATTCGAGCGAAAAGCTGGTGACCGACGAGACTCCGCGTGCATTTATCGTGCACTGCAACGACGACAATTTGGTATCGCCCGTCAACAGCATCAATTATTACTCAGCATTGCACCGCCGTCATGTCCCGGCCTCGTTGCACATATACCCGACAGGCGGACACGGATGGGGCATCCGCGAAAGCTTCCCCCATAAAGAAGAAATGATGCACGAATTGAGCACATGGCTCGGCAGCTTCTCAGCTCCGGCCAAGGATGCCATTCGTGTTGCTTGCATCGGCAACAGCATCACCTACGGCGACCGTATCGACAACCGCCGGCACGACAGCTACCCTGCCGTGCTGGGCCGCCTGCTGGGAACCGGATATAATGTGAAGAACTTCGGCATTTGCGGCTGTACGCTGATGAACAAGGGTGACCATCCTTACATGGGAACTTGGGCTTGGAAAGCTGCTTTGACCTTCAATCCCGACATCGTAATAATCAAGCTGGGCACAAACGATAGCAAGTCGTTCAACTGGCAGCATAAGGCTGATTTTAAAAAGGACTTACAGGCAATGCTCGACACGCTTGAAGCCCTGCCATCACATCCGCAAATCTATCTGTGCTATCCGTCAAAAGCTTACCTGACAGGCAGCCGCATCAACGACAGCATCATTGCCGACGGCATAATTCCGCTCATAAGACAAGTGGCCCGAAAGAACAATCTACCCGTCATCGACATCTACTCGGCAATGGACGGGAAGCCAAAACTATTCCCCGACAATGTGCACCCAAACGAAAAAGGCGCGGCAATAATAGCCCGCACCATCTACAACGTCCTGAAACCCCACCTTTAACCGGTATCAACGCAACAGAACTATATTAAAACGAGGATAACCCTTACTGACATTTTTGACTTTCGGGTTACCCTCGTTTTCAAGAAATTACAGGTCGAACCTGTAAACAGCCATAGACCAAGGCGGAAGGACAACTTTCACTCCTTCGGAGCCGTATTCCACCTTCTTTTCGGCATACTCAGGATAGTCGGTGTTCTTGTCATCTCCGGCCGACAAAATGCACTCGGTGGCAGTACACTTGTCCACACCTTTAATCCCTGCCGTCCCCTCGATGGCACGCTCAGAGCGGTTCAACACGAAAAGCTGCACATGCTTGCCATCTTCCGAAACAGTAGCGAAATTATATGTGCCCAGGCTGTATCCTGCGCATCTAACCCTATATTCCCCTACATTTGTCGCAAACATCCTGTAGACCCAATAATTGGCTCTCGGAGTCTTTTCTTCTTCCATGAACAGGCCTTTTTTGTCATGGTCGCCGGCACACCTCAACGGCCAATACGTACTTTTCTTTACATTACCGTCCAAAGCACGCCCTATGGCCTCGCCGACATAGAGAGCCCTTTCCATGCCAAACTTCTGTATCGTGTGATACATTGACCATTCTGTCATGATAAGTTCGGGTTCCTTGCCTGGGAGCTTGGAAGAAAACAAATCCGTGAGCCTGTCAAGGCTGTTGGTCATGCCGGTAAGATCGCTTTCGTTAAAGTACCAGTGGATGGAAGCCACGTCTATATAGTCTCCGGCCTCCTTAAGCAGGGTATCCCACCATTTCTGGGGGTCGGAGACAGTCTGCATGGCCGTTAGGTCGCTTTCAACGTATTTTCCTTCTCCAACTTCTATGGAATACTCCATTTCCCTCGCCTTTGCACGGTTTATCGCAGGAATCCTGTCCAAGTGACCCACCCATTCAGTGTTCCATTCCCCGACGGCAGCCACCTTTATCGACGGGTCCACTTTCTTCATCGCGGCAGCCATCTTCTTGAAAAGCTTTGCATATTCATCGGCTGTGAAACGGTAATGGTAATAAGGCTCGTTACCTATTTCCCAATATATCACGTTGTATCCTTTTTCGATATTGCAATACCTCACCCAGTCGGCAGCCATTTTCACGGCTTTGTCTTCATCGTTTTCCAACACGGCAATTTCCGTATTCACGCATATAATAGGCTGCGCGCCTACCCTGCGGCACAGGACAATGAATTCGTCGGTATCCATCTTGTCCTGCCCGTCTTCATACGGCCAACGCCTTTTGTCTTCGAGAAGGTTTGTCTCCCATATGAAATTATCCGATTCTGTTCCGCCGGGATACCTAAGGAATCCGCAATCCATGTCTTTAAGATACCCCTCGATGACTCCGTCCGACATGTAATCGTCACTTTCTTTCCAAAACATGTCGCACACTCCGAAAAACGCAGGGTCGATGCTGTAACTCGTGGCATTCATGTCCACCGTGATGTCTGTCCTTGACGGAGCCACCGACGGGGTCGATGACTCGCACGACCCCACGGTGGGCAACAGACATAATGAAGAGACAAATAAATTCAAATATGTTTTCATTTACCGTATAGATGATTTTTGTGTTCTTAATATTATTCAGGTATCAATGAAGAAAGCCCTGTTATGTAGTCAAATTCAAACCTGTAACGTCCGCTTACGCCGGGCCAGCAATTGCTGTCAGTGTCGGTTTTCACCGACCATTTCAATGTCGCGCCTTTGTCGGGAATAGCCACCCATTCCTTGCCCCAGCCTGCCGTGGCCAGTTTGAAATTAGAGTCCGTTACCAGTCCAACTGTTATGGAGAGCAAATATTTGTTCTGCGGATCGGGCTGTAAAATGGCATCCGGGTTTGAAAGATCCCAACTGCCGAAACCTTCAAGATTTTCACCGACTATGTATATTTCAGGCACATCGACATTGCCCGGATCATACTCTTCGACCGACAACGTGCCTTCCATTGTATTGATGGCAATATGGTAATATCCTTGTTTTTCCAACACAATATTTCGAGTACTGCCGTATGCAAGAGCCGTTCCATCCTCCGACAGGCCGTAAACATGCGGATCAAACGTGGTATCGTCAGGTATGAACAGATACTCGGCACCGGCTACCCTATTATACCAAATCATTTCAAATTCATAAGGAGCTTTCTTGTCCATTACGGCAGGAACGCCGAAAGCATCTTTCCGAAGTTCGGCATCGGTAAACACATCTGTCAAGAACATGTTATCGAAGTCGGGCGATTTGGACACCCTGATCTCGGTTGTTCCTTCAACAGTGAAGCCTGCCTCATCGGCCAAAGTATATGCTACCGTATAATTCTTTTCTTCATCAGGAAGAGGTATTTCATATGAGAACGAAGCAAAAGTGCCGTCAAGCTCTACCGTTTCATCGATTCCAAGATCGTCACACACAATGGCAAGCGAAGCCAAGGCTCTGTTGTCGCTCATCTCGAATTTCATAGTATATGACATGCCCTGAGCCGCAATCAAGTCCACTACCATCGGAGGGCATGTCTCAAACACAGGAGGATCTATATCGCCATCAGTGTACACATTTACATTTGCAGTAGACATGTTTCCCGAGAAATCCACTGCAGAAACTTCAACGACATAAGAACCGTCGACAGGCAGGTCTTCAGGAATCGTGAACGGATAAGTCAGGGCAAAATCCTTTATCACCCCGTCGCCGAAACCTATCGTCTCATCAAGGCCGAAATCCGCATTCCGTACATATACGTTACGAATTCCTGTCTCATCGGTGATTTTCGCCTCAATGTTCATTTCCCTGCCGGGAACCCAGTGTATTTCAGTCTGCGACAACTTTATCGCCGGAGCATTGTTGTCGTTGTAATCGTCATCCTTGCACCCGACAAGGGCTGCAGCCATGAGACATACAATATAAAATATCTTGTTTTTCATAATACATGTTTTTTAATATTCTGCCGGATAATTAGCTCGCCTGCCCCAGTAAGGGTTCTGATACAGTGGTGAATCGGTAAAACCCGAAGCCTGATAGGATGTCTTCCTGAACTCGTCAGCGCCAAGCGGTGTGAGATAGTGCGCCATGTTCCATACAAGTCCTCCCTGTGTTACTATGGGGTTATTGGCCTTCACGATTTCAAGAGGGAGCAGATAATCGCCGTCGTCAGGAGCCGACACGTTGGGCGATGCCGAAGTGTAGTCGAGGTCGTTGTACCACGAAGTCATGTCGCTGTTCCATAACTTTATTCCCTGCACCTTGTAAGGATGGCTTTTCAACTGATCAAGGGAACGCCACCTGTATAGGTCGTCTTTCCTGAAGCCTTCGAGCATGAGTTCAATTCTTCTTTCCCTCCTGATATTGAACAAAGTGGGATCTATGATCCTGCCTGCCGACCACGCTCCGAGGTCTTGCTCGCTTTCTATCTGCATGTCGGTAAGGCTTATGGTAGTCTGTATGTCGTCGCTCACCTTCGCCCTACGGCGTATCTGTTGCCAAAAATCGGTGGCTTTAGAGTCAAGATTCCCGTAACGTTCATAATAAGCCTCCATGTAATTCAGATAGGCTTCCACCACCCTGAACACGGGGAATCCAGTTTCGGAATTGTTCAGCCTCCACTGGTGCATGTCAGGAGTCCAGCCTTTGCGGCACGCATATCCGGTGGAATAGCTTTTACCCCATGTGGTAATGTCTATTGCAGGTATTGGCTCCACCTTGTTACCTTCATTCTCTCCTTCCGATTCGTTCACATAGCCGTTCAACTGACCCGGCTGCTTGACGAAAAGATACATCCTGTTGTCCCTGTTCGTTATGACATCGGCTATGGAATTGTCGCCCATGTAAGGGCAATCCGACGAAGACGCATACCTCGGCCTCCCATCGGCCATCAGATAGGCATCCACAAGCGACCGTGTGATGCCGAGCCCTGCATTCCCTCCGGCGGCATGCTGGGCATTGGCATTAGTTATCCCCAAAGACTCGGAGAATGCCTTGTAAAGGAGAATGTCGTCATATTGTGAAAGATCCTTTGCCCCGTACATTTCAAGATAGTCGTTGTGCTCGGATGCATTTTGCGGGATTATACCGGAATTGGGTGTCAATGTCGTCCCTTCGGCAACTGCCGCCGCGGCTTCTATGGCTTCGTCGAGGAACCAATTAATTTCATCTTCTATTGTTCCCGCCTTGAACTGCCAGTCGGGATGACGGTCCTTTCCGGGCCACTCTTCATTTCCCGGCACGAAAGGCGTGCCTGCAAAATATTTCAGCCATGTACCCATATACAGGCAAACCCTCGACTTCAGCAGTTGTGCCGTCTTGGAATAAAGCCTGTTCTTGCTTATCGGCGTGGCTTTCATCATCAAGATGGCCGAATCAAGGTCCGAAACTATGAACCGCGCCACATCCGGCATCGGGACACGCTCGGATGCAGCTATAAGATCATCCTTGTCATCTGTCGGCAACGTAGTTATGATCGGAAAGTCACCAAATTGCTTCATCTGCCCGAAATAGAACCAAGCCCTGAAAAAATACATCTCGCCTATATAATGCCTTATATTAGACTCGTCTCCCATAATCGCGCCGGCCTTCCATTTAGGAATTACATAGTTGAAGAAAAAGTTAGTGTCGTATATCCATGTAAAGTCCATGTTTGACCATTCAGGCACCCGGTAAAGATCCGTAGTGTATATGTTGTTGTAATTCCTGTCCACTTGGTTGTCGGTGTAATTGTCGTTATAGCCGTAGTCGGTAAACTGCCCGAGAGAATTGTACATGGGCATGGTGAAAGCCTGTAGCTGGCTCTCGTCGGCAAAATACTCCTCGGGAGGTATGTTGGACGGGGGAACGACATCCAGAAAATCGTTGCATCCGCACAAGACTGACGATGCAAATAATATCGTAATATATGCCAAATGTTTCATTGCCTGATTTTTAGAAATTTATGTTTAGTCCGAATGAATAAGTCCTCGCAATGGGATAGCCATAGCCGTAGTGTCCGCCGTACATTGTCTCAGGGTCAAGCAAGTCGGTAAGGCCGGTTATGGTGAGTAGGTTCTCGCCCGATACGAAGAACCTCAGTTTTTCTATCTGTATCTTCTTCGTCAGCTTGGACGGGATTGTGTACCCTATCTGCAAGTTTTTCAACCTCATGTAAGCAGCGTTCTGCAAATAATGGGTCTGGTGCTGCTGGTTCTTCTCCAAGTCGGTAAAGACCGGCCTGCAATAATATGCGTCCAGATTCTGTCCGAGGGGATGGTTGGGATCGGCGCGGAAATAATCTATATGCTGGTCGTAGGCATACGACCACCAAATGCTGCCTCCGGCACATCCGAAAAATGTGGAGTTGTTGGGACCCGGTGAATAGTCCTGCTTGAGGACACCTTGCCAGAACATCCTGAAGTCGAAGCCCTTGAACGCGGCATTGAAATCGAGCGACAACCTGAAACGAGGCTGGTCGTTGCCGATTACCACCAAGTCACCGTGATCGTCCAGCGTGTTGGCGCCATTGTCTATGCGGCCATCGCCGTTGACATCGTTATACATCATGTCGCCTGCCGTCCATCCTCCGCCGAGAGCCGACTGGCCACCGTTGGGCAAAGACACAAGGTGGTTTTTCATTTCCCTATCGCTCTTGGCTATGCCCATTGATTTATAGCCCCATATCTGGCCGATTTTCTTACCTGTGTAATATTCATCAAGTCCTCTTGACGAGTTTTCATATTTGGTAATGACCGAACGGTCGTCCGACAACGAAACCCGTATGCTGTAATCGAAGCCCCGGGGTGTCACATCGTGCCACATCAAGGAAAGTTCCCATCCGGTGGTTTTCAAGCTCGTATTGTTGAGTTCCGGCACTTTAGCCCCGAAAATAGTGGGAAGCACGGGCGGATTTCCGAGCATGTCTTCAGTAAACCTCGCATACCAGTCTAATGAACCTGTGAACCTGTTGGAGAAAGCACCCCAGTCAACACCGACATCAACAGTACGGATTGTTTCCCATGTAAGAGACCGGCTCACCGGATCGGGAGTCCAAGCCGTGTTAAGACGATTCCCATCGACTATCCAGTCGCTGTTGGCCGTTCCCAATGACATCTGCGCATAGGTTGGATACCATGCCGATGTGTTTTGGTTGGCAAGTTTTCCGTAAGAAGCGCGTATCTTCAAAAGGTTGACATACTTTTGCAAATCTTTCCAGAAGTCTTCCTGCGCCATGTTCCATCCGGCTGAAACCGAAGGTGAAAGCACCCACCTGCGTCCTTTCCTGAATCGTGATGACCCGTCATACCTTACATTAGTCTCGAAAAGGTATTTGCCCTTATAATCATAGTTCAACCTTCCAAAGAATCCGGCGGTGGCGTAGT
The DNA here is from genome assembly GCA_944321705.1 of uncultured Muribaculaceae bacterium. Lineage (GTDB taxonomy): Bacteria > Bacteroidota > Bacteroidia > Bacteroidales > Muribaculaceae > Avimuribaculum. Next base: position 15,389 of record CALUMG010000017.1, on the reverse strand, counting down.
TTCCCTTGGCGCCCCACACCGAGGGGACAGATGGTTCACCTCCGGCACCGATGCCCGAAGTGTTGTTCAAGTCGGGATAATCCCTGTGTATGATTCCGTCACGCGACGCTCCGAGGTTGTTCGTCCTGAAATCGTCGGCTTGCATGCCGGCCATGACCTTGAACGTGTGCCCACTGTCCCAGAAATAGGTGTAATCTGAATACAGGTTATAGGTACTGCGCTTGTCGTAGGTGGCATCTTCCGACACGCTTGATGAGCTGCTGTATTCATAAGCGTTGTTATCAATGTCATATTCATACTGCTTCTGCCAGTCTACATGGTGGAACTTGTTGAGGCTGTTATAGGAAAACTCGCCGATTATGTTCCAGTTCTTGACAGGAGTGATTCTCACTTGTACAAGATGTATGATGTTTTCCTGCTTTGTCCTTTCCCTTCCGCCGTATTCAAGAGCATAGGCGCGACCGCCGGCGCAAAACAGGTTGCCATTGTTATCATACACCGGGAACATCGGCCACTGCTGGCGACCCCAGTTGATATAATCGCCGTCCGAAAGCTGTGATGGCTTTTCGTAATCGGTCATGGAGTATCTCATGTTGTACGTTATCGACAGCCATTTGGTCACGTTCCAGTTGGCTTTCAGATTACTGCTGAACCTGTCGTACGAGTCATCCCCATATTTCAGGAAACCTCCCATGTCCAGATAGCTGACCGAAGCATAACCCTGTATCTTCTCATTTCCACCCGAAACACTGGCCGAATGCTCCTGCGAAAACACATGCATGTTCATGAGTTCCCTGGCCCAGTCCACGTTGGCGTGCGAACCGCCATGATAAGGATTGATGTACCGACCGTCCGAACCCACCACGAGTGGATCTTTCAGCAACCCGTCTTGATAATCCTTTATGCGCTGAAGCCATTCGGCATCGAAGTGGTCGGAAGAAACATCGGCATCGTTCATGAATAACGCCCATGAATAGGAATCGGCCTGGCTGTTGAGATTCAGCGGTGTTGCAATCCTGAAAGAGTTATTGTAATTGACCTTGATGCCTGTTTCGCTTCCCTTTTTTGTCGTGACGAGAATCACTCCGAAGGCAGCCTTGGCACCATAGATTGCGGCCGAGGAAGCGTCTTTCAGCACGCTTATGCTTTCAACGTCATCAGGATTCAGCGTGTTCCAGTTTGCCTCAACTCCATCGACCAGTATCAGCGGCGACCCACTGGACCCTTGGCTGATGGTAGTCAGCCCTCGGATGTTCACTGTAGGCTCATAGTCGAGAAGACCTTGGTTTTGGGAAATGTTAAGTCCGGGGACAGCCCCTTGCAAAGCCTGCGCGATGTTCTGCACAGGCCGGCTTTCCAGTATCTCGGATGAAACCGACTCAACCGCTCCGGTCATGTTAACTTTCTTCTGCGTGCCAAAACCGACGACAACGACATCGTCGAGAAGCATCATGTCATCCTGCATGACTACGACAACATCCTTTAACTTCGAAGACGGCATCGTCGTTGTCTTGTGACCGAGGAAAGAAAAGTCGACAGTGCTCCCGGCAGGTACATCAAGCCGGAAATTTCCGTCAATGTCGGTCACTGTACTTATATTCGGTACGTCTTTGACAACAACCGATGCCCCAATCACCGGCTCGTCATTACTGTCGACGACCTTTCCAAAAATAGTTTCGTTCCTCGCACGGTCGTCATGTGTGGACGCCTGCAACGGAACCGAAAGCATGGAAAACAGGCATATGCACAATGGCAATGCCACGGCTCTGATAAAACGTTTTAGGTTCATGATATTTATGTATTAAATTATAATCGGTACAAAATTATTTCACACCCGAACTTTGATGTTAAAAAAAATGAAATTAAATTTGTAAAAAATGGGGCGAAAACATGCCAAAATATGGACACGAACTGTAATTTTTAGGACATAGCCACTATGAAAACGTTTATAATGATAACATTAGCCATATTGGAAGCCTGCATCTGCCTTGCAGCTGACGTGAGCGGCACTTCGCAGCCACTCAACGCTCTTGACATGTCATCCCTGACATTCAGAAGAATAACCACGCAAGATGGCCTTTCTGGAAGAATGGTCTTCACCGTATGCCAAGATGATGAAGGATATGTGTGGATAGGAACAGATTCCGGGCTTGACAGATATGACGGATACAGCATCGTTTCATATTTCCATGACAGCAACGACAAGAGCAGTATATGCAATTCATGCGTGACCTACCTATATGAAAGCAGAGATGGCCGGCTGTGGGTAGGAACCGCCGACGGGCTGTGCGCATACGACAAGGCCTCCGACACATTCTCCACAATCGCAGGCACATCAAGCATGTACGTCAGGCAGATATCGGAAGACAACATAGGATGCCTATGGGTTGCCACCAACAATGGATGCCTCATGTTGAAAGGTGGGAAATGGCTTCATTTCCACGCCAATGCCGAACAAGCATTTCATATCCCCGACGACTATGTGACATCTGTAATGCCCTACGATGACGACACGGTATGGGTTAGTGCCGGAAAATACATCTGCACCTACAGCCACAAATCCGGCAATTTCCGCTTTTCCCCCATTGCCTCCTTAGCTGCGAAAATAAAAAACACACAGGTATTCTGGTTGAGCAAAGGCGACAAAGATGAAATATTCATTGGCACCAACAACGGACTGTTCCGGTATGACCCCTCCTCAGGCAGCTGCCGGCCCATGCTGGATGAAGTGGTAAGATCCATCACCACGCGTAAAGACGGTACGCTGTGGGTAGCCACCCAAAACGGGTTGCACATCTGTGATGACAACGGTTTCCATCACTATTTCCACATCCCGACCGACAACGGCTCATTGGCCGACAATCTTGTATGGTCGGTAAATTTCACCAAGGATGGTAATGCTTGGATTGCCACCGAAAACGGAATTTCCGTGACAAATACCGACAGGCCGCTCCCGTTCATATCCTTGAAATCATTGGTGACATGGGACATATCGGCCAACGTCCAATGCCTGCTCAAAGACAGCAGGGGAAGAATATGGCTCGGGACGACACGCGGGACAATATGGTACAATCCCGACGGAAGCGAAAACGGAAAGGAAATGTTCCAAGGATACAATGTAAGGGACATGCTCGAGGACAAGGACGGATACATGTGGATAGCAACTGACGGGGGACTTTTCTCATATTCTCTCATTGACGGAAGTTCTGCATCATACGACATAATAGAGCCAAGCGGACAATATCGCTCCGACTGGATATATTCCATCATCGAAGACAACTCCGGCAAGAATATATGGATAGGGACATTCGACGGAGGGGTATTCGTCGTTGACAAGCAGAGACTTTTGAGAGAAGGGAAAGATGGTCCCGTGACTGCCGACGCGCACTACAGCACCTCCCAACCGACACACAGGCTGTCAAGCAACTTGATAAGCGGACTTGCCCGGGACAGAGAAGGCAACGTCTGGATTGCCACGAATGATCGCGGACTGTGCCGCATTGATACCTACACCGGCGAGGTGGACGAATACTCCGCCGACTCAGGCAGCGGACTGGGAAGCAACAACATAGGCGGGCTCAAAACCGGCAGCGACGGAACAATATGGATTTTCTCCGATGCAGGCATATTCAGGCTTGACCCCGGCAGCCGTGCCATCTCAAGGTCGGCCGAAATGATTTCGGAAAAGGTGCTCGACATAGCAATCCAAAATGAGTACTTGTGGATAACCTCGAATACCGGCCTCGAGAGGTATAATACTGAAACCGGCTCATTGCATAAAATCGACACTGGCGATGCCGCCTGCGATGCACTTTATTATGACGGCAACAAGACAGTGTACATAGGATGCAAGAACGGATTCATCCCACTTGACACATCGGCAATGCCTGCCGACACCACCGAGAATGTATCAATTACCGGAATCATCGTAAACGACGCTCCGATAAGAGGCTTGGGGAATTATGGCAACGGAGTGAGAGTGGATATGTCTGCCGAAGGAGTTATGTCACTCGTACTGCCACATTATTGCGACAACTTTTCAGTACAAGTTTCGACATTCCGCTTCACCGATTCCGAAAACGCCATATTCACCTACAAGCTCGAAGGATATGACCAGAAAACGAATTACCTGTCGGGAAGCAATATGATTTCCTACCACGACTTGCGCCCCGGGAAATATATACTACGCATCTCTTCGGGAGGATTCGGATCCGATGGAGATGACGGTACGATACTGCATGTCGTCATCCAACGTCCGTGGTACGCATCGGCCACGGCATTATCCGCATATACGCTCATTCTTTTATTAACAGGTGTGGGGATATACATGAATGCGGCAAGAAAAAAGAGAAGAACCATTGCCGAACAAGATGATTTGGAAGAAAAGACGAAACCGTCAAATGAAATCGACAAAATGCCGTCACATAGTGACACGGACAACTGCGACTCTCTTAAGGGGATGGTCGATGAGAAGAATGCACCGCTGCCGCCAACTCCACGGAACACGGCACTCGTTTTCGGTTCCGACCGCTCTGAAAGCTCATTTGAAGCTATTGCAGGGAACGGCTATAATGATTTTTCTTTTACTCGGTCGCAGGCGACAGGTTTCGAAAAAAATACTATAGAGTCAGTCCATCCTGATATCATACTCATCGATGACACACTCTCCGACAGGGAATGCATTCACGCCTGTCACAGAATCAAAGCCGCTGGTAATGCAGTAATCCCTATAATCGTCGTGAGAAAGGATGCTAAACAAACCGATATCCGAAACCTGCACCTTTTCGGAGCCGACCACACAATATCCATTTCAGACACGTCTTCTCCCGAACATCTGCATGCAATTATGCGGAACATCATCAACAGCAAAGGCAGCAAGCCTGAAAAGGAAGACACAGACACCCTGTTCCTGCATTCACTCATAAGAGCAATAAACGACAATATAGAGAACGAAAACCTCGACACGGACATGCTTTGCGACATGCTGAAAACGACACGCAAGCAACTGTACAGGAAAACAATGCAACTCACCGGGACCACAGCTGCCGAATATATAAAAATCCTACGCCTCCAGAAGGCATCCGAACTGTGCCGTAACACCACCTTGAACATATCGGAGATAATAATGAAAGTAGGCTTCTCCAACCATTCTTACTTCACAAAGTGCTTCAAGGAAGAGTTCCACACCACTCCTAAAGAGTACATAAACACATATCGTGTAAGCAATATGAACAGTTGAAGATGATGCCTCAATCCCACCTGCACACCTCGCCACTATCCTTTACACCCACATGAAGAATGCCACTTTGTGCATTAGCAAAGCCACAAATCCATTTCTGGCATTAATCACACCAAGATTCTCCAAACTCTATGTTTTGGGATTCAGTTGGCATATATTATAATTCACGGTATATAGCTATTGGGTCAATTATACACTCATTATCAAGTCTTCCTAAAAAGAGATTTTCCATAACAGTTAATTTGTCTGCAAGATTTAAGCACGCATTTTTTAATCCATTTGGTATATGTTGTGCTAATGACTCTTTTGTTTTTCCGGATTGAGTAATTATTCCAATCATCGTAAAATCATATTCTGTTTGTCTTGAGTATTTTGAGACAAATTGCGATTCTGTATCTCTTAAATATTCCCTATTAAGAATAGCAGAGAGTTGAAATGGTAGTTTGTTAGGAGTGATTCTAAATTCTAATTCTCCATGAAAACCATATTCTATAATATTTAACATATGCTTGATGTTATCTTCTGCGATATGTAATCCATTTTCTTGAAGAAAAGAAACTAAGATTTTGCTTGCTTGTTGTTTGAGATTTTTAATTTTTGCTTTTTGATTCCTATCGTTAGTAGATTCTGACGCATTTGATATAGAATCATTAGATGCCTTAATTTGCTCTTCAAGTTGAAAATACCCAAAAGACTCTCCAATACTATTGAAACGAGAAATAGTTGATTGCAAAGTGCGATAGTCATTAAATATAGCACGACCTGTAACTTTTATAATTCCTTTTGATTGAATTGTATCGCTTGTATCTTCAAGTGTAATGGCATACAGAATACCTCTATTTATCAATTCTGTTTCTAAAAGATTGAACGCATAGTCGTGTAGATATTTTTTCTCGGTAGAAGCCTTCTCTATTTTCAGAAGGTCACTCATGATTTTCCCACTTGCAAACATTCCTTTCTGACTTTCTTCTTCAGTAAGCGATGCTGCATTTTCCGAGATAATATACTCTGGAAAGCCTTGAAACAATTGCGATGAAAGAGAGTATAATTTATAATCGTCCAGATATATAAATGATTTAATGTTTTGTGTCATAATTTCCAAATTCTATTTTTCTTTTTTCTTTTCTGTCGTTATATTGTTTAATATTTTCCTTTCTTGTTTTTATAGCTAATCGAATGCCGTATACGATACAGCCCACTGAAAATACTCCGACTATTCCCACATATATACAATCAATTGTTCCCATAATAACGCTGTATTTTTAACATGACATTCCAACTAAACACTAAAGATGCAATACTCATTAAAATTGAACATATATAAGTGCTTGTTAAACTTATACTTTCAACAGCAAGAAGTTCGGAACTATAAACCATTCCTAATGTAACTGTTAATAGGATGATTAACAGCAGAGATAGACCTAATATCCGATCTTTGTCGGGTTGAGCTATGTGGCTCTCAGCCTTTTTAGATTTGTTTTTCAATCCATTGAGTTCATTTATATTTGAAATATTAAGAGTTAATCCGAAAAATACAATGTCTATAGGACTGACAGCAGAGCCAACAGGATTTTTTAAAACCCAAAAACATATCAGTCGAATAAATAGGGGTAAGGCCGCTACCAATACTGTATATATTAGCCAACGTTCAAATTTCATATTTCAATCTATTTGTTGTATTATTTCCCTCCTTTAATTCGATTACAATTCTTACAAAGCATTTGGCAATTCTCCGCTACCGTAGTACCGCCTTCTTTCCAAGGCGTGATATGGTCGGCTTCCATTTCTTCCAGTTCGAAATGCTTGCCGCAATGGACACAGATACCCTGTTGCCGCTCGTAGGCTTCGCGTTTCTGCTTTTTGTCGAAAGTGCGGAAACTGAGGTCGCGCAAGTCTCCACTTAATACATAACGATAAATGCCGGACTTCTTCATGATTTCATCGTCCTCCATCAAATCGTGTATCTGCTTTTCGAGGGTTGTTGTATCATATATGTTTTCGCCAAACTCATCATACATGGCTCCCCAATCTAAGCCTTTCATCTCGCGGCGGTATTTAGTAAATGTAGAACGTATCCAAGTTACAATAGATACAAAGTAAGCCCACAACTTATTGGCATTTGGGTCAAACTGGTGCAATGCCATGTACTTGTCCACGCTTTCCACGTTGTCATGGCGGGCTGCCCATTTTAAGATAGTAGCCAAATATGCCTGCTCTATGGCATTACCGCTCAATAAATCGGCTCCCATCTTATAAGCCGGACATCCGTTCTTTGAGAAATGCCTGCGTGCGTCTGTTACGAAAGGTCCAGAATAAACAGCATTCAACAGTTCTTGGTCAAGAAGTTTTTCTCCTGCAATGTTGATTACCCGGAACCATTCAAGCTTTTCTTTGTCTGTACCCTCGCAAAAATACACCGTTAATTCATAATTGAGGAACTTGGCTTTCTCTTCCTCTGTAAGTGTAGAAAAATAGAGTGGGCCTCTGTCCGGGTCAACGATATGAAAATCATGGGTATAGAATCCGCATATCGAGAGAGTACGTTGTTGCCCGTCAATCATTTCAAAATTACCGTTCTCATCTACGCTCCAATACATGATGTTGAGCGGAAAGCCTTTGAGGATGGTTTCCACAACGGCTTGTTGCTGCTTTTCGTCATAACGGAACTCACGCTGATAGGGTGGACGTATATCCAACTTTCCATGATAACCTTTTACTCCAGTATCAGGGTCATCAATATATCCGTCAATTAAATCACGAATTTTTATGGATTTCAATTCTATTTGCATGTCCTACTCCTTTCCTTTTTTAGACGATTTCTTTGTGTTTTGCTTCTTTGTCAGTGATTTTTCCTCAGACTTCAATCGCCGTTCTACCTTCTTCACATCCTCTCCAGCAGGCAATTGCTCCGGAACAATTCCACGCTGTAGCAACATATTTCTTACGGCTGTATTGTTGTCCACATGTTCACTAGTGATTTGTTCTTGTCCGTGCAAATCTTTTTGTTGTACGTTCACGGAGGTCATTTCCGCAGCAAAATCCTTGGCTTTGATACTAATTGTCGGAAGGAAGTCAGCCAAAGGCCGATTGTCGGGAGCGCCTAATTTACGTTTCAATAATGCAGTGTCCAAATGGAATAAAGCCTTGTCACCTTTGGAGCGAATGATGCCGAATCCTTTGCTGTCTACCCCACGTTCGTATAGGATGCCCGACAAACGGTTTTCCGTTTCTGCCAATTTGTTACGTGCCATGACACGCTCGTGTTCCAATATCCGTTTCTGTACAAGCTCAGCCCGGCGTGTCTGCACTGCGAAATAGTTTTGTGCGAAAGCCACCTGCGGTTTGCGCGGGTCTCCATTTTGGGCTATAAGGTAGCAGGCATAACGTGTCAACATATAATCATTTACTTCACGCTGAGCCCCTTTCGCTAAATCTATCATTTTGCTGACGTCAGCAAAATGATACGCAGTTTCTTGTCCTGCATTCTCACATGCAGTTTTTGCTTTCTCTATGATATTCTCGAAGTTACGCCATTGAGCATAACCCAGTAAAGTAGAGAGTTCTCTTGCGCTCCAACATTCCACGCCTTCATACTCGTTGGCGATGGATTCAAATTGGCGGAATAGTTCTATGATTTCTTCGACTTTCATTTTCTTCTTATAATTAAGCGTGGAAATTGAGATTTATATTCTCCATTAACTATCAGAACACTCCTTCGATTCAAATCTCCATATTTTGGAGAATCCTCTTTTGTGTATACTTTAGTGCATAAAGGACTGTCTCTATCAGTTATACCAAGTATCTCAAATTGATTAGGATTATACTTATCCATAAATGTAATGGGTACACCCATTAGTCCCTCGTAATCCATAGGGATGTTCTCTGTTTTATCTATATGAATGGCATCATAATTATCGTATTTGGGATATTCTTCAGGAATATAGTGCTTATACAGAATGATGTCCTCATGGCGTTCTTTGTAATCAAGGTTCGTAAACCACCTTACACCTTTTACACGAATAAATTTCCTACCAGTTTCATCAATGCCACATCCAGCGGCATTCAGTTCATAATCATTGGGTACCCAAAATTTTCTATCACCGCTATGTATACTTGCGCCTAACCAAATCTGATTATTCATTATCAATGGAAATATCTCCTTGTATGTTATCGCATTCACATTTCCGATAATCAAGAACTTCTTATCATACTCCATAAGTTGAGCCATGTATTCTCGAAACAAGGAAAACGGTGGATTGGTCACCACAATATCCGCTTCTTTCAGCAATTCGATGCATTCTTTACTACGGAAATCTCCATCACCTTTCAATGGCTTTACACCTATTTCTTCGGCATTGGGGATATGGTCGCCGTTTTTATCTCCTTCATAAACCAAATAAACGGCTTGTTCGCTTTTATTTTGGCTGAACAAGTCAATGTTCTGATTCTTATAGCAGGTAGTAATCAGTTTCTCCAATCCAAGAAACTCAAAGTTATAAGCGAAATAAGTGAAGAAATTACTCACACGCGGGTCATCGCAATTACATAATACAGTCTTACCGCGAAAATGTTCGCGGTAATGCCGCAACTCGTTGTTGATGTCTTCCAGTTGCGTATAGAACTCGTCTTTCTTGGCTTCTTTTGCCTTGTTCAGATTCTTATTAGCCATATCATTTAATCAAATTTACCCTTGTTAATCAAATCCTTTACATTCACTTTCAGAATTTCCGCTATCTTCATCAGCATTTCCAACGAGGGTTGGGTAGCATTAGAACACCAGCGTGAAATGGTAGCCTCGCTCTTTCCCAGCTGCCCAGCCATTTCCTGGTCTTGCCTTGTTCTACCAATACTATTTTTAGTCGGTTTATCTTTTCTGTTCCCATATTTTGTCTGTAATTGACGCAGCAGATTAACGGTATTTGCAAATATAATGATTAAGAGCAAAAACGAGTAAAACCTTAGTTATAAATCTTTCATACAGCTCATTTTCACTCTCGTTCAAGCAGAATCGCACGCACATTCTTTCTTCAAGGCAGGAGACTTAGGTTGGTTCTTCTCAAAGTCCCAATACTCAGATTTGATAGAAACGCCAAGGTTGATACACCTTGTCTGTTTATCCTTACATATTTTGATTTTTAGGAGTAACTCTCATGTTTTCATGGGTTTGTACTTGTAGCAACATCTACTGTAGTCATTGCGGTTAAAACATTGGAGAAAACATTTCCATGTTTTGTATGTGTGTGGGTGGGGTAATGTGGTAGCAAATCGGCGTGGCAGCAATAAAAAGAAAATGCCAACCACTTGATTATTAAGTAGTTGACATTCAAAATTGTGGTGCCACCAGGAATCGTAATCTAACGATAAGTGGCTGAATATCTTTGATGTATCTTTTAGCTAAAGAAGTAATCTCCCGCTATTGCTCCACCGGAGGCTTGCTGTATTTTGCATAAGTTTGCGTGGAGGTTTCCTGCTGCAAAGATAGTCTTTTTATCATCAAAGTCATGCGAACCACCATAGACATTTTTTTCCTTTATTCTATAATTTGCCAATATTCATGCTTCCTACCTCCCATACGTTTCAACAAGCCAAGTTCTTGAAGCCGGGAAAGATTGTATTTTACACCATCTTCTGTAATATTAGAAAGGTTCTCGCTTATCTCCTTTCGGGTTATACTTTTGGATGTTCCTTTAAGAATAACAGTATTGCCTACTGCTGTTCCGTTAGCTTTTGGGTCGTATTTTGGTCGCTTTGGCTTGTTGCCCTTTTCGGATATTCAAGCTTAAAAATGTCCATATACCAGAAGCATCATAGCGGAATTCAGGTATGGAGAAGCCATCATTCTTATACATTCAATACCACGTTCCCATGCCTCAATCTCACCCGCGCAGAAGAACATATTGGCAATATTAGGAGTGTAAGGCTGCCTTCCGTGTGAAGAGAACAATGTATCCACAGTCCAGCCATCGGGCAATATGCCTGCATCGATAATCTTCGGTTTGTTCTTGTACATACGAATTTGTATGGGTGAATTGCTTGTATTCTTTGTTAATGCAGGCATTCAATAACGCCTCACGCAAAGCTTCACGCAGCGGGTGCAATATCCCTATCCGTTGGATACCTTCATCTGTAATGACGGCTTTCATGTATTTGGTACACAACAAATCCATCAACTTCACAATTTGCTGGAACAAACTACTCTGCACTTCTTCCTGATTTATCATTTTATCAATTATCAGTTTTGTAAATTTTAAAGTTTTGACCCTCAGGCTTTGTTTTCAAAAATTTGCCCAAATGTTATGAATAGATAATCCCCTCCATTTTTAACATGTAATTCAAATGGTTTTTGAGTATATAAATTAGCTTTTTGAGAAAAAATCACAAAAATCATAGATATATGAACTAAATTTTCTATCTTTGTAGGGGAAAAATGACAAATGAACTATGCTAATAGATTTTACAGTAAAGAACTTCATGTCTTATAAGAATGAAGCTACTTTCAGTATGCTCGCAAGTACTACGGTAAAAGAGTGTGAAACAGACAAAGATTATTCTAATGTTTCGATTACTGGGAACGGTAAGCGTATACTTAGGACGGCGGCTATATATGGTGCAAATGGTTCTGGAAAAAGTACAGTAATCACTGCTATGAATTCTTTCAGGACAATGGTGCTACGCTCATTTGTTGATGAAACGCTCGTTAAGAATCTTTCGCAATTATATTACCATTTTGATGTTGATTGTGTAGAACAGCCAATATCAATGCAAATGATTTTTATTTGCAACGAATTGCGATATAGATTTGGTTTTGAGATATTTCAAGGAAAGGTGCTAACAGAATGGCTTTACGTATTGCTCAAAGGCAGCACGAAAGAAAGTTATTGTTTCAAGCGCGAAGGGCAGAACATTAAAGTTAATTCTAAAGTAATGAACGGTACAAGAGGCATTACTGCAAAAACAAGAAGTAACGCTTTGTTTCTTTCTACGACAGCACAGTTTAATGTGTCTGTTGCAATGGTTATAAAAGAATGGTTCAGGAAACGCTTTAATGTTCTTTCTGGGTTGGATGATACATTGGCTTACACTGTAAGGGCGTTTATGCACGACTCTTTGGCTCGTCAAAGAATTTTATCTATGATTGAAATTGTTGATAATTGTATCAAGGATGTAAATGTAGAGGATAGCGTAAAAGAAGTCAATCCCCAGGAACCGGCGTTCGGTATTTTAGCAAAACTTGGTATCAACATGACGGCCGAAATGAACCAACGTGTCGAAAAAATTGAGCAACACGAACTTCAAATTAATGCTATTCATAAGATGTACTCTAATGGTGAGGAAGTTGGAGACAAAGCATTGAACTTCAAATTTGAATCATTAGGAACTACAAAATTGTTTGCTCTACTTGGTCCATTCTTTGATACTATACAAAATGGAGGGGTTTTGATTATAGATGAGTTTGGAACAAGTCTCCATACTCAACTTTCCATTGAATTACTGAAGTTGTTTCACAGCTCAATGAATATCAATGGGGCGCAATTAATTATTACTACGCATGATACGAATCTTTTACGCAAAGATTTGTTACGTAGAGATCAAATCTGGTTTACGGAAAAGAGCCATGAAGGGGTGTCTGATTTGTATTCTTTGGTTGAATATAAAATAAATCAAGCTAATAGTGTAAGGAATGATGCTTCGTTCTCAAAAGATTATCTTGCTGGACGTTATGGTGCGATTCCTTATTTTGGAAATCTGGAAAAATTTATTTTGGAATATGGCAACCAGGAAAAGTAAATTTGACGATAAGTTCAAGAGTACATTACCCCGTGAGTGCCGTATAGAAAATGAAAGAAGTGAGCGGAATGTAAAGGATGAACAACCGAAACTCAGTTTCAATTTTAAAGACTTTGATACCAGTCAGTGTCCTCCAGGACAAACTTTCGAGCAATGGCAAAAAGAAGGTCGACTTTCAGTCCTCATGAAAAAATTTATCGATGTTTGTTCCTATAATAGAACAGAGGCTGAACAAAAGAAATTGTTGAAAGTATATGGCGACTTTCCTAAGTCAAGCCATTTCAAAAAACCGCCTCATATCACAGGAGAAGTACAGTGGGGTACAATACAACGAATTGGCGGACAAAAACCGAGACTTGCGGGGTACATCATAGGGTCTGTGTTTTATCCTGTATTTTTAGATAAAGACCATGTGTTTTATCCCTCAAAAAAGGAATAACCGAATGTTAATATATATATATATATATATATATATATATATATATGGCAACAAATCCACCGTCCGGTGATGGACATCGAAATGGCGCTGTGAGAAAACGTTCTCAGGTTTATAATCCCAAAACAGAACAATGGGTAAAAAGGGATAAAGATACTGGACGTTTCATGGATGTCAAGCAAGATGGTACACCGTTTAAAGGTGTACGAAAAGAACAGTGATTTTTAATGAGGACAAGTACTATATACTTGCCCTCATTTTATTTTACATTGGTTTGATCATTGATTCAACAAAGGCAATCTCTTCTTCGGTCAACTTATATTTGGTATAGAGTTGCTGATCTATATCAGCAACAGACTGCGACCAATCAATGTCGCTCTTGGACGTAAAGTTTTGAAAAGGAACCAAAGAATATACCTTAGAAGTCGCATGTTGTGTATTCTTTTTTAATAAAACTAAAAATCGAAGAAACTTCGTTCTAAGATAAACCGCTACATTTTTCATTTCTTCTTCTGAATTACATGGATAAATAACGAGATAAGTTTCCGAACAACAGGTCATTGGATAACCATAAAACGGCTTCCCTATTGAAAAATAAGGAAAATCACCTCTTTCTCCGTAAGCGTATGAAATAAAAACTTTATACTTTCCTATCCATTCTTTGTGAGCAGGAACTTGTAAAATATCAATCCAACCATTATTGGGATATGCAAATAATTTTACACCGCTAGTTATTGATTTGTTGATTTTAAAGTCTGTTGCAATTCCAAAGGGCTTACGAGGACTGACGAATTTGTAAAAGATTTGATCCTCCTTAGGTATTTTATTTATTATGCTAACAGCTTCATTAAAACGAATAAAAGAATCAGCTCCATTTTCAAGTAAAGATCTTAGTAACGTATTGCGAACTCCATTTCGAGAAGTTGTAACAGTACAATCTCCATTATAAGTTACTGACCATAAGAAATAGCATATTCCACCAGATAAATCTATTTTGGGAAATACATCAGTTGCATCAAAATAATCAAACAATTTTACAATATGCCTATCTTTAAGCATTGAATCTCTAAAAGAATCTAACCCTTTCCCTCCGGCATACCAGCGAGAGGGCATAATCATAGAAATATAACTAGGAAAAAGTTTACGAGCAATATCTACAAATTCATTATAAACAGGTTTTGCACTTACTCCAGCCCCTCCATCCATAACCTGATACGGCGGATTGCCTACTATCGCATTAAATTTCATATTGTCATTATCTATGGCTTTCCAGTAAGAATGGCCTTTGGCAACTTTGGCTATAAAGTTTTCCGGCTTGTTCTTAATCTGGTTGATTAAATCTTCAAAATATCTTGTATTTACTTTTGCTTTACGGAATCCGGCGAGTGTACGTTTGGTAATACTCTTTGCCATCGGCGTCTTGCAGATGACAAAGATGTTTTCAGCTATGACCTTGTCCCATACAGTCTGCTGCTCCTCTATCGTTTCTACAGCGAACAGAGAAGCCTTCACTCTGGCTCGGTAAATGCCGTATGCCATATAAAGCGGATAAAGTCCGGATTTGGAATTGATTTCCAGAATACGGGATTCAGGAGAGAAAACTTCTGCGGTAACTTCTCCTTTGTTTATAAACCGTGGTTCAGAAATCACATTCTGATACTCCGCGTCATAGAAGTTATAGCCTCCCAGACAGTCGCCGAGGTGCATGTTTACCACACGCCACGGAGTAAGCACCGTTTCCTTGTCCGGATTACGGAAAGTACTGAAGATGTCCGTAATTCGTTCGATTCGTTCCTCTATACTCAGTTTGTCCGCGGCACGGGCCATCGCACGGATTCGTTTTCCAGCTGCACAGAATATTTCCGGGTCATAGTATTTTTTGAAACTGTTGAATTTCTGCTTGGTCACTCCCTTGGGCATGAACTC
>CALUMG010000016.1 GCA_944321705.1 uncultured Muribaculaceae bacterium | reverse complement strand
TAATACAGGCTACGTTTCGGCAAAGTAAAAAATAAAGGAGTTTATTTTTTCCATTGCACTCAACTTGCACTATATTTTGATAATACAGGCTACGTTTCGGCAAAGTAAAAAATAAAGGAGTTTATTTTTTCCATTGCACTCAACTTGCACTATATTTGTACTTCTAAATTGTTAAGAATTGGCTTGATGGACAACATTGATTGGAAAGATAAACTTGGGGCAGCTTTCAATATCGACCCTGAAAGTGTACAGAAGGAAGAACAGCCGGAGATTGAAAATAAAATGTCGGTTGACCCAAGTAAGCAACGAATAGACATAATGCTTGACAAGCGTAACCGCAATGGCAAGAAAGTTACAATAATGGCCGGATTTGAGTGTGACGATGAAGAACTGAAAGTTATTGCCAAGGATTTGAAACAACAATGCGGCGTGGGAGGTTCGGCTCGCGGAGGAGAGATATTGATACAAGGAGATTTCAGGGAAAAATTGAAAGCTTTGCTTACGGCAAAAGGTTATAAGGCGAGAGTGATATGACCATCAGCTAAATGACATCCATGTAATGACGATTGATACAGTATGCTTCAAATAATAAAAGCATCAGCCGGTTCGGGAAAGACATATACGCTTGCCCTTGAATATATATCGCTTCTGCTCGGAGAGAAAGATGACAAAGGTCGTTTTCGCCTTGCTCGTAGCGGAGGCCGGGAGTATCACAGGCATATTCTTGCCGTAACATTCACCAACAAGGCTACCGAGGAGATGAAAGAGCGCATTGTGAAGGAGCTCGCCGTGCTTGCCGGACTTTGGAACAATGGCGATAGCCCTTATATGGCGACGTTGTGCCATCGGTTTGGTGTTGAGGACGAGAAACTTATACGCAAAGCGGCATATACGGCATTATATGAATTGTTGTTTGATTTCACTAATTTCAATGTAAGCACCATCGATTCGTTTTTTCAAGTAATATTGAGGACGTTTGCCGGAGAGGTTGACGTACCTTATGACTATAACATAGAACTCAATGAGAGGTATGCCATGAAGGTGGGCATACATGACTTCTTGTCTAAAATAAAAGGGGTGAAAGGTGCTTCCAATCAAACGTTGGGGTGGATAAACAATTATGTGCGAGAGCAGATTGATGAAGGTGGCAATTGGAACATCTTTTCATCGGCTTCTAATGACGATAGTGACACGTTATTCAAATTTGCTTCGGTTATAAATACCGAAATATTCAGACGTGAACATGTAGGGATGGAAAATTTCCTTATCGACAATGATGGAGCGAACATTGGCTTGTTGCAAAAGCATGTGGCAGATTGCGTGAAAGAAAGCGAGCACGACATTGTGGCAATTGCAACATCGTTGATGTCAATGATTGATTGTCATGGATTCTCGGAGTATATGAAAAAATCGGGACCTGCGAAGGTCATTACCGACTTTGCTGCCAGTAAGATAGAAACTAGCTCGTCGGCGAAGATTAACAATATGCTCGTGTATCTGGACAGTCCTGCTGATGTGTTCAAAAAAGTGCCTAAGAATAAGCCACAACCTGATTCCATGTTTTCGGTGATGGCTCCCGAAATGGGCAGGATGAAGCAATTACTATATGATTTGCTTACATATAAGGCCATTTACAAAAACATATACATGCTTGGGCTGCTTGGTAACATAAGTCGCAGCGTGTTCCAGTACCGTAAAGACAATAATCTTATTTTATTGTCCGATACGAACGAACTGTTGCATGATGTGATAAATGAGCAAGATGCCCCTTTTATATACGAACGAATAGGCGTGTGGATAAACAATTTTTTGATAGATGAATTCCAAGACACGTCGGCATTGCAATGGGACAATCTAAAGCCGTTGTTGAGCCAAAGCCTGTCGTGTGACAACGACAACTTGATAATCGGTGATGAAAAACAGTGCATCTACCGGTTTCGAAATTCCGACCCTTCGCTGTTACAATATCAAGTGAAGGAAGCATTTCCACAACAGTCGGAAATTGAAGGTTCAAAAAGTGTGAACTGGCGTAGTGCGCCGTGCATTATAAAATTCAATAACGCTTTCTTCACTGAGTTTGCAAAGTTCATGGGTCTTGGTGACATTTATGCCAATGTGGTGCAGCAAGTCAATAGCAAGAAGCGTCAGGTCAAGGGGTATGTGAAGGTGGATTTGATTTCTACTGATAAAGCCGTAACCGATGAGCAAGGAGAAGATTTGAAATTTAAAGAAATTGTTCTCGACAGGTTGCCCGAACGGGTGTGTGAACTGCTTGATCGGGGATATAGGCAGAACGATATAGCGATTCTTGTCGATACCAACATTGAGGGCTCAATTGTGATAAAGCGTCTGCTTGAATATAACAAAGGTCAGAATGTGCGGCATAATCTGAAAGTGATATCGAGCGACTCGCTGCTGTTGAAAAATTCTCCTTCGGTGAGGTTGATAATAAGCCACCTGCGGTATATAGGAATTGCAGCCGACATGGTTGAATCGGACGGCAAAATCAACAATAAGCGTGAGCTGAATGAGAAATTGCACAGGTTGCTGAGACGTTATGAGAATGGAATCAACAAAGGGCAGAGTCCTGAAGAGTCGCTTGAAAATTGTTTTGCCGATGTTGTCGGTGTGGAGCAGGCGGTTGATGAAATGAACGAATTCATACCTCGTGGCAATTCATCATACAGTATCGTGTCGATAGTGGAACGAATAATAGAAAAGACAATATCGCCCGAAGCCCTCGACCGCGAGAATGCGTTTATTCAAGCATTGCAGGATTATGTAATCGAGTTTGCCGGGAAGGGAAATCCGAGCATCCGTTCTTTCATGAATTGGTGGGATCGCGTGTGCGACAAGCTGTCGATAACGTCGCCGTCAGGAATAGACGCGGTTAATGTGATGACCATTCACAAGTCTAAAGGGCTGGAGTTTCCTTGCGTCATAATTCCTTTTGCAAATTGGAAAATGTGTAAAATTGACAGCACAATTTGGATTCCCGGGGCAGATATCGTTGATACTGGGGTGATAAGTGCTGAAAAGAAAACCATAGTTCCTCCATTGGTGCCTGTGAAGTATTTCAAGCAGATTGCAGGTTCAAAACTTGGTGCAGCCTATTCTAAGCTTGAGCGTGAAAGCATGTCGGATTCTCTCAATAAAACTTATGTGGCGTTTACGCGGGCAGTGGATGAATTGCATGTTTTTGCCGAGCGGAAAGAGAGCAAGGGCACAGGGCCGACGTTGACTCTGGATGAGTTTTTGTCTTCGTATGAAGATATGCTGGGACGATCAAAGACTGTCGATGAGTTGAATGATGCTTATGGAGCCGATGTGGCGATAGGTGTGGAGGGTGGCAAAAATGGTTTTGAGGCAGGTGTACCCACATTGAACGATAGGGCAGATGTCGTCGAAGAGGATGTCATGCCAATGTCGCCCTATTTTGTGGAGAATCGTCATGACCTGGTGAAATATGTCATGCCTGAAGTTTATTACACCGAGCAGCAGGAGCGAGGCATATTGTTGCATAAGATTCTTGGAATGATCCATGATTGCGGGGAAGTTGAGAAGGTTTTGCTTTATTGCCGTTCGCATTGTGTGATTGTGCCGTCGGAGTATGAAGAGGTAAGTTCCATCATCAAGGAAATAATTGCACAGAACGATGAGGTGTCCAGGTGGTTTGCTCCGGGCAACAGGGTGTATAATGAGCGCGCAATATCGGCAGAAGGAAAAAAAATTCGCCCCGACAGGGTTATAATCACACCCGATGGACGTACTGTGGTGATAGATTACAAGTTTGGAAACGCGCATGTCTCTAAATATCATGAACAAGTGCGTCATTACATGAAGATAGTGAGCGATGCAGGATTGACAAATGTGTCGGGCTTTATATGGTATCCGCTTGAGAAGAGGATAGAACAGGTTGCATTCTAAGACTTTTTATACCGGGAATGCTTCAGTGAAAAATTGACAAGTTCATTTTTCCATTTTTTGCAATTGACACAATTTTCACTATATTTGAATAAGAGTGGAGGCGGTTTAGCAATGCTAAAAAATAAACAAGTTCATTTTTTTCACATTGCATTCAACTTTCACTATCTTTGCACATTAATAAATAAATTAGAATATGTCGATTGATAATATTATAGCGCAAAGCGTGGTTGATGCAGTGAAGTCGTTGTACGGCATGGAGACTGAGGCCGGTAAAATAACACTTCAGACAACAAAGAAGGAATTTGAAGGAAACTTGACAGTTGTGGTTTTCCCGTTTCTAAAAGCTTCCAAAAAATCGCCTGAAGCCACTGCGCAAGAAATAGGAGAATACCTTGTAAAGAATTGCGAGGCTGTCAAGTCGTTCAATGTCATCAAAGGGTTCTTAAACATAGTTATTGAGCCTGAATTCTGGTGCAAGACGTTGAATCACATCGCGGCGACTCCCGATTTCGGCTTTAAGACAGCGACTCCCGACAGTGAACTCGTGATGATAGAGTATTCATCACCCAACACCAACAAGCCATTGCACTTGGGTCATGTGCGTAACAACCTTCTTGGATATTCATTGTCGCTCATAATGAAGGCAAATGGTTATAAAGTGGTGAAAACCAACATTGTCAATGACCGAGGCATTCACATCTGCAAGTCGATGCTTGCATGGGAGAAATGGGGCAATGGAGTGACTCCGGAGAAAGCCGGGAAGAAAGGTGACCATTTGATAGGCGACTTCTATGTGATGTTTGACAAGCATTACAAAGATGAAGTAAAACAACTTGTAGCTCAAGGCATGGATGAAGAGGAAGCAAAGAACAAAGCTCCGCTCATGCAGGAAGCTCGCGAAATGTTGAAGAAATGGGAAGCCGGTGATGAGTCGGTGCGCAGCGTGTGGAGAATGATGAATCAGTGGGTATATGACGGATTCGACATTACATACAAGCGTCTTGGTGTGGATTTCGATAAAATCTATTATGAGAGTGAAACCTATCTTGAAGGGAAGGCAAAAGTGCTTGAAGGTCTTGAAAAAGGCATAATGTACAAGAAAGAGGATGGCTCGGTGTGGGCCGACCTTACTGCCGACGGGCTTGACCACAAGTTGCTGTTGCGTAGCGACGGCACGTCGGTGTACATGACCCAAGATATTGGCACTGCTAAGTTGCGCTATCAAGATTATCCCATCGACAAGATGATATATGTCGTAGGAAACGAGCAAAACTATCATTTTCAAGTGCTTTCGTTGCTGCTTGACAAGCTCGGTTTCAAGTGGGGTAAAGACTTGGTACACTTCTCTTACGGAATGGTCGAGTTGCCCGAAGGAAAGATGAAATCGCGCGAAGGCACTGTTGTGGATGCCGACGATCTAATGGATGAAATGATAAACACTGCCAAGGAGACGAGTGCCGAACTGGGCAAACTTGAAGATTGCTCGCCCGAAGATGCCGACGAGATTGCTCGCATCATAGGCCTTGGCGCATTGAAATATTTCATCTTGAAAGTGGATCCACGCAAGAATATGACTTTTAACCCGAAGGAATCGATAGATTTCAACGGTAACACAGGTCCGTTCATCCAATACACCTATGCGCGCATACGTTCATTGCTTCGCAAAGTTGCTGCCGCAGGCATCGAGTATGCCGACGCTGTTGCCGAACCCAACGACAAGGAAATTTCCATAATCCAAAAGATTGCCGATTTCCCAGCTATAGTTGAAGAGGCAGGAAAGACTTACAGTCCTGCGCTGATAGCCAATTATGTTTATGACCTCGTTAAGGAATACAATCAGTTCTATCATGATTATCCTATCTTGCGTGAGGCTGACGAGGCAAAACGTAAATTCCGTATCAAGTTGTCGGAGGTAACCGGCGACATCATACGCAAAGCTACCGGATTGCTCGGCATGGAAGTGCCGGAACGCATGTAAAGCGCGTGAAGTTCAAAATATAAAATGACCTTATATATATTTATAATTATGTTTAATTTACAAACAAATCAAACAGAAGTTCTTGATTCATACGTTTCCAAAGTGATGAAACGTGTGTATCTCAAGATGTTTTTTGCGATGATTGTAACAGCGTTGACATCGTTCGTATGCTTGAATGTGCCGGCTGTTCTGTACACCGTTGCATCTAATTCGGCCATATACTGGGGGTTGTTGATTGCCGAATTGGTGCTTGTATTCGTGCTTTCGGGAGCTCTTCACAAGTTGAGTTCATTTACTGCGTCATTGATATTCTACATATATTCGATATTGAACGGAGTTGTGTTGTCGGTAATACTTGCTCTTTACACTGAGGCTTCGGTGTTTTCGACATTTGTAATTACTGCCGGTGTGTTTGGCACGATGACTATTTACGGCTACGTTACCAAGAGCGACTTGACTCGCATTGGTTCATTCCTGTTCATGGCATTGATAGGATTGATAATTTGCACGGTAATTAACATCTTCTTGCATAGCAGTTCTTTGGAATGGATTATTAGTTTTGCCGGTGTGGCTATTTTCATCGGGCTTACGGCATGGGATACTCAGAAGATCAAGCGCATGGCTGCAATGGTCGATGAGTCGCAAGCAGGCAAGTTGGCTACTATCGGTGCATTGTCGCTTTATCTTGATTTTGTTAACTTGTTCTTGTATCTGTTGCGCTTCTTTGGTAATCGCAATTAATAACGAATAAAGACAACGACAATAATAGTCGGCAGTTAGGCAAAAAATATGGTCGCCCACTTCTTGCAAACGCAAAGTGCGGCGACTATGTTTTTTCATCGCGGATGGGTAGACAATGAGGTTTTGCCAGATTGGATTATTATTGCTAATTTTGAGGTTAGTATAAATTATTGATGTATCGATGGAGGGAACAAAGAGCGAGACTAAAGTCATATTGCCGGAACCCACGTTGAGGCGTCTTCCGTGGTATTTGGCTTATGTCAATTTATTACATTTACAGAAGGTGGAATATGTGTCATCAACGCAAATTGCCAAAGACATAAATGTGGATGCTTCGCAGATAGCCAAGGACTTGTCGTTCCTGAACATTAAAGGGAAGACGCGCATTGGCTATGAAGTGGAAACGCTTGTCAATGAGCTTTCTGATTTTCTCGGGTTCAGGGTTGTGCACAAGGCGTTCATGATAGGGGTGGGCAGCCTTGGCTCGGCTTTGATTCAAGATCAAGGATTGTCGCAATATGGGTTGAACATCGTGGCTGGATTTGACATTAATCCTGAAATCATAGGCAAGACAATATGCGGCGTGCCTATTTTCGGCATGGACGAGTTGGATCAGAAGCAAAAGGAATATGATACTGAAATCGGCATCCTTGCAGTCCCTGTGGAACATGCACAAGATGCTACCGACACGATGATAGCGTGCGGATTGCAAGCCATTTGGAATTTCACACCTTTCCGCATAAAAGCAAGCAGCGACATAGTGATACAAAATACTTCAATATATGCACATCTTGCGGTGATGTATAACCGTCTTGATGAAAATAAACGTTTGAGGAAATGAAAGTAATAGGAATATCAGGAAATTACGGTAGGCAAGAAGAGAATTTAAAACCTACGGTGTATCTTATGAGTGATTCTTCTCTATTGAAAGACGGGAAGCCCTTTTTTATTCCTGATTTTGCCACGTCTTTTGAATTCTCTCCATCTTTGGTCCTGCATGTGAACAGGCTTGGAAAGAATATATCCCGCAAATTCGCTCACAGGTATTATGATGAAGTGACTGTCGGTCTTGCTGTCAAAGCCTGTGGAATGAAAGACGCATTTGATGGAGAAGATGCCGGAGCATTGGCATTGGCATTTGACGGTGCGGCGATTTTGGGAAATTTCATTAAAAAAGAATCCTTTCAAGAAGGAGCAGGTGAATTTTCAGTATCAATAGATGGGAATACATGCTTTACCGGGAATGTGGATATGTTGCAACTGGATTTTGACGAAATAATCGAGTATGTAAGCAAATATTTCACATTGAAAATTGGTGATTACATATATGTGTGCACACCTCCCGACCTTATAGGAATGCGCATGAATACTGTTATTACAGCCAAATGTGGAAATGAAGAGGTTTTACGCTTCAAAGTGAAGTAGGGGCGTTGTTATTATTAGGTATGATAAAATGAAAAACACGATATGAGCGTTCAAGGGCTATTGCGTTTGACGGTTTTAATACTTGCCATAATATTGCCATGGAGTGACATACATTCTTTCCCTGTATCGCATTTCAAGAAAGAGTCGAACTTGGCTTCCGGCAGATGGGTGAAAATCGAGGTTGGCGAGAATGGGGTATATGAACTGACTCGCGAGGAATTGGCTTTGATGGGATTTGACAATCCTGCCGAAGTGAAAGTGTTTGGAGCCGGTGGTCATGCCTTGTCCGAATCGATAACCCTTGTCGGTAAGGATGATGTTGAACAAGTGCCGACGATGTTGACATCTGACGATAAAGTGTGCTTTTATGCAAATGGGATTTGCGATATCGATGTCGTGAATTATTATTCCAGTCCATATTTTTCAATAACTAAAAATCCATATTCGTCACATGGCTATTATTTTGTAACCGACGACGAAAGATTTACTCGGCTTGAGCCTGAGGTGCGTCAGTATGCAGGCAGTGGCGGTACTGAGGCTGTAATTGAAAGTTATGCGTTTTGCTATCATGAACAAGAACTCGTGTCACCAAGCCAAACCGGTAAGAACTTCCTTGGCGAAGATATTACGGCGAGTAGGAAATATTCAGGTGTAATGAACATGCCCAATATCGTGGCCGGTTCAGAAATAAATTTGCAAGTTGGGATAGGAGCCGATGTGACGGAACGAACTGTCGTGACGGCCATGATTGAAGGAGTGGATGTGGATTTCATTTCCGGGACAGATATTCTTAATGTCCCGGCCGATGAATATGTGTTTTATGATGAATGCCAGGCACGCGGCATGGTCGGCCCTGAAGATTGGAGTGATGCCGCATTGTTGGAAATCGCGTTGGAATGTGATGGTATTGTGAATGAAGCATTTCTTGACTATTATTTGGCAACATATAGGCAGAATAATGTAATGCCTGACGGAGAATCGCAATTAAGGCTCGATTTTGAAGAACTTTTGACTTCGTCTGAAGTTGTCGTAAGAAATGTGTCCGATAAGATGACGGTGTGGCAGATAGATGATGTGCAGCATCCTGTGGAATGCAGATTTGCTTATGATGACTCAGCAAGAGAATTGAAGTTCTCGCATGGCAGGAAAACATCATGGTCGACTTATGTGGTTTTCAATCCTGAACAAGAATTAAAAAAAATAAGTAGATTTGAGCATATTCCAAATCAGAACTTGCATGCACTTGAAACGCCTGATTATGTTATAATAACTACGGCAGGACTTGAACGCGAAGCAGGTAGAATTGCAGATATTCATCGCGAAAAAGACGGAATGGATGTGGCAGTGGTTGACCAGCAACTTGTGTTTAATGAATTTTCTTCAGGGGCGACCGATCCAACGGCAATAAGGATGTTCCTGAAGATGTTGTATGACCGGAATACGGAGAAATTAAAGTATTTACTTTTGTTCGGTGATGGTTCTTATGATAATAGGAAAGTGGGCAAAGAAGAAAATTTGCTTGTTACATTTCAAAGTGCGATTAGCAATGATGAGAAGAAATCTTATACCACCGATGATTATTTTGCTTTTTTGTCTGATGATTCACAAACGGGATTTCATACCTTGCCAATGTGCCTGAGTGTGGGGCGCATGCCTGTGAAGTCGGGGTCGGAAGCTCGAAACGCCGTTGATAAGTTGTTGAAATACATGGAATCGCCCGCCTGGGGTACATGGAGAAACAATGCGTTGGTAATAGCAGATTCGGGTGACGACGGGATACATGAATATCATGCCGAAGGTGTGGCCGGATTGCTTGAGAATGAATGCGTGCCGCGATTTGCGGTAACAAAGATATATAGCGAAGCATATCCGCTTTCGGGAGGCAAAGCCGTTGCCGCACGGGCAAAGTTGGAAGAAACGCTTGAGGCAGGACAATTGTTTATGACTTTTATCGGGCATGGCGCACCAGATGTGCTTACGCGTGTTGATTTGTGGCGCAAGGCCGATGTGAAAAATTTGCCTTTGAGATTTATACCTTTCGGGACATTTGCGACATGCGATGTAGCTCGGTTTGACAGTGACGAACGAGGAATTGTAGAGGAGATGTTTCATTTCCCTGATGGCGGAATCATTGCAGGGGTAGCTTCTGGCAGGACTGTTTATTCAGATGAGAATGACAGCCTGAATGTGCATGTAATAAGAAACTTGTTCACGCTTGATGCTGGAGGAAATGTGAGGTCGATAGGCGAGGCGTTGACTGCTGCAAAAAATTCTTTGATCAAGAATGCTTCAGTCAACAAATTAAATTTCGTATTGCTTGGCGATCCTGCGATGAAGCTGTATTATCCCAAACATAGACTGAGAATAAGCAGTATAAATGGCGTGAGCGCGGAAGAGGTCGCTGTATATCCTCACACGATAATGGAGGTTGAAGGAGAGGTAATTAATGAAGATGGGAGTACCGACACATCTTTCTCGGGAACAGTTTCTGTTTCTTTGTATGATAAAAAAGTGCACTATGGCACATTATCGGCTCCGACTTCGGGAATGGACAATCGAGAAGCATATTTGTCGCGTGAATTGTTGTCGTCGGGAGTAGGCAAGGTGGAATCAGGAAGATTTTCAATCAATGTGGCCATACCTGAGAATTGTCTTGCTTCGGGTGAATATGGGGAAATAAAAGCGTGTGCATGGAATGAAAGTACAGGCGATATTTTTGACGGGATAGTAAAAAATGTCCTTATAAGACCGTTTGATGCTTCGGTTGCCACAGAAGATGTCGTTCCGCCTGTAATCAATGCCATGTACATAGGTGACGAGTCGTTTTGCGATGGCGACGTTGCCGGCAACAGCGTGATACTGCATGTTGAATTGTCGGATGATACAGGTTTGAATCTCCAGTCAATGTCGGCGAGTGAAACCGTTAATCTGTTGCTTGACAATGGAATTAAGTCATATCCCGAAATTCGGAATTATTATGTTCCAAATATTGATGGATGTGGTGGCCATATAGAATTTCCTGTAAGCAACTTGACGGAAGGCTTGCATGAATTCACGTTTTCGGCGACAGATATAGCCGGTAATGTGAGCGAGAAGAAAATATCATTCTTTGTCGTGTCAGATAAATCCGAAATTATATTGGGAATCGACGGAGATGTTGTTCGTGATGAGGCAATATTTGTAATCGACATGCCTGAAACATGCTTGTCGCCTATGGTTAACCTTTTAGTGTGGGGAAGTAACGGTGAAATAGTATTGAATGCCAATGTTGACCATTTCCCGTATACATGGAATTTAATTGGCGATAATGGCAAACGTCTTTCTCCGGGAGTATATCAATTTGGCGGCATTGTCGGAGATGGGAAGGGCGTGATAGTTTCTGCTCCGGGCCGTATGATAGTTCTTGAACAATAGTTTTGAAAAAATGCAACATAGCTTTTTTCTTGTTCGGCACAATAAAAGGAGTCTTTTGCAGTTTTATAAATTAGTTACAAACTTAATAGTCGATTGATGAAGAATATATCAAGAATTTTGATTATAGCTGTTGCCTTTTTGTTGATAGGCAGCAATATAGGATGGTCGCAAAAAACAGAATTCAATCCGATAACGACAGGTGTCACTTCGTTGAACATTGCTCCCGACGCGAGAGGAGCGTCAATGGGTGACATAGGAGCAGCTACCGACCCTGATGTCAATTCGCAATATTGGAATGCGTCAAAGTATGCGTTTGCATATAGTTCAGCCGGAGTTTCATTATCATATACGCCATGGTTGCGTAAGTTGGTCAACGACATAGCATTGCTCAATTTGGCAGGATATTGGAAATTCGGAAGCGAGGACAATCAAGCCATCAGTGCCTCATTGAGATATTTCACACTTGGAGAAATTGCCACTACCGATAATGAAGGCAATGCCTTGTCGTCGGTAAATCCTTATGAAATGTCGTTTGATGTCGGTTATTCTCGCAAATTGAGTGAAAAATTCTCAATGGGAGTCGTATTGCGTTACATATATTCTAATTTGGGATATAGCGATGCCGCCTCAGGCGAAATGCTGAGCGGAGCTTCGGCGTTTGCAGCCGACATATCGGGATATTATACTACTTATCCGATTATAGGGCGTAACGAATGCCAGTGGTCTTTTGGTTTCAATATATCGAATATCGGTTCAAAAGTATCGTATGATGGAGGTAACAGTCCGGCATTCCTCCCGACCAATTTGAAGTTGGGAACTACATTTGTGTTTCCATTGGCCGATTATCACAATCTTGCCTTGTCGGTCGATTTAAATAAATTGCTTGTTCCTGCAAAACCTCGACGAGACGATTACGAGGATAATGTAACTTATGAAGAGGCATTGCAGGACTGGAATGACATGTCTCCTATATCGGGAATCTTCAATTCGTTTAGCGATGCTCCCGGAGGATTTGGCGAGGAATTGAAGGAGATAAATTTCTCTATCGGAGCTGAATATAATTATAATCAGCAATTTTTCCTGCGAGGAGGTTATTATTATGAAAACGCTATGAAGGGAAATCGTAAATATTTCGGTTTAGGTGCCGGCTTTGCATTGAATGTGATAAGGCTCGACGCGGCTTACATGATTGCTACCGCACAAAGCAGCCCGCTTGACCAGACATTGCGATTCACTTTGTCGTTTGACATGGATGGAATCAAAGAGTTGCTTGGACGCCGTTAATTCAGTTGTAAAAAATCGGAGGGTAAAATCATGAATGTGCGTGTAGGAATGGGTTTTGACGTTCATAGGCTTGTTGAAGGTCGGGATTTATGGCTTGGAGGCGTGCAAATTCCTTACAAGTTGGGACTTCTTGGTCATAGCGATGCCGATGTGTTGATTCATGCCTTGTGTGATGCCTTGCTTGGGGCGGCAAATTTACGCGACATCGGATTCCATTTTCCTGACACCAATCCAAAGTACAAAGGCATAGACAGCAGGTTGTTGCTTGCCGAAGTAATCAAGCTTGTGAAGCAAAAAGGATATGAGTTTGGCAATGCCGACATAACAGTTTGTGCCGAACAGCCTAAAATAAATCCACACATACCGGCCATGCAGGCCGAATTGGCTCGCTGCTTGAGTTGTGATGAAGATTGCGTATCAATAAAAGCCACCACGACCGAGAAACTTGGCTATACAGGTCGAGGAGAAGGTATTGCAGCTTATGCAACAGTATTGATATACAAAAAATAATTAACAAATCCATGAGGGATTGCGTGCCGATGCGGTCTTAGCATTTGTAGCAATCATGTAAAAATGGGGGTTCATGACTGCATGAAAAGTTAAAAACGACTTAAACGGCTGAATTATCAGAATTAAAATTTTGCAGAGCAATAAAAATATACTACTTTTGTACGCTCGTTCCGAATAGGCTCGATTAAGAGATACCGATTGAGTATCCGCCTCACGGACTTAATTGTGAAATTTAAAAAAACAGATGTACGCAATTGTAGAAATCAAAGGACAACAATTCAAGGCTGAAGCTGGCAAATATTTGTATGTCCAATACCTTGGTGATGAAACAAAAGAGGGTGACACAGTGGAATTCAACAACGTGTTGCTCGTTGATGCCGATGGCAATATCAAGGTAGGTGCACCGACAGTAGATGGTGCAAAAGTAGTATGCGAGGTATTGACTCCGTATTTGAAAGGTGAGCATATTATCGTGTTCAAGAAAAAAAGAAGAAAAGGCTATCGCCGCAAAAACGGCCATCGCCAATGCTTCACTAAGGTTATGATTAAAGAAGTCGTTGCTTAACAATCACTAAAAATTACAGAAGAAAATGGCACATAAAAAAGGTGTAGGTAGTTCTAAGAACGGTCGTGAGTCGGAAAGCAAACGACTCGGCATTAAGATTTTCGGTGGTCAACGTGTTAAGGCAGGTAACATTATAAAGCGTCAACGTGGTACTGTTCACCATCCGGGTGTAAATGTCGGCATGGGCAAGGATCATACATTGTTTGCCTTGATTGACGGTACTGTAGCATTTGTTACAAAAGCCAATCGTAATTACATTACGGTAAAACCGTTGGAAGAAACTGAAGCTGGAAACTAAATCCAACTAATAAGAAACGAAATCTCCGTACACTGGAGAATCAATATTTTACAGGAGAGCATCATCAATGATGTTCTCCTGTTTACGTTTATGCATTAGATTACATGATTAGTCAAATATTTGACTAATATGTGAAAAAATATTAACTTTGCACGCGAAAAACAGGTATTTAGCATAGATGAGTCATAACGAAGATTTGGTTTCGCGTGAATGCGTGTTACAGCTGTTTAAAACACGCATGGCTTCACGCCAAGCTATACAGAGATTATTGAAAAATATTCAGGCCGAAATCACATTTGAAATGTTGCAGGTCTTGATGTGTTTGAAGGAAGAGCAAGGAGTCAGTCAACAAAGACTTGCTGAGTGTATTGCAAAGGACAAGGCGTGCATAACCAATTTGATTGCGAATCTTGAAAAGAAAGGATTTGTGCGACGTGAGGAGAACCAGCAGGACCGACGTAATAAACTTGTGTTTCTCACTGTTGAAGGTGAAGAATTTAACGAGCGAGTCGTACCCTTGTTAAGGGACTATTATCAAACGCTCGAAAATAGGTTGGGAAAGGAAGGATTAAAAGAAACTTTATCGCGTTTAAAAATATTGCAGAATGCATTTGAATCGTATTAAAAATTTGTGCATGCCGTTGCTTGTTGTGTGTGCGGCAATGAATTTTTATGCATCGGGACAAGTCGTGTCGGCTACTGACACTTTGGAATTGAACATTACCCAATTATTTGAGCTTGGAGTAAGTAATAATTTACAGTTGAGTGCCGATAGGTTGCAAGAAAGAATAGCTGACGAGCGAAGCAAGACCGCGCGAATGTCAATGTTGCCTAATATAGAGATAGGATTGCAAGCCGGCATCATAGGTCAGCCGGTAGTGTTTCAAAGAGGCTTGTCTGATCCAACGAGACCTGAAACTCCCGATTGGCAACAAAATTATGCCATAGATTTCACACAACCTCTTTACGAAGGCGGAAGAATAAAATACAAGATGAAAAGTGCCGATATTGACCGGGAAATCGCATCGTTGCAGACGGCAAGCGATGAAGCCGATTTGAAAATAGAGCTATTGCGGCAGTATCTAAGTCTTTTCAGCCTGTACAAGCAGCATTTTGTGTCGGTGCGGAATATTGAGGAATCGGAGCACCGTTTAAGAGACATACGCCGATTGAAGGAAGAAGGAGTGATAACCAACAATGACGTGCTGCGTAGCGAAATGCAATTGACCGATAATAGGCTTTCGTTGGTTCAAACGGAGAATGACATGCGTCTCGTGTCTCAGCAACTTGACATATTGCTTGGCTTGGACGAAAACTTGTTGTTACGACCTGACACGACATTGTTGAAACAAGTATATGAATTGGAAAGTTATGAGGATTATGTGACGCGCGCTTATTTCAATGATCCGTCCATGTTGTTGCTGCAACAACACACGGCGCAGGCGCGTAACAACATCGCCCTCGCCAAGGCCGATTACATGCCACGCTTGTCTCTTTATGCGGCTAATGCTTTGGCCCGGCCCATTGCGCGGACGATGGTAGACATGTACAATAATACATGGAATATAGGTTTGTCGTTTACATATTCGCTTTCATCGCTTTACAGTAACAGGCATAAAGTAAAGGAAGCAAGACATAACTTGTTGTTGACACAGAATAGGGAAGAACAAAGGAAGCAGTCGGTACGCATTAATGTGAGGAACGCTTATTTGCGTCATGGCGAAGCAATTGAGCGTGTGGAAGCTTTGAAATTATCGGTTAAGCAACCCGAGGAGAATTACAGAATCATGCGCAACAGGTATTTGAACCAGCTTGCAATATTGACCGATTTGCTTGATGCCGACAACTTGCGCTTGAATGCCGAGTTGCAACTTACGACAGCCCGTACGCAAGTGGTGTTAACTTATTATGAATTGCAACGAGCCGTGGGGAATCTGTAATTCTTGTGATGTAAACATTGAAAAATAGAGGATGTATAATAAGTATATATGAGTACGTTGGAATTGAGGCACAGACGGCTTATAAGGCGTCGTCGACGTAATGTGATATTGAACACGGTGTGTTTGTTGATTGCTGTTTCGGGATTGGTTTGGACGGTAAATCACTTTGGAGGTATATAAACTATGAAGTGACCAATGACGCGTTTATCGACCAGTATGTGGTCCCGATAAACATAAGAGTTGCCGGGTATATAGAAAAAGTATATTTCCATGAACATCAATATGTCCACAAGGGCGATACTTTGCTTGTGCTCGACAACCGGGAATATGCCATAAAGCAGAAAGAAGCACAAGCAGCATTGCTTGATGCCGTCGGGTCGCGTGATGTGTTGAATTTGGGCATTCAGACTTCAGAGTCGCACATAGCCGAGCAAGACGCCAATATCGCTGAGGCAAGAGCTAAATTATGGCAGGCCGAGCAAGATTATCTGCGATATGAGCGGCTGCTTGCCGATGAGTCGGTACCACGTCAGCAGTATGAGCAAATGAAGGCTAACTATGAAGCAGCCAAAGCTCGTTATGAAGCATTGTTGCGGCAGAAGGATGCCGCACAATCCCAATATGCGGAAACAAGTAAAAGACAAGTGAACATGGAAGCCGGAATCTTGCGAGCGCAAGCCGCGCTCGATCTTGCCGACTTGAACATGTCTTACACTGTCGTGCTTGCCCCTTATGACGGATATATGGGACGTAGGACTCTTGAAGCAGGCCAGTATGTGGCTGCCGGGCAAACATTGTCGTATCTCGTCAGACAGACCGACAAATGGGTTACGGCCAATTATCGCGAGACTCAGATTGCAAACATTTACATAGGTCAAGAGGTGCGTATAAAAGTCGACGGCGTTCCGGGCAAAGTGTTTTTAGGACATGTCACGGCGATTTCGGAAGCAACAGGTTCAAAATATTCGTTGGTTCCCACCGACAATTCTGCCGGCAACTTTGTGAAAGTGCAACAAAGGATTCCGGTGCGCATTGATTTTGACAACGTATCGGACGATGACATGGCTTTACTGCGAGCAGGAATGATGGTTGAAACTGAAGCCTTGAGGAAATGATGACTGCCCAGCAACTTGATATTCCCGTGAGACGATGGGTTCCCGATTGGTTGGCCATAGTTTCAGTGTTCATCATAATGCTGCCTATCACGATGATAAATGGCACATACACCGGAAGCATGGTGGAAGTGTCCAATACATTGGGCATGTATACCGAAGAAATAACGCTCGGATATTATGCCGCTGCAGCCGGCATGGCCGTGGCTTATCCTATAGTGCCTAAGATTCTTAATGCATTTTCAAGTAAGTCGCTGTTGCTTGTCGACTTGACTTTGCAATTTTTGTTAAGCTGGGTGTGTGCGAGGTCGGGTCCCGACATAATGGTGCTTTTAAGTTTCGTAATTGGATTCTTGAAAGGTTTTATCATGTTGTGGGTCATACAACGTATAAAGTTGGTTTTCAGCCCGACTGATGTGCGCAGCGAGTTTTATGCCTATTTTTATCCGCTGGTGTTCGGGGGAGGCAATTGTCAATGGTGGTCACGGCCTTGCTTGCATATCATTATGATTGGAAGTACATGTATTATTTCATGATGATGATGCTTGTGTTGACGATAATTGTGGTAATCGTTGTAATGCGTCACGATCGACCGTCGAAAGGCATTCCTATTAAAGAATTGCATGTGCAGGAAATGTTCATCATCGCCATTGGCATATTGATGCTTTCTTATGTCGTAACCTATGGAAAAGTCCTTGACTGGATGGCGTCGTCACGCTTGTGCATTTACATAGTCGTGGCACCGTTGTTGATAGCTTTGTTTGTGTGGATGCAATTATATTCGCCCAAGCCGTATGTAAGTCTAAAACCGTTGTTCCAGTGGAAAGCGATATTAGGATATTTCTACATGATGCTCGTGATGTTTTTCAGCACATCCACGTCTTTGCTGAGTAGTTATATGACAACCATACTGCAAGTGGATAATACACACACCTATACGTTGTATGTGTGGCTGTTGCCGGGATATGTGCTTGGTGGTGTGGTATGTTTCTGGTGGTTCAGGTGGCAACGTTGGCGTTTCAGGTATTTGATAGGTGCCGGCATGGCATGTTTTACATTCTTTTTCGGTTTTTTGTATTTTACTGTTTCTCCCGATAGCACATACGAATCGTTGTATGTCCCGTTATTCTTCAGAGGACTTGGCATGTTGACCTTGCTTGCCGCTTTCGGTCTTTTCACGGTTGAAGATTTGAATCCGAAGTTGTTGTTGTCCAATGCGTTCTTCCTTATATCATTCCGAGCCGTGCTTGCTCCGGTTTTCGCTTCGGCATTTTATAGTAATCTGTTGTATTATTTGCAACAAAGGTATATGGTTCAACTGTCGGAAAACATGACCATGCTCGACCCTCTTGCTGCATCGCGTTACACGTCAACTTTGAGTAGTAGCATGGGACAAGGGCATGGCATTGACGAGGCAATGCAAATGGCTACAAATACTCTCTATGGAGTGTTGCAACAGCAAAGCACCTTATTGGCATTGAAGTCGATATTGGGTTGGTTGTTTGTGATAACACTGGTAATTGCTATTGTATCGTGCTTCATCCCATTCCACAAGACAATAAAAGTCCCGATAATAAGAACCGGAGAAGACAGTGTGTAAACTCGAAATACATAATTGCTAATAAAAATAATGTGCGCTCCAATTGTGTCGGGGCGCACGTTATTTCTACTAAGGATTATTGAAATCTTATTCTTCGGGTTGTATTACTTTGAGTCGGTCGCCCGATGAGCGGACAACCGAGCGGTAGTATTCGGGAGTGTAGCCCGGGAAATCGGGATTTTCGGGATATCCGTCCTTGTTGCGCAGGAACTTGCCATCTTTTTCTTTCTTTACATTTCCATCAAGGAATTTCACGAACAGATATTCGCCCAATTGCTTATAGCTAAGAGTTGCCGATTCGGCAGCATCGACCGAGTAGCCTGTGAGCATTTTGATAGCCTCTTCGGGCGATTTTTTGTACAATTCAAGAGCTTGTTGCTCAAGAGCCGGAAGTTCAGTTTCAAATTTGTCTTCCAAGGCATTTTGCACTTTGCGAATGTCGCCAATCATCAGCGAATAGCGGTTGTAGGCTTGATTAGCAACCCAGTTGTTGACCCAAAAGGCCGATTCCCAGTTCAGTGTGTACATGTCGCCAGTTGCAACATCGTAGCTGTTAGGCACTTCGGTCATCGAGCAGTACATCGGGACAAAAACGGCCGTGTTGGCATCATCGACACCGAACCAGTGGATGCCCCCGACGGCATCGGGAAGCCATGAACGCATTTGCGACACGAGGACGAAGCCTGTCTGCTGCGTGGCTATGGCGCGTTCCTGAGAATAAGTGACGCTGTCCACGACAAAATCCATGGGGCGGTATCGGTAAGGAACTCCCCACCATTCGGTAGCACCGGCATCAAGAGTCATGTCGAAAGGAGTGCCTTCGAAATGGTCGCGCATCATGTTCTGCATGTCGCGCACGCCGACTTTCTTGTCGGGTTTGATATACAAAGGCATTATCTCGGCACCTTTCTTGCCGTTGATGTATGGCAAATAGCGGTCGATTCCGGTTGCAAACCGATTGAAATAAGCCCATACGCGAGCTTCGCAACCACGCAGTGCGCTGAAGTCGATGGGAGCGTAGGCTTTTGCAAAATCAAAATCCTTGTCATCTCCCTCGTAGTATCCCATTTTGCGTGCAAAAGAGACAACGTCGGGAGAATATACGCAATTTTCTTTGTCGTCGAACGGTATTGTGCGTATTCTTGGGAAGTTGGCATGGCCTGCAATGCAATCGTCAGGAATGCGGATGGCAGCCCATACGGCACCTTTTTCATGTCCGCCTTTGCCTATCATGTCCATAATCCATACTTCCTCGGGGTCGGCTATGGAGAAAGATTCTCCACTGCTGTAATACCCATGTTCGGCAACAAGGTCGGTCATTACTTTTATTGCTTCACGAGCCGTCTTGCTGCGTTGCAACGCGATGTATATAAGGCTACCGTAATCGATTATTCCCGTGGTGTCCACAAGTTCGGGATATCCGCCCCAAGTTGATTCCACGATTGTCACTTGGTGCTCGTTCATGTTGCCTATTACAGAGTAGGTGTGAGACACTTCGGGAATGTAGCCGAGCAACTTGTTGGTGTCCCATTCGCGCACTTCACGCATGTCGCCTTTTTTATGGTCGGCGGCAGGCAAGTGTTGCAGGAATCCGTAGAGGACATGGGAGTCGGCCGCATAAGTGACAAGCGTTGAGCCGTCGGCTGTAGCATCCTTGCCGGCAACAAGGCTTGTGCAGGCATCGGCCGCAGGAGTGTAAGCAATTGTCGGAATTGCTATCACAGCCAGAATTTTGATAAATTTTTGAAAGTTCATTTGCAAGTATTTTATTATTGTTTTTCTACTGTAAAGGCCAGTGATAAAATGAAATTGTTCCTGCATTCCGATGTAATGGCGAAAGAGCAGTGGACACCGGATACATGCCCTTTATATTTAGTGGCCATGTCGTTTATTGGCATGAAACAATCGAGAGCAATATCACCGGAAAGGCTTGTGCCGCGAGTCGAATTGGCTTTGTAGATAGCCTCTTTAGCCGTCCAAGCCATCAAGTTTGCCGTCAAGTCGTCGGCCGGAATCCAATCCAGTTCGTCGGCATTCAGGAATTTTTGCCTAACCCTGAGAACTTGTTTGTCGAAGACTTCAATGTCAATCCCCATTTTACACGCGCCATTAGTCGTGGCAATACATAACCACCCGGCTGTGTGGCTGATTGACAAGGAAGTGTCGGGAATGTCGATGACCGGAGCTCCATTCGTGTCATGGTTCAATCGAATGTTGTCGTGGAATATCTCTTGCAGGAGCAATCGCTCGGCTATTTTTTCCCTGATTCGATTGACCGACTTGCATGTAAATGCGTCATCATCGGGAGTTATGCCTTTGTTGCGGCATGCCGATACAAGCTCATCGAGCGTTTCATTGAGCATCCACAAATATATGTTGGCACCTTCAAGGTGAAACGTGTCAAATAAAGGCATTTCGGGCAGGCTTGGCGTTGCAAGGTTAATATTACACGTTAAAACGGAAGTGCATTATGTCGCCGTCTTGGACGATATAGTCTTTTCCTTCGACATACATTTTACCGGCTTCCTTGACGGCAGCTTCACTGCCTAATGCAAGGTAATCCTCATATTTGATAACTTCGGCACGGATAAAACCCTTTTCAAAGTCGCTGTGTATCACGCCTGCGCATTGTGGAGCCTTGCTTCCCTTGCGGAATGTCCACGCCCGCACTTCTTGCGGTCCTGCAGTGAGGAATGTTTCGAGGTCGAGCAGCTTGTAGGCAGCCTTGATGAGGCGGTTAACGCCCGACTCCTCCAACCCTATTTCTTCGAGGAACATTTGCTTGTCTTCGTAAGAGTCGAATTCGGCTATTTCCGATTCTATTTTTGCAGCGACGATAAGTATCTCGGCATTTTCCTCTTTTACTGCCTCTTTTACCATATCGACATATTTATTGCCGTTGACGGCGCTTTTGTCGTCGACGTTGCAGACGTAAAGGACAGGCTTGCTCGTCAGCAGGAACAGGTCGTGGGCTATTTTCTGCTCATCCTTGGATTCAAAAGTGACTGTGCGTGCGGCTTTACCTTGCTCGAGGGCTTCCTTGTAGCGGCTTAATACCTCATATTGTATTTTTGCATTTTTGTCACCGCCCGTTTGAGCCTGTTTTTGAACTTTTGCAATTCGACTGTCGATTGTTTCAAGGTCTTTCAGTTGCAATTCGTAATCGATGATTTCCTTGTCGCGTACCGGGTCGACCGAGCCGTCAACATGAGTGATGTTGTCGTCGTCAAAGCAGCGCAACACATGTATTATGGCATCGGTTTCCCTGATGTTTGCAAGGAACTTGTTGCCGAGGCCTTCGCCTTTTGATGCGCCTTTTACCAGACCTGCAATGTCTACTATTTCAACGGTAGTAGGGACTATTTTCTGTGGGTGTACAATCTCGGCGAGCTTGTTGAGACGTTCGTCGGGCACGGTTATCACGCCAACGTTTGGTTCTATGGTGCAGAAAGGGAAGTTTGCTGATTGAGCCTTAGCATTTGAAAGGCAGTTAAACAAGGTCGATTTGCCAACATTGGGCAGACCTACTATACCACATTGAAGTGCCATATCGGGTTGTTTAAATTCTTAATGTTGAAAATGAATGTAATGCAGCCATCATGCGGCTGTGTAAAAGATTGTGCAAAGATACTCATAATAAATGGATATGACATGTGCCGAAACGGAAAAGGTGGGAGAAAACGTTGGTTAAGTTCCCTTTTGTTTGTTTTTTCGACAAATTTTGCCGAATATTGTATCTTGGTTGATTGGTTGTGCCGCATGATTCCTGTATCCAGGAATGTGGCAACACTATTTTTTACGGTTTAATTCAACTATGTAATTATAGATGGAATTACAAGGAACAAAAGCTATATCACTTCATGAATTTAATAATCGCATAAAGCGGTTGCTTGCCAATCCGTCGGTGCAGAACTGTTGGATTGTGGCCGACTTGAGCGACGTGGCATTTCGTGGAGGCCATTGCTATCTTGAGCTTGTCGAGAAAAATGCGGCAGGAGTCACGGTGGCTAAAGTCAGGGGCATAATATGGGCGAGTCGCGTGCATGAGATAAGGGCAAAGTTCCTCGCTGCGACAGGTCAGGACTTGAAAAGCGGACTTAAGGTGATGGTGGAGGCGAGCGTGAATTATCATGAACAATACGGGTTGTCGGTAATTATAACCGACATAGACCCTTCTTACACGCTCGGCGACATGGAGCGGCTGAGACGGGAGATATTGGCGCGCTTGCAGCGAGAAGGGATATTGGACATGAACAAGCATTTGCCAGTGCCTCCACTGTTGCAGCGCATAGCCGTGGTGTCGGCTCCCGGTGCGGCAGGTTATGGCGATTTTATGAACCAGTTGCATAACAATGCATACGGATTGAAGTATTACACATGCCTGTTCCCTGCCACGATGCAAGGAACATCCACGTCTTCGACAATCCTTGCCGCGCTTGATCGCATAAACGATAATGTAGATGCTTTTGACTGTGTGGTAATAATAAGGGGTGGAGGTTCTACGTCCGATTTGAATTCGTTTGACGATTACCAGCTTGCATCGCATGTGGCGCAGTTCCCGTTGCCCGTGATTGTAGGCATAGGCCATGACAGGGACGTGACGGTTCTTGACTATGTGGCAGGAGTGAGGGTGAAGACTCCGACTGCGGCAGCCGAATGGCTGATTGGCAGGGGAGTTGGCGAGCTTGACAGAATCTCGGGCTATGCCGATGTAATAACCAGATTGGTAGAAGAATATGTTAACAGCGCTACGCAGCAATTAAGTTATTATTCGGGCAACATCCCGCTGCTTGTGACCAATAAGTTGTCGTCGAGCATGTCGCGTCTGGAATCAATATTGCGCACGTTGCCGGTAACCGTTCATGGCCGTATAGTGGGGTCGGGCGAGAGGTTGAAGTCTTTCGGGCAGGCCATCTTGCAAGCCGAGAAGCAGATAATGGCACGGGAGCGGCAGCATGTGGACGCATTGCACGACAAGGTGGAGATATTGTCGCCTATGGCCACGTTGCGCCGGGGATACTCCATCGTTAGGGTTGACGGCAAGGCAGTGACGAAGGTTGCGAATCTGAAAAAAGGAGACAAGGTCTCGGTGCAACTTGCCGATGGCTCATTTGGCTCGTTTGTGGAAGAGGTGAATGTGGAAAAAATACAATAACAGAATAACATCATATTTTTATGGAAGAAGAGAAGAAAATGACTTATTCGGCTGCTATTGCCGAATTGGAGAAAATAGTAAGGGAGATGCAGAGCGACTCGTGCAGCATCGACAACCTGTCGGCGCTCACTTCGCGTTCGTTGGAGTTGCTAAAGTTTTGCAAGTCGAAATTGCAGGCTACCGACGAAGAGTTGAAAAAAATACTATTGGAAATAGAATCCTCGCAACAGTAGAATTGGGGAATAACCTTGATTATCGAACTAAATGCTAATCGGTCATGAAAAGAATAGTTAATGCGTTGCTCGTGCTATTGTTGAGTGTGCCTTTTTGTGCTTACTCAAATGACATTGTTTCATTGGATGGCAAATATATGAAAAAAGAAAAAGCCATAAAGAAGTGCAAGACGCTGATGATAGATCCAATTACCGGAGGTTCATTAATGATACTCAGGTCATATAAAGAGGATGATGGATTATATAAAGGGAAGAATGTCATACATTACAAGGGGAATCCTGCTGCCGTGCTTGATGAATTTTATTTTCCAATAAGCGAGACAGAGATGGTGCGGAATGGCAATTCATCATACACTTTGTCATGGAAAAATGATGAGGGGACTGCTATTACTTTAAAGATATCATACATCCCTTCTACGCCCGACAGGCCTTATCTTATTGAGTTTACTGATCTTGGAGGAAATATTTATCCTCATAAAAGTTCTGATGAAATATTGTTGTCTGATGACTTGTTGTCGAGGAAAGAGTGGGATGAGAACATATATGCAAAGGAAGCAAACTTCAACAATGAAAGCCCGGTAATATTTGACATCCTCGACAAATGGAAATATTCAAATAAATGAGCCGGGGCCGCTTCGGGCATACAAAAAATGTTTAAATCGTTGGATTAAACGAAATAAATTCTTATATTCGTACCAAAGCAATGAAAAATAACCCGGTATGAAGCTCGTGGATGACTTTCTAAAGTATATACGGTATGAGTTGAATCTTTCAGCTTGTACCGTTTCGGCTTATGAGCAAGACTTGAAGCAGCTTCAGCAGTTCTTGTCGCCCGACGAGAATGAGTTTGACCCGTTAAGTGTCACATCGGGCGATTTGAGGGCTTGGATTGTCAATTTGGACGCACATGGCATCAAAGCACGTTCGATAAGGCGAAAAGAGCAAGCCGTAAGGTCTTTTTTCCAGTTCTTATTGAAACGTGGACTTGTCAAGAGTAATCCGGCTGCCGAGCTTGAACTTGCCAAGTTCAAGAAGCCGTTGCCTTCTTATGTTAGGATTGATAACATGAACGCATTGCTTGACGGTGACATAGATGAAACCGATTTTAAGTTGGTACGCGACAGGTTGATAATCATGATGCTGTATGAAACAGGCATTAGGCGTGCCGAGTTGATTGGCTTGAAAGATGCCGATGTCGATGTGCCAAAACGAGAATTGAAGGTATTGGGGAAGCGAAACAAAGAACGTGTAGTCCCATTTGGCGATGAGCTGGCCGACGCGATAACCGCATATCGTCGACTAAGGTCGGCAACAATAGGCCTTGACAGGACCGAAAGGTTCTTTGTGAGAGAAAACGGGGATGAATTGTATGCGTCGTTGGTGTATAGGACGGTACACAGTCTATTGGCAACTGTCGGTGGAGGCCGCAAGTTGAGCCCACATGTGTTGAGGCATACTTTTGCTTCGGCCATGCTGAACAACGGAGCCGAGCTTAACAGTGTCAAGGAAATACTGGGTCATGAATCGCTCGCAGCAACGCAAATTTATACTCATATCACATTTAGTGAACTTAAAACTAATTACAAACACGCCCATCCCAGGGCTCTAAAAAAGGAGGTACATTATGGAAGTGAAGATTAAATCTATTCATTTTGACGCAACAGTTAAACTTGAAGAATTCATCAATAAAAAAGCACAAAAGCTTGCACGTCGTCACGAAGAAGTGACAGAATTCAATGTTACATTAAAGGTTGTCAAACCGGAAACCTCAATGAACAAGGAAGCCGGGATAAAATTGACCATACCAAATAGTGAAGATTTGTTTGCTTCGAAAGTGGCCGACACATTTGAGGAAGCTGTGGATTTGTGCTTGGATGCATTGGAACGTCAGCTTGAAAAGCTTGATAAGAACAAATAATCGGTAAAAACAGAGTTTTGACCATAATATCAAGTTTAAATAATAACGAGCAACGGTGCAGTTGCAATCAGGTGCGACTGCACCGTTTTTTACGCCATTCCCGTTAAGCAACAACAAATTAAACTTGTTGCTAAAGCATGTCAAAATTTAGGATTGAAAGCCGGGACCAAAATATTTTTTGAAAAATACTTCGCAAATATTTTGTGGTTAAAAAAATATGCGTAACTTTGCAACCGCTTTCCGCTCTTATCTTCTGCGATAAAGCGGGGCGAAAACAGAATAAATGCCTCTTTAGCTCAGTTGGCCAGAGCACGTGATTTGTAATCTCGGGGTCGTTGGTTCGAATCCGACAAGAGGCTCAAAAAAAACGGGGGTGGTTACCAGAGTGGCCAAATGGGACTGACTGTAACTCAGTTGTCAATCGACTTCGGTGGTTCGAATCCATCACCACCCACTCAAAAAAAATGCGGAAGTAGCTCAGTTGATAGAGCATCAGCCTTCCAAGCTGAGGGTCGCGAGTTTGAGCCTCGTCTTCCGCTCAAAGAAAAAAAAGTTATTTGCCTATGTAGCTCAGTGGTAGAGCACTTCCTTGGTAAGGAAGAGGTCGCGGGTTCAATTCCCGCCATCGGCTCAGGAGAAGTAGCCGCCTTTAATAGCGGCATTTCGGCTAAAAGGAAAAATATATTGAAAAAAAGCTGATCATTAATAAAAAATAACTAAAGTTATGGCAAAAGAGAAATTCGAAAGAACCAAACCGCATGTAAACATCGGTACTATTGGTCACGTTGACCACGGTAAAACTACTCTTACCGCCGCTATTACTAAGGTGTTGCACGATAAGGGTTTTTCTCAAGAAGGTGCTAAGTCGTTTGACCAAATCGATAACGCTCCCGAGGAAAAGGAACGTGGTATTACTATCAATACTTCTCACGTTGAGTATGAAACTGCAAATCGTCACTACGCACACGTTGACTGCCCGGGACACGCTGACTATGTAAAGAACATGGTAACTGGTGCAGCTCAAATGGACGGTGCTATCATCGTAGTTGCTGCAACTGACGGTCCGATGCCTCAAACTCGTGAGCACATCCTTCTTGCTCGTCAGGTGAATGTTCCTCGTCTTGTTGTGTTCTTGAACAAGTGCGACATGGTTGACGACCCTGAAATGTTTGACCTTGTTGAAATGGAAATGCGTGAGCTTCTTTCGCAATATGACTATGACGGTGACAATACTCCTATCATACGTGGTTCTGCCCTTGGTGCATTGAATGGTGAACCAGAATGGGTTGAAAAGGTTATGGAATTGATGGATGCTGTTGACAACTGGATTCCACTTCCTCCGCGTGACGTAGATAAACCATTCTTGATGCCGGTTGAAGACGTGTTCTCAATCACTGGTCGTGGTACAGTTGCTACCGGCCGTATTGAAACTGGTGTTGTTAAGGTTGGTGACGAAGTTCAAATCATGGGTCTTGGAGCAGACAAGAAGTCGGTTGTTACCGGTGTTGAAATGTTCCGTAAGATTTTGGACGAAGGTGAAGCCGGTGATAACGTAGGTTTGCTTCTCCGTGGTATCGACAAGAACGAAATCAAGCGTGGTATGGTACTTTGCCATCCGGGAGTTGTTAAACCTCACTCTGAATTCAAGGCTTCTATCTACGTTTTGAAGAAAGAAGAAGGTGGTCGCCACACTCCATTCCACAACCACTATCGTCCTCAATTCTACATCCGTACGCTTGACGTTACTGGTGAAATCACTTTGCCAGATGGAGTAGAAATGGTAATGCCTGGTGATAACGTTGAAATCAAGGTTAAGCTTATCACTCCGGTAGCTTGCGACAAGGGTCTTCGTTTCGCAATCCGCGAAGGTGGCCGTACAGTAGGTTCTGGTCAAATCACAGAAATCCTTGACTAATATCACACATTTCTCGTCCGGATACGGAAAGAGATGGTGAATTAAATAAAAAAAATCACCGGTTATGCGGTTTCTAAAGGATACATAGCCGGTGTTTATACGGGAATAGCTCAGTCGGTAGAGCACTGGTCTCCAAAACCAGGTGTCGGGAGTTCGAGTCTCTCTTCCCGTGCAAAAACAACTCAAATATGAAATTTAAATTACTTCAGGATATCGAGGATTCTTATAACGAGCTTCGTTATAAGACTTCTTGGCCGACAAAGAGCCAGCTTGCAGGCAGCACCGTAGTAGTTATGGTTGCTTCCATCATAATAGCTGCGGTTATCTTTATTATGGACTTGGTCATAGACTATGTCATGCATGTTATTTACAGCGGCTTTACGCAGTTCTAAATAACAGTAATGATTTTTAATTTCAAAGTAGAAAGTATCAATGGCGGAAGAAAAGAAAAGATGGTATGTGCTGCGCGCCATATCGGGCAAAGAGGCCAAGGTTAAAGAAGTGCTTGATGCTTCTATTAAAAACACTGACCTCGGAAAATATGTTTCCCAAGTGTTGATACCTACCGAGAAAGTCTATACGACGCGTAACGGGAAAAAGGTTCTCAAGGAAAGGAATCTTTATTCCGGTTATGTATTTGTCGAGGCCATATTGACCGGTGAGGTGATACACGAATTGCGGAACACGACAAATGTCATTGATTTCCTTCATGGCAAGGATCGCAATGGCATGCCGGAGCCGATACGCGAGGCAGAGGTGTCGAGGATGCTTGGCGCTGCTGACGAGCAACTTGAAGGCGACGGCGATGTTCCTAACGATTTCATTGTGGGAGAGACGGTGAAGGTGAACTATGGACCTTTCAGCGGCTTTACAGGTGAGATTGAGGAGGTGAACCGTGAGAAGCGTAAACTTAAAGTCATGGTGAAGGTATTCGGCCGCAAGACCCCTCTTGAGTTGGATAATTCTCAAGTAGAGCGTGAGTAAAAGCAAGGCAGTGGTTGCGCATTGGCTTGTTTTTGTTGCGTGTTTAACAACAAATTAATTACACAGAAACAATGGCTAAAGAAATTGCTGGACAGATCAAATTGCAGATTAAGGGCGGAGCAGCTAATCCTTCGCCACCAGTAGGACCGGCACTTGGTTCTAAGGGTATCAACATCATGGAGTTTTGCAAGCAATTCAATGCCCGCACCCAAGACAAAGCAGGAAAGGTGCTTCCGGTTGTAATTACTTATTACACCGACAAGAGTTTTGATTTCGTAGTCAAGACTCCACCGGTTCCGGTTCAATTGCTTGAGGCAGTTAAGCAAAAAAGCGGTTCGGCAGAACCTAACCGTAAAAAGATTGCCGAAATCACATGGGAGCAGGTAAAGACTATTGCTGAAGACAAAATGCCTGATTTGAACTGTTTTACTTTAGACTCGGCCATGAAAATGGTCGCAGGTACAGCGCGGAGTATGGGTATCACTGTAAAGGGTTCGTTCCCTGAAAATAATTAAACT
This sequence comes from uncultured Muribaculaceae bacterium, assembly GCA_944321705.1. GTDB lineage: Bacteria > Bacteroidota > Bacteroidia > Bacteroidales > Muribaculaceae > Avimuribaculum. The sequence goes on along the minus strand of CALUMG010000016.1, from coordinate 22,747 downwards.
TCAATTGCGTTATGGCTAAACTTACAAAAAATCAAAAGCTAGTAAATTCAAAGATTGAAGCGGGGAAAGTGTACACTCTCAAGGAAGCTGCAGAATTAGTTAAAGAAATCACTTTTACAAAGTTCGACGCTTCTGTTGATATCGATGTCCGCTTGGGCGTAGATCCTCGCAAGGCTAACCAAATGGTTCGTGGCGTGGTTTCATTGCCTCACGGAACCGGCAAGCAAGTGCGCGTATTGTGCTTGTGCAATCCTGATGCAGCAGCTGCTGCCAAGGAAGCCGGAGCCGATTATGTGGGTCTTGAAGAGTACATCGAGAAAATCAAAGGTGGTTGGACTGATATAGACGTAATTATCACTCAGCCTGCCATCATGGGTAAGATCGGTGCTCTCGGTAGGATATTAGGTCCTCGTGGCTTGATGCCTAACCCAAAAAGCGGCACAGTGACAATGGACGTTGCCAAAGCTATCAAGGAAGTAAAACAAGGTAAAATCGACTTCAAGGTCGACAAGAACGGTATCGTGCATACTTCAGTAGGTAAAGTTTCGTTCACGGCAGAACAAATTTTCGACAACGCTCGCGAATTTGTCAACACGTTGATAAAACTGAAACCTGCCACTGCCAAGGGTACCTATCTTAAGAGCATTTATCTTTCAAGTACGATGAGTCCCGGTATTAAGGTTGACACTAAGGCAGCTGAATAATTAAAATCGAAACGAAATGAGAAAGGAAGATAAATTAGTTGTAATAGATGAAATCGCCAAAACTCTGCAAGAGTACAGCTGCGTATATTTAACAGAAACAGCCGGTCTTAATGCGGAGAAGACGAGCCAATTGCGTCGCGCTTGCTTCAATGGCGGTGTGAAATTGGTGGTAGTGAAGAATACATTGCTCAAGAAAGCAATGGAGAAATGCGATACTGACTATAGCGGTTTGTATCCGGTGCTTGCAGGTTCAACATCGTTGATGTTGAGCAATACAGGCAACGCTCCTGCCAAGTTGCTCAAGGATTTCATTAAAAAAGGTGATACTCTACCGGCATTGAAAGCAGCATATGTTGAAGGTGCGGTATATGTAGGTGCAGACCAATTGGATCTACTTGCAAGCCTCAAGAGCAAGAACGAACTTATCGCCGACGTTATTGCATTGTTGCAATCGCCAGCCAAGAACGTTATCTCGGCTTTGCAATCTTCAGGGACAAAGCTTCATGGTATTCTTGAAACTTTATCTAAAAAAGAACAATAATTTAAAAATTCAAACAAATTAAATCATACTAAAATGGCAGATTTAAAAGCTTTTGCAGAACAATTAGTAAACCTTACTGTTACTGAAGTTAACGAACTTGCTAAAATTTTAAAAGAAGAATACGGTATCGAACCAGCCGCAGCAGCAGTAGCAGTTGCAGCGGGTCCTGCAGCAGCCGGTCCTGCAACAGAAGAAAAGACATCTTTCGATGTAGTATTGAAGAGCGCTGGCGCAAGCAAGCTTGCTATTGTTAAGCTTGTAAAGGAACTTACAGGTCTTGGCTTGAAGGAAGCTAAGGATCTTGTTGACGGTGCACCTAACACTATCAAGGAAGGTCTTGCCAAAGCTGACGCAGAAGGTCTCAAGAAACAATTGGAAGACGCTGGAGCAGAAGTTGAACTTAAATAATATTACCTGAGTGTCAGGTAATTAGGTTAAGAATCCTCTATAAAGTCGATTCTTAACCTTTTTGTGTTATAATTAAAATTTGAGTTCACTTAATTTATTTTTCAATGTCAGTTACAAAAAAACCACGCGTTAATTTTGCATCGGTCAAGAATCCATTGCCTTATCCCGATTTCTTGGAGGTACAATTAAAGTCTTTCAGGGATTTCTTGCAATTGGATACTCCTACGGGAAAAAGAAAAAACGACGGGCTTTATAAAGTATTTGCAGAGAACTTCCCGATTGCGGACACTCGCAATAACTTTGTGCTTGAATTTCTTGATTATTACATTGATCCGCCACGTTATACCATCGAGGAATGCCTTGAGCGTGGATTGACATACAGTGTGTCGTTGAAGGCCAAGATGAAATTGTATTGCACCGACCCCGATCATGAGGACTTTGCCACGGTGGTGCAAGACGTTTATCTGGGACCTATTCCGTACATGACCGAGAAAGGTACATTCGTAATCAATGGCGCGGAACGCGTCGTGGTTTCGCAGTTGCATCGTTCTCCGGGCGTATTCTTCGGCCAAAGCACACATTCCAATGGAACAAAACTTTATTCAGCGCGTATCATACCTTTCCGTGGCTCATGGATAGAATTCGCGACTGATATAAACAATGTCATGTATGCTTACATTGACCGTAAAAAGAAATTACCGGTTACCACATTGTTGCGTGCCATAGGTCTTGAGAGCGACAAAGACATTATTGAAATATTCGGACTTGCCGAAGAAATCAAGGTGAACCGAGCCAACTTGAAAAAAGCTGTTGGACGCAAACTCGCAGCCCGTGTATTGAAGACATGGGTGGAAGACTTTGTCGATGAGGACACAGGCGAGGTGGTTTCGATAGAACGTAACGACATTATTCTTGATCGCGAAACTGTAATAGAGGAAGAGAACATCGACGAGATTCTCGAATCTAACGTGCAAACCATACTTTTGCACAAGGAAGACGCGAATACAAGTGATTACGCTATTATCTTCAACACACTTCAAAAAGATACAACCAACTCTGAAAAAGAGGCGGTAAACTATATTTACAGGCAATTGCGAAATGCAGAGCCACCGGATGACGCGAGCGCGCGTGAAGTCATAACCAATCTTTTCTTCTCAGAGAAACGTTATGACCTTGGAGAAGTGGGTCGCTTCCGTATCGACAAGAAGTTGAACCTTGATACTCCTATGGATGTGAAAGTCCTCACTCGTGAAGATATCATCGCAATCATCAAGTATCTGATAGGACTTATAAACTCAAAGACCGACGTGGACGACATCGACCACTTGAGCAATCGTCGTGTGCGCACCGTCGGTGAACAATTATACAATCAATTTGGCGTGGGACTTGCGCGCATGGCTCGTACAATTCGCGAGCGCATGAACGTCCGCGACAATGAAGTTTTCACACCGATTGATTTGATTAACGCCAAAACAATTTCATCGGTAATCAATACGTTCTTCGGCACCAATGCGTTGTCGCAGTTCATGGATCAGACCAATCCGCTTGCCGAAATCACGCACAAGCGTCGTATGTCGGCTCTTGGCCCTGGTGGTTTGTCGCGTGAACGTGCAGGTTTTGAGGTGCGAGACGTACACTATACTCACTACGGACGTCTATGTCCTATTGAAACTCCTGAAGGTCCGAACATCGGTCTTATATCTTCGTTGTGCGTTTATGCAAAGATAAACGACCTCGGATTTATCGAGACTCCATATAGGGAAGTCAAGGATGGCAAGGTTGACCTTGATAATTCTCATGTGGTATATTTGTCGGCCGAGCAGGAAGAAGGAAAAATCATTGCACAGGGTAACGCTCCGTTGAATGATGACGGAACATTCATCCGCAAGAAGGTAAAGGCACGTTTGGATGCCGATTTCCCTGTTGTGGCACCCGATGAAGTGCAATTGATGGATGTATCTCCGGTACAGATAGCTTCTATCGCCGCAGCCATGATTCCATTCTTGGAACACGATGACGCCAACCGTGCATTGATGGGTTCGAACATGATGCGCCAGGCAGTTCCTTTGTTGCGTAGCGAAGCTCCTATCGTGGGTACCGGCATAGAAGCACAATTGGCATACGATTCACGCACGCAAATTCAAGCCGAAGGCCCTGGTGTAGTGGAATATGTAGATGCCGATGTAATCCGCATACGCTATGACCGCACCGAAGATGAAGAATTTGTCAGCTTTGAAGATGCGGTTAAAGAATACAAGTTGCCTAAATTCCGCAAGACCAACCAAAGTACAAGCATCGACTTGCGTCCTATATGTGACAAAGGTCAACGCGTGAACAAGGGCGATATCCTTACTGAAGGATATTCTACCGAAAATGGAGAAATTGCCATCGGTCGCAACTTGAAAGTGGCATACATGCCTTGGAAAGGATACAACTATGAGGATGCAATCGTGCTTAACGAGCGCATGGTGAGAGAGGATATCCTTACATCGGTGCATGTCGACGAGTACACTCTTGAGGTGAGAGAGACCAAGCGTGGCATGGAAGAATTGACTTCCGACATACCTAACGTCAGTGAAGATGCAACCAAGGATCTTGACGAACGCGGAATAATACGTGTCGGAGCGCATGTCGTTCCTGGCGACATCCTTATAGGTAAGATTACTCCTAAAGGTGAATCAGACCCTACTCCGGAAGAAAAATTGTTGCGTGCCATATTCGGTGACAAGGCCGGAGACGTGAAGGATGCTTCATTGAAGGCTTCTCCTTCGTTGAAAGGTGTCATTATTGGAACTAACTTGTTTGCAAGAGCCGTAAAGAAAAAGAAGTCGAAAAATGCCGAAGATCCTTTGGTAAAACTCGACGAAGAATACACTGAAAAGAAAAATGCTCTCAAATCGGTATTGATTCAAAAACTTCTTGTTTTGACAACCGATTGCGTTTCTCAAGGCATAAAAGATTTCTTAGATACAGAAATCGTGCCCAAGGGAGTGAAGTTCTCGACTCAGGTTCTTGACAATATAGACTATGAAACCGTGAACTTGAGCAAGTGGACAGCCGATGCGCATAAGAACGACATGATTCGCGCTACTGTTACCAATTATTTGCACAAGTACAAGGAAATAGATACCGAGTTGCGTCGCAAGAAATTCGACATTTCAATAGGTGACGAACTCCCATCGGGCATCATGCAGATGGCTAAGGTTTATGTTGCAAAGAAGCGTAAGATAGGTGTCGGTGACAAGATGGCCGGTCGTCACGGTAACAAGGGTATCGTGTCGCGCATCGTGCGTCAGGAAGACATGCCATTCCTTGCCGACGGAACTCCGGTCGATATCGTTCTTAACCCTCTGGGTGTGCCTTCGCGTATGAATATCGGTCAGATATTTGAAACAGTATTAGGCTGGGCAGGAAAAGTACTCGACGTGAAGTTTGCAACTCCTATCTTTGACGGTGCGACTCTCGATGATTTGAACGAGTGGACCGACAAAGCAGGCCTTCCGCGTTATGGTAAAACTTATCTATACGATGGTGAGACAGGAGAGCGTTTCGACCAGCCGGCAACAGTGGGTGTGACCTACATGTTGAAACTTGGTCACATGGTTGAAGACAAGATGCATGCTCGTAGCATCGGTCCGTACTCACTTATCACTCAACAGCCTCTTGGAGGTAAAGCACAATTTGGAGGACAGCGTTTCGGAGAAATGGAAGTCTGGGCGCTTGAAGCATTCGGTGCTGCACATGTACTTCAAGAGATATTGACAATAAAGAGTGACGACGTAGTAGGCCGTAGCAAGGCTTATGAAGCAATAGTCAAGGGCGAACCAATGCCTACTCCTGGAATACCGGAATCGTTGAATGTGCTTTTGCATGAACTTCGAGGATTGGGACTTAGCATCAACTTAGAATAAAAACAACAGCCATCACGGCACGCTTGTGGCAGGACAATCGCCACCAAGCGTGCGCGTGGGGCATAACTCTTTATACAACACAATTTTATGGCTTTTAGAAAAGATAACAAAATAAAGAGTAATTTCTCGAAAATCAGTATCGGCCTTGCTTCTCCCGATGAAATACTTGAAATGTCGTCGGGCGAGGTATTGAAACCCGAGACCATCAACTACCGCACCTACAAGCCTGAACGCGATGGTTTGTTCTGCGAGCGCATTTTCGGTCCGGTAAAGGATTATGAGTGCCATTGCGGAAAGTACAAGCGCATTCGTTACAAAGGTATCGTGTGCGACCGATGCGGAGTTGAGGTTACCGAGAAAAAAGTGAGGCGCGAGCGTATGGGACATATCCAACTTGTGGTGCCTGTTGCCCATATTTGGTATTTCCGTTCGCTGCCAAACAAAATAGGTTATTTGCTGGGTCTTCCTTCCAAGAAACTTGATTCTGTAATTTATTATGAACGTTATATCGTAATAAATCCGGGAAATGTGGAAGGAGTTGAAAAGCTTGACCTTTTGTCGGAAGATGAGTATCTCGATATTTTAGACAAGCTCCCGAAAGAAAATTCGATGCTTGAGGATACAGATCCCAACAAGTTCATCGCAAAGATGGGAGCCGAAGCTATATACGACCTGTTGTGTGCACTCAACCTTGATGATTTGTCGTATGAGTTGCGTCACAAGGCCAGCACCGAAGGTTCGCAACAACGCAAGACCGAAGCGTTGAAGCGCTTGCAGGTGGTAGAATCATTCAGGGCGTCTAAAAATCGCAATCGTCCCGAATGGATGATTCTTAAAGCAATCCCGGTTATTCCGCCGGAATTGCGTCCTCTCGTTCCGCTTGATGGCGGTCGTTTTGCCACCAGCGACTTGAACGACCTTTACCGCAGGGTCATCATTCGTAACAACCGTCTAAAGAGACTTATCGAAATAAAGGCTCCTGAAGTGATTTTGCGTAATGAAAAGCGCATGTTACAGGAAGCTGTTGACTCTTTGCTTGACAATTCTCGCAAGTCGAGCGCAGTCAAGTCGGAAGCCAACCGTCCGTTAAAATCATTGTCGGACAGCTTGAAAGGAAAATCAGGACGTTTCCGTCAGAACTTGCTTGGTAAGCGTGTGGATTATTCGGCTCGTTCGGTTATTGTCGTAGGTCCTGAATTGAAGATGCACGAGTGCGGTTTGCCCAAGTACATGGCAGCCGAGCTTTACAAGCCATTCATCATACGCAAGCTCATCGAGCGTGGCATCGTGAAGACTGTGAAGAGTGCCAAGAAGATTGTGGATCGTCGTGAACCGGTCGTATGGGACATCCTTGAATATGTAATGAAAGGCCACCCGGTATTGCTTAACCGTGCCCCGACACTTCACCGTCTTGGTATCCAGGCATTCCAGCCTCGAATGATTGAAGGAAAAGCCATCCAATTGCATCCGCTTGCATGTACGGCGTTCAACGCCGACTTCGACGGTGACCAGATGGCAGTACACCTCCCCCTTGGCAACGAAGCTATCGTGGAGGCTCAAATGTTGATGCTTGGTTCGCACAACATCTTGAACCCGGCAAACGGCGCGCCTATCACCGTTCCTTCGCAGGATATGGTACTTGGATTGTATTACATTACCAAATTGCGTGAAGGTTCAAAGGGTGAAGGATTAAAGTTCTACGGACCGGAAGAAGCTGAAATAGCTTATAATGAAGGGAAAGTCAATCTTCATGCCATTGTGTCGGTCGTTGTAGACGACATTGACAGCGAAGGCAATCCTATAAAGCATCTTGTAGAAAAGACTTCGGTAGGTCGTGTATTGTTTAATCAGTATGTGCCTAAAGAAATAGGATATGTCAACGAAATTATATCCAAGAAGTCTCTTCGCGGCATCATCAGCCGAGTTATAAAGACTTGTGGTATTCCTCGTTCGGCTCAATTCCTTGATGACATTAAGAACCTTGGTTACCGTATGGCATTCAAGGGAGGACTTTCGTTCAACTTGGGCGATATCATTATTCCGGCTGAAAAGCAAGAATATGTGGATGAAGGTTATCGTGAAGTAGAAGAGGTGATGAACAATTACAGCATGGGTTTCATTACCAATACTGAACGTTACAACCAAATTATCGATATATGGACTCATGTCAACTCGCGTCTTACTGATACTTTGATGAAGCAATTGGCGGCTGACGACCAAGGTTTCAATTCAGTATACATGATGCTTGACTCGGGTGCTCGTGGTTCAAAAGACCAGATTAGGCAGCTTTCGGGTATGCGTGGTCTTATGGCAAAACCTCAAAAGAGTGGTGCAGAAGGTGGTCAAATTATCGAGAACCCTATTTTGGCAAACTTCAAGGAAGGTTTGTCGGTGTTGGAGTACTTTATTTCAACCCACGGTGCCCGTAAGGGTCTTGCCGATACGGCATTGAAGACAGCCGATGCCGGATATTTGACTCGTCGTCTTGTCGACGTAGCGCACGACGTGGTCATTACCGAAGAGGATTGCGGAACATTGCGCGGCCTTGTTTGTACCGAAATAAAGAATAATGAGGATGTTGTTGCTTCATTGGGCGAACGAATCCTCGGACGCGTTTCTTTGCATGACATCATCGATCCTATAACAGGTGAAGTGATTGTCAAGAGCGGAGAAGAAATCGGCGACGAGGCAGCTCAACGCATCAATGATTCTCCGATTGAATCGGTTGAAATCCGTTCGGTGCTTACTTGTGAATCGAAGAAGGGTGTATGTGCCAAGTGTTACGGACGTAACCTTGCTACCAACCGCATGGTTCAGAAGGGTGAAGCTGTCGGCGTGATTGCTGCTCAATCAATTGGTGAGCCGGGTACACAGTTGACACTTCGTACATTCCACGTCGGTGGTGTTGCTTCCAATATCGCGGCAGTATCATCCATAACTTCAAGATATGACGGTTTGCTCGAAATTGATGAATTGCGTACAGTTCCATGCGATGACCATGAAGTTGTCGTAGGACGTATGGCCGAAATGCGAATCATAGAGCCTTCTACCAAGATGGTCTTGACTTCGGCAAATATTGTTTATGGTTCAAAGCTGTACAAGAAATCGGGCGAAATGGTAAAGAAGGGCGACGTTATATGCGAATGGGACCCGTTCAATGCCGTTATCGTATCGGAAGTTGCAGGACGAATCAAGTTTGAGAACTTCATCGAAGGTGTAACTTACAGGGAAGAAATAGACGAAACTTCGGGTAACAGTGAAAAGATTGTCATTGAATCCAAAGACCGTACAAAAGTTCCGGAAGCAGCATTCTTCGATGTCAACGGTCAACTTGTGAAGACCTATTCGCTTCCTGTAAATGCGCACTTGATGGTTAATGAAGGTGACGAGATAAAGCAAGGAGAGGTATTCGTTAAGATTCCTCGTGCAGCAGGTAGCGCAGGAGATATCACCGGTGGTCTTCCTCGTGTAACCGAGTTGTTTGAAGCTCGTAACCCGTCAAATCCTGCCGTAGTAAGTGAAATAGACGGAGAAGTGACATTTGGCAAGGTTAAACGTGGTAATCGTGAAATCACCGTTACTTCTAAGACCGGCGATGTCAAGAAATATCTTGTTCCGATGTCCAAGCAAATTCTTGTGCAAGAAAATGACTTCGTTCGAGCAGGAACTCCGTTGTCGGATGGCGCAATCACTCCTTCGGATATTTTGAATATCAAAGGTCCGACTGCCGTTCAAGATTACATCGTGAACGAGGTGCAAGACGTTTACCGCTTGCAAGGTGTGAAGATTAACGACAAGCACTTTGAAGTAATCGTGCGCCAGATGATGCGCAAAGTTAACATACTTGACCCGGGTGACACATTGTTCCTTGAACAACAAGTGGTTGACAAGCGTGAATTCATGGACGAAAATGACCGAATCTGGGGCAAGAAGGTGGTTGTGGACGCAGGCGATTCGACAAATGTCAAGCCAGGTCAAATAATCACGGCACGCAAGTTGCGTGATGAAAATTCTGCCTTGAAACGTCGTGACTTGAAAGTGATTCAAGTGCGAGATGCAGTTCCGGCTACATCCGAACAGATACTTCAAGGTATCACGCGTGCGGCATTGCAAACTTCAAGCTTTATGTCGGCTGCTTCGTTCCAGGAAACTACAAAAGTTCTTAATGAGGCTGCCATCAATGGCAAGGTCGATTACCTTGAGGGCATGAAGGAGAACGTTATATGCGGTCACTTGATTCCTGCAGGTACCGGCTTGAGGGAGTATGATAAATTGCTCGTTTACAGCAAAGATGACATGGATGCTCCGGGAGTGAAGAAGCCTGTTGACGTAGATGCCAAATTGCAAGATTGACGCATAAAGCGAATCAATCGGCAAAAAAGATAACCAATGCAACGACAACTCTTGAATGGGTGGTCGTTGCATTTTTTTGTGAACATGTGTTTTGTTCAAATGTGATAAAGTATGTGAACTTTAGAGTAATGAATTTGCTTTTTCTTATTTTTGTAAAAAAACTAAGAAAGAAACAGGTGTATGAAAGCCAATAACATAATTGAGAATGAAGAGCCGTTGAAAATTATTTTTAATTACAACGATATTTTTTTCAGTTTCTTTTATGACGGAGCTGAGAGTTGCATCCATCGTTCCCGGGAATATGCAATGAATTATGTCTATTCGGGGGAAATGATGATTGACAATGGCAAGGAACAAATTCATGTCGGCAAAGGCGAATGCGTGTTTATTCCTCGCGATCACCATATAACTTTGTACAAGCGACCATGTGACGGAGAGCGTTATTGTGGCATATTCCTGAATTTCACTCGCAACTTCCTTCGAGAGATGTACAACAAGCATGGGCAATATGAAGCACTCGACGGAAAAGAGAAAAGTCTTGACAGGGATGTAGTCAAGTTGCCTAAAACAGTGGAATTGGCGAGTCTTTTCGCTTCAATGACGCCTTATTTTGACCGGGATGTCAAGCCACAGGATGATTTCATGAACCTGAAATTGCAAGAGGGCTTGCTTGCTCTTCTTCACATTGATAAACGGTTTGCATCGATGCTGTTTGACTTCAACGAGCCATGGAAGATGGATATTCTGGATTTCATGAATAAGAATTACATGTATGAATTTTCCATGGAAGAATTGGCTCACTATACAGGTAGGAGCTTGGCTACTTTCAAGCGTGACTTTAAGAAAGTAAGCGACCTTACTCCCGAGAAATGGCTCATACGCAAGAGACTTGAAGTGGCATACGATTTAATGAAAGAAGGTGGGCAAAAGATTGTGGACGTGTATGCAAAGGTTGGATTCAAGAACCCGTCGCATTTTTCCACAGCGTTCAAAAAACAATATGGCATACCACCGACGGCAGTATCGCTATATGCGTGACGAGGTTATGAAATAAGGTTGGACTTTTGAGAAATGATATTTGAGCCACACAGTAAAGTTATTGTGTGGCTTTAATTTTACCTTTGTGACATGAGCCGATGCGAGATAAAGGTGTAAATCTTGAGATCGACTATTATACAAGTTAGTTTTTCGTGAATCAAAAATAAAGGAGATGAAACCATATATTGTTTGCCACATGATGTCATCGGTAGACGGACGTATAGACTGCGACATGACAGAACGCATAGGCGGAGATGAATATTATACGGCTTTAGCACAATTGAATTGTGATTCTGAATTATCGGGAAGGGTTACAATGCAGATGCATTACGCCCTGCCGGACCCATTTGTACCGGCTAATTATGAACCGATAGGGACGATGTCGATGCATAAGGCTTGTGATGCCGACAAGGGGTATAATATTGCGGTGGACACAAAAGGCTCGTTGCGATGGCCCGACGATGATGCCGATGGCAAGCCGTTGCTGGTGATAACAAGTGAGGATGTGTCAAAAGAATATTTGGATACATTGCGTTCGCAAGGTATTTCGTGGCTTGCCGTGGGGAAAGGCCATATTGACTTGCCAAGAGCAATGAATCTGCTTAATGAGCATTTCGGAGTAAAGAGACTTGCCATTGTGGGTGGCGGTCATATAAATGGAGCTTTCTTGAATGCCGGATTGCTGGATGAAGTGAGTCTCGTCATGGGAGCCGGCATAGATGGGCGCAAAGGAATGACAGCGGTGTTTGATGGAATCAACGATATGTCATTTCCTACTGTCTTGCTTAAGCTCGACAGTGTGGAGCGCATAGGAAAAGATTCGGTGTGGATGCGTTATTCATTCAAATGATTTTGTGGAATTTTGATTTTGTTGGAAATTATGATGAAAATGACGAGTATGGGAGGCTTATTGGTGAAATTTTGCGTTGCGGCGTGTGCATGTGCCTGCATGGCAAGTTGCGTGCAATCAGAGAAAGAACAAATAGAAAGTAGTACCGACATGAAAGAAAATTTAAATCTTACTCAAGCGTGGGATAAGGTATTCCCTCAGAGTGATAAAGTGATTCATGGCAAAGTGACATTTCACAATCGCTATGGAATTACATTGGCTGCCGATATCTATATTCCGAAAGAAGTGACGGGAAAGATGGCGGCCATAGCAGTAAGTGGCCCATTTGGGGCAGTAAAAGAACAAGCATCGGGTTTGTATGCCCAAACATTGGCCGAACGCGGATTTCTGACAATAGCCTTTGACCCGTCTTATACGGGGGAGAGCGGTGGCGAGCCTCGGTATGTGGCTTCTCCCGATATTAATACTGAAGATTTCTGTGCCGCGGTCGATTATCTTTCCACTCGTGAGGATGTAGACCCCGAACGCATAGGTATTCTTGGAATATGCGGATGGGGAGGCATGGCCTTGAATGCAGCTGCAATTGATACTCGAATAAAGGCTACCGTGGCATCTACGATGTATGACATGAGTCGTGTCACAGCCAATGGATACTTTGATTCCATGGATGCAGATGCCCGTTATGAATTGCGTAAACAATTGAATGCGCAGCGTACTGAAGATTACAAGAATGGTAATTACGCCTTGGCCGGTGGAGTCGTAGACCCGCTGCCAGATGACGCCCCACAATTTGTAAAAGATTATTATGATTACTATAAGACTCCAAGAGGTTATCATGAGCGTTCGCTTAATTCAAACAGTGGATGGAACAAGACTTCTTCGTTGTCATTTTTGAACATGCCTATTTTGGCATACAGCGATGAAATACGCAGCGCGGTATTGGTTGTACATGGAGAAAAGGCACATTCAAGGTATTTCAGTGAAGATGCTTTCAAGAAATTAAAAGGCGACAACAAAGAATTGCTTATAATCCCCGGAGCCAGTCACACTGATTTGTATGACAATTTTGAAAAAATTCCATTTGATAAAATCGGGCAATTTTTCAATGAATACTTGAAGTAAGGCTTGAAAATTTTCAAAATATATAAAAACGAATGGAGACTGAACCATCGCAGTCTCCATTCGTTTTTATGCTTGTGATAAATTTAATCGATTGTGATATATTCCAAAGGTTGGTCGTTTATTTTGTCGAGAGACTCGGCATGATATTTAACAGTGTTGAAATTAATTTCTTTGAGGTCGATACAGCGGATAGTGCTGTTGTTCATCGTGCGATAGTAAATCATTTTATTTGTAATGTCGGTCGCCGAAGTCCACTGCGTGGCACTTGGAATATCTGCCGGGATTTGGCCTTGCTCAAATTCTATTCCAATAGGAATGTCAAAATTGTTTAGAATTTGGAAGCATTGTTTCACTGTTTGCCAAGCCGTTTGCAATTTTGGCGATGATGTTTGATAGAATGCGGCTCGGATGAATCTTGAAGGAGGGGTTACATCTCCCGGAATACCGAGGAATCCACTTCCGGCTCCGAATGGAGACATTTGAAGTGATCCTATTGACCGACTTCCACTTGACCCCGGATGCAAGTTGACATAATTATTGAGATTGGTCATTTGCCAATTGAAATCGGGTGAATTTGTCAATACGCCCAACTTGTTGTCATAAAAGCGAGGCGTGCCGTCAATTATTTCGAGCACAATTTGATGTCCTTGAACATCAGCAAATCTCCAATGTACTGTTGAAGCCCGAGGATCTATTGCCACAATATGCACTTCTTGGGTTATGGCATGTTTTACGTCATCGATTGTCTTGCAAGTTCCTAATATGTAGGAAACGAGTTGCAAATCGGAAATTGTGGAATTTTTCAAGTCGGGATTGAATTGTTCATATTTTCCATAATTGGGAAAATAGAATAACCCGGCCGAAAGCCCGACTTCGTTCAGCCCTTCGGCCACGAATTCTTTTTGTTCCACTGCCAGTCCGACATATCCATATTGTGCGGAGAAGCTCATACCTGTTTTTATGCTTCCTGTGTCACCGGGAAGGATTGATGATTGTGTGTAACCACGAGGAACTATGACATAATTGCTGTGAAGGTCGCTGCCTCCCCATTCGATTGTGCGAGCCAAAATGTGCGAGCCGTCACCGGCTTCAAGAGTAATGCCGGTGCAAGCATTGGCTTGTCTGAACCCAAAAAATATTGCAGCGACAATAGCTATTGCGAAAATGAATGTCTTGTGTGCCATGGATTTGGTGTTTTATTATTTTTAGAAAAGTGACATTTGTTGCTCACGATGTTCTTCCTTGTCGGGTTTTGCAGGTTTCAGATCATCGGTAAATGGTTCTGCTGTTCCTTCATCGTCGATTCCGGGTCTTTTGGTCGGAGTTATTGGGTCGGGCGTAGGAATGAGCCACTCTATATCATCGTTGAAATCATCGGCAAATATTCCCGATTCCTGATTTTTGTCGGTATTGTCGAACGTTTCATTGATATTGTTGTCGCTGAAATTTTCTTTTTCATCGATTGCCGGTGATTCCGGTTCAACGACCTCGGTCGGCAATTGAATGCTTTCGGCTATGTCATTTTCATGAATTACTTCATTGCTTATGAGTTGGTCTCCGGCATCTGGTTCAATAGGGGAGACAAAGTCTGCCGCATTGTCTGGCATGACTGGATTGATGCTTGAAGAATCTTCAGTTTGTTCTTCAGCTTGCGATGGAGCAGTGTCGCTTATGTCTATCTTGAACACATGCTTGACAGCTTCTTCGAGTTCGGGGTCTACTATGGAATCAACAGAAGTTGATTCAGCAGGTTTGGGAGTATTCGCAGTAGTTGCCTGCGACGTTGAATTTTGAGTAGAATCTATTAAAGTTTTTTGTTCGGCTTTGGCTTTTAATTTTTGTATTTCTTTTTCAAGTTTGACAATTCGATTGATGTTGCCCTTGTTTTCTTTAGCTTGAGATTCATTTGCAGCTTTAATGGATTCCAAGTCTTGCTTCAAGAGCTTGTTTTGTTCTTTTTCGGATGCTATTTCATCGTTTAATTTCTTTATTAACAATTTGTTTTCGGTGATAGTCATTTTAGAGAATGATATTTCACCTTGTGCCGAATTTAGATTTTCATTAAGGCCTTTTATGGTCATGTCGCGTTGCTCGATGAGAGATGCTGCCGTTTCGAGTTGCACTTTTAAGTCCTCAATGCGCTGTTTTTGTTCATCGGCGATCAAATTTTCTTGTTTTCGAGATTCCGACAGATTGTTTTTTAATGTTTCGATTTGTCGTTTAAGTTCATTTATTTCGGCAATGTGTTGAGAAATCTTCTCGGTAGCTTCGGCTATTGCGGCATCCTTTTCTTTATCGGCGTTAGCCTTGAAATCCTTTAATTCATCGGATTCTTTTTTTAGGATGTCATATTGTAGTTTCAATTCGAGGTTTGAGTTCACAATCGCATTGTATCGCTTCTCAGCCTCGGCCTGTTCGGCTTGCTTTTCGGCAGCCAAGTTGGCTACAGATTCTTTCAGCGATGCTATTTTTTTATCGCGAGAACCTATTTGTTCACTTAATTTGTCAATTTGCTCTTGTACTTCTTGGGCGACATCTAGAGCTGTCATGGCATCGTTCAGTTCTTTTTTAGTGGAAGATAGTTCTTGCTCGATGGATTCCAGTTTTTTAGACAACGAGTCGATGTCGGAGTCCTTAGTTACTATTTCTTCTTGCAGTTTTGCAATTTCGCTTGAAAATTTGTCGGTAAGTTCCGTTTCTTGTTTTTTCAGTTCTTCGGCATTGGTATTTCCCGATTGCAATGATGCAATGATTTCCTTGGCTGTTTCGAGTTCTGCTACGGTTTTTTCCAGTTCTTCTTTTAATTTGGCATTTTCGACAGCTTTTGTTTTCCATTCAATAGAGTTTCGTTGCAAAGTTTCCAGTTCCTCTTTGTAATGAGCGGCATCGTTGGCATATACTTGGGACACTTTAACCTTGTTGATGAGGCTTTTGTTTTCAAGCTCGAATTGTTCATGTTCGGCTTCAAGTGTAGCAATTCGTTTTTCCAAGTCTTGCGAGCGTTCAAGAGCCGCTTTACGCTGAAGGTCGACAGCAAGCATTTTGTTTTTTGCTTCTTCAGCTTTGGCTTCGGCTTCTTTGCATTTATTTTCGGTTTGAGTAGCTTTCTCGATAATAGCTCTCTTTTCCTGTTCCCACTTTGTTTTTGCCGACACTTCAGCTTTTATGCGCATATTGGCCAAAGCCGACTGCAATTGCGGTCCGAGCAGGTTGGAAATGGCACGCTTTTCAGCATCTATGTCGAGACATTCCCTGACGAACGGGGGAATCGTTGAATTTATTATTTCAAGGATTCCATTGAACATTTCGTCGGGGATTGTTTTGTTTTGTTCGTTATCTTGAATTTCAGCCGGGTTGCTTTGTTCTGCATTGTTGGCTGTGGGTTCAGTCATTTTATCGTCTTCTTGCACTTTGTTTTCCTCCTCTTTTTTAAACGGGTTAATATATGGCGTGCGGTGTGCTGTACCATAAGGTGTGAATTCTTCATCCAATTCGTCTTCGTCGTTGTAGTCGCCAAATCCGAATGCTGCTTTCAGTTTACTGAAAAATGCCATATTTTAAATGTGTATAGTGAGTTAACAATTAAATTACATATATGCGTCCATCAAGATAGGTCGTGATTGGTGGGTGATTCTTCATTAATGATTCCGGGTTTTAAAACGATGCCTTTGCTTTTCTTCCCGTTGATGGCCACGACAAGCGGAGCGTCGAATTGCAAAACTTTTACAAACTTGGTTTCCATTATCGGATCAAGTGAGTTGATGTAATCCTTGTCCCACACGCTTCCATCATCGGGTGCTCCTACTGTAAAGTACCCTACGCCATAGGATGTGAGATTTTGGAAAAAATGAGTCCCTTGGCTTGGTTCTATGCGATTGCCTGCCAAAGAAGTTTCGACAATAAGTTTTGCCGAAGAGATGTGAGGCCATTTTACCGGAATGCCAAGGGCCGGGTCGTTTGATCCCCAGCGTCCCGGACCTATCAATATGTAACCTTCTCCCTTTTCAGTGAAATTACGGTTTATTTTTTCTATTTCGCGAGCAATGAGAGAATTGTTGCTCATGGAAAATTGGTCGTCTTTCACCATCACGATGCTTGTTATGTTGTCGGTCATTCCATGACCTAAAGCGGTGAGGCTTTTGAGTATGAGATTGGAATCGTCGGTGTCGAGAATTGTTTCATCAAGCATCTCTTTTCGGTCCACTATCGGCCTGATTTGCAACCAGTATATTTGACCTTTTTCGTTTGGCGATGTAGTTCCGTCTTGGCCTATGAGCCCTGCAAATTCAATCTCGACAGGGCGTCCCATGGCTTTTTGACCTTCGGTGAGCATCAAATCGACTATGCCGGCAAGCGGATAGGCTTTATGCTGGAGAATGTTTGCAAATGTAACCACACGTCGCCCGTCACCGGCATCGCAGTCGCGTATGATACCGTCATTATGGTCGTAAGTTGAAACCATATATTTCAGAGAACCGTTTTTTGCGGCATCTTGAATGCGCAATTTCTTGATGTTGAATCCGTCATCCACGCTAAAGTCGATTGTTGAATTTCTCTTGAGGTCGAGGGCGTAAAAACGAGTCTGTGTATCGCGCAATGCAAGCTCAAGCATGCTGGTTTGCAACACTTTGTCGGGATGACGAGGAGAAAAACGAAGTGAAAGGCCGCCGTCGACAATGTATTTTCCGAGGCCGACAGCCACTTCGGTCACTCCGTCTTCGGGCTGTTCGTCGTTGATTGGGTAATAATTTAATGACCTTCCGACTCCGGCGAACGACGGGTAATACACGTCATCGTATTCGCGTCCGACGACTTCTTGTATTATGACTGCCATCTTTTCTTGGTCGATGATGTTGCGGGTGGCAGCCATGTAGGCTTTGCTGTCGGCGTAGAAAACCGATGCATAAACGCTTTTTATCGCACATAACAATTGACGCATCATTTCGGTCTTGTCGTCAAAGTGAGGAATCATGTAGGTCGAATATATACCTGCAAATGGCTGGTAATGGCTGTCTTCGAGCAGGCTTGAACTGCGTATGGCAAGAGGTTTGTCCACGACTTCAAATAGTGCGTTAAAATCGTCTTTGAGCCATTGTGGCAGTTTGGCGTTGATGAACGCCTTTAGTATCTCATCGTCGGAGATGTCGGACAATGCAACGGGATACAGGTTGTTGCTTTCCATGAATTCATCGAATATGTCGGTACACAATACTACCGTTCGAGGAATGGCGACGCTTACCCCGTCGAAATTGTCGAATATGGGATTCTTTTTTATAATCGAATCAATGAATGCAAGACCTCTTCCTTTTCCGCCCAAAGAACCTTCGCCGATACGTGCAAAATTGGAGTAGTGGTCAAATCGTTCTTTGTGGAACACGGCCACGACTCCGCGATTTTTCATTTTGCGGTATTTGACGATGAGGTCGAAGAACAGCTGCTTGACGGCCGGAGCTTCGCTGATGTCTTTGAAACGGTGCATTTTTATGACCTCGGCAATAGGGAACATTGCCCTTGAATATAGCCATCGAGAAATATCGTTGTAGCTTGCATGAAAAAGCAATGACTCATCGGGGATGTCAAATATGTGCCGTTGCAGGTCTTTTAAATCCTTTATGCGCAATATTTCTTTCCCTGTTTCAGGATTTCTTATTATAAAATCTCCGAATCCGAAGTTCTCACGCAAAGCGATTTCTAAATCGGCAGGCAGTTGCTTTGAATTCTTGCTGATGAACGCGCATTTCAATTCTTTTACTGCGGCTTCGTTGGCTATCTCACTCGATTCCATGATTATTGGAAGGAACGGGTCGCTTGCCTTCAGTTCTTTTGCAAATTTAAGACCTGCCTGGGGATCTTTGGCTCCATCTTTTGTGAAGGAAATGTCAGATATTACGCCAAGGATGTTGTTTTGGTATTTTTTGTATATCTGTAATGCTTCTTCATAATCGCGTGCAAGCATTATTTTAGGGCGGCCACGCATTCTCATCATTTGCTCGTGCTCGTTTAATGCTTCGGTGGAGAATATGAGCGATTGCCTGAGCAGGAATTTGTACAGTGTCGGCAGGATTGTGGACATGAAGCGAATGGAGTCTTCCACGAGCAGGATGAGCTGCACGCCAACCTCGTTGATGTCGTTGTCGGCATTCAACTTGTCTTCAAGCAATTTTATTATGGCAAGCAGCAGGTCGACATTGCCAAGCCAGCTGAAAACATAATCTACACCACTGAAGTCTTCGTTTGCAAGTCTTCTTGAAACTTCACGGGAGAACGGCGTTAACACCACAAACGGGATGTCGGGATATAATTCCTTGATGACTTTGGCATTGGCGAATGTTTCGCTAATGTCGACACACGGGATGGCGATGATGAGGTCGAAATGTTTTTCGGATAACCGCTCCATCGCGCTTGCAAAATTGTTGGCTTGCGTGACACGAGGAGGTGAACTTAGGTTAAGTGCGACGTATTCGAAAAATAATTGTTCCTCGACGCGTCCGTCTTCTTCCATCATGAATGCATCGTAAGGAGAAGCTATTAATAATACATTGAAAACCCGCTTTTGCATCAGGTTTTGAAATGCAGTATCTTTTAAATATAGTTGACTGAGACTTGCTTCGTTCATTGCAATTTGTTTATTTGACAAATTTACGACAAATCTACGACAAAAACGTATGTATTGTGCAGATTAAGCTCAGTTTAAAAGTCATTTTTTGTCACATTACAAAGAGAGCAAGATGTCGTTTGGCATCTTGAATATGTAATCTGCCGGAATCCCTTGAGATGTAGTATTTCCCCATGAAGCAAGTCCGAAATCAATCCCGGCACTTTGTGCGCATTGGCTGTCATAAATGGTATCACCAATGTAGATGGCATCTTGTGGGTTTGTATTTGCTGCATCAAGATAGGCCAACAAAGGCTCGGGAAACGGTTTTGGAAGTGAAGAGTCTTCCACGCAAATCACTGTGTCGAAAATACCGGATATCTTGAATGGTTGTGAAAAAATCAGTTGAGAATTCTTGCCGAGTTTTTGAAGTGACGATGCCTAAAGAATATCTTTTGGTTTTTAGGGCGTGTAATAAATCTTGAATTCCGTTGAATAGCTTTATGGATGATTTGTAGTTGTGCAAGTATGTATTCCACACAAGGTTTGCTGTTACTGTGTCTGTGAAACCCAATTTTTGTAAAGTCACGTTGCCCGGTATGCCAAGTGCAAATTTCAAGTTATTTGCCGGAATATCTTTGTGCAATAGACTATTGACGGTGTCTTTTAGGCTTTGCAAGATAGCATGCTCAGTGTCGAGCAATGTGCCGTCAATGTCAAATATGATATGTTTGTATTTTCGGCTCATTAATCATCATTGTCAATGTGCTTGATTACTCTACAAGGATTTCCAACTGCTATGCAATTGGCAGGAATGGAACGTGTAACCACGCTTCCTGCTCCGATGACGCTGTTCTTGCCAATGGTGGCACCAGGCAGGATAATAGTTCCGCCGCCAATCCACACACCATCTTCTATTTTGACCGGTAAAGCGTAAGTGAGGCATATTTCCTGTCCTTCTGAAGTGTTTTGTACCATTCGCTCATTAAATTTTGTAGAATGAGTGGCTGTATATATTTGGACATTGGGCGCAATCAAGACATTATTGCCGATGTCTATGCGGTTGTTGTCGATGAATGTACAATTCATATTGATAATTACGTTGTCTCCGATAAAAATATGTTTTCCATGTTCGCAATGAAAATCAATGTCTACATGTACGTTTTTTCCTATGCTGCCGAACATTTCATGCAACAATGCTTGTTTGCGTTTGATGTCGGCGTAATCTGTAGTGTTAAATTGGGCTAAAAGCCGGCGTGTGTGTAAAATCATATTTACTATTTTGGGGTCGTTGCCTCCGATGAAAGGTTCTCCTGCCAGGCATTTTTCATATTCGGTTTTCATAATGAGGTATAATTGGTTTGTGTGCAAAAATAAAAGTAATAGACGAAATGTCGTTTACCATAAGTTAAAAAAGGCTTTCAGCCCTTATCCTGCTTAAGGATTGTTGGGTGATGCCTAAGAATGAAGCTATGTATCCTAAATTGACTCGGTTGGAAATGTCAGGGTATTTGTTTATAAAATGTTCATATCGCTCTTTAGCAGATAAATTCAATCTGGATATATGTATATCTTGCAGTCGAAGAAAATTTTCTTGCTGCAATACTCTCATCCAATTAGCAATGTCTATATATGATTTGTACAACTTGTTCAGTTCCTCTATTGATAGTGAGTAAGCAGTTGTTTCTTCCAATGTTTCTACATATTCGAAACCGGGTATAAGTCCCATGAGCCACAGGTGATGTCTCCTTCTTTGGAAAACCATGTTGTTATTTCTTTCCCATTATGCATTGCATAAGAACGTGTGATGCCATGTTCAATGAAATAAATTTGCCTGTCAAATCTCCCTGCATTAATGATGATAGTTTTTGCAGGAAACACATGTTTGTTAAAAAGGTTTGTCAATGCTTCTAATGCCTCGGCAGAAATAGGATAATATTCCAGTATCTTTTTTATGATATTTTCCATACGTTGTGTTCTTTTTGTAAAAATACAAAATAGGAGTAGAAATAATATTTAAATCATTCGTGAAGAAAGGTTCGTTTGATAAAAAGGTTTAGGATAAAGGAGTTATTTCAGTATATTTGTAGTGATGGGGGTCAAAGTTTTAGCGTATTTAAAATATAAGATGGAAATGAGAAAAGAGTTTGGTTTTATTGTGGGGTGTGCCATGTTGGCGAGTTGTAATGTTTCATCCAATGGTGATTGCGTCAGAGGGGTTGTTGCAGATGCAACCATGAATGCTGTCACTGTAGTGGCAAATGGCAATGATACGTTGTATTTTGCCACAGAAAATGCCGACAAGTCTAATTTGAAAGGATTACTTATAGGTGATTCCATAGAAGTGTTATTTATAGGGAAGTATGAAGCCGGTATTGATGCTGTAAGGCTTGCCACGATAGCAAAGCCTGTGGAAGATGAATATATGCGATTGTTTAAGTATGGCGTTAGGATGGAAGCCGTTGAAGAGAATTTGCATCCTGTTTATCTTCTTTTTGGTCAAGATTCATTGACTGTGGAACTTATTTCGCTTGTCGGCGGAACAAAGGAAGTTTTGGAACGACATGAGCTTCCTTCAAAGGGATGTGTTTGGAATGATGAGAATAAGATTTTACGATTTGTGGATAATTGTTGGTCAATAAGTCAACAAGGAAGATTATTGTATAAACAGTCGCGAAGTGACAATGATGAGGATTTGGGAATGTGGGAAGAATCACATTTTGTAGGTGTCGCCTCTGTTGTTGATAGCCGTGGAATAGAATATAATTTGTATTTGCGTAATAGGGAATATAGTGGCGACGGATATTTTTTGTTGCGGTTGACTTGTCTTGAGACTGAAGAAAGTAAGAATGCCGTTCGTTCTTATTTGGGAACAAGAAACACTCAGCGAGGCACACATGCTGATAATGATGCCGTCGTGTGGCAATTGATATCTGACGACCGCGAGAATATTTATAATTTCATTTATAATGCAGATAGGCAGAATTTGATGTTGTTGAATGAAAATTTTGAATTGGAGAATAACGGGTTGGATTGTGTGCTTAAAAAAGTTGAAGATTTATAAAGTTTAGAAGGATAAAATTGGAAATTCCGAGTTGAAGAGAAGTTTTGTATAAGATTGAGTGTTAAATAATGTTTACCATTTTAGGCGGAATTTGAGGGGGATTCAGCGTGGGACATGTTTTAAAGCAGTTTTTCGTGAAAAAAGTTTCAGGTGCATGGCCG
>CALUMG010000015.1 GCA_944321705.1 uncultured Muribaculaceae bacterium | reverse complement strand
TCAAACCAAAATGTCAAAGAACGCACTTTATTTGATGACATTTAAACCTGTGCGATTTTATCGCACCAGTAGTAATATGGCAACAAAAAATTGGAACAATGATTTTATGAATAAGGTTTTGGAAGAAGCCGCATGGGAAGAACTTTCAAGAGAATTTGCTTGGACTGAACAATTATTGGATAAGTATAGGGACAAGGTGGTGTGGAAAGGTATTTCTAACAACTACAACATCATTTGGACTATACCTATGATAGAAAAGTTCAAAAATAAAATAAATTGGGATGAACTTTCAGACTCCTCCAATGATCACTTGTTCACAGTGGAAAATCTGGAGAAATACAAAGATTATTGGAACTGGCATAAATTGTCAAGAAATTCCAATTTGGAACTAACACATGCCCTATTGGAACAATTTGCCGAATATTGGGATTGGAATGATATTATTGATTCTTATAAACTGGAAGAACTGTACAGCATGGAATTCTTGGAAAAATACAAGGACTATATCCCTGCATCCAGTTTGCACCATTCCCGTTTATGGAATAAGCTGATTGAAGACGAAAAGAAACAACTGAAAATACAAATATTATCATAAGGCAAAAATGAAAACCATAGAAGGCTACAATGTAAAAATTTATACCGACAATATCGAGGACAAGGCAAGCGAGCAAATCAGGGAATTACTGTCCATCGATGTGTTCAGTAAATGCAAAATACGCATCATGCCCGACGTTCATGCCGGAGCTGGTTGCGTCATAGGCTTCACCGGAAATTTGGGCAACAAGGTGATTCCAAACATTGTTGGCGTGGACATCGGGTGTGGCATCCTTGTACAACCATTCGTTTGCACAAAAAGTATTGATTATCATGCCTTGAACGAATTCATCCTTCACAATATACCATCAGGTCGTAATTGTAGAGACAACAAGTGCGTACCTCTGCCACAAAAATATATGGATATATATCGTGAAGGTAAAGACCTTATCAAGCAGCTGCGCTGTTATCGAGAATTAAAAGATACCAAACGTCTAAACCTCTCCATCGGATCATTGGGTGGTGGCAATCACTTCATTGAGCTTGACGAGGACGAAAACGGCATGACCTATCTCGTCGTTCATACAGGAAGCCGCAACTTGGGGACACAAGTTGCACAGATTTATCAGAAGTTGGCTGTAAAATGCCAATCAGGTTGGGACAAACTGATGGAAGTGCAAAATCGAATGATAGCCGAATACAAAGCAGCCGGGAGAAAAGCTGAATTGCAAGATGTCATACGCGAACTGCACAAATCATTTAAAATGTATAAACCGACAATACCGCCCGATTTATCTTATTTGGAAGGTAATTTTCGAGAAGATTACCTGCACGATATGCGACTTTGCCAGCATTGGGCCAAATTGAACCGTCGGCTTATCACCGACCTCATCATGAATTACTTCTTACAGCAAGGCAACATAGAAGCCCCACAAAGCGATTTGGCATTTGAAAGCGTCCACAACTATATCGATGATGATAACATTATACGCAAAGGTGCCATTTCAGCTTATTCGGGACAAAAGTGCATCATCCCGTTGAACATGCGCGATGGCTCATTGATTTGCATAGGCAAAGGCAATGAGGATTGGAACAATTCTGCCCCACATGGCGCAGGGCGCATCATGAGCCGAAGCCAAGCATTCAAGAACATCAACATGGAAGAATACCGAAAGTCCATGCAAGGAATCTACAGTGAATGTCTAAACGAAGACACTAAAGATGAATCGCCAATGGTGTACAAGACGAAAGAAGAAATCATCCGCAACATTCAAGACACCGTAAGCATTGTAAATGTAATAAAACCAGTATATAATTTCAAAGCAGCAGAATAATAAAAAACAATAAATTATGAAATAAGTTCTCTAAAATTGGGATGACATCAAACGAGGACATAAAACGAACGAAATTTTATATTGTCATAGCTAATGTCATTGATGACGATAAAACAAAAAAACTTCTGTATCTCGACATTCCAACAATACGAAACAAAAAACAATTTAAAAATTTGAAAACGTACCATGAAATGCGTATCGTAAAAACAAAACGAAGTTATCATCGTATACTTCATAACTGCATGCAAACGCATATATACACATCCCAATAGGGAAAAATATTTCCTTGTTTGTATTTCGTGATTTTTCCATTGTTAAATTAGAGCAAAAAATAAAGAGAGCGCCTGTCAATTTAGACAAACGCTCTCTTTCTATAGAATTAAATTTTTAGCTCTTATTTCATTTCATCAGGATTTTGACCCCATTGTTGACGAGCAAGACGTCGATAATTGTTATAACGCCATTGAGCATTCTTCTTAGCAGCAGCAAACAACTCTTCTGCTTCACTCGGATATTGTTTCATTACAGATGCGTAACGAACTTCACCCTTCAAGAATGCTTCAAAGTTATCCCAATTTGGTTCTTTACTGTCCAAAGTGAATGGGTTCTTGTCCTCGTTTTCAAGTTCAGGATTGTAACGCCACAAGTGCCAGTATCCGCATTCTACGGCCTTAGCCTCTTCAGCCTGAGCCTTGCCCATACCTGCCTTCAATCCATGGTTGATACATGGAGCATAAGCGATTATCACTGATGGTCCATCATAAGCTTCTGCTTCACGAATTGCCTTAAGAGCCTGAGCATTGTCAGCACCCATTGCAATTTGTGCGCAATATACATATCCGTAGGTAGAAGCAATCAAACCAAGGTCTTTTTTACGAACACGCTTGCCCGAAGCGGCAAACTTGGCAATTGCACCAAGCGGAGTAGCCTTCGAAGCCTGACCACCTGTATTAGAATAAACCTCTGTATCGAGAACAAGGATATTTACATTCTTGCCAGAAGCTATTACATGGTCGAGTCCTCCGAAACCGATGTCATAAGAAGCTCCGTCACCACCGATAATCCAATGTGAACGCTTTGTCAAATAATGACCTAATTCCTTTATTTGCTTGCTTATGGCATTATCACATCCATCAATTGCAGCAAGAATCTTGTCGGCGAGTTCACGACTCTTGTCTCCATCTTCCTTGTTTTCGAGCCATTGAGTGTAAAGTTCCTTCAATTCTTCGGTAGTGCCGTCGCAGTTCAAAGCTTCTTTCACATTAGATTCAAGGCGTGCACGCATCTTTTCATATGCCAAGTACATACCCAAACCAAATTCACAGAAGTCTTCAAACAAAGAGTTAGCCCATGCAGGACCATGACCCTTTTCATTTGTAGTATAAGGAGTCGATGGCACTGAACCCGAATAAATCGAGCTACATCCCGTAGCATTTGAAACTATTTCACGATCACCAAACAATTGAGAAATCAATTTCACATAAGGAGTTTCACCGCAACCTGAGCATGCACCAGAGAATTCAAACAACGGAGTTGCAAATTGAGAATTCTTCACATTAGCCTTGACGTCTACAAGATTTTGCTTGCTACTTACGTTGTTCACGCAGTAATCCCACTTTTCTTGCATCTTAGCTTCTGTTTCAAGAGGCTTCATGACAAGAGCCTTGTTTCCCTTCTTGCCCGGACATACATCAACGCAGTTTCCGCAACCCAAGCAGTCAAGATCATCAACAACTTGAGCAAATTGCATGCCTGTGAATGTCTTTCCAATTGCAGGTATTGTTTCTCCTGCCTTGAACGGAGATTTTTCAAGTTCTTCAGCTGTAAATACAAATGGACGAATGGCTGCATGAGGACAAACATATGCACACTTGTTACATTGTATACAGTTCTCAGGATTCCATTCGGGAACAAATACTGACACACCGCGCTTCTCATATTTTGCGCTACCCGGTTCCCAAGTACCATCAGGATTAGCTGTAAATGCAGATACAGGAAGCAAGTCACCGTCTTGTGCATTAATCGGTCTTACGACTTCGCTGATAACAGCTGGAACGTCATCGACAACAGGAGCAGCAGGTTCGAGATTAGACCATTCTGGATCTACGGTCAATTCCTTATATTCACCACCACGATCGACTGCGGCATAGTTCTTATTTACTACATCTTCACCCTTCTTGCCATAAGACTTGACGATGAATTTCTTCATTTGCTCAACAGCCAAGTCAACAGGAATTACACCTGTGATACGGAAGAATGCTGATTGAAGAATGGTATTGGTCCTGTTGCCAAGTCCTATTTCTTGTGCAATCTTAGTTGCATTGATGTAATAAACTTTTATGTTGTTGTCGGCAAAATATTTTTTCACCTTTACAGGAAGGTTCTTCACAAGTTCGTCACCCTCCCAAATCGTGTTCAACAAGAAAGTACCGTTCTTCTGCAAACCTCTCGTAACATCATACATGTGCAAATAAGCCTGCACATGGCATGCAACGAAATTAGGAGTTGTAACAAGATATGTAGAATGTATCGGTTCGTCACCAAATCTCAAGTGAGAGCATGTGAAACCACCCGATTTCTTGGAGTCATAAGAGAAATAAGCCTGGCAATATTTGTCAGTGTTTTCTCCAATAATCTTTACTGAGTTCTTGTTTGCACCTACAGTACCGTCAGCACCAAGACCATAGAATTTTGCTTGGAACATACCCTTTGATCCAAGGGCGATCTCTTCTTTCTGAGGCAGAGAAGTAAATGTTACATCATCCACGATGCCAAGTGTGAAGTTATTCTTCGGTGTCGGCAAAGCAAGATTTTCATACACGGCAAGGATTTGCGCCGGGGTAGTGTCTTTTGATCCAAGTCCGTAACGACCACCAACGATTAACGGAGCATTTTCACTACCATAGAAACAATCAACTACGTCGAGATACAACGGTTCGCCGTTTGCACCCGGTTCTTTTGTACGATCGAGCACTGCTATGCGCTTTGCCGTAGCAGGAACTGCAGCAAGGAAATGCTTTGCACTGAACGGACGATACAAGTGTACCGATATAAGTCCTACTTTTTCACCCTTGCTTGTCAAATAATCAATTGTTTCACGGATAGCTTCTGTAACAGAACCCATTGCAATGATTACACGGTCGGCATCTGGTGCTCCATAGTAGTCAAACAAACCATATTTGCGTCCTGTGATTTCAGCAATCTTGTTCATGTATTCCTCAACTATTGCAGGAACAGCATTGTAATATTCATTGCTTGATTCACGATGCTGGAAGAATACATCCGGATTTTCTGCTGTACCACGAGTTACAGGTTTGTCCGGATTCATGGCACGATGACGGAATTCAGACAACGCTTCTTGGTCAACAAGCGGAGCAAGATCCTCATTGTCCAACGCTTCTATTTTCTGGATTTCATGAGATGTACGGAATCCGTCGAAGAAATTGACAAAAGGAACCCTTGACTTTATTGTAGCCAAGTGTGCTACTCCTGCCAAATCCATCACTTCTTGAACCGAACCTTCGCACAACATGGCAAAACCGGTTTGCCTTGTCGACATTACGTCTTGATGATCACCAAATATACACAATGCATGAGAAGCAAGTGTACGAGCTGAAACATGGAATACGCATGGTAGCAATTCACCGGCAATCTTATACATGTTAGGTATCATCAACAACAAGCCTTGCGATGCTGTATAAGTCGTAGTCAACGCTCCTGCTTGCAATGAACCGTGAACAGCACCGGCAGCACCGGCTTCAGATTGCATCTCCTGCACACACACCGTTTCACCAAAGATGTTCTTTCTTCCGGCAGCAGCCCATTCATCAACATGCTCTGCCATGGTTGATGACGGTGTGATGGGATATATGGCTGCTACTTCTGTGAACATGTAGCTCACATGTGCTGCGGCTTGGTTACCATCGCACGTCAAGAATTTTTTTTCTTTACCCATAATAAAAGTGTTAAAAATATTCTTTTTGCTATATCTTCAAAATCACGACAAGATGACCCACGCCATTCATCCACAATAGCAATGTGTCACCTCGCTCACTTTACCATATATATTTGTCTTTATGATTTTTACGTTCAAACGTTTTTTTACACAGCGAAGTTACGCAAATTAATTTTATCCTCAAAAAATTCATTATAATTTTTCAATACCGAGACGAACCATGTAATATATAGTTTAATTTCTAAATCCATTCTCGCCGCAATTAACCCATTTTTCTGTTCAACAATTACTTTTTCAAGCAAGATATGACATCTTCTCGCAAAAAGGGAAATCTTGGATGTCTTATCTAAAAAACTTGCATATTATTTCTCCTCAAAAAACGTTATTTAAGCCAAATTCCTTATCTTTGTCTTTAGACAATCACGTTAACCTAAAACCAATTAGAATGAATCCACATGGACACATGTTCGCACTTGCGACAGCGTTTATTTTCAACATGGCAATTTTAAATGCCCAGATTTCCCCTTTGTCCATATCTGTAAACACACTCTTCAGATACTCTCAAATAGATGGCAATTTGCCTGAAGACTTTCCATCAGCATCAGCAAGTTCAACATATCAAACCGGCCACCAAGGAGCATGGCGCAATGGATTATTATATGTGAACGACTATGAAACGGCAACATTGTTAACATTTGATGCATCGGGCAACAACATAAAAAACAATTACCAAGGAACATTTTCTCACGGAATCACGACAGACGATGCCGGAAATCTAATTCTGAGAAACGATGGTATAACTACCGAACCTTGCAGATTGCAAGTATACCCTCGCAATTCAAATGAACCTATCGACATTTCATTCTCTTTATTTGAATCTGGACAAACAAACTACATATCGGCCTCAGGAGACATTTTATCGGAAGATGGCGGTTATATATATTTTTTCCCTAATAAAACTCAAACAGTAAATATCATCAAAATTGCCAATGGTAAATATATAAACACTTCTTTAACAGGAACTTTATCCACTCGTGCCAATACGACAGGCTATGTGATTCCGATAAGACCCGGAGCTCCCGACAGCTTTATATACCAAATGCGACAACATGGATACTACAAATACAGCAATGACAGCGATATTGGAGATTATTTCACCAATGATACAGAATTGCCGCCACCAACTTGTAACAACACTGTTGGCGGAACTTGTTTCATACTTTCTGGCCATGAAATGTTTTTACACCCATCAGGGAGCGATTACAATGGGGGATTCACCATACGCGACATGACCGCAGGAGGAGAATCCATCGCCTCTGTTGCTCCTTTAGGTTCTTTAGGCAGAGATGCAAACAATTCAAGTGCAGCGTTCTTCACTGTCGAACGAATAAATGAACATAGTGTAAATATTTATGAATATTGCATGGGAGCCGGATATGCCGCTTATTCAGTCACATCAAACCAAGGTAGTATATCCATGTCATCTTCCGAAGAAAAGAAAATAACCATTTATCCTTCTCCTGCCGATAATCAAATTTCTATAAGCACATCTGGTTGTACTATAAAGCGAATAAAAATAATCGATTTAACTGGTCGTTGTGTGATTGAGCACCTCGGCCATGAACAAAGGGGAATAATTACAATCGACATATCCAACCTGCTCCCAGGCGTTTACATGGCGATAATAAATGAGCATAATATCCGCCGCTTCATTAAATTATAGCGATTTTCTCTCACTTTTGCAAACCGATCTACAGTGAGAAATAGGCACTTTAAAACAAATGAATGCTACCCAAAAATATCATGCCAATAATGCTGTTCTTATATCTTTTTAAGTTTGTTCCTCACATCCATCAATGCGAAGCCGAGCAAGTTCTCTCCTTTCCACAAACGCGGATTTAAGCAATCCATGTTGTCCTCTTTCATGCCAATTCCCCAAACTGTATCGTAAGGACTGGCTTCCACCAATATCTTGTCGCCAGTGCTGAGCAAAAAGTTTTTCAAATCCTCGTTGTCAATGAATTTATGAAGATTGCCAGTGACAACGATTTCCATACGATGCTTCTGCCACCGGTACTCATCAAAATTTCGTACTTGACGCCCTAATGCCTTAATCTCTTCCGGGTCGGTCGATGCCAATATCTTTTCTCTCGTTTCCTCGTCTCTCATGAGACGTGCCTTTTCTGCCATCATAAATTGTTCGGCACAATTATAATGGATGCCATTCACGGTAAACTTGCAGGGATACCATTGGCTAAGACAGGACTTTGTGATTTTACCCTGTTTCCCGTGATGTCCCCAAAAGAATAAAAAATCAAGATTGGGGATTTCATATAGATCTTCTTTTCTCAATCCTCCCATCTCATTCGTATAGTCTATGGAACAATACCATTCCCTGAACTTATCTAAATCAGCACAATCACCTCCCCAATGAAGCCAACGATTGAAAAGCAATGCTTTCATAGACATAGGCACACCATCATCTGGACATAAGTCGGCAAGCCCGCAATGTTTATAATAATTCAAATCTGATTTTATACTAAGATTATCCTGGGACGATAGGTTGAATTTCACCCAGCATTTTTCATAACCAAACAACAAGGTCTTCATGTGTGAATGGAAAGGGCACAATCGTTCTCCTTTATAATAATGACACCGCTCCAACAGCATCAACTTCTGTGGAGGGAACTCAGCCGACATATACATTCTAAACATCCATTCCTTATCAATCGGTTGATGCATGAAATCATCAGTAAGCACCACACCTCTTTCAAAGTCTTCATGTAGGCCGTATTTCTTAAAATGCTCGAGCCAATCAAGATGGTCATAGCTGTCCCACAGTAGTTCAAAATAGCATTGATGTTCCCAAATGCCATGAGAGAGTGTACCTACTGGATGAGGATTCCTTGTTTGCATCCGCTTTGCCAACACATCAATGACGGTTTTACTCAATGGACGAATTTGTGCGATTACCTTTTCAAACGATTCCGGCAATACGATGTTCTCCTCTGCTATCGCCTCTTTGAACAAGGGTGCAATGTCCCATGCCTTAAATCCAGCAATGCCACAACCAATAGGAGTCACCAAAAAAGTCAGTTCCTCATGCTCTTTGGCAAAAGAAATAAACTCTTCCACATACGGACGGATGGTTTCCACTCCACCTTGCATGGTCGGTATAGCGTATGTTTGTCCTTGTAATCCTACGCCTTTACCCCAAATAGCACCAAACTTTTCAAACGCCATGCGTGCAGCTCCTCCACCGTGCATACCTTGGAGGTTGCTACCAAATACAAAAATCTCACCCGGCTGCAAACTTGTGATTTTTTCAGGTGTATATAAAGGTCGAATATATTCTTGATTTGTTGTATTCACCACATTGCCTATTTTTAAAGACTTATCTATTTAACAATTTAAGAAGCAATTCCGATTTATTGCAAGTTTCAAGCCATTCTTGTTCGGCAATTGAACGTTCGGTCAATCCACCTCCAACATACATGCAATATCTCTCTCCGTCAAACTCAAGAGAACGCAAATTGACAAAGAAATCAAAATAACCACGAAAATCAATAGGACCTATGTAACCTCCATAATAAAGTCGGTTGTGCGATTCTATGGAACATATATATTTAACAGCATCTCTCACCGGCATACCGGCAAGAGCCGGAGTGGGATGTAACATGTTGCGCATGTTATCTACTTGCGACGGCCATGTAACTTTCCCTTTGAAATCATTACACAAATGTTCCACATTTCCTGCTTGTCGAGTATAAAGAGGTGATTTCTCATACTCTATTTTAATCTCGGCAAATTTATTATCAATGTAATCGGCGACAATTTGCTGTTCTTCAATGTCTTTCACGCTCCATTCGCCCTCAGTTCCTGCAAGTCTTGTCCCAGCAAGGGCCATTGTCGTTATTTCTTTGCCATGATAACTCAAATACCGCTCAGGAGTAGCACCCATCCAAGCTCCGGTAGCTTCACTGTTGAATACAAACACAAATGAATTAGGACAACAATCCAACAGCCCTTTAAACATATCAACCCATCGCAGGTTATCATCATACTCCGATACAATTACCCTCGACAACACGACTTTTTTCAACAACCCGGCTTGCATGTCAGCTATGCACTTATTGGCATTTGTCAAATATTCCTCCTTGCTCGTGCTGTTTTCTTTTACTCGATGCAATGATGTCACAGGCAAAGAGGAAACCGGAAGTTTCAAAAACTTGTTGGCATCAAATTGAGCAGAAATATAATAAGGCATGCAATCAGGTTTCTCCACAAAAGGATGTATAATAAAACCCATAGGAGTATGCTGATCAATAATCTGTGCTCCAAAATTCAGCTGTGAGTCACCAGGCATACGATAAGCATAGAACCTTGCTTTATGTTTTATTGCCTTCTCTACCGCTTCAAGAATAGTATCGTTATCACAATTATTCATAGCAAAACATCTCCTATCAATTCATATGGCATCGCTTCAGAAATTTTCACATTTACAAACGAACCAATTGAAAGTTTCTTACTTTTTCTCACAAGCACTTCAGGATCGACCTCCGGAGAATCAAATTCGGTACGACCTACATAATAGTCATCCTCTTCCCTATCAATTATGACTTTGAATATTTTTCCTATTTTTTCTTCATTCAAGTCCAAGGATATCTCTTCCTGCATCCGCATTATCTCATCAAGCCTACGTTCCTTCACTTCCAAAGGGACTTCATCAGCATAATGTGTTGCGGCATATGTATCATCTTCTTCCGAATAAGCAAATGCTCCCATCCGGTCAAATCTGGCCCATTTTACAAAATCCTTAAGTTCTTCAAATTCCTTTTCGCCTTCTCCCGGAAATCCAACCATCAACGTCGTGCGTATATGTATTCCCGGGACTTCACGTCTCAATCGATTAACCAATTCTATCGTATCGGCTTTCGTGAAATGACGCAACATTCCTGAAAGCACATTGTCACTAATATGCTGCAAAGCTATGTCAAGATATTTGCAAACATTATCGTGACGAGCCATTACAGGCAAAACATCATACGGAAATTGAGCCGGGTAAGCATAATGTAGCCTTATCCACTCTACTCCGTCTATATTGGCGAGACGTTCCACGAGTTCGGCAAGACGTGACTCTCCATAAATGTCTATTCCATAAGAAGACAAATCCTGGGCTATAACATTAATTTCTTTTACGCCTTTTGCCACAAGCAATTTCGTTTCTTCAACCAATTCCTCTATAGGAACCGATTTAAATCTTCCTGTTATTATAGGAATGGCACAAAATGCGCAAAAACGATTACAACCCTCTGCTATTTTCAAATAAGCATAATGGCCTGGAGTGGTCAAAAGCCTTTCATACGGTTTGACCGATGACGGCACAGTAATTTTGAGGTCATTCAAAATCTTGTCCCAGTCAAATTTACCATAAAATCCGTCAACTTCAGGTATTTCTGTTTTTAAATCTTCAAAATACCGTTGAGACAAACACCCCATCACATAAAGGTGTTTTATTTTTCCTTCCTGCTTAGCTGCAACATATTCAAGAATCGTATCTACCGACTCCTGTTTAGCATCACCAATGAAACCGCATGTATTTATTATGACTATTTCTCCACATACCTCCGATGAATCATTGTGTACTTCATAGCCGGCTTGTTTGAATCTGTAGGATAACTTTTCCGAATCAACCAGATTTTTTGAACAGCCTAAAGTAATTACATCTATTCTATTCTTCTTCATTGGATAAAATCGCTTATATATTTCTTTGAGAAATATATCTCAGAACTGCACCACATTCATTAACGACAATTGCGTCACTTACCGAAAAGAGATTTTACAAACTCTTCTTTCCTGAATATCTGCAAATCTTCCATTCCTTCTCCCAATCCTATGTATTTGACAGGTATCTTGAATTGGTCGCTTATGCCTATCACTACTCCGCCTTTTGCCGTACCGTCCAATTTCGTAATGGCTAACTCATTCACTTCGGTAGCTGCGACAAATTGTTTCGCTTGTTCAAATGCGTTTTGCCCTGTTGAACCATCGAGCACAAGCAATATTTCATGAGGAGCATCAGGAACTACACGTTTCATGACATTTTTTATCTTTGTCAATTCGTCCATCAAGCCCTTTTTATTATGTAAACGGCCGGCGGTATCAATTATGACGACATCAGCATCTTTAGCTTTCGCAGAGGCTAAAGTATCATAAGCCACCGATGCCGGATCGGAACCCATTTTTTGTTTTACGACAGGGACTCCTACCCTATCGCCCCAAATGTCAAGTTGCTCCACAGCCGCAGCACGAAAAGTATCAGATGCACCAAGAATCACGCTGTTGCCAGCCTTCTTGAATTGATATGCCAATTTGCCTATTGTTGTGGTTTTCCCTACGCCATTAACGCCTACGACCATTATTACATAGGGCCTTTTACCTTCAGGAACAACGAAATCTGATGTTACATCCGTATTATTTTCGGCAAGCATGTCAGTAATTTCCTCGCATAGCAAATCATTTAATTCAGCAGTATTTATATACTTGTCTTTGGCCACGCGTTTTTGGATACGATCGAGGATTTTAAGTGTCGTGTCTACTCCGACATCCGAAGTTATAAACACTTCCTCAAGATTGTCCAAAACGTCATCGTCTATCTTTGATTTTCCTGCTATCGCCCTCGTTAATTTCGAAAATACACCTTGTTTGGTTTTCGACAGTCCTTTGTCAAGCGTTTCTTTTTTTTCTTTTGAGAAAATACTGAATATGCCCATAACTCGTAACTAAATCTAACATGCAAATGTACAAAAAAACTTCCATGCACTAAAACTAAGGCACAGTTTTTTGACATGAGCAAGCATTTTTAATATAAACCATTAAAAATCAGCCTGTTCAGTATCGTTATTTCATATTTTGATTTTTAATTTGAGCTTATTGTCAAAAGTATTTACGCTTTCAGCCTGAATCCCCTTAAAAATGCATCGATTGGCATTCTTTTTTTACCGGCCAATTGCAACGATTTTACCTCAACCGCGCCATCATGGCATTTCACCCACAACCTGTTACCGTCAGTAAGCATTACCCCGGGATTGCCCTCTATTACAACATCCGACTCTGCCACCTCAAAAATCTTTACAGAGTGAATAGTTCCCGAAATATCTTCAATTTCAGTCCATGCAGCAGGATATGGAGACAAACCTCTGACAAAATTCCTGACATCACATGGAGACTTGTCCCAATCTATCTTACACGTTTCTTTATATATCTTGGGAGCAGGCGTTGCCTCCACTCCATTGACGCACATATCGGTCTGTGCTACTGTTTTTACATCTCCGTTTATAATTGACTCGACCGTTTCAATTACCGTCGAAGCGCCAAGCGCCATCAACTTATCGTGAACCGAACCGACATTGTCGTCATCTTCTATGACAATTTTATGCTGTCTTATGACATCGCCCGTATCTATCTCATGCTTTAAAAAGAATGTCGTCACGCCAGTTTCCTTTTCCCCATTTATTACGGCCCAATTTATAGGAGCCGCTCCGCGATATTTTGGCAATAATGAAGCATGTAAATTAAATGTACCAAGAGGTGGCATGTTCCAAACAATCTCAGGCAGCATTCTGAAGGCTATGACAATCTGTAAATCGGCATGTAATGCTCTCAATTCTTCCACAAATTCAGGAGATTTCAATTTTTCGGGTTGCATTACTTTCAATCCGTGTTCAAGAGCGTACTGTTTTACCGGAGATTGTATCAACTTGTGGCCTCTGCCTGCTTCTTTGTCGGGCATAGTCACTACGCCCACAATGTTATAACCATTTTCCACAAGTCTTCTTAAGCTCTCGACTGCAAAATCAGGAGTGCCAAAGAAAACTATTCTTAATGTCGACTTATCTAATGCCATATCATTCAAAAAAATTATAATTCAACAATAATTAACGACTTAAAATGACTCACAACATTTTAATCATCGGTATAGTGCTTCAATACCCTACGGTAAGAATTGAAAATCTTCGATTTTGACACAAAACCTATATACTTACCGTTCTCAACCACGGGTAAATTCCATGCGTTTGTATCATCAAATTTTTTCATGACAACTTCCATAGGTTCATTAACCTCTATTTTGGCAGGTGCAGTGGTCATGAATTTGTTAACTTTCAACTTTCGATATAAATCAGGACGGAACATGATGTTACGGATATCATCAAGAAGTACTATGCCAAGAAGATTGTCATCATTGTCAATGACCGGAAATAGATTCCGATTGGAACGCGAAATGACATCAACCATTTCTTTCAAAGACATCTCAGGCCGCACAGGCAAGAAATCTTTTTCTATGACATTGTCCACTTTCAATAGAGTCAATACCGATTTGTCCTTTTCATGCGTCAACAATTCCCCTCGTTGGGCAAGACGCATCGAATATATACTCCAGGGCAGGAACAAACGTATAGTGCCATAAGAAATCGTGGATACTATCAACAAAGGCAAAAACAATTGATATCCGCCTGTCATCTCGGCCGTAAGGAAAATAGCCATCAATGGGGCATGCATCACGGCCGACATTACTCCGGCCATGCCCATCAGTGCAAAATTCTTCAACGACAGTCCTCCGTCACATAACCCCAATGTATTCACAAGCATTGCAAACAAGAACCCTGTCATACATCCCACATACAGCGACGGAGCAAACGTACCTCCCACTCCACCTCCGCCATTTGTGGCACTTGTCGCAAACACCTTGGTTAAAATAATTAGCAATATGAATACCATTACCATCCACACATTTTCACGATAACCGTAAAAAATGCTGCCATCGAAAATTTGTGTATATTGCCCGTTAAGCAACGAATTTATTGGTCCGTAACCTTCCCCATAAAGCGGAGGGAACAAAAATATGAGCAAACTCAGGATGGCTCCTCCAACAAGGAACTTCAACCATGGATTAGCCAGCCGGCTAAACATCTGTTCCACCATATTCATCACCTTCGTAAAATACAAAGATACAAAACCGCAAAAAACACCAAGGACTATCACATACGGTATGCGCATTGTGAGAAACGTCTCGCTTTGCGAAAAAAAGAATTCCGACTCATAGCCGGTAAATGCGTATGCAACCGTAGCTGCCGCAATCGAAGACAACATCAACGGCATTATGGACACAGCTGTCAAGTCAAGCATCAAAACCTCTATCGTGAAAAGCATCCCCGCTATTGGAGCTTTGAAAATTCCGGCTATTCCGGCTGCAGCGCCACAACCGACGAGTATCATTAATACTCGTGGAGACATACGGAACGCGCTTCCGAGGTTAGATCCTATGGCTGCTCCCGTGTATACAATAGGACCTTCGGCTCCTACAGAACCTCCAAAGCCGATTGTCACGGAACTTCCTATAAGCGAAGCATACATATTGTGAGGCTTCAATCGACTTTTTTTCTGCGAAATAGCATATAAGACGCGCGTCACACCATGCGATATGTTGTCTCTAATAACATATCGGACAAAAACACTCGTTATCAACACGCCAAGAACAGGCCACAACAAATACATGTAATTTCCGCCTGTTACGGCAAAATGCGACAACAAAGCATCGGATATTATATGTATCAGGTATTTGAGCAACAATGCAGCAAATCCCGATGCAATACCGACTATCAATGCGAGAATCAACACAAAATTCCTTTCCTTTATATGCTTCTCACGCCATATGAGCAATTTCAAGTATAAAGAACTCGCTTTGTCGAAAAAAACGTTCGTATGTACCATCTTCGGCTATATGATAATGTAAATTTACGACCTAAATACCTTTCCCGGTAATTACGGTCTTTACTGTATAAATTATTATCTTTAAATCGTTCAACAATGACATGTTCTCTATGTACAACAAGTCGAATTTCAACCTTTCTACCATTTCATCCACATTTTTAGCATAGCCATATTTCACCATGCCAAGCGATGTTATGCCTGGACGCACTTGATGTAACAAAGTATAATATGGAGCCTTTGGAACTATTTGATCGATGAAATATTTACGCTCAGGACGAGGCCCTACTATCGACATGTCACCTTTCAACACGTTCCAAAATTGAGGCAGCTCATCAATACGGTATTTACGCATGAATTTCCCCAATGGGACTATGCGCTCATCATCGTCCTTCGTAAGACAAGGCTTTCCGTCACATTCGGCATTCACTCGCATTGTCCTGAACTTATACATGGTGAATGGACGGCCATGCCGGCCAATCCGTTCTTGCTTGTATATGACAGGACCTTTGCTCATACATTTTATCAATATGGCTAAAACCGCAAAGAACGGAGACAACACCAACAACACAAGTCCCGACAAAATACAATCGACAAAACGTTTGATATTCGTTTCACAATTCGACATGTTGCCACTCGAAACATCGATAAACGGCTCATCATACATTGAAACCAGCTTGACCCTTGATAATAACAAGTTTGCTTCATCGGGCAGGACTTTAATCGGCTTGTTAAACGGAAATAGCATGTTAAGAATCTTAAGCAAGCCAGCAGCATCCGAGCCTTGAGGCGGCACCACGATAAAATCGGAAATATCATGCTGTTTGCATGCCTCCGCCAGCTCATCCATTGAATATACAGGCAGCATTCCATCGGTTCTGTTGCATTCACTCCCTTCACTGTTTACATAACCGATTACTTTGTACCCTAACAAATGTTTCAAGTCGCTTATCTTTTTAACGAACTTGAATGCCCTGTCGCTACATCCTATCATAAGGGTCTCAAATTCAATATCCGACCTCGCTATGCGTCGTTTCACACCGATAGTTATGGCAAGACGGCTCGGATACAAAAGGATGAACAATATGCCCCAAAGCACAAACAACAACTCGTAATTATGATAATGTTCGGCAACGGTATCGTTAATCAAAGCCACGAAAAATATCATGAGCATGTTCACAAACGTGGACATTAACGTGACAACAAATTCCTGCAACAACGAGCGTCTGAAAACATCATTGTAATATCCCGACAACCAATATACGACCATCATGGCAACAGGAAATATGAATTGTCCGGCAACGACCATAGGGGCACTAAGGAATGAAGACAATGAGCCAAAACCTTGAACCGAAACAATGTCATGATTTAAAAAGAATCTTGTGACATTGTACAAAAAAACACCTGCGGCCGAAGTCACGAAATCGCTTGCCGCATATTTCAATTGTTGTCTGACAATACTATTAGCCATTTTTAAGCCAATATATATCTGAATACGTCCAATTATTGTCGCAATATTTTTATCGACCCGTCAGCACCAAGCATTATCACACTCGATGCCTTGTGTTCACTCTCGTCATCTTGGCGATATTTTACTATGTAATCCACCCCGTCTTTTATTTCTTGGGAAATTTCCAAGAAATTTAAAGCCGAAGGCTTGCCACTTATGTTTGCCGACGTGGAAACGACAGGTCTCCTGAAACGGCGGCACAATTCCTTGGAAAATCGCTCAGAAGTCACACGAATGCCCACACTGTTGTTGTCGCCAAGCAAATTGGTCGCAATGTTCTTTGCATCGTCATAAACAATTGTCAACGGTTTGTCGGCAACCTCTATGAGCTGATAAGCCATTTCAGGCACTTCATGCATATATCGTTCAAGCAGCGACGCATCGTCAACAAGTACTATCATCGCCTTGTTATCTGCCCTTTGTTTTAATTCATACACGCGCTTTACAGCTTCGGCATTAGTCGCATCACAACCAATGCCCCAAATCGTATCAGTCGGATACAATATCAATCCGCCCTTCTTTAAAACATCAATGCAATTTCTTATATCTTCTTCAAATACGTTTTCCATTTAGATGTCGTTCTTTTGTTACTTATTACCATTTCAAAGGTAATCATTTTTTCAATATCACAAAAAACAATCGCCTGCAAGCATGACACCAACACACATCAAAGGCAACAACATCATCATCCTGCAACGATTACTTGATTGTCCTAAAACGAACTTGGCTTAAACAGTACTCGACCGACAATTTTTATTATACATTTTTTACAATTATACATTAATATTTATCAGCATCAATTTTCATCTATTCACATATTTTCCTTACTTTTGTAATCGTTGAAAACAAAAAACAATCCATTTCAACACCATCTACACCATTAATGATTCTTGAAAGATTAATGCTCTAAAACAATTTTTGTCATGGCTATGACAAGTAACGTCGAGAATAAACACAAAAAGACAATAGGGCTTGCACTGAGTGGAGGCGGAGCAAGGGGAATGGCACATATTGGTGTACTGAAGGCAATGGAAAATCTTGGAATTACACCCGACATAATTGCAGGCGTAAGTGCCGGGAGCATAGTTGCCACATTATATTCCGGAGGTCTTTCTCCTGACGAAATAATACGCGTAATTAGTAAAATTTCATTAGGAGAACTCACAGAGCTAAGCGTTCCGCGAGATGGTTTTTTCAAATTGAATAAATTAAAGAACTTCTTGAAAAAGGTTATACCGTACAGCAATTTAGAAGATTTACCTATACCTACATTAATAGAAGCAACCGACCTCGACAATTGCCGCACGGTGACTTTCGACCATGGCCCGATTTTCGATTGCGTAATCGCCTCGTGCAGCATACCGATAATATTCAAGCCTGTAAAAATCAATGGGACCAATTATGTAGATGGAGGAGTATTGCGGAATCTTCCTGCAAGCACAATAAGAGATAAATGCGATTTTTTAATCGGCGTGAACGTAAGTCCAATTCCTCACGCAAAATACAAATCGACAATAATCGACATTGCAAGCCGCACTTACGACATGATGTCTAAAAGCAATGCGACAAAAGACATCGGATTATGCGATGTCGTCATCCAAACAGACGACATTGCGTCTTACAATGTTTTCAACATAAAACCGATGAAAGAGATTATAAAATCGGGATACTACGAAGCATTAAAAGTTTTCAAAGAAAATAACATAACTAACAATCTTATTTAACAACGCACAAATTCAAAAGCATGATGAAACCGGTAATTTATCAACTTTTGCCACGCCTGTTTACCAACCAGTGCTCTACTTGTGTCCCTTTCGGCACGATAGAACAAAATGGATGCGGAAAAATGAATGACATAAACGATCGTGTACTGGCTTCTATTCATTCTCTTGGAGTTACCCATGTATGGTACACCGGAATTATCGAACACGCTACCACCACCGATTATTCACGCTTTGGCATAAAACGGGATAATCCTTATATTGTAAAAGGCAAAGCCGGGTCGCCTTACGCCATAAAAGATTATTACGACATTGATCCCGACATTGCCGTTGACGTGCCTCATCGAATGCAAGAATTCGAAGCTCTCATCAAACGCACGCATGCCGCAGGAATGAAAGTTGTGATAGATTTCGTTCCAAACCATGTCGCACGACAATATTGTTCAGATGCCAAGCCCTCGGGTATTGAAGATCTTGGAGCAAATGATGACCGCACGAAGCATTTTGACGCAAACAACAATTTCTATTATATTCCTCGCCAGCAATTTTCGCCACGCGAAGTTTTCTTGGGCGAAGGCCGTGAAGAATACATTGAGTTCCCGGCAAAAGCCACCGGCAACGACTGTTTCTCTGCATTCCCGTCCCGTTTTGACTGGTATGAAACAGTAAAGCTCAACTACGGACGCGATTACGGAAACTGGTCCGACCATTTCGACCCAATCCCCGACACATGGTTCAAAATGCTACACATAATGCGTTTCTGGGCATCAACGGGTATCGATGCTTTCCGTTGCGACATGGTACACATGGTTCCTGTCCAATTCTGGAAATGGGCCATCCCAATGGTAAAAGAAAAATACCCAAACATTACATTCATTGCCGAGATATACGATGTAAACCTGTATCGCGATTATATATACAATGGCAAGTTTGACTACTTATATGATAAAGTGACACTTTATGACACTTTACGCAACATACAATGCCACAACGCATCGGCGGCCACATTGACCAATTGCTGGCAAACTGTGGACGGAATCAGCAACCACATGCTCAATTTCCTTGAAAACCACGATGAGCAACGCTTTGCTTCATGGGAATATGCAGGCAATGCCGAACTTGTCATACCTTCACTTGTTGTGTGTGCAACAATAAATCAAGGAGCAATGATGATTTATGCCGGACAAGAACTTGGCGAAAGAGCTATTGATGCCGAAGGATACAGTGGGCGCGACGGACGTACCACCATATTTGACTATTGGAGCATACCCACCCTGCGCCGATGGTACAACAATGGAAAATGCAACGAAGAACACCTTTCCCAATTTGAAATTTCATTGCGAAACAAGTATAAAAAGATACTTTCATTATGCAACAGTGAGAAAGCGATATCCGACGGAGGGTTCTTCGATTTGATGTATGTAAACTACAACAATCTGAATCCGCACAAACATTATGTGTACCTCCGTGCTTATGAAAAAGAGGTTCTGCTCATAGCAGTGAATTTCGACAACAATCCTTGTGATATTTCCATCGAGATTCCTTCTCTTGCTTTTTCTTGTCTAAACATAATACAAGGAAATTACTCGGCAGTCGAATTGCTCTCTGGCGACAAAAAAGATTTTCTTTTCAATATCGGCAACAAATTCCAAACAAACATTGAAGCACATAATGCAGTGATATGGAAGTTGGTACGCAAATCCACCGACGTGACAATCATAAAAAATTACTCCAAAAGCGACACAACACATTAAAATATATTAAATTTGCAGAAATTTTTATAAGCCTTTTACAATATGAATTCATTAGCTCCTTTTAAGATTTTCTCAGGCACAAAGTCAATGTACCTTGCCGAACAAATCTGCAAGAACCTCGGCGTGGAATTAGGTAAAATGAATATCCAGCATTTTGCCGATGGCGAATTTGAAGTATCATTTGAAGAATCGATACGTGGCTGTGAAGTTTACCTCATCCAGTCGACATTCCCCAATAGCGACAACTTGATGGAATTGCTCCTCATGATTGATGCAGCCAAACGCGCTTCGGCAAAATCGATCATTGCAGTTGTCCCCTATTTCGGATGGGCACGTCAAGACCGCAAAGACAAACCCCGTGTTTCAATAGCATCCAAGCTTGTTGCCGACCTCCTCAGCACCGCAGGAATCGACCGCTTGATCACAATGGACTTGCATGCCGACCAAATACAAGGTTTCTTCAACGTACCAGTTGACCACTTGTATGCTTCTTCTTGCTTTATCCCTTACATCCAGTCGCTCAAGCTGAAAGACATGGTTATCGCATCGCCCGACGTCGGAGGAGCTAAAAGAGCAAATTCCTATGCAAAATATTTGAACACTCCGCTTGTATTGTGCCATAAGCAACGAGCCAAGGCAAATGTTGTAGAAAACATGACAATCATCGGAGACGTAAAAGACAAAGACGTGATTCTTGTGGATGACATGGTCGACACTGCCGGCACAATATGCCGTGCTGCCAACCTTATGATGGAAAATGGCGCAAGATCTGTCAGGGCTCTTGCATCTCATGCCATCATGAGTGACCCGGCTTCTCAAAGGATTATGGATAGCGCATTGAGCGAAATGATCTTCTCCGATAGCATTCCGTTCACCAAAGATTGTCCTAAAGCAACAATCCTTAGCATAGCTGGTTTGTTTGCCGACACGATAAACCGTGTTCATGAAAACAAATCAATAAGTTCGCAATATCTAATCAAATAATTCGTCTACGCCGATTAGACACATGCACAAGCAGAGGGCAAACTAAGCATGCGCCCTCTGCTTTTATATTGTTATACCATAAAAACACAATGTGTATTTAAACATATTTTTCATATTTTAAACATGATTTTAAAGCAAAAACAATTACCTTTACTTTTGTAAAAAATGTCGTTGGATCATGGAAGCTAATGACAACATGCGCATTACAAAACACTAGTCTTGCACAGTTATCTAAATCATGTAATACCACCTTTTATGCTAAATAAAAGGACCTTAATACTAATTAATTAACCTAATAACTAAACAAACGTATGAAAAAAGTACTTCTTGCATTATCTATCTGCATGAGTTTGTCGACGTTTGCACAGGTTCTCGATGTGAAATCGATTTCTAAAATCGATATCGACGAATCTACCGAAAACGTCATTGCAGGTATCAGTCCGACAGGAGAATACATTCTGTTGACAAGTGCATCAAACAATGGGTTGGCAAAATATGACCTTGCCACCGGCGAAACAACAATGATAACCG
The DNA here is from genome assembly GCA_944321705.1 of uncultured Muribaculaceae bacterium. Classification (GTDB taxonomy): domain Bacteria; phylum Bacteroidota; class Bacteroidia; order Bacteroidales; family Muribaculaceae; genus Avimuribaculum. The sequence goes on along the minus strand of CALUMG010000015.1, from coordinate 31,272 downwards.
ATGCTAAAGGAGCAGGATTCAATGCTCAAATATCATCCGACGGCAATACGGTTATCTATCGTGAAACGAGCTTCACATCGAAGAAGCTACGCCAAAACGCCTTGAAATACACAAATCTATTGACAGGCGAAACTCGCACCTTGATAGAACCGACTCGCAATCTACAAACGTTCTATATCGATAATAATTCCGTCGTTGCCGTGAACAACAGCAAGTTGCAAGTAAAATCAATCGGCCCGAAACAAAGTTTGTCATCAAAGCCCACTTTGTTTATCAAGGATACGCAACTCATGATTTCCGACAGCAAAGGTGTGCGCAACATTTCTCCTAATGGCTCGCAATACAGCTACCTGTGGCCGTCAGTCTCTCCCGATGGATCAAAGATATTGTATTATGTGGCTGGCGTAGGCGCATTCGTTTGCGACCTTGACGGAAGCAACATCCGGTCATTAGGTATCATTCGTGCTGCAAAATGGTATAACGACAATATTATCGTAGGCATGCACGATAAAGACAATGGCGAAATAGTTACTTCTTCACAAATCGTAGTTTCTTCGCTCGACGGTACACAACAAGTCCTTACCGACAACTCGACAATTGCCATGTATCCATATACAGCCGGCAATGACAAGATAGTTTTCTCAACTCCCCAAGGAGATGCCTATATTATTAACTTGAACGTAAAATAAAATGCCATGAAGAAGATATTTTTACTTGCTGCAACAGCTGTTCTTGCTTGCGGCGCGATAAATGCTCAAGATCTTGACGGCGTTCGCATATATTTGAATCCGGGACACGGCAGCTGGGGACCCAACGACCGTCCTATGGCTACTATTCCCTACCCAAACTTGGATGAAACCGGACGTCCGGACACTTGCGGCTTCTATGAATCGAACACCAACTTGTGGAAATGCCTGAAGCTCGGCAACAAACTCGAATCATGGGGAGCCTATGTATTATACTCTCGCGTAAAGAATGGCCCGTTCCCTTATGTAGCCGGTGCACCCGATGAAGAATTATACAATCGCAGTCTGTCTGAAATATGCGAAGAAGTTGAAGCCAACAACATGGACATGTTCCTCTCTGTTCACTCCAATGCCGCAAGCGAAGGCACTAATACCAACTACCCTCTTTTCCTTTACAGAGGAACCGATGGCGAAGGTGGAGACCGTGCAGCAGGAAGTTGGGACATGGCATCAACCATGTGGCCTCTGTTCTATACAAACGAAATAGACCCTCATACATATTACAGCCCGACTAATCCAAACCTTCGCGGTGACGTGTCTTTCTATGGAAGTGAGTCAGGCAGGACAGATCCTACTACCGGTGTGACCTATTCTGGATATCTCGGCGTATTGAAACACGGAGCTCCGGGATTCTTGAGCGAAGGATACTTCCACACCTACCAACCCGCACGGCACCGTGCCCTTAATCCTGACTATTGCGGACAAGAAGGCATCCGTTATGCCCGAGGCATTGCAGCCTACTTTGAAGCCGGAGAAGAATCTATTGGCTACATAATGGGTACAGTAAAAGACTTGCACGAGAAAATCGACAATCCGCTTTTCAATTACAACCCAGGAACCAATGACCAATGGCTGCCTATAAACGGAGCGACAGTCACGCTTTACAAGGGTGGCGAACAAGTTGCCACCTATACAGTGGACAATAATTACAATGGTGTCTTTGTGTTTGAAAATCTCGAACCGGGCAACGATTACACACTCGATGTCACAGCCGAGGGTTATAAGCCTTTGTTTGAAGAATACAAACAACCCATCACAGTTACGGCCAACGCAACCACCTACCCAATGGTATATATGGAAGCCGAAGGTTATGAGCCTCCTGCCGTGATTTATGAAAATTATCCCAACCCCTTGCAAGACAGCTATCTTGGAGTTGCCGGAACATATAACATGAATCAAGTATATGCCAATCAAGCAGTCAGTGAACTTGAAGGCAAGACAATTCGTCGCTCAATCGTTCGTGGCGACACCGTATATACCCTTGCCATCGATGCTGAAAACAATCCTTACATATACTTGTTGAAAGCAAGCGATCATTCTTTGATTAGCCAAGTAAGCACGACCGGCGTCCAAGGTCAAATGTTCCCGATATCTGATATCGCATTAACTGCCGACACTGTTTTGATTGCTTGCAACAAGGAGGAAACTCAATTTGACGACAGCTATGTTGCAGCAGGAATGCAACGCGGCACATTGCGCGTCTACAAATGGACAGCAGATGCAAACAACACTCCTATAGGCGACCCGCAAGAATGGTTCACTTCCCAATTAAGTGGTAACTTCTACAATGCCAACACAGGACAAACTCTTGCAGTTTCGGGTGAAAGCAACGAATGTACCATCGTAACAACAGCCGAAACCACGGGTAGTTCAAAACAAGTTCGTCTGCTCATCTTCTCCGTAAGCGGCGGCAACATGCTCGCTTCGATGAGAAACCAAGATGCTACAAACATCACAGCTTTGGTAATCGGAGACGACTACAGCCTCATGGTATCTCCTCGCGACGATAACAGTTTCATCATAGACGGTTCTCTCAGCAACCCGACTGAATATCAATTGGCAAGTGACGGACAAGCGCCGACAAACATGGGTACTCTAAGCACCGACATAGCTAATGTTGCTGCCAATGGAGCCAACTACTTCAAATATGCCCAACACAGTATGATGGCCATTCCGGTAGTTGACGATGGTAACAATGCAGGAGTTGCCCTTTATGACATTACCGACGGTCTTGGAAATGCTCGATTGGTAAAGACTACCGGCACCGAACTCGATGCACAAGCTGCTACTTATGCAATGGCAGCAGGTACGGTAGACAATGCCGATATCACTTTGCTACTCAACAAAGACAATACTCTAAGCTTGTTCTCTACCGAAGGTGCAGAACAACCAAAGATTAAAGCCATCTTGGCTTATGACTTGGCTGTAACCCCGATGGAAGACAATGGTGGTTACACCTTCTCGTTTGTTTCAAATGAAGATGCTACAAGCGGTGAAATTGTATTCTACGACTCTGAATCTGGAGAAGAAATAGGAACTTATCCATTAAGCGGAATTGTTGAAGGTGAAAATACTGTTGACCTCATCAATGATGAATTGCCTGGCGAAGTAGGTCAAGTAATGACTTGGGCTGTTGCCCTTGAAGGTGAAGCAATCGGCACAATCACCAATTTGAACGAATATTCTGAATATGCTTACAACGCTGCATACTTGGCAATCGACAAGTCGCCCGAATCCGAACACTTCGGACAAGTCTATGTTGCCGATCGTGCAGGTACGGCAAACACGCCGCAACATGGCATCTATGTTTACGACCCGACATGGACAAGAATGAATGAAACTCCGTACCAAGGTGGTGCAGGATTCATTTCAAACTACCGCATGGGTATCGACGAGACAGGTAAATTGTATATTCCTGAATGGAGCGACCCGAATTCGGGTGTATTCGTTGCCGATCCTTCCAACCTTGACGGTCAATTCACCCAATTCTTTGAAGGAGAAAGAACTTCTTCGGGATTGTTCACAAACAACGGTGTGGAAGTAGGCGGAAGTTCTACTTGTGCAACCGTATTTGGAACCGGAGAAAATGCCCGATTGTATGTACACTCCGAAGACCAAAGCTATAACGGCTCAACTAACAATATCGCAATATACAACATCGGTTCAAGCGACGGTTTGGCTTCAACTTGGGGAGAAGCTCCATCAGCATTCATCGGTATTGGCGGATTACTTATCAATGGCAATGTCAACGTAGTTGTCACAGACGAAAATGGCGTATGGGCATCGCAAGTGCGTTCAAACGGCAACAACACTTCGGGTGTTCCTTCATTGATTTATGCAAAGAACGACGGCACTGTATTGTTCAATTCCGGATCCAACGATTTTGCTCCTTACCTTAACGGCTCAGGCGGTGGTGGTTTCGCAATCTCAAATGATGGCAGCATGCTCGTCATCAACGATGCTTCCAGCACATTCCAGTTCTACGATGTCACATGGGACGGAGAAACGCCTACATTGACCCCGAAATACTCTTACAAGCATTCCATCAACAACAGCGGTGGCAACACTTACCAACTTGCGTTCGACTATGCAGGGAACTTGCTCGCTACTGGTGGATACTTCGGAGTATTCTCAATACCTACCGACGACAACTCCACTGTTGTTCCGGCTAAGAAAGCTATGACGGTGATAAAGGGCGAATCGGGCGTAGCAAACAACGTTGTCAACGTTGCCGCAGCAAAAATTTATCCTAACCCGACAACAGGCATAATCAATATTGAAACAACCGAAAATATCGTTTCAATAAAGGTTTACAACACTACCGGCGCACTCGTTCTTGAATCATCTGAAACAACAATTGACTTAGGCGACCTCGCTTCCGGACTTTACTTCGTCAAAGTAAACGACATGGAAAGTGTCAAGATTATCAAGAAATAAATCTAAGCCTAAAAATATTCTTTTCACCGGCAGGGCGAGCCAAATTTGGCTCGCCCTGTCCTATTTATGAAAACCTTGTATCCACGCTGCCGCCAAAAGCAATTTTTTACACTAAAGTCTGCAATTATTTATAATTAAATAGTATTTTTGCATTGAGTATAACTGTGCCTTTACATCACGTTATACTGATATAGAACATTATTTATTTTTTAATTCCATACAGTTATGAAGATTTCTCATATCGAACATGTAGGTATCGCTGTAACAAGCCTTGAAGAAGCAATACCGTATTACGAAAATGTACTTGGCATCAAATGTTTTGCCATTGAAGAAGTCGCCGACCAGAAAGTAAAAACAGCTTTCTTTCAAGTAGGTCAAACAAAAATCGAGCTACTTGAAGCTACGAGCGAAGACAGCGCAATTGCTAAATACATTGCAGGAAACGGTGGCCGTGGCGGCATACAACATATAGCTTTCGCAGTTGAAGACGGTGTGGCAAATGCATTGGCCGAAGCCGAATCTAAAGGCGTTCGTCTCATCGACAAAGCTCCTCGTAAAGGCGCTGAAGGTTTGAACATCGCATTCCTTCACCCAAAATCCACTTGCGGAGCGTTGACCGAACTTTGCGAAAACCCTAACAAATAAAATCACAACATCAATTCTATTAATCAGAAGAAATGAGCAGTCAACTTGAAAAAGTACAAGAGCTTATAAGACTTCGTGAAGAAGCTCGTTTGGGCGGTGGCGAAAAAGCCATTCAAAAGCAACACGACAAAGGTAAATACACAGCTCGCGAACGCATAGCCCAACTCGTCGATGAGGGCAGTTTTGAAGAATTAGACATGTTTGTACGCCATCGCTGCACAAACTTCGGTCAAGAAAAGAAATCCTATGCCGGTGACGGTGTCGTAACAGGTTACGGTACAATCGAAGGCCGTCTTGTATATGTATTCGCACAAGACTTTACCGTATTCGGAGGTTCTTTGTCTGAAGCCATGGCTCTCAAGATATGCAAGATCATGGACATGGCGATGAAGATGGGTGCACCTATCATCGGCCTTAACGACTCGGGTGGTGCTCGTATCCAAGAAGGTATCAACGCTCTTGCCGGATATGCAGAAATTTTCCAACGCAACATATTGGCATCGGGTGTAGTTCCTCAAATTTCAGCCATTCTTGGTCCTTGCGCCGGTGGTGCCGTATATTCTCCGGCATTGACCGACTTCACAATCATGGCAAAAGGAATTTCTTACATGTTCCTTACCGGTCCAAAAGTCGTAAAGACCGTTACAGGTGAAGATGTGACACAAGAAGCCCTCGGTGGTGCCGAAGTTCATGCATCCAAGTCAGGTGTGGCTCACTTTGCAGCCGAAGACGGCGAAGAAGCAATCAAGATTATACGCAAGCTCATCAGTTTCATTCCTCAAAACAACCTCGAAGAAACTCCGCTTGTGACTTGTACCGACCCTATCGACCGTCTTGAAGATTCTCTTAATGAAATCATCCCGGAACATGCAAATCAAGCCTACGACATGTATGAAGTAATCGGTGCGATAATCGATAATGGGGAATTCCTTGAAATATCGCGCGACTACGCAAAGAACATCATAATAGGATTTGCTCGCTTCAACGGACAATCGGTAGGTATCGTGGCAAATCAGCCTAAATATCTTGCCGGCGTGCTCGATTGCAATGCTTCACGCAAAGCAGCCCGCTTCGTAAGATTCTGCGACGCATTCAATATTCCTATCGTGTCGCTCGTTGACGTTCCCGGATTCCTTCCAGGAACAGGACAAGAATACAACGCGGTAATTCTACACGGAGCAAAATTGCTTTACGCTTACGGCGAAGCCACCGTGCCTAAAGTTACAATCACGCTCCGCAAGAGCTATGGAGGTAGCCACATCGTGATGAGCTGCAAGCAATTGCGTGGTGACATGAATTACGCTTGGCCTACAGCCGAAATCGCAGTAATGGGTGCCGCAGGTGCTGCCGAAATCCTTTATGCAAAAGAAGCAAAAACTGCCAAGGATGCCGCAAAGGCAGCCAAAGAAGCTGGAAAAGCAGAAGAAGCTGCAAAAATCATGGAAGAATACAAGAAGTTCATCCAAGACAAAGAAAAGGAATACAACGACTTGTTCTGCAACCCATACAATGCAGCAAAATATGGCTATATCGATGACGTAATCGAGCCAAGAAACACTCGTTTCCGCATCATCAGAGCCTTGCAACAGCTACAAACCAAGAAGGTTATCAACCCTGCCAAGAAGCATGGTAACATTCCTTTGTAATCTAATTTTTTATATTGCCAAAGACAATGAACAATAAAGGAATCATAATGTTATTGCTGTTGTGCTTGTGCATCTCCGCGACATCTTTTGCCCAAGGCAGGAAAGGCCTTCGCATAAACGAGGTCATGGTTAAAAATGACAGCAATTATATCGATGATTACGGCTTGAAACATGGATGGATTGAGCTTTACAACTCAAGCTACAACTTCATGGAAATTTCAAGCGTGTTTATCACAAATGACAAGTCAAACCCAAAGAAATACCCTGTGCCGCGTGGAGATGTGAAAACCAATATCCCCGCACGCCAACATGTGATATTCTTTGCCGACAATGAGCCTAACAAGGGGACATTCCACATAAACTTCACATTGACCCCGGGACAAGAAAACTGGATAGGCATTTATGATGCCGACGGCGTAACATTGCTCGATGAGGTTTACGTTCCTGCCGACCTTGCTTCAAATCACACTTACGCATTGAAAGAAGACGGTGTCTCTTCTCCCGATGGCAAGTTTGATTCTAAATACTGGGAAGTTCGTGACGGAAGCGATGAAAAATACATTACCCCAAGCAGTAACAACGTAATCATTGACACGAATAAAAACATAGAAAAATTCAAGACCAACGACAAAAACGGATTTGTCATGACTGTAATAGCCATGCTAATCGTATTTGCCGCACTGCTGCTCTTGAGCATATGTTTTTACATATTCGGCAAAGTCAATGAATTGTCAGCCAAACGTAAGAAAGCCATCTCTCATCATGGTGAAGACGCTTCAACCGAAGTCATTCGTAGCGTGAAAGGCGATTCCGGTGAAGAAATCGCAGCTATTTCAATGGCTTTGTATGAGCACATTAACACTCACGACCATGAAGATGCCATTCTCACAATCAACAAGGTCAAACGTGCATACTCGCCGTGGAACTCTAAGATTTACACCCTAAGAGGACTGCCACGCCGATAAAATCTTATTTAAGAATTAATTTCAAAGCATTTATTTTCAATGAAAGTTTATAAATATAAAATTAATGGAAACGATTACAAAGTTTCCATTGGCGATATAGAAAACAATATTGCACAAGTTGAAGTTAACGGCGTGCCCTATAAAGTGGAACTTGAAGAAAAGAAAGCTCCGGTTATCAAATCAGTAAGGCCTATGGCTGCTCCGCGTACCGAAACCGGTGCCAAGGTTATCAGCAAGCCGACAGTAAAATCTGGGCAATCTGCCATAAAGTCTCCGCTACCTGGTGTAATTGTCGATGTGAAAGTAAAAGTAGGCGACACATTAAAGTCTGACGATGTAGTTGTGATTCTCGAAGCCATGAAAATGGAAAACGATATCCATGCAGGCAAAAGTGGCGTAGTGAAATCTATCAATGTTAACAAGGGTGATTCGGTTCTTGAAGGCACCGACCTCATTATAATTGAATAGGCAAATGGATTTAATGTCATTCTTAAGCGATAATTTCCAACAATTTTGGGAATTTACCGGATTCCATAACGTTACCTACGAGCATATAATAATGTTATGCGTCGGTTTATTCTTCATTTATCTCGCGATAAAGAAAGATTTCGAACCGTTGCTGCTCGTACCAATTGGCTTTGGAATATTGGTAGGAAACATACCATTCCAAATGGGAAACGAAATAGGAATATATGAAGAAAACTCTGTGTTGAACATCCTCTATAACGGAGTCCGTGCCGGATGGTATCCTCCGCTCATCTTTTTGGGTATCGGAGCCATGACCGATTTCTCGGCACTGCTTGCCAATCCTAAATTGATGCTGGTAGGTGCTGCTGCCCAATTCGGTATATTTGGCGCATACATGATTGCCTTGCAATTAGGATTTCCACCCGACCAAGCTGCCGGTATCGCCATCATCGGTGGTGCCGATGGCCCTACAGCTATATTCTTGTCATCAAAACTCGCTCCAAACTTGATGGGAGCCATAGCCGTGTCGGCCTACTCCTACATGGCTCTCGTTCCGGTTATCCAACCTCCTATCATGCGATTGTTGACGACAAAGAAGGAACGTCTCATCAGGATGAAACCTGCTCGTGCCGTATCGCAAAACGAAAAAATATTGTTCCCAATATTCGGTTTGTTGCTCACCTGCTTCTTTGTTCCGTCAGGTCTTCCTTTGCTCGGAATGTTGTTCTTCGGCAACTTGTTGCGTGAAAGCGGCGTGACCACTCGTCTTGCAAAAACAGCAAGCAACGCACTCACCGACATTGTGACAATGTTGCTCGGCTTGACAGTTGGAGCCTCTACTCAAGCATCCGAATTCCTCACCAAGGACACAATCTTGATATTTGCTCTTGGATTCATGGCTTTCGTCATAGCTTCGGCTTCGGGTGTGATATTTGTGAAGATTTTCAACTTGTTCTTGAGCAAAGAAAAGAAAATCAATCCACTTATCGGAAATGCAGGCGTTTCGGCCGTACCAATGTCAGCTCGCATTTCAAACAATATGGGCTTGAAGTATGATCCAACCAACTACCTGCTCATGCATGCCATGGGTCCAAATGTAGCCGGTGTAATCGGCTCGGCTGTGGCTGCCGGTGTTCTTTTGGGTTTCTTAAGCTAAATTGATATTTGCATCCAATCCATATTGAAAGACGTGCCTCATCTTAGGCACGTCTTTTTTGTATCATATTGTCAAATAAATCGCATTACTGTTCCTCTACTTCTTGTTTGTTAAACTCAATTGTGAACATTAAGAAAACGACCAAGTCGAGAAATCTTGGTGACTCAACGATAAACAATCATAAACGTTAAAAAACTCATACTACCAAAAACACCAGTATTTCATTTTTCCAACATAAAATTTCAATAAGAAAAGTTGCATCACATTTAATTAAATTCCGTATATTTGTGTGTTTAATGCATCGTTATGGCATGATGCAATTTAACAGAAAACAAACTAAACGTTAATATATAATTTTAACAAAGTTATGGCAGAAAATAAAGAAAAATTGTTCGACAAATTTCCTCCCACTCCGGCATCGGAATGGAGAGCAAAAGTAGAAGTCGACCTCAAAGGGGCAGACTTCCAAAAGAAATTAGTGTGGCGGACAAATGAAGGTTTCAACGTACAGCCAATGTACCGTTCGGAAGACATCAAGGACTTTAAGACAACCGATTCCCTTCCGGGTGAATATCCTTTCATTCGCGGCACAAGAACCGACAATAATTGGGCCATACGTCAAAACATTGACGTAAACGACGCCAAAGAAGCTAATGAAAAAGCAAAAGAAATCCTTACAAAGGGCGTTAACTCAATAGGATTCAACCTTAAAAAAGATGCCATCGATACCGATTGCGTAAAAACACTGCTTGATGGTATCGACTTGAATACCGTGGAAATAAACTTCAACTGCTGTCCATCCAAAGCAGTAGAACTTGCAACCGAAGTTGTTTCTTACATAAAGGCATCCAATGCAACTGAGACTTTCCGTGGCTCTATCAATTTCGACCCTTTCAAACGCTTGCTCAAGCACGGACTTGATTTCAAAAAAGATATCAAGCAAGTAGCAATCGAATTACTCAATACTGTAGCCGAAGTAAAGAATCTCAAAGTTCTTTCTGTCGACTCAATCATGCTCAACAATGCAGGTGCATATATCTACCAAGAACTTGGTTATGCTCTTGCGTGGGGTAACGAATGGATGAGCATGCTCACCGACGCAGGCATAGCAGCCGAACAAGTTGCAAGCCGCATAAAATTCAACATGGGCATATCATCAAATTATTTCATGGAAATTGCAAAATTCCGTGCAGGACGAATGCTTTGGGCTCAAATCGTCAAGCAATACAACCCTGCCTGCGATTGCGCTTGCAAGATGAATGTTCATGCAATCACTTCGGAATTTAATCAGACCATATATGATGCGTATGTTAACCTTTTGAGATCTCAAACCGAATCAATGTCGGCAGCTATCGCTGGAGTAGACTCAATTACTGTCACTCCGTTTGACAAGCAATACAAAACACCCGATGAATTCTCAGAAAGACTCGCTCGCAATCAACAATTGTTGCTGAAGGAGGAAAGCCACCTCGACAAGATTGTAGACCCGGCCGGTGGTTCTTATTATGTTGAGACATTGACTGTATCAATAGCCAACGAAGCATGGAAACTATTCTTGGACGTAGAAGACAAAGGCGGCTTCTACAAGTTGCTCCAAGCTGGTGAAATACAAAAAGCAGTAAACGAATCTTGCGACAAACGTCACACGGATGTTGCTCGCCGCAAGGAATCTTTGCTTGGCACCAATCAATTCCCGAATTTCAACGAAACTGCAGCCGGAAAAATTGAAACTGCATCTTCTTGCGGATGCGGATGCCACCACGAAAATGAAAACGAAGCCGTAGAAGCATTGAAAGGCTCAAGAGCCGCAAGCGACTTTGAGGCATTGCGTTTGGAAACCGAACGCTCAGGAAAGAGACCAAAAGTATTCATGCTCACAATTGGAAACCTTGCAATGAGACTTGCTCGCTCACAATTCTCGGCTAATTTCTTTGCATGCGCAGGATATGAAATTATCGACAACCTCGGATTCGAAACAGTGGCTCAAGGAATTGATGCTGCTATCGAGAAGAAGGCCGATATCGTTGTACTTTGCTCAAGCGATGACGAATATGCCACATTCGCTCCCGAAGCATTCAATTTGTTGAACGGACGCGCAGAATTTGTTGTTGCAGGTGCTCCGGCTTGCAGCGAAGAACTCACCAAACAAGGTATAACACAATTTATCAGTGTTCGCAGCAACGTTCTTGAAACGTTGAAAGCTTTTAACGCTAAACTTCTAAAATAAAATTCCGACAATGAGACCTAATTTCAAAAATATAGATATAGCAACCGAAGCTTTTAATGTTAAGCACAATGAGTTGGCTGAAGGTGAAAAGTGGATTACTCCTGAATTAATCCCCGTTAAACCTATTTATACTAAAAAAGACCTTGAAGGTCTTGAACATCTTGAATATGTTGCTGGTATTCCTCCTTATTTGAGAGGCCCATACAGCTGCATGTATGCCCTTCGTCCTTGGACAATACGCCAATATGCCGGATTCTCCACTGCTGCCGAATCAAATGCTTTCTACCGTCGTAATTTGGCTTCCGGCCAAAAAGGATTGTCAGTCGCATTCGACTTGGCCACACACCGTGGTTATGATGCCGACCATCCACGCGTAGTGGGCGATGTTGGTAAGGCCGGTGTATCTATTTGTTCTCTTGATGACATGAAAGTCTTGTTTGACGGAATTCCTTTGAACAAGATGTCAGTATCAATGACCATGAATGGAGCCGTATTGCCTGTCCTTGCATTCTACATCAATGCAGGTCTTGAACAAGGAGCCAAGCTCGAAGAAATGGCAGGTACGATCCAAAACGACATTTTGAAGGAATTTATGGTGCGTAACACCTACATTTATCCTCCAAAATTCTCAATGAGAATCATTGCCGACATCTTTGAATACACTTCAAAGAACATGCCTAAGTTCAACTCCATCTCAATATCAGGTTACCACATGCAAGAAGCCGGTGCAACAGCCGATATAGAATTGGCTTACACCCTTGCCGACGGTCTTGAATACATTCGTGCCGGAGTAAATGCAGGCATGGCGATTGACACTTTCGCTCCTCGCTTGTCTTTCTTCTGGGCAATAGGTATGAATTTCTTCATGGAAATCGCCAAGATGAGGGCTGCTCGTATGTTGTGGGCAAAGATTGTCAATGAATTCGGCCCGACTAATCCAAAATCATTGGCATTGCGTACACACTGCCAGACTTCGGGATGGTCGCTCACCGAACAAGATCCATACAACAACGTCGGTCGTACTTGCATCGAAGCAATGGGTGCAGCATTGGGACACACTCAATCATTGCACACCAACGCGCTTGATGAAGCCATCGCATTGCCTACCGACTTCTCGGCTCGAATCGCCCGTAACACCCAAATTTACATCCAAGAAGAGACCTACATCACAAAAGAAATTGACCCATGGGCAGGTTCTTATTATGTAGAATCTCTTACTAACGAAATAGCGCACAAGGCTTGGGAACACATCCAAGAAATAGAAAAACTTGGAGGCATGGCAAAAGCTATCGAAACCGGAATACCTAAAATGCGCATTGAAGAAGCCGCAGCTCGCACTCAAGCTCGAATCGACTCCGGTCGTCAAACAATTGTCGGCGTAAATAAATATCGCTTGGAAAAAGAAGCTCCAATCGACATATTGGAAATCGACAATACCGAAGTACGCAAAGAACAAATCGAACGCTTGGAAAATGTGAAGAGCCATCGTGACGAACAAGCTGTGCAAAAGGCTCTCGACGAAATCACAAAATGCGTTGAAACCGGTGAAGGCAACCTGCTCGACCTTGCTGTCAAAGCAGCTGCAGTGCGTGCCACATTAGGTGAAATATCCTATGCTTGTGAAAAGATTGTTGGACGTTATAAAGCAGTAATTAAAACTATATCTGGCGTGTATTCTTCTGAAACTAAAAATGACCCATACTTTGAAAAGGCAAAACAAATGTGTGCCGACTTCGCAAAACGTGAAGGACGTCAACCTCGCATCATGATTGCCAAAATGGGACAAGATGGCCATGACCGTGGTGCAAAAGTAGTAGCTACCGGTTATGCCGACTGTGGTTTCGACGTTGATATGGGACCTTTGTTCCAAACTCCTGCCGAAGCTGCAAGACAAGCTGTTGAAAATGACGTGCATGTACTTGGCGTATCTTCTCTTGCTGCCGGGCACAAGACATTGGTTCCTCAAGTCATTGAAGAATTAAAGAAACTCGGACGCGAAGACATTATTGTGATTGCCGGTGGTGTAATCCCTGTTCAAGATTATGACTTCTTATATAAAGCCGGTGTGGCAGCAATATTCGGTCCCGGAACTTCCGTTACCAAGGCTGCTTGCGACATAATGGACATATTGAACAACACGGAGAACTAATTGTCTGACAATATGAATATTGAAAGGAATGGGCTTTTGGCTCATTCCTTTTTTATTTCAAGAAGCATAAAATCTCCTATTAACCATAATGCCGCCATTATCGAAAATTCATCCGAATCTCACGCCTTGTTAGATTTATGATAACAGTAATATTTTTTGTAATTTCGCGTATATAAAACTTCCTACAAAATGATTGACAAAGCTACCGTAGCACAAATCTTGGATGCAGCCGACATCGTCGAGGTTGTCTCCGATTTTGTTAGTTTGAAACGCCGAGGAGCCAATTATGTGGGTCTATGCCCTTTCCATAATGAGAAAACGCCCTCTTTCAGCGTCTCAAGAGCTAAAGGAATATGCCACTGCTTCAGTTGCGGGAAAGGCGGTAGCCCCGTTAATTTCATCATGGAACATGAACAACTTTCCTATTATGAAGCCCTGAAATATCTCGCCAACAAATATCACATCGAAGTTCACGAACGTGAATTGACCGACGAAGAAAAACTCGAGCAATCTGAACGGGAAAGCATGCTCATAATAAATGAAAAAGCAAACGAACATTTTGAGCATAATCTGCATGATACACAGGAAGGCATCAATATAGGTCTCTCCTACTTCAAGGAAAGAGGATTTTCCGATGCAATAATAAAACGGTTTCACCTGGGATATTCGCTCGATACACGCGACGAGTTATATAACTTTCTCGTAAAAAGCGGATACAACCCTAAATTCATGTTTGACACAGGCTTGTGCATAGCCGACAACAATGGTGGCGGATATGACCGTTTTCGAGGACGTGTAATGTTCCCTGTCTTGAATCTGGCCGGGAAAATAATCGCATTCGGAGGTCGCACATTAAAGCATGACAAAGCTAAATATGTCAACTCACCCGAATCTCTTATTTATAAGAAAAGTAACGAGCTGTATGGACTGTTCCAGGCAAAACAATCCATCGTAAAGCATGACAAATGTTTTCTTGTAGAAGGATATGCCGATGTCATCTCAATGCATCAATCGGGATTTGACAATACAGTTGCTTCATCGGGGACATCCCTTACCGAAGGGCAAATACGATTGATTCACAGGTTCACCAACAATGTCACTGTCCTTTACGATGGTGACGCTGCCGGAATCAAAGCGTCTTTGCGTAGCATCGACCTGTTGCTTAACGAAGGGTTGAATATAAAAGTGTTATTGCTTCCCGACGGCGACGACCCCGACAGTTTCTCTCTCAAGCATTCCACGTCTGAGATTCAAGCATTCATTGATGAGCATGAGGAAGATTTCATAAGATTCAAGATTCGCATCCTGCTGCAAGGATGCGAAAATGACCCCATCAAACGTTCGGCAGTGATACAAGATGTGGTAAAATCAATCTCAGTAATTCCATTTCCAATAACTCGCTCGGTTTATGCCAAAGAATGCAGCAGGCTGCTCGACATTGATGAACAAATCCTTTTGGCCGAAATAGAGAAGCATATCATAAACAATCGCAAAAAAGCATTTCAGCAAAATAATAATTCAAAAAACAGAGAATCTTTCCAACAAGCAGCCGAAGACAATTCAACAAACAACATCATTCAACAAACAAAAACAAGCATCGCTAAGGATCAAATAAAAAGTTCAAACGACTACGCCGACTTGTTATATCCCCATGAAGAAACCATGATGAGATATATATTGAAATATGGCATGGCAGATTTTTGCGGATACATAGATGAAAACGGGCAACAAGTTCACTCAACTTTGATTGAATATGTCAACAATGAACTGAAAGTAGACAATATCAAATTCACAAATTCAATATTTGCTGAAATATTCTCCCAATCGTTCAACATGCTTGAAGAATTTTACAATTCGCTCAACCAATTTGCAATTAAACTCGACAATGAATACAAAGAAAAATATGAAAATGCGATAAACTCGATAAGACAGGAAAACTTCGATATTGATGAAATAACTAAAAGAGAGAATATGATTAACACTGAAATTGAACAAAACAAACAATTTGAAATAAAAAATTTCAGAAATAATTTTCTCGAAAAAAAATTATGCTCAAGTCCGGAAGAAATAATTCGCACCACTGCTTTGGCTCTCGTAAGCGAGAAACATCACCTAAGCAAAATACACACAAAACACAATCAGCTCAAAACAGAATTTGACAAACTAGTCACATTGGTGCCCGAAGCGATATACAATTGGAAATCCGCCCTCATACTTTGTCAAATCAAAGACATACAAAAGGAGCTGAATGAACATAAAGGTGACCCTGAAGTAACTGAGAACTTGCTAAAACGGATGCAAGAGCTTTTCTATTTAAGATCGCAACTTGCCAAGTATCTTGGTGACCGTGTCGTCAACCCCAAAATATAAATAGCGACAAACAAAGAGTATTCTTATATGTATTCAATAGATTTTCTGTGAATCTTGATAAGGGAAATCGCTTCGCTTATTCAGATAACTTTTACAGATACAAACATGGATGAAGGGAAAATGACAACATTTTCTTTTTGCCTGCTTATGTCATCCTATTCAATTAATCAAGATGATGGTGTTCTATATAACTTCTATCCTTATTTTGCAATCCCTTTTACCTTGCAAAATGGAATGACAGAGCGTTATCTTAAATTTCTGTTTTTCCCAAAGGCTTTGCATGCAATAAATGACACTCTGACGGGAACATTCACAAAGTAAAGGTGTAGTGACATAACCTTTCTTGCACAAATTGCAGGTACATTCCAAAAAGGTAAGATAATAGACACGACCTTTTTCCACAATCTCACCTTTTACCCCGGGCAATTCATTCGCCATCTGAAAGAAAACATCCATATCTCCATTGGCATCCTCGTAGAGCTTTCTGTAAATGGGAAGCGTACCGCCATTCACACAACTCTTGCTACATTCTGAAAAGAATTGTTCTCTTTGCTCCGCTGCAAGTTTGGCAATTCCTTTCTCAAAACCTTTGAACCAATCAGATAATTCCATATTATTTGATAGTGTTATGTATGTGTTTTACTATAATTGGGGACAACAGCGTTGTCGTTAGAACTAACAGCCACAAATTGCCGGACAATGGATTATAAGCAGCTAAAAGTTCCGAAACAGTACTATCTCCCGCCAGTCCTGCGGCAAATTCAAAAACGATAGTTAAAATGCCCCAGCATATCCCAATCATCCAGCAATCTTTGGAGGTAATGGTTTTTATAATCCGAGGCAATAGCAGCCAGGTTATCAGGAGAATACACACGCTTAATATGATTCCGCTTACAGGCAATGCCCATTCCTCGCCAATAGCCTTCGTCAATATATATTCCCTTAACCCTCCATTGAGAATTGCTATGGGAATAAAACAGAGCCAGACGGGAAGAGATTTTAGGATGTTCATGTTCTTTTATTATTTATCCATTCCTCTTTTGTCAATCTCATGAAATGCTCCGTGCGGACATCACCAAGCGGAGAAGTCTTGCCTTCTTCAGTATGATGGAAACGGAAACCGCACTTATCCATCACACGCCGAGACTTTACATTTCCGTCATAATACCCGCACCAAACCGCAGCCATTCCCAAATCCTCAAAACACCGTTTCAGCAGACAACGCACAGCTTCGGGTATCAGTCCTTGCCCCCAATAAGGAACGCCTATCCAATATCCTATTTCAGCCTCGTCCGCTTGCATTTCAGCACTGTGCAAACCTTCTCCGAACATGATTCCCACACTGCCTATTGGTTCGTCTGTCGCTTTCAATACTACTGCATACGTTTCGGGAGCAGCAAATATCGTGCGGATTATATTTAAACTATCTTCTACGGAAGCATGAGGCGGCCAGCCCGCAATAGGTCCGATTGCCGGGTCTTGAGCGTATTTGTATAGCGACTCAGCATCGGATTCTTGCCATGGACGCAATATAAGCCGTTCTGTAACTATTTCTTCACTCATTGCCTAATATATCAAATGAAATATAATATTTTACTTATTTCTTTTTCTTTGGAAAAGGCAATGCCTTCCACAAAGCACGAACAACCTGCAACACATGGTCACGATGCAAGATGTCTGGGATATAATGTTCTTCAGCTCCTTCGTAAGGATATCCGCATTCGGCATCCCCCCACCAAAGATTGTATGAAAGAATGCTTTGTCACATAACAGATTCCATCACAAACCGTGATAACAGGTTTCTCATTCACATAAATCACACATAATCTCCAAACATCTTGCGAGGACGCACCTCACCTGCATCATCTATTTACGCACATACAAATTAGATAAATTCAGAGTTGCAAGCCATACTTGTTATTTTTGTTGCATTTCCTGCATCATTGCCACTAATCCCAGTTTGTTGAAGCGGTAGAACATATCAATCTGTTCAGGAGTATCATTCTCCAGCAACAACAGCAATTCTTTGGCAAATTCCAAGTAACCGGTGCCGTTTGCCGTCACGACACGATTGTCAGATACGGCTTGCTCGTTCATATAACCTGCCTTATTGGTATAATTGCCTTCTCCCCATAATTGTAGCTGTTCCAAACCGTTCCCCGTATGTTTTATCTCATTTAAGAAACCATGTTTGGCAAGGAAAGAAGCTGCATTGCAGATAGCTCCTACAACAATCCCCTTCTCTATGGCACGACTAACAATTGGCACGACTTTATCAGCTTCTTTTTCATCAAGCCAACCGAAACCTCCGATTAGCACCAATGCTGCATAATCATCAGGCATCGTATCAAAAGAATAGTCTGGCAAAGTGCGGAAGCCACTGCATGAACGCACGGCATCCAATGTAGGGGCTACGACTTTATTCATGTATTTGGGGTTCTCTTTTATACAACGTTCGTCACAAGCGATTGCCGATGCCAAAAACACAGGCTCATGGTCGGCATAATTGTTTAATAACAAATATAATACCTCGTTCTTCATATTTATTTTCTTTTGATGGTTTGACATTCACGTTTGGTCATCTCTTCGGCGAAGGCTTGTTCACCTTGTTCCTTGATATAGCGAATGCAAGCGGAACGGTCAGAATTAAACAAGAATGCGAATACTTTGCCTATCCAGTTGGAAAACAACTTGCATTCCCTAACATCATAGGAGCATTCAGCACAAGTATTGAACTTGTGTTCTTGACAACATGAACGGATTTTGCACCAAGTTGCCTTTTCATTATGTTTACACCCGGGACATTTTTCTGCCAAGAACTTACGGCAGGCTCCGCAATAAAGGCCGCAAGCGGCTATGTTTTGAGTGTCGGATACGATAGTTTTCATAAACATCAAATGTTGGAGTGAGAAAATTCGCCATTTATCCAAAAGGTGGCTTCCGTGCCAATGAAATGTAGAAGTACATAATTCGGGTCGTTTGGTCCACCGGAGAAATGATGAATGAACCAGTCCTGCCACATATCCTTGCGGATGGCATCATCCGTGACAATCTCTACCGTACCGCGCAATGCAACGCCATCCCCATAATGGTCGTAGCAAAGCCCTGCCTTGCTGTTCACCTTAAAATCATGTACTTTCACGGAATCTGCACTTGTCGCCATCCAAACCTCATGGAAACCCTTTGCACCTATCTTGGACATCTGCACAGGACGAGGATAACCGTTGGCATCAATGGAAACTATGGTAACGTTCTCGCATTGGGAAAGCAAATGCGTTGCTTTTTCCGTCAGTGTCCGTTCATCTTTCACTTTCCACCGTTTCAGGTGCGGAAAGTGTTGAAGCATCTGTTCTTTCGCTTGTATGGGAGTCAACTTACACCCCTTCTGCCCATTCCATTGGTCTAAGAATTGCAGGCAGAACTCAATCATCTGGCTCATTGTGAACTCTTGGGTGAACTCACCATTTTTGTAGCAATAGACGCAATAATCCTCGCTATGGCTTCCATCGGCATTGGTTCCTCTGTTCTCATCAGTCAGGGGCATGCCGCAACTTTGACAAAATTGTGGTTCCATATACACTGTCCTATTCAATGCCTGCCAGTTCCTTTACAGACGGTTATAAAATGCAAGAGCGTGGAACTGCAATGCTACCACGTCTAAGTTGGAGGTCGTAGGAAACCTTTGGCACAGATATGATAATAGCAGCCCACGCTATAGCGTGAGAACCACTATGCCATCTCTTGTACCAAGTCCGAAATTTCCTACGTTTCCAACTTACAAGATAAGCATAACGCTTCTTCTTTTTCTCGTATATCTTGGAAAGAGTTGCCTCAATCCACTTACAAAAGTAGTTTTTTTCCCTATTATTCCATAGATTTTCCCTAAATTTGTCATTGCTCAAATTCACATATCACAGATACAGACAACATGTTTGACAATACATTTGATAAGGAGCATTTGTGGCATCCTTATACTTCCACTATAAATCCTCTCCCAACTTATAAAGTGTCATCGGCCAAAGGCGTAAAAATCACGCTTGAAGACGGAACAGAATTAATTGACGGCATGTCATCATGGTGGGCAGTCGTGCACGGCTACAACAATCCCGTCCTAAATAATGCTGCAAAAGAACAAATCGACAAAATGTCGCATGTAATGTTTGGAGGATTCACGCATGAGCCGGCTATAGAACTCGGCAAACTGCTGCTATCAATACTTCCCGACAACATGAATAATATATTTTATGCCGATTCCGGTTCCGTAGCCGTAGAAGTTGCCATGAAAATGGCAATGCAAGCAAGCATAAGCAAGCACCATAACACGAAAAAAACTAATTTTGTGACAATAAAATCGGGCTATCACGGCGACACATGGAATGCAATGTCGGTGTGCGACCCTGTGACAGGAATGCACAGCATGTTTGGCCCTACGCTCAACATAAGATATTTTGCTCCATCTCCAAGTTGCAAATTCTCGGATACATGGGACGATACATGCACTCAAGAACTGGAGCAAATCATCGAAACGCATCACGACGAAATAGCCGGATTCATACTTGAGCCCATTGTTCAAGGCGCAGGTGGCATGAGATTCTATCATCCTAATTATCTTATCAAAGCTCGTGAACTATGCGACAAGTATGACATATATCTGATCTTCGATGAAATTGCAACCGGATTTGGGCGTACGGGCAAACTCTTCGCATGGGAACATGCAAATGTAAAACCCGACATCATGTGCATAGGCAAAGCCTTAACCGGAGGATACCTAACAATGAGCGCCGTGATAACGACCAAATATGTTGCCGATACAATATCGAGCGGAGAAGCCGGAGTTCTCATGCACGGTCCGACATTCATGGGCAATCCATTAGCTTGTGCTATTGCCCAGGCCTCAGTAAAGCTCCTTTTGAAAAGCAATTGGCAGGCGAAAGTAAAACACATCGAGTCGGTCATGAACGAAATGATGCTGCAAGCTCGCTCATTCAATAACGTTGCCGACGTAAGAATTCTTGGAGCCATCGGTGTAATTGAAATGAAATCACCCGTTAATCTTGCAACATTCCAAGCCGAATGCGTAAAAGAAGGCATTTGGGTAAGGCCTTTTGGCAAACTCGTCTATATAATGCCTCCATTCATAATCAATGATGAGGATTTAAGAACATTAATCTCCAAACTTTTAAAAATCATCAAGCCCCGTGTATGATAAATTTGCAAACCAGTTGAATACCTTAAACGAAGCCGGTAATCTTCGCCATATAAGGAAAGATTTGTCAAACAGTAATTTGCTCGACCTGTCTTCCAATGATTATTTAGGAATAGCATCCGACGAATCATTGATGAACGAATTTTTGGCATGCAAAGAATTGAATTCCTACTGCATGACATCGTCTGCTTCACGATTGCTGTCAATCAAGCAAAACAGTTATGATGAATTGGAAAAGTTCCTTGCATCCACATATAAAAAAGAAGCCTTGCTGTTCAACAGCGGATATCATGCCAATACCGGAATAATTCCCGCCATATGCGACAAAAGCACCCTTGTTTTGTGTGATAAACTTGTTCATGCAAGCATTATAAATGGGATTATTCTATCCGGCTCAAAATTCATTAGGTTCAAACACAACGACATGAACCATCTGCAATCGCTCGTCGAAAAATATCATAACGACTACCCTACCATACTTGTTATAACCGAATCGGTTTTCAGTATGGATGGAGACATATGCGACTTGCAACATCTGGTTTCCATCAAAAGAAAATATAAAAACATATTATTATATATTGATGAAGCACATGGATTTGGAGTATTTGGCAATCAAGGGCTCGGGGTGTGCGAACAAGAGAATCTTATAAACGACATTGACATAATCATTGCCACACTTGGCAAAGCTGCCGCATCAGTTGGAGCTTTTGCCATCACAAACAGCTTGTTGAAAGATTTCCTCATCAACACTGCCCGAAGTTTTATTTTCTCGACAATGCTACCACCCATAAACTGTGAATGGTCATTGATAACCATCAAGAAAATACTGTCAATGAATGCCGAGCGCAGACATCTCATCAGCATGTCAGACATTATCAACTCCTTTATACGTTCGAAAGGATATGATACCGACAGCCATTCACAAATAATACCTATCATAATAGGTGACAGCCGAAAAACAATCGCATCCTCGCAAAAATTATTTGAGCTCGGATATATTGCATTGCCCATCCGCATCCCGACCGTTCCTGCCGGAACTGAACGAATAAGAATAAGCCTTAATGCAGCAATCGAGACTTCGTCAATAGAACATTTGATTCAAGACTTGGACAAAATTTTATGAACCAATATATCATAACACAAAACAACGCTCGCTCATTGGTATTATTTTTTGCCGGATGGGGCATGGATTGTCAAACGTTCGCAAACATGAAATTAAATTGCGATTTCATGATTGTCTGCAACTATGAAAATTTTGATTTTGACATCGATCTTGTAAAAAACTATGACAACATATATGTTTTCGCATGGTCATTTGGCGTTTATGCAGCTTCGCATGTTCTATTGAGTAATCAACATATGCCTGTCGTATTCAAAATGGCTATAAATGGCACTCAATTTCCGATAGATGACACAAAGGGAATACCTCTACGAATATTCCAAGCAACAGCAAACAATCTTTCGCGCCAATCACTGCTAAAATTTTATCGACGCATCTGCAATGACACGAATCAATATGAAACATTTCTGTCACACATGCCTCAACGCACATTGTCATCATTGTCCAACGAATTAAAAAACATAGAAACAACATTTCTTTCAAGCACACCCAATCCCATCAAATGGGATAAAGTCCTTGTCTCCAAAAATGACCGCATATTCCCATTTGAAAACCAGTTAAAAGGATGGTGCAATCTATGCCGAGACATGGAAATAGACGAACGCGGAGCACACATGCCGACCGATTTCGAGAAAATCATAAGCCAAAACATAATTAACAAAAATTTAATCAAACAACGCTTCTCCAGCAGTTTTGAAACAGGATATGACTCAAATGCCCGTGTGCAAAAAGAAATAGCCAAGACACTGTTTCTTAAATGGGAAAACTCAATTGGGCTAAAACAAGATGCCTCGATATTGGAATTTGGCTGCGGTACCGGCTTTTTCACCCGAACGTATCTTTCGCACTTGTATCCGTCACGCCTCGTGTTGAATGATATTTGTAACATGCCTACAATAACTTTGAATCTCAACACTACCGATTATGAATTCATAGAAGGTGATGCCGAACAACTTTCTTTTCCACCCGGCACTTTTGATTACATAGTATCATCATCAGCCATTCAATGGTTTGAGAATATACCTTTTTTCTTGGAGAAAGCGAGCAACTGGCTGAAACCGGGCGGTGCGTTAGTCATATCGTCGTTCGGGCCACGCAACATGATTGAAATCAAGAATATCGCCAAAATATCTCTTAATTATAAAGATACCGATTGGTTTTATACAAAAATAAAACGTAACTTTGACATAATTTTGATTGACGAGGAATCAAAGGTTCTTTTGTTTGACTCTCCGATTGATGCATTAAAGCACATCAAAGCAACAGGCGTAAATTCTGTCAACTCTGAAAGATTAGCTACAAAAAACGTAAGGAATCTCCTTGACAATTACCCTGAAGATATCAATGGCAAATTTCCTTTGACCTACAACCCAATATACATAATTGCCAAGAAAAATGGTTGATTTACAAAATAACAAAGTTTTATTTATCTCAGGCATCGGAACAAACGTAGGAAAAAGTTTTGCGACCGGATGGCTTGCAAAAAATCTCATGGCAAAAGGCATAAATGTCATGACTCAAAAAATGATTCAGACGGGAAATAAAAATTTCTCGGAAGACATTGACATACATCGCAAAATAATGCAAATACCATATGCTGATGTTGACAACGACAACACAACTGCACCTGTGATTCTGTCATACCCTGCATCACCTCATCTTGCCGCAACAATCGACAAATGCGACATTGATTTAAACAAAATTAATAATGCAACGCGCAATTTAAGTTCAAAATATGACTTGATATTGCTCGAAGGCGCAGGAGGGCTCATGGTTCCAATAAAAGACCAATACTTGACAATAGATTACATATGCGAAAACAACTATCCGGTAGTTTTAGTAATAAATGGCATATTGGGGTCAATTAATCACGCCATACTTTCTCTTGAAGCTCTGCAATCACGAAATATTTCGTTAAAATACATAATCTACAATTCATACTTTGACGAAGATGCTATAATTGCCGAAGATACTCGAAATTATTTGAAAAAGTACTTTTCCATCAAATCTCCGGAAAGTGATTTTCTCATCATGCCAAAACTTGACATATAATTAATGACAATGAAAATTTCGATACCCAAAGAACAATTGTCCACATTGGCCAGAGTTACATTCCAAGGCAACATCCATGTGATAGATGACATCCAGGGAGTGAACAAAGCCATAAGCAAATTACAAGAATATAAGATACTCGGATTTGACACTGAGACTCGTCCTTCCTTCAAGAAAGGTGTCGTACACAGTGTGGCATTAATGCAAATATCAACCGAACAAGATTGCTATCTGTTTAGAATAAACAAGATAGGCATGCCTGATGCTTTAAAGTCTTTTCTTGAAAATCCATCGGTGACAAAAGTAGGACTATCATTAAAAGATGATTTCGGAATGATTCACAAAGTTTCGGAAGCAAACATGTCGGGATTCATCGATTTACAAAAAATTGTACCTGACTATGGTATCGCAGATGCCAGCTTGCAGAAAATATATGCGATTCTATTTGACAAGAGAATTTCAAAAGGCCAACGCTTGACAAACTGGGAAGCCGACAATCTCACAGAAGCACAAAAAGAATATGCTGCAATCGATGCATGGGCTTGCTTAAAAATATACAACCATCTCTCTGCACATTTATTCGACCCTCAAAAATCAAAATACATAGTTAATGAAGAAAATTAAGAAATCCACGCTATTGCCATTATTGCTGCTCATATATTTGGCCTTTATGGCATATCAAGGCCTTCCTTATTTGTATGCAGGCCGATATGCTTATTTCTTTGGAATACTAATTACAACTTTAATCATAATCATACTCCTACATTTCACCCTCAAGCATCGGGAAAAACAAAAAGAAAACACTATCGACAAAAATGAGAACAAAGACAACTCAGACACGAGCACTTCAAATAGGTAGAAATAAAAAATTCCTTTTTAATTTACACAACATACCCCTCAAGAGCCGATTTCAACCAACTACGGGCAGTAAAAATGCGACTTTTCACTGTACCTAATGGCAACGCCAGTTTCTCAGCAATTTCTCTATACGAATAACCAATCAAGTATAATTTGAATGATTCTTTGCACTCTCCCGGAAATTCATCTATCTTATCCATTATTTCATTTTCCGAATAACTCGTTTCGGGAGTTTGTGTGGAAACTTTGTTTACAGCCGATGCCTCGGCCCCGACCTCCTCATTGGAATCAATTTTAAGCTTGTTTGTACGACGGCAATGATTTATAAAAATATTCCTCATTATAATCATCGACCAGCCTTTGAAATTAGTTCCCACGACAAATCTTGACTTGTTATCCAGAATCCTTAACACGGTCTCTTGCAACAAATCCTTGGCATCTTCTTTATCAAGCGTAAGTTTATATGCGAACTTAAACAATAGTGATTGAGACGATAGCAACTGTGAAACGACGAAATCAGCCCCACCCATATTTTAACGTATTATCGTCAAATATACGGATTACAACCCTAAAAAACAAATAAATCCTATTTTTAAATTAATAAAAATCAAACAAACCTTAAAAATGAATTATGGATTACATGTCAAACTCACGAGAACATTCAGCACAGTTGAAAAAAATATCGGATTCCAAGTTGGTATGCTTGGAATCCGATATTTTTTATATAACGTGTTAATTAACACATTTTATCGACGCAATCAATAGTTGCGGGCAAATATCACCCTTTGAGCCGAAGGTTTTCCTGTAACCATACACTTGCCCGGAGTCTTGTCTCCATCAAGAGGAATGCACCTTATGGTTGCTTTTGTTTCCTGCTTAATTTTCTCTTCTGTTTCAGGTGTTCCATCCCAATGGGCCAATATAAAGCCACCTTCTTCTATTTTTTCCTTGAATTCATCATAAGTGTCTACAGTCGTAGTTTTAGATTCTCTCAATTGTAGAGCCTTTTGATAAATGTTGGCCTGCATTTCTTCGAGCAAGTTTGCAACATACTCCTCTATGTTATCAAGAGAAACTGTTACTTTTTCCAACGTATCACGACGCATCACTTCTATCGTATTGTTTTCCAAGTCGCGAGCGCCCAAAGCAAGACGAACCGGAACACCTTTAAGCTCATAGTCGGCAAACTTAAATCCGGGACGCTTATTGTCGGCATTGTCATATTTCACGCTTATGCCCATACTCTTAAACTTCTCCACAATAGGAGCAACCTTGTCGTTTATCACTTCAAGTTGTTCCATGCTCTTGTAGATAGGAATTATGACAACTTGTATAGGAGCCAAATGCGGAGGCAAGACAAGTCCATTGTCATCGGAATGGGTCATTATCAACGCTCCCATCAAGCGAGTCGAAACACCCCAAGATGTTGCCCACACATATTCAAGCTCATTGTTCTTGTTTATGAATTTGACGTCAAATGCTTTTGCAAAATTCTGTCCGAGGAAGTGAGAAGTTCCCGATTGCAATGCTTTACCATCTTGCATCATGGCCTCGATTGTATAAGTCTCAAGAGCTCCTGCAAAACGCTCATTAGCCGATTTTACACCTTTTATCACCGGCACTGCCATATACTTCTCGGCAAATTCAGCATATACATTAAGCATTCGCACTGCTTCTTCCATTGCTTCCTCTTTTGTAGCATGAGCTGTGTGACCTTCCTGCCACAAGAATTCGGCAGTACGCAAGAACATGCGTGTACGCATTTCCCATCTGAACACATTTGCCCATTGATTGCATAATATAGGAAGATCCCTGTAAGATTTTATCCAATTTTTGTATGTATTCCAAATTATGGTTTCCGATGTCGGACGAATTATCAATTCTTCCTCAAGTCTTGCATCAGGGTCGACAACAACTCCCCTGCCGTCAGGGTCATTTTTCAGCCTGTAATGAGTAACAACGGCACATTCCTTGGCAAAGCCTTCCACATGGTCGGCTTCCTTGCTTAAAAAAGATTTAGGTATCAGCAATGGGAAATAAGCATTTACATGACCTGTGTCCTTGAACATTTTGTCCAATTGACGTTGCATCTTCTCCCATATCGCATAACCATAAGGCTTAATTACCATACATCCCCTCACGGCCGATTGCTCGGCAAGGTCGGCCTTAACAACCAACTCATTATACCATTGCGAATAATTTTCTGCTCGCTTGGTCAAATCTTTCAGTTCTTTTGCCATTATTTCAATTTTCTTGAATTTTTCACAAAGTTAAGAATAATTATCGAATTAATACGACATATATTTCACGCTTGCCACAATGCTTTACGCGCAAATACGTCTCGCTGCCATCTTTGTTATTCATTGGCCTGCTTTATCAATCCTTCATTGGGTATCAACAAAATCTCGAGACGTCTGTTTTTAGCCCGATTCTTAACAGAATTGTTCGGATATAGCGGATTCTCGCCACCAAGCCCGTAAGCCACTATGTTTTCATTTGGTGATTGTGAGCAAAACCAATATTGTACCGACTCAGCTCTCTCCTCACTCAACGACAAGCGATAATATTCCGAACCCGTATTATCAGCATACATTGCCAAAACAACTTTATACATATTGGAATCGGCAATGTAATCAAGGATAGGTGTTAATTCTCTTTTCCCTTTATCGGTCAGCACGTTGTCATTTTGCGCAAACAACTTTTCGGCTTCAACTATGATTACTATCACTTCCCTGTTTCTCATCAATTCCACGTCAAATCCTTTCTTGACGAGAGATTTAGCCTGAGACAACTGATATTCTTGCAAATATTCAATATTGTCTTCATCAGAGACTTCAGGAAGCATTATATTTTCCTCATAAGCCAACATGCCAGTATTGCTTGCACTGTCACTTTGACTATCATTTGCAGCAATCGATTGGACGTTTGTCATCCCCACAAGGGCGACAAACGTCCACAAAAGCATTGATATTTTTCTCTTTTTACAAATCGTCTCCGAGACTATTTTCATATTCTAATTCACCTTCCACCAAATATTTCACATCATCGACATCAATTTGATTGTCAGGATCCTTACGCAAATTCTTCTTTACATAATTTACGATTTCATTAATGTTGTACCCATCTCCGTTGTCTTCATCTTCATATAAAATCTCATCTTCATCTCCATTGTCGAAGAAATCATACATGGTGTCGATAAGCAACAAAATATCGTCATCGGTATACTTGTTTTTTATCGATGCTGGTACATAATTTCTGATGAATGCCAATGCGTCATTTTCATCAAATTCTTTCGTTTCCATTTTTGTTTTTTGGTAAAACACCTAATAATTAAAATTGTGATTCACTGCATGTCAATAAGCCCTTCAGGCAATGACATTGTTATCGTCTTTTTCTCAATATTAATATCTTCTATAAAATCGTCCACTGCAGGTACATACACGCGGCTGGTACCATTCGACACAATAAACAGCACATTGTCGGTAGAATCTTCTACAGCTGTTATAGTTCCAATTAAACCAGTTTCGTCCTCGACGGTGAAACCTATAAAGAAATCTACAGGATAATCATCATAATCTTCCTCTTCCGAGAATTTTGAATATTCACTCTTCAACACATATATTCTCTTGTTGACAAGGATTCTTACACTTTCGGCACTGTCGATTCCGTCAATCTTTACAATCACCGATGTACTACTTTTTTCCCTTGTATATTCAGGGAAAAAAGGCACAAAGATGCCATCCATGTCACAAATGAGACAACGGAACATGCCCGCTGCTTCGACATCACAATCAAAAGTTGCCGAAATCTCTCCTTCGACTCCATGAGACTTGTTGAAAGTACCTATCTCAATTATCTCGTTCCGTGTAATCATACCCGGCAGTTAAAATTACGATATTCTAATGATATTTGCCCCAATGGCGTTCAATCTTTTGTCTATATCCTGATAGCCGCGATCTATTTGATTGATGTTGTGGATATAGCTTGTTCCACAAGCCGACATGGCTGCAATCAACAATGCAATACCGGCCCTTATGTCTGGTGAAACAAGATTAGCGGCACGGAGTGAATTAAGTTTGCCCGAGCCTATCACAGCTGCCCTGTGAGGATCACACAATATTATTTGCGCCCCCATGTCTATAAGCTTGTCCACAAAGAACAAACGGCTTTCAAACATCTTTTGATGAATCAAGACACTGCCTTTGGCCTGTGTGGCAACTACAAGGAACACGCTCAACAAGTCGGGAGACAATCCCGGCCAAGGAGCGTCAGCAATAGTCATTATCGACCCATCGATAAATGTCTCTATCTCATAACCCTCTTGAGACGGAATGTGTATGTCGTCATTTATGACTTCTAGTTTTATTCCCAAACGTTTATAACTATCAGGAATTATGCCGAGGTCCTTTATCGACACATTTTTCAATGTTATGTCCGAACCTGTCATGGCAGCCATTCCAATAAAACTGCCCACTTCAATCATGTCGGGCAGAATAGTATGCTCACATCCATGCAGACTTGTCACGCCTTCGATGGTCAAAAGATTTGAACCCACGCCGCTGATTTTAGCACCCATGGCATTCAACATCTTGGACAATTGTTGGAGATATGGCTCACATGCGGCATTATATATAGTGGTAGTTCCTTCTGCAAGAACCGAAGCCATCAAGATATTAGCAGTACCTGTCACCGACGCTTCATCAAGCAACATGTATTCTCCATGCAGTTTATCGGCTTTGATTTCATACAATTGCATGTCTGGCTTGTACTCAAATGTGGCTCCAAGTTTTTGGATTCCAATAAAATGAGTATCAAGGCGACGACGACCTATCTTGTCTCCGCCCGGTTTAGGCAATATGGCAAAGCCAAAACGAGCCAACAACGGACCTATAATCATCACCGATCCTCTTAACGAGGACATTTTTTTACAAAATTCCGGAGTTTCAAGATAACCCAAATTTATTTCCTTCGCTTGGAATGTATAAGAATTCTCACCTATTCGATTTACTATTACACCCAAATCTTTCAGCAAAGCAATCAGATTATTCACATCAAGAATATCAGGTATGTTATGAATCGTAACAGTGTCTTGTGTCAACAATGTGGCACACAATATTTCCAATGCTTCATTTTTGGCACCTTGAGGCACAATTTCCCCATATAACCGATGCCCACCTTCTACAACAAATGTACTCATGGCTTTTTACATGAATATTAGTATTTTCCAGATAACGAATTTATTTTTTCTTTTTGCCTTTTTTGGCAGGAGCCTGAACAGGAGCTTCTTTAAACTCCCTCAACTTATATATTGACGCGTCAAGATCAATTTTGCCTTTGGAATAATGCTTCAAGTCTTTCAATATTTTTTCATCCTCCACACCTTCCTTGTTTATGGAAAAAATCAATTTTTTCATGTGATTTGCAATTAACGATACCAAAACATCCTTTTCTTTGCCTTCGGGATATTTACAAGCCTCGTCTATCATCAATTCTATAATTTTTCCATAATGGCGATATTTTATATGTTCCAATTTGTAGGGAATCCTTTGCGGCTTTGTTACAAGATTTTCCTTTTTTACTATTTCATAAGGAAAATCTATGTCGAGCTTAAAATCAGACATTATGGCAAGATGATCCCACAACTTATGCTTATAATCTTCCGAATCCCTTATTTGAGGGAAAAGATTTCCCATGATTTGGATTATTGTATAAGCACACCTCGTTCTTTCTTCCCTATCTTCTATGGTAACGCAATAATCAACCATTTGCTGAATATTACGACCATATTCAGGCAGAATCAACTTTTCTTGTTGCGAGTTGTATTTCAAGTCCATTTTATGATAATGTCAAAAATTATGTTACAAATATAGTGAAACTCGCTCACATACGGATGGATTTCGCAGGAATAATGCAAACTATTGGAATAAAAGGGAGATATGTAGGTTTT
>CALUMG010000014.1 GCA_944321705.1 uncultured Muribaculaceae bacterium | reverse complement strand
TCGTGGACAAAAAGTTCTTCCTCTTCAGAATCGCTATGCTGTATGGGTATCCCCACTAAATTTCTACTGCCCCGGAATATGGTGATGTTGTTGTGACGATTTATCGCGTCTCCG
Source organism: uncultured Muribaculaceae bacterium (assembly GCA_944321705.1). Taxonomy (GTDB): domain Bacteria; phylum Bacteroidota; class Bacteroidia; order Bacteroidales; family Muribaculaceae; genus Avimuribaculum. The sequence goes on along the minus strand of CALUMG010000014.1, from coordinate 59,399 downwards.
TTATCGCGTCTCCGTGGATGCAATGTCGTGGTGGATTGATACGCGATGAATCGCGTATCTACGATGTCCGATTTCAATTTTGATTTGCCTAAGGGCTGAAATTGTTGGATTTTGTGGGATGATTGAATCCATGCTGTGTCGTTTTGTGAAATAAAATGGGAAATTTGCAAGGTTTTGAAACTTGTTATGTCGATTGGGCGTGCAAATTGCCGCAGATGCCGCCGTTTTTGTTGAAATGTTTAAAAATCAAAGCATTTTAGGCATAAGGTAGGTTGTTGTTTCATAAATGTTACAGTAATATGTGTGGAATATATGTCTACTTTTCTGGGATATTTACCTACTTATTGCCTTTTTTAGTAAATTAATTTAGAGCTGTAAAAATGGCGCGTTCCATGAATCATGAATAACAAGCAAGCCTCGCGCCTCAATCGTCTTAGAACTTACAATAATTTTTATTTTAAAATCTTTTATAATGAAAGCGAGATTATTTTTACTTTTCTCATTGGTGCTTTTGTGGTGCACGGCCGTGAAAGCGCAGCCGATTACTGTCCCCGAGGCAGAAACGGAGTATTTCATAACCCACTCGAGTGGTTTGTTCTTGAGTAACGACAACGGGACGTTGAAAATCATGAGTCCGGGTGCAGTTACTGCGCAACGTTTCTTGTTTGAAGCTGTCGACGGAGTGGAAGGTGCTTACAACATCAAGTTGGTCGAAACAGGGGAATACCTTTGGTCGGACGGCTATACTTTAAAGTGGACTGCCGATCCGGCATCTCTTTCAGAGCCTTCTTTGGCTCAATACACACTGTCGGTTGCTGAAAATGATTCCAGATACATTGCCATTGCCTGTGTCGGCAAGGATGCTGGATGGAATTGCCTTGGAGCTGACGGCAACAACGATGGAGATGGCGTGTATGCCGACAAGAGCGGGCGTGACGGCAAGTACAACTGGAACTTGCAAGTTGCAACCGACGATGTGGTAACGTCCGCTCTTGAAAATGCGATAGCCAATGCCGAAGAGACTCTCGCATCGGTTGAAATCGGTAACGAGCCGGGTCAATATCCACAATCGGCAGCCGACGTGCTGACCGCAGCCATCAATGCTGCCAAAAGTGTGCTTGCTAATCCTACCGACCAATCAACCGTCAATGACGCAGTAACTACACTCAATGAGGCAGTGAATGTGTTCAATAATTCGATGAACTCAATCACCGTCGATCCCGAAAAGGAATACTGGATTGTGCAAGTTTCGTCAGGATTGGTAATGGACGTAGGTGGTACGGAATTCGTTATCAATACACCGACAGGCGTGGCAACCCAACATTATAAGTTTGTGCCAATTGAAGGCGAACCTAATGTTTACAACATACAAATATCTGACGGCAGCGGCTACTTTGCGTGGACCGGAGGATGGAATTCGGTCGTTTCAAGCGATCCTGCTGCCGACGATGCCAAATGGGTCATCGAATTGCAGAATGCCGAGACTCTTGAAGTGTCATTCAACCGTCATGCACGCAATGGCCACATCGGAACTGATAGCACAGAACCGGGAAGTTCGGTCTATACTAACAAGGGTACAGGCGGCAACAGCAACTGGGTCGTAATCGAGGTCGTTGAAGGAGGCATGCTTACTTATGCTTTGGAAACCAGCATCGCCAATGCTCAAGAATTGGTAGCCGGTGCCGAAGTGGGCGAAGAAGTATGGCAATATCCGCAGTCGGCTGTTGACGCTCTCAATGCAGCCATCGCTGCTGCTCAACAGGCATTGACATCTGCAACTACACAAGAAGAAATAAATACTGCATGGACAACGTTGACAACTGCCATCGCAGCATTTGAAGATGGATGGAACAAGCCTGTATTTGCTCCTGCAGCCGATGAACTTTATCGTTTCTCTGTTGCCAAGTACAGCACAAACTACATGACAGTATCGGGCGAAAGCATCGCTACGGCCGAATACACGGCAGGTGATGCTAATCAACACTGGTCGTTTGAAGCAGCCGGCAACGGTGCATATTATGTAATGAACAACGGCAAGGCTCTTGCTTACGACTTCACACTTGTCGACAAGGCTTCAGCTCCTACTTGGAAAATGGTTTACACTACCACAAGCGGTGTGGATATGTTCTCGCTTGTAGAAGCCGATGATGAAACAAAGGTTTTGACATTCTCAAGCGGCAAGACTCCTGCAATTCAAGATTTCGTTCCTACAAACAACGCCCACCAAGGCCGCTTCACCAAGGTCGACATGCCTAACGACCCCGATCGCACTGCTCTTGAAAACGCAATCGGCTCGGCTCGCACCACATTGCGCAACATCGACCGCGGTAACGAAATCGGCCAATGGAGCGATGCCAAATGTGACGCATTTGAAGCAGTAATCGAAGAAGCTGAAGCATTGACAGGCGCAACCCAGGAACAAGTTGACGAAATGGCCGAAAAGTTGAACGACGCACGCACCGAGTTTGTCAACAATCCTAACCAAGTAATCAAGGACGACCTCGAAGGAATGCTTGCAGCAGCCCAAGAAATCCTTGACGAGGCAGTAGTGGGCATCGAAGTGGGCGAATGGTATCAATCGGCCATCGACGAAGCCAAGGCACAACTTGCCGACTATCAGGAAAAAGCAGACAACGTTTCGGAACAAGAGGATGCCGACGCATTGACCGCGGAAGTTGGCGAATGGGTTGACACCTTGACAGGAAACGCAGAGCAACAAGACATAAATGACGTGTTTGCCGACGCAGTTGAATGCGCACGCGCACTTTATGAAGCAGAAAAGGAAAACGTAGGTTACGACAAGGGACAACGTCCGCAAGCCGCCGTTGACGCATTTGGCGCCGCAATCACCGCAGCCGAAGGCAACGCGGAACCGACAGTCGAAGACCTCAACACGTTGCAGGCAGCCCGCGCAACATTCATCGACAGCGTCATCACCGTTGACCGCGCAGCCTTGAAGACCGCAGTGGAAAAAGCCCAAGGCGAAGAATACGAGAACCTTGTAGCCGGCGAATTTGACGGCAACTATCCACAAGAGGCAATCGACGCCTTCAACGAAGCCCTCGAAGCAGCACAGGAAGCATTGACCGACCTTGAATTGACACAGGAAGAAGTTGACGAAATCACTTCGGCGTTGAATTCGGCAATGACCACCCTCACCGCATCGAAGGTAGTCATCAACTTCGCAACTCTTGACGAACGCATCGCCCTTGCCAACTCGCTGATTGAAACAGTGACAGTGATAGGCGACGGTGAGGGAGAATGCCCTCAATCGGTAGTAGACGCTTTGCAATCGGTTGTTACAGGTGCTGAAGAAATCGACCGCGCGGCAGTTTCGCAAGCAACCGTCGACGACCTCGTGACGAGCATCAACGCCGCCATCGAGACATTCCGCGCCGCCCTTGTCGAGAGCACCGGCCTTGCAGCCCTCATCGATGAAGCCCAGGCATTGCACGACGGAGCAGAACAGGGACTCAAGCCGGGCAACTACCCGTCGACAGCCTGCACGCAGTTGCAAAATGCAATCAACGCGGCAACCGAAGTCCTTGCCAATGAAGCAAGCACTCAAGCCGACTTGCTCGCAAGCGTCGAGACATTGAAGGCAGCAATGGAAACATTCGAAGCAGCCGTAATTCCATCTCACGACCTGACCGAACTTGAAGCCCTCATCGCCGAGTGCGAGGCATTCATCGCTGAATACTCAAGCAACTCGATACTTGACGCGGCCCTTGCCGATGCCAAGGCAGTGGTTGAGAATCCTGACGATTACACCGCATCGGAAGTCAAAGACGTTACCGAGACACTCGAAGAAGCCCTTGAATATTCTGAGAAGCTTGTCGGAGTTGCAGGCATCGAGTTGTCGCAATTGACAGTTACAAGCAACGGCGGAGTCCTCCGCGTGGCAGGACTTGAAGGTGAAGCAACAGTCAATGTTTATTCAATGAACGGAACTCTTGTAGGAACAGCAGTCACCGTGGAAAATGAATACACATTCGACTTGGTTCCGGGAACTTACGTCTTGACAGTAGTAGACAATAACTGCAACGGAAGCCGTGTAGTGATTGTGAAATAATATATCTGATTAGCTATTTGGCTCTGTCCGTGGCATGCCGTGTGTGCGTGCCACGGATTTTTTTATATTTGCTGCCCGGTAATGTATGTCATTGAAGGAAATCCAATACATGTATTATAGTGGATACGCGATTCATCGCGTTTAATGATGTGGCGCTTTGCCGGGTTAATCCTTTCAGTGCGGGTATCATCGGACGCGATGAATCGCGTCTTCTCGATGATGGCTTGCATTTCAATTGTGTTTTGCCGGTAAACTATTTCATAGCGTATTTATTCCGGGGATTTACAATCGGCCTTTCATGGGTTTTATCTGCATAGTTTGAGCGTCAATCGGCTATAATAGGAGCATAGGCTATTTTTATTTCACAAAAGGTGTAAAATTCTCGAATGACATATTTTAGCACATTGTTGAATTATATTCGGACATTCTTGAAATACTTTTATTCTAATTTTAGGCTACAAAATTTTCGGCAAGCGGAATTAATTTATAGCAATGTTTCGTCCGAGAATTTGGTTAGGGATGCCAAAGATATAGGATTCAAGGGTAACAACTACAACTTGCAAACATAAACCAGATTTTGGAACAACAAAAAAACTAACTATGAGTATCAGAGTATTCATGATGACATTGGCTTGCGCGGCGAGCATTTTCATGGCTGCAGCCCGGAATGTCGAAACCGTCGAGTCGGTTGAGGCAAGCCGAACCATAGCCGATGCCACTGATCTACATATTAATAGCGGTAACGCACCTATTTCCGAAGGAGTTACGATAGACTTGGCTTCGGAAGATGCCGGATTGTTTTTCGACAACGTGTCTCCGCAAGATGTCATAGACAAATATTCGGCATCGGTCACGATAAACGGAGCCGCGATGGTACCCGATGAGAATTGCCGTATTTCCATATATAAGCAAGGAACGCTCGTAATGGCTCATCCGGCAGGCTACATGCCGCTTGAAGCATTTGAGGAAGCCGATTTTACAGGAGAAGCATCCAAATATGAGACAGGATATTTTTATTCCAATGCTCCGGCAGCAGAAGTGTCGGCCGATTTGCGTCGTGAACTTGAGCATGACAATGACATAAGGTCGTTCAAGTTGAAACGCGGATACATGGCTACATTTGCCACCGAGCCCGACGGGCTTGGTTATAGCCGCGTTTTCATTGCGAGCGAAGGTGACCTTGAAACGGCGTTGCCGAAAGAACTTGCCGGCAAAGTTTCGTTCATCAGGGTGTTCAAGTGGCAGGAACCTTCCAAGAAAGGTTGGGTTGGCGGTAACAGCCAAACAAACCCACCTGAAGGCTACCTTGAAGAACAATGCGACGTGACGCGCAGCACATGGTTGTACAGCTGGAGCGACAATCCCGATTACGGACGTTCGCCCGAAGTTCAAGGTACGCCTTGGCGCAATCAAGAATTTGTGCAGGAAAAATGGGGACATGGCGGCAATTGGGACTTGTTGTTCAATGTGACTGAATCATCACACTTGTTAAGCTATAACGAACCCGATCACACGGAGCAATCTAACGTGTCGGTTTCCGTGGCCATAGAAGAATGGCCTAAGCATTTGCAGACAGGCAAAAGACTCGGTTCTCCGGCCACTACCGATTTCAATTGGTTGTATAATTTCATGTCGGAATGCCGCAAGCGCAATTACCGTGTGGACTATGTGGCCATCCATGCTTATTGGGGAGGCCGTGGCAGCTCGGTGGTATGTTCGACAATCGACGATTGGTATAAGAAATTGAAGGAAATACATGAAAAGACGGGCTGCCCCATTTGGATAACCGAATGGAACAACGGTGCAAACTGGACTCATGAAGGATGGCCCGACACCAAGCCTGAACAGCAAGAAAAGCAACGCAAGTTCATGGAAGATATACTTGCGATGATGGATACATGTTCTTTCATTGAGCGTTACTCCATTTACAACTGGGTGGAAGAGAAGCGAGCTATGTTCTGGAACAATCTAAACCTCACTCCGGCAGGAAAAGTGTATGCCAATTTCAATGCAGCTCAAGCATTCAGCCGCAGCAAGGAAATAATTCCGTCTTGGAGCTTCAGGGATAACCCTGTGTTGTCTTATGCGTTCAATGAACAAGAGAATGTTTTTGAACTGTCATGGACCGATATCAATTGCGAGCAGGTAGATGAATATGTGGTTGAAAAGTCGGTTAACGGCAACGGGTTTGGAGAAGTGGCGCGTGTCGCATACCCGCAAATGTATTACTCGGAACCGGTTGATGATGACATTACAAACGGAGATGTCGTTGTATACAGAGTAAGGTCAATTGTCGACGGTAAGGAAAAGGGCGTTTCCAATGAGGTGCAGTATGGATCAATCTTAACCGATGCCGATGCGCCGGTAATAGGGAAAATAATAACACCTGAAGAAATTAGGTTATATGCCTATACCGACCAATATGAAGAAGCACCGGTAACGATTCTCGGAACACAGACTTATAGAATGAAAACCCCGATGTTACCTGCGATAAAATCATCATCTAAATCTACATGCGAAATAGGCGTGTCGATGTGGAATTACAATGCAGGACAGACGTTTGTAAGCCAAGACACGTTGTCCTATATGATTTTTCCTCGCATCGGCGATTATGAAATAGGAGGCTTGAAAGCCAAGGCAGGCCGGATAGAAGGTATCGGTTGTGACAAGGTGCATGTGGCATTCGACGGAACGTTTGAAGAAACACCTGTAGTCTTGGCATCGGTTCAAAATATGAAAAATGCATATCCGACAGTGGCAAAAGTGTTTAATGTCACCGAAACCGGATTTGACATATTGCTTCAACAAGAAGAAATGGCCGTAGAAGAGATTTTGCCTGAAACGGTCGATTATGTTGCGTTGGAGCGAGGAGAAGGCGAATTTGACGGCCGGAAGATTAAAGTGGAGGTCACTCCCGACGGTGCAGTTGAAATGAATGCGTCGCATCCTTATTACATAGATTATGAATCATACTTTGGCGACGCGGCATTTTTCGCTGCGACCCAGACGATGAACGACGATATTACCGTGACTTTGCGAACAAATTGCATAAGCGGTGATCATGCCGAGCTATTCAAGGACAGGGAAAAGTCGGGCAATAGCGGCCGCTCGGAAGGTGATACCGCCGGATGGTGCGTCGTGGGTTCGGCAAGCGGGAGTGTAGGCCTTGAATCAATGGCCGAAGGCAAGCCGTCGCTCGTTTATGATTCAGGAGCGTGCAACTTGCGAATGTCCGACTGGTCGGCAATGGAGTCGGTCAATGTGTATTCCGTCAACGGACAATGCCTGCTCCAAGCTACATCGGTAAATTCATTGTCCCTCTCGTCATTGATGCCGGGCATATATGTGGCCATGTCGGGAGGAAAAAGTATCAAGATTATAAAGTACTAACAACATTTTTTATCATTTCTAAATTTACACAACGTGAAAAAGCTATTCTTATCAGTTCCATTATTGGCATTGGCATTATCGATGCCGTTTAATGGCTTAGCAGCAAACACAGGTGCACAAGCACAAACATTGGCGGTTGAAAATACAGCCAATGCAGGAGTTGTTGTAATCAATGGTACAGGTTCTTCTGTACAATTGCCTATTACAGCAGCCAATCTTGTAGAAGATGTGACATTGACCGCCACATCGGGTTTCGAGGTATTCCCGACTACTTTGCCGGCAGAAAGTGCAAACGGCACACAAGTCATGGTTACCTTGACCAGCTCTTTGGCTAAAACAAACGGCCAACTTATCTTGCGTAGCGGCGATTTCCGCGCTTATGTAAACCTTGTTGGTTACGGAACTCCGCTTGAAGTAAAGGATTTGTCACAAAATCCTGTTTACAAAGGAACAGGCGATGATGAAACTTTCACAGCAAGCGATTTCACTGTAGGTGACAACGGTTACACTGTTGAATTCCGTGTTAAGACCGACAATGCAGCAAAGGCGTTCAATGCATACGCAGTTACTGAAGAAGGTGCCGGCTTCAAGGCATTTGTCAGCGCAAACGACGTAAGCATCTATGACGGACCGGACCGCAAAGTCAGCTTGACCAACCCTGCTACAACAGGTGAAGGTGGTTCAGGTACATTCTACAACAACGACGGCAAGTATCACACTTATCGTATCGCTGTTACTCCCGACAAGCGCATGTTCGTTTATCGTGACGGCATGCCGGTAGACACTTTGCGCACTGAAGATTACGGCCATCAACCTGATTGGGCAGTAGAAAACGGCAATGTTGAAGAAAACTTGTTGAAGAACCCAGGTTTTGAAGGTGAATTTGGCGGAGTCGTAAGTGGAACAATCCGTGAAGTAGAAGGTTGGCAATTGAATCCGTTTGACCAATACAACTGTACTTACTTTGTTGTAAATCAAGAAATCAACAACGAGCTTGACAAGAACAACCACATCATGCAGTTGAACCGTTACACTTGGAACGACGGATGGGGTGCTGGAACAGTAAGCCAAATCGTTGACGTTGCTCCTAACGAAACCTACAGTTTGACATTCCTTGCACGCGGTGGTATGAAGACCGAAGACGACGCAATTGCCGAACTCATGGCATCGGTAAAAATCCAAGAAGTTCAAAATACCGACCTTGGAACATCGGTTGACATCGAAAACATGGGCGACTTTAAAGAATACTCAATGTCTTATACTACGTCGGCTGCCTGCAAGCAAATCAAGGTTACATTGTATCAAGAACGCTTCTTGAACGGTGGTGGATGGGGATCATCGATGGAACCGTTTGAAGTAGACGAAATGCAATTGACCGGAACATCTCGCGTTCTTGGACAAAAAGCAGGTTTTGAAAACGAATTCGGTGACGTTGAATACTTCACATTTGATGGAACAGGCGCATACGCACCACCGGTAACCGAAATCGTACCTTCAAGCAACAATGTTGTTATCGATGGAACAGGCAACTCTGCTACAATCAACATCGCTTCTTCGGGCTTAAGCGAAGATACTCCTATCACAATAACTACTGTCGGAGGATTCTCGGTATTCCCTGATGAAGTTACACCTAACTCTTCAACAGATGTCATCGTTACTCTTGAAAGTTCTATGGCTGAAAGCAACGGCCAGTTGATACTTCGCAGTGGCGACACTCGTTCTTATATAACACTTAAGGGTTACGGTTCTGAGCTTGAACAAAAGGATTTGTCACAAAATCCTGTTTATAAAGGAACCGGTGATGATGAAACATTCGAGCATGCTGTTGCCGACGGTTTCACTGCCGGCGACAACGGTTACACTGTTGAATTCCGCGTAAAGACCGACAATGCTGCAAAGGCGTTCAACGCATACGCAGTTACTGAAGAAGGTGCCGGCTTCAAGGCATTTGTCAGCGCAAACGACGTAAGCATCTATGACGGACCGGACCGCAAAGTCAGCTTGACCAACCCTGCTACTACAGGCGAAGGTGGATCCGGTGCATTCTACAACAACGATGGCAAGTATCACACTTATCGTATTGCCGTTACTCCCGACAAGCGCATGTTCATCTATCGTGACGGCATGCCGGTAGACACTTTGCGTGCCGAAGACTTCGGTAACCAACCTGATTGGGCTGTTGAAAACGGCAGCGTAGTAGAAAACTTGTTGAAGAACCCGGGATTTGAAAAAGAACATGGTGACACCATCAGCGGTTCTTATCGTGAAGTGGAAGGCTGGCAATTGAATCCGTTTGACCAATACAATTGTACTTACTTTGTTGTAAATCAAGAAATCAACAACGAGCTTGACAAAGATAACCATGTGATGCAATTGAACCGTTACACTTGGAACGACGGATGGGGTGCAGGAACAGTAAGCCAAATCGTTGACGTAGCTCCTAACGAAACCTACAGCTTGACATTCCTTGCACGCGGTGGTATGAAGACCGAAGACGATGCAATTGCCGAAATCATGGCATCGGTAAAAATCCAAGAAGTTCAAAATACCGACCTTGGAACATCGGTTGACATCGAAAACATGGGCGACTTTAAAGAATACTCAATGTCTTATACTACGTCGGCTGCCTGCAAGCAAATCAAGGTTACATTGTATCAAGAACGCTTCTTGAACGGTGGTGGATGGGGATCATCGATGGAACCGTTTGAAGTAGACGAAATGCAATTGACCGGAACATCTCGTGTTCTTGGACAAAAAGCAGGTTTCGAAAACGAATTCGGTGACGTTGAATACTTCACATACGATGCTACAGGTGCATATGCTCCGTTGCTTGCTGACTTGAGCGATGTTGAAGATGCAGTAGTAAACAACAACTTGAGCTGGACTGTAAACAACAATCAACTCGTATTGTCGGGTGTAGAAGATGGCACAGCTATCAAAGTATATGATTCAATGGGTCTTCTCTTGTATGCAACCGAATCTTATGTTTCGGGCGACGCAATACAATTGAACGGAACAAGCATCATCATCTGTGAAGCTGTTTGCAATGGTCAACGCCAAGTATTCAAGGCGATTAATAAGTAATCAATCATAATCAAAACACCTGCCGGTGGGTGGCAACTGTTTCCCACCGGCATTTTTTATAATTTATGAGTATGAAACATTGGATATTTTCGTTAGCATTGGTAATTTTGCCAATGAGTTCGTTACATGCTGTCGACCGATTTACTCCGGGAGAAAACTGGAATGACACGAAAGGAGCTCATATCAATGCTCACGGATGTTGCGTCGTTGCACATGATGGTGCATATTATTGGTTTGGAGAGAACCGTTCAGGTATGACTTCGGTCGGAGTAAGTTGTTATCGTTCAACCGATTTGTATAACTGGGAGAACCTTGGTCTTGCATTCAAGACCAGCCAGGCTCTTGATGAAGAGACAGGGCAAGCGACACTCGAACGTCCGAAGGTGATATACAATGACAAGACACAAAAGTGGGTCATGTACATCCACTGGGAAGATGGTACAGGTTATGGGAAGGCGCGTGTGTGCGTGGCTACTGCCGATAACATCGAAGGCCCGTATGAATTTTCATCGACATTCAGGCCAAATGATCATGATTCGCGCGACCAGACTGTTTTTAAGGACACTGACGGAAAGGCATATCATTTCGGATCTACCGACATGAACACTAACATGAATGTTGCGTTGCTGAGTGAAGATTATTTGACCCCCGAGCAAAATCCAATAACAGAGACGAAGATTCTCAATGGGTTGTCTTATGAAGCTCCGGCCATTTTCAAACTTGGCGACGTTTATTTCGGATTGTTCTCGGGATGTACCGGGTGGAATCCTAATCCGGGACATTCGGCTTGGACTACTGAAATACTCGGTAAGTGGAATCCGAGCGAAAATTTCACGGTGGATGAAGACAAGGGAACTACCTACCATTCTCAAAGTACTTATGTATTGAAAGTGGAAGAATATGAAGATGCTTATATCTACATGGGCGACCGTTGGAATTCGTCAAATGTAGAAGTGTCCAATTATGTATGGCTTCCGTTGAGCATGCGTTCGGGTTATCCGGTTGTAAAATGGCATGCTTCATGGGATTTGAGCATATTTGAGGATGCTGCACGATTCAAACGTCCTGACGAGATTGTTGCAGGTAATACATATTACTTGATAGAAAAATTCTCCGACAGGTTTGTGTCGTTGACAGGTAACAATCAATTCTGTCTGAAGAACGACAATGCCGATGAGAATTTGCAATTTGAGTTCATTCCGGTTGAAGGAAAGATGTACACCTACAAGTTGAAGGAAGTGAATAGTGGAAATTTCCTTGAAGGCTTGTTTGGAAAAACTTTGAAATTATCGGCCGAGAGCGATGCTGAGTCGCAAGAATGGTACTTGAAGCAGCAAGAAGACGGATTGGTTAACTTGCGCAGTGTCGACAGTGATGCTTGCTTGACCGTATCGGGAGCTTCAACTTCGGAAGGCGTGTCATTGTATCTTTCGGAATACGATGAAACCAAATTCCAAAGTTTCGGAATATATTTCGATACATATGCTCGTCCTGAAGAAGCCATAGCCGACATGTTCAGCGCCGAATATCGTGCAAACAACCGTCAAATCATGGCCGACCAAGAAGAGTATGAAGAGAGTCTTGGTTCGGTGGGTCTTGCAGTGGCAGGTAACGGAATCGGCATAAAGTCGACAGGCAATGGCATTGTTGAAATCAATGCAGCGAATGTAGGTGGCCCAATGACTGTCAGCGTGGTTGAGGCTGCCAGCGGTAAAACCGTTTATTCGGGCATATATCAAGGAGGAGAACTTGTCCAGCTTGATCTTAACGACAATGTGACGAGAGGCGTGTATGTCGTTGTCGTTACTGCAACGACAGGCACGAAGGCCGAAAAAATATTGATGTAAAGAAGCCTATTTGCATGAAGACATTAATGTCTTCATGCAAATTCTAAAATATTAGAGGGCGTTTTTTCGCTCATAATGAAAATGTAAATTAAAGATAAAGATGAACGATAGTCGTAATAAGCCAGCAGGGTGGCAGGACACGCTGGGAAGAAATGATTTCCTGCTTGTGAAAATTGTCGGAGCTGTTTTGTTTGTGGCTGTGGCTGCATGGTTGTCGGTAGTGAATGCCGATTATTTCTGGAAAGCGCAGGAATTATCGTTATTCGTGCCCTCCTCGGCGTATTTTCTCGACAAGATGCAAGTAGCAGGAGGCTTTTTGTCCTATTGCGGATGCCTGCTTGTGCAATTTTTCTATTATCCTTGGCTCGGATGCACATTGCTGATATTGTTGTCGCTTGCGTTGGCTTCGCTTGTTAGCAAGGCTTTTAACATTCCGGGACGATGGAGCCTTTTGACTTTGATTCCTGCGACTATGATGTTCCTTTCTACAGTTGATTTAGGTTATCTCATATATTCGATAAAAGCGCAAGGCTACATTTATTCCAATATTCTCGGGTTGATGTTTGCTTCCGCGATGTTCTTGTGTTATCGCAAGATTGGCAATAAGTGGCTCAAGTATGCATTGCTTGTCGTGATTGTTGCAGGGTTTTATCCCGTTGCAGGCAGTTATGCTCTTTTGGCCGCGATATTGAGCGCTTTGTATGAAATGACAAATAAGGGTAAAAAAGATTGGATTGCGGCAGTGATTGCCGTTGCGCTGGTTGCGATTGTACCGCAAATATATTTTTGGTCGGTATATGAGCGCATGACTGTTTTCTACATATACTTGGCCGGCTTGCCACGCTTTTATATGGGAGCGAGAGTGCTTTATGAGCCGTTTATCGTTACATTCGTGACGTTGGCTATTTTGGCTGTTTTGGCAGGCCGATGGAACAAGGCAACTTCTCCCACTAAAGTGAAATTTGCCATTTCGGTCATTATTGGCGTTGCGTCGATAGTGTGCATGGGTTATTGTGCATTTGACGATGAAAACTTCAGGGTTACGATTAAGATGGACCGAGCCATGAACAATGATGATTGGAACGAGGTGGTTAACAGCATCGCTACATTAAAAGGAGAACCTACAAGATTGATGGTGCTGAATACCGATTTGGCATTGTATAAATTAGGCCGCGCCGGTGATGAAATGTTCAAGTATAAGATTAGCGACACTCCATATAAAGTGCCGATGCCGATGTCGGTGATGAGAATCGTCGGAGCAAAGGCGATATATTATCATTTCGGCAAAATCAATTACTGCTACCGCTGGTGCATGGAAGACAAGGTGGAATATGGCATGAAGGTGGAGTACTTGAAATACATGGTGAAATGTGCGTTGTTGAACGGTGAGTACAAGTTGGCGCAGAAATACAACAATGTGTTGCATAAGACTTGGTTCCATAGTGATTGGGCTGACAAATATCAACGCTTCATCGATAATCCTGAATTGATAAAAGAGGATGCCGAGTTCAAGTCGATTATTCCATTGATGGCTTACGAGGATGCGTTGGAAGGTGACGGTGGCTTGCTCGAAGGGTATGTTATCGGTGACATGGTTCGTTTGGCCGGAGGTCCGGAACCATTGGTAGAATTGTCATTGCAATGCGCGTTGATTCAAAAAGACATTGAAGCTTTCTGGCCTCGTTTCATGTTGTATGCACGCACTCACGAGCGATTGCCGCTGCATTATCAAGAAGCTGCAATATTGTATTCTTTCTTGGAACATAAAGTGGACTATCGTCAATTCAAGATAGACAAGGCAGTGGAGGAGCGATTCAACCAATTTATTAACATGTCGCAACAATATGCCGGAATCCCTGAGCAGAATTTGAAAGGTTTGTTCAGCAAGCAATATGGCGACACGTTCTGGTATTATTATTTCTTCATTACCAATCTTAAGACCAGTTAAGGAGGAATATAAGTTTTCGATAAAAGAATAAAGTGCCTGCATCCCAATCGGTGCAGGCATTATTTTTATTTCATTATGTAAAAGGATGCATGTGATTTGTGGCGTATTGTGAGACACACGGTAAAGGATGATGTTTTAGTTGATTGCCAATTCTCATCGCCAGACGTATTTTATCATGTCAATTTTGTATTGCACTGATGCAAAAAGACCGAAATCATGATCGACTTCGGTCTTTTTTATTGTTTCAAAAATGATAGTTTCGTAAAGCAACGGGGATGGAATTATTCTTTTTCAGGGTCACTATTGCTCGGCTTGTCATTTTCTTCATATTCTTCCTCGGTGTCGTCGGTTATTTCTCCCGAATCATCGACAAATCGCTTCATATATTCGCTTGGATGTATGCCAAATTCCTTCTTGAAACATGCGCTGAAGTATTTCGGGTCATTGAAACCTATTGCATAAGCAAGTTCCGAAATGCGAATGTGGCGTTTTTCTTCCATTATCTGGCATGCAGCCTTTATGCGAATATTGCGGACGAATGACGAGTAGCTAAGCCCTGTGAGAGACTTCAACTTCCTGAACAGCGTAGACTTGCTTGTGCCCATGTCTTCAACGAAACGTGACTGGTCGTAGTCGGGGTCGCTGAGGTGTTCTTGCACGATTGAAATTGCCTTCTTGAGGAATTCTTCATCGATGCTGGTGTAATTGAGCTCGTTTACGTCAAACACGAGTTGCTTCTTGAAGTCTTTATTGGCGCGCTCATGCGTTTTTAGCAGGTTGGTGATGCGTGCCTGAAGCAGGCTCAAGTTGAAAGGTTTCTTGATGTAAGCGTCTGCTCCCGACTGGTAGGCTTCGATTCTGTCTTCCTCGCGATCCTTTGCCGTTAACAGGATTACGGGGATGTGGCTCGTTTCGAGATGGCTTTTTATGTATTTACAGAATTGCAGGCCATCGGTGTCGGGCATCATGATGTCGGAAATGATGAGCTGTATGTCATTATTGGTGATAATTTCGGTAGCCTCCTTTCCGTTATGTGCAGTCATTATGTTGTATTCGAGACTGAGCAGGCGAGCCATCACTTGCAATAGTTCGTTATTGTCTTCCACAAGGAGCAGCGTGTATTCCTTTGCATGACGCTTTGATTCTTTTTGAGGTTCTTTCTGCTGAGGTGTTGTCGCAGCCACAGTGTTGTTGTCTTCAATCTTGTCGTTGAAGTCTTCGACTATTATTTCACGTTGCACGATTGGCAACTGGTCGCTGGCATCATCGATGCAGTCTTCGCTATATGCGTCCCTGTTTATCGGGAACTTTATGACAAATTCCATGCCTTTGCCCGGCTCACTATGTCCCTCGATGCTTCCTTGGTGCAATTCGACAAGGTCTTTGGCAAGCGACAACCCTATGCCGGTGCCTGTGGTATTGTATTTGCGATAGTCGCCTTCATAGAATCGCTGGAACAAAGTCTTTTGCGCCTCGGCAGTCATGCCTTCTCCATCATCTTTAACCGAAAGGATGGCGTTTTTCTTGTTGGTTGACAACGACAGTGTTATCCACACATGACCTCCTTCCTTGTTGTATTTCGATGCATTTGACAATAGGTTATATAATATCTTGTCGATTTTGTCGGTGTCGAAATATGCGTGTAACGGTTCAGGATCACATTCAACCGAAAAATGGATGTCTTTTTTCTTCATGAGCGGCTTGAAACTGTTTGTGCAGTTTCGGACAAATGCGGCAAGGTCTCCTTGAGAAACTTTGAGTTTCAGATTTCCCGTTTCAGCTTTACGGAATTCGAGAATTTGTTGGATGAGCCTTATGAGTCGATTGGTGTTAACCAGCATGGCCTTGTAAGTATCCTTGTATTGCGGCGCATTGGCTTTTAATTCTTCGATGGAAGCCGAAATGATAGTGAGCGGAGTGAGCAATTCATGAGTTATGTTGGTGAAGAATTGCAGTTTGGCATGATTCATTTCTTCGGCTTTGTCCGAAATGAATTTTTCAAGTTCCCGTTCGTTGTAAAGTCTTATCTTTTTCTTTGCAAATCGGTATCCAAGTATGCACAATGCAATCAAAAGGATGGCATAAATCGAGTATGCCCACCAAGAAAGCCAAGGTGGCGGCAAGATTTTTATTTTCAATGTCTGTGGGCGATCCACCCATTTGCCGCTTGAGTTTGTGGCACGCAGCAGGAATTCGTAAGTCCCTGGTTCAAGGTTGTTGTATTGGGCGTATCGATGTTTTTCGTCGACATATCGCCAGTCGTTTGAATACCCTTTTAGCATGTAGGAGTATCTGTTTTGTTCCGGACTTTTATAGTCGAGCGCGGCAAATTCTATCGAGAAATTGTTCTGCTTGTAATTAAGAGTGATTTCGTTAGTAGCATTTGGAGTCTTAGATGATATTTTTGCACGGTCGTCGGCATCGAGCGTCATCCATGATTTGCCGTGAATCAAGATGTCGGTTATAGCTATCGGAGCGTTGAAATCGGCTGTTTTAATCTCTTCAGGATAAAAACTGTTGTACCCGTGGTGTCCGCCGAAGAACATTTCGCCATCAGCTTTCTTGAACATGACATTCGCGTTGAATATGTTGCTCTGTAGTCCGTTTGCCACAGTGTACAATCTGTATATGGGCTTGGCATTCACATCGTCGGTGAAGATGAGATTCACCAGCCCGTTGTTGGTGGCCATCCACAAGTTGTCTTTTTTGTCGGCGAGTATGCTGTATATGTCATCGCCCGGAAGTTCCCACTTGGCATGTTTCGGGACGAAAATGTCTTTTTGGGGGTCGTACAGGCTTAATCCTCCGCCTTGGGTTCCCACCCACATCCTATTTTTTGAGTCAATGAGCAGGCTTATGGCGTTTATTGCGTTGAGACCGCCATTTTCTGGAGTATAAGTCTTTATGGAATATTTTGAAGCATCGCCTCCTTCACCTTCGAGGCGGATGATGCCGCTGGTGCGTGTGCCAATCCATAAAATGCCGTTTTTGTCCTCGATTATGGAGTTGACGGTAATCTCGTTTATGTTGATATTGCCGGCTTTTATGTTGTAAAATTTGGCATAAGACCCACCCGAAGGGGAGTACATGCCAAATCCGTATTGCGTGCCAATCCACAGTTGATTCTTATGGTCTTCGGTAATTGCATATATACGGTTTCCCGGTATCCATTGGGTATCTTCTTGTTTGTACATGTCGACCTTGTGGTTTTCCGGGTCGTAGGCTAACAGACCTCCGTCGTAAGTGCCTATCCATATTTTCCCTGTGCTTCTGGATTGGGTTATTGCCATCACGGTGTATCCGGGAATGTTTTCAAATCCGGGGATCCCCTTGTCGCATTTCCATTGCCCGGTTTCCATGTCAATTTGCACGAGGTGCTGAGTGCCGATTCCAAGCCACATCTTGTTGCTTGAATCAATTAGGATTGAACGAACGGAGTTGGATTGAAGCCGGTCTTGTATGTCGTTCAAGCTGTTTGTATAGAAATCTTGCGGAGGTGTGAAGTTGAAAATATTTATCCCCGACCCGAGCATGCCTATCCATATAGAGCCGTTGTCTTCGGCAAGGATGGAATTGACCTCGCCTCCCGAGATTGAATTAAAGCCTTTGTCGGGATAAAAATTGGTCAATATTTCACCTGAATTTTTATCGAGTATGCTCATTCCGGCAGGTGTCCCCACCCATATCGAGTGACTCAAAGAGTCTTCGGCTATCGTGTAGATGGTGTTGTTGATGAGGGTCTTGTCATTGCCGGGGATGTTGGCATAAGTTTCCCACGACAATTTATTCAAGTCATAAGGATTTTTAAGCTTTTGCAGCCCGTGTCCCCAAGTGCCTATCCAGATGCTGCCCGAGCTGTCTTCAAAGAGATAGTGGGCAGAATTGCGATTGTTCATCTTCGGATATGAGATATATTTGTTCGTTTTAGGATCATACCTGAAGAGACCTTCGTTCCAAGTCCCTATCCAGATGTTGCCCTTCTTGTCTTCGAGCAGAGATTTTATTGCTGTTTGGGGCATTATGTTGCCGGTGCGTTCTCTTGTTATTGTCGTGCAAGAATCTTTTTCGTGATAATATATAACGAGCCCACGGTCGGTTGCAATCATTATGTTGCCATTGTCAAGTGGCAAAATTTGGGCTATGGGATTGTTTTTGAAAATAGGGTCGTTTATTTGTCGAAATATTCCGGTGGTTTTGTCGAGCACGTTCAGTCCTTCGGTCGTACCTATCCACAAGAGGTTGTCCTCACCATCGATGAGATATGTCACATCGTTGCTGCTCAACAGGTTCCAGTTGTGCAGGTTTGACTTGAATGTCGTGAACGAGTGCCCGTCATATGATGAAAGTCCATTCTTGGTGGCAATCCAGATAAAACCATCTTTGTCTTTATATATCTGTTTGACTTCATCGCTGCACAATCCGTCGTTCAGTGTGAGCGACTTTTTTGTAAAGTCAAAAGTGCGGTTGTTAATTTCTGCCCGAGCAATGGAAAATGCATGGACAAACAATGCAATTGCGATGGATAATATGCCGAGTATGCGTTTTAAATACATAGTATTTCCCATATATAATAGTCGGTAGTGTTTTTTATGCAATGTTTTGTTTTGGCCTATGGCACAGTGTTTTGTTTGTTTTTGGTTCTTTTAATGTGTAATATTACTAATAATTCGGCATATATGCAAAAATATTGATTTTAAAAAGGCAAAAAAAGGGATTTTAGTAAGGTTGTTGTCATGTAAACGCGTGATTTCGGACATAAAAAAGGCAATTGTTGAATCAATTTGTAAATTCAAGCAATTGCCTGTAAAAGTTTGGACGACGTCTGCAAAAGATGTCTGCGCCTGATTTTAGAAATTGAATTTCTCGAGCTTCAAAGAGCCGAGACGTTCCATTTCGGGAACTAATGTGCGGAAATGTTCTGTTTGTTCGTGCTTGGCAAGGACTTCCGGGTTGGCCCAAGTTTCACATATCATGTACACGTCATCGCGGGTAGCACTTGCAAAGAGGTCATAGGCTACGCATCCGTTTTCTCCTTTTGAGATTTCCACCAGTTGTTTTGCGGCATTGAGCAATGCCTGACGGTTTTCATCGCTCACTTGGATAAATACATTTAATCTTATCATGTTTGGAAATATTTTGATGAATATTTTTGTATGATGGGTGTTACTGTTAGTGAAGTTCTATTCCCAAGTAGTTTAGCAATTGATTCATGTCATGGTTCATGACAAGTTCTTCGGGAAAGTCAGCCTCTTTGACCAGTTCGACAGCTCGTTCCACATGTCCTACATCGAATGAAATGTGGGCATCGCTTCCTAAAATTACAGGCACGCCGTGAATTTTGCAAAGACGCAATATTTCGAGATTATTGGAACGTGCTTTGTCTTTGTGTCTTGCCGGATTGAGCGAACTGTTGTTTATTTCGAGCAATGTGTGATGCTCGCCGGCGGCAAGCACAATTGGCAAAAAATCAAGTTCGGCAGTGCCATCGCCAGGGTGGCTTATGATGTTTACATAAGGATTTGAAATAGCTTTCACCATTCCGGCCGTGTTTTCTTCTTTTGTTCCCGGAGTATAGCACAAAGAGTGTATTCCGGCTATCTTCACGTCGAGATGTTTCATCATGTCGGCAGGCATGTCGATGTCTCCGTTGGTGTTGAGGATGTTTATTTCGGCACCGAGAAGCAACCTGACTCCATACATGGTTCTTGGCACGACATGTAAATTGCGGAAGTAAATTGGCTCGCAACTTCCCGGAATGCCGGAAGAGTGTTCGGTTATTCCCAATAATTTCAGCCCGGCAGTGGATGCAGCCATGGCCATTTCTTGTAAAGTGCTGAAAGCGTGACCGCTTGCTATCGTGTGGGTGTGCAAGTCCAATTCTATTTTCATATTCCGGATTTTTGGTGACAAAAATAGTCTTTTGCTGTGATAACGCCAAATGAGATAATCTTGGAGAGATATTTAAAAATAAGCGCGCTCATTTTTCCCTTATTGCTCTCAACTTTCACTATATTTGCAATTGACAGATATTAAAATTGCATATACATGAAGAAAAATTTTTTTGGCAGCATGATTGCCATTGCGGCGATGGCCGTGTGTGCAACTTCATGCGGAGGAAATTCAAGCAACGCTGAATCGAATGGAGCCGATAGTACCATTGTTGTTAATGCAAAGTGCGATGGCGTGTCGGAAGTTTTGCTCGATTCGGTAACTGTTCTTTATACTTTGCAAGACAATGCCGGGGAGCATCGCGTGCCGAACTCTTTGTTTTATGGAGCAGATAACAAGGATTCGGCTCGTGTGGAGGAACTGTCGCCAAGTGGCTCTGTTGCGTCTTCAATTCATTGTTTCCTGATGGAAAAAGAAGGTAAAAAGGTGCTGTTTGATACAGGAATAGGCGAGAAGGCCGGAGGATGCTTGCTCGCAAGGCTTGATTCAATAGGCGTGGCCCCCGACGATATTGATTATTTGCTTATTACGCATTTTCACAATGACCATATAGGTGGAATGCTTCGTGGCGACAGCGTGGTTTTCCCTAATGCGGAGGTATATGTACCTGAAGTGGAATATGCATATTGGGCGAAAAGTGGTGAGAAAGGCGAAAATGCCATGAAGACGATGAAGGCTTATGGCGACAAGCTGCATCAGTTCAGTTTTACCGATTCTACAGCTTTGCCTCTTGGAATAAAGGCTATGGCTGCAATGGGGCACACTCCGGGCCATGCGCTGTACATGTCGGGACGACTGCTTGTCATAGCCGACCTCGTGCACGGATATGACTTGCAGGTTCAAGACATGAACATTTGTCCCGCTTATGACATGAATCCGGTGCAGGCAGTAGAGTCCCGTAAATTCTTTTTTGGATTTGCCGAACGTAAGAAACTCGTGATGGCAGGGATGCACATGCCGGGTAATGGCATATTGATTAATAAATGAAGTTGTTCATCGTATAGGTAAGAAACAAAAAATCCCGGAGTCCAATGCTTCGGGATTTTTTTATGATGTTTATGCCGGGAATGATTTATGCTTGCTCGGCAACGATTTTACAGATTTCGATGATGGTGTCGGTGGCTTTTTCCATCGATGGGATAGGAATAAATTCATATCGTCCGTGGAAATTTAGCCCTCCGGCAAAAATGTTAGGACAGGGCAGACCCTTGAACGACAGTTGGGCTCCGTCTGTTCCTCCGCGGATGGGTTGCACTTTAGGCACAACACCGGCTCTTTCCATTGCCTCCTTGGCTATGTCCACGATATGCATCACAGGCTTGATCTTTTCAAGCATGTTGTAATACTGGTCTTTTATTTCAATTTCGGCGCACTCGGGGAATTCGTTGTTGATTTTCCTTGCAAGATGCTCCAATTCTTTTTTGCGGCGTTCAAAGCGGTCGCGGTCGTGATCACGAATTATGTAGGTGAGGACAGTCTTTTCAACATTTCCTTCAATGCCTACGAGGTGGTAGAATCCTTCGTATCCTTCGGTGTGTTCGGGAGTTTCCCAGCGCGGCAACATTATTGCGTATTGGTTGGCAATGCGGATGGAGTTGATCATCTTGTGCTTTGCATAGCCGGGATGCACGTTTCGTCCCGAGAATGTAACCTTGGCCACGGCAGCATTGAAGTTTTCATATTCGAGTTCGCCTATGGCTCCTCCGTCCATTGTGTAAGCCCAATCGGCGCCAAATTTCTGAACGTCAAATTTGTGCGCACCTTGGCCTATTTCTTCATCGGGATTGAATGCTATTCTTATGTCGCCATGTTTTATTTCGGGGTGAGACTTCAAGTATTCCACTGCGGCGATTATTTCGGCTATTCCGGCTTTGTCATCGGCTCCGAGCAAGGTGTTGCCGTCGGTCACGATGAGTGCCTGTCCCTTGTAATCTTCGAGTTCGGGAAATTGTGACGGGGACAATACTATTTTCTTGTCGGCGTTCAATGTGATGTCTCCACCTTCATATTTTTCAATGATGCGAGGTGACACATGGTGGCCCGACATGTCGGGCGATGTGTCGAGGTGGGCAATGAATCCGACGGTAGGAACTTGCTTGTCGCAATTGGACGGCAATGTTGCCATCAAGTATCCGTTTGAATCGAGCGAGATGTCGGATAGTCCAAGTTCTTTCAAGTCTTTTTCAAGATGTTGGGCAAAAATCATTTGACCCGGTGTCGAAGGTGTGAGGTTGGTCAATTCGTCGCTTTGGGTGTCGAATTTGACATACTGTAAAAAACGGTCTACAACAGTCATTTTATTGTTTATGTTTCGTGTGGCCATCATGGATTGAGTTGAATTGGCCACTGGGTTAATAATTCTCGTGGATGCAAACATGACAGTTGCTCACCTGTAACGGTCATGAATACTTGTGTACAAAGGTAGTGAAAGTCAAGCGCAATGAGAAAAATTGGTTCGCTTATTTTCTATTATTGGCAAGGAGGTTTTTTGATGGTAGATGGTTAAGGATTATTTTTAGTAAATTTGTGTCAAGGTTTGTTCCGATAGGTATAAAAGATTATGGCAAGACGCAAGAGACGAAAAAAAAACCATGCTATGGCAGATGTGGTGAATAAAATAAAGAAGTCATTGACTTCGGCAGCATGGTTTGGATTGGTGATGGTCGTATTATATTTTGTTGGCCGGTATGTGGCCGATGACGCTTATTCTTCGATACGGACTTCTGATGTGTCGGGTTGCGACCTTGAGAGCGTTAAGGTATCCAAGGATATCGACAACATGAAAGTGGTGTATAAAGGATTCACGGTCTATTTCAATAGCAAATATCATGTGCCAAATTGTGTGATATATGAATTGACCGATGAGGAAACCAGTGGCAAGATTCCGCGCTATAAGAATTTCTTGGTCGATGAGCAGGTGCATGGATGTGCTGAGCCGCAAGATTACACACACTCTGGCTATACGCGTGGCCACATGGCTCCGGCTGCCGACATGAAGTGGGACCGTGACGCGATGAAGGAATCTTTTTATATGACCAATATCTGTCCGCAAAAGTCGAGCCTTAATTCAGGAGGGTGGAGCAAGCTTGAAGACAAGGTGCGCGACTGGGCGCGTCGCGATAGTGCCATAGTGATTGCTGCCGGGCCTATATTCAGCAGCGATATGAAAACCATAGGCAAGAGCCATGTGGTGGTGCCTGAAAGATTCTACAAGGTGGTGTTGGCTCCATTCGCGACTCCGATGCGCGCTATAGGATTCATTTATCCAAACGGAAGCAGTAAAGGCCCGATAAAGAATTATGCCGTAACTGTCGACGAGGTCGAGACGTTGACAGGACTGGATTTCTTCCATGAACTTGACGACGATGTGGAGAATAGCATAGAATCGTCGTTCAACCTGCTGCAGTGGGATATAACCCGTTAAGTAAAAAAGTAGTATTAATTGCTTGTAAAACGAAAGCGACACTACGCCATAAAAATGGCTTGTGCCGCTTTAAGTGTTTTCACAACGGAATAATCCTTATTGTGATATGCTTCAAATTTGTATTGCAAATATAGCGTAACGCATTCGGAAAATGATATAGGTTTTGAACAAACAAGAAATAAATTATTACTTTTTAACATCTGATGTATTTGAACATAATATAGAGTGTGACTATATTTGTAATAATGCATGGTGTATGATTTTTGAGTAATTAAAGAAGTGTTATGAAATATATTGATTAATTAAAGTTAATTTTTATGAATTGGATTATCCCATATTGTAGAATAGGATTTAAAGGCAAAGAGATAGGTTTGCCTAAATGGTTTGTTACATCATTTGAGCCATATTTGAAGGTTGAGAAGGGTTATGAGGATATGCAAAAACAAAGAATTTCAAGCCTATTGAAATATAAAGAAGGAAATCTTGAGTGGTATAAAGCTGTAACATCTTGTGTGTATGAAGAAATTAGGAGGTTAAAAGCTCCCGTTATATCAGATCTTTATATCAAAACTGTTGACAAATTTGAAAATAGCAAATGGCCAACAGAATATGCGAATGAGCGAGATATAAGTGTTTATTTTTGTTTTAATAATATACGTTTTTTTTACAAAGAAAAAGAAAAGATACCCCCTATTTCAGATAATTTAGTAGATGCAATGGCGCGTAATCCTATTGGGATTTATGGTTGTCATGACGTTGAAGATTTGGTTAAATACGGTTTCGTACGCAATGTAAAATCTGCAGAAATTCTCGTTCCTATTATTTTTCAAGAGCATATGTTTTGGCTTCTTTGTGAATGGATAAAATGTAAGTGGGTTAATCCTAGAAAGTATGTCAAGCAGTTATCCCAGCTTATAGCTTTTCCATTATTGGGAGATACTTCTAATGTTTTTAGGATACGAAGACAATTATTAGATGCTGTAAAAGGAGTCAACAGAATAGTATACGGAGATCTTGTAAATATATTTGATGCTGAAATCAGAAGGATTAACTTAGAACGTTTTGATGAATATAAGCGTGATAGAGACAATTTACCTAAGAATTTTGTAGCTTACGCTTTTGCTGATGGCACGAAAATGAGACCTGTAAAAACCTTGTTTTCTTGGAAATTGAAGTGATTTATATACAAAAACATATTTGAGAATTTTTTGCGAAACTATTAACTTTCGATAAACTTTATTTGTACATTTATTTAAAAACCGAAGAAGCAATGGGATATAACAGCTCAAAATTATTATGGCAACAAGAAGAAGTACTTATCTCCTTAATAGAGAGGAAGATTTTCAAGATGTAAAAGATCATCTTTACAGAGAAATGAGCAGCGATTACAGTGATTCTAATAAAATCTATTTCTACGGATATTGGGGGAGTTGTTCTCGATTTAATTGGGATCAATGCTATAAAATTGAGATATGGAGTGACTGTTCTGATCCAATTAAAGCCGCTTCAATTATAAAAGAGCATGGAGGTAAGTATTATGATGAATAATATGTAATTCTTCCATTGGTTGATGACAACATTCCGGCCAAAGACAAGCCGTGTAGCAGACTTTGATATCGTGATAGCGTACGAGAAGGGATGCTGTCATATAAAGAAGCTAACAGAGATTGAACTGTTAAAACTTTCCCTCGAAGGAAAAGGAACGACGCAAAGACAATTGGCAAGTGGAATAGGCGTAATCTGTTCCGAGTAACCGTTAACATTGCTGGTAGTTCTGAACCTGCACAGAAAGTAACCCGGATGCCATGCTCGGACTCCGATTTTACTTCCTTCTACAATTTTCAAGCGCAACTCTGCAAGATTTCGCGCTTTTTTGTCCAAATCTAAGCAAAAAACGCGGCTTAGTCGACAAAAAGTAGGATAAAATCTCTGCAAAGCATCGATTTTAATGTATTTGCAGAGATTATTACTGATATGATTAAAAAAATGCTTTTTCTGCAGGTCTCCAAATGTGGCCAAGAACGGCTTGAAAAGCAGGAAACAACAATATAAATGCAAGGATTGGTGTCGCCAATTTTTAGGAGGTATTCGGCGCGACAAGTTCCAGGTTATCTCAGAGTATATCGAGGTCAAACAGACATGTAAACAGCTTGCTGAATGTCTGTCAGGACGATAAACGGCTGTTTAGGATACTACAAAAATACAAATTTGAAAGCAAATCACAACGCTTTGAGTAAGTTAGCAACTTCCAAAGTTCAGCGGCATGAGTATATAGCTACTAATGGCATGTGCAAAAAATGTGTGGATCATTTCGGGAATTGCTGTTTTTTGTGTATTATTTCGAATAATAGAATTTAATTCTGATATATGGAATTTTATTGGTATCTTTGCAATGTTATAAATGAGTAGCGGCATGAGAATATTTACAGAACAGGCATTACAAGAATATGCGGAAGCTCATCCAGATGCGAAAGTTGCCTTGCAAGAATGGACTACGACTGTGAAGAAAAGCAAGTGGACATGTTTTGCAGACGTAAAGAGAACATTTAACAGCGTGGACAATATAGGAAACCAACATTATGTGTTCAACATCAAAGGGATCAATTACAGACTTATTGTAGTTATAAAGTTTACAATACAGTTCGTTTATGTTCGTTTCATTGGCACTCATGCAGAATATGACAAAATAACAGATTGCTCTAAAATTTAAAGTTATGACAAAGATAGAGACAAAAAAACAATATGATTGGGCAGTTAAAAGGGTGGAAGAACTACTTCCTTTGGTTACAGATGAAACACCTCTTGACGACCCCAACAGCATTGAGCTTGAATTGCTTTCCAACCTTGTTGCCGATTATTCAGAAGAGCATTTTGCGCTTGGTGAGCCGTCGCTTGCTGACATCCTTAAACTCCGCATGTATGAGATGGGGTTAAATCAAAAGTCATTGGCAAAATTGATCGGCATCAGTCCATCGCGCTTGAGTGATTATATCTCCGGAAAATGCGAACCAACGTTAAAAATAGCTCGCGAGATGAGCCGTAAATTAAGCATCGATGCAAACATTGTATTGGGGGTATAATTTGAACATGGGTGTAATAGTTGAAAAAACAAGGTAAGAAGTAGCAAAAAGAAATGAAGCAGGATCAATTGTTAAAGTTCAACAGCGTGGATATGAACAAATAGCAGCCAATAGCATGAGCAGAAAAGGTGTAGCTCATTTCGGGAATCGCTATTTTTATATTCGTTGTAAAAATCAGGATACGGACTGTAGCGTGAGTAATGGACAATAAGTATTTATGTTCAATAAAAATACAAATTTGAAAGCAAATCACAACCACAGCAAGGTTTTCAAAGAGTGGATTGCTTGCGGATGATGCAGCCGGCGAGGTGGTCGTTGACAAATCCGGTGGCTTGCAGGAAGGCGTAGCAGATTGTCGTGCCGAAAAACTTGAATCCTCGTTTCTTCATGTCCTTGCTTATGGCGTCGGACAATGGCGATGATGCCGGGACTTCATGTAATGAGTGGAATGTATTGATTATAGGTTTACCGCCGGGGAGGAATGACAAGATGTAGTCATGAAAACTGCCATATTCTTTTTGAATCGCCAAGAAAAGCCTTGCATTAGTGATTGCCGATTTGATTTTCAACCGATTCCTTATTATGCCGTCAAAGTGCATCAGCCGCTCGATGTCGTCTTCGGTCATTTGAGCAACGGCCTGGGCATCAAAATCGTGGAATGCGGCGCGATAGCCTTCGCGTTTTTTCAATATGGTCAGCCAGTTTAATCCTGCTTGTGCGCTTTCAAGCACGAGGAACTCAAACAGGGTGGTATCATCCTTGACTAATCTGCCCCATTCATTGTCATGATATTTCACATATGTGTTGTCGGTTCCGCACCAGCCACAACGTCCGTTTACCAAGTCGTCCATAGTTTTTGAATAAACAATTGCAAAAATATAAAATCAGAAGCAATTTGCAACTCAGATGACATGAGATTGGTTGCAAGGAAAAACCGGAACTTGCCGGGAAAGTGCATGGGAAACGGAGATAAAATCTTGCAGGCAGATGGTTTTACATGGAAAATATTGTACTTTTGTGCTTGAGATATCACCATGTTGTTTACCTGCATGATTCCTTTCATGCGGAAAATAAATATAACAGGACATAACGATGCTTGATTTTATTACTTGGACCGTCAATCCCAACATGATTGACAGTTTTGTTACCATAAGATGGTATGGAGCGGCTTTTGCCGTAGGTTTCTTGATTGGATATGAGATAATGAGCCGCATATTCAAGCATGAGGGTGCAAAAGAAAAATGGCTCGGCTCATTGTTGATATATGTCGTGGTCGGCACTGTGATAGGAGCCCGTCTCGGGCATGTGTTCTTCTATGATTGGGCATATTATTCGCAGCATCCGGGCGACATATTAAAGATATGGGAAGGGGGCTTGGCCAGCCATGGTGGTACGATAGGAATCATAATTGCCATTCTCATTTTCTCCAAATATGTGACAAAACGCAGCCCGTTGTGGACATTTGACAGGTTGGTCATACCGATTCCGTTTGTCGGAGCGTTGATTCGTCTTGGCAACTTAATGAATCACGAAATATATGGTGGCCCGACAGAGCTGCCGTGGGGATTCAGGTTTATCGACAACATAATCCCGTGGATGCACGGTGCGGAACCAATATTCACCCAACCGTCGCATCCAACACAGATATATGAAGCGTTGGCCTATTTGTTGCTTTTCGGACTGTTGATGTGGATGTACTGGAAACGCAATGCCGAGCGTCGTCAAGGCTTGTTGTTCGGTGTGTTCCTCACGATATTGTTTGCCGAGCGGTTCATCATTGAATTTGTCAAAAACGTGCAGGAGCCGTGGGAAAACGACCTCATCGCCGCTTGTGGCATGAACATGGGGCAATTGTTGAGCGTGCCGTTCATTATCCTCGGAGTGGTGATGATAATATACGCAATGCGCCGCCCACCGATGCAAATCGATTTCCCCAACCGTTTTGCCGATGCAGCTGAAACCGCATCCAAGAAGCGCAAATGATGCATTTATATTATGAAAAATAGCAACGCCCGGCAGGAATGGCCTGTCCGGGCGTTATTGTTATTTAAATGGATATTTTGTTGGCGAGATGTGGATTATTCGGTCAAGCAGATTACCACGCGGTTTTCACGCATTGAGCTGAATGGTTGCACGGTATCGCCCTTGTGGTCGACAGTGATGCGTTCGGCAGCGATTCCTCCGTCGGTCAGTGCTTTTGCCACAGCTTTTGCGCGACGTTCGGAAATGCGCTGGTTGATGTTGTAGTTTCCAGTTTGCTTATCGGCGTATCCGCATACTGCAACTTTCACATCCGGATTTGCTTTCAAGAATTCAATCAATTCGTCGATTTTCTTCTGCTCGCTTGCCCTGATTGTCGAAGAATCGATCAAGAAGAAGATGTTTTGTTGCATAGGCTCAACCTTAGGTTCTTCAACCGGCACAGGTTCAGGCTCTGGAACTGGAGTTGTTGGTTCGGGCTCTGGAGCAGGAGCCGGTTCAGGTTCCGGAGCTGGTTCCGGTGGATAATATACAGGCTCGGTTTTTTTGTAGGTCTTGCCAAATTTTATAGTAAATCCGGCAAGGGCATTGAATTGCCAGTCGGCATTTCCGGCTTTCTTTGAATTGTATTTGTCCGACAACACATTGGCGTTTACTTCAAGGTTGAAGAACACATGGTCGCTCAAGCGCAGGTTCATGCCGAGACCGCCACGGCCTGCCACATTGAATTTGCTGTCGCGCCACAAGTATTGCAGAGTGTTGCCGGCATCGTTGATTGCCACGGCTTCATCGTTATTGAAAGCACCGTTCAATCCGACACCCAAGAACGCATATGCGCCAAATACGCGTTTAGGATTGAATCCACAGAATAAGTTGCTAAGGTCGAGCGTAGCATCGATATTCCCTTGCAAGAAATTGTATTTATAAATGTTTTGCGAAGGAGCCCATGCGCCACGAGCTTCCCAACCACCAAGGCCGGCACGCAATCCCCATAAATCGGTGAATTGGTAGCCACCGTAAAGAGCAACGGCAGGAGAAATGAGGTCACCGAATTTTGATTCCCCGATAGTGTGAGAAACTCCGCCTTGCACTTGCATGTACCAATGTGGGTTAAATTCTATTTTCCCCTCTTCTTTAATTCGAAGCGTGTCATTGCCCGTTTGGGCAAATGCTGCAATCGTACTCAGCCCGAGTGCGAGAGCAGCCAGTTTGCATCGTAGTTTCATAGCTTTTTATTTAACAAATAGTTTTTCTTTTCAATGTAAAATTACGAAAACATAATTTACTTTTCAATTTTTTACGATGAATTTTGAAAATAATTTTGTATCAAGGCGATAAATGGCATGTAATGATAACAAATGTCGAGATGTCTTAGTGCAAGACTGTGTGATGTCTTGGAAAAGAAAAAAGGGAACGCGTGATTGCATTCCCTTTGGTCTGGTCGCCTGTAAAGAACAGAGTATCGTCAGTCGATTTGAATTACCAAATAATTGGAAAGTTCCCAGAATTTTGCCGAATTTGTGATTTTCAAAGTCTTAACACCGTCAACATCGAGTAATTCGTAGGAGTCGGCCGGATGTTTTGTCAAGATTTTTGCTTTCTTTGAATGCAGCGGCAATTCTTCCAATGTGCGTTTGTCGGCTTTCGTGAAGTAAGACAGTTCATAATCGCCTTCAAGCACTTTAGTCTTGCGCAAGAAGCCGGTTTCTATAATCTTGTTGTCTTTCAACTCGTCTTTTGAGCCCACGACATAGTAGCAAGTGTTGAGCTCGTTGGCAAGCATTTCCGATTTTTCTTGTGCAGCGTCTTTAGCTTCGGTTACGGCCTTGTTCTCGACGGTGAGAGAATCGACAGCAGTGTTTAGCGTCTGTATCTCGATATGGGCTTTTTTCAATTGTTCGGTCAATTGTGCAATTGTAGCCTCTTGCTCGTCAAGTTGAGCTTTCAATCCGTCGATAGTTTTTTGCAACTGTGCATTGTTGCCCGAAGAAGTCCTGAGCCTTTTTTCAAGGGCTGCCAGGCGTTCTCTGCGGTCTTTCAAAGCTTGTTGAATGAGCAACATGTTGTCTTTTATTTCCTGCTTCCTGTTGGCGGTTTCGTTGCCAAGGTTTGACGACGACATGAGTTTCTCCATGTCGCGTATTTGCATCATGTCATTGTTTATTTCGTTTATGATGCTGAGCAAACTGTCTTTTTCGGCATTGGCTACCAAAAGAGAATCGTTCAATTCGGCAACGACACTGTCGCTACCATTGCTGTTTGCGTTGTTGCTATTGCAAGCACCCAGGAAAACCAATCCTGCTGCGGCACAACATAGAATAATCTTTCTCATAGTCAGTTGTTAATTAAGTGGTTAATTTTATTCTTTGAGTTTTTGAATTGAGCATATTTGTCAACTTTGACCGTTGCGTCGGGTTCGCGTCCAGCCACGACTATTACAATTTCGCCTTTAGGTTCATTCTCGGAGAAGTATGCCAGAAGTTCATTAAGAGAACCGTTGTGGGTTGTATTGTGTAGCTTGGATATTTCTCTCGACACCGAAGCCTCCCGGTCACCACCAAAAGATTCGGCCAATTGCGACAGAGTCTTAACTAATCGCAATGGTGATTCATAAAATATCATCGTGCGCTGCTCTTCCGATAATTGGGCGAGACGTGTGGCCCGTCCTTTCTTTTGCGGCAGGAATCCTTCAAAGCAAAACTTGTCGCACGGAAGGCCCGAATTGACAAGAGCCGGAACAAAAGCCGTCGGGCCGGGAAGAGTTTCGACATATATGTTGTTTCGACGGCATTCCCTCACGAGTAGGAATCCCGGGTCGGATATTCCTGGCGTTCCGGCATCGGTTACAAGTGCGATGGTTTCACCAGCTTTCAGGCGTTCGACTATCGGTTGGAGCGTGTCGTGCTCGTTGAACTTGTGATGGCTTTGCATGCGGGTCTCAATGCCAAAATGCTTCATCAGTATGCCCGAAGTTCGAGTATCTTCGGCAAGTATGCAGTCGGCTTCCTTAAGAATCTCGATAGCCCGAGGGGACATGTCTCCCAAATTGCCCACAGGAGTAGGAACCATATATAATTTACCAGCCATGCGTTGCTTATTTACTATAGAAGTGATTCTTGATTATTGCCATGAAATCAATTACTTCGTCCGATTCTTTGTCCCATTTAAGGATGTCGTAGAAATACTCTTCGGCCTCGGTGAATGTCTGCATCGCTTCGACGAGATTGATGGCGTCGTTCATTTCCACGTCGCTATTGCCAAAAAGCTCACGGCGGTATCTAAAGCGGTCGTTTATCGAGAAAGCATGTTTCAAGTCGCGACTCATGTTGCGTTGCAACAACTTGTCGACAGTAATATCTTCATTTTTGTTGTCGTTGTCCGAATTGTTGCCGGTTGAGTCGAATGATTCACTTGAGGCAACCACTTGAGGCTCATCTTCTGTTGTTTCAGAATCGTTGTCGCTTTTATCATCGATTGAGACTTTTTCAGGCTCGACATAATCGAAAGTCATCATGCTTCCACAATCTTCATCGCTATCGTGAAGAGTGCGGTTGTCATCCTCATCTATTTCAAAGTCTTGTTGCTCCTCTGTTGGGGTTTCTTCATCATCGGACGATACGTTGCCTGCGTCTAAGTCAGGATTTGATTCGACGTGCTTGTCGATTTCTTGTGTGGCTTCGGTATCGGTGGAGTCCGTCAAGTTTCCATCAGGAGATTCTTGCTCGTTTGAAATATCGTCGTTTGATTCTTCAGACAAATGAATTTCCTCGGTAGTGCCGGTTGTATCGTTTTTGTCACTGTCGCAAGGAACAGGGTCGACATCGGCGGCCAGCATGCTTGCCATGTCATCGACTTTGGCTCGGATGATGTTGAAAACAGATTTGCGGTCTACATCATTTCTTTTTGACAGCAAAAGCAGTCCTTCAACTTCATACGCACGTTCCATTACGGCTTTGAACAGTTCATCGTATGTCATGATTGCTCTTATTACGGTTATATTCCCGCATTTTTATGCACTTTAGATGCATCCATGAGTCACATCGTCAGTTGCATAGATGCGATATTTGTCAATATATTACAAACTTATTAATAATATTTCGATAATAGTCAATATTTGAGTATTTTTATTACTTCTTGCCTTTTTTTGCAACTTCATTGGCAAACAACTGGAAGAACATTCGTTCGATGCTTTTCCTCAAATCCGCACGTTTGCACGGGAAATTATTGACTATTACCGCCACGGCATATTTTGGATTGTCAGCCGGGAAATATCCGGCATAGCTTTGCACGCCTTCCATGCTGCCCGATTTCAACGCCAAGTGGCCACGCAGTTTTGACTTGCGCAGCAAGTTCTTCACCGTTCCGTTTTTTCCTGCGATGGGGAAAAGTTCGGAGAAATCGACTTCGAGCGAGTCACGGTCATCATAAGTGTCGCGCAATATCTCGCAGAGCAGCAGCGGAGTGGCGCATCCGTTCCTTGCCAATCCGCATCCGTCTTTCATCAATAACCCCGACAAATCCACACCTTTCTCGTTCCAATATTTGTTAAGAATCTTGATGGAATTGTAGTCGGTAACAGCTTTTTCGGCATCCATGGCTATGGCTTTCAACACGGCTTCGGCAAACAGGTTGTCGCTACGGAACATCAGCGACTTGACAATATCGGGCAATGCCGGAGACATGAAGTCAAGTATCAGTGTAGTGTCGGCAAGTTCGCTTTTTTTGTAATTCTTGTAAGCTATGGGAATATTGGCTTCAGTCATTGCCGAGATGATGCTGTCGATAAGCAGTTTGTCGGGAGCCGGATTCGCATACCATCGGTGAAAACCTTTCTGTCCGCGTCTTAATCTTGTATTGCCCGAAAGGTTGAGCGTGGAGCTTGGATAATCAAGGAAACTTGTAATGCCGAGAGTACTTGTCGTGTCGCCTTTGTCTATCTCGTTTACGTCGGCAGCGATGTTAATCCAAGGCATGTCGGGAGTCGTGGAGACTGAATATCGTCCGTTGAAATCTCGCGTGAAAGAGATCTTCATCTGGTTGTCGGCAAAATTGATGGCATGATATCCTGTCCCATAACTGGCAGGAATGTCTTCGAGCATCCAGTATTGTGATACGGGGGAGCATGCAATGGTCGACTTGTCGGCTATGATTCTGCCGTTGATGTGCCGTATTCCTGCTGCGTTTATCGCCACTGCAAGCGAATCGACAAATGCAGGGTGCTCTTTGAAATGGCGAGAACCGAGGGTCGGGTCCCCCCCCCCTTGTATTATCAAGTTGCCATGCAGTGTCCCTTCGCCGTCTATTTTGCCTACGGCATATACCATTGTGTGGAAATGAAAATCTTTGCCGAGAATTTCCAAAGCCGAGGCCGAGGTGATGATTTTCATTGTCGAGGCTGTGACAAATGTCTTTTCGGCATCGGCGTCGGCCAATATCTCACCTGTTTCCAAATCCATTACACATACACCGATTGAAGCATGTTTCAGCATCGGGTCGGAAACGAAATTGTTTACAGCTTTTTGGTAAGGAGCAACTGCCAAGGCATTGAATATCGAGATTGCAGTTAATGCCAGTAATGTTAGAATTTTATTCATTTGCATGCGTGATAAATTAGTGTATCGGTAATGTGCCGCTTGATTTTGCATAAAAGAAGCGAGTGGCAATTCAAAGGTACGAAAAAACGAATTATCGCAGACAAAAAAAGCAATATAATATCGCTCCCATGCCATTTAAATGTTTTTTGCAAGTAAAATGGCATTATGAATTGTGTTAATGAAGCAACATGGCCGATTTTTTGTGTCAAAATGAAAAAGGATTTGCAATATTGGTATAATTATGACATTAATATTTTGAATTGCGATGATAAAGCACTAATTTTGTGACAAAATTATATGCTTGAGGCATATATTGGTGATTTGGAACGTATTTGATTGCTGGTTGCATTCATGATTGCTCATGGAGTGAAGGCAATTTCTTGTAATGATAAAACACGGTTTTCATTGGTATTTTGCCGGAGAAGCCGGATGTGGATATAGCAGAAATAAAAAAACACACAGAAGTTTTTTAGGATTCTTGATTTTTTGACATGAAAATTTCAAAATTTATTGCGATTTCAGTTCTATCGGGATTTATGGTCGCCCCATTGACCATGAATGCTGCTTTTTGGAACAAATGGTTCAATCGAGACAAGGACAAAGAGACTGAGACAGTCGAGAAAGACCCCGAGAAAGTGCAAAATTTCAACGAAGTAGTTGATAATGCCAAACTTGAAAGCAAAGGCATGTTCAATGTGTATTTTCATGAAGAAGATTACTTTTTCGAGATACCGTTGGAATTGATGAATCATGACATGCTTGTCATCAATAAATTGACTCGCGTGCCATCGGAATTGAATGAGGCAGGAGTGAACCGAGGCACAAATTATCAGACCCAAATGGTGCGTTTCAGTGTCGATACGGCCTTGACAACTGTGAGCATGCGTCAGCAAAGGCCTATGCCCGAATCGCCCGAAGGGGATGCCATAGCACGGTCGATTGCCGATAATTACATTTCGCCACTTATTGAAAACTTTGAGGTGAGAGGGTTCTCAAAAGATTCCACGAGCGTGCTTATAAAAGTGACCGACATGTTTGATGGAAGCGAGACCATTCTCGACAATGTGTTCAACAATATAAATTTGGGAACTTCGGCCAATAAGAAATTGTCAAAAATAATATCGGTAAAGTCCTATCCGGATAACGTGGTGGCAAATTCAGAGCTGACTACAAAAGTTACCGAAGGCATGGAATCGGTCAACATCACTGTGGGCATAAGTTGTTCGATCGTGCTTCTTCCGGAGAACCCGATGGGCACGCGTCTTGATTCTCCGCGTATCGGTTATTTTACGACCGACCGCTTGTTTTTCAGCGATGACCAGCAAAAGGTCGATAGTCGCAAGTACATCACGCGATGGAGACTGGAACCGGCAGATTCTGTTGCTTACATGCAAGGAGAGCTCGTTGAGCCGGTGAAACCTATCAAGTTTTATATAGACAATAGCGTGCCTGTAAAGTGGCGCAAGTATTTCATGCAAGGTATTACCGACTGGAACAATGCATTTGAACGTGCCGGTTTCAAGAACGCGGTAATTGCCGAAATGATGCCTGACAGTGTTGATACCGATGACATAAATTATTCTACATTGACGTATGCGGCCAGCACCAAGATGAATGCCATGGGACCGTCGACACTCGACCCTCGCACAGGAGAGATTCTGGAGGCCGACATCATGTGGTGGCATAATGTATTGTCGATGTTGCAACAGTGGATTACCGTGCAGACCGGTGCCATTAATCCTGCAGCCCGTATGACATTATTGCCTGACAGCATAATGGGAGACGCAATCAGATTTGTGGTGTGCCATGAAGTGGGCCACTCGTTGGGATTGAGACATAACATGATAGCATCCAATTCCATACCCACCGATTCATTGCGCTCCAAGTCGTTTACCGACAAATTCAACAGCACGTCGGCATCCATTATGGACTACGCACGTTTCAATTATGTGGCACAACCCGGCGATGGCGTGACAAAAGTGTCTCCGCACATAGGTCCGTATGATTATCTCGCCATAGAATATGGCTACAGATGGTATCCCGATAAAAATGCGGAAGCAGACGGTTTGTACGACTTGCTTGAATCTCATAAGGGGGGCATGTACAGGTTCAGCGAAGCGCAATCATCGCGCGATGCCGTCGACCCGCGTGCGCAAAGCGAAGATTTGGGCGACGATGCGGTAAAGTCGTCTGAACTGGGCATAAACAATTTGAAAGTGGTCATGCAAAACATCGTGCCGTGGACAACTACCGGTGAAAAGGGGCAGACTTATGCCGAGGCCTCAAGATTGTATTATGCGGTAATCAACCAATGGAATTATTATCTTTATCATGTTTTGTCGAATGTAGGAGGTATTTATTTGGAAAACACTACTGTGGGAGATGGCGTGAAGACATTCACGTTCGTTCCTAAGGAAAAACAACGTGAAGCGGTGCGATTCCTAATCGACAATGTATTTTCGGCCCAAGATTGGTTGTTCAATACCGACTTGTCAAATTACACATTCCTCAATCGAGACACTCCGCGCGGTGTGATTGAATACTCTCCGTCGCAAATATTCAAAAATGCCCAAGCTTATTTGTTTTTCGACTTGTTATACAGCGACCGCTTGTTGCGCATGATAGAGAACGAGAGCGTGAATGGAAATGAGGCATACACGATTGTCGACATGATGAATGATTTGCATAAGAGTATTTTCGCTGTCACTATTCGTGGCGGAATCCCGACCGTGGAGCAACGTAATACGCAGAAGTTGTTTGTGGACGCTTTGATGACGGCTGCATCGGCCTCGGAAGGCGTGAAATTGAATTCTTCCATTTATGACGGACGCATACTTAATCCCGACGAGTGCAGCTTCTGTCCTTATCATGCGCTTGAATTGGAGAAGATGGGTACGCGCCGCGAATTGAGCTTCTACGGCTCGCAAATTGCGCGAACAAGCGATGCCATATCGGTAAAGCGTGGGGAACTGTTGCGAATAAAGGATTTGTTGAAGCAACGCTTGAATGTCTCGGACGAGGCAACACGTTATCATTATAAAGATTTGATTTTGAGAATTGATAACGCACTTGAGATAAATTAATTCATTCTTGGGGTTGACTGTTGAACAACCATTTTGAATGATTCCAATATTTAAAAATCACTATTTATTGAAGCATGATAAGAAGAATCATTTTGGCTGTTTTGTTGGTCCTTGCATGCGCCATGCCGGTTCTGGCCGGCGTGTCGGTTAGCGGAAAAGTGATTGATGCCGCGACCAACGAGCCTCTTATCGGGGCGACAATCATTGTGCCCGAAGACGTGCTCAAGAAAGCAGGGAGCAATGTTCGCAATGTAAACGCGCTTACCGATATAGACGGGAATTTTACCATTACCTTGCCCGACGGGGTAGACTTTATGGAGTGCCGCTATGTGGGATACACTCCTGAAAGCGTGGAAATAAAGGGCGACGTCAAAGACATGTTGATTGCAATGACTTCGTCAACAACCGAGCTTGAAGAGGTTGTCGTAACCGGATACCAAAAAATTGAGAAACGAAAATTGACGGCTTCGATACAGACGGTTTCGGTCAACGACAACATGGTGGGCAGTGCAATGAGCATTGATCAAGCTCTTGCCGGACAAATTGCCGGATTGTCGTCAATGACGACCTCAGGAGCTCCCGGCGCGTCACCAAAGATAAGAATTCGCGGTACAGCCTCACTTAATGGCACGCAAGACCCACTTTGGGTACTTGACGGAATACCTTTGCAAGACACCGAATTGCCAACTATGGAGGACTTGCAGGATATAGATGAAATATATTCGACTTCGATTGCCGGTATCAATCCATCGGACATTGAGACTATAACCGTGTTGAAAGATGCTGCGGCTACTGCCATTTACGGTGCGCGTGCGGCAAATGGAGTTATTGTCATAACAACCAAATCAGGACGGTCGGGGGCTCCTCGTGTCAATTTCTCGACCCGTCTCACGGTTGGGCCGAAAACCGATATCGACAGGCTCAATTTGCTTAATTCCAATGAAAAGGTCGATTTGGAATTAGGCCTGCTCGGGTCATCGTTCACTTATCGCGAGAACAAGGGACAAGTTGCTCGCATAATAGAAGCGGCAGGAGAAACCAATGCTTATAAAACCGGTGGATGGAATGCGTTGTCACAGGCAACCCAATCGCAAATAAACAGCTTGCGAAGCATCAATACCGACTGGAATGACATACTATTCCGTAACACGTTCAGTCAAGAATACAATGTCAGCATTTCGGGCGGAAACGAAAAGATGACCTATTATACATCGGTAGGATATAATGACGACCAAGGCAATGTGGTGGGCGTGGAAGCCAACCGCTTGAATGTCACGGCAAAGACTTCCTACAGGTTGAGCCGTAAATTGCGCGTTGGTGCGGCATTGTTTGCCAATCGTCGCGTGAACAAGTCAAACTTGACCGATGCCGACGGATTTACAAATCCGGTTTATTATTCGCGTCGTGCAAATCCGTACCAACTGCCATATAATGCAGATGGTTCTTATAACTATGACATAGACATACAAGGCCGGGAGGATTCCGACCTCATGTTCAACGTGTTTGAGGAACGTGATGGTACCGATTATGAACTTGAAACGAAATCGATAACAGCAATTTTCGATGGAGAGTTCCGCTTCAATGATGAATTCAAAGTTGTCACTCAAATAGGACTTCAGCTTGACGATGCCAACAAGGAGGAGATAGCCGATGCCGATACTTACGCAATGCGTAAAGATAAGGAACGTACAACTCTTGCCTCTCTTGACAATCAATCATTCTTGCCCGACGGAGGAAAGAAAACTGCATCGTCGAGTGTCAACCGGCAAGTTACATGGAAATTCCAAGGTGAGTATTCCGATGTGTTTGCCGGCATTCATGAACTTGAATTGATGGGTGGTACTGAAATTCGCAAGACGTGGTATGAGTCGGTTAATTCAACAGGGTATGGCTATGACCGCAAAACGTTGCAGACAAAACCTGTGATTTTCCCTAATGAAGAGTGGGCCGAATTATATCCTCTTTATGCCGAGACATATTCAGAGAATGCATTTGCTTCGTTTTATGCCACAGGTTCTTATACGCTGCTGAACCGTTACACCATAGGCGGAAGCGTGCGATTTGACGGTTCCGACATGTTTGGCGTGGCTAAGAAATATCGATTCCTGCCGCTTTATTCTGTCAGCGGATTGTGGAGATTGAGTGATGAGGCTTTCTTGAACGAGAAAGAGTGGCTTGACAATCTTGCATTGCGCGTATCGTATGGTATCCAAGGAAACATTGACAAGAATACATCGTCTTATGTGATGGGAGACTATAACAACGTGACGATTTTGCCAGGAAATACCGAGGAAATAATATCGGTAAGTTCTCCTCCAAACAGCCGTTTACGCTGGGAAAAGACAAAGACATTCTCGACAGGTGTAGATTTTGGCGTATTGAACAATGCGTTGAACTTAAGCGTCGATTTTTATAATCGAAATGGTAGTGACCTTATTGCCACGCGTATGCTTGCCCTTGAAAGTGGATATGTGCAGATGCTTGTCAACTGGGCGAGCATGAGAAACACAGGTGTTGAAGTGTCGATAGGTTCACGCAACATCCATATCAAAGATTTCATGTGGATGACGAATTTCAACTTTGCATACAAC
This sequence comes from uncultured Muribaculaceae bacterium, assembly GCA_944321705.1. Classification (GTDB taxonomy): domain Bacteria; phylum Bacteroidota; class Bacteroidia; order Bacteroidales; family Muribaculaceae; genus Avimuribaculum. The sequence continues at coordinate 19,357 of CALUMG010000014.1, read as the reverse complement.
GCCAACAAGGTGTTGCGTGAAGAAATTCCTTCAAATCAGACAACTCCGGGTCGCGTTGGGTACCCGGTAGGTGCATTGTTCGCTTTGAAGTCGGCCGGATTGGATGATGAAGGTTATCCTTTGTTCTACAACAAGCAGGGTGAAGTCGTGACAGCTACGGAATTGTTGAAATTGAATTCGGCAGGAGCCAGTACGCTTACTGCTGAGGAACAGCGCGACTTATATACCTACATAGGTTCTACCGACCCGTTGTTCTCGGGCGGTCTTACTAACACGTTTACATACAAGAATTGGGAATTGAGCGTGAATTTCATTTTCAACTTGAAATCTTATGTTCGCTGTACGCCATCTTACAACCCGGCAAATTATGACCGAGGCATGAACAGCAACAGGGACATTCTCAACCGTTGGACTCCTACCAACACGAATACTACGTTCCCGACTCTGATGAATAGCACCGATCGTCCTGCCGAATATATACAATATTCGGAATTCGGGTTGTATGAAATGCTTGACACATGGGTAAAGCGTAACGACCATGTGAGATTACAGAATCTGCGTCTTGCTTATACTTTGCCGGAGGAAATCACGCGCAAGGCTAACATGGAAAGGGTGACGGTTGCAGTGGAGGCAAGAAACTTGTTTGTATTCGGAGCCGACTATACTAATTATCTTGACCCGGAAACTATGGGTAACGAGTTTGCTCAACCCATTCCAAAAACATTCTCATTTAACCTGAATGTTTCATTTTAAGTAATCGAAGAACAATGAAAAGAATGGAGAAATATAAAGCAATATTGAAGGGTTTGGCATTGTCGGGACTTGTCGCTTTGTCGAGTTGTGACAATTTTCTTGACATACAACCCACTGGACGAGTCATAATAACCACTGCCGAAGAATATCGTTCAATGATGACCGAGGCATATTCCATTGTCCCGGAGGATCGAGGACTTGCTACTTTCCGCAGCGATGAATTTGTCCTAAACTCCACTGTTGCTCAAGAGGATTTGAACAGTTATCTCGACATTTGGAGATGGGAAGATGTCAGTCCTGATGCAACAACGTCGCAATTCAATTGGCGTGCATACTATCAAGTGATTTATGAAGCAAACTATACTATAGAGAGCAAGGACAAAATAACTGAAGGGACGCAAGTCGAGATAGATCAACTCGTAGGAGAGTCATACATGTTGCGAGCCTACATGCATTTCTTGCTCGTTAACTTGTATGGTGAGCCTTATACTACTTTGGCTGACCCTTATTCAAGCAAAGCAGTGCCTTTGAAACTCGACACCGACCCATATAATGTGTTGACTCGAAGCTCGGTAGGTGACATATATGACCAAATATTAAGTGATATTGACAGTGCCGAGGAATATTTGAATGTTGAAACTTGGGAAACCGGATTCAATTACAGGTTCAACACTATTTCGGTAGATGCATTGCGTTCAAGGGTATACTTGTATATGGGCAAGTGGGAAGAGTCGCTCGCGGCATCGCGCAGAGTACTTGAAAAGCGAAATCAGCTTGCCGACATCAACAGCATATTGCCGAATCATTATACATCGGTCGAGAACATTGTGGCTCTTGAGCAAGTCATGACTCCATATTACGATCGTGCAGGAAAAGTCAATCGTGAGGTTTATGACATGTATTCGTCGGGAGACTTGCGCCGCAATAAGTACTTTACTCGCCAGACGGCTTCAAACATAATCGTGGCCAAAGGAGGAAGCAGCGAGTATTCTTGCTCATTCCGTGTGGGAGAAATATATCTCAATGCGGCCGAAGCCGCTCTTGAAAACAGCGAAAGCGGCATTGGCGATGCTCGCAATTACTTGCTTGCTGTAATGAAAGCCCGTTATAATGACAGTTATTATGCCGAACGCGAAGCTGTTGTGAATGCAATGTCACGCGATGAATTGCGAGAGGAAATATATGCCGAACGTTTCCGTGAACTTGCTTTTGAAGGACATCGATGGTTTGACTTGAGAAGAACCACACGTCCGCAACTTACGAAAACTTATTCGGGTGAGACATATATACTTGAGCAAAACGACAGCCGCTACACAGTGCGCATCCCATCGGACGCCGTGGCTGCCAATCCAAATTTGGCAAATTAAGGATAAGTGATTATAAAACCACATTTAAACATAAAGGATATGAAGAAAATTTTTACTTGTATGGCTATTGCTGCGCTGGCAATGAATATTGTAGCAAGCGCAAGCGTCACTATGAGTGAAACGGGTTCTGTTTCGCTTGAAGGAATCATCTCCAATGCCGAGAATGCATCTTCTTACAGCGCAATGGCATACAGCGGTTCTGATTTGTATGTTTCGGGCGTTTATGACACTCCGTTTGGAGGTTTTGATGTAATAGGTGCAAGTTCATACGTCATAAAGTATGACGCTAATCTGTCTGAAAAATGGAAAGTTTCTATCTTGGGTTCGGCTACTGTCACTTCAATGCTTGCCGATAACGACGGTGGTGTTTATGTGGCAGGAACATTTGCCGATGAAGTGGAATTCGGAAGTACCAACGGCAGTTCAATCATTCGTTACGGATATCAAGAAAGCGGAGCATATACCGTTACTCAAGCTGCATCGTTCATCGCCCACTATGACAAGGACGGTGTGTTGCTTGCTGTAGGTGACATTCTTCCCGAACATGTGGCAGCACTTGATGCTACCGGCATGTATTTCCCATATGACGGGGATATTTATTGCACGTTGAACAACCTATTTGAGTCTGATGGCGTGCTGTATGCTTCGGCTGTGTTCACCGGCCAGTTGAGCAACGCCAAGTCAACTCAGACTGCGGTTTCAGGCTCTTATGATGCATTTGGAATAGGTTACTACATGTTGTCGAGGGCAGGCGTTGTCATTGAATTGAACGGCGAACTTGAAGCTGCATCGTTCCCGGTGATTGTCAACAACCGCGATTTCACCAAGTTGATTACGAGCGAAGAGGTCCGTTCGTTGAATGCTACTGCCGATGGCAATACATTGTATGTAGGAACAATTTCGACAGGTCTTACGAAATTCAACGTCTATGGAAGCGAGCAGACAGTGGATGTTCCGCTTTCAGACACCGGAATCGGATATGTGTTTGGATACACCGTTGCAAGTGTGAATCTTGACACTCATGCAGTAAACGTCCTAAAGGAGTTTGATCCTGTAACTACCGACGATGAATATATTAGCACGAGCATTGATGCCATCACGGCAAGTGGAGATAACTTGTTTATCACAGGTATCTTCCAAGGGGCTCTTGGATTTGACCAGCAATTGCAGGCTCTTGGCAGCAATGACATGTTTGCAGCTTCGTTGAACAAGTCTACTTTTGAGGTTAACTGGGCTTCGGCCACCGGATTTGACGAAGGCGATGCCACGGTCAATGAAGAAATAATGAACGGTAGCGTGATCTCGGGCAATTGTATTTATCTTTATGGACGCAGTGAATTGAAGAAGGATTATTCTGCGGTTGCTCCGTTGTTCTATGCTGTCAACCCGACCAGCGGTGAAATGTCGGCACAGGAATTCAGCGATTATACCATAGGTGTTGCCGGCAGCAATGGCGGTGCGCTCATTACAAGGGCATCCACCGAAGCTACAGTTACAGGCATCAAATTCACAACTTACGATGTGACAGGCCTTGGCGTGAACGCAATTGCAGAAGACTTGGCTGCTGCTGTCACAATGTATCCTAATCCTGTGGTTGACGTAATCAACTTCAGTGCTTCGTGCGATGTGACAGTGTTGTCGCTCGACGGACGAGTAGTTCTCAAGGCAAACGATGTCAATTCGCTTGACGTTGCCGGCCTTAATAACGGAGTGTATATCGTGAATGCCCTATCGGAAGGACAATCTTACACATTGAAAATGATAAAGAAGTGACATGCTAAAATCATAGCATGACATTAGTCACAAGGCGGCCATGTGGAATTTTCTCCTCATGGCCGTTTTTCATGTGAAAGGAATAATTTGTCATGCCCGATTGGACAGAATGTCCGCTTTTGTCATGCTCGCATGTAAACTAAGTTTATCTAAGTTTAAAAGCCCTGTACGCACTTTTAAAAAAGTTTGCACGAGGTTAAAAAACAGGTCGACGACTTGCAGAGGCATGTCATTTGTCATATATCCTAAGTGAATCGCGAAACCCTCAAAAGGGCGGAGGGATTCAGGAAGAAAGGTTTAACAATATAATTGGAGGTTACAACTATGTCATCGATTAAGAAATACAACAACCAGAATTGGTTACCGAGTTTCTTTAATGATTTCTTCGATAACGATTGGATGATTAGGGCCAACGCCACTGCTCCTGCAATCAATGTCATAGAAAACGACAAAGATTACAAAGTTGAAGTAGCCGCTCCGGGCATGTCAAAAGAAGATTTCGACGTGCATATCGGGGAAAACAATGAATTGGTAATCACTATGGAAAAGAAGAGTGAGAAAAATGAAGACGACAAAGGCGATAAAAAGTACTTGCGTCGGGAATTTTCTTACTCAAAGTTCCAGCAAGCGTTTGTGCTTCCCGACAATGTCGATGTGGACAAGATTGACGCGTCGGTCAACAACGGAGTGCTGACCATAGACTTGCCGAAACTTTCTCCTGACGAAAAATCCAAAGTAAACCGTGTTATTGACATTCATTAATCGTAAGCGGCTTATTAAGGTTTATGTGGGTTGCGTGCTTTAGGGCGCGCAACCTTTTTTTGTGTTTGTGATTATGCTTTACAGCTTGCTATGCGAGAATTCATAGGGCTGAAATCAAACCCGTCGGGAATGGATATAGTGACATTCCATTCGTTAGGAGAGCCATTATTGCTTTGAGGCGACGATACAAGGAGATTTATTTTCTTTTCGTTCCGCTCGTTGAGTATGTTTATGGTTTGTGTTACCACTCGCATTCCTGTACCTGTTTTGCTCATGGCCGTTGCGTGGCTTGTCATGTGGCCATTGTTTTTTATTGTTATCGTGGTGGCCGAGCCGGTCTTGTCGACGATTATATGCAAATATTTGTGCCCTTCATAACCGCGTAGTCCATGTTTGATGGCATTTTCGACAAATATTTGAATGAGCATCGATGGCATGATGAACGATTCGGTGTCCACTTTTGGCGAAATCAACTTTTTGTATTCAAAATCATCTCCGAGCGACGGCATTTCGGAATATACATAAGTATCTACAAATTCAAGTTCTTCTTGCAGTGACACTGTGTATCTGTCGCATAGTTGCAGGTTCATTCTCAGCAATGTGACAAGGTTGTCGATGTTTTTGTTTGTCCCACTTAGTTCCCTGTTCAAGATGTTGAACACGAAGTGAGGCGATATGCGATTCCTTATGTTGGCAAGACGCATGGAATATAGAGATTGCTTTAGTTCTTCTTCTTTCATTATGCGACGACGGCGAGTGTGCATCAATATCACAGTCACGAACAGGGCCACAAGCAATACAACGAGCACAATAATGAAAATTTGCATCTCAAGCGATTCCACACGGCCCTCTTTTTCCGATATAATCAATTGCTGTTGCAGTATGGTAGTGTCTTGAGTGTATCGGTAGTCAAGTTCGGCCATTTGGTTCCGCACATTGTAATTGTTGATTGAGTCGTTGTAGTAGTCGGCTCTCAGCAGGTATTTATATGCATTCTTGTAATCGTGCGTCATGCTGAAAAAGCGGTGAAGGCGATTATAGTGAAGAGCCATTTCACGAGGGCCGACGGCCAGTGTGTCGCCGGCTGCTTTAAAATATTTCATTGCGGCGGTCGTGTTGTTTTCATGCAAGGCAAGGTCGCCGGCAAGACTGTGGAGATAAAATTTAAGTACCGCCCCCGATTCCGATTCATTGAACAATTCATGCGCTTTATTAATGTGATGATGAGCCGAATCATAATGTCCCATCATCATAAGCACTTCACTCAGGTTGGTTTCGACGATGCATTTGAAAGTCGGGACACTGAAGTTGTCGGCAATTTGCCCGGCGTTACGGAATTGTTTCAGTGCTTCGGCATATTTGCCTTGGAGAAATAAGCAGTTGCCGTATGAATTATAAAAGAAATATTTGTCGTAAGGAGGCTTGTTGTCGATTATATTCAAAGCTTTCTTGAAGTAGATGTCGGCTTCCTTGAAATTTTCTATTTCGGAATAAGTTTGTCCAAGTCCCACATATATGTTGAAAATGTCTTTCTCAAGATTCAATGAATCGCACAATGTCAAGGCACGACGGTAATATTGAGTTGAACGAGCTATGTCGCCGGTTTGTTTGCACGCATCAGCGAGATTGATGCAAACCGATATTAGTTGCTGTTTGTTGCCGGATGTCTCCAAAAGCTTGTAGGCATGTTCAAAGCATCGCTGGGCAGAGTCACGGTCGCCTATGTTTATGTCCATGTGGATGGCATGGGAATTCCACCACATTGCTTCGAGCTCGTAATTATCGGTGCGACGGCAATAATCAAGGGTTCTTTCATAAACTTTTTCCCTTTTTTCGGTTTCCGCAGTGTTGCTTAACGCGGCTCCCTTTAAAAGTTCGAGCTTGTAATAGTTCAAGCTATCGATAGTGCTTTTTTGCGCACTATCGATTATATTGATGACATGACGCGGATTAATGTATATTGAGTCGATCAGATTGTCATATATTGAATCAACAAGCATGCTTTCTTGGCTGTGGCCGGCAGCACATTGCTTACGGCAACTGTTGGTCATGAAAACGGGAACTATCATGATTGCCATCATCAACAATGTTGTCAACCTCCTTTGTTTGATGGAGCAATGTCTATTATGTGCCATATATATTGGGTTTGAGATACAAATTTACATTTGAACTGTCGATTTTACAACAAGTAGGGCGATTCTTGTTGGTCAATTGAATTGACATGTAAAAGCAATATTGTTATTTCAAGTGAATTCGTGTTTGTTGAATATACATATGTTGGGGTTAGGAATGACAAAAAGATGATATTTTTTGCAATTTTAAAATTAATTCATAATTTTACAGCAGATATAAAACATAATATGTCAATTTATACGCCGTTTTATGAAACTGTTAACCTTACTTATTTCGGCCATATTGTAAGGTGCGGCTTGTTCCCAAGCATCCGCTTCGGATATTCAAAAGAGGAGCATCCGATACATTGAAAGAATCAGAAACTACGCTTCATCTTTCAACAATCAAGGGATTCCCCTTAAAGCAGAACGCTTGTCGAATAACGGAGGGAACATTGTCATGACTTATGATGAATCTTTACCCGATTCCGTCCAAACATCCATTTTGGTGGCAAAGGGATTGTGGGAATCAAAACTTCCTGCGACCCAACCCATATTCATATCCGTCTCATTTGAACCTCTCGGGAATGATATCTCGATGATATGTGATGTAATATACAGTGCAACTCCCGATTTAATGGGCTGTCCCTGCGCTCTCGCCTCACAAATATCAAATTTTCCATATGGGTCAATCGACAGTCCCGACGGATATGTTATTTTAAATTCTGATATCGATTGGAACTGTAGATTTTCAAATGACGCCACGTCTGATTATAACCTGCCGACAATGGTGCTGAGGGGAATTGCAAGATGCCTTGGCTTCGGGTCCAGCATAGTTGAAAGGAGTAAAGATAAGTTTTATTACTTCTTGGAGCATCCAACATACTTTGATAAGCTATTGTATTGTGACGGCAATGCTTTGTCCAATCTTTCCGAGGGGAGTTCTGCCATGGCCGATTTTGTGAAATCTAATAAAGTCTACGCCCATACGGAATCTCAGGATTACAAAATATATGCTCCCGATGAATTCGTCCAAGATGTGTCGTTATGCTACTTTGATGACGAAAATTCCATCATGTCCCATTCGCTGGGGCAAGGCAACATAGATTTGTCGATTGATGATGAAACATGCGACATCCTAAGGGCAATCGGATGGGATTTGCCCCTGTCCGGCCTTTCAATCAAGTGTGATAACATCTCGAACAATGGAATAGGTTCATCCTATGAGCCTCATACGTTTTCACTTTTAAAAGGGGACAAGAATATTTCCAACTATAGCTGGAGATTCTTGTTGAAGGACAAGCAGGGCAATTACACCCGGATATTCGATGGGACAGGCGAGAGTTTCACCATTGCTGAAATTTCATCCCCTGACAATTACTTTGTCAATGTAAACGGGGATCTGGAAGGCCGGATAGAATGCGACTACACCTTAGATGGCAAGCGGTACAGTGCCATTCCGTTCACGCTCTCATTGGAATTGGAACCAATCATATTTTCCATCGATGATCTCACTGTTGTCGATAATGGCGAGTATGAATTCTACTTAACTTTTAATGTACGTTACACCGGAGCCGATTATGTTTCTGTAGAGGTTGAAGAAGAATATAATACGACTCTTAGAAGATATCGATTTGATGAGCCATATATCGCCCATGTAAAAACAGGAAATATCACAAATCTCTATTATAGTTGGGTAACTGTAATTGTTTCCAACAAATATGACACTGCCTCTGAAACTATGGAATTTGCTCCCGTTTCCGGTGAAACAGATCCTGACATATCATTAGATATCCCGGATTCCCATATTGTAAAAATCATTTTATACACTATGGACGGAACTCCCGTATTTAGTGGAACTCCATCTGAGTTTGAGAATCAGACATTTAAACGTGGAATATATATAAAAGAAATAATATTAGACAATGGCGAATCCAGAACCTCTAAAGTATTATTTAAATAATAGACTGTTGTTTCTATTATTGACGTTTTTTGCTTTTTCAATTAATGCAAAAGCGATGAGTATTGACACCATTGAATTAATGGATTCTGACGAACCGTTAATTCAAGACATCACATACAACTACCAACTATTTTATGATTATAACTGGTCAGAATTTGACTGTGTTGGCACGTTAAATTTTTCAGTCTCTTTGCCGGAAAATACAAGCCGTTTGTTATTCTATCGCACAACTTCTTACGTTACGGACTCAGACCCAAGTGATTTGTTTTTTGGGGCTGTAGCAGAATATCCCATTACATCAACAAATATAACCATACCAAACCTGCACTGGGGCACTTATTTTAAGATATGCGCAATTTTCCCAAACGGTAACAGAGTGTATTCTCCGATCTATTCAATAAATGATTACATTGATCCGCAAGACTTGGATTTGATCCTGTCATCCGTAGAGAACGCAGAGATTAATGAAGTTGACGTTCAGATCGAAAATAAAAACTTATATGTTAATGCTCATGAAAGTTTGTCCCTTTCTGTTTTCGATTTATCCGGGAAACTCCTATTTACCGGGGAGATACAACAAACTGCAGTGATACCTCTTGACAATACAAGCTCTCCCGTCGTCATAGTGACATATATAACCTCAAGCACAACCAAAACAATAAAAATGCCGGTACTTTAAGGAAAACGGCCGTTTTTGAGATTGTATGGTAAGATGGGGTTCAGTGAACCTCAAACCAATAAATGACTATCTCAAAGCATATATCTAAATTAGGATCTGTTTTCATAGGGACTATTACTGGTGCGTATTCTACGCACCAGTAATATTTTGTTCAGCGTATCCAAACATAAAAACGTTGTTTTTTGTTTGTCACTGCATTCACCTTTCACTATATTTTGATAATATAGGATGCGGTTCAGCGTATCCAAACATAAAAACGTTGTTTTTTGTTTGTCACTGCATTCACCTTTCACTATATTTTGATAATATAGGATGCGTTTCGGCAATAAGGAAAAAATAAACAAGTTGATTTTTCCTTATTGCTCTCAACTTTCACTATATTTGCATAAAGTTTTTACGTTTCCTTATAAGTGAAAGAGACGATTAAAATAGACGTTTCCAAGGTCCTTAAGGCTAAAATGCCTAAATATTATCGTTTTGTCCCGTCATTTCTTGTGAAATGGCTGGAGAATATCATACACCAAGATGAATTGAATTATCTGTTATTGAAAAACAAGGACCTCGAAGGAGTCGATTTTGCCAATGCCATTCTATCTGATCTTGACATAAAACTGGAAGTGGTCAACAGCCACTTGTTGCCGGCGAAAGGAAGCGGCAAGTATATCTTTGCGTCCAATCATCCGTTGGGAGGCCTTGACGGGATGGCTCTCATCTCGTTGCTTGGCAAGCAATATGACAACAATATCAAGTTCATAGTCAACGACATGCTTTCTCAGTTGACACCTTTTGCCGATATTTTCCTACCGGCCAACAAAGTTGGCAGACAGTCGCACGAGGTGGCCGAAAAGATAAATGCGGCATTCATGAGCGATGCACAAGTAATTACATTCCCCGCAGGATTGTGCTCGAGACGTAAAAATGACGGAAGAGTCAGTGATCTTGATTGGACAAAAGGATTCATTTCCAAAAGCATACAGTATAGGCGCGACGTAGTGCCTATTTTCTTTGACGGGCTAAATTCCGACTTTTTCTATAAAGCGGCGCATTTGCGTGAAAAGGCCGGTATAAAATTCAATATTGAAATGATATACCTTCCCGGAGAAGTGTTCAAGAATCGTGGCAAGAAGTTCACCATTTACATAGGCAAGCCTATAAAATGGGAGACTTTCGTCAACGGACGATCACAACGCAATCTGGCTCAAGAAGTAAAACAAATCGTATATAATTTAAAAACATAATAAGATAGGCTATGGAACCTATTATCAATCCGGTAGACAAAGAGCTTATTATTGCGGAATTGAGCAGTGACAAATTTTTACGTCACACTAATAAAGGCCGAAATGAAATCTACATCGTAGACGCGTTCAATTCTCCTAATGTGATGAAGGAAATAGGGCGGCTTAGGGAAATTGCTTTCCGCAGTGCCGGAGGAGGTTCGGGAAAAAGTTGCGACATTGATGAGTTTGATGTTATGGAAAAACCATGTCGCCAATTAATAGTATGGAATCCCGAGGACAAGGAAATCACAGGAGGGTACCGATTCATCTTTGGCGAAGACATTAAGATAGAAAACGGAGTGCCACGCATTGCAACATCGCACATGTTCAAATTTTCGGATTATTTTGTCAAGCATTATTTGCCTGTAACAATGGAATTGGGACGCTCATTCGTGTCATTGAACTATCAATCGACCAAGGCTGGAAACAAGGCCATATATGCCCTTGACAACTTATGGGACGGGCTTGGAGCGTTGACAGTCGTGCACCCCGAGACGAAATATCTGTTTGGAAAAGTCACGATGTATCCTAATTATTCACGAGAGTGCAGAAACTTGTTGTTGTACTTCCTTCAAACGTATTTCCCTGATGGAGATTGTCTCGTCAGGCCGATTGAACCGCTCAAGACCGATACCGACTTAAAAGAGGTGTCATCGATAGTGACGGGTGATAATTTCAAGTCGGATTATTTGAAAGTCAACCAGTTCATCCGTAAGCACGGATACAATATTCCACCGCTTGTCAATGCCTACATGAGTCTGTCACCGACAATGCGCATGTTTGGGACGGCGATCAATCATGAGTTTGGTGAAGTTGAGGAAAGTGGCATATTCTTGTCGATAGATGAAATAGCCGAAGAAAAGAAACATCGGCACATCAGTTCGTTTGACAGTAGTGAGACGGCATTGCAGATGCTGAATTCAGAAACGACCACAGAACAACATTTATGAAAAACATAAAAACTTGCATGCGTGCCGTGGCATTGATGTTGATGCTGGGCACGGTTGTTATCGCTAATGCCGAATATGAACTCGATTATAACGCATCGTTGGTTGCCAATGCCGGAAGTGGTGATTTTGCGCCAACCTACATGTCATCAAATGTGCATGGTGTGTTGACGCAGCCTTATTCGACTATGCTGAGGGCTTCGGTGTCAAGGGAAATGGATTATGACAAGCGTTTCAGTTATGGATTTGGCGTGGATGTGATAGGTGGTTATTCATCAAAAACCGATTATTTGCGGTATGATGGCAATGATGCTTTGTGGCATGGACATTCCGAAGGCCCGGCTCCGGTTTGGTTGCAGCAATTGTATGGAGAATTGAAATACAGGGGAGTGTATTTCACATTTGGAATGAAAGAATGGGGTTCGGTGCTACTTAATAACTCATTAAGCAGTGGAGATTTGACTTTTTCGGGCAATTCTCGTCCAATTCCGGAAGTCAGGATAGGTTTTTTCGATTTTGAGGACATTCCGTTTACCCGTGGATGGGTGCAAATAAGAGGAGCCTTTAGCTATGGAATAAACATGGATGGAGAATGGCTTGAACATCATTATAATTACAACTCTTCGTTCATAAATACTAATTCTTGGTATAATTACAAGTTTGTGCATTTTCGCACTAATCCCGAAAAACCGTTTTCGTTTCTTGTGGGGATGCAGGCAGCATGCCAGTTTGGCGGAACATACAAGGAGTATGTCAACGGCAATTTAACCAACACCGAAGAAGGGAAATTGCGAGTAAAAGACTTTTTTTACGCATTGATTCCGATACAACAGAGCGGCTCGGCCTATTATGAGGGCAACCACATAGGGTCGTGGGACGTGATGGGTCGTTATCGGTTAAAAGACGGGAAAGAAATCAAGGCATATTATCAATCGTTGTGGGAGGATGGTTCAGGAATCGGCAAGTTGAATGGTTTTGACGGCCTGTATGGCTTGGAATTCAAGAACGACAAGGAAGGGATAGTCGACGGTGTTGTATTGGAATACATCGATTTTACAAACCAGAGCGGACCTTTGCATTGGGCTCCGGGTGATTTTGACGACGGGCATCTCATTCCGACTCCTGCCACCGGTGCCGACGATTATTATAACAATTTTTTTTATAACGGTTACACCCGTTATGGGATGTCGATTGGTTCTCCGTTCATTAAGTCGATTATTTACAACACCGATGGATACATGAGAATAACCGACAATAGGATAAGAGGTTTCCATTTGGGTGTGTCAGGACATTTGTTCAGCGGATTTTCTTATAGGTTGCTTGCATCTTATAGGAAGTCATGGGGTTCATCAATGGTGCCGTCGATAGAGAAAACACACACCACATCGATGCTTTTGGAAGGCATATATGAGTTTAAAGGGATTCCCGGCCTGCAAGTTAAAGGGCAGTTTGCTTTTGATTCGGGAAGTTTGTATGGTGATAACATGGGGGCTTTGGTATCGATAAGTTACCGGGGATTGTTGAAACTGTAATTGTTTTTTGAAAGAAAATTAAAAGAAACATTTGTCATGATAAAGCATGTATCAATCATAACAGTCTTGTTAGTCTTGATTGCGACTGTTTTGCCGTCATGTACACAGAACGACGGCAACATAGGAGACTGGTTTGGGCATTGGAAACTGTTGTCGGTCACTGTCAATGGAGAAGAGAATGAAGAATATGAGGGAAATATATTTTTTTCATTCCAGTCGTCGGTGTTTTGTCAGATAAAAGTTAGTCCTAATCATGGCGGCGATCACAAGTTCGCCATTTTTAAAGATGAAGGAGAATACATATCGGTCACTTTCAGTACCGACCGTTATCAACCTTTTGCCGAGACGATGATGAAAATGGGCGAGAACGTGCTACATGTCGATAAACTTGACGGTAACGACTTGCAACTCTCCATGAATCTTGACAACGGGCAAATTGTAGTATATAAACTTGAAAAGTGGTGACACGGTGAGACTTCGCACATACAGACGCATGACCGCCTGTATGAGACAATGGCACACATGAGTTTTGCAAAAATGTGTGCCATTGTCATGTTCTTTTATATGTTATTTGTTATTTCATGTTTAAAGCGTCCATGAATCGTTTCACAACTTCGGGGTCGCCTGTGTGTTTGCCGGTATCCTCACTCAGTTTGCAAGTGTCGTTATAGAACGACCATGATTCTGTGATTTTTGCTGCAATTAACTTGATGACTATGTTCATGGGCTTCATGCCGTCGAAGTCGTTGGTGAAATGGGTGCCTATGCCGAATGAAGGCATGCAGAAGTCTTTGGCGTATTGTTGTATCTTGATGGCACTTTCGGTGTCGAGCGCGTTGCTGAATATGATTTGCTTTGTCTTAGGGTCTATTCCCAAAGAACGGTATTTTTCGACAATCTTCATCAATTGTTCGTAGTTGTCGCCGCTGTCGATGCGCAAGCCCTTGAACAGATTGGCAAAATCTTCCGAGAAATTAAGGCTGAAGATATTCCATCCGAAGCTGTCATAAAGGAATGTGCCAAGTGCTCCGCGGAATGTGTTTCTCCATAAGTTCATGGCTATGTGGTTGGCCATTTGCGGGCCATACATCCCACCTATCGCACAAACAAATTCATGGGCCATGGTGCCTATAGGCAGCAGGTCGTATTTCATAGCCAGATAGACATTGCTGGTGCCTACGAATTTGCCTTTCCAAGGCTTGCTCGTATAGCAATCTTTCATGGCTCTGACAACTGTGTCTTCTGCTTCAAACGAAGCCCTGCGACGTGTGCCGAAGTCGCTGTATATGCATCCGGCTTCGAGCAGGCGATGAGCCTTGGCACAAGTCTTTTGGTAATAGGCATCGTAGTCGAGATGCTTTGATTGCCCGGTCATGATGTAGTATAATTCTGAGATTATGGCCAGGATTTTAACTTCGAGCAGTATCGTGTCGGCCCAGCTTCCTTCTATTTCCACATGCAAGTGCCCGTTTTCGTCTTGCCATGTTTTTACCCATTTGCGATGGAAACGGTATCCTTTCAAGTAATTGTAGAACCATGCAGGAATGTAGTTGCATCGATGCTTCATGAAGTCGATCTCATCGTCGGTGATGATAACGGATTCAAGCATTGCAATCTGTTCTTCCAATTCTTGTGCGAATCCGGCCGGATATACAGTGTTGTCCCTGTCGGTGAACGTGTATTTCACTTGTGCTCTTGGAAAATTGTCTATCACGGCGCAGCACATAGTGAATTTGTATAAATCGTCGTCGGTAAAATGATTTATAATCTGTTTCATGAATGATTGTTTAGGCAATATGTCGATATTTCTTTGTGCAATCACCACAAGAAATATTTCCCGTAAAATTAATCAAATATTTTAAAATTTTCGGTGGGATTCCAATATCTTAAATGGACTCGTCGTAGATATTTTGCACAAGTCGCCAGCGTTGTCATCGCGTTGTCAATCCTATTAAAGTTTAACTTGCATATATGTGCTTAATTAGTGCATGTGAAAACAATTGCAGAATTAAAATTCATTGAAATGGGAAAGAACAGGAAGAGACAAGAAGCAACGTTGGAAGAGATCATGAACTTCGTTGACAAACATGTAAGGGCCGACATAATGAAGCTGGAGTCGCTTGTTAATCAGTTGGAGCGTAACAGCTTTTTCTATGTGGGGATAGATAAGGAAATAGTGCCGTCATATGCCGGGAGCGGAATGTCATTTTGTGATTTCATGCGAGGATTGGTCTGTCAGTTGAAAGAGATGGGACGGTATAGGACTTCTGAAACTTATGAAGCCACTTTGAATAGTTTCATGAGATTTCGTAAAGGTAAGGATGTGTCATTTGGTGAGATTAATTCCGACTTGATGCTGATGTATGAAGCATATTTGATTCACGCAAAAGGGTTGGCAAAGAATAGCAGTTCGTTTTACATGCGCATCCTTCGTGCTGTTTATAACCGTGCCGTTGACAAGAAGCTTGTCGTGCAGCAACATCCGTTCAGGCAGGTGTATACAGGCGTCGACAAGACGAAGAAAAGAGCCGTGTCGTTGAATGAAATAAGAAGCATAAAGCGTCTTGACCTGTCGGCCAAGCCGCGCATGGACTTTGCAAGGGACATGTTCTTGTTGTCGTTTTATACTCGCGGAATGTCGTTTATCGACATGGCGTACTTGAAAAAATCCAATCTTGCAAATGGCATGCTGTCTTATCGTAGGCACAAGACCGGTCAACAGTTGACTATTAAGTGGGAACAATGTATGCAGGCTATTGTTAAGAAATACAGCAGGGAGGCTTCTGCTTATCTGCTCCCTATAATAAAAAACATTCATGTGGATGAGCGCAAGCAGTACATATATGCAGCGCACAACATAAACCGTAATTTGAAGCTGATAGGGCAACGGTTGGGCTTGTCGATTTCATTGACAATGTATGTGGCTCGTCATTCATGGGCAAGCATCGCCAAGAGCAAAAACATCCCGGTGTCGGTAATAAGCGAAGGCATGGGGCATGACTCAGAGTCGACAACTCAGATTTATCTATCGTCATTTGACAACGTGGTGATAAACGAAGCCAACAGCATGATTCTCGCCTGCATTTGAGGTGCAGCAGTAAATTGGCAAAGGATGGAGTGGCTTGATTTTTGATAAGTGTGACGGGACAAGTAAAGATTGTCCTTGTCGCACTTTAGCTTAATGTCGTGATAAAGTTTGGTTGTATGTAAAAGGTCCTAAAAATTCCATATGATTTGTTGTTGCGCGATTGTATTTTCATAAAATCAGAGTAATTTAGGGAATCAAGTTTAATTTTATGTTTATATGCATAGGATAAAATTACTTTTAATTGCAATCATTGTGTTTGTGAGTGCCGGTATGGCAATGGCGGCAGGAAACGAGCTGGTGAGGAAAGAAACATTTGTTTTTGCGATTGAGCAGGGCGACACGCTGCGCATGGATAAATATAGTGGTATTACGACAACCGGTGGGTCGCGACCTGTCGTGCTCTTCGCCTTCGGTGGCGGATTCAAGGGCGGTGATCGTGCAACACCGACGTATGTGGCGTTTTTCCATAAATTAGTGGAACAGGGATATACGGTGGTATCGACCGACTACAGGACGACGCTGGCATCCCTATCTCCATCTCAGGTCAACAGTGCAGGCGCTTTTGTATCGCTTTTGCAAGATGCTATTGCCACGGCTACTTTTGATTTCTGTCGCGCCACTCGTTTCGTGATTGATCACAGTGAAGAGTGGAACATAGACTCTGAAAGGATAGTGGCTTGTGGCTCAAGTGCAGGGGCTGTCACTGTCTTACAAGCGGAGTACATGCTTTGTCAACAAGGAAATCCAATGAAAGAATTGCTGCCCGAAGGCTTTCATTATGCAGGGGTCGTATCTTTTGCAGGAGCCATTGCATCGGTAGGTCAGCCAAAATGGGCTCAAGCGCCATGTCCCATTTTGATGTTTCATGGCGATGCCGATAGGATTGTTCCATACGAGAAAGCTGTGTTTGGAGACGTTGGTTTGTGGGGCTCTTATGCGATATGCCAAGCACTTGACCAAAGAGATGCTCCGCATGTGCTATATTCTGTAAATCAGGCCGGGCATGAAATGGCCGAGCGTCCTATGAGAGAAAACCTGTGGGAAATAATGGCATTCCTTTCGCGTCTGAATGATGAGAATCTGATGCGCATCCGTCACATAAAGGAGCAGACTACAGGTGAGGAGGTTCCTGTCAAGGCTTATTCATTGGAAGAATATATCAAGGCAAACATGTGACAAATTGATATATGTTAATACAGCGTAGGGGAGTGTATCAAAATTGCAACATGGTATTGTAGAGACGCGACTTCATCGCGTCTCGCTATCTGTAACCATACATAAATACTTGTGTATCAGTGTTTACAATTAATTAGACGCGATAAAGTCGCATCTCTACATGTCATCCGAACAGATTATGACACATTCTCTCGTTGTTCGACAATGTGGTGATAAATGAAGCCAACAGCATGGCACTCGCCTGTATTTGATCACCCTCTTGCCACTGTCGTTTGTGGCATAACAGGTTTGCATTGACGGGATGCAATACTTTTTGGCGTATGTTATCAATGTTTTGAGACGGGGGCTAATCTTTCTTGTGCTTATGTGTTATGTAAGGATTCTTTTGGTTGTTGTCGTCGTGTTTTGCGGCATTACTCTCGCCAAATGTAGCGGACATATGATTGTATTCGTTAGCTTGTTCCCAATTCACTTCCACACCTTTCCCAAAGCGATAACATATAGCTAATCTACGGCATATATCACTTCTTATCTCATCATTGATCATATCCTTCCCATGAAGAGCTTGTTTAAATAATTCCACAGCTCGAGCATAGTTGTGATGAACCAGTGTTCCGTCATATAAATCACAGCCTAAACGGTATTGAGCAATTCCACAACCAGAAGCTGCACATTCTTCTAATAATTTATAAGCCATTTCATAGTTTTTGGCAACGCCTTCGCCTTTGCGAAGCATTTCAGATTGTCTGAACTTGCATATAGGACTGGTTTCTGCCCCTTTCTTAAATACATCATAGGCTTTCTCATAAGATTGAGAAGTACCTATTCCATTATAATATGCGTCGCCAAGATTGTTGCATACAGACATAATGCCTTTTTCATATCCGGAATGTAGGGCCTGGTAACTTTTCTTAAAATCACCTTTTAAATTGTAAGCAGTTGCAAGATTCAGATATGACTCAAAATAACCTAGTTCTATAGCTTCAATAGAGTATGATATAGCCTTTTCTAAATCAATTTTATCCCCATTCAAATAACAATTAGCAATTTGCTGGGCGACCAAACCAGCCGGTTTGATATTTGCTTCCCAATATTCCTTGACTTTGAAAAAATATTCCAAAGATTTTGAAAAATCAGGTTTCCCGGTTACTAATCCTCGTTTATAATACGATCCCATGTTAAACGTAGAAATCGGATCGCCAAGGTCACTGGCTTTGGAATACATTTGAAATGCTTTGCTATGATTAATGTTTATGCCATAACCTCCATTCTCATATATGTGTGCAAGGCATTGGTAAGCTGGCATAAAATCCGGCTGTTTCTCTATTGCTTTCAAGAAATTCTTTTCTGCTTCAACATAATCTATTTCGGTTGCAATTCCTTTGTAGTAATAGAATCCTAAATTGTAAAGTGCTAAAATGTCTCCCAGATTGGCCGCTTTTTTAAAAAGAATAAATGCTTTGCTTGTATCGTGTGCCACACCGTCGGCGCGATCATAACAACTTCCCAAAGAAACTATGGCCATTGCGTTATTACCTTCTGCCGCCAACGTTTCAAGTTCCGGGGACCAGTGCTTATAGATGTCATAATAAAACGTATTTTGAGCATTACTTCTATTCCATGATATTATTGTTACTATGGCAAGGATTAAGAATATTCTTAATTTCATGTTATTCGTAGAGCGAGTAATATTATTCAAAGCTGTAACCATTTTTATTTTAGAGAGTCTTTATGATATTATAAATTTCAAATATACGGAAGATTGTCAAAGACAAATTTATGGAATTATTCTGTATTATTGACGAGTTTTACAAGGATTTGTCTGGCATAACCCAGCGCCACCCGGAAAATCGGAGCAGTAGAAAATCAGTGGGGATAACCATACAGCTTTGTGATTCTGAAGAGGAAGAATTTTTTGTCTACGACTCC
>CALUMG010000013.1 GCA_944321705.1 uncultured Muribaculaceae bacterium | reverse complement strand
TGGTGCGGTAGTTCAGCCTGGTTAGAATACATGCCTGTCACGCATGGGGTCGCGGGTTCGAGTCCCGTCCGCACCGCCAACAAACATTGAGAATCAATGTTTTACAAAATAAACACCCGATTTTACACCCAATAATGTAAAGTCGGGTGTTTCTTATTAAGAAGCAAAAAGAAAGGGCTAAACTTACTTTGAAGTTTGCCCCTCAATCTCATTATTGTAGCTATTACTATTTTTCGCCACATATAAACATGCTCTGATAGTTAATAACCAGCCGTTTAAATGATAGTACGAAATCCGCTCCTAATGAGCCAGAAAATAACTGACTGCCGGATTCCGTATTTTTAATGACTTCAGTATCACATAATTTAACAGTAGAACCTGCTACTTCAAAACGGAATTCGGGTAATACAACTGCTTTTGTTTGTGATATTCCGCCAAAGCCTCCACGGGAGGTTGCCTGTTCAGCGAGCCCCTCTATTGCATCGGGAAACGTTTCTGCAAATTTATTTCCAAGGTCCGATTTTACATTTCCAGTATCAAAAATCATGTCGAACGCTTCTCCATCGTATTCAATTCGAACATTTGGAGTGTTAGAAGACAAAAACATATTAGGCTCTCCGTCTGATATCTGATACGGAAAGACAAATGATTCAGATTCATTGTCAATAATCACTTCCTTGACATCTCTTATAAAATGGTAACCCAGCACTCCGTCAAATGCAAACACCGAATCCACTTCATTGTCTGGAGGTGCAATCATAAAAATAGGATTATGATATACCAGTTCTCCAATTTTCAACGAATCCGCAATAGCAAGCTTTACAAAGCCTATTTCCATACCCGATACAGGAATTGAATCTGCCAAAACCTTCAAGCCTACTTCTTCCGCATACTTTTCTGAAACGAAATTACCGAAAGAGCACCCGGTATCGAATATATAGTCTTTTGTTATTCCGTTCACTTCAACCGGTATATAAAAATGATACCCTCGACCTACGCTATCACATCTCATCGGGACTGTAACGTCGTGTAAAGGTCTCTCCAAAAAAGATTTTGGGAAGTCAGAAAGTGCTTTTCCCATGCGTTCCATAAAAATAAAACTGTATAGGGATTCAAATGGGACTGCATCTTTTAATGCGGTTACCAAGTCCTCTCCAGCTTTTCCAGCTTGTGAATACAGCCCTAAATTCAACAGATTCATCGCGCGTAAGGCTGCCATTCCTATTGATGTCTCCGCACCAAGCTCTGCCTGATGAAACTGCAACAGACTATCCAATGCAACACCTGCTCTTTCCAATTGATTGAAACCTATACCGAGTTGCGCTTCAGACACAAGATTCAACATTTCTATGCTGACAGAATCCTTTAATATCGGATATTGCTCCCTCATTTGAAATAAATCACCGTCGTTCAGAATTTCACCCATTTTCACATCTGCCCGTGTTTGAGAATAGACCGAAGTATATCCAAGCAGAATGACGATTAGCAGAAATGACACTCTTTTTATAATTCTCATACTTAATCCGTGATTAGCAAATCATACATTGGCCCAAAGATAGCATAAAAACCATGACCAAAAAAGGAACATCCATAAGTTTACTCAATTACTCCTTAACACTAACCGGCGTCCCAAATAATAAGGATATTACATCCAAAATTAGACATAATGCACTACATTTGTAGATTATTTGACACTTGATATCAAATACATATTATCATGACAAATACAGAAAAACTAAAAATTCACAAGAAAGTGGCAAGAATGAAATCCTTGCAATTTATAATTATGATATTGGCCATCCTTACGGTCTCATTTGAAGCTGCAGGCCAAAAAGCGTCCGAACTCAAATATCATGACGTAAGAGAACTTGGCCTGCCGGTCATAGGACGAGGCTTTGCAAATTGCATAAGGACAAATGATACCATATCCGACGG
The DNA here is from genome assembly GCA_944321705.1 of uncultured Muribaculaceae bacterium. Taxonomy (GTDB): domain Bacteria; phylum Bacteroidota; class Bacteroidia; order Bacteroidales; family Muribaculaceae; genus Avimuribaculum. Next base: position 59,798 of record CALUMG010000013.1, on the reverse strand, counting down.
TTACTATACACGCCTTCCGGCATCAATTCAAAACAGCGTAAGAAAAGCTGTATGGGATTTGGGTCAGAACTCCTCCGGCATAGCTGTACGCTTTAGGAGCGACTCGAAATGCATAGGTGCAAAATGGAAACTGCTCAACAATTTCCACATGCCCCACATGGCCGATACAGGTATAAAAGGATTGGATTTATATGCACTGGGTGAAGATGGCGAATGGCATTTTGCAGGCACTGCCCAGCCCAATGGGAAAGAATCCATGAATGTATTTATCAGAAAGATGGACGGCCAAATGAGAGAATACCTTATGTATCTGCCTCTTTACGATGGCGTGACAAGCCTTGAAATAGGCATCGACAGCACTGCATCCATCTTGATGCCCGAAAATCCCGATTTGTTACCCTCCTCCACCATAAGCCCGGCCGAAGGGGCAATACTATTTTACGGGACAAGCGTGACACAGGGAGGATGTGCAACCCGTCCGGGAATGTCATTTACCTCTATTCTCGAAAGACTGCTGCACCGCCAAACCATAAACCTCGGATTCAGCGGCAACGGGAGAATGGATAAAATCATGGCCGATGAAATTGCGAAAGTCCCGGCATCGGTTTATGTGATAGACTGCCTCGCCAATTGCGATTATGACATCGTGCGGGACAGTACCGAATATTTCATAAGGACGATAGCGAAAGCCAATCCGCAGACTCCGATTCTCATGCTCTCGAATTACTGCTATCCGTACCACTGGCTTGACGCACAGTTCCGCGAAGATACTGCAAAAGAGAACACCCTTTGGAAAGAGTTCTGCAACAAACTCCGCAAAGAGGGATATGAAAACATACGATATATAGACCTCTACGCCGACTGCGATATGAAAAAATCAGCCATAGGACCCGATCATGAAGGAACCGTAGACGGAGTACACATGACCGACCTCGGATTCATGCGCTATGCAGATACCCTTCTGCCATACTTGAAAAAGGCTCTACTCCGATAAAACAACCTACTACTTACTGAATTACAATATTCTTATCTCCTTTATTATCTCTTAAAAGATTATATCAGTCGCACTAATTTACCAAACAGCAAAAAATAGTTATGTAATTATTTGGTTTATAAAATAAACTTGTTTATATTTGCAACAAACTAAAACATTTTTCAACGAAGAAAAATTCTTCGTTTTTCATTCCAACCATAGTTTATTTTATAAACCATTTTACAAATACTACCATTTTATGAAAGACTTGAATTTTACCGAGAAAGAAAGTTTGGAACTCATTTCTCAAATGATTCAGCAAAGTAAAAAGAATCTGGAGATAGGCGACGGAAACATCCTGCTTTATTATGGATACACGGCAATCATTCTGGCTATCACAGTATATACGTTGGTACATGTTACTCACGACGCAGTGTGGTCGTCAATTTGGTTTCTTATGTTTCTGCCTTTCATATTAATTAGTGTGGCAAACAATAGATCCAAGCCACAAGTAACAACCCACATTGACAAGGCAATCAATAGTACATGGAGCATCCTCGGTTGGCTCTTCTTGCTTAGCGTTGTTATCATAGCCATTTTCGGCCTCGTTGTCGGGACATTCTATTTTTCGCTTATGCTGCCTTTATCTTTGTTGTACGCAGGCATCGGAATATCCATAACCGGAGTAATCATAAACTTCAAACTTATGATTTACACTCCGCTTGTGGCATTTATAGCAGCCATCTACATGCTTATCTCTTTGATTCCCGGGTCTTTTATATCCAATTGGTGGAATCTGCTTTTTGGAGCTTCATTTTTAATCATGATGATCATTCCAGGACACTTACTGAACCATAAAGCAAAAGAATCATGCTGAAAGAACTGAATCCGCTCATACATTCACAGCTCCGACTGGCCATAATGACACTGCTTGTTTCGGTAGAGGAAGCCGACTTCAGCTATCTGAAAGAACAAACCAACGCCACATCAGGCAACCTTAGCGTGCAACTGGATAAACTAAGCAATGCCGGATATATCAAAATAACAAAAGAGTTTGTCGGAAAGAAAACGCGAACCTCCTGCCGATTGACAGAAGAGGGAAAACGTGCCATGGAAGAATACATCGAAATTCTAAAATCATATTTGAACCTGTGATTATTCTAATTGCATTATTCAAATAGAATAATTATATTCGCATAAAATTGTTCCAAATATGACAAAACCAACAAATCCTTTTATCGTAACAGGGAAAATTCCTCCTGAATATTTTTGCGACAGGGTCAACGAATCTGCACGACTTGTCAAATCAATTACCAATGGCAACAATCTGGTAATCATTTCCCCACGCCGCATGGGGAAAACCGGGCTTATACAATTTTGCTATGACAAGCCTGAAATAAGCAAAGAATATTATACTTTTTTCATTGACATTTTGCATACGTCAAGTTTGAGAGAATTTATATTCCTGCTCGGCAAAGAAATTTATGAAACACTGATTCCACGCAGCCGTAAAATGGCGAAACTTTTCATTCAAACAATAAAATCCATAAGTGGTAAATTCGGGTTTGACCCAATATCCAATATGCCCGATTTCAACATAGAACTCGGAGATATAGAGCAACCGGAATATACATTAGACGAGATTTTCAAATATCTTGAACATGCCGACAAACATTGCATCGTGGCTATTGATGAATTTCAACAAATAGCAAAATACCCCGAAAAAAACATTGAAGCGCTATTGAGAACTTATATACAGAAACAATCAAACTGCAACTTCATATTTGCAGGAAGCGAGCGGCACATGATGCAAGAAATGTTTTCCTCGGTTGCCAGGCCGTTCTACCACAGTGCTGATATACTGGAACTAAAAGCCATTGCCCCGGAAATATATATACCATTTGTCGCAAACCATTTCAAAAGATGCCATAAGGACATCAAAGAATCAACCATCGAGAAAGTTTACCATACATTCAAAGGGCATACATATTACGTTCAAAAAACATTCAATGAAGCTTTTGCTGACACCCAAGAGAACAAAGAATGCACAATGGCAATAATAAAAAACGCCATTGACAACATGATTGAGTCAAATGATACTATTTTCCGAGAAATTCTCTCCAATATTCCAGAGAGACAAAAAACTCTGTTATATGCCATAGCCTTAGACGGAGAAGCCGAACGCATCACTTCTGCAGAATTTATCAAACGCCACAGCCTCATTTCTGCCAGTTCAGTGCAATCTGCGACAAAAAAACTGCTTGAAAAAGACCTTATTACAGAAACAAACAAAGTTTATACTGTTACTGATAAACTTTTTGCAATGTGGATTAACAAAATATACGGGAACAAAACAATATCTATGGATTAATTCGTTCCCATCAACCCGTATACTCCGGCATCGCCTATTAAAGCTGTAAAAAAGCCTAAATAATGAGAATCTTGCTCTCAAGCTGGACATAATGCACTATATTTGCAAATTATTTGACACATAATTAAGAAATATAGTATCAAGAAAGAACATGAGAAGATACAACATTCTGAACAATTCCATCGGATGGCTTATGTTTGCTGTAGCCGCAATCACCTACCTGCTGACGGTGGAACCCACTGCAAGTTTCTGGGACTGTGGGGAATTTATCTCGCAAGGGTATAAACTCGAAGTAGGGCACCCACCCGGCAACCCGATATTCATGCTTGCCGCACGATTTGCCATAAACTTCAGTTCCGACCCGTCAACAGTGGCTCTTTGCGTCAACTCAATGTCGGCATTGCTCAGTGCAGGCACCATCTTGCTGTTGTTCTGGACAATAACCCACTTGGTCAAGAAACTTCTTGTCAAGGACGAAGCTACAGAAATGACACTCACTCAGATGCTTCTCATATTCGGCAGCGGCATCGCAGGCTCACTTGTTTACACTTGGAGCGACACTTTCTGGTTTTCGGCTGTGGAAGGCGAGGTTTACGCGTTCTCCTCATTCTGTACCGCACTTGTGTTTTGGCTCATCCTTAAGTGGGAAAACCGTGCCGACGAGCCTCACAGCGACCGATACTTGATATTAATCGCCTATGTGATCGGCGTTTCAATTGCCGTGCACTTGCTCAACTTGCTATGTATTCCGGCAATAGTACTCGTGTTCTATTACAAAAAATTCAAAAACACATCGGTAAAAGGTTCTTTGTTGGCCTTGCTGGTTTCATTCGGCATCATAGTCCTCATCCTCTACGGCCTTGTGCCGGGATTTGTTGAAACAGCCCAAGCCATCGAATTGTTCTGCGTGAACACGCTCGGGATGGGATTCAACACCGGAGTGTTGATATATGCGATAGCTGCCGTGACATCGTTCATCTGGTGTCTTTATGAGCTTTATAAGCAACAAAGTGCCAAACGCATCAAGATATCGTTCTTTGTAAGCATATTCCTGTCGGGAATGCTGTTCATAGGCGACGGATGGTTCATTCCGGTTGTCCTTATCATTGCACTTGCCTATTATTTATTTTCAAAATGCAAACATGTACCGGTGCGCATTTTCACAGTTACCGCACTTAGCATTTTGGTCATCTTCATCGGATATTCATCCTACGCGTTGATTCTCATACGTTCATCGGCACAAACGCCTATGGACCAAAATTCGCCCGACAATGTGTTCGCCCTTGGGAATTACCTAAACCGTGAACAATATGGCGACCGTCCATTGTTGTATGGACAAACTTTCAACTCCTCAATTGTCTATAAGGAACAAGACAACGGCACAATGAAGCCGCTCGCCCACAAAGGCAAAGCCCTTTATGCAAAAGAAGTAAAGACTTCGCCCGACCAACCCGACAGATATGTCCAAATCGGCACGAAAGACGACTATGAGACTTCGCCAGAAATGAAAATGTTGTTCCCTCGCATGTACAGTGGCGCACACGCCGCTCAATACAAAGAATGGGTGGGGGTGGAAGGAACTCAAGTCAACGCGACAGTGCAAGTCGACCGTAACGGGAATCCAATACAGACCGAAACAAAAATAAAGCCTACGATGCTCGAGAACTTGCAGTTCTTCATCGACTACCAGCTCAATTACATGTACTGGAGATATTTCATGTGGAACTTCGCAGGCCGCCAAAACGACATTCAAGGAAACGGAGAAATCACTCACGGCAACTGGGTTTCTGGCATACCGTTCATCGACAATCCTCGGTTAGGCAACCAGTCTTTGCTACCCTATGACTTGGGCGAAGGCAACAAAGGACACAACGTCTTCTTCATGCTGCCATTGATATTAGGAATAATCGGCCTGCTATGGCAAGCCTATGCCGACCGTCGAGGCATTGAGCAGTTCTGGGTGATTTTCTTCCTGTTCTTCATGACAGGCATCGCAATCGTCATCTATTTGAACCAAACGCCAAATCAACCGCGTGAACGTGATTACGCCTTTGCCGGTTCTTTCTATGCCTACGCAATATGGGTGGGAATGGGTGTCGCCGGTTTATGGAAGCTCATAATGGCCATAATCAACAATAAATTGAAGAAAACTTCTGCCGACACTGCTCAAATTGTCGATAACGATTCGCAATACACCGGCAAGAAAGCTATTGCGACTGCTGCCATCGCTTGTTTGGTAGGATTGGCAGTACCGTTGCAGATGGTAAGCCAGACATGGGACGACCATGACCGTTCAGGACGATACCCGGCACGAGATTTCGGAATGAATTACTTGTCGAGCGTTGACCAAAACGGAATCATATTCACAAATGGCGACAACGATACATTCCCGTTGTGGTATTGCCAGGAAGTTGAAGGCTATCGCACCGACGTGCGCGTGGTAAACCTTTCATACTTGTCAACCAGCTGGTACATCGACCAAATGATGCGTCCGGCCTATGAATCGGCTCCGCTACCAATGATGGCCGACCAGTCTACATTTGCTTACGACAGACGGCAATACAACTATTTCATCGACCCCGACACGATGGCCGTGCCTGTACTAACGTCATTGAGACAGTTGTATTCCAACGACTATCAAAACAACAATTTCGGCTTGCCCGAAATGAAGTATCCCATAATGTATATTCCTGTTGACTCCCAAGCCGCGGTAAACGCCGGAATCGTAAGCCCGGAAAGAGCTTCGGCCATAGCCGAATACATCGATTGCAATGTCTTGAGAGACCATTACACGGCCAACGACATGGCCATGAGTTCAAGCAAGGTCATGACTCTCGACATAATCGCATCAAGCATTGAAGAAGGCTGGAAGCGACCGGTATACTTCGCAATGACAGTTCCTGCCGAGTACTACATCGGCCTGCATCCTTACATGCAAAGCTCCGGTATGGCCTATCAAGTGACACCTATCCGCACCGCGACAAACACCGAGTCGACAATAATCCCCAACTCGGAGAAAATGTATGACATTGTCACAACCAAATTCCGTTGGGCAGGAATCGATGAAGACCAAAACGGCGAAAAATATTGGGACGAAACCATACAACGCATGGTGACGACGACTCGTTCGACAATGACCGAACTCGCTTTGCAATTGATTGATGAGAACAAATTTGACAAAGCGCGCGTCATACTTGACTTGATGGTGGAAAAATTGCCTGCCAAGGCCGTGCCTTATTCCATCCAAATGGGACAACGAGTTGCACAAGCCTATGCTCTGCTGGGCGAAGACAGCGGCTCGGCCGAAGATACTGCAAAGGCAAAAGCAATCTTGGAAAATGAAATCAAGCGATATGCCGGTTACATTACGTTCTATCAATCACTCGACAATAGCGATTACCGCCGATTGACAAACAATGACCAGTATATCGACCAGTTCTACTTGATGGACTTGATTAATCTGTATGGCATAATCGCGTCCGACGAAGAATCACAGGCTCTGCTTGAAAACATTCAGGCACAAGGAGTTAACTTTGAGCGACAAATACAATTCATGAAAGCTCGTGAAGAGCAATATGGTGAATAATTGTCACATATAACCAAATAAAGCCGTGTGCCACAACCGGTTGCAACACCGCAGTGGCACACGTCATTTTTATTAATCAAGACTCTCACATTATCATGCTTATAGAACGTCCGCCTCTGCCCTATCGCATGTTTTTCCCGGAGGCTATTTGGAGAATCAACAAAAAAGAAAAAGTAGTATACCTGACGTTCGACGACGGGCCGATTCCCGAAGTCACTCCATGGGTGCTCGACTTGCTTGACAAGCACGGCATCAAGGCCACTTTCTTTTGCGTTGGAGAAAACATTTTGCGCAATCCCGAGTTGTTTGAAGAAATAAAACGTCGTGGCCACAGCGTCGGCAACCACACCATGAGCCACATGCAAAGCTCCATGGTAACCACTCGCACCTATCTGCGCAACGTGAAAGAAGCTCAAGAACTCATAGGTACAACATTGTTCCGTCCTCCTCATGGAATAATGCGGTGGGGAACGGCCAAGTTGCTGAAAGACCATTTCAACATAATAATGTATGACCTCGTCACTCGCGATTACAACAAAAAGCTCACCGGCGAACAAGTATTTCACAATGTCAAGAAATATGCAAGGAAAGGCTCAATAATCGTCTTTCACGACTCCCTAAAAGCCGAAGCTAATATGAAATATGCCCTTCCAAAGGCAATTGAATGGCTTAAAGAAAATGGCTATGGATTTGCCCCAATCATCGAGCCTTGAACCGATTATAAAGAATTTTGCCCTCAACTTGGGATTTGACGCATGCGGAATAGCTCGGGCATGCCGAGTTGATGACAATGCCATCCACGACTACGACCAATGGCTGGCAGCGGGACACAACGACTGCATGGAATATGCTTCGCGCCATATCGACGTGCGCAACGACCCTCGATTGCTGCTCGACGGGGCCCAATCGATAATATGTGTCGCTATCAATTACATGCCATTTGTAAAACAACTTCCCGACGCGCCCCAATTTTCATACTATGCTTATGGACGCGATTATCACGAAGTTGTAAAAAAACGCCTGTTTGAACTTGCCGCTTTCATAAGAGAACTCACCGGACACGAAAGCCGCCCTTGTGTCGACACGGCTCCCATAAGGGAACGATACTGGGCACAACAGGCCGGAATTGGGTTCATCGGGCGCAACAATACACTCATAATCCCAGGTAAAGGCTCTTTTTTCTTCCTTGGCGAACTCGTAACGACCCTTCAGCTCAAGCCCGACGAGCCTTGCGCACTCTCTTGCGCCGATTGCGGCCTGTGCGAAACGGCTTGCCCCGGACAGGCATTGCACAATGATAAGCCGCTCGATGCCCGTCGATGCCTTTCCTGCCAACTTATTGAACGCCGTGGGCCGCTGCCCGGATGGGTGGCCGAAGTGATAGGCAATCGCATCTATGGATGCGACACATGCCAGCTCGTATGTCCGCACAACGCAGATGCAATGGCATCGGCGATACCCGAATTTGCCCCTTCTACCGAATTCTTGGCACTTGACAATGAAAAGATTGAACAAATGACACCGGGAGATTTCCGCCGCCTGTTCGGCCACAGCGCGGTGCGCCGCACGCACCTCGACGGGCTCAAGCGCAACCTCGCAGCAATAAAATCCTGTAAAAATAAATAAACCATATCTATTCCTACGGTTAACGTCTCCGGTTCCCTGCCATTTTCTCGATTTTGTTCGTATTTCTCAACAATTTATATTACCTTTGCCCGACCTTTTAAATTAAAAACTGAATTATGTCGACCTACTCTGCAGAAGACAAAAGAAAAGTAACCACCCACCGCCTCATCGAAATGAAGCAGCGAGGAGAAAAAATATCGATGCTCACAGCCTACGACTACTCAATGGCCAAATTGATTGATGAAGCCGGAATGGACGTAATTCTTGTCGGCGATTCTGCATCGAATGTCATGGCAGGCAACATCACCACATTGCCTATCACGCTCGACCAAATGATATACCACGGCAAGTCGGTCGTGAAAGCCGTCAAACGCGCGCTCGTGGTTGTTGACATGCCTTTTGGCACATACCAAGGCAATCCCATGGAAGCCTTCTCTTCGGCAGTCAGGATTATGAAAGAGACTCATGCCGACTGTCTCAAGCTCGAAGGGGGAGCCGAGATACGCGAATCCATCGAAAAAATATTGTGCGCCGGAATCCCCGTAATGGGACACCTCGGACTTACGCCTCAATCAATCAACAAGTTTGGGACCTATACGGTTAGAGCTCGTGAAGAGGCTGAAGCTCAAAAACTCATCAGCGACGCACATCTGTTGGAAGAAATAGGATGCTTTGCAATCGTTTTGGAAAAAATTCCGGCAACTCTCGCCCGTAGCGTGGCCGAAGAGTTGACAATTCCGGTAATCGGAATCGGTGCAGGCGGAGGTGTTGACGGCCAAGTCCTCGTAATGCACGACATGCTTGGAATCAACATGGGCTTCTCCCCAAGGTTCTTGCGTCGTTATGCTTCAATAGGCTCAACAATAATTGAAGCCGTGGGAAGCTACATTAACGATGTCAAAAGCGGAGACTTCCCCAACGAAAAAGAACAATACTAAAAAACACCATCACATAAATACTATCTCTACTCAACGACATCCGGAAAACAAACCCGGATGTCGTTTTTCATAAAACAAAATCCGTTTTGACAACATTGGGAATAAACTCGTGTTGAAAAATAGGCTCATGCAGAAAATTAACAAGTTTATTTTACGACTTTACGCACGAATTTCCTTATATTTGTTCCACATGCCGTAATTATCAACTTTTATTCAACTTCAAACGATGCCAAAGATTTTAAAATCGATTTTCCCTCTGTTCATCTGCATGACGATGATGCTCATGGCCAATTCATGCGAAGTCACAATCATCGACAACGACCCTCTTGTGGGCGGAGACTGGGTATTTACCTACGATGACCGTGGCTACGTCCCCGATTACATGGTCGACTACTACTCTTTCTATGGCGACCACACGGGACGATACGGATATTATGACGACTATGGATATTGGAACGAATGGATGTTCTCTTGGTACACTTCGGGCGACAGGCTCGACATCCAGTATTATGACGGCAATTGGGAAACATATTATTTCTACTTCAGTAACGGAGACCTAATCTTGTGGGACGGTTACAATACCAACTGGTTCAACGGATATGTAAGATATTATTAAACAAAAACTCTACAAAAAAATGACACGCACCAAATCTCAAGCCATGCAATTGCTGGCCATGGCATTAATCATGATTACGACTTCGCTGTTCATGACTTCCTGCCTTAACGACGATGACGAGACTCCTCTCCCCGACCCCGATATCGCATATCTCACTCCTCTTGCATCCACGAGCTGGAAACTGGCGAAAATAAACGGAGTCGAGGTCGAAAACGAAACCCAGGTGGAATATTATTATTGGGATGCCCGCGGGGTAGGCACCTATGTATTCTATGACAATGAAACCGAGGATTGGATTTCATGCAACTTTGAATGGGACTCTTACTTGATGCGCACCGTGGTATTGACATTCACTTCGCCCGAAACGGTCAAAGGTCTCCAAACACAATTATTATATTCGGTGGAAAACGAGACATTGAAAATCGAAACAGGACTGGCCTCGTTAGAATATGTACCATACACCTTTGCTCCCGAGCAACCGGCAAATTGAAGCATCTGCAAGCATTGACACAAGGCGACTATTAACACTTCGTGGTACAAAGCACACTCATGAAGCGTGATAGTCGCCATTTTTTCTTAATTTTCCCACAATATTAAACTTTTTTTAAGCATTCAGCTTCCCATCCATGCACACATTTTTATGAAAAATTCTTGAAATTATGCCAAATTTATTTGGAAGTGATATTTTATTTAAATACATTTGGAGAGTCGTTTTACTTAGAAACAAGCAATCTGACAAGAAAATTTGTGGAGTCTGTCATAAAAAGACGTGATACCGACACCTTAAAGATTAAAAAATTTATTTATCATATATTAATGCTTATATGAAATTTAAGACTCTTTCAACTACCATCGAAAAAATTGCCATAGGAGGCTCATGCGACATCGTCTTGCCTATCCTATGGATAGATAGCACGTTCTACATCAACGCGTAAGCGTGGCCTTTATTTTCCCACACAATCCTATCTATAAAAGCAGCCTTGCGTTCCCAATTACAGGAAAAACATTACTGCAATTTTTTATTTTCAAGTTACAAGTGAACAATATCACGGCAACTCCTTAAACAGAACAAATTCTCAACAATTTCATAAATGACAACAATTAATTCATTTCGCTTATGAAGAAACAGTATGCTTTGTTAGTAGCTATGTGCTTAGCATGCGGAACCCCGTTTTCTCCAAATCTACTGAATTCGGGATTTTCGGCAATGGCACAAGCCTCCAGCACAATCACCGGTATGGTGACTGATGAATCAGGAGCACCACTCATCGGAGCTTCCGTATTAGTAAAAGGCACCGATACCGGAATGGCTACCGATACCGAAGGTCGCTTCCACATCCGTGCCAAAGTGGGCGACACTCTTGTCATCTCTTATGTAGGACAAGAATCCAAAGAAGTCCAAATCACTTCTTTAGGAGAAATGCACATCACTCTTGCTTCTGGTGCCACAAGCCTCGATGAAGTTGTGGTTACAGCACTCGGTATCAAGAAAGACCGTAAATCGCTCGGATACGCCATCGATGAAATCGATTCCGACGAGCTCATGAAAAACAAGTCAACCAATGCCATCAACTCCCTTTCAGGTAAGATTGCAGGTGTGAGCATCACACAAGGTAGCGGTGCAGCCGGTGCCGGTTCTCAAATCATCTTGCGTGGCGGTACTTCTCTCGAACGCGACAACCAGCCGTTGTTCGTTGTCGATGGTATCATCTACGATAACTCTACTTCGGTCATCGGTAACTCTGCTTTCGATGGTACTACCTCAACTTCTTCAACCAACTCCAACCGTGTAATGGATATCAACCCCGAAGATATCGAGAGCATGTCAGTGCTGAAGGGCCCGGCCGCTTCGGCTCTTTATGGTTCTCGTGCCTCTGCCGGTGTGGTAATCATCACTACAAAGAAAGGTAAGGAAGGCGCTGTAGAAGTAAACTTGTCTGCTAAATACACTACGACTTGGGCTAAGAACCTGCCTAAGACTCAAAAGAAGTACAAACACGGTTTTGTTCAGGACAATTATGACGCCAACGGAAATTACTTGAGCACTACCTATGACGATTTCGCTTACAACTCTTGGGGTGCTCCGGCCGAACCGGGAGAAAAGATATATGACAACATCGGCGACTTCTTCGACCAAGGTGGAGCTTGGGATACCAACATAAGCATCTCGGGTGGTACACAGAACAATTCATTCTACCTCTCTGGTTCTTATTACAACCAAGACGGTATCATTCCTACTACAGGATATGACAAAGCCACTTTCCGTTTCAACGGTGAGCAAAAGTGGAAAATATTCACTTTCGCAGCAAATGCTGCTTACTCGCAAGCCCGCACCGACAAGACCCTCACATCGGCAGGTCTTTATGGCTCAGGTGGTTCGGGTACGATGATCAACGTGTTCCGCTGGAACCCGTATGACAACATGAAGCACTACCAGAATGAAGACGGTACTCGTTACCGCATGTTCGGTGACCGTCTCGATGTTACTGAAGAACGCGACAACCCATATTGGATTCTAAACCGCAACAAGTTGAAAGACAATACCGAGCGTTTCACCGGTAACTTCAGCATCCGTGCCGACATTACCGACTGGTGGTGGATTTCATTCCGCATGGGTATGGACTCTTATACTACCGAAAACTCTACTGCAATCGGTGAAGGCGGTGTTTACAAGGAAGCTTGGCAAAACGGTATGTACAGTGAAAACTCGCAACGTTACCAATACTTGTCGACCAACTTGATGACCAACTTCAACAAGCAATTCGGTGACTTCAACTTCAACTTGATGCTCGGTACTTCGACCGACGATACCAAGATTGACACTAACTACCGCATGGCTTGGGACTTCCAAGTACCGGGATTCTATTCGTTCGACAACTCGCTCGACAACAACCGCGACTTCCAGAACATAAAATCTCGCAAGAGACTCCTTGGCGTATTCGGTGAATTCCGTGCCGACTGGAAAAACACCGTGTTCTTGACAGTTACAGGACGTAACGACTGGACTTCTACTCTTCCTATTGACAACCGTTCTTATTTCTATCCTTCTGTCGGCGGTGCTATCGTGTTCACTCAATTCTTGCAAGACCAAGGCTGGATGGATAATGACATCTTGTCATTCGGACGTATCCGCGCATCTTGGGCTCGCGTAGGTAAGGATACCGACCCCTATCAAACTAACACTTACTTGTGGCCTGTCGGAACATTCACCGGCAACCTTACCGGTATGGGTAACAGTTGGGAAGCAGGTAACCCGTATTTGAGGCCTGAAATTACCGAATCTACCGAATTAGGTCTTGAATTGCGCTTCTTCAACAACCGTTTAAGCTTAGACTATGCTTACTACACCAACAACTCTTTCGACCAGATCATGAGCCCGCGCTTGTCTAACACAATCGGTTATATCTTGCGTCGAGTAAATGCCGGTGACGTTTACAACAAGGGTATGGAATTGAGCATCGGTGGTGTACCTGTTCAAACAAAAGACTGGACTTGGGAATCCAACATCAACCTTTATGGAAACCGCGGTACCGTAGGCAACCTGCTCCCGGGTGTGGACATCCTTTATGTAACCGACGCTCAAGTTGGTAACGCCAAGGCTGCTTCCTACAACGACGGCGACTTCATGGCTATCTCAGGTAGTGTTTGGAACCGTACCGAAGACGGTCGCGTAATCCTTGATTCAAACGGAATGCCTACCGGTTCAAGCACCGACCAGACAATCCAAATCGGTAACCGCGAGCCGCGCGTGCAAGGTGGTTGGAACAACACCGTTACTTGGAAGAACTGGACATTCAACATGTTGTGGGAATTCCGCTTCGGTGGAGACGTTTACAACGGTACTCAATATGAAATGACTGCTGCCGGTATGAGCGAACGTACCGAAGGCCGTGACCACCTCGTTATCACAGGCGTGCAAAACGTTGGTACAACCGAAAAACCTGTTTACCAAGATGCTCGTTTCGAGTTCTTCGCCGACCAAACTTACATGTACAACGGTCGTGAAACAAGTGGCGCAACCATTATCAACAACTATTGGCAGACTTACTACCCTGTTGAAGCAGCCAACTTCATCACTAAGGTTAACTCTTTGCGCTTGCGCACAATTTCGTTGTCCTACCAGTTGCCGGAATCTATCCTTGCAAAGACAAAAGTCATCAAGCGTGCCAGCATCACAGCTTCGGCAAACAACCTGTTGCTGTTCACCAACTATGACGGAGATCCCGAATCAGCTCTTAGCTCAGGATCTGTAGGTTCTTCTTCAGTAGGTATTGACTATTGCGGCGTTCCTTCAACGGCAAGTTTCTCGTTCGGAGTAAATCTAACGTTCTAATTTCTTGTGTCACTCTTAAATACTAAAATAATATGAAACTATATAAAAAGTTATCTTTAGGAATGGTGGCTTGCCTGTCGCTCGTTTCTTGCAACGACTGGCTCGACATTAACCAGAACCCGAATACTCCGACCTCGGAGGATGCGGCATATTACTACCGCCTGCCTTGGAACCAGTTCTACCTTGAACACGGTTACATGATTACCGCCAGCAACATCGATTACTATTGCGGATTGGTTGTCGGTACAAATGCTCGTGAAGGCGGTGCTACCAAATGGAATTTCGGAGCAAGCAACCGTGCTGCAAACTGCCAGCAATGGTTCCTCGTGCCTTGTGCAAGTAACTTGCAGAGCATGTACGACAAAGCTATGGAAGATGGTGCTTACCACTATGCTGCCGTTGCCAAGTTCATGCGCGCTTTCGGATTCATGGAAATGACCGACATTTTCGGTGAACTTCCTTACGAAGAGGCTCTCGGAGAATCAGTTGCCCCGACCTACAACACCGGCAAGGAAATATTCCTCGGATGCGTCTCCGAGCTTGAAGAAGCCATCGAACTTTTCCAACGCGACCAAGAGCCCAATGCAAAGACTCTTGCTGTGGGCGACAGCTGGAACGGCGGAAGCACCGACCGCTGGCTCAAAATGTGCTACCTCCTCAAGGCTCGCTGGTTGAACCACTTGTCAAAGAAGCAACAAGGTAGCTACAAAGAAGGCAAATATGACCCGGATGAAATCCTGCGTTGCCTTGACCTCGCTCAACAAAGCAATGCCGACAACACGTTGATCAAGCACACCGATACCAACGGCAACACTCACGACGTTCAAGGATGGAACGAAACTGTCGACTACTCGGCAATGTTCTCTTGCGTCGGAATGAACAGCAACTACTACGTTTCCAACTGGCTATGCGAATTGCTTACCAACTTCAAGGGCTACGGTGTTGAAGACCCTCGTGCCGACAAGTTCATTCCTTGGACCCGCTCACAAAAATCGGCCAACTCTCCCGAAGGACTCAAGTGGTCGGAAGATGGCTTGTGGCGTCGCTCTCTCGGTGTTGACGTGATTAACACCAACATCTTGAGCAACAGCGGTCCTTTCACCGTATCGTTCAATGCTTCCTACACTGACAAGGTCACTCTTGAGGTGACGGGACAAGGTGGAACATCCACTGTAGTAATTCCTCCAAGAAGCAAGTATTGCAACACCACGATTGCCGAACGTGTAGGTGACACTGTTTATGTGCAAGTACGCAGCGGTAGTGAAGGTTACAACGGCTATGTTGACTTGCTGTATCGCTATGACACTTCCGACGATGCTACTGCAATAAGCGGAACATTCCATGTTCGTCCTAACACTCCGACTGTAATGGCTTCTTACGCTGAAGCTTGCTTCATCCGTGCAGAAGTATTGTTCAAGAAAGGTGACAAGGGCGGTGCCTTCGAAGCTTACAAGAACGGTATCAAGGCCAACATCGACTTTGTGAACGACCAACTCAAAGCATGGGTGTCGGATAACGACAACCTTGAAGACTGCCCGTCATTCACTCCGATGGCACAAGAAGACATCGACAACTTCTTGAACAACGGTATCGGAACCTCTGGCGACTTGTCTATCGGACACATCATGACTCAGAAGCAGATTGCAATGCTATACTCTCTTGAATTGTGGAACGACATGCGTCGCTACGACTGGGATCCTAACGTATTCCTTGGTTGGAACAAGCCTTATGAATACAACAACACTCCTACTTATTGGGACTACTTGCCGCAAGACAAGTTGCCACGCCGCTGGGGTCAGGCTTCTTATGAAACCAACTACAACTACGCAAACCTTGAGGCAATCGGAACCGAAGTACCGGGAGCTCTCGAATTGCCGACCGACGGTGGTGCATGGTACACTTCTCGTCAAATCTGCACATTGCCGGTTTGGTGGGATTCAACCCAAGAATAATACCTAAACAAGACATAGGATTCTCTTTTGAGGATGCACTTCCGGGTGCATCCTCTTTTTTTGTGCCAAATCGCGAGTGTGGCACTCATTTTGCATTGTCGGGTAACGGATGTTTTTCACGCAATAATGTCATGGACAATATTTTCACCTATGCCGTGATAGCCTTCACGTCGCTATTCACCCTTATGGATCCTCTTGGCGTGATGCCCGTCTTCCTTGAAATGACCGACGGATTGAAGAACAGTGAACGCCGTCGCATCGCCTTCAAGGCATGCACGGTGACATGCCTGTTGCTGCTCCTGTTTGCCGTGTCGGGCAAATTCCTCTTCCAGTTTTTCGGTATCTCCACCAACGGGTTCCGCATCGTCGGTGGCATAATAATCTTCAAAATCGGCTACGACATGCTGCAAGCTCGTCTCACAAACATGAAAATGAACGATTCGGAACGTGGCTCCTACAGCGACAACATCACCGTCACTCCGCTTGCTATCCCGCTGCTCTGCGGCCCCGGAGCCATTGCGACCGTCATAACACTGATGCAGGATGCTCCCGACAATATTTCAAAAATGGTGATGCTCGGCGTCATTGTCTTCACAAGCTTAGTGTCGTTTGTCATCCTGTGCGCATCCACGTCATTGCTGCGCATCCTTGGTAAAACCGGCAATAACGTGATAATGCGGTTGATGGGTCTGATTTTGATGGTAATCGCCGTGGAATGCTTCATCAGCGGCATGCGTCCCATCCTCACCGACATCATCAGCCGGGCAGTGGCCGGGTAATAATTTCGCGGCCATTGACGGTGATGCATCTCGACAGG
Source organism: uncultured Muribaculaceae bacterium (assembly GCA_944321705.1). GTDB lineage: Bacteria > Bacteroidota > Bacteroidia > Bacteroidales > Muribaculaceae > Avimuribaculum. The sequence goes on along the minus strand of CALUMG010000013.1, from coordinate 42,586 downwards.
TTTTTTCTTTTTGTTACGTTTTTATACTAATTTTGCAGTCCGAATCACACAGTTATGGCGGCAAAAACAGTATATACCAACAAAGAAATCTGGGAAATAGCCTATCCTTGCCTCATAAGCCTTGTCATGGAGCAAATGATAGGAGTAACCGACACCATCTTCCTCGGCCATGTGGGCGAAGTGGAGCTTGGGGCATCGGCCCTTGCCGGTGTCTACTATGTGGTGATTTTCATGCTCGGATTCGGATTCACTACCGGAGCGCAAATCATCATGGCTCGACGCAACGGTGAGCAAGAATACGAGAAAATGGGTGTCGTGTTTTATCATGGCCTATATTTCCTCATGGCGCTTGCCTTAGTGGCATTCACCGCCACCACTGCGTTCTCGCCGCAATTGCTCGGGGCAATGATTTCCGACCCCGATATATATCAAGCAGCCGAGAGCTACATAGAATGGCGCATCTACGGTCTCTTCTTTGCATTTGCCGCTGCCATGTTCAGAGCTTTCTACATAAGCAGCACCCACACCAAGACATTGACGCTCAACTCAGTAGTAATGGTTCTGTCGAATGTCGTGTTCAATTACGTCTTGATTTTCGGAAAATTCGGTTTCCCTGCAATGGGCATCGGAGGTGCCGCGCTCGGCTCCACACTGGCCGAGATGGTTTCACTCATATTCTTTGTCATTTACACCTCTCGACGCATAGATTGTCGCAAATACGCGCTCAATCGCCCGGCACGATTTCATTTCACAACGCTCAAGAAAATTTTCCCGGTATCATTCTGGACAATGGTCCAAAGTTTCATATCACTGTCCACATGGTTCCTTTTCTTCTTGTTCATAGAGCACCTTGGCAAAGAACCGCTTGCCATAACCAACATAATACGCAGCATTTCAGGTCTGTTGTTCATGATAATATCGGCATTTGCGGCCACATGCAGCTCGCTCGTCAGCAACTTGATAGGCTCGGGCAAGACCGAAAGCGTCATCCCTACCATCAAGCAGCACTTGCGGCTCGCCTATCTGTCGATATTGGTGCCAATCATCATTTTCTTAGCATTCCCCACACTGATACTCAGCATTTACACCGACATTCCGAATCTTATCGACGGTGCAGTGGCTTCGCTGTGGGTACTGTGTTCATCCTACATTTTCACCGTTCCTGCCCAAATATGCTTCCAGTCGATTTCCGGAACAGGCAACACGCGCATGGCATTCATTCTTGAAATGATGACACTTGTCATTTATGTGCTATATTGCAGCATCATAATAGGATGGATGAAAGTCGATGTGGCACTATGCTGGACATCCGAGCATGTTTATGGCTTGTTCATAGTGGCATTTTCACTGCTCTACCTGCGCAGTGGGCGATGGAAAGGCAAAAAAATATAAATTTTATAACCCTTGTTGCTTCCAACGGCCATACCACAACGTAAACATCTATAAACAAGCACCATAACAGCATTAAAAACAATAATTCAAATGCTTGTTTTTATCCTGAAAAGGCCTGTTTTGATGGCTTGAAAAACGCCCGTTAAACAAAATTGTAATAATTTTGTTACAAAAGTTTAAAATATAGTGCGTACCTTTGTAGGCGATTAAATAAATCATTTACCAAAATTTTTAAACTTTATGGGAAAAATCAAGCGTTTTTATGTCGCAACATTACTCTTGATGTTTGTTGCAATCATGAATGCTCAGGTTACCACCTCAAGCATGCAAGGGAAAGTGCTTGCCGGTGAAGAGCCTGTAATTGGTGCCACAGTCTATGTAAAGCATGAGCCTTCAGGGTCTGACTATGTCATAGCCACTAACGAAGAAGGTTCTTTCAACTTGCAAGGACTCCGTACAGGCGGCCCTTATACCGTCGAAGTAAACTACATCGGCTACAAAAAGGCCATCTTCGAGGGTATTAATCTGCGATTAGGTGAAAATTACATCCTTAACGTGTATCTCGAAGAGACTTCTGAGATGCTCGATGAAGTTGTAGTAACAGCCAACCGTCCAAGCGAACAGCTCGGCACAAACACAGCCGTGAGCCAACGCCAAATCGAAACGTTGCCTACTATCAACCGCAGTATCGACGACTTCACCAAGTTGTCGCCTTTTGCAGGCAGTAGCAACTCGTTTGCCGGTCGTGACGGACGTTACAACAACGTGACCATCGACGGTGCTTCTCTCAACAACCGTTTTGGTTTGAACACAAACAACTTCCCAAGCGGTGACGCTCAGCCAATCTCGCTCGACGCAATCGAGGAAATCAGCGTCAACGTTTCTCCGTTCGACGTGAAATATTCAAGTTTCACCGGTGCTTCAATCAACGCTGTTACAAAAAGCGGTACTAACGAATTCAAAGGTTCGGTTTACACCTACCAGAAACCTGATGGTTGGGCAGGAAGCCACATTGGCGAAAATTCCATCACAAACTTTGATACCTACCGCTCACAGATGTACGGCTTGACTTTGGGTGGTCCTATATTGAAAAACAAGCTCTTCTTCTTCGTCAGCGCAGAATATGAAAAGAGCCAGGAACCGGGTATCCTCTGGAAACCAAGTACCGATGGTGAAAGCAACAGCGCAAACCACATTTCGCGCACTACCTACGCCGACCTCGAAACAATGAGCAACTTCCTGCGCAAAAACTACAACTACGATCCGGGACAATACTCTGCATTTGACCCGTTCCAAAGTGAAAACTGGAAGTTGATGGCGCGTGTTGACTGGAACATCAACCAAAACCACAACATCTCTGTTCGTTTCAACACTGTCAACTCCAAGAATGACCAGTCAATCAGTTCTACTTCTTCAGTAATAACTCGTACAAACTCTGGCCGTTACAGTATTGACTCGTTCGCATTTGGAAACTCAAACTATAGTTTCAACGATGTCGTGACTTCAATCTCGGCCGAATGGAACGGTCGCCTTTCAAGCAATGTTCAAAACAAGTTGCTCGCAACTTACACACACATTTCAAACGCTCGCAACACCAAGGGTGACGACATGCCTATGGTCGACATTTACAAAGACGGCCGTCAATACATGACATTCGGTACCGAACTGTTCACTCCTTACAACAAAGTTGAAAACAACGTTGCAAGCATTGTCGACAATGTAAACATCAGCCTTGGTAACCACTTCTTGACAGCAGGTTTCTCATTTGAATACCAATATTTCATGAACTCCTACTTGCGTGCTCCTTACGGATACTATCGCTATGACTCAATGGAAGATTTCATGAACGGGGCTCAACCTGCTTTGTATGGCATTACTTACGGATACAACGGACAAACTGCTCCGGGAGCTGAACTTTCTTTCGGAATGACAGGCTTGTATATCCAAGATGAATGGACAATCAACCCTAACTTCCGCTTGACCGGTGGCTTGCGTATCGATGTTCCTACATATTTTGACGACCTTAACGGCAACCAAGCTATCGCCAACGAAACATTCCTCAACGGCGAACGTGTGGATGTTTCAAAATGGCCGTCGGCTAAAGTTCTTTGGTCGCCTCGCGTAGGCTTCAACTGGGACGTCCTCGGCGATGACAAGATTATCATCACCGGTGGAACAGGTATCTTTACTGGTATGCTTCCTTTCGTTTGGTTCACCAACCAGCCTACAAATGCAGGACAAATGCAAAACATGGTGGAATTCACTCGCGAGCAATTGCCTGCCAACTTCAAGTACAATCCTAACTGGAAAGAAACACTTCAACAATATCCCGACATGTTCCCGTCGGTTCCGGGTGAAACAGTTCCGGGTGCTATCGCATTCGTAGACCCTGACTTCAAGTTGCCGCAAGTATGGCGTTCGAGCATCAATGCCGAAATCCAATTGCCTTACGACTTCCAATTGTCAGTTGGTGCAATGTACACTCGCGATATCTACAACGTTGTACAAAAGAACATCAACCTTGCCGATCCTATTGGCGTGTATGAAGATCAACCGGGACGTGTTTACTGGGATAACAGCCGCACAACCGATGGCAGCGGAAACACCATCTATGGCAACCGCGTAAACAGTAAAACTAACACCGTGATCAAGTTGACCAACGGCGACAAGAAAGGTTATCAATACTCGTTCAACTTCGTGTTGACCAAGAAACTTGACTTCGGTTTGACTGGTTCGTTCGGTTACACTTATTCAATGGCTAAGGACTTGACCGCCAACCCTGGTTCTTCAGCTGCATCAGTATGGCAAAACAACGTTGCGATTAACTCGCTCAACGACCCTGAATTGTCTTACTCTTTGTTCTCGACACCTCACCGCCTCGTAGGTAACTTGTCTTACGAATTGCAATCGGGCATCATGAAGTCAACATTCTCGTTGTTCTATACAGGTGCTCCTCAAGGTCGTTACTCTTATACTTACTACAACGACATGAACGGTGACGGCAACTACTCCGACCTCATCTACATCCCTGCTACCAAGGATGAACTCAACTTCGTCGACGTGGTAGACAATGGTGAAGTAGTTTACTCTGCACAACAACAAGCTGAAGACTTCTGGAACTATGTCAACAACGACAAGTACCTCAAGAACCACAAAGGCGAATACGCTCAACGCAATGCCGGCTTGATGCCTTGGTTGCACCGTTTCGACTTCCGTTACGCTCAAGACTACGACATCAAGATTGGTCAACGCAACTACGGCTTGCAACTCAGCGTTACAGTCCTCAACATTGGCAACTTGTTCAAGTCTACTTGGGGCGCATACCGCACTTCGGGCTTGACAAGCTACGACAACGTTCAAATCCTACAAACTACAAGCAAAGTAGGTGAAAAACTTGAATATCAAGTAAATGCCGAATCTCACGAAGAATTTATCGAAAACACCCGCTGGACTCCTGAAACTACCACCGGTAGCGCATGGCAAATCCAATTCGGTGCAAAGATCACATTCTAAGCTGAGAATAAAACAACATACTAAAAAACACCTGCAAGGGCTCTCCCTTGCAGGTGTTTTTTTATAATATATCTTGCAACTCGACATAAAAGGGCTAATCTGCACCTAATATGGACACTGCAATTTCCTGAATTGTATATTTGTTTGTAACTTTGATGCCAAAATCGCACAAACACCATATACTATGGACGAAACAAATGCTTCACAAGGAAACTTGTTGACAAAATTCCTCAAAAGCAAGAAACTGCTATATTACATAATAGCCGTCGTTGCAATGGCTGCAATTTCGCTGGCCTATTTCTACCCCGACGCGATGGAAGGCAATGTGCTGCGTCAGCACGACATGATGCAAGGTGCAGCCGTGGGTCATGAGGCACAAGTATTCAAGGAACAGACAGGAGAAACCACCCGATGGACCAACTCCCTGTTCTCGGGAATGCCAACGTTCCAAATTTCCCCTTCTTATGGCAGCAGCGCGCTGTTGTCGTGGATTGGCGACGTTTATGGGCTTTGGCTGCCTTCACCGGCTAACTTGCTATTCATGATGATGGCCGGTTTCTTCATCCTACTCATCGCCTGCCGTGTAAAGTGGTACACAGCCCTCATCGGTGCAATTGCCTACGGCTTCTCTTCCTATTTCATAATCCTGATAGGAGCCGGACACATTTGGAAATTTGTCACACTCACATATATTCCGCCTACAATAGCCGGAATAATATGGTGTTATCGTGGACGTTACCTCGCAGGAGGGGCTGTGGCTGCACTATTTGCGGCAATGCAGATAGCATCCAACCACCCTCAAATGTCCTACTATTTCTTGTTCCTCATCGCCGCTCTCGCCATAGGCTACCTCGTGAAGGCCAAGCGCGAAGCCAAAATGAAACAATGGTGCATCGCAACAGGCACACTGCTGGCTGCCGCCATCCTCGCCGTGCTTGCCAATTCGCCAAATCTATATAACACTTACCAATACAGCAAAGAAACCATCAGAGGCGGACATTCGGAGATTGCCGCGCAAAGCGAAAATTCCACTAAAGGCGGCCTCGACAAGGATTACATAACGGCTTGGAGCTACGGCATTTCGGAAACATTCACATTGATGGTGCCTAATGTCGACGGAGGAGCCACAATAAAACCAGAAAAAGGTTCTAACATAATGCTTTCGCTTGCCGAAACGCCAAAAGCTCAGGAAATGCTGCAAAAGGGAGAAATATCTCCACAAGATTACCAATACTTGTCGCAATTCCCTCAATACTTCGGTGACCAGCCAATGACCAACGGCCCTGTATATGCAGGCGCGCTCGTAGTGGCATTGTTCATCATAGGATGCATTGTGATAAAAGGTCCTGTGAAATGGGCCATGCTCATTGCTACAATCATAACCGTCATGCTGTCGTGGGGACACAACATGATGTGGTTCACCGACCTGTTTATCGACTACTTCCCCATGTACAATAAATTCCGCACGGTATCAAGCATACTTGTCGTGGCCGAACTCACCATCCCGTTACTGGCAATGCTCGCGCTCAACAAGATATTAACCGAAAAAGACTTCCTACGCAACCATGCCAAGACAATATTCATCACAATGGGGGCATGTGCCGTCGTGTGCCTGTTCATATACCTGTTCCCGGGCATGTTCAACTTATTCTCACAATCCGAGAAAGAAGGACTACTCAATCAAGGACTGGCTCAGCAGTTGCCGACGTTGTTTGCCGCTGTCGAAGAAGTCAGGGCGTCAATGATTTCGGCCGATGCAATGCGTAGTTTCATCATAATAATCCTTGGAATGGGAATATTGTTCGTCATGATGACAGGAAGGATAAAAGCCGCAACAGCCGCCATCCTGACAGGGATTGTGATACTGCTCGACCTGTACAACGTCAACAAGCGATATCTCAATACCGATTCATTCACACAACCGGTACCTGCCGGACAGCAACAATTTGCAATGCGTCCGGCCGACCAAGCAATATTACAAGACACCACTCAAAACTATCGCGTATATGACATACAGAATTTTGCCGAAGCAATGCCGTCCTATTTCCACAAGACAATAGGAGGATACCATGCCGCAAAATTGTCAAGATACCAAGACTTGATCGACTACCAGATAGGCCAAGGCAACATGGCGGTACTCAACATGCTAAACACAAGGTATTTCATAGCAAGCGACACCACCGTGCAATTTAATCGTGGTGCAATGGGCAACGCATGGTTTGTAAACTCGCTTGAATATGTCGATACTCCGACAGAAGAAATGCAATTCCTCGACAACTTCAATCCTGCCACGCAAGCCGTTGCCGACAAGAAATTTGAACATGCTCTTGGAAACGCCGGCATGGTTGAAAAGGCTCCGGGCGATACGATATTTGAAACGACTTACGCCCCTAACCGACTCACATATCATGCCAATACCGCCAATGGCGGACTCGCTGTATTCTCCGAAATATACTTCCCGTGGGGATGGACGGCTACCATCGACGGACAAGAGGCCGAAATTGGGCGCGTGAACTATGTGCTCAGGGCTTTAAGGATTCCGGCAGGAAGCCATACGGTGGAGTTTGCATTCGAGCCAAAATCGGTGACCGTGACCGAGACTCTTGCCTACATTGCGATAATAATCATATATTTGGCAGTAATTGCCGCAATCGCCATCAATGCTCGCACGGCAATAGCTGCTAAAAAACAATAATTATCTTTTACTCACAAATTGGGAAAGTTAAAACGTCTTAGCTCGGCATTTAGCCGATATTCTGCAAGTAAAGGTTTTGGCATACACTCTCCGTTTGCCTACAAGTTCGTCACAACCGTTCTCGACGAACAGTGCATGTATTACAGTTATGAGGATATCGACCTCATGCGCTCGGCCGTGATAGAAGAGACCAAGGAAAAACACGGATTCAAGCCAAGGCCGATACAGCTTTCGGAAGCGGCATTGCTGTTCCGCATAACCAACTTTTACAATCCTGCATCCATTCTGCAACTTGGCAGCAGCTACGGAGTGGCAGTAGCAAGCTCAATGCTCGTTTCGCACAAAAGCAGGCTCGTACTTTACGACAACACGGTCAAAGATAATGAAACGGCTATGCGCATCCTTGAGAAGTATGAAAATCGTACCACTCAGTGCGATTCGGCTGCAGATGCCATCCAGACATACAGGGAATCATGCGACAACGATTTCGGAATATTTGCCGTAATCAACAATATCACCAATGACGAATTCCAAACAGTAAACGAATTTCTTAATCACGCAGCCATCTACGATGCCAACGGAGTTGCCATTATCCGCAACATTGCCACATCGGCGATAATGGCTCAATTGTGGGATAGCTGTCGTGCGGCAATGGAACATGGCATGACCTTCTCAAATGAAAAAATAGCCATAATCGTTTTCGACCACAAGTTGCCTCGGCAAGATTTTAAACTCTGGCTGTAAAAGTATATCCTACGCCCTTAATTGGGAGGACAATCATATTAAAATACTAATTTTTAGGTATTTCCTGTCTTTCATGAAGTAACTTACTTTGTAAACGTAGTTAACATAAATAAAGTTATGATGAAAAAAACAGGAATTTTCTATGGCTCATCGACAGGAACTTGCCAAGAAATTGCAAAGTCGATAGCAAAAAAACTTGGGATAAGCAACAACGATGTGATTGACATTGCCAATGCAAATGCATCACAAATAGAATCTTACGATAATCTGCTTCTAGGCACTTCCACTTGGGGCGTCGGGGACATGCAAGATGATTGGTATGAAGGCATAAACATCGTAAAATCAGCCAATCTCTCAGGCAAAACCGTGGCACTGTTCGGTTGTGGTGACTCGGAGTCTTATTGCGACACTTTTTGCGACGGCATGGGTGAAATATACAACTCCCTGAAAGGAACAGGGTGTGCGTTCATAGGGCAGGTTCCTGCCGATGATTACTCTTTCTCTTCGTCAAATGCCATTGTCGGCGACAATTTCGTCGGCCTTGCCATCGACGACGTGAATGAAAGCGACAAGACCGAACGCCGCATCAGTTCATGGATTGATGCCATTAAAGGCTTGTTATAATCGACAATAACCAGCTATCACCATAAAATATAACATCATGACCGCAAACATAAACCCCGAAATCGTCCAAGTATTCTTGAACCAAATATACGAGTTCAAAAAAGGCGTGCGCCGCATGGTACTTTTCACTGCCGAAAAAAAATATGAGGACTTCACAACACGGAGGCTATCAAGCCAAAACATAGATTACTTGATTCAACCAGTGGGAAATGACAAAATAAACCTGTTTTTCGGTAATCAGGATTGCATAAATGCAATCAGATTGATGGTTACAAGACCATTAAACAAACTGACCCCCGAAGAAGACTTTATCCTCGGGGCAATGCTTGGTTATGATATATGTGTACAATGCAAACGTTATTGCCGGCGAAAAAGCAAATGTTGACAACAATTCTCCCAAAGCAACAATCGTGTGAGACAATACATCCCACACGGTTGTATCTTATATCATTCACAAAAACTTCAACGTCGTATTTCCAGAAGTCACGCTAAGCTCGACATCGGCCCCTTCTATCATCGGCCTGTTATCATCAACATGACCTACCGGGAAATTAAATGCGACAGGATAATCATAAGGTGCTACCATGCGCCTAATCATGTCATACATCGACTCTCCGTTCCTGTCAGGCGATTTATACTCGGTGAACTGCCCAACTATGAGCCCCTTCAATTTTTCTAAAACGCCCCCAAGTTGTAACGCATAAAGCATCCTTTCTATCTTGTAGACATCCTCTCCAATATCTTCAATGAAGAGGATTTTCCCGGCTTCAAGGATATTAAATGGTGTGCCTAAAAGCCCGCTCAACACAGCGAGATTTCCGCCTACGAGCTGTCCCTTGACAACGCCTTGGCGATTGAATTCATGAGCTTCAATCTCATATTGCGGTTTCCCGCCCATAAGCACATTCAACATTTCCTTGTTACAACAGTCGTCAAGGCCGCATTCACAAAGGTGCTTGGCCATAGGGGCGTGCATGCTTGCTATTCCGGCATGAACCCAAGTCGCATGCAAAGCCGAAATATCGCTGAACCCAATAAGCCATTTCGGGTCTCGGGTCAACAGGTCATGATGCAATTCATGTAGCAAATGGACAGCTCCATATCCGCCACGGCTACACATTATAGCCCTTACCGAAGGCTCATTCAAAGCCCACGTCAAGTCGGCAAGGCGTTCTTCCGATGATGCACTATAAGTTCCGCATCTTCCTTTGCAATGGTTGCATACGACAGGTTCAAATCCCCATTGTGCCAACACATTGCAAGCTCCGTCCACTAAGGCATCCTTTATATGAGAAGCAGGCGACAAGATTGCCACTTTGTCGCCTGCCTTCAACGGTTTTGGGTATATTATCATGATTAAAATGCTTGTTTGCTTGTCATTTTACCTGGCAACCCGGCTTCACTTCACCTTGAGGGCCTATTACCACAAGGCGTCCGTCGGCATCCTCGGCGCTGAGAATCATGCCCTGTGATTCCACACCTTTCAACTTACGAGGTTCAAGATTGGCAACAAAACATACTTCCTTACCTATCAAGTCTTCCGGTGCATAATACTTGGCTATACCGCTCACGATTGTACGGCCTCCCATGCCATCGTCAATCTTGAATTGAAGCAACTTATCGGCCTTTGGCACTTTTTTGCATTCTACCACCTTGCCTACTCTGATGTCGATTTTCGCAAAATCATCATAAGCAATGTTAGCAGCCACCGGCACGGGTTTGAAATTCTTTATAGCATTCTCCTCGCGAGTGCGATGCAACTTTTCTATCTGAGCCTCAACTACCGAATCCTCTATTTTCTCGAACAGCAATTCGGGCTTTTCAACCTTGCTGCCTGCGGCAAGAATGTCTATGCCGCCCAGCTTGCTCCAATCAACTTCAGGCATATTCAGCATGCCACGCAGTTTCTTCGATGAGAATGGCAAGAATGGCTCAAATGCTATGACAAGATTGGCCGTGATTTGCAATGCCATGTTCATTATTGTGGCCACACGCGCCATGTCGGTCTTGGCAAGTTTCCAAGGCTCGGTGTCGGCAAGATATTTATTTCCTATGCGGGCAAGATTCATGGCATCTTTCAATGCGTCACGGAAACGGAAATGCTCAATGTCATTGCCAAGCGTTTCCTTGACATTCTTGAACTCGTCAAGAGTCTCTTTATCATAATCGGTCAGCTCTCCAAGTGCAGGAATCACACCATCAAAGTATTTATGGGTAAGTACAAGCGAACGATTGACAAAATTGCCAAGTATTGCAACGAGTTCGTTGTTGTTCCTTGCTTGGAAATCCTTCCATGTAAAGTCGTTGTCTTTCGTTTCAGGAGCATTTGCCGTCAAGACGTAACGCAACACATCCTGTTTGCCTGGAAATTCCTCAAGATATTCATGCAGCCACACAGCCCAGTTGCGCGAAGTCGAAATCTTGTCTCCTTCAAGGTTAAGGAACTCATTGGCAGGGACATTTTCAGGCAATTGATAAGAACCTTCGGCCATGAGCATTGCCGGGAACACGATGCAGTGGAACACGATATTGTCCTTGCCGATGAAGTTTATTATCCTCGTGTCTTTGCGCTTCCAGTAATCTTCCCATGTGTCGGGAAGCAATTCCTTAGTGTTTGAAATATATCCTATCGGAGCGTCAAACCATACATATAGCACTTTGCCTTCGGCTCCTTCTACCGGAACAGGAACTCCCCAATCAAGGTCGCGGCTCACCGCACGCGGCTGCAAGCCCATGTCAAGCCAAGATTTGCATTGCCCATACACATTTGGCTTCCATTCCTTATGCTCTTCAAGAATCCATTTACGCAAAGTCGGCTCCCACTTGTCAAGTGGTAAATACCAATGCTTAGTCTCTTTCAACACAGGCTTGTTCCCTGTGATTGCCGAACGAGGATTGACCAGGTCGGTGGCATTGAGCGACGTTCCGCACGATTCGCATTGGTCTCCGTATGCCCTGTCATAACCGCAATGAGGACAAGTACCAACGATATAACGGTCGGCAAGGAATTGCTTAGCCTCTTCATCGTAATACTGCATGGAAGTTTTTTCTATGAATTCTCCCTTGTCATACAATTTACGGAAAAAGTCACTGGCCGTCTTGCAATGTATTTCGCTTGTCGTACGTGAATATATGTCAAACGAAATGCCAAGTTCTTCAAACGATTTCTTGATTATGTTGTGGTAACGGTCCACGATATCTTGAGGCGACACGCCTTCGGCACGAGCCTTTATGGTGATAGGCACGCCATGCTCATCGCTACCGCCTATCATTATAACGTCTTCCCCTTTCAGACGCAAATAACGGGTATATATGTCAGCTGGCACATAAACTCCGGCAAGATGCCCTATATGTACCGGACCATTGGCATAAGGCAATGCCGTGGTCACAAGAGTTCGCGCAAATTTCTTTTCCATCTTATACTTTTTATTCAAAGTACAAAAGTACAAAAAATCACCACACAATCCTCCTCACAACCACTTGTAATTGTTCAAATTTCACAACTTTTACTATTGCTCACCAAGGCAATTTCCCGAACTGGCACAGATTTCAGAAATAATATGTGTAAGATACGTTGGGAATTATCGGAAATATGGAAAACGTCTCGTAATAAACATCCCATGGCCTGTCCTTATTGTCGCTGAAACCTGTCATCTCCTGCCTACGCACCACAATGGGGTTCATCCGGCAATAAGCATTGTAAAGGCCCACGCGCCACACTCCTTTTCTTCCATTCCCCAATTGACGGGTGAAAGACGCACTCACGTCAAGACGATGGTAACCGGGAAGCCTCACATTATTACGCCCGCCATAATATTTCAATCCTAAACCGTGATAAATATCTTCACCAGGTTGCGGAGCGATGTTTCCGGGAAGATAAGTGTCTTGGAAGCCTTGATACATTCCAATAGGTACCGTCATTCTGTTCCCGGTGGCATACACCCACGATGCATTAAGTTCTATGCGCTCGCTCAACTTGTAATTCAGCACCAAGTTTATCTTGTGGCGATTGTCAAATTTGGCAGGATACCAATTCCCGTCGTTTATTCCCGGTATACGACGATTGGCCCACATCAACCCGTAACTCAAGCTGCCTGTCAACCGTCCGCTGTTTCGCGTGACAGTCAGTTCTGCTCCGTAAGCATTGCCTTCCCCATATTCTATGTTTTGCATTTTGTCATAGCCATAGGTGTAATCATCGTTAACCTCGGCCACACCGTCGAGCCACTTGTAATATCCCTCAATGGCAAACGACCATGCCATGTCGGGCATGTCGTAATAGAATCCGCCGCCCACTTGGTCGCTTGTCAACGGTCCGGAATCTTTGCCCATAGGCATCCAATTGTCGGTAGGCAGATTGACGTAACTATCGCTCACCTGTTGGACAAATTGCCGCATCCTTGCATAATTGACCTTGAAACTGAATCGAGGCAAAAGCGTGAACCGTGCGAGAAACCTTGGCTCCAACGACACGTTCCACTTGTCATATATCCCTATAGCTGACAACCTCAAACCTGCATCCATGCCAAACCAATGCACGGGTTCCCACTTGAAATCGGCATAAGCTCCGGTTTCATTGGCATGAATGCGATACCCCCTGAATGCCTTGTGGATTTGTGACGAATTAAATTCCACCGATGACGGCAAAAAATTATGATTAACATAAAAAGCGCCGAAATGCAGATCATAGTCTCTTCGCGAGTATTTCCATCGAGCATGCAAGGAGATGTCATCAACCGAATTTATGTCGGTTCGGTCTGATTGTTCCTCCCCTTCTTCGTCTTTTTCAAGCGATTCCCTATGATATCTTGACTTATAACGCGTATATGAAGCCGTTATTGACGATTTCAAGTAATCATTGTAGCGATAATCCCACGAAACGGAAAGCATAGTGTTTCCCCATCTCAATTTGTCTTCATGTCGCTCAAGATAATCAGATTCTTCCTCGCTTGCCGAAAATTCCTCGTTGCCGAATTTAAACAAGTCATTTCCCCAATAAAAATTTGCTCGCAACACATTGCCTTCTCCGAAACGATGATCTATTCGGGCATTTATGTCGGTAAATGCATATCGTGCAATGGTTTTCTTCCCGTCATCCTCGTTTATCTTGTTCAATATGGCAAGAGCAGGAGCCGTCAACACGTCAAACCATGAACGCCTGACCGAAACGTCAAATGCTGTCTTGTCCTTGAAAATCGGACCTGTCACATGAGCCATGCCCGATGTCAATCCCAACGACAAAGCTCCATGATACTCTTTGAAGTCGGGTTTACGAGTAGTTATGTCAACCACACTCGACAACCGGCCTCCGTACATTGCCGGAAATGCTGCTTTGTAGAACGTGGCATTATCAACGATTTCCACATTAAACGACGAGAACAATCCCCCAAGATGGCTTATCTGATACAATGGCACGCCGTCAAGCAAAATCAAGTTCTGGTCGTTTGTTCCACCTCTGACAAACAATCCCGAAAAACCTTCCACACCCTCCGAAACTCCAGGCTGCATGGTAAAAGCTTTTATGATATCAGGCTCGCCTGTCATCGTGGGCATGTTGAGCAAATGTTCCTTGTCAAGCATGACAACTCCCGCATCAAGCGACTGTGAATTTGAACGTCCCGACCCGATGCCCGCAACTTTCAACTCAGGCAAAACCACATTTTCATCAAAGAAATCGACAGAATCGGCGGGAAGATAATTATTTTGGCCGCTTGCCATGACAGCGGTCGACAAGATTATCGTAGCGACTGCCACAAATATCTTAGTTTTCATTGTTCTCTATTTTGAAATCCACCAATGTTTCTTCCATGCTGTATGCACCAAATATGCCGGTTCCACCATCTACATTGGAAAATATCCTAACCGGTTCAAGTATTCCAATGTCGCCCACCGACGAATTTTCGCGCTGCTCGTCCCTTAAGACGCTACGCAGGTATTTATAATAATCTTCCGAAACCGAATACAACCTAATGACAGCCTTGTATTTTCTTTGATTCTCTTTGACCGAGAAGCCGGAAGCTCTTAATTCCAGTGAATAGTCGAGTCCGTCGATAGTCTCGTCGCTGAATGTCCAGCCCCATTCGTTCCTAATCCCGTCCGACCCTATGTCGGTTATGTCTTGGTTCTGCATCGAAAACACTTGGTCGACGTAATCTATGTAATAAGAATATCCGTAAAAGCCTTCATCGGCCGAAACAACATTAACAAGATAGTAATTTTTCTCACCGGCAGGATCATGGAAACGCACATGAAAAGTCACGTCGCACTCTTTATCGTAATAAGATACAATCGTGTTGCCTTCAAAGGTGATTCCTGGAACAACCTTGTAATTGAAACTTGTTTCAACACCTTGTATCAACACAGGCTCAGGCACTCGGTCACTTGCCTTGGCAACACCATACGGTGTTGTCGCCGTTATTTCCAAACGGTCTCCCACTTTTGGCCGATAGCTTGACTTATAGGCTATGACATGAATAGGAACTCTTGTATTGGAAACAGTGTCAAATTCCACTGCCGACATCTTTTCTATAAACTCTCCATTGTTTACGTTTAATTCCACATCGGCATCTTTAACATACAGATCATGAACCTCTTCCGCTTCATCATAAGTGCGGCTTATGCTTGCCAAAACGACAGTGTCGGTCGAAGCAACAGCGTTTATCACAGGCATAGGCTCGGGCATAAGATCTTCAAAATGTATGTCGGAATAACAGGATGTCACCGACAAACCTAATCCGGCAATACTTGCAATCACAATGTGTCTCATTTCAACTTGAATTTTTCCCTTAATGAAAAACATCCCCGTTATCAAACGGAGATGTCTATTATCATATTATATGTCTTTTATGTAAGCTCTTCTGCGCTTATGCTGTTCGGTTCTGAAATATTGCCATTGCGACTGGACTTTCTGGTTCTCCTCAAGTTCGGGATTGCTCTCGGCATATTCATATCCGTTTTTTATGAAATATGGGATCAAGTCGGTAAACAACAAGGCATTGACTCCTTTGCTTTGATATTCGGGCTTGATTGCCACAAGCATCAAGTCGACCACGTTGTTTCGTCCTTTCAAAGCTTTAAGATATTGCAGCCATCCTGTCGGGAACATTCGACCACGTCCGTTTATCAACGCTTTCGACATTGAAGGCAATGCTATTCCCACCCCGACAAGTTCACGGTTCTTGTCGATGATGAGCGACACGTTCTCAAGTCTCAATATCGGAACATACATCTTTATGTAATGGTCTATCTGCTTAGGCGTCAGCGGAGAATATCCATACAAATCCATATATGCTTCATTCACAAGATTGAAAATGGCTTGACCGTAATCACGCACGATTTTTTTCGCACTCGTGTACTTGATTGTCTGTAATTCATATTTACGACTTATTATGTCGCTTATCCTCTGATGCTTTTCAGGAATGGCGTTAGGCACATAAATCTTAAATTCAACCCAGTCATTATCCTTCTTGAATCCCAAAGCTTCAATATGGTCCACATAGTATGGATAATTATAGATTGTAGCCATTGTGCCCACCTGGTCGTAACCTTCCACAAGCAATCCTTCGGGATCCATGTCGGTAAATCCGAGAGGACCTACCATGCGCTTCATTCCTCGTGCCTTTCCCCACTTTTCAACGGCGTCAAACAACTTGCTGCTCACTTCCTTGTCGTCTATGAAATCGACAAACCCGAAACGCAAGTCCTTTTCGCCCATCTTTTCATTTACAGCATTATTTATTATGCCAGCTATACGACCTACGGGCTTACCGTCTTTATAAGCCATGTAATACACGCTTTCACAAAAATCAAAAGCCGGATTCTGTTCAGGGGTCAATGTTCCCACCTCATCCAGCACAAGTGCCGGAACATAATATTTGTTGTTCTTGTAAAGATTGTCAATTGGATAGTGAACAAATTTCAGCAATTCCTTTTTTACCGGTGGAATTTCGCGTATTTCGATAGCCATGATATGTGAAAATTTTAGAGTGCAAATTTAGTCATTATTTGGAAGCCGATAAACCTATTTGCCATAATTTTCATCTTAGCCGACAGATTATCAAGCTTTTTATCCTCTTATTTTTGTTTCTTCATTCAATTATTAAGCCACGCGAGTATTGAAATCATTATCACTATGATAGCAATCAAAACTATGTAAATAACGTTGGAGTCGCGTTTTTCCACAGCAAGCATGACATCACCGAGATTATTGAATTCTCCTTTGCAGCAAGCGTTGGCAATCTTACGAGCTCGCTTGTGTGTCACTTTAAGCATTCCCAGCAACGTGGATAAAACCTCACCGTAACTTTTCACATCGTCGACGCAATTCTCGTCAAATCCCGATATTTTGATACTAAAAGGATTATTCTCATCAATATATATATTTTCCAGTCTCACACAGCCTTTTACGTCGGGATTGTCAATTCTCCACTGCGCCATTTCACCAAGCACTTGATGAAGCAACAAGTCGACCATGGCCGCAGGTGCGCTTTCATGCGACTTCACATAATCTGCTATTGGTATAAAACGTTCTTCCATAAACAATATCAATTCTTTACAACTTTACAAGAAACAGGATCTAAATCAAAATCCATGTCTCCTGCTACCACATGCAACATGCCGCCAGGCTTCATGTCGATAACCGGCTTGTTTCCGTTCATGTCAACATAAGCGATGAAAAATTCACGACTTGAACGATTATAACCAAACACCGCTCCTGCATGTGTGACATAAAACATATAGCTTTCATTCTCGACAAGCGACTCGGTATCAACTTCTTCACGAGCAAACAAAGGCGAGTCATACAGTGTCACGACAAATGTCGTGGTTGCAACATCGGCATCTTTTAGCTCCTGCAAAGCCTTTTCATTGTCTTTCGCCCACTTCTTCACTGCATTTTTCGGAGCTTCCAATTCCATTTCTTCGGCCGTCGGCCTGTATATTATCGAATATCTTGCCAGCTCCTGACTTAAAAATCTGAATTCGGGAGTTTCACGGTTGCCCGACATCTCTCCGCGATACATTTTCCGACCTCCTCGATTCACCGGGCGGCAAATAAAATCGGCTTGTATCACATCTTTCGTCTCTATATTGTACAACGATGGCATGAGATGACATTCACCTCTCGAAGCATCTTGGAACGGAGCTATGAGATACACGAAATAAAAATACAATTTACCGTCAAGTTCCATTATGCGCGGAATATTTTCATTGGCAATTCCTAAACTGTCTCGGTTGAATATCAAAAGTCCTCTGTCGATGTATTTCACTATTTCTCCCAAACTTTGCCATTCTCCATTCAAACGCACCAGTTCCTTTATCCTGTAATGCGACCTGCGGTTTTCGTCCGAATTGAAATCAATCCCGACTATTCGCTCTTTTTCACGAAGATTTGAATAAGCTGCAACGGCAAATCGAGAATCCTCATCACCATGAGAGCCATGCATGGCAATGCTTCTGTAGGCTTCGGCGGCTTCTTCCATGCTCATGGGAATCTCATCCTGCTGCAACAATTCGCTTTCATCTGCCAAAGTTTGTTCCTGCACATCATTATGTAAAATGCTTCCGCTATTCCAGTCATATACGGCAACGACAAGAATCACGATTACCAGTACCAATGAAATGCTTATTAGCTTGTTCTTGCGGCCATTGTCCTTTGACTTGTTATTCTTGTTCTCCAATACATCGTCACGGCTGATGTTTACAGTCGGCTTGATTTCTTTCTTTGGTTGTTTTTCATCTTCGGCCACGACTGAGGATTTATTCTCTCCAACCGCTTTTTCATTGGGTTCTGGGGTCAAGACAACAGGTTCGGGAGCGAAATCATTCCTTACCATCTTGCCACATAAAGGGCAAAAAACCGATTTGGCCGGTATGAACCTATGACACTCCGGGCATTTCCTCATACCTGCAAGAAGGCTTGCCCCGCATTTGCCGCAATAAGCGGCTCCGGCAGGAAGCATGTTACCGCATTTAGGACACTTGTTTACCATTTCCCTACTATAATTTATTTTCTACCGAAGTCGGCAGGAATTTCTCCCCATTCTTCGGTCTTCCACTTTATGATGCGATTATTGTATGTGTTGTTGTTGAGCCAATACTCGGCACGGGCCACAATGTCAAACAATGCGGCATTGCGATCATTCTTAACCAGCTGGCTCTTGCACTTCCGGTCACGAACCCATGCTTGGGCTGTCTTGCTGTCGCTGTAAATGGGGACGGAAAGACCTTTTTGCTTCAAGAATGCAAGGCCGTGCACGATAGCCAGGAATTCTCCTATGTTATTTGTGGCATGAGGAAACGGGCCTTTACGGAAAATAACTTGTCCTGTTCTCACCCACACGCCTTGATATTCCATCATGCCGGGATTGCCGCTGCACGCTGCATCGACGGCTAAGCTGTCAAGGACTATCTCGGGAAAGGCTTCATAATTGACCACTCGATTCTTGGCCGACGCTATGCTGCGTAATATGCCCATCTGCTGCGACGAGTCGCCTCTGAAGGCTTCTATGGCTTCTTCTTTGGAATTGAAACTTTTATATCGTGCATTGGGATACCGTTCAACTTGAAGTTTGCACTCTTCCCAACTGTCATATATGCCGGGGTGATCGCCTACCCACACTACATACCATTTATATTTACTTGCCATTCAGAAAAATTCCTGCCTACTTTTTCGGCAAAGTTAATATTTTTTCTCTACATTTGGACTTCAATTAATGGCAACCGGCTCAATTAAACTTACAATGAATAACCGTCCTGTTTTTTTAATCGGATACATGGGTAGTGGAAAAAGTTCTCTCGGCAGGCAACTTGCCCGTGAAATGCAACGTGAATTCATCGATCTCGACAAGTATATAGAAACGAGATTTCACTCAACTGTAAGACAAATATTTGAAAAGGACGGGGAAGCCGGATTCCGCTCGATTGAAAGCAACATGATACACGAGGTGGCCGAATTCCAAAATGTCATCGTGGCATGCGGAGGTGGCACTCCATGCTACTTTGACAACATGGATTTCATGCTCTCCCACGGCCTTACTATTTACCTCAACGTCCCCCCCGAAATTCTTGCATTGCGGCTCGCCTTGCCTGGCTCCAGAGCCAAACGCCCGTTGATTGCCGACAAAAGCGATGAAGAGCTAATCGATTTTGTAAAAGAAGGGCTTGCAAAAAGAATAGCCCAATATTCCCGTGCCGAGATAATTTTCAATGCTTCGCACCTGAAAGACAAATCCGAGACAATAAAAACCGCCTTACAACTGATTGACATCATACGCCGGCATGAAAATAACGACTCGACATATTAATCTTCTATTTACAGCATTGTTGCTTGCATGCTTCATGTCTTTCATTTCTTGCAAGACTCAAGAAAACTCTCTAACAATAGCACAACAGAACCAACGTTTTGAGTCAAGAGTGCTTATAATATTCTACGATAAGGAAATAGGCAACGCACCTATGCTTGAGTCTTTAAGCACATACGATGCCACGGTGGTATATTCCTATAAGCTCCTGAACGGAATGGCAATCAACATTCCCACCGACAAGAATATCCTTGAAGCTATTGAATATTTCAAAAGCATAAAAGGTGTTTTGTCGGTAGAACCTGACCGCAAACTGGAATTAATGAATCAAAAAAGCACTCCGACTGTCAAGATTATGTAATCTGACAGTAGATGCCAGTTTCAATAATGCCTGCAACATCCTCCATGATGGCCATGATGCCTGTCATGGTGATGACGATGATGTCTTCCTTGGTAATAGTCGCAACAACTGCCGTCATGATGACAGTCTTCACAATCACGGCAATATTCATTATTTCGGCAAGGAGCGCATCCGTTGCAATTTTCATCACATTTGCAATCTTCCCCACAACCGCAATCACCACAGCAACATTCTATGCGATTGTCATTGCGCTGATTGTCTTTGTCATCGTTGCCGGCATAAACAAATGCTGAGAAAAAAGCCACACATGCGACTACTGCAAATGCTAATACTGATTTTTTCATAACTATTGTCGTTATTGATATTTCACTGCATCAAATATATGGCAATTTAAACGCACTTGCAAAGCAAATAGCCGGAATTTAAGATTTTTTCAAATTCATGTCTGTGATTCACAGCATTCTATGCAATAACACTTGTATCGTCTGCAAGACATCCGACTCAAGTTCTTCGCAAGGCACACCTCTCGTCTCTGCTACACGCTTGGCGATTTCGTCTATCTTCATGGCCGACTCATCGGTCTCGACAAGCAATCTTCCGGGAGGCACGACCTTTAACGCATCGGCATTGAAATGCTCGCCAAATGACAGAAACATGCCGGCAGCCAACAATTGCCTTGCCACATTGGCATTTCCTCTGAACCCATGAACCACCCACGGCTGTGTGGCTCGTATTTCCTTTCTCAAGGCTATCAGTTCATTGCTTGCCTTAACACAATGCAGGATAAGCGGTTTCCCAAGAGTTTCCGATAATTCAACATGCTTGCGCAGCACCTTGATTTGTTCATTCAGCTCCACGCCACGCACTTTGTCGATTCCGCATTCGCCTATCATCAACACATCGTCCCTTAATGCGATGGATTCAAGCAACTTCATATCTTCGTCCGAAGCAGAAAGCCGCCACGGATGAATGCCGACAGAATAAAAAGCCCCCGGTTGTGGATCAAACTCCGCAGGATTAACGCTTATCAAGGCATTACGAGCCGATATGTCATGAGTGTGTATATCGAATATCATGGCACCGGGTCATATCCGCTGCCACCCCACGGATTACAACGGCATATACGTTTTATGGCAAGCCACAAGCCTTTTATCGGGCCATGCTTACGCAATGCTTCTATTGCATACTGGCTGCAAGTGGGCGTGTATCGACACGCAGGAGGGAATAACGGCGATATGCAATATCTGTAAAATTGTATTGGCAAAACCAGCAAAAACACCAGTATTTTTCTAATCACCTTCATTGCTGTTTCTTTCGGCCTCCTGTCCTATTCTACTTGCCTCGGCAATATCGGCTATCTTGCCAAGCAACGTCCTCATCTTCGTTTCTATGACATTGTAGCTTGCGATATTAGAGTCCATATATAAAAACGCGATGTCAACCCACATTCCGCTCTTGTCAAGCGCAGGCAGCAACAAGTTGCGGTTAAGCCTGTAAGCCTCCCTCACCCGGCGGCGCAGCAACACCCGTCCCACCGCCTTCCTTATCTTTTTCTTAGGCACGGTTATCATGAAGCGCGCTTGACGGCGGTCACCGGCACTCTTCTCCATCCTGATTACGGCGCGTAAAGGAAAGGCAGAGACCGAACGCCCTGCCGAGAACAACATGCTCACCGCTGTTCGGCTGCACAATTTCTCACTTTTATATAATCTGTTACCTTTCACCGTCTTTAAAATAAATGAACGGCCATGCCGTGTTGCTAATTCTCACAACTATTTGCAACATGCAAATTTATAACTATTTGTCGAATCTGCCAACTCAGGCAACCCATGCCGGGAAATAGTATTACCTGCTTGATACCTTGACAATGTTTTGAATACACAAATGAGGGTGCGCCTTCAATGACTGGCACACCCTCATTCGATATTTCTTTTTTATTATCTATTCCGCTTAATTCTTCTTGCCGTCAAGGACTTTCTTCAAATACATGTCGAGCGCGGCAGTCATCGACGGAGCCTCAGGATTGGGAGCTTGAAGATCAAGCCTCAAGCCGTCTTCCTCTACAGCCTTGGCCGTAGTCTCTCCGAAACATCCTATCCTTATGTCTCCTTGGTGGAAATCTGGAAAATTTTTCAACAAAGACTTGATTCCGGCCGGGCTGAAGAATATGAGCATGTCATAGTCAAACGGTTCATCCTTGCGAAAATCATTGCTCACGGTGCGATACATCACAGCTTTGGTATAAGGTATCTTGTTTTCATCAAGGATGCTCAAATTGTCACGATGAACATCAGAAATCGGGAACAAGAACTTTTCTTTGCTGTGCTTCAAAAGATCTTTCAACAACTTCTCGTCATCAAGTTTTCCCGATGTGCCGAAAAATATTTTGCGCTTGCGATATACGATATACTTTTGCAAGTAACGTGCAATGGTCTCCGTAGTGCAAAAATATTTCATCGTGTCGGGAATTGTAATCCTCATTTCCTCACACAAACGGAAAAAATGGTCGATTGCCGTCCTTGCCGTGAATATTACAGCCGTGTAATCAGAAATGGAAATCTTAGATTGCCTGAATTCTTTAGATGTCAATCCTTCTACTTTGATGAACGGACGAAATACTACCTCTACACCGTATTTTTGAGCAATATCGTAATAGGGAGATTTGTCTGATTGAGGTTTCGGTTGCGAGATCAAAATTTTTTTAATGTCCACTTTAGCCTGTGTTTTTATGACTGCAAAATTCTACATAAAAATAATGTACCTTGAATGGAGAGAATGACGGGTACAATTTCAACGCTGCAAAGATACAAAATAAAATAAAGCAATGATGTCAGATTGTTGAAAAAAATCCTAAAACCTTTGCAAATAAACACAATGCGAGCCATTATATACAAGAATATTGCACAAATCAGCATAAAGTGTAACATCTCCGGATAGACAAGCATGACAAATGCGACCGGAAGCAACAACAACCCAAGCAACGTTTGCGACGCGTTGAATCCATCGACAAGCAATTTAACATAAACCTTGTCGTCGAGAAAAACATATCCAAGCACTTTGTATAACACAAGTTGCAACAAATAAAACAACAGGGCAAACGCCGACAAAGACCCGACATACCTGAATACCGGCAGCAATTCCAATTGCGGCTGAGTGGAAGATATTGCAAGATACAAGATTATGCCTTCCATGACGCATGTGTTGGCTATCAACGCCGCCAGCATCTGTGTTTCATTGACGGTGTGGTCATCAAACAGGTTATGACGCCTACGCACCGAAAACATGTAGGTGCCGAGATGCGTAAAATATTTGCATCCTCGCTTGAAACTGAAAGCCACAAACAAGAATACGACCAATATAAGGGACATCGTACCCGTATCGTGCAATAGTGACGACGGCCTCTCTTCAGGGCAAGACTCCGACCGTGGGATTTCCAATTGCGACATGGCACTATACTGCACAAAGGTCGAGTCGTTGCCGGTCTCAACATTGAACCCTTCAGGATATGACGGCTCTATTATTGAAAATTCAGTCGTGTCGGTAATGATATTTCCGCTTTCCGGTAACATGTATGTCAATATTTGGATTCTATTTTATTGTCATCGACAATGTTTATTTTGTCAAGCACATCAAACAGTTCTTCAACCTCCGAAATGACATGCCACAATCCTGCATGTGATTCTTTCATGAGCGATTCGCGTATGCACCTGTCGAACATATTCAACAGGCTGTCAAAGAAACCATCAATGTTGCATATCACTATTGCGCCTTTATATAATCCCAATTGTTTCCATGTGATTACTTCAAGCAGTTCTTCAAGAGTCCCGCACCCTCCGGGCAGGGCTACAATTGCGTCGGAATGCTCAATCATCATTTCTTTGCGCGAATGCATGTCCTTGGTGATTATTATCTCACTCATGCGGTCATAATCCCAGCCATTATCAACCATGAATTCAGGAATTATGCCAATGGCACATCCTCCGGCATCAAGAACTCCGTCGCTAACAGCACGCATAAGCCCCTCCCGACCTGCGCCATTCACACAAACGACTCCGTGCAAGGCTATTTCATGCCCGAGCTTATAGGCTGCATTAATGTATTTTTCATTGACATGTGGACTTGAAGCAGCAAAAACGCATATTTTTCGTACATTTCTCATTGTAACTGCAAAGTTAATCAAATTAGACTCCTTAAATGTAATTCTTCCATGCTTTATTTTAATTGCCCAATACATTGTTCCTTCATTACTCGTTCCCCCGTTGCGTCTTGTTTTTATTTCATGTATTATTAGTTACCTTTGTGTATACCTAAACTCATAAACATAAACAATTCATATCCAAACAAACATGAAGTTCATTAAAAATCGTGTATTTTACATTGTTTCTACCTTTTTCGCTTGCACAGCCATGTTCACGATGAGTGCACAGCAACAAT
This sequence comes from uncultured Muribaculaceae bacterium, assembly GCA_944321705.1. Lineage (GTDB taxonomy): Bacteria > Bacteroidota > Bacteroidia > Bacteroidales > Muribaculaceae > Avimuribaculum. The sequence goes on along the minus strand of CALUMG010000013.1, from coordinate 17,523 downwards.
CTCATGTGAAACTTTTTCCTCTTAATGAAATCACTCTCCTTGACAGTCCGTTCAAAAAAGCCTGCGACCTCAACATAAAAGTCCTTTTGAGTTACGACATTGACAGATTGCTCGCCCCTTATTTGAAAGAGGCCGGACTGCAACCCAAAGGAGAAAGCTACCCCAACTGGGACGGCCTTGACGGACATGTCGGAGGCCACTACCTCAGCGCACTGGCCATTACTTACGCTTCTACGGGCAATGATTCATGCAAGGCTCGTCTCGATTACATGATTTCAGAATTGAAACGATGCCAAGACGCGAATGGCAACGGATATGTGGGTGGCGTGCCAAATGGCATGGAAATGTGGGAAAAAGTGAAAAATGGCAATCCGGGTGCAGTGGCCGAGCGATGGGTGCCATGGTATAACGTCCATAAGACCTATGCCGGTCTCCGGGATGCGTGGACCTATGCCGGCAATGCTACCGCGAAGCAAATGTTCCTTGACTTCTGCGATTGGGGATTGACAATAATTTCCCCGCTCGACAGCACACAGATGGAACAAATGCTCGACATCGAATTTGGAGGAATGAACGAAATATATGCCGATGCCTACATGCTGACCGGCGACACGAAGTATCTTGACGCAGCAAAACGCTTCTCCCACCGAGTCATATTTGACAACATGGCGGCCCACATCGACAATCTCGACAACAAGCACGCCAATACTCAAGTACCTAAGGCTTTGGGATACCAACGCGTAGCTGAATTGACAGGAGACGAGCAATATGCCACAGCAGCCGAATTCTTCTGGGACACAGTCGTGCATGACAGGTCTTTGTCGTTCGGAGGAAACAGCCGCAGGGAACATTTCCCTTCGAAAGACGCTTGCAAGGAATATGTCGAAGAACGTGAAGGCCCTGAATCATGCAATACCTACAACATGCTGAAACTTTCCGAAGGCCTGTTCCGAATGGAACCCAAGGCCGAGTATGCCGACTATTATGAACGTGCCATGTTCAATCACATCCTATCCACACAACACCCTGTACATGGAGGCTATGTATATTTCACACCTGCAAGGCCTCGCCACTATCGCGTGTATTCGGCTCCCAACGAAGCAATGTGGTGCTGCGTGGGCACTGGCATGGAAAATCATGGAAAATATGGCGAATTCATTTATAGTCATGAAAATGACAGCTTGTTTGTAAACTTGTTTGTAGCTTCCGAACTTGATTGGAAAGAGAACGGCATACGCCTGCGACAGGAGACATCATTCCCATGCGAAGAACAATCAAGACTCATCTTGTCGATGGATAAACCATCGGCCTTCACATTGAAAGTGCGCCACCCGTCATGGGTCGCAGCCGATGAATTTTCCATAAGCGTAAACGGGGAAAAAATCCAATCCAACTCATCCCCGTCATCCTATGTGTCGATAAACCGCCAGTGGAAAAACAATGACATCGTGGAAATAACGCTGCCAATGCATGCATCCGTCGAAGAAATGCCTAATGTCCCCAATTACATATCAATCCTGTACGGTCCAATCGTGCTTGCCACACGAATGGGAACTGACGACATGAAAGGCCTCGTGGCCGATAACAGCCGTTGGGGACACATTGCCTCGGGAACATTGCTGCCATTGACCGATGCTCCTGTATTAATCGGACAACGTGACGAGATTCTTGCAAAAATAAACAACATGCAACCTGTGGAAGGGAAACCTCTGTATTTCACTTGTCCGGGACTTTTCTCCCCGGCCGATAAATACGACAGCCTTGTTTTGGAACCTTTTGCCCAAGTTCACGACTGCCGATATTCGATTTATTGGTGCACAATGTCTCAAGCCGAATATGATGCCGAAAAAGAAAGACTCGCAAAGATAGAACAAGAAAAGCTCGAATTGGACCGTCGCACTGTCGACATGGTGAAACCCGGTGAACAGCAACCCGAAGTCGACCACATGATGCAAGAATCAGGTTCAAACAAAGGATATTTCAACCAGCAAAGCTGGCGTGATGCCGAAAGTGGCGGATATTTCAGCTACAACCTACTCACAAATGGAGAAGAATCACTGTCATTGATGGTAAAATACTGGGGAGCTGAGTCGGGTAGCAGGAACTTTGATATTTTAATTGACGATAATCTGCTTGCTTCCGAAAACATTTCCGGAAAATGGAACAAAGATGAATTCGTCGATGTTACCTATGAAATCCCGTCAGAATTTCTAAAAGGGAAAAAATCGGTAAGAGTGTGCTTCCGTCCACATGAAGGGAATCGCGCCGGCGGTGTATTCATGGTTCGTCTGCTTAAAAACAAATAACAATATTCACACACGACATAACTTAAAACATGGCAATCCTGCATTAAAGACTGCCATGTTTTTTTGTCCTTATTTTTGACAACCACTTTATGCCTCGTGCAATATTACCGATTCCCTGTTGTCTTGATGTAAACAAAACTTGTCCATTCAACCTTTAATCCGATTCTCAATACAAAAACCGACATTTTTTTTAGTAATTTTGTATCGAGAAACCAAAATTGCATTAACGAATTATAGCTTTATGATTGAATCGGAGAAGACCAACCGTCTATTTGAATTGGAACATGCGCCTGTCGGAAAACTGCTTTGGAAATACAGCCTCCCGGCAATCGTGGGTGTCGTGGTAATGTCGCTATATAATATCGTCGACCGCATCTTCATCGGCCAAGGTGTCGGGCCTGATGCCATTGCAGGATTGGCGGTCACGTTCCCTGTCATGAACTTGTCCACCGCCCTTGGAATGCTGATTGGAGCCGGTTGTGCCGCTCGCATCTCAATCGTTCTCGGACAAGGCAACAAGCCCATGGCATTCAAGATTTTAGGAAACAGCATCGTCATGACTCTCATCCTTGGAATATGCTACATGTCGATATTCGCCATTTTCATGGAAGACATCTTAAGGCTTTTCGGAGCAAGTGAACGCACTCTGCCCTATGCCCATGATTTCATGATGTACATACTTCCCGGACTCGTATTAATGAACCTTTGCTACTCCTACAACAACGTGATGCGGGCATCGGGATACCCTACCCGGGCAATGGTAACCATGTTCATCGGTGCCGGCGTAAACGTGATTCTGGCTCCGATATTCATATTCGTCCTTGATTGGGGCATAAAAGGTGCTGCAATCGCTACCGACATTTCAATGGCAATATCCACTGTATTCGTAATGGCGCATTTCATGTCAAATAAAAACGAAATATACTTCAAACGTGGCATTTATCGGCTTGAAAAGCCCATATTGATTGCAATCGTTTCAATCGGAGCAGCTCCGTTCCTCGTCAACGTGGCCGGATGCGTCATCAATGCAATCGTAAACAACACCCTGTTCAAATATGGTGGCGACTCGGCTGTGGCTTCAATGGGCATATTCACGACATACACGCAATTGCTCGTAATGATTGTGATAGGAATTTGTCAAGGCATGCAACCTATAATAGGGTTCAACTACGGGTCAAGGCATTTCGACAGGCTCCGTCGCACATATTTCCTTGCAGTCGTCAGCGCATCTATTGTGTGCATTCTTGGAACCATTTTGTCCCAATCATGTCCTCACTTGATTGCAAGAGCTTTCACTACCGATCCCGAGCTCATAAATGCAATAGTGAAAAGTCTAACGATAACAACCTTGATGTTTTGGGGTGTGGGATTCCAAATCGTGTCGACCAATTTGTTCCAATCTCTTGGTATGGCAAAAAAATCTATTTTCTTGAGCTTGACAAGGCAAATATTATTCTTGATTCCTCTGCTCATAATATTGCCTCCCATCTATGGCCTTGACGGCGTATGGGCTTCAATCCCTCTTGCCGACATAACAGCTATCGTAGTGGCCGCAATACTTATCACGCGTCAATTCCATTCACTCAAAAAAATGGAACAAACCATCGCATAAAGAAAATCTTTGCAAAGCATAAAATTCAAAGCCTCCGATAACTACAAAACTGGTTATCGGAGGCTTTTCAATCAAATTTACCTTATAAACCTTTTGTTAATGAAAGAATTCTTTACTTGACTATGAATTTACGCGAAATATTACGGTCATCCACAACTGCCGAAGCTATACAGTTCTTCGTTGGCACATAACTCAACATCCCCGAACCATTGCCGGCACTTTCCTCGGCAAGCAAACGTCCCGACAAATCATAGACATGAATATCGGTACCTTCAGGAATCCCGGCATAGCATATATGCCCCAGCCCGTTCATCCACAATTCACCTCTGTCGGCTACAGTAGTGCTTCCGACAACTCCCGAGCCACGTCCGTCAAGAACGTAAGCCTCGAGCGATGTGAAATTGACGGGATTCCCTTCAGTGAACACTTCTACTCGCTTGGCATCGGCTTCGGTCGGGAACAAACGCACCGAGAACGCCCATTTCTCATTTATGAAAACATCCATAATGGAATGGTCAACATACACATGCAAGTCAAAAATATCTCCTGTCGTGAAACGCGACGGCAACGATGATGTGTAAACACCGTCGAATGTGCCGTTATCATTACTCCAACGAGCAACACGACTGGCATCTACCGTAAGACGGTTGCTCAACGGAGAATAATAAACCTCAACCGCACCGTTGTCATTCCCGAAGAAACGGAATCCCACCTTATTGGTACTTGTCACTTCAAATTTTGCCCTTACTTCCACACAACGACCTTCTACCGGAGCCAAATCCCGATTGCCGTCAAGCGTGAAGCTCGAATCGGCAACTTTTATATCGGAACGTAATCCGGTGAGCGAGCCAAACGGCTTTTGAACCAACTCGTCATTCTCATCAAGAGATATTTCTCGAGGCAAACTGTAAGTATGAGCCCAACCAAGTTCCGCATTATGCTCCGAACTTAATTTGTCGGGCACGATGCCCATGGCAGCATATTTGCCGTCTTCAAGCATACACAACGATGGAGACAACAATCCATATCCGTCGCTGCTCATGCCGTCAAGTTCAAATTTCTTGGGTGCGTTTTGATAAGATGGCAACGGATTGAATGTGGCATCACTGTTGAGCGTACCCACCCAGTACAATACTTCCACGCCACTGCCTGTTTCGAGCGGAGTAGCCATGAACAGCCACTTGTCATCCTTCATGGGAACAATTACCGGCATTTCCCAGAATCGGCCTGCAACGGTGACATTGCTGCCTTTGAAGAAAATCTTCCCATCATTGCTCCATGTCTTTGAACCTTTGTCATATTTATGCAATGTCACAGCCCCCACGCCATCTTTGCTTGTTCCTACTATCATGTAGAACTCGCCATTGAACTTAAAAATATAAGGATCACGGAAATCGTCGCTCAATCCGGCAGGACGCCCGTTCACGACAGGATTCCCTTCATATTTTTCCCATTCGACGAGGTTGTCGTCGAGCGGCATGGCTTGTGCCATGACAGCCTTTGCATTGTCGACAGCCGTATAGAAAATATAAGGTTTCCCGCCAGTGAGCTCCTCGTCATTGAACGTACAACCCGACCAACATCCTTTCCAATCATAGCTTTCCGATGGAGCTATCGCAATCTTTTCTTCTTCCCATCGGCACATGTCGACACTGCTCAAATGTCCCCAGTGCAACCGGGCCATATAAGGTCCGTTCGCATTTTTCTGGAAAAACACATGGTACTTGCCATTGTAATATGTCAATCCGTGACACTCGTTTGTCCAGCCTGCATCAGGCATTCCATGAAACGCGGGTCGCATCAAGTCGTTTTCAAACCGTGATTCAGGTATAGATAAGTTCACGGCATTTTCCGGAGCATGATACCCGAGGTCAGACTGGGCAAGAGCCGAGTCGTAGATGCGAATATCATCTATGATGCCATTTATCGTGTTTATTATGAACGGGCCTGATGTTAATGTTTCCATGCTCTTGCCTATCATGAATGTATTTTTTCCCGCATTAACACCACCTTCAGCTCCTATGCGCGACGTGCCGACAAGAATGCCGTTGCAGTACAATTTCACCTCCTTGGCCGAGCCGTCGACAACCGCTGCAAGATGATTCCATGCATATTTTTCCAATTTACCGGCAGCGCTGCATGTCAATTTCCATCCTCCGTAATAACATTGAAACGAATAATCACCTTGCGAACTCAACAAGAATGCGAAACCTTCCTTTGCCTCGTCGTCAAGGTTTCCGGCAATATAGGTTGATGTATTCACTGCCTCGGCCGTGTTCATCATTGGGTAAGTCTCCATGGTACACCACAATGTCATCGTCATTGAACCTCCGGTCAATGCCCCGGCGTTTATGCCGGCCTCGGCATATGACGTATATCCGTCGAGCCGCCAAGCCATGCCCTCGGCTCCTGCAACGCTCTCGGGCATGAGATTCCCTGTGATGTCGTAATTCTCTCCACTCACCAGTTCTGTTATTTTTCCTCCGGCTGGATCCATGTCGTAATGAGCCACGAGACCAGCTTCACCCTGTGCATTGGTAAATGCAACCATAGGCAATAATCCGGCCAGCAAGTTCCTACAAATATTCCAGTTCATAATATCTCTTGATAATTTTAAATTTCATTTTAACTATAAAACGGGATACCCACGACATTTCTTATATTACACAATGACCGATGAATATCCCGTTCCAAAATCAAGATAAAATGCTATTTAAGCATGGTGGTGTCAATATAAATCAACAAAATAATTCAAACAGTTGCTTGTCAACAATTCGATATTTGACTGGAACTCGTTGGGTCCGCTGTTTTGATTCCATTCATAGCATGCAACGCCTATTGCGATGCAGCGGCCTGCGTAATCGCCCGAAGGTTCAAACTCAACGATTCCGGCACAGCAATAATCCACCACATGCCCCCAAGTGGCAAGCACCACGGCATCATTCTCCTGTTCAAAGGCATATACCGTATCGGGAGCATCAGGATAAAGGCCTCCCAATCCATAGGAATTCAAGTCCCACATGCAATTGTGGTCTTCCCTTACGCCAACTCCTATCAGCGGATAGGTTTCATAAGCATATATGCTTGAAACGCTCAATCCTGAGAAGATGCGATGCGAACGATGGTCGTACACGCCATTTCCTATATTGGCATTGATGGTTATAGGTTCAGGACTGTCGATTGCACTGCCCGACCCGAACAATCCCGGAGCACGATTCTCGGCAAGACGGCCAAGTGGCACTATGAGTTGCGTTGCATGAGTACCGAGCAACAAGCATCCGCCATCTTTATAGAATTCGGTCAATTTGCCTATCACGTCATCGCCTATGAGTGCCGATGGAAGATTACGCCATCCCGGCTGAATGCCTTCACGGTCAATCTGAATCCATATTGCCGCATATTCGGTAAGATTGGCTGTCAATATCGATGAAGGCGTGAGAATTACACCGTCGGGATAGGCTTTCTGGAACCATTCCACAGCCGCCTTCTCGTCATCGTCTTCTACTTCGCTCGCGCTATTGTATCCTATGAGCATGCCCACTCTTCCGGCAACACCTTCTATAGTTGTACGCACTGTCTCTCCTTCCGATACCCGGCCATTGTCGTAAACCACTTTCACAGTGTAAACAAGTTCCTTGTTCATGGCCACACGTTCATATGTATAGGAAGTGGCCGGAGCATCAACTGTGTCGGTAGCTTCATTTGTATCTTGTATCACCACGCCCCTCACTCCTTGCACATCGGGCAAAGTCCATGTAAGCGTCACATCTCGCCCTTCGGTTGTCAAATCAAGGCTTGAAACCTTGGCCACCGGTTCTGCCGACAAGTATTCTACATCGTCGCATGAAGTAAATCCTGTCATCACGAGCACCATTGCCAGCAAGAAATATATTTTTTTCATATCTTCTTTACAATTTTACATGAAACACTTGAAATATTAAAAATCATACAATCCGCCTGAATTTTCGGCCTCGTCGATAGGAGTCGGCAGATATATTTCATTCTCGGAGATGGAAGCCCCGACGTAATACGGACGCAATTCCTCTTCTTCACGCATGTAAGTGTTGACTACATCGACAACAACACCCCAGCGTACAAGGTCAAACCACCTGTGTCCTTCCATCGCAAGTTCAAGACGGCGTTCCATGCGCAACGCTTTGCGAGCATACTCTTGATTCCATCCTGTTGCAGGATAAGGCTCTACTTTATAATTCGCCATGTTAGGATCAAGCTCTTGAGGCGTATAGGCAGGATCTATGCTGCGTTTTGCCTTTGCCCTTATGTCATTGATTATGTTGCGAGCCTCGTCAAGATTCTGATGAGTAGAGGATTCTATCAAAGCCTCGGCTTTCCACAGCAACAAGTCGGCATAACGGATGAGAATCAAGTTCAATCCCGAAGCTCCCCAAGGGAATCCTTGTACCATGTCGGGCGAAGACGGGTCAATAAGACGCTTCTTCCCTGAATATTCACCGTAAACGTCATAAGCCCTGCACCAAGCGTCGGTATAAGTGTGGCCACGGAAAGGCATTCCTATGCGGCCTACGGTGAAATCCAAACGTGGATCGACATTACCCCCGTAAAGGGCATTCACATCGACATCGTTGAACGTGTCAAGGTAAGGAAGCCCGTTTTCATCGGTACGGAATGCATTCACGAGATTTTGGCTGCCAAGGAAGAAATCGTCACCGGTTCCAAAGAGGTTGCCTTCAGAATAAGTAGTGTTCAACAAGTCTCCATAGTTTATGTGACTGTTATTGTTAGCTGTCGAGAACTGCACTGCCATTATCGATTCATACTGGTTCTCAAATTCTATCTTGGACATATCCAAAAAATTGTTATACAAGCTATACTTGCCACTGCCTATCACTTCCTCGCAATATGTCAACACGGCATCATAATCCTTCGTTTCAAGAGCCAGCTTTGCCAAGTAGGCTGCTGCAACATACTTGTTGAAGCGTCCCGGCTGTTCCTGGCTGTCGGGCAAATTCTCCCACGCATAAGTGAAATCATCCTTTATGAAACCATATATTTCCTCGCGAGTAAATTCATCGGCGCGAGTCGTTGTCGGGTCGCTTGTTTCGGTTAAGTAGGGGATGCGCTCAAATATTCTTATCAGATTGAAATATAAATGCCCACGCAATAAACGCAATTCAGCAAGCAACTCATCCCTGTTTTCAAGATTGGTAGCCTCGTTCACGGCATTCATGGCCTTGTGCACGCGCGAAATTGCATAATAATTGTTGCGCCACGAGTTCAAGCATGTGGCATTGTCGCTCGTGAGGTTGGAAATCTCAAGTTGATGAATTCCGGCTTCCATTGTCACGCCGCCACCACCCTTGTAGGCATCATCCGAACGCACGTCAAAGACCCAGTTGGACACCGGTGCGTAAAACGACTCATTGTTGCCGAAGAAATGCCCTTCAAGCCCGGCATAAGCTGCCGCCATCAATGCGTCGATTGAACTGTCATCTATCTTATCGCCTGTAAACTGCCCGTAGGGAGCCTCGTCAAGAAAATCGGAGCAAGAAACTGCGGTAAACGAGCAGACTGCGGCCAAAGCCAATATCTTTATATTGATTTTCATAATATTCTAAAAATCTAAATGGTTATTAAAATCTCAAATTAAGACCAAATGAGAATGTCCTTGCCGACGGATAAGGTGCGCTGTCGACGCGTGCACCGTAATCGCTCAATGGCAATTCTGGATCAAGACCGGAGTAACCTGTTATGGTGCAAACATTTTCAAGCTGTCCATAAATGCTCAACCCGGTAGCACCAACTTTCTTAACCAAGTTTTCGGGGAAATCGTAATTCATCTTGATGTATTTCAACTTGACGTAACTTCCATCCTCTATGAAATAGGTTGACATGCGAGTTTCATTGTTGTTGTCAACAACGGTCAATGCCGGAATGTCGGTGTCGGTATTATCGGGTCGCCATGCATCGAGAACCGATACGCCGCGGTTGGTACTGGTACCGCCAAACGACATGAAATCAAGTTGACGCTTTGTCGTATTATATATGTCAAATCCGAAATCACCTGTAAAGAACGCGCTCAAAGTAAGGTTCTTGTAACGGAAGTCAAGATTTAAACCCATAGAGAAATCAGGGTTAGGATCACCGATGATGCATTGGTCGGCTTCATTTACAATGCCGTTACCGTCAATGTCACGATATTTAAGACGTCCCACGCCCTTGCCTTGTTGGTCAGCGTGATTTCTCACCTCATCTTCATTTTGGAAGATGCCATCCACTACATAGCCCCAATATACTCCCATAGGCTCACCTTGGATGAGACGATAATCTCCGCCTATGTAGTTGACGAGGTTGTTGATTTTTGTCACCTTGTTGACATAGCGCGACAAGTTGAGCATACCGCCCCAAGAGAAATCGCCATATTGCGGGCTGCGATAGTCAATTGCCAATTCAAAACCACGGTTCTCCATGTCGCCAGTGTTCATCCACATCGACGCGTTTTCACCTGCAACGGCGAGAGTCGGCGGAATGGTCAACATGTCCTTTGTGTTTTTCCAATAGTAATCGAATGTGACATTAAGGGCATTGTTAAACAATCCAAGGTCGAAACCAAGGTTGGTCTGCGTGGTAGTTTCCCACTTAAGATCTTGATTCCCCGATGCCGAAACAATGATACCGGCAATAGTGCCGCTGTTGGAATTGTTAAGGTCATATGCTCCGTTGCCCTGGTCATATTTGTAAGTAGTGTATGACGCATAGTTGTTTGAGATGGCCGAGTTACCGGTCTGACCCCAAGCGACACGCAACTTGGCATTGCTTATGATTATGTCCTTAGGCATGAACTCTTCTTGCGAGATTCTCCATGCTCCGGAGAATGCCGGGAACACGCCGTAGTTGTTATCCTTGTAAAGGCGGGAAGTGGCATCGCGGCGTATGGTTGCCGAAACGAGATAACGGTCATTCCAGTTATAGTCGGCCTTGGCAAACAATGAGAACAATGCCCAGCTTTGCTTGCTGCCCGCGTTGGTCTGCGTTCCTTCTCCCGAATCGATTATCATGTAGTTTTCATCCTCAAACTGATATTGATTGCGGAACGCTGCTATGTTTTGGAATTTATATTTTATGGCCTCGGTTCCGGCAAGCACCGTCAAATGATGATCGTTCACTTCAAGGTTATAGTTTGCAGTATTGGTCCACGTCCAAGTGTCGCCTTGCCCATATTCACGGTTCACACTGTTGACATCCGAAGCATTTATCTTGCGGCCCAACGTCTGATTGAAATATTGCACATGTTCTATACCGATGTTGCTCTTTATGCTCAAACCTTTTACCGGGAATATTTCAAGATATGCGTTTCCGAATATGCGCCAACTGTCGTTGTCATTGTCGCGCCCGTTGTATAATTCATGCATCGGATTGGCAATATCGGAATTGGCAAGTTGCAACGGATTTGTAAAATCACCGTTTGAATCATATACAGGGATTGCCGGATGCTGGCGCATGGCTCCGTATGGGATGCCGCGGTCGTTTTGTGTCGAATAACCAAGATCGTTCCACTTGGATATCATGAGGTTTTCTCCAACCGATACATATTGCGACAATTTATAGGTGGAATTCAAACGAGCCGAATAACGTTGGAAATAGGTGTAATCCATCAAACCGTCCTGCTTCGTGTAGTTTGCCGAGAACATCACCGAGCCACGGTCGTTGCTGTTGGAGATGCTGACCCCGTAGTTTTGCGTCCATGCCGTGCGGTATATTGCATCCTGCCAATCGGTGTCGGCCGCACGCACATTACCGTTGGCATCAAGATATGTCGCGAGCACAGGTGTGTCGCCATTGCCGTAGAAAGGATGGCTTGGTTGCAAACCTGCATTCTTGTTGGCTGTCCAGTAGGCTTCACCCCATTGTTGGGCATTGAGCATGTCAAACTTGTTTGCTACCGTCTGGAAGCTGCCCGAGATGTCAACATTGACGCGAAGGCGGTTGCCCGAACCCTTCTTTGTAGTTATCACGATGACACCGTTTGCAGCACGCGAACCGTAAATTGATGCTGATGACGCGTCTTTCAACACTTGAATAGATTCAATATCGCTTGCGTTCAACGAATTAAGATTCTCGGTCGTTGCAACCCCGTCAATCACATACAACGGGTCGTTGCCGTTCATGGTGCTCATGCCTCGAATGCGTATCGACGTGCCTCCACCGCCAGGTGCCGCATCGGTATTGATTTGCACACCGGCAACCTTGCCTTGCAAGGAGTTCAACACGTTTGGATTGGATTCGCTTATCGGCTGTTTCAAGTCTACAACGCCCACTGCGCCTGTAAGGTCGATTTTACGCTGGGTCTGATAACCAACTACGACAAGTTCCTCAAGATTCTGTGCATCCTCACTCATTTCAACATTCAATTGAGGTGCCGGAGCAAGGGTCTGCGATGTATAACCTATGTAGGTAATTACAATCTCGGAATTTTCACCAACGGCTAATGTGAATTTTCCATCAATGTCTGTCATGGTACCATTATTTGTACCTTTTTCCATGACCGTGGCACCGATAATCGGCTGCTGGTCGCTCTTTGATACTACTGTACCGTTCACTGTTATCTTCTGGGCAAATGCCATAAAGCAGCTCATGAAAAAGAACAGCAAGAGAGTACCCGATCTTAAATAAGTTCTCACCATACTCTAAAAGATTTTAAGATAATTTTGTTATTAACGAAAGTTAGGTTTATGTTGCCATCTCCATCAACCAATGGCTTGCAACACAAAGGTACATTACTTGAAAAACCATAACTTACATTGACGTTTCATAAACTGTAACATTTGTTACATTGCATGTTTTTTCTCATGGTTTGTTTCATTTTTAGTACTCAGCCCCTTCTTTAGGCACTTTGGGGCAATGGTGAATCATTTTCCCTTTTCGTATTTGTCTTTTCTCGTTTTTACATCTCCTTGTATGGATAACCTCACCGTATTATGCCCATATTGGGAATTCAACTTGTCGGCAACTTCCATCAGTCTGCGGTTCTTGGCCGAATTTGTCTTGTCAAACAACTCCAATTGCACCGAAGAGTCTTCTATGATACCGCCAAATATGACTCCCATACGCTTGTATTTATAGCCTTGGCAAAATATCCGCTCAAGCACGTTAAAGGCATTGCGTAACAATTCTTGAGTGTTTGCCGTAGGTGTAACGAGTTTGACGGTATCTTCTGCCGAATATTGAGGCAAATCAGCCCTGTGCGGATTAGTCCGTATAAACACAGTGACGCTGCGGCACATGCAATGCTCTTTGCGTAAATTAACGGCGGCATCCGAAACATAATTGCTCAGAAATTCCTTTAATTTCGATATTTCTGTTTCCATGAACGCAAACGTGCGGCTGTGCATTATCGTGCGTTGATGCGGCTGTTCCGACAAACTGATAGCCGGCTCTCCTCGCAATTCCTTCCATGTGCGCACGCCCGTGATGGTCATCAACGCTTTCACAAGCGATTCACTTTGCATCGTGAAATCATAGGCAGTACGCAGCCCGTAACTTTTCAATTTGGGGCCGATGGCTCGTCCTATTCCCCACACATTTTCTATGCCTATTTTACGCAATGCTTTTTCTCTATTCTCAGCTGTTATGACGCATATTCCTTGATAACCCTCATAATGCTTGGCAAACCATGTCGCAGTCTTTGCAAGCGTGTATGTGTCGGCACATCCGCAACTCACCGGAATGCCCGATTTTCGCATTATCTCATCGACAACCTGCGACACGAATACTCGCATTTGCTCTGGATCTGATTCTGGTATGCGTCCGAAAAATTCATCTATGCTGTAACGCGTGAACTCCTCCACAAAACCTTGCTCTTCCACGAGGCGCATTATGAGTTCCGAAACCCGACCATATTTGCGTAAATCGGCATGAAACATAGCCACTCCGTTGGCTTCAAGGATGCGTCGAACCTTAAAAACAGGATTGCCACGTTTTAACCCGAGTTTTTTTGCTTCTTTGGTCAAAGCAAGAATGATACCCCCTCCGGCCTCATTGTCATTAGCCACGACAACAGGTTTCCCGATGAGTTCGGGATGCTCGGCAACCTCTACCGAGGCATAAAACGAATTACAGTCTATGTGGACTATCATGACTCGCTCTGTTGTTTGATTTCAAATTATCCGCATCGCGTTGCTAAAGTGATTCATTTTTTCAGGATTGGAGTCTCGGGGAAGCACTTTCGGCGGGGTAGCCTATGGTAAGGCTGTTGCGGCAAGCAGCATGTTCTCCAATGCGCACCATGCCGAGGCAAAGTAGTTCAATGAACTTTGCTCCGCCGGCTTCAACAAATGCTTCATATAAATCCATATTGCAATCCTCTGTTTTACCAATTTGACACATCGTTATTCTTATATGCTCCTGCTGTTAGTCTTTAAATTTATAGCAGTTCAAGCCCAAGTCCGAATTATAAGCACGCGTTACAGGCTCTCCGTAATCTTCCACGACAAATTCGCCCGCACCATTTAACGTCGCAGAAAGCAAATGCCCTGCCAATGCTGAATAATCACTTCGTCCGACGGTCACATGCAGATGCAAATATGCTTTCCCGTCCATCGATGATATGTTTCCTGTCAGATTGGAGATTTCCATCTGCTCGCAAAACCTTTTGTCTACATAGGCTTTTGTCTCAGGATTGAAAAAACGCAGCGTCAATTCATTGATGGCTCCGATTCCGCTTATCGTACCCGATTTGATGCCTTTATCCTCACAGAAATTGGTTAAGGCATTCACGATTTCCTCATGATTGTCTATGCTGACAATATACCTGTCGCCTATTCTTTTGCATGAATACATATTGCTGTTTTATTGTAAATTCAAGCCCTAAAATAGTAAAATTATCATGATGCCGCAAACGACAAAAAACAATTTGGATATTGGCAACTTTATGCCGGGCTTGCAAGTCGTCAAAGGCACGTTGCCATGCTTTTTATAAATAAACACAGGTCGTCTTTATAGTGCGACGGCCTGTGTCTTTCTTTTACATTGATAAATCAGTTCTTTCTGTGCATCAATTCCAATCTTCTATTGAGTTATATGGAATTTCCTTGCCCCACTTGCTTTTTGCCATCTCCCTGATGCGCTTCATCTCGCTTTGCGCGTGTCGCTTGTCCTTCTCTTCATAGCCGTTTTGGTAACGTCCGTTCAAGTTCTTCATCTGCATCAAGTCGGATGCCCATTTATTGTAAGTGTTGCGCAATGTGTTGTAATTCCTTTGATCCGACCCTGACATCATTGATGAAGAATCTCCTTTCTTGGACGACCTTGACGAACTGCCCGAAGATACTCCTTCACCTTGCCCCGACGCGCCCGAACCAGATGAAGATGACGGGCTGCTCTCCACTACGGCAGCCATTGAATTCAATACCGACGACAACGAGTTGCTTATCATGTCCAACCTCGCATTACGTTCCATGGTGTGCTGAGTCTCTCCTACGGCCATTTCATAAGCATTTAATGCATCCCTCGCCCTTGTTATTCTTTCAGAAACTACATCATATGCTATCTTGTCGCCTGTCTCTTCAGCCATTTCAAGCAATTCGGCATAATATTTCAAGTTGCTTTGGAACAAAGCTATGTTGTAACTGGCAGTACCATCCATTACATCTTCTTCGGTCGCATAGCCCGACTCCACGTCCGACCAGAACCTTCCTCGAACTTTTCGCTGATCCATCAACGTCAAATAAGCAAACACGTCGTAAGGATTGCGTTGCAAGCGGAAATATGGTGAATCGTAAACCAACGGAGTACTGATGAACCCATAATCGGTGACGATGCTCGGCAGGCCGCTCACGATAAGGGAGTCGCCTTGTGTAATGCCAAACTTGCCCTCCTTGTAACCTAAAGACTCATATCCGAAATGAAATTCCCTCGGCTTTTGCATATCCTCAATTGTCGCGGTTGCATCTGAATAATCTGTAATAAAATTTCTGAACAATGTATTCTCTATTATTACTTCTGATGCATAATCGTTTTGTTCCTCAAACCTGTCGAATTGTTCTGCACTCACGCTTTTCGGAAAATTTTTAACATGATTTTTAATGTATTTTTTATACTTTCTGCCTTTTTTCTTAGAAAGGAATTGGTCGAATGGCCCAACATCAGGCACGACTATCATTCCTCTAAAATCTACCAACTTGCACACTCCTTCCTCTTTCACAAGAAAGAAATGCCCGTCAGATAATACACGAGACTTTTTTTGATCCTTATCGCTTATACATAATTCATAGTACTCTTCGAATATTTTATCATATATCTCATCATATTGTGCCGGAGCAAAAACTCGTCCATCTGCGGCACAAATACCCCATTTGCCGCCATCGAGAAATTTATAAAAAACCGGATCTTGAAATGCAATACTGAACCATTCCCGACCTTCAGTATATGTAACGTTAATATATTGTTCAGGGAAGTATGCTATGGAGTCGCAAAACGGCTCAGAAATGATCTTCCAAACATTAGCAAAGCCCCATCGCCCACTTTCCTCGTAACAAAACAATCCACCATCATTAATACTCGATACATTATCAAATCGTGGAAGCACACAAGGCTCACCGTTGTAAGTCACACCCCACTTGCCATCCTCTTGATAAAATCCATATCCCTGTCCGAACGAAACACTCACGTTCAAAATAATAATGCAAAATAAAATAGCTCTCTTCATGTCCTTTTTTATGTTTATGTTGGTAATAGGTTGATTGTTCAAAACCGAATCCATTGGCATAATCAATTTTATTCCATCCATGTAAAGTTAAACAAAATCTTATTGTCTCGTCAATAATTTTGACAAAATTCCTCTCAAAACATTCCGAAATTTATCGAATCTACCTTCTCACATCACCCACAGACGGCTGCTAAAACGCAAGATTACAAGTAGGGACGCACGGCCCGTGCGTCCGCAACCCGTGTCTTTGCGTCCCGGCCTGTTGCCGGAGTCCAAGGCTCGATGATTCCGCGTTCCCACTTCCAATATCTCCACCTACACCGATGAATTCCAGCAGGGGATGCCGTTGCGGCACGCTTCGTCCACGACGCTGGCCGTAGTTTTAAGTCGGGACTGCGGATGCCATCCGTGCAATGTCGTTGCTCCCCATTTCGGGGTGAGGGGATGGACTTGGCCGTGCGGATGCTCGGCGTTTCCTTGCTGGGACTGCGGATGCTGGCCGTGCGATGCCGTTGTCCCCCATTCGGGGCGGGACGATGGATGCTGGCAGTAGGGACGCACGGCTCGTGCGTCCGCCCCGATTTAAACGGCATTACACCATCGTCCGCTGATTCATCCGCTTCTGCCGTCGCAACCGGCAATAACCCCGGATCATCTCCGTATTGCGGACGCACGGGCCGTGCGTCCCTACGCTACACCGAACAAAGCGCCCCCATTCGTTCCAACCCGTTCATTGTCATTTCAACCATTTCTGTAGGGACGCACGGCTCGTGCGTCCGCGACCGGGTTCTTTCGGGCCGCGTGTCACAGGGGTCTCGTTCTTGCATGGGTACAAAAAAAGGAAGAGGTCCTTGAACTTGCGTTCCCGGACCTCTCCTCTTCATTAGTGGGGCGGCGACCTGCTCTCCCGCTTTCGCAGT
>CALUMG010000012.1 GCA_944321705.1 uncultured Muribaculaceae bacterium | reverse complement strand
TAGAGCAAGTATTTCATTGCACTGTTTATCTGCTCATTGTCAAAGCTGTCAAGATAGATTTGTGTCACTCTTTCTGAGCTATGCCCCATTATTTCACGAATTACTGCTGTGGGAACACCTGCTTTCTTCATCACTGTTGCTTGGCTGTGCCGGGCAACGTATGTCGTAAGTGGTATAGGCAGGTTCAGTTCTTCGCCAATCTCTTTCAGCCGTTTGTTTACTTTGGTGATTACCTTGTGTATTCTGTTGGCTTTTTGCATCTCTGTTTTGTGGAAGTCGGAGAGAATAGGGAACAGGTACGGGCTTTCCTTTCTGTGGTACTTTTTTATAAGTTCAATGGCTTGTGGCTGCAAGGGAATCTTTATCAGCTTGCCTGTCTTGTGCCTTTTATAGATTAGCTTGTCCTCCATAATGTTTGCTTGTGTGAGGTTTGCAATGTCTATGAAGTTAATGCCACCACAATAATAGGTGAATGCAAAGATGTCAATAGGGAATCTCATGTAGCGGTTGGATGATTGGAATTGCAACACACGTTCTATGCCCGCTTTTGTCAAGGCTCGTTTGATAGTGTCTTGATGAAGTCTTGCAACTTTGAACTTCCTGAATGGGTAGCAATCTGTTGAAACAGCATTTTCTTCCATTGCCACATTATAGATAGCTCTTAGAGTGCGGAATCGTATGCCAATGGTATTCTCTGCCAAACGCTTTTCTCTTAAAAATAACTCATAGTGTTTCAGCCAAGCAACATCCATTTCAGAGAAATAGAAGTCAAGGCTATGGCAAAACTCTTTAAGGGAGTTGTATGTTTGCTTGATTGATAAAGCATAGCTTTTGCGTCCAGCCTTTATAAGAAAAGTCATGTACTCCTGAAAGACACCTTCCACCGTCTTACGGTTGGTACGTTTCACATTTACGTTCTCCACAAGAGAAGTGGAGGTAAACTCTTGATTGGTTGCTTTAAGCTCAATGATTTTAGCGGAGTATTCTTTGATTTTGTCCGCTATGAGCATTTCAATGTACTCACGGTTGGGGCAATCAGCCTTTGGCTCATTCTTGGAGAAGTCCCAATGTACAGGATTAAGAGATATGCCCAGACTGACATATTTGAGCTTTCTGTCTTTTGTCACCCTCAACATTAGAGGTGATTCATTGTTACTAAGTACCTTAGACTTGTAACAAACTGCTTTTACTGTAATTGCCACGGTTTAAACTATGGTTTAAACAAACCGTTCAAATTACTGCTCAAACAAGTAGTAAAGACAATAAAAAAGAGAGCTACATTGCTGTAACTCTCTGATTTTCAGTGGTGCCACCAGGAATCGAACCGGGGACACAAGGATTTTCAGTCCTTTGCTCTACCATCTGAGCTATGGCACCGTATGTCTTGCGTTTGCGTGTGCAAAGTTAGCATGCTTATTTGAATTATGCAAATGTAAATCTGTTTTTTTGAAATTATTTTTCATGCAATACGCATATAAACCTCATTAACAATACATTCCGCAATGTGTTTTTTTTATCGGCACGACATGTCTTTTAATGCAACAAGCACCTCACATCCACCTGTCAATGAACGTTTCCATCTGGAAAAACATGAAAGCCATGCGCAAAATAAGCGTTTCGTCACAAAATTCCCCACCCAAATACAATCTTCTCAACATAAAATTCCCATTGCTACAAGCGTCATCGCCATCAAACGCGGCACACTTGATTAAACACAAACAGATACGGGCAACGTTGCCGCAACCCGTATCCCATATTTTCAAACATTAGGACCCACATTCCCCCATCACTGTTGCAACGGAGCTGCAACGCCTATTTCCTTTATGGCTCCGGTTTCGGGATAGAACAACAGATAACTCGGGTTCTTCTTATCGGTAAACATCGATGGATTAAGCCCAAAATCTATTCCGAACTGCGACACGTCAAATTCCTGCTTGGCAATGTTCTTGCCTTCATATCGCAATGTCACCAAGGCCTTGCCCGGGATGTTATACATCACGGCATTCTTCGGCAATTTCTTTTCTTCACCGTTTTCGTCAACCGGCATCGTGCCTTCTTGAAGGATGCTCACCGATATATAGACAGGCGCACCGCCAAGGTTGTCGCTTTTCACCACGCCGTCGGCATCGGAAATGCGGAACAACACATCGCGCTCAACCTCTTCTTCCGGACAATAATCAAACACCCTCCTCACGGTCTCGGTCCTTTCCACGCCACAGAACAAGGCCATCAATGCACGTTCCTGCTCGTCGAGCTGCGCAAGCACCAGCTTCATGGCCTCGCCGTCGGGCGGCATCTGGTCGGCTTCGCCCATGGCAAAAGCCGTGCGGCTTTCTCGAATCTTATAAATCGTATGGGCCGCTATTTCGGCACGCTTGGCATTTGACTCGCTCACGAGCAATTCACCCGGCAACGCCATTGCAAGATCTTCACTGCTGAGTGCATCTTCATCTTCCTTAACCATGACCGGACGTGCGGGCACATCCTCAACGGCCACATCTTGGTTGATTGCCAACGGCAGGCCATCTTCGGTCATCATCAAGAACACGCCCGAGCCGTTCTTGAACTGCATCAAGTAGCGATTGTCATCATCAGGTACCCCGTAAGACGAAATCTTCACGCTCTTCAGTTTCCAAGAATGCGAATCTTCTGCAATCACGTTATCCATGTTCAAATAACGTTTTGCATATTGGTAATAAGGTCCGGCCTTCTTGACCGTCTTTTCAACTTCGACTTCTATCCTGAAATGTGTTATCGGCAATGAATACACAAGCCCGTACTCATTATGTTTAGCCGCAGTAAATTTTTGCGTCTGCTGCGCTTCGGCCGTAAAACTGCAACAAGTTGCAATTCCAAGGGCAATCAATGCCGAGCTCAAAAATCTTTTCATATACGTCGTTTTTTCTATGTTTACACCTTATATCTTGTTCTTTGCCCGATGCACAATAGCTCCGGTCAAAGCATTATTTCCTTTATGGCCCTGCCTATGTTGTCCACTATGTCGCTCGCCACCATTCCATAGGTTCCATGAGTCTTGGCAGCAAGGTCTCCGGCTTCACCATGAATGTACACGCCCATCAATGCGCTGAATTGCGGGCTGTAGCCTTGGGCAAGCAATGCCGATATTATTCCTGTCAGCACGTCACCACTACCTGCCGTTGCCATGCCCGAATTGCCTGTCGTGTTTATATATACCTTGCCCGACGGCTCCACTATCATCGTGTAATGCGCTTTCAACACGATTATCAATTTATAGAACTTAGCCACTTCAATGGCTTTCTTCAGACGCTCCTCTTCGGTGTCGAACTTTCCAAACAGGCGTTCAAACTCAGTGGCATGTGGCGTGATGATGGAGCGTTGTGGAATACTTCCAAACAGCATGGGGCGCGAAGCGATGCAATTCAACGCATCGGCATCGAGCACGCATGGCAGATTCCGATTCTTCAAGAATCGGTCTATCGCGTCCACCGTATGCTCGTTGGTTCCCAATCCCGGGCCTATGGCGACGGCATTGTAACGCCGCGTCTCGCTTATGTCGGTCGTTATTATATCATTTTTGTCGGCACTAAACAGAGCCTCAGGCACGCTGCCCTGCATCACGTCAAAGCCACAACGCGGACAATGCACGGTTACCAATCCTACGCCGGCACGCATGGCGGCACGAGCCGACAATACTGCCGCTCCGAGCATTCCGTAACGTCCGGCTACGAGCAACAAGCTGCCGAAATCATACTTGCTGCAATGATCGGGACGACGACGCAACAAGCTCTTCACTTCATAGTCTTCCACAAGGACGTAATTGGTCGAAGCTTTGTTGATGGCCTCGTGGCTCAACTCGATGTCAAGCACCTTGCACTCGCCTATGTTGGCTGCATTTTCGGCAAAAAAGAACGACAATCGCTTGAACTGGAAGCACAACGTGAGATTGGCGCAAATGATGTTGCGTCGATCAAGTCCGACATTCCACTCCCCGAACATTCCCGACGGAATGTCGATTGAAACGACAAATGCCTGCGACTCGTTGATATATTGCACAAGCGACGTAAAACCGCCTTTCAGAGGCTCACGCAATCCCGAGCCAAACAATCCGTCGATCACGACATCGTCTTTGCCCAATGCCGGTGGTTCAAATTCACTTACGACTTCAGTATAATCGACATTCCCCAATGCCACAAGCCTGTCGCGATTGGTCAAGCATCCTTTCGACAACTTGGTCGATGGAATGTTAAAAAGGAACACTTCCACCCTGTTGTAGCCCTGTTCTTTCAACATGCGCGCAACGGCAAGGGCATCACCGCCATTGTTTCCCGGTCCGGCAAACACCACGATGCGCTTGGACTGCCTCCAGCGCGACACAATCTCGAATGTTACTGCCGAAGCTGCGCGCTCCATCAAGTCAATGTCGGTAATACCACTCTTCTTGAGCGTATAATCTTCGATTTTCCTTATCTCGTTTGTCGTGAATATTTTCATCAGCTTAAATTTTAACGATACAAAACTGTTTGCACCTAAAAGCCTGTTATAAATCCAATTTATTTACATCAAGTGGCACGCAGAGCATCTTTCATCCATTGAAAAACACACCAATACACACGATATGCCTAATTATTACAAAGATAGTGCAAGGAGAGTGCAGAGACAAACAAAAAACAACGTTTTTATCGTTTGGCTATGCCGAACCGCCGCCTATCTTATCCAAAGATAGTGCAAATTGAGAGCAATGTGAAAAATGAGCTCGCTTATTTTTGCCATTGCCGAAACACACTTTGCAATATTATGCCAAAGGTAGGCATTATCAACGAGAATGAGAAGCCAATGAAATATAAAGATTGTTTAACAGCACTTTATAGCCCTTCAAATACTTGCACTGCACTCGATATATAATCTCTTCGGAAGAGATGTTACTAAACGCTGCAAATGTAAAAATAATATTGTTCATGCACAATATTTAGGAATATTTATTTTAACTAATTAATTCAATTCTATCGATTTAATTTACTATATGTCAATAATTTGCTCTTTACTATGGCATGCTTGCAAAAAACTTGTTCCCCGTCCGAAAGTCATCCAAATTCAAATTGTTTTGTCTTAAGTCTATTGAAAAAACTTCATGATATTTTTGTAAGTTAATGTGAATATGTTGAATTTCAGTTGTTTAATATCAAGTAACATCTCTTCCGAAGAGATGTTGCAAAACAAGAGAAACACGCAAGGATGGTATGAATATAATTCATTGAAACACAGTATATTACAACCGTTTCAATGACCCCATGGAATGCATGTGCGCTTGGTTAGACACCTGTAGAAGCCACACATGTTAATAGAAAAAGATAGTATGACAAAGCAATGCGAGTGGTATGTGCTACGAGTGACATACCAACGCGAACTGGTTGCACACAAACTGCTTGACGATAACGGCATAACCAATTTTGTGCCAACTATTCTCGTGCGCCGCAACGGCAGAGACGGCAAATTCAAATGGGAACGCAAAGCCGCCATCCATAATTATGTATTTGTCCATTCCGACAAAACAACCATCCAAAGTCTCAAAACAAATCTCATCCCCTACCTGCGTTACGTCATGACATCGGTCAACGGCCAAAGCCGCATCCAGACGGTTCCCGAATGGCAGATGCGCAACTTCATCGCCGTTGCAGGCAATGCCCATGAGCGAGCCTTGTTCCTCGACCCCCTTGAAGTCAACCTGTCGCGAGGCGACACAGTGAGAATAACCGGAGGACCGTTTGAAGGAGTGGAAGGAACATTCCTAAGCGTGCGCAACGAAAAAGAGAAACGCGTGGTAGTGAAAATCGAAGGCATCGCCGCAGTGGCGACAACCGTGATTCCATCGTCATTGGTTGAAAAACTGTAACATTAATGCTCGAAAAATATCTGCAAGAATTGCAAACATTGCTGACGGACTCTCCGTCACCGGCCGCACTCATGGCTTCGAGTCGGGCCTGCATTAGCATCCACAACATGGCCACGGCACATTCGCTCGACAGTTCATGCAGCAACCGCCAAAAACGTATCAACCAGATGGCACAGCTCAAGCGACAGTGCTGCCAACTGCTTTGCCAACCCTCACTCGGCTGCGACGATCGCGTCGTCACAGCCACAGCATTATTCATGCTCCAATTCGCGCCTGTCCTGTCGATTGTCAACGACGAGTGCGAAAACGAAGCGTTGCGCTTGGCATGGGAAGCCATCGACGGCTACCGGGCATCGGGCAACGCCGCTTCATTGTGTGCCGACGTGAAGCTGCTTGACACATTGGCATCACAAAATCCCGACGAAATGGAGCACCTATTGCGCGACACCATTGCCGCCTTGCAAATCTCCACACCGGCCAGTCCGTCGCATGTAAAGCTAATATGCCGAGCCATCGACCTTGCCACCCTGTGCGGATTCGCATCGGTCGCCGACCTCGATACCGTCAGCCGGCACATCGCAGCGGCACGATGCTGCACCACCGAACAGAAGCTGCAACTCCTCTCCTGCCGCATCGCCGCCGCCTGCATGGCCACCTCCCGCGCCATCACCACCATCCCGGCATGAACATCCTCCAGCAAAAGAAATTATCAAATCATAGTTTAAATATTACCAAGTTATGAAAGCTTGTTTTATGGGGTTGGGATACATAGGTCTCCCAACAGCTATCATTGCCGCAAAACACGGCGTACAAATAACCGGAGTTGACATAAATCCCAAGGTTGTGGAAATGACCAATCAAGGACATCTTCACATCATCGAGCCGGGAATGGAAGAAATGTTGCAGGAAGTCGTAAAATCGGGAATGCTGAAGGCTTCGACCACGCCCGAAGTGAGCGATGCCTATTTCATGGTAGTCCCGACACCGTTCAAGGGTAACCATGAGCCGGATGTTTCTTATGTCGAAGCTGCCACACGCGCCGTCATTCCGTTCCTCAAAGAAGGCGACCTATATGTGATTGAATCAACCTCGCCGGTTGGTACCACCGACATGATGAAAGATATCATATTTGCCGAACGCCCCGAGTTGAAAGGCAAAATCTACATAGCCTATTGTCCCGAGCGCGTATTGCCGGGCAACGTCATCTACGAACTCGTCCACAACGACCGCGTGATAGGCGGCATGGACGACGCTTCGACCGACAAGGCTATTGAATTCTACAGCCAATTTGTGAAAGGCACTTTGCACCGCACAAACTGCAAGACTGCCGAAATGTGCAAGCTCACCGAAAACTCGTCGCGCGACGTGCAGATAGCATTCGCCAACGAATTGTCGATAATCTGCGACAAGGCCGGCATCAACGTCTGGGAACTCATCAACCTTGCCAACAAGCACCCGCGCGTCAACATCCTGCAACCGGGCTGCGGCGTGGGCGGACACTGCATCGCCGTCGACCCCTATTTCATCACTGCCGACTTCCCTGTTGAATCGCAATTGATAGCCAAGGCTCGCGAAATCAACAACTACAAGTCGTTCTACTGCGCCGAACGAGTGAAAAACGCCATGCTCGAATTTGAATTGAAGCACCACCGCAAGCCTTGCGTGGCCATGATGGGACTTGCATTCAAGCCCAACATCGACGACTTGCGCGAATCTCCGGCCAAATACATTGTCACCAAAGTAATGCAAGGATGCAACAACGCCAACATCCTCGTCGTTGAGCCAAACATCACCGAGCACAACGTGTTCAAGCTCACCGACTACCGTGAAGCCTACGACCGTGCCGACATCGTTGTCATGCTCGTGGCTCACGACCCGTTCAAGACCTTGCCTTGGAGCGACGACAAGGTGATACTCGACTTCTGCGGCATTTACAAAAAGAACTAACCGTTTCTTATGGAAAAGAAGAAAATAATGCTCGTGTTCGGCACGCGACCCGAAGCCATCAAGATGGCTCCGCTCGTAAAAGAGTTGCAAAAGCATCCCGACACGTTTGAAACTATAGTGTGTGTGACCGGCCAGCATCGCGAGATGCTGGATCAGGTCCTCACAATCTTTGATATACGTCCCGACTACGACCTCAACATCATGAAGCAGGGACAAGACCTGTATGACGTTACGGCTCGCGTGTTAACCGGGATGCGCGACGTGTTCGCCCAATGCCTCCCCGACGTGGTTCTCGTCCACGGCGACACCACCACATCCACGGCAGCCGCGCTTGCTGCATTCTACAAGCAGATTCCCGTTGGGCATGTCGAGGCCGGCCTGCGCACCCACGACATCTACAGCCCGTGGCCCGAAGAGATGAACCGCCAGATAACCGGGCGCATCGCCACGATGCACTTCGCGCCTACTCCGTTGAGCCGTGAGAACCTGTTGAAGGAAAACGTAAACCCCGACACAATAACCGTCACAGGCAACACCGTCATCGACGCACTGTATTGGGTAGTCGACAAGATCAAGCACGACAACGCCCTCGACCACAGTCTTGAAGCCGAACTCGCCCGCGCCGGATATGACACGCGCCGACTCGCCGACGGCCGTCGCCTCGTGCTAATCACCGGCCACCGCCGCGAGAACTTCGGCGACGGATTCATCTCGATGTGCACAGCCATCAAGGATCTCACGCACAGCTATCCCGACGTGGATTTCGTTTACCCCATGCACCTCAACCCCAACGTGCGCCGTCCCATCCATCAAGTGTTTGGCGAAGACCTATCCGGGCTCGGCAACATGTTCTTCATCGAGCCGCTCGAATACCTTAGCTTCGTCTACTTGATGGAAAAATCTACAATCGTACTCACCGACAGCGGCGGCATACAAGAAGAAGCTCCCGGCCTTGGCAAGCCGGTGCTTGTAATGCGCAACACAACCGAACGCCCCGAAGCCCTGACAGCCGGCACCGTCAAGCTCGTCGGCACCGACTACGACCGCATAACCGGCGAAGTGTCGCGACTGCTCGACGACCCGGCAGCCTACGAGGCCATGAGCCACGCAGTCAACCCATACGGCGACGGCCAAGCCTGCCCCCGCATCACCTCAACCCTGAAATAACGAAAGGAACAATTGCATGTTACTCAATAAAATAAAAAGATATTTTACAATCCGGCATAAAATCAAGGTGTTCCGCTCCAAAGCAACATTAAAAGGCTCAAAATACATATTTGGAGTCAAAAGCGGCATATCATTATCTGATGGTTCTTTACCTTCCGATATTATAATAGATGACAACGTTTGGATTCATGGCATCTTACAATCCCAAAACGGAGGCAAAATAATCATGGAGAAATATACTAAAATCGGAGTAGGCACATCAATAAGGTGCGTCAACAAAGTCGTAATTGGTGCATACACAGCTATTGCCGACAATGTTGCGATATCAGACAACAACAATCACCCTGTCAGCCCCGAATACAGACTTTATATGAGGATGCAACCTGAGAATGACGACTCTCGCAAATGGAAACATTCTTCAAATGCTCCAATTATTATTGGTCAAAATTGCTGGATTGGACAAAACGTCCGTATTCAACGTGGAGTCACAATCGGAGACAACAGTGTTATTGCAGCAAATTCCGTAGTTACAAAAAGTGTACCGGCCAATTGTATTGCAGGAGGGAATCCGGCTAAGATTCTAAAAACTGATATTGATCAAATAGAACCACCAACAACTTGTGCAGGATTCAATGAGTGGAGAAAGAAGCAATAAATTTGCTGTATACATTGCGATTGGGAAACTTTTGGCAATGGCTGCACAATTTGTCATGCCAATGTTTCTCACTCGCTTTTTGACAAAAGCTGATTATGGATTGTATGCACAGTTCTACTTAGCATTGAATTTTTTAGGTGCCATACTATGTTTTGGAATTCCGTCCAATTTATTTTATTTTCATGAAAAGAAGCATGGTATAGAACAAACTCAAGTCGTATGGAATACCTTTATGGCAACCATAGTAATGGGATTTTTTGGAGTTTCTATACTATTTATTCCCGTCATTGGAGAATATTTTTTAGGACAGAATCTTTATCAGTATTTGTACATATTCGTCATTTGTCTTTTCTTTTTTATTCCAAGCCACATAATAAACACGCTGCCTGTAGTAAGAAAGGATAAAATAACGACTACATTATACCCTCCATCAGATATTATCTTAAAAATAATATTAGTAATCACATTTGCGCTTATCTTCAAGTCCATAAAAAGCATATTCATTGCTATCAGCATACTTCAAATAGCTATAGTTCTTTTCTTATTTATTTATATAAATAAACATTATCCAATTACTCGAAATTTATTTTCCGTTTTTATCTTAAAAGAACAACTTGCGTACTCTATACCTTTCGGGATAGCTGTTGCTTTAAATACAATCTGTGCAAGAATAGACAAATTGGTTTGCATCTCATATCTAACTGTAGAAGAATATGCCACATATAGCATTGCTTTCTTCGGAATTCCTGGAATAATGCAAATATACGACTCTATTTGCCAAGTAAACGTTCAAAACATGGCATCAGTCAAAGAAAATGATTCTAAAGGTATAATCCAAATGTATAAAAGTTTTGTCGTTAAAACTTTGTCATTTTCCCTCCCAATAATACTAATTGTATTTTTATTTTCCGAACAAATAATTGAATTTTTATTCACAGACAAATACCTTGATGCAACTCCGTATTTTCAATTATACATACTCACATTTATAGTTGGCATGTTAGGTAGTGGCACAATATTACGAGCAATTGGTAAAACTCGATATTCAATGTATGCATTTTTAGCTTCCACCATTATTTGCATACCATCAACATATATTTTAATAATTAATTATGGAATAAATGGAGCTATAATTAGCGCAATGATAAATGTCATATTGCCTAAAATATTTCAAATTGCCATTGAAATGCGTTTGCTAAAAACTCCTTTCCGTAAATACTTCCCATTAAAAAATATTACGCAAATATTAATAACATCAGTCGTTCCTATTATTCCTATTGTAATTATTTCCATGCTGACAAAGCTTTCTATAATTTATTGCATTCTATTAGGAATCATATATGTATGCATCGTTTACTGTGTGGAAATTAAATATAATATCTTCCTAATCGACCGAAATTCCGTATCTAAAATATTCGCTACATTCAAAAATAGAATAGCAAAATGAATTTTTGGGATAAAATATATTCACGATATATCCTATTTGTCATATTTTTTGTAAGTGCGATGTTTCGCAACAATCTGTTTAGAACTGTATACGGTATTGACACCATGTTATACGGAGCAGGTATGTTCTTTTATCTCACGCAAATAGATAAAATAAGATCCAAAAAATTAATTCCCATCATAGGAATATTCTCATTCTTAATAATCAACTTGATACGAGGAATTTCTTCTTACGGAGTATCATCATCATATTTTACATTTGTAGGGGGAGCATTAATAATATGTTTATTATGTTATACCATAAATGTCAGCAATGTACAATTCCAGAAAATGCTAAAAGCCTACATTTATGGTGCGACTACTGCATGTCTGGTTTTAGTCCTATATTATGCAATCCCCTCACTTAATCCAATAGAAGTAGAAGGTACTCGTTACACTGTAGCCGGTATAGACCCAAACGAATTCTCAGTACTAATCAATATTGCGCTGTCAATGATTATTTTCACTGATCTATTCAAAAATAAAATACGTCTTGCTTTAATTCCATTGTACCTTTTTGCAATTTTATCTACTGGATCCAGAACCGGGTTTTTATGTCTGTGTACCTTAATGATTATATATCTATTCACTGGCACAGGGTCAAAAATAAAAAGGTTATTTCTTATTTCAATTATATGCATTGTTGGCATATTTGTATTAAACACATATGTAAGTGAAAATGCATCTGAAAGGTTATTAAGTTTAGGAGAATCCCGAGCCGATGTTGGAGATAAAGATGGCCTATCCGGGCGGTCATACATATGGGCTGATGCGTATAGAATTTGGGAAGAAGCCTCATTGACTAATAAAATATTTGGATCTGGGATAAACACATTTGCAAAATTGTCAATATTTCATCTTGAACCACACAATGTGTTTATTAAAACGATAATTGAATGTGGTATCATCGGATTCATCATCCTGTTATTTTTGCTTTATAAAGTTTTTCGACATGGTTTGCATGCACAAAATAAACGACTATTTTTTGCGATTTTCATAATTCTGCTAATGTCTTTTATGACCTTATCTTGGATATATAATCCGACTACCTCGCTAATATTTTGTTTTTTGTTTTCGTTTCGGCCAAAATCGCAGTTTTCTCATGAATAAAATACATTTTGTACTTAGAAAGGGTATATACCCATATCGTACAGGTGGCATGGAAATATTTAACTATTATCTAATTAAATATTTATCTCCATACTATGATATTTCATACTCCTCCTATTGCCCTTTAAATTATGATTATGTACATTTTTACAAGCTGAAAAATATACGCCCGTCGCTAATTTTTGAGCCATTACAAGTATTGTACTTCTTAATTACCCACAAAAAGATACGAACAGTTGTGTACTCATTTTCACTTGACCATTGGATTGCATGGTTACTATACACCGTCATACACAAAATAACTAAAATAGATTATGTTGCCGTAATTCATTATGGCAAGAATCCAATAACTACACACAAAAAAGTTTATCGTAATTTCTTTTCTTCCGCTAAAAAAGTCATTGCTGTTTCAAAAGACATAAAAGAAAAATACGATGCACTATACGGTATTAATTGTGACATTTGCTATCCATTAGTACCATTTCAAAAGTCAAACAAAAGCAAAGGTACTCTGCGCTCAGAATATAATATACCCCAAGACGCATCTGTAATATGCATGGTGGGTTCTCTAAAAGACATGAAAAATCCCGACACGTTGTTGCAAAGTCTACTATTATTTGATAACGACGAATTAAAACAATACGATCCATATATTGTATATGCAGGAGATGGCCAAAAAAAGTCGGAACTACAACAATTTGCATCTGACCACAACTTGCTGGATAGAGTGAAATTTCTTGGTAATGTGCCTAAAGAACGTATTAATGAAATTTTTGAACTCTCCGACATATATGTAATCAGCTCTGATTTTGAAGGCACCTCAGTATCATTATTGGAGGCCATGTTCCATAAAATTCCAATTATTGCTTCTAATGTACAAGGGATAAAAGACACCGTGACACGGGACAAAGAATGCCTGATGTTCCCTGTGAAAAATTCACATGAATTGAAAAATATGATTTGCAAATATTTATCCAACGACAAATTGCGATATAATATGACAACAAACGCATACGACAACTACGAAAAAAATTATAATTACTCGAATGTCATATTTTTTTACAAAAATATACTTTAACTATGTCAGACAGAATATTGATATTGATACCACCAATTAATTTAATAGGTGGTGTATCTGGTCATTATAGAGGATTGCAAAAATATTGGAGCAAAAATATTTTATACTTTGAAACAGCAAAATTCTCAACTAAATCCAAATGGAATATTATAATTTCAATCTTAAATATACTGGAATACATCTATGCCTTAATTCGGCATAATCCGGCTAAGATTGTCATAAATATTTCATTAAAGAAAGGTTTCTTTTCCAAAAACAATTACATTAAAATAGGGAAACTTTTCAGGAAAAAAGTAATTGTATTCATTCATGGTTGGGATGCAGACTATGAATATATGTTACAAAGTCATAACGCAAGACTTATATTATCCAGTGACGGATTCATATTATTATCTGAATCGTTCAAGAATAAACTTGCTGAATATGTCCCTAAAAATAAAATATTCCTTACCACGACAAAAGTTGATGACAGCCTTATAAAAGATTATGACATCGACAACAGAACTGGTAAAATAGAAACATTATTATTCTTATCTCGTGTAGAAAAAGAAAAAGGCATATTTATCGTAATAGATGCTTTCAATAAATTAATCCCCAAATATCCTAATCTGAAATTAAGCATTGTTGGGGATGGCACTGCCTTAGATGAAGTAAAACACCAAATTGACAAAGACAAGATAAGAAACGTAACAATTCATGGACGGCTTTCAGGTAACGACCTAATCAAAGCATTTTCTGACGCAGATTTGTTTATTCTACCTACTACTCACGGGGAAGGCTTACCGGGAGCTTTATTGGAAGCAATGGCATTCGGACTACCTGCAATAACTCGTCCGGTTGGAGGTATTCCCGATTTTTTTACAAATGGAGAAATGGGGATGCTCACCGAGAGTTTAAACCCTAATGATTATGCGCAATATATCGAACAACTTATCAATGACCCTGTTCTAACAAAAAAAATATCTTTAACAAATTACAACTATGCAAAAGAACATTTTTGGGCATCAATAGTTGCTCGTCAGATGGAACAAATATTTAAAAATATATGATATTATGAATGCTTTAAAAATTTACAGACTCAGTAGATGGTTCTACTTACATAAAATTCCTATTTTCCCTAAAATTCTAAGTAAACTGAACACCATTCTATTTGCAGTAAAAATTCCTTACTCAATACCAATTGGGAAAGGGACAAAATTTGCTGCTGGAGGAATGTGCTTGAACCTAAACGCAAAATCCATCGGAGATAATTGCACGATAGGGACAGGATGCGTAATGATGCGATCATTCCCATATAAAGAACTGCCCAAAATTGGAAATAATGTATATATAAGTCATGGTGTAAAAATAGTCGGTCCAGTTATTGTAGAGGACAACACAATGATAGCAGCAAATTGTGTCGTCACTAAGAGCGTACCTAAATATGCCATCATAGCTGGAGTTCCTGCAAAAATAATCGGATACACAACAGATTTGCCATATAATCCTTTTGAGAATCCCAAATACAAGGAAGGTTGGAAACCATATATGGTAGATACACGAAAAAACGATTAAATGGCTTCTTTAAAGAAATTAAAACAATATTCTCTTGCCGAATTAATCAATATCGGGTTTCATAAAACGATGTTGAGAACTAAATTAAAGCTTGAATCTATCATATTGTCTGGTCGTGAATATGAAAGATTCAAACCCTTAACAATACCTAAAATCCCAACACTAAAACCAATCTATGACATATTTATAAAACCAGATATGCCAAAGGCAGATAAAATTGTTGACGGAGAAATAGAACTGTTCAACAAGTGGTATCTAAAGCAAAATTGGTTAAAAGATCCAATATCAGGTAATTTATGGCCCGCTCACGATTTTTTTGCATCAAGTAGCACAAAACTAAATGGATATGGCGATGTAAAATTCGTATTAGAAACTAACAAGTTGAATCATTTAGTCACCGTAGCTACCGCCTACCACAAAACCAAACAACAAAAATACATAAGCTATATCGAGCAAGAAATAGCTTCATGGTGTTCTGAAGTTCATTATGAACGAAGTGTTGCAAATAAAATTATAATGGATGTTGCTTTCCGTGCAATAAACCTAATCAGTATATCGATCATTTGTTCTGAGAACAAATATTTTATAACTAACATATATCCAACAATACATAAAATATTATTGTTATCGGAAAGACAAATATCAAAATTTTCAACGCCAAAATGGTTTAAGACAGGGAATGGTGCGAATCATGTCATAGGAGAAATGGTTGGATTGATTATAATTCGTTTATGGAAAGCAATTATATCCAACAAAAACAAGTCATTAAACCTAAAATCAGAATATAAATGGCTATATGACACATTGGACAAATTAATTTCCCCTAACGGTATTTATCTCGAACAGTCTGCGAATTATTCTCGATTAGTTTGCGAGTTTCTTGTTATGCTTGATATTTTTGAAAATGCGGCAAATCTGCATACAAAAACTCGTGATTATTTAAAGCCTCTTATTGGATATGTTTCCGACCTTTTCAGAATTGACAGCCATTTAAATTTTGGAGACAATGACGGAGCAAGTGTATTAATTGCATTTAAAAACAATATATCGGACATTTCTCCCCTTTTAAAATATCACCAAATCTACCTGAATAAAAACACATCAACAAATCTCAATAGGTACAATAATAATGGCCAATTCCTGTGGCAATCAAACGATTCAAACCAAATATCCCTATTTATCCGTCACGGAAGATTTAATTAT
The DNA here is from genome assembly GCA_944321705.1 of uncultured Muribaculaceae bacterium. Classification (GTDB taxonomy): domain Bacteria; phylum Bacteroidota; class Bacteroidia; order Bacteroidales; family Muribaculaceae; genus Avimuribaculum. Next base: position 75,414 of record CALUMG010000012.1, on the reverse strand, counting down.
TTCAGAGAAGGAGCGGCAGCTCATGCTCATTGTGATTTGTTGGCAATCCTAATGAGTATCAAGGGGATTCCAATATTTGTTGATAAAGGAAGCTACCTATACAATTCTGATAAAAAACAGAGATTTAATGATGTATCCATCAAATCACACAACACAATAACTGTAGACAATATCGAGATGGCATCATTTGATGGGAAAGGATTCTATATTTATCCTGAATCAAAGTTCTCACATTCTGATATACACAATTCATGCATTTTTTCTGCAAGTATTAGATACTCTGACATTATACATATCCGTAAAATACATTATTCTCTCCATGAACTTGAAATAATCGATTCCATTTCTTATTTCGAGGGGAAAGAGTTTACACTTAGATTCTTACTGTCGGAATATATAATACCCGAAATCGAAAAAAATTCAACCATTATAAATTTATATTATCAGAATAATATAATAGCAACAATGACATTTGAAAACATTGATTTTGTTCATTGTGAGGCAGATAGTTATTCGCCTTTTTACGCGAATAAACTTGACACTCATGCTATAATTGCCAAAGGAAAAATCAAAAACAATAAAAACATAATAACAAAATTTAGTTTTTAATGAAAAAGTCAGTTGTATTCATAGTACAACAGCTCTCCCAGCCGCGTTGTATCAAAAGGATTACCACTATTCAAAATAACGGAATACCTGTTGTCGTATATGGCTTTGATAACGGATTGTATTCAGATAATTTAAATAATCTCCCTTTTAAAATTAAAGAAATTATTAAACGGGATAAATCTGACAGCAAACTCAAAAAAATAAAATTCTTCAAATCAACAATTAAAAGGATTCTTCAAGAAAACAAAAAGTCGAGTATATTTTATTTCTTTGGCTACGAAATAGCAACAATAGCTTACGTCTTGGGTTGTAGAAATTACATATATGAAGAAGCCGATGTTTCTGCTGCCAGAATAAAATCTAAATTATTCAGAAATTTCCTGCTACGCATTGACCGTCATATTATCCGTAAATCGTTATTAACCATTTTTACTTCTGAAGGTTTTATAGATTACATCTTTAAAAATAAAACCGTTCCAAAACAAATTATTCTTCTTCCAAACAAGTTAAATCAATATTTCGATTCTTCAAAGAAAAAAGCGGTTGTAAAGAAAAACATTGACATTAATAAAATTAAATTCGGATTTATTGGATTAATCAGATACCCGAATACAATTATTCGTTTTGCCAAAGTCGTTGGGAAACATTTTCCACAACATGAATTTCATTTTTATGGAGATGCAGAAAGGCCTGAATACATTGACAATGAGGTTACCTCTTATAAAAATATATATTTTCATGGGGCATTTAAAAATCCTGTAGATCTACCTGCAATCTACAACAATATTGATATAAGCGTTGTTTGTTACGACACTACTTCTGGAAATGTCAAAATTGCAGAACCTAATAAACTTTATGAATCCATATTTTTCGAGACTCCTATTGTTGTAAGTTCAGAGACATTCCTTGCAACTAAAGTAAAGAAATACAATGCAGGTGACAGCATAGACGCAAGTAATGATGAATCTATAATCCAATACATAAAAGGGCTGAATTCTGAACATTTAAATCAAATTTCCTTAGCTTTAAGCAAAGTAAATCATAAAATACTTATAGATTCTCCAGAAGAGTTAATAAATTCGATAAATAAGATAATCCTGTGATAACCAATTTCATTAAACTTAAAGACTATTGCGAGGCGGAGGGGTTCAAGGGATGGGATCCGTATGACGGCCTTAATTCACGCATTTTTCAAGCGTTGCCTTTCTTCAAGCACTCGGCATTATGCCGTCTCGTGATGATTCAAGGATTCAAGCGTTGTCCTGTCAACCTCAGGCGTTTGGCATTAGTACCCAAAGAATATAATTCCAAAGGCATAGGGTTGTTCCTGCAAGGATATTGCAATCTTTACAACGCCGTATGCATGAATCCGGCCTTAGGAGAAAAATTAGGTGATAAAACGACATTGAAAACACAAATCACCCGGCTTGCCGACTTGCTCATTTCATTGCAGTCAAAAGGGAATTACAGCGGAGCTTGCTGGGGTTATAATTTCGACTGGCAAGCCCGTAGGCTATTTTTATTTCCGAAATTCACCCCAACAGTAGTTGCCACAAATTTTTGTGCAACCGCGCTAATGGATGCTTTTGAAATAACAAAGAATCAAAAATATCTTGACGTGGCACTGTCATCGGCCGAATTTGTATTAAAAGACCTACATCGTGCATCCTATAACGACGGCTTCTTATTCTCTTACAGCCCATTAAAAGGGAATGACACCGTTTTCAATGCATCATTGCTCGGCAGCCGATTACTAAGTTTCTGCTACCATTACACAGGAAACGAATCTTATAAAACAGCGGCGCGACAATCTGTATTCGCATGTTGCAACGCGCAAAAAGCTGACGGCTCGTGGGTGTATGGCATGCTACCGGTGCAATCATGGATCGACAGTTTCCATACAGGTTACAACCTCGATGGGTTGATTGCCTATGAAGAACTAACCGGCGATATATCTTTCCATGAAAATATCGAAAAAGGATTTGATTTTTACATCAAGAACTTTTTTGAACAGGATGGCTGCCCAAAATATTATCATAACAGAAAATATCCAATCGACATCCACTGTCCGGGGCAGTTGTTCGTCACGTTAGCAAGGCTTCACAAATTTAATGATTACAAACAACTTGTCGACAAAGTTTTAGAATGGACAATCGAAAATATGCAGGATAAAAAAGGATATTTTTACTACCAATTGAAACAAGGCATGAACACTCGAATCCCTTATATGAGATGGAGCAATGCCTTTATGTTTAATGCTTTAAGTTATTATATTTTATCGACATGCAAGACGACAGAGTTGATTTGAGGGGTGTGAAAGTGCACCCTTTCTCGTCTTTCGGGCAATTGCTCGACTATGTGACGGGACGCAAAGGAATACTGGTGGCCATAAACGCCGAAAAAATCCTGCACGCCACTCCACAGACTCGCGACATCATAAACCGCAACATAGGCTACTGCGACGGCATAGGCGCAGTCATGGCACTTCGCAAGCATGGCTACAAGGATGTGGTAAAGCTGCCCGGATGCGAGTTGTGGCTTAAAATCATCAATTCGCTCTACCGCGACGGGAAACGCTTCTACCTCGTGGGCAGCAAGCAGGAAGTAATTGAAGCCACGGTCGAAAAGCTGAAACACGAATACCCCGGCATCGACATCGCCGGATACCGCAACGGCTACATCAAGACTGACGACGAAAAACGCCGGTTGCTCGACGACATTGCCACACTGAAACCCGACGTAGTGTTCGTCGCAATGGGTTCGCCAAAGCAGGAATTGCTGATGGAAGAAATGTTTGAGCGTCATCCGGCCATCTACCAAGGACTCGGCGGCAGCTTCGACGTGTACACGGGCAACGTGAAGCGCGCACCGCGATGGTGGATCGACCATAATCTTGAATTTGCCTACCGCCTCATCAAGCAGCCATCGCGCATCAAGCGACAAATCCACCTCGTGCGATTCCTCGCGATGGTGGAGCTTGGCATGGTATAACCCACAAATTACCATATATCCTAAAATCTCTCATAACCATCTCTCTTATCCTGTAATTTTTTTAACTCGCAAAGCCGGGACGACACCTTTGCTGTCCCGAGACAGGATGTTTTTCGCTGTGCGGCATTGTCCGCAATCGAGTTTTTTTGTACTTTTGTGAAAAATTACACATTGCCCGTCTTTTATGGAAACAGTCACTTTTAACGGACTCACGTTCGAGCCTTACCTGAAACAGGATGAGATAGCGAAGCAAGTGCAGCGCGTGGCCGAGGAAATCAGGCGCGACCACGGCGACGACAACCCTCTGTTCCTCTGCGTGCTAAACGGCGCGGCCATCTTTGCCGCCGACCTGTTCCGCGCCTGCGAAATTGCAGGGTCGGAAATATCGTTCATCCGGTTCAAGTCCTACGAAGGCACTTCGTCGACCGGGACCGTGAAACAAGTGATGGGGCTGGACGAAGACATCAAAGGCCGGACGGTAATCATCGTTGAAGACATCGTCGACACGGGCGTTACCGCCGAGCAGCTCATAAAGGTCCTTGGCGAGAAGCATCCCAAGACCGTCAAGCTGGCATCGCTCCTGTTCAAGCCCGAGTCGCTGAAGACCGCCATGCGCCCCGACTACATAGGGTTCAGCATCCCGCCAAAATTCATCATAGGCTATGGCCTCGACATCGACGGCAAGGCTCGCAACCTGCGCGACATCTTCATCTTGCAACAAGACAAATGACAGGCAGCAGCGCGGCCATACACAGACACGGAAAAGCGTAAATCGGATTACATCACACACTTAGTAAGGAAATATGTTCAATTTAGTAATTTTCGGAGCCCCGGGGTCGGGCAAAGGCACCCAAAGCGAAAACCTCATCAACCACTACGGCTTGTTCCACATCTCGACAGGCGACGTGTTGCGCAGCCACATTAAAGGCGGCACCGAGCTTGGCAAGACCGCAAGCGCATACATAAACGAGGGGAAACTAATCCCCGACGAACTGATGATTGACATCCTCGAAAACGTTCTTGAAGAAAATCCCGAAAAAACAGCAAAAGGCGTGATTTTCGACGGATTCCCCCGTACAATCGAGCAGGCCAAGGCATTGAAGGAAATGCTTGAAAAGCGCAATGCCAACGTCAACATCGTGATTGGACTCGACGTTCCGGAAGATGAACTCGTCACTCGCCTGCTGAAGCGCGGACAAGAATCGGGACGCAGCGACGACAACCTTGAAACAATCAAGAAGCGTCTCGACGTGTACCACAACCAGACAAGCCCGCTTCGCGACTATTACATCAACGAGGGCAACTACGCCGCCATCAACGGCCTCGGCTCAATCGAGCAGATATTTGAAGACATAAAAGCCGCCATCGACGCAAAGCAATAAAAGCAACCAGCCCGACAATGGCAAGACATTACGGATGCCGTCCACACTTCGATTTTGACAAGTGGACGGCATTTGTTATCTTTGCACTCTGACAGATACGGCTGCCCCCGACACGGCATTCACAGCCGCGGCAGCCTCACACGACACAACGATGAGAATCGACATATTAACAGTAATTCCCGAGATGCTGCAATCGCCGCTCAGCTGCTCGATATTGAAGCGCGCCCAAGACAAAGGGCTCGCCGAGATTGTCGTGCACAACCTGCGCGATTACTCGCTCGACAAGCATCGCAAAGTCGACGATTACCCATTCGGCGGCGAAGCCGGCATGGTCATGAAGATAGAGCCGGTCGACCGTTGCATCACCGCGCTGAAGCAGCAACGCGACTACGATGAAGTAATATTCACCTCGCCCGACGGAGAGCAATTCTCCCAACCAATGGCCAACAGGCTGTCGATGCTCGATAACATCATCATCCTGTGCGGGCACTACAAAGGTGTCGACTACCGCATACGCGAACACCTCGTGACCTGCGAGATAAGCATTGGCGACTATGTACTCACCGGCGGTGAAATTCCTGCGGCTGTCATTGCCGATGCCGTGGTGAGGCTCATCCCCGGCGCAATAGGCGACGAGCAATCGGCATTGAGCGACTCGTTCCAAGACAACCTGCTCGCTCCACCGGTTTACACTCGCCCGGCAGAATACAACGGATGGAAAGTTCCCGACATTCTCCTTTCAGGACACGAAGCCAAAATCAACGAATGGAAGCACGAAATGTCGTTGCAGCGCACACGAGCCCTGCGCCCGCACCTGCTCGACGACATGTAATCTCTCACCTCAACACAATAATACGTCTAATCTCCACTCATTCACTGTAAAATGGCAACAAGCAATAAAAACGACAAGAACCACTCGGTATGGCTAAGGGTGATATTCAACATCCCTCTCATCATTGTGGTCGGAGTAATCGTTCTCTCGGCCACATGGGGCGACAACAGCTATATAAAACGCGTCGGATACCAAAAGCGAATCAATGAACTTGAAGCCGAAATAAAGCAATACAACGATTCGGCCGAAATTTATTCGCAAAAGGCCATACAACTAAACACCGACCCCGAAACGCTCGAAAAAATCGCTCGTGAACGATACGGGATGAAACACGAAAACGAAGAAGTGTTCATAACCGACATAAAATAGACATTGCAAATCGCAAGCGGTTCGCAATGACATAAACTGCGAGCCGCCAATTAAATAAAAAACGAAAAAATGGACAAAAAAACAAGGATACTCGGATACATCCTCTCAGTGGCAATGCTAATGATAATGATTCCTGTGTTGCTGCAATTGCTACTCGTGAAATGGGCAGGATTCAACTATGTCTTCGCAGCAGGAGCCGTTGCCACGCTCGTGGTGAGAATCATGGACAATTACACAGGTACCAACCTGCGCATAAAACGATTATACCGCATCGCCACCGTGTCGGCAATCTGCTATTGCGTGTCGGCCTATCTTAAATTCTCAGCCGAAATGCACTTCTTCCCCTACGCGACGGGATACGACTGGCTCGGATTCCTCATGGCAGGAGCCGCCTTGCAAGTCTACTCGGCTCTTGTCATCGACTATGTCGAACGGAAGAAGCTGCGCAATGAAAAGATGAAAAAATAATCGTGTAAAACAGGTAAAACATCTTTTGCCATCGTTAAAAAACGGCTATAATACCGCCATTTTGGCAAAAAATGATGATTTTCTACCACAATTGGCAGCTTATTAGTAATTTTGCAACGCACACATATAGAGAGACGTGTAACAAATCATGAACCTCACTATAGATCAAGGAAACTCATCGGCCAAAGTGTCGATATTCGACAAGGGCGAGATTATCGCCGAAGCTCGCTTCGACTCGATGTCACCCGGAAGCCTTTTGCAATTCATAAAAGACTATCCGGTCGATGCTGCAGTCTATTCATCGGTCCAGCAACCTCATCCCGAAATCATGGGGCTGCTGCGCAATAACGTCAAGACATTCATCTATCTCGACGAAAACACGCCGATGCCTGTGGTTATCGACTATGCCACGCCAAGCACTCTCGGCCACGACCGCATAGCCGCAGCCATCGGAGCCAACACTTATGCTCCGGGCAAGAATGCATTGATAATCGACGCAGGAACTGCCGTCACGCTCGACATCGTCACTGCCGACGGACACTTCAAGGGAGGTAATATTTCACCCGGGCTGAAGATGAGATTTGAGGCATTGAACAATTTTACAAGCCGTTTGCCGTTAGTCAATTACGAAGGCGACATCCCCGATATTGGCTATGACACGGTCACCGCAATCCGCTCGGGAGTCGTAGGCGGACTGGTTGCCGAAATAGAAAATTTCATCGACCGCATGGCGGCTTCAACCGGAGGCGACTTGACAGTAATCATGACGGGGGGCGACAGCCATTTCCTTGCAGGAATGGTGCAACGGGAAACAGTTGTCGTGGAAAATCTCCTTGCAATAGGATTAAACAGAATTTTATCTTATAATGAAAACATATAAACTACTCGCAATCATTGCAATAATAGCAATCACATGTGCAAGCTCGATGTTTGCGCAAAATGAGTTAAGCCCATACTCGCAATTCGGATATGGCTCGTTGAGCGATTTCACAACCAGCACCCAACGCTCCATGGGCGGTATTGGATATGCAATGAACAACGGCCGGCAAATCAATGTCAAGAACCCTGCATCCTATGCCAACTGCGACTCGTTGACATTCCTGTTTGACTTCGGACTCGATTTTACCAATTTGAAATCGAAAGAAGGTACTACCAACGGACACAGCTTCGGCGGCGGACTTGATTACATAACAATGCAATTCCCATTAAGCAAAAAAGTGGGCGGTAGCATAGGTCTCGTGCCTTACTCGTCGGTCGGATACTCTTTCGGCAGCGAAATGGATAACGGAATCGACTCGCGAAGCGGCTCGGGAGGCATCAACATGCTTTATGCCGGCATAGCTTACAGGCCTTTCAACGGATTCTCGATAGGAGCCAATATCTCTTACAACTTTGGAACAATCGTAAACGACACTTACATAACTGCCACCGACATCTCAAGCCAGACTCTGTTTGAACGTGTCATGCAAATACGCGACTGGGGCGTCACGCTCGGTGCGCAATACACACTTAACATCAACGAGAAAAACAGCGTTACGGTGGGTGTCGTATATTCCCCGTCAAAAACATTCCTCGGCAATACTTGGGGCGCGAAATATGACGTGGCAAACGACAATACGACAGAAATCGACACCATAGGATATTCATCAATGAAAAACGGATACACGGCTCCTACGACCATTGGCGGAGGTATCAGTTACAACTTCAACAAGAAATTCATGGTAGAAGCCGATTTCACCTATCAAAACTGGAAAGACGCCAAATTCTCCGACATGGAAAACTTTGAGTCGACAGTTTTCGACAATCGCTGGAAAGTGGCTGCTGGTGTGTCTTATACGCCAAACGTGCGTGGAAACTACCTGCAACGCATCAACTATCGCTTAGGCGGACATTTCAACCACGACTACATCACCGTGCGCGGGAACAACGTCAAGGATTACGGCATCGCATTAGGTTTCGGCTTGCCAACGCCAAGCACAAAGACTATAATAAACATCGGTTTTGAATACAAGCACAGGTCGGCCTATCCCGACAAACTGATTTCGGAGAATTATTTCAATTTCACAATAGGAATAAACTTCAACGAAATGTGGTTCTGGCAAGACAAAATCAGATAAGCCACAATTCCCGATGTGACACCAACACACGCTTTGATGCGACAATAACCTGTTTCCCGTGGAGAAATTACGCGACATATTCTTGATTTTCGTAGCCTGCTGCGTTTTCCTGTCATGCCGTGACGAGGTGAAAAGCGTCGTCAACAAGCCTACCGACCCTGAAACTACCCCCTCGATGGTGACAGAAGATGTAGTAACGCTCATAAGCGACTCGGGAACGACCAAATACCGCATTACTGCCGACACATGGCTCATGTTTGAAGAAGCTGAAAAGCCATTTTGGCTATTCCCGCAAGGATTGCTTCTTGAACAATTTGACTCGGTTTTCAACACCGAAGCATCAATAAGATGCGACTCGGCAAAATACTTCAAAGATGAAGAACTGTGGAGGCTCGACGGCAATGTCAAGATTTCCAATGTGCGCAAAGAATTGATTCTCACAAATCAATTATTCTGGTCCCAAAAACGACAGAAAGTTTATTCCGACTCATTTGTCCATATCGAAAAGGCCGACCGCATAATAGAAGGATACGGCTTCGTCTCCAACGAACGCATGACAACCTACAGTCTGAACCATCCAAGCGGCATATTCCCGATAGACGAAGAACGCATGTCGGCTCGACGTAAGGCCGACTCGTCGGCCTTGGCTGCCGATTCTACAATTGCAATAACCGACACGACATCAGTTCGCCCAAAAGATAAATAACCGTGACATTCGTCATTAACCATCAAATATATACAAAAACGGCATGTATCAAATTTTTCATCGATACATGCCTTATTTTATTACTGTCAATGTCACATTGTCAGAACTCGTCAAGCACACTACACTCCAGTCATGATGCTCGATTAATCGTCAACCATAGTACTTGCTGGCATCCGGATAACCTCCGCCCGAACGGGCAATCGTGTTAGCCGCTATGATCATCACACGATCATCGAGTTGCGATTGCTTCACTATGCCCCATAATTGCGATAAAATTACCGGCCAGAAAATAAACATGGTAATGATGGTAGGTATAACCTGTTGTCCAAAGATTCCAATACCGGCATCAATCATAATCGAATTATTGCCGGGAATTATTTTCACCTTCAATGCAGTTTTCAATCCTAATACAGTCCTGAACAATCCTCCTTTGCTTAAAGACATGTCGCACCCTCCGTCGCAATTGTTCAGATTCTCATACTTCACCTCATATCCATCCATTGCAAACACATTCGCGATATCATGAACGATAGCAGGTATCAACGATGGTGAAGCATAAAATGTCTTTACGGTTTTAAATACTCCCATAGCCTTTTAATTTTTAGTTTCCCATGTTGTCACACTTCTTCAGTCTTTGCCATTCCCCTAATTCGGCTGATGGCAAATAATACGCCTGTCTCGGCAAGCAAATCCTCGACAATCTGCAACTGGCTTGGAGAAAATTCTTTCTCGGCCTTTTGCAACAAGTCAAGAACCACTCTACTTTGTTCAAAAATCTCCTCATCGGTAACCACATTGTCCTCCATTATTTTTAAGAACGTGGGCCGCTTCATGATAGCTTCGTCAATTCGAAGCACTCCTTCCTTATCAAATAGCATAACAGTTAATAGTATATAAATTTCAGTTTTTTCTGGCAAGACACACGACATCTGCCGCATTAATTACAAATATAGTGAAAGCCGAGCGCAATAGGAGAATTCGAGCTCGCTCTGAATTTCATATCGCCGAGGCGCATCCTATATTCTACAAATATAGTGAAATCTAAAAATTTAACTTGCTTATTTTTCCCACTGCCAAAACGCAACCCATATTATATAAATACCTTTGACTCGAGAAAACAAATTCTATTTTTTAAGAACGACCTGTCATTATTATAAAAGGAGTCCGACTACTAAAGCAACCAGACTCCTTTCAAAAACTTTCAAATTGACAATTTTTATTCTTCTTTCTCAAATTGATCTTTTCCCACTCCACACAACGGGCACACCCAATCTTCAGGAACATCTTCAAATGAAGTTCCGGGAGCGACTCCGTTATCAGGATCTCCTTGTGCCGGATCATATACATAACCGCACACTACGCATACATATTTTTCCATAATAAAAAGTATTACTGATTAATTGAATCAATACAAATATAGTGAAAGTTAAGTACAATGTGAAAAATGAACTCGATTATTTTTCCATAGTCGAAACGCATCCTATATAATGAAACTCGCCCACAATGCGAAAATATAACCTGCTTATCTTTATCGGAAATAATAGCAAAAGCATATTTCCTGATTACATGTCGTCAACGATAAATGCTTCACGAGGCCGGCGGCGTGAGCGTTTTGATGGCGAGGCATGTCCTATTCTCAACAAGATTTGCAATTTTTGTTGCAAATGCAGTTGCCTTCCAAGTTCAACCGCAAGCGATTCCACTTCGCACGGCTGATTGATGAATGCACACGCTATGTTGTGCGAGGTCGCAATCAACAAGAATCTTTCGAGGCGACGCCCCGTTTCAATCCATCCTGCCATGTCATCTTGTCCGTCAAATGCGGCTATGAATGGCGACGATTGCAGCTTCTTCATGTCAGAACGGTTTTGCATCGCGACATTGAGCATCAACGACACTATTGGTCGCGAAATCCATGAAGGCATATTCGGTGCGCCAATCACGTCATAGCTCAACCCGTCGAGCTCACGAGCGGCTTGCGTCTCATTCAACCTCATCCATTCCTTTAGCTCATTGACAAAATCCTTGTCCTTCATTTGAGCTGAATTCCCAAGTTTGACAAATGACTTCACTATATCAAATTCTTTCGAGCCTCGCGAATATAATTTAGCCCCTGTTGAAGATAAATGGTCAATGATACTTTTGTGAATCAATGTGTTATCAAAGATGTTTCGGTTAGTTTGCCTTTTGGCTATGAACGATACAAAAGGAGAAGCCACAATGTCGGTACACCTTTCAAATGCAATGTCAACATTGTTATCCTTGATTTCCACCAAAGCTTTTAAATTAAATTTAGTGGCTGTTATGCAAATATTTTCGACCGCGCAACCTATTGATATGAAAATCTCCCTGTCGAGCGGATCTACCATGTACAACCTTTTGGAAAAATCAGGCATGACCGTAATGCAATCCTCACCCACCCTGAATTTCCAGGGTTGTGAATTATGTCCCGAAGGTGCGAGAATGGCTGAATCGAGCAATGCGTTTGCTATTATGTCGTCCATAGTGAAAATCCTTGATTACACAAAGTTAATTGAAAATCAAGTAATCTCCAAGCTCTCCATCCCGTTTATTTTCCTGTTTCTCTGAACTTTTCACCTCCAAAAAAAGAATTCTTCAAATTAATTTCGTAAAATTGCACTTGTCGATAATCCACACTGTTTTCAAAAAGGTGAAAAATTTAAAATGAACTTTGAATCCCAAAACATAGAGTTCAAAGAATCTTGGCGCGACGAATACCAGAAATGGATTTGTGGCTTTGCCAATGCACAAGGCGGTGTCCTTTATGTGGGCGTAAAGGATAATGGCGAGGTGTGCGGTGTGCAGAATGCCAAGAAACTAATGGAAGACATTCCGAACAAGGTGCGCGATATGATGGGTATCTTGGTTAATGTCAATCTGAAAGAGAAAGACAGAAAATCTTATGTGGAGATTGTGACGGAGGCTTATCCTTACCCCATCAGTTTCCGTGGCAAATATTACCAACGAAGTGGCGCGACCAATCAGGAACTGAAAGGAGCGGCACTCGACCGCTTCATGCTTCGCAAACAAGGCAAGACGTGGGACGGTGTACCTGTACCTTATCTGAAAGCGGAAGACTTGGATAACGCTACATTCGATTTGTTTCGCAAGTATGCCAAGCGGAGCGGACGCATGGAGGAAGCGGATTTGATGGACGATAATCATGGACTGTTGGAGAAGCTCCGACTTTATGAGGGCAGTTACTTGAAACGTGCTGCCGCTTTGTTGTTCCATCCCGATCCGGAAAAGTATGTGACCGGAGCATTTGTAAAGGTTGGCTTCTTTCGTGAAGGCATGGATTTGGTGTATCAGGACGAAGTGCATGGCAATCTGTTCCAGCAAATCATGAAACTGATGGACTTGCTGTGTACCAAGTATATGAAAGCCATCATTACCTACGAGGGTATCCAACGGATAGAAACTTTACCCATGCCTCGTGAGGCTCTGCGTGAAGCATTATTGAATGCCTGCATCAACAAAGACTACGCAGAACCTTCTCCTATTCAAATCCGTGTGTATGAGAACAAGTTGGAGATAATAAATGGTGGAGTATTGCCCGAAGGGTGGACTGTGGAGACCTTATTGTCCTCACATCGGAGTATGCCTTACAACCCTGATATTGCCAACACCTTCTTCCGTGCAGGTGAGATTGAGGCATGGGGGACGCGGTATTGAGCGTATCATCACGGCTTGTAAGAATGACGGATTCTCCACGCCGGAATTCCGCTATGACGCTTCGGGTATATGGACAACGTTCAAGTTTAAATATCCTGAAAGGGCCACGACCCAATCCGACCCAGAGACGACCCAAAAGAGCGACCAGAAAGCGACCAGAAAGCGACCAAAACAAACAGGAAGATGCTATTATAGAACTTCTTAAAGAGAATCCTTATATTTCAAGAAAAGAGATTTCTGGTCGATTGGGACTACATGAAAGCAGTGTAAAAAGGCGATTAGCTTCACTTCAAGAGAAAGGAGCAATTAAGCGTGTAGGACCTGATAAAGGCGGCTATTGGGAAGTACAAAACTAATCATTTGGGATCCTTCAACATGCATGCATAAACCATCCAAACTATAGTATGGACAGGGTTGATTTGTATTTATCACATGGATTCACTACATTTGCAACATATTTTTATCAAGGTGGAAATCCAATGAAAATAGCTATAATCAACGGGCCAAACTTGAATTTGCTGGGGATAAGGGAACGAGGCATATACGGTGACAAATCATTTGAGTCATATTATGCCGATTTGAAACAACACTATCACGACAGCGTGGAACTACATTACTTTCAAAGCAATGTGGAAGGTTTCCTGATAGACGAGATTCACCGCATAGGATTTGATTACGACGGCATTGTGCTAAATGCCGGAGCATATACACACACTTCGGTGGCAATAGCCGATGCCATACGCTCCATCACCACGCCTGTGATAGAAATACACATATCCAATGTCCACCGTCGAGAAGAATTCAGGCACAAATCAATGATTTCGGCAGCCTGCCTTGGCGTCATAGCCGGCTTTGGGCTCGATAGCTACCGTCTTGCAATCGAAGCCTTGATAGCCCATAGCAAAGCTAATTCAAGTCCTGAATGACAATCCTGCCGTTGTCGTGCAGTTTGCCATTACAGGGAATCAGCATATACTGCAATATTATTTTTATTTGTTTTAGGTTTATATTCAAGCATGAATAAATTTACAAAGATTGTCGCTACTATTTCCGACAGACGTTGCGATGTAGATTTCATCAAAGACCTGTTTGGAAACGGCCTCAACGTTGTCAGGATGAACTCGGCTCACTTGAGCAAGGAAGGCTTTGAAAAAATAGTCAACAATGTGCGTGCCGTATCAGAACGCATTGGTATCCTCATGGATACTAAAGGTCCGGAAATTCGCACTACCACCAACATAGATGACAAAGAAATAAACATTCACGAGGGAGACAAAATCACCGTAATAGGGCAACCAGACGGATGCACCACCGGTGAAACAATTTGCCTCTCTTATGCCGACATAGCCAAAGACGTGCATAAAGGTGCCCACCTGCTCATCGACGACGGTGAACTCGATTTCGTAATCGACGACATCGACGGAGACAAGATTCTTTGCACGGCCACCAACAATGGCACCCTCGGTTCGCGCAAAAGCGTGAACATTCCGGGAGTCAGCGTCAACCTTCCGTCACTGACGGAACGTGACATCGTCAACATAAACTATGCCATAGACATGGACATCGACTTTATCGCCCATTCGTTTGTCCGTACAAAGCAAGACATACTCGACATCCAAAAAATACTTGATGCACGCAACAGCCACATCAAGATTATCGCAAAAATCGAGAACCAAGAAGGCATCAACAATTTCGACGAAATTCTTGACTCGGCCTATGGCATCATGATTGCCCGTGGCGACCTTGGCATCGAGGTACCTGCCGAGATGATTCCGGGCATACAGAACCAGCTCATCCGCAAGTGCATCGCAGCCCACAAGCCTGTGATTGTGGCAACACAAATGCTGCACTCGATGATTTCCAACCCACGTCCAACGCGCGCCGAGGTCTCCGACATTGCCAATGCCGTCTATCAACGTGCCGATGCTCTTATGCTTAGCGGCGAGACCGCCTACGGCAAATACCCTGTGGAGGCGATCTCAACCATGTCGCGCGTGGCCATCGAGGCCGAAAAAAGCATGCAGAAGCTCACGCATGACGGTCACTCTCTTCCTAAGATGGAAAATGACATCACATCGTTCCTCGCCCACCAAGCAGTAGACTCGGCCGAGGAAGTAGGCACCAAGGCGATAATCACCGACAGCTACACAGGGCGCACGGCCAGATACATCGCATCATTCCGCGGAAACAACCCGACATTGGCTCTTTGCTACTACCAGCATGTCATCAGGCTGCTGGCTTTAAGCTATGGCGTGTTCCCTGTCTACCAGAAACGCTCGGCGACCTCTCGCGAATACTTGTATCACGGGCTGAAACAGCTCATCTGCCTCGGCTTGCTCGACAAAGACTCTCTCATTGCATACCTTGGCGGAGCTTATGGCGAGGGGAAAGGCACTTCATTCCTCGAAATCAACAAAGTGGGAGAAATCCTTGACAATTTCGACACTTATCTATTGCCAAACCTTGAATCAAGCGACAAATGCAAATAGAAGAACTGGACGACTACATACTGGCACACATCGACCCTGAACCGGCCGAACTGGCTCGGCTCGACAGGGAAACCCATTTGTTTCACCTGCGTCCGCGCATGTGCTCGGGTCATCTGCAAGGACGGTTGCTGAAGATGTTTGTCCGTATGATATCGCCACGCAAGATTCTCGAACTCGGCACGTTCACCGGATATTCAGCCCTCTGTCTTGCAGAGGGCCTGCCCGATGACGGGGAACTGCACACCATCGAGATAGACGACGAGCTTGAAGACTTCATCCGCAGCCACTTCGCCACTTCGCCGCAAGGCAGCAAAATAACGCTGCACATAGGCGACGCATGCGACATCCTGCCACGGCTTGACACCACATTCGACCTCGTGTTCATCGATGCCAACAAGCGCGAATATAGTGCATACTACGACCTCGTGTTCGACCATGTTGCCGATGGCGGTTTCATAATCGCCGACAACACCCTGTGGGACGGCAAAGTCGTGGACTGGGGCAAGAAGCTCGATGCGCAGACCGAAGGCATCTTGCGCTTCAACGACAAAATTGCAACCGACGACCGTGTTGAGAAAGTCATCCTCCCCCTGCGCGACGGCCTCACAATAATCTACAAGCTCCCCCGCCACTATTTTTGAATTTAAACTTGTTATCAATCAATTCTTGTAGCACGGTCTTGCAACAAGAACATAATGGCATAACCTGAATCAAAGGTTGCCGTGCCACCAACCCGAGTGCAAAAAGGCAACTTCTTGCCACACAGCTTTGTCACATAATTTGTAACATAAAAGCAGCCATGCCCGGTGTGTGGCATAGCTGCTTTTGTCAGCAGTAAACCCGAAAAATGTTATCTGCAAATGACATACAACTTAATTTTGCCTTTTTCGGCATTTTGCAGTAAAAATTCGTTTTCTGCATATTTGTCTGCATGGTTATACACAAGTTTTTCGGTTGCGTTATCATATAAAACCTTTGCCCATTTCACATCTTCACATTCCCTTAAGTCGTCAAAAAAATTATCGCAAATTTCCTCGATGTCTTGTTGGGCCATTCCTATGAAAACAACTTTGCATACTCCATCTTCCTCAGAATGAAATGAATGAAGTTTGGGCGATTTACATCTATTTTCATCAATCCACCCATTTCTCATGAGGAATGTTACCAATGAATTATATGAATCTTTCTTAGTGGTAACTCCGTTGAACGCAAACTCAAATGTTGCTACAAATTCTTCTACTTTCATTTTACAAGGATTTTGTAGGTTGAACCATTGATTGCAATAATGTATATCCCTGTTGACATATCGGGGCATGATTCCATTTCACCGTTATATATGTGTTGCCCGGATACAGTGTAAACGTCTACCAAGGATCCATCATTGAATCCGCTAAACATAAGTTTCCCTCCTTCGACCCACACCGAGCAATCGTCGGCATCAATATCGCTAATTCCACTTTCTATAAAGAAGAACTCTTTCCATTGATCGGCAGCTTTATAGGCATCAATCGATTTATCAGGTACCAATAGTGTACAGTTCCATTTGTTGATGTCGTCCAATGCCTGTGTGCCGCAGACGGGCGGAACTTCGGTGCGGCTTATAAGCTGTGTCATGGCCGTGCAGTCGGAAAACGCCTCTTCCCCAATGGTCAGCAAGCTGTTGCCGAAAGTGAAGCTTTCAATCGCCGAGCAGCCCGAGAATGCATAATCCTGGATGTTCTCGATGCCGTCGCCAAGTTCCACGCGCTGCAAATTTGTACAACCATAGAACTCATTTGCTGATATTTCGGTTTCCTTATCGGTAATTTTTACTGCCCGCAAACTTGTATTGCGGTAAAATGGTGAATAACCCGCGCTGCTACTTGTATCATACGAAATATTACCACCTATATAAACCGAATCGAGCGGACAACCAGAAAATATCGGATTGTTGGAATTGCTGCCAAGCACAAGCTCAGTCTGCCTGTCCTCGATATAAACATTTGCCAATGACCAGCAATAAAAGAACACATTATCGCCAATATTATTCACTGTTTTAGGTATCCTAATTTCTGTCAAGGCAGTGTTACTAAAACAATCGTCAGGCAAAGAATCTATACCAGACCCTATATTTGCGTATGCTAAAGAGCTACAAGACTCAAAACAACCTATACCAATGCTTGTTACTGTATTGGGGATGTCGATTCCTTTAAGATTTCTGCAGCCATAGAACGCTTTGTCACCAATGTTGCCTGTAAGATCCTCTATGTCAACAGTTTCAATGCCATAGCAATTAACGAAAGCATCGTCACCAATGTTGCCTGTAAGGTTTTTTATGTCAACAGTTTCAATGCCGTCACAACTACTGAAAGCGCAGTAACTAATGTTGGCATCAAAATCCTTTATGGTTACTGTTTTGATAGAATCATTGTTATAGCATAAGTAGTCATTCACATTTAGTAATGACATATTTACGCCTTGATGGTTCACAGTCTTGGTTATCATGATATTTGCCGCAGAATTGTCATATACACAATCGATGGCATCGCAAGTGCGGTCGGATGGGCTTACCGGCACATACTTTATTCCGCCTTCTTCAAATATGGAACTTAGAAACGGATAAACCGTAACATTTTCTAAGTTGCTATAAGAATCATTAGCCACATAGTTCCTCAATCCTTTTATTTCAGTATAACCTTCGGGTGGCGTATTAGGTAGCCATATTACCTTTTCTATATTTTCGTAGTATTCCATTTCGAAAGCTCCATTTTCTATGAGTATAACACCTGTTCCTATTGTCAAGCTGCTTAGGTCTCTGCATCCATAGAAAGCCTCGCTCCCGATGATGGTCACGGAGTTGGGGATTGTTACTGAAGTCAAGCTGGTGCATCCATAGAAAGTTCTGCTCATGATGGTGGTAACAGAATTGGGAATTGTTACCGAAGTCAAGCTGGTGCATTCACTGAAAGCCTCGCTCCTGATGGTGGTAACAGAATTGGGGATTGTTACCGAGGTCAAGCTGGTGCATCCCCTGAAAGCCTCGCTATCGATAGTGGTAACAGAGTTGGGAATTGCTACAGCTCTCACTTTGGTCTCATTATGAAAAGCATCCTTTCCAATAGCAATTACGGTATAAGTCTTATTGTTGTACACAACTTCAGAGGGAATAACGATATTCCCAGAATACGAACCACCAAAATACGGACTACCGCCAAAAGTTACTTCAACGGTTCTATTGTCTTCTGAAATAATATCGTAATAAATGCCATCGCAGGAGAAATCATACGCTACAGCCATCATTGACACAGATAACATGACCATAGCCATAATTATTTTTAAAACGTTTCGTTTCATATTGTCAAATTATTTAGTGCGACAGTTAATATTGCCTTTTGAAAGAACATAAGGGCTGAGTTTCAAGCACCTATCTATTACAAGAACTGTTGTTTTGAAACTCAGCCTTTCCGAAACTAATTATTTGAAATAGCAAGCAAAAGCCCATATCACCAATTGTGTTAAACATACACCAACAACAGCCCCGATAAAAGGAGGTAAACAAATGCTGCATAAGTAACTGATGATAAATCCTATAGCTATTTCAAAGATTTTCTATTTTTTTATCATAAAAATCATTGAAAAAATTAACAACTCGACACCTCCAATTAATCACTTCAATTGACAGGTACAGCAATATCTATCAGCCGTTTAATCAATTAACATCGTTAAAAAATGGATTTACAATTCGCGAGAATCTTTCTCTCCTGTTTGGAGTCCTAATTGGTTGATAAGGTCAAACACCTCACTTTCTTCCTCCTCGTTATACACAATTTCTCCATTCTTGAGCCATCCTTTTTCTTCCAATGCCATCAACACTCTAATAACATTAGGATTCTTGATTTTGTTAGCATCAACAAATAAACTTAATTTCTTTTTCATTGAAGTATAATGTTACCTCGGGACTCTCCTCTTTGGCCTTTACATGGTAAAACAAAAAAAGCGTGAGAGCCTGTATTAATTGCTCATCCCGCTATTCCGAGGCTGTGGCTGCCCATCAAGGTAGAATGAGCAACGCAGAAGCCTCACGCTGTATGAATAACATTGCATTTTACCAGTTCTATCACAGTCCGGCAAAATAAAATAACAAATGTATGTCATACCACTAAAGGCATCTATCGTTGCTTCACTCCTGACCTTGATTTAGAAACTGCCACATTTCAGAATAGCCAAGAATAAAAGCGACAAATAAACGCTTTTTCAATTATGTCTGCACCGCCCACTTGACCCATATCGGGCTTCTGCGAACGATATGTATTACAAATATATGCATAATTGGGCAATAAATTCAAATTTAACACTACAATTTTGCCGGATTTGTGGATATTTAGTTAAAGGCTTGGTTTACGCTTAATTATTTGGCACCAAGGTTTCTGTATCTACGACGCTTTGAGGTAGAGAAGTTCTACCTTGGGATCGTTTTTTAAAATACATGCCTTTGTATGGAATATCGATAGCCGCAAATTATGCTCTTTCCGTTGATATAAAAGCGACGCAGGCTACTACATGATTGGAAACATATAAGACACGAGTGAATTTGTTTTGTTCTGCTCTTGCCTTTCACTATCTTTGGATAATATAGGATGCGGTTCGGCAATGACAAAAATTGAACAAGTCCATTTTTTGTCATTGCACTCGTCTTTCGCTATCTTTGGATAAGATAGGATGCGTCTCGGCATGACAATTTCAAACAAGTTTGATTGTCCTGCACTCTACTTTCACTATCTTTGCATAAGTATAACATTTTAACGACTGTTTCTATGGAATCTACACGGCAATCGAAAATAGCAAGGCTCATTCAAAAGGAACTGAGCGAAATATTCAGACTTCAAACTGCAAAACTGGGTAACGTGCTGGTGTCGGTAAGCACCGTTAGAGTTTCTCCCGACTTGAGCATCGCACATGCATATCTCAGCATCTTCCCGTCGGCACAAGCTGCCAAGATTCTTGAAAACATCAACCGCAGCACTAAGTCGGTGAGATATGAACTTGCCCAAAAGGTGAGGTTCCAGCTTCGCAAGACTCCTGAACTCGCATTCCACATCGATGACTCGCTCGACTACATCGAACACATAGATTCATTGCTCGACATGGACAAGAAATTACATCCGGGACACGACGACAAAGAGGAAGAAACTGCCGATTGATGAATTTAATCCTGAAAATAGCATTCAGGTACTTGCGTTCCAAAAAAGCCCACAGTGCCGTCAATATAATTTCCATAATCTCGATATGCGGGGTTGTGGTCACAACGGCTGCACTCATTTGCATCCTTTCGGTATTCAACGGATTCATCGACCTCATCGGAGCAAAGCTCGCCAAGCTCGACCCTCCTTTAATTGTCAACGCTGCCGAAGGGAAAACTATTGCCAATGCCGACAGTCTTGCCCAAGTGATTGAGACAGTACAAGGCGTGAAAATAGCCCTGCCAACGATAGAGGATCACGGCCTTGCCTTATTCGGTGACAACCAGATGGCAGTAACCATCAAAGGCGTAACCGACAATTATGACTTGGTGACCGACATCAATAATGTGATAATCGACGGTGGATTCATCCTCGATGATGGAATTGCACAATATGCCGTGTTGAGTGTAGGCTCGGCAATACAATTGCAAGCACGTCCGGGATTTGTGGAACCGGTGCGTCTTTTCGTCCCCAAAAGAATCGGAAACATCAACATGGCCAATCCGGCTGGCGCATTCCGAAGCGATTCATTGTTTGTCGGCGGCGTATATCAAGTTGACCAAAACGATTACGACCGCGACATGGTATTCATCCCTATTGAATCGGCCCGATTCCTGTTCAACTACAAAAACGAGGCTACAGGAATAGAAATATCACTCGCCGACAATGCCGACGAGGCCAAAGTGATGCAAGAGATAAGCTCGAAGATAGGAAATGGCTACACTGTGAAAAACAGGCTCATGCAACAAGATTACGCATTCCGCATGGTGAATGTTGAAAAATGGGTGACATTCCTGCTCCTCGGCTTCATCATGGTAATAGCCACGTTCAATGTAATAAGCACTTTATCATTGTTAATCATCGAGAAAGATGAAAGCATCGCAACATTGCGCAACCTTGGCGCAACCGACAAGCAGATAACGCGCATTTTCATCACCGAGGGATGGCTCATTTCTCTAACCGGGGCCGTGACTGGAATCATAGTAGGATTGTTCCTGTGCTGGCTGCAACAGGCATTCGGACTGATACAACTGCAAGGCGCAACCGAGATGCTGATCATAAAGGAATATCCTGTAAGCATCCAGTTCACCGACATCCTTGTGGTATTTGCCATTGTGGCAATCGTCGGACTCATTACGTCTCTTGCCACATCGATAGTGATGCGCCGCCGCTTGAGGCCTCGCTCTTAAGCCCTTCTCAATCCATAATCACATATAGCGTGCAAGCAACTTGTCGGTTTCGGCAATAAGCCTCGCGTGAATTTCATCGCAAGCAAGTTCATCGGCAATGGGGCGACATTTGTTGCATGTAAATATCATTCCTGTCAATGAAGTCGATAATGCCTTCAATGCAGGTTTCGCACCTTGCGCCGGACTGCTTATAAACGGGCGGAACAACACATCGGCTATCGGGTCAAACCATCGGTGCATCGTTATCATCTTGCTATTGACCACACCCGGATCGGCACAATTCACTTTCACATGGCCATACAACTCATCGGCAAGATGCATGGCATAATGGGTCAACGCAAGTTTACTACGACCGTATGTGCCAAGTTGAGAAAACTCAGATTCTCCTTCACGGAAGCTAAATTCCTGCAATCGGTGCATTTTCCTTGTCACCGATGTGGTAAACACCACACAACCTTCTTCGGCAACCAACGACGGAAGCAGCAACCGGGTCAATAACACTGTACCTACATAATTAACTGCGATTGTGGATTCAATTCCGTCCCTATTGACACCATAATGCCGATTCATTATTCCGGCATTGTTGATAAGCGCGCTTATGCGACAACCTTGCATTCGTGACGCAAATTCCTTGATAGAATCAAAATCATCGAGTTCCACTGCTTCGGTCATTAAGACGCTACCGCCATTGCACGATGCAGAGAGTGTCGCATGCAATTCTTCGGCTCGACGCTCGCTGTGACACACGGCTGCCACATTGCACCCCTCGGCAAGGAGAGTCGAACATATTGCACGTCCTATGCTGCCCGACGCACCTGTCACAACCGTATAAATCCTTTCATCTTTTAACATTCTTATCCAGCAACTTATGTTTGACAATCAACCTCACCCTGTCGGGAAGAATTGAAATAAACAGAATGGCAAGCCTGTTTACCAATCCATTGACATACTGGTGGCGACGCTTTAACAACCGCTTCAACGCCATGTGGACAAAACGCTCGGGAGTGCAAAGGACACCAAGTGCGACACCTAACCGTTGCAAATTGGACGGAAGACCAAACAAGTCGGTGGCAATGCCTCCGGGACAAGCTGCCATCACCGTTATTCCGCTATCGGCAAGCTCTACATTCAACGAACGGGAAAACACCCTTATGTATGCTTTCGTGGCACTATACATTGCTATGCCCGGCATGGGCATCCAGCATGCCATCGACGACATGTTCAATATGTATCCGTGACAATCGCGCGATTTCATGTCTATGGCAAACATGCGACACAAATTAGTGACAGCCCTGACATGCAAATCAATGAACATGCCTATTCGTTCCGAAGTCGTATCGGTAATTTCCCTGAACGAGAATATTCCGGCATTGTTAATCAGGATATCCACATTCAATCCGTTACCTTGACAAAAGCCAAACACCTCACTTGCCGCATCATCACGCGTAAGGTCGATGCACAGCGTCTTGAATTGTCGCTCGTCGTCCCCACACATTGATGCAAGCATCGAAGCCGTCTCGGCAAGTTCTTTTTCTTGATTGCTCACAAGCAGCACATCAGCTCCCATCCGGGCAAGTTCGACGGCAAACTGCCGTCCAATTCCCGAAGAAGCACCCGTGACAAGCGCGAGCATTCCGGCAAGGTTATTTTTCATTTCGCTCTTCTGCAGCTTTTATCTCTTTGACGATGGATGCAGGCAAGTCATCGCGATGCTTGTGACAACACATTTCAAGAGAATACATTCGCGCTATGCAATAATTGGAATGAGAACAACCACAACGTTCCTCGCCTGCTTTCATGCGATTTACGAAATCGGGTTCATTAATCAACGCCCTCGCCATCTGCACGCATTCAAACCCACTGTCGAGAACCTTTTCTATCCCTTCACGCGAAACGCACCCTCCGACGTATATAAGCGGAAGCTTCACTGCCTTGCGCACTTTCAACGCATCATCAAGAAAATACAAATCCTTGTAAGGTTCATCCTTTATCATCATCTTTCCAACCATGCGCACTCCGTATTTCAGCCACCAACAGTCCATGTAGTGCGTCATCGTCCTTATGGGCATCTCGCCACGCATCACATACATTGGAGCACGGCTTACGAAACCGCCGCTCAACACAAGGGCTTCGGCACCAAGCCGCTCAAGCTCTCGGGCTATGACAACCCCTTCTTCCAGGCCATTGCCACCATCAAAGCCGTCACGCATGTTGGTTTTTACAACCACGGTAATCTGCCCGGCTGCACTTTTCATCACCTTGTCCATGCACAGCCGCATGAAGTTCATTCGGTTGTCGAGAGAGCCACCAAAGCTGTCCCGTCTCTTGTTGGTGTATGGCGACAGGAACTGGCTTATCAAGTATCCGTGGCCGGCATGAATCTCAACGCAGTCAAAACCTGCATCTATCGCCAACTTGACCGCCGTGCCGAAATCTTCGGCCACTTCATGTATCTCATCGACGGTCATGCCATGCACAAACGTAGGAGAATACATGTTGAAACCGCTCGAAGCCGAAATAGGCATTCGTCCCGCAGTAGACTTATGCGACATGTTCCCGCAATGGCCAAGCTGTATCGACACTTTGGCTCCTTCCCGGTGGATGGCATCGGTCAACGAGCGTAATTCGCCTACAATCTCCGGACGCATCCACAATTGGTTGTCAAACGACAAGCCACTACGATTAACCGACGCGTATGCGATTGTCGTCATTCCTATGCCTCCTCGTGCCACCGACAAGTGATAGTCGGCAAGCATCTTGGATGGACGGTGGTCGGGACACATGTTTTCAAAAGCGGCCGAGCGTATAGTGCGGTTGCGCAATGTCAAATTTCCTATTTTCGCAGGGGTGAATAATTTGCCCCTATTGCCATTATTTTGGTCCATCATTATTTAAATCAATAAATATATGGTATTATTCTGCGTAATTTCAATTTGTCAAATTCTTCGCCAAACTCCTGTGAATATCTATCGTGAATCCTTGCTGCACGAGGAGCAAGATTGGCAAACGTCCACAATACGAACACACAACCGGCCCACGACCATGAAAGAATGGCAAACCCAGTCCATTCCACCAGTTCACCGAAATAATTGGCCGATGAGACATAGTTGAACATCCCTCCCCGTGGAATGTAATGCCGGTTGTCCCCGGGCTTGCGCAGGTGCCTTATTATGCTGTCGCTGTTCAAGTTGATTGCCATCCCCATGAAAAATATCGTTATCCCGGCTATGAATTGAGGAGTAAACAACCAATTCATATCATACATACCGTCGGGCGAAACATAAAATACCCATCCACCTTGCATCAATGCATTCAACACGTTGAACACTACTCCAAGCAAGACAATCGCAAGAGGCATCTTGTTGTGACCTTTAATCATGAACGGGAACACGAACGAACGTTGGAAATAATGCAGCTGGAACAACAAGAATATCAAAAGCGGCACGACTTCAAATCGCCTGTCGGACATCCACCACAACACTGCCATGACAATGAACACAGGAGCCTCCATGAGTACCCATCCCGTCCGGTTGCCCACCGACGGGCCCCATCGACGCGTGTACATGATTCCATATCCGGCATTGACAAAATAAAGTGCGACAAACACCACCACCGCGATGATTGACATCACCACAAGCAACATATTGAAACTCTCAATATCGTGCAGCATAACAATCTTAATTAAATTTATATCTTTACAAAGATAGTGAAAGTCAAGAGCAGGACAATCAAACTTGTTTGAAATTGTCATGCCGAGACGCATCCTATCTTATCCAAAGATAGTGAAAGTCAAGCGCAATCAGGAAATAAAGAACCCACCATTTCTTTTGGATTACTGAAATAGACCTCACTTCATCCCAAATATGCAAAAAATAATTTGCCGTTACTGAAATTGTTGCTACCTTTATGGGTAGGAATTAACGAATAAAACTGATAGAGTCTGCCGATAACGTTTCCATCTTGCAGACCGTGACCGAAGTCCGGTTATCATCTTAAAGAGACAGCCGTGCGTGTTACTTAGTTGAATATTTGGCTTATTTATTAGGCTCTCAATTGTGGAAACACTTATCGACAAATTTTCACTATTTTACTCTTAACCATTTTTCGCAATGGACGACTACAGCGACATTAACGAAGCTATTACCAAAGACTTGAGATACTTGCAGTTGCTTGCTCGCAATTTTCCGAACACGGCAGCAGCAAGTACTGAAATAATAAACCTCGAAGCCATACTAAATCTTCCAAAAGGCACAGAACACTTCCTTGCCGACCTGCACGGTGAATATGAAGCCGTGCAACATGTGTTGCGCAATGCCTCGGGTGCCATAAAGCGGAAAGTGAGGGAAATATTCAGTGAGACGCTGGGGCAGCGCGAGCAGCAAGAATTGTGCACGCTCATTTACTATCCCGAGCAAAAGCTCGACCTCGTAAAAAAGGAAATCGAAGACATCGACGATTGGTACTTCATAACGCTCAACCGCCTTGTCATGGTGTGCCGTAATGTATCATCAAAATACACGCGTTCCAAAGTGCGAAAGGCTCTGCCAAACGACTTTGCCTACATCATACAGGAATTACTGCATGAGAGCAGCATCGACCCTAACAAACAGGCCTATGTGGATGTGATCGTAAGGACAATCATATCAACTCGCATGGCCGATAATTTCATAATCGCGATATGCAATCTCATCCAACGGCTCACTATCGACTCGCTGCACATCCTTGGCGACGTGTTTGACCGTGGCCCAAGCCCCGACAAAATCATGGACTTGCTGTGCAACTATCATAATTGCGACATCCAGTGGGGCAACCACGACATTTTGTGGATGGGAGCCGCCGCCGGCAATGATTGCTGCATTGCAAACGTGCTCAGGCTCACATTACGCTATGGCAACCAGGCCGTAATAGAAGACGGATATGGAATAAACCTGTTGCCGCTGGCCACTCTTGCAATGGAGACATACGGCGATGACGATTGTGCCATGTTCTTGCCTAAAATCGCGAAAGACGACAAGAGATATTCCGAGAAATCAATCAAGCTCACGGCGCAAATGCACAAAGCCATAACCATAATCCAATTCAAGCTCGAAGCGGCTGCAATCAAGCGTCGCCCCGACTTTGAAATGGAAGACAGGTTATTGCTGCACCGCATCGACTTTGACCGCAATGTGATTATGATAAACGGCAAGGAATATGAATTGACCGACACCAATTTCCCGACTGTCGACCCCAAAGACCCCTACAAGCTCACCGAGGAGGAACTCGACACGGTAAACAAGCTGCACAATTCATTCACCCATAGCGAGAAGCTGCATAAGCACATGGGATGGCTCTTCCGTAACGGTTGCATATACACTGTGACCAACTCCAACCTCCTTTTCCATGCTTCTGTTCCGCTCAACGAAGACGGTACATTGAAAGACATTGAAATAAGAGGCTGCAAATATCATGGTGAAGAATTGCTTAAAAAAGTGGGAAGCCTCATACGCGAGGCTTATTTCAAAACCGGCGATGCCGATGAGTATCTGTTTGCTCTTGATTATGTATGGTATCTATGGTGTGGAAAAAACTCTCCGGCTTTTGACAAAGACCGCATGGCTACATTCGAGCGTTATTTCATAAAGGACAAAGAAGCGCATAAGGAAACCAAAGGTTGGTATTACCAGCTTCGCGACAACGAAGCCGTATGCGACATGATTCTTGACGAATTCAAAGTGGAAGGTATGCACCGCCACATCATCAACGGGCATGTGCCTGTTCGCACCACGATAGGAGAACAACCCATAAAGGCTAACGGAAAGCTAATGGTAATCGATGGTGGATTTTCCAAGGCTTACCAACCTGAAACCGGAATCGCAGGATACACGCTCGTGTTCCATTCACGCGGATTCCAGCTCGTCCAGCATGAGCCTTTCACATCGATAGAAAAAGCCGTCGAAGAAGGGAAAGACATCAAGTCGACTACTCAGATAGTGGAAATGAGCAGCAAGCGAATGCTCGTGCGTGACACCGACATGGGCAAAGACTTGCGAATGCAAATAGCCGACCTCAACAATCTGCTGCAAGCCTATCACATGGGGCTCATAAAGGAACATGATTCAAGTTCAAGCCTCATCAGGCTCAAGCATTGACCGCTACCAATTACAGTACCATTTAAACAACTTAAACCTATTTATTTCACGGATGCAGCCTCCTTGGCTGCTCCGTTTTTTTTACACTCAAAAGATCCCCCTTGACACAAAGAGGGCACATCTTAAAGACATGCCCACCTTCATCCACATTTTTTTACCTTAAAAATATCTGAATAGAAATTTCTTGCCCTATTTTAATTACAATATCATGGCACATGCAAGTGCTCCAAATATCGTTGCAAACATTACATATACGAATGTCAATCCAGGTGCATTATGAAATTTAGCGGTCTTCACCGTGCCATTTTCTAAAAGTTCTTTATCTTCGGTCACTCCGTCAAGCCGCAATTCTTCTTTCAATTCTGATTTTACCGACTTGAAAAATCCGACTATTACCAATATCCATAATGCGGAAACAATGATCAAATAAGCACAAACAATCAAAATAAAGTTATCCATAGCTCTCAATGTTAAGTTATTTATACTAATTGTCAACAAACGACATTAAAAAGAATAACTGAAAAATCATTTTCCACTAAGTGTAGTACATTTTCATGAATTACAACACCTATACATTTCGTGTTTTTCTCATTACATTAAAGGCAATGCAACAAAGACATCATTACTCGAAATTTGCGTATTATTGTAATGGAATTTATCTCTCATTATTCATACTAATGGCAAAAATAAATATTTAATTCTAAAAAACCAAAATAAATTTCATTTTTAAATCAAAATGTCTATAAAATTTACAAAAACAGGGCTATTCCGCATTTTTACGAAATAGCCCTGTTTTTTTAGGCATTGAAATGTAGCATTCAAGCCTGCTTCGACTTCATTGCCGCCATTATCTTCTCTTCAAGTTCTTCTTCAAGTTCTGGATTGTCGGCTATGGTACGCTTTGCCGCATCCCGGCCTTGTCCCAACTTGGTATCCCCATATGAGAACCACGCTCCACTCTTCTTGACAATCCCATATTGAACGCCCAAATCCACAATCTCGCCAATCTTGGAAATGCCTTCGCCGAAAAGTATTTCAAACTCTGCTTTGCGGAACGGAGGAGCTACCTTGTTCTTGACAACCTTGACGCGAGTCATATTTCCAAGCACCTCTTCTCCATCTTTTATTTGACCTACACGCCTTATGTCAAGACGTACCGATGCATAAAATTTCAAGGCATTGCCACCGGTAGTGGTTTCGGGAGCTCCAAACACCACTCCTATCTTGTCACGCAATTGGTTGATAAAAATACAAGTCGTGTTTGTCTTGGAAATCGTTGCCGTCAATTTTCTCAAAGCCTGCGACATGAGCCGTGCCTGCAATCCCATCTTGCTGTCGCCCATGTCTCCTTCTATTTCTGCCTTAGGAGTAAGAGCGGCTACCGAGTCAATCACTATTATGTCTATTGCCGACGACCTTATCAACTGATCCGCAATTTCAAGAGCCTGTTCGCCATTGTCGGGTTGCGAAATCCACAAGTTATTTACATCCACGCCGAGTTTCTCTGCATAAAATCTATCAAATGCATGCTCGGCATCGATAATTGCGGCAATGCCGCCCAACTTCTGAGCTTCGGCAATGGCATGTATGGCAAGCGTTGTCTTACCTGAAGATTCCGGACCATATATTTCTATGATTCTGCCACGCGGATAACCACCTACGCCAAGAGCATAATCAAGGCCAATAGAGCCGGTAGGTATCACATCAATGTCTTCGATATTCTCATCGCCCATTTTCATTATGGCACCACGGCCAAAAGTCTTGTCGATTTTGTCCATTGCCACCTGCAAAGCCTTCAGCTTTTCATCGGACACGGGAATCCTGCCAAACTTCAACGTCTCTTGCTGCCCTTGCTGGCCTTCTGATTGCTCACTGCCGGGAGCAACCGATATGTTCTTTTTATCAGCCATATATAAATGTTTTTTATTTGTTCAATTCAAGTATCTGATTTGCGCTGTCTTTGGTATTTACCTTCCTGATTATATCTGAAACACGACCCTGCTCATCAATGACAAACGTCGTGCGCACGGTTCCCATATATTCACGTCCGGCCATCTTCTTAAGTTGCCAAACACCGAAAGCCTTGTTCAATTCCATCTCAGTGTCGGCTATTAAAGGGAACGGTAACGAATACTTGTCGGCAAACTTCTTATGCGACGCTGCTGAGTCCTTACTAACTCCTACAACGGCATAACCGGCCTTCGTCAAAGCATCATGACCTGCTCCGAAACTGCATGCCTCGGCCGTACAACCCGGCGTATTATCCTTAGGATAAAAATACAATATCAGTTTCTTCCCTGCAAAATCGCTTGCCTTGATTATATTACCATCGGCATCCTTGCCGAGTATTTCAGGTATTTTATCTCCTATTTCCATTATTCAGTTTTTTAATTACCCAAAGATAGTGCAAGTTGAGCGTAATGAGAAAAATAAGCTTGTTTATTTTTTCACTTTGTCGAGACACTGCCTATCTCATCAAAAGATATTGAAAGTCGAGTGTAGTGACAAAAATTACTTTGCAAATATAGCACCCTACACGAGCATCAATATTGCCCGGTTGTGCCAATAAATATCAAAATTTTGCTTGAATTTGCCTATTCTAATAAAAAAAAGCCACATCTGTCTGGACAGATGCGGCCTTGTATAATTCTTGAAAATCTGAGCTATCATTCTCAGTCTATTATTTCAAATCCGGTGTACTTTTGCAGTACTTTCGGTATCTTGATGCCTTCAGGAGTCTGATTGTTTTCAAGCAATGCAGCCATGATGCGAGGCAAAGCCAACGCCGAACCATTCAAAGTGTGGCACAAATGCGTTTTCTTGTCATCTCCACGATAACGGCATTTCAACCTGTTGGCTTGGTAGCTCTCGAAATTGGAAACTGAGCTGACTTCAAGCCATCTCTTCTGTGCTGCCGAGAATACCTCAAAGTCGAATGTTATGGCCGAAGTGAAACTCATGTCACCACCACACAAACGAAGAATATGCCACGGCAATTCAAGCTTTTCGAGCAAGCCTTGAACATGAGCCTTCATTTCCTCAAGTGCTGCATAAGAATTTTCAGGCTTCTCTATGCGCACGATTTCCACCTTGTCAAATTGGTGCAATCGGTTCAAGCCGCGAACATCTTTCCCGTAAGAACCGGCCTCGCGACGGAAACATGCCGAATAAGCACAATTCTTCTTCGGTAGCTCCTTTTGGTCAAGAATCATGTCCCTGTAAATGTTAGTCACCGGGACTTCGGCTGTAGGAATAAGATAAAGATTGTCAAGGTTGCAATGATACATTTGACCTTCCTTGTCGGGCAATTGGCCTGTACCATAGCCCGACGCTTCATTTACGACATACGGGGGCTCGATTTCTTCATATCCGGCCTTCCCTGCTTCATCAAGAAAGAATTGAATCAATGCACGTTGCAATCTCGCGCCTTTGCCACGATATACCGGGAAACCTGCGCCGGTTATCTTCACTCCGAGGTCAAAGTCTATTATATTGTATTTTTTTGCAAGATCCCAATGAGGAAGAGCGTCTTCAGGCAAGTCTGGCATTACTCCGCCGGTCTTTTCGACCACATTGTCGGCAGCCGATTTTCCTTCTGGGACCATCTTGCATGGGACATTAGGCACCGACAGCAATATTTCGTTGATTTCATCTTCGGCCGACTTCAATTTCTCGTCGATAGCCTTATTGTTCTCTTTCAACGTTGCCACTTCGGCCTTTACGGCCTCGGCCTCATCCTTTTTTCCTTCTTTCATCAAAGCACCGATGCGTGCAGCGAGCTTGTTTAGCTCGGCGGCTTGGTTGTCGCGCAATGTCTGTGCGGCACGACGTTCCTTGTCAAGCTCTACCACTCTTTCGATGGCTGCGCGTCCGTCAAATTGCTTTACGGCAAGACGGGCAATCACATCTTCGGGATTTTCTTTAATTAAAGCTAATGTTAACATTTATCCTATTGGTTTACTTTTGTCGTTATTATTGTGTCTCAAGCAAGCAATTCTTTTACACGAGCCGAAATTGCGCGGCCTTCGGCACGCCCGGCAAGTTCTTTTGACGCCACGCCCATTACCTTGCCCATTTCCTTGGCCGAAGTAGCTCCGACACGAGCAATGATTTCCTTCAAAGCGGCAGTAAGCTCTTCATCGGTCAATTGCTTTGGCAAATATTCTTCTATGACTTGCGCTTCGGCCAACTCCGATTGAGCAAGATCTTCACGATTTTGGCTTTTATATATCTCGGCACTCTCCTTGCGTTGCTTTACCATCTTGGCAAGTATCTTCGTTGCAGCCTCATCGGTCAATTCTCCTTCTGCTCCCTTTGCGGTTTTTGCTTCGAGAAATTCTTTCTTGATTCCACGCAAAGCTTCCAAGCGTGCATGGTCGCGAGCCAACATGGCTTTCTTGATATCATTGCTTACGGTATCGAACAAGTTCATAATTGTCACCTCCTTAATTATAAATTTAACAGCAAACTGAAAAAGCTACTTGCACATGTGAAACGCAAGTCAATCTTTATCAGCGCAAAATTAGAAAAAATCGTTGGAATAGCATCCAATTTTGCCTAAATAAATAACTATCGGTCAACGTGCCGTGAAGTTTGAAACAAATCTTTCCTCATACCAATCCCACGTTCATGCACCAATTTCTTGCCTGGACCTTATACGAATCAGGGCCGGCGAATCACATCGCCGACCCTGAGTTCCTGTTTGTTCATGTAAATAAGATTCAAGTGTTATGTTTTAACCCAAATGTTCTTTTATTTACCTATGTTCAATTTACCTATAATTCTCGTGTCATTTCTTTGGTACAAGACGCATGGCAAAGCCTCCACCCGGAGCAATGTATTGCTTCAGACGCGTCTTGCTGTTTACCTTTTTCTTTTTAGTGATGCTATACGACTGTGGATTATCCTTGTAGTGGGCATCCTTACCGTCGGCATATATAGTAGCCTCATAATCCACGCCCTCGGGCAAGAAACTGAAATCTATTTCAGCCGTGCGGGCATTCTCGTCGGTCACTCCGCCCACATACCAGTCATCCGAGTGCTTGTCCTTACGAGCCACGGTTATATAATCGCCCGGCTCGGCTTCAAGATAACGGCTGTCGCTCCAGTCAACCGGCACGTCCTTTATGAACTGGAATGCATCGGCAAAGCGTTGATAATTCTCAGGCAGGTCGCAAGCCATCTGCAACGGACTTGGCATCGTGAGGTACAAGGCAAGCTGTCGGGCAAGTGTAGTCAATGCCTGTCCTGTTTTCCCTTCATTGTAATAACTTAGGCGAGTTTCAAACAGACCCGGAGTATAATCCATCGGGCCACCCTTCAACCGCGTAAACGGCAATATGGTGGTATGTTCGGGTGGATTACCTCCCATCGATTCAAATTCTCCTCCGCGAGCCGACTCCTGTGCCACCCAGTTAGGATAAGTGCGACATAATCCCGTGGGTCTCACAGCTTCATGGCTATCGACCATGATGTGGAAATCGGCGGCACGCTTGGCCACATGCAAATAATGATTGACCATCCATTGCGACGAATGATGCTCACTGCGAGGAATTATAGCTCCTACATACCCGGTTTTCACCGAATTGTAGCCATTGTCGACCATGTATTGAAAAGCACGGTCGAGCTGGCGTTCATAGTCGGCAGCATTGGCACCGGTTTCATGGTGCATGATGATTTTCACTCCACGCTCGGCGGCATATTGTTGCAATCCCTTGACATCAAAGTCGGGATATGGCTTGTCAAAGAGGAATTGACGATTCTTGCGATAACTTGCCCAATCTTCCCAACCTTCGTTCCATCCTTCTACCAATACGCCGTCAATTCCGTTCTCAGCGGCAAAATCAATGTAACGTTTCACGTTTTCAGTATTGGCGGCATGTCGTCCGTTGGGGGTGAGTTCCGTGTAATCGGTTACGCCGGGCTTGGCCTTGTAATAGTCGCTGTAAGCCCAAGTACGCTTCTTCCCGATAAACATTTCCCACCACACACCGACAAACTTCTGCGGTTTAATCCACGAAGTATCTTCGATTTTACACGGTTCGTTAAGATTGTAGATGAGTTGTGACGCAAGTATGTCGCAAGCATTGTCGGCAACGATGACGGTACGCCACGGCGTGTTGAACGGCAATTGCAAATATGCAGCAATGCCATTCTTGTCGGGCGTGAGGTGAGCCGAGAGCCCATGACTTGCCGTGTCCACATCGAGCGACATGGCTGCATAGTCCACAAGAGCAGCCTCGTGTATGTTGATATACATGCCGCCATCCGGGCTTTTCATCATCAAAGGAGTCTGCACCGTTAGCGCATCGATTGCCTGGCTTTCACTATGGCGGCCACGATAGCCGGCCAATGCATCTGCAACCTGCGACAACGGCGTTGTCGCATACAAATATTCATCGGTATCGTAGTCGCCCGGCATGCAATATAACGTATTGTCGGCAGCAAGATTAAACTCGGTAGCCTCGTCGGTCAACGCAAGATAGTTGACAGGCTCTTGCTCGGGTAATTCATAACGGAAACCAAGCCCGTCGTCAAACAGGCGGAAACGCACAGTCATCGTCAACCCTTTTTCACGCTTTTGCACAAAAGTCACAGCAAGTTCGTTATAATGGTCGCGCACCGTGGCATATTCGCCCCACACAGGTTCCCATGTACTGTCGTGCGAAGATGTTGTCACATTTTCCACCGTGAATCCAGTGGTGAAGTCGGCTTCATTACCCGAAAGTCCCAACAAACTGTTTTTTATCACGGCATTCCCATCCAATGCCAATTCGTAACACGGTTGACCTTCGGCATTGACATCCACCGAAAGTTGCAATCTTCCATCGGGAGAATTCACCGTGTTTGCCGACAAGGCACTCAGTGGCAACATGGCCGCAACAGCCGAAAAAATACTGCAAAGCAACTGTTTCATGGATAATTATGTAATATCTTTATTTATAATAAATAGCATAGCCATAACCGTCAAGTTCGATTGCCACAGGCAATTCCTCGTCGGTTGAAGTGAGCATATTGCGCATTGTAGTTCCCGAATATGTGATAGGCACTTTCACCGAAGCTGTAGCTTTGGTGGGATTCACCATGACAAGCATGGAGTGTGAGCCATTGACTCGGGCAAATGTCACTACGTCACCTGTAGAATATGTTTTCAAGTCTCCTCCGCGTGCATCGGCAGTAGCCGCATAAATTTGGTTGATTGTGGCATACACTTCAGCCTTGTCGTCGTTCCATGTAAGAGGATTATAATTGAAAAATGAGAGCGTGCTGTTGTTTGACAATTCGGTTTCCATTGAAGAGTAAACCAACGGAGTGCCGTCGAGCAACGTCGTCAATGCGTATGCTGCCGGCAGCGCATCGGCACCGCCATAAAGAGAAGCAAGCGTATTGGACATTGCCACGTCATGATTATATACATAGCGCATCACCTGTGAAGCATCATCGACCGGAGCAAGCAATTCTTCAGCTTTATCAAAGAAATTTTCTATGTTGCCGCCGTTGAACAAATTTTTCACCAATGTTGCATACGACCAATCATAATACATGTCAAACCCGTCGGCGAGATAATCGCTGCCTTCCGATTCCGACAACATGAACAAATCACTATCAATGGCTCGCAGTTCCTTGATAGCTTCGGCCCAGAAGTCATGCGGGACACCGTCGGTGTAATCGCATCTGAAACCATCGATGCCTGTTTCCGTAATCCAAAACTTCATTGCATCAATCATTGCGGCGCGCATCTCGGCGTTGTCAAAATTAAGATCGGCGACATCTGTCCAGTTCTGCCCTTCGGGCGAAATTATGTTGCCTTGGCCATCTTGCGTATACCAATCGGGATGCTCGGTAATCCATTTGTTGTCCCACGATGTATGGTTGGCTACCCAGTCAAGTATCACGTCCATACCCTTGGAATGCGCATTGTCCACAAGCGACTTCAAGTCGGCAACTGTGCCATATCGTTGATTTACTGCCTTGTAATCTTTTATGCAATATGGAGAGCCCACCGACTTCAGCTCACCCGGCTCGCACACAGGCATTATCCACAACACCGTCGTACCCAACTCCTTTATCTCATCGAGACGGGCATTGATGGCATTAAGGCAATTGTCGGTAGCAAAAAAGCGCGGATTGGCTTCATATATGACCATCGTGCCGGCAGCTTCGCTTTCAGTGGGATTTTCAGGATTAACCGGAATTTCAGGCTCATCATTGGAAGAGCAACTTCCCATTGCAAACAGCGAGTTTGCGAGCATTATTGCTGAAATTAACAACTTTGTCGTTTTCATTGTAATTGTATATGCAATTTTATTATTTTGAAATTATCGGCCTTTGTTGTACAGCTGTGTTCAATCGTTGTCATCAGAACGCGATTGCTTGTGCCCTTGCAACAAAGGCCGAATGCACATTTTACATTATTCCTTTTCGGTTACGCTCGTAGCGGTAACAGTCAAGTAATAATCACGGTCGAGAGTCACTGCAAAATCAGGAGCCTGCGACGTGCCGTCGTTGAATATCAAGTTTTGTGCTTCACCATTGCCGGTTATTTCCCAGTATGTGTAAGTAATGCCATCAATCTCGGTCGTACCAGTAGGAGCCATTCCCGGCCATGCGCCGAATATATCGTTCACTTCACCCCATGAGTACATGTTTATGGAGCTCCACCCCGTGAGGTCTTCCACATATATGGTGTATGTGTCACCCGGTTCTGGTTCTGGCTCGGGTTCCGGCTCAGGAGTTACTACACCGCCGCCCTCGTAGGAATTGGGATCTTCGATTTCCTCACCGCCGGTAGCTGTGATTGTGTAGTAATAATCACGGTCAAGTGTTATGCCGGCAAGGTCAAACTGGCTGTCATTGTTGTTCATTATTACATTGACAAACACGCCTGCATTAGCCTCGCCAGTATCAAAATACTTGTAATTTACACCGTTGATGGTAACTTCTCCTGTCGGAGCCATTCCCGGCCATACGCCAAACAAGTCGTTCACGCCGTCGCCCCAAACATATAGGTTCAATGTATCCCAGCCTGTCAAGTCTTCAAAGAAAATGGCATAGCCGTCATGTTCAACCATCGCACTCTGGTCTATTTCAACCACACCGTCGGGCGTGAGTTCAAGGAAATAGTCACGGTCGAGAACAACCGCGAAGTCGGCAAGCTGGCTGCCATTGTTATTGTTGTTGAAAATAAGATTTACCGACATTCCGGTATTTGCCTCTCCGGCATCGAAATATGTATATTCAGTACCGTCTACAACCTCAGTTCCCGTAGGTAATATACCCGGCCATGCACCGAATATTTCGCCGTCACCGTAAGCATACAATGCAAGTGCGTCATAACCGCTGTTGTCGATTACATAAATCACATGACCATCATGCTCGATGGTTTCTCCCGACGAGAAGTAGGAAGCCCAACGCTCCACATTGATGTTGATACGTTCACCCAAGCCGGCATTGTTGGTGTGCGACACGTTATCACCTTTTAATGCACGCTCCTCTTTTTGAGAAACCGAGTAAATGTAATAGCCGTCGGCAAGAGACGTACCTTCGACAAAAGTCTCAGGATCAAGATAAATGCCATAACGATAGTTATAGTCGGCCGACATTTCAAGCTGCCACGTCGGATTGCCCACTATGGCATCGACATCACCGCCATTGATAGCTCCCACAATATACATCTCGTCGCCAGTAGGAGTAGTAGACGGAACCAAGGCTTCAAGCAAAATGCGATTCTCGCGCAATTCGAAGCGCGGTATGTCGCTTTCAAAAACTATCTCTTCCTCGTCGCAGCTCTGCATCATTGCCAATAATGGCATCATCATGAGCAGCAACATGTATGAATATATCTTTTTCATTGTGTATGTATGCAAATTTTAAAAATTTATTGTTTTAGGTGATTGGACGCGCATGAGCACGCCCAATGCACCATTGTGAGATGAAAATCAATAGTTAGGATTTTGCACGAGACCCGGATTTACCGATAATGCCACTTCGGGTAGAGGGAACCATTCATATCGGCGGTCACGTTGAGCCGAAAGGTCGTAACCAGTCTCGGTATCACGACCGAAGAACCACCATTGTCCTTGCGTGAACTTGTCAAAACGACGCAAATCGGTGCGGCGACGGCGACTCTCATTAAGGAATTCTATACCCCATTCACTGAGCAGCCAGTCTTCGTTAGGAGTTGAGCCATAGAAATTGTCAGGACCGATTTCGTCAAGTGCTGATGCATTAGTGAAATAACGTGCACGCACATCATCGATAAGATCTTTAGCACCATCGGCATCACCGGCACGCATGCGACACTCGGCAAGCGTGTAATAAGCCTCTGCAAGGCGGAATTCCACTTCAGCGATGTCCAAGTAGCTAAGTCCGGTCGACTCGGGGAACATAGGATACTTCATCAAGCGCAAGCCTGAACTGGTTTCGCCCCAGCGTGGATTCATAACCGTTGCGAGTTGACGTCCGAGGTTCATGAACGTACCTACTTGATCAACATATACCAAAGGTTGTCCGTCACGGTCGGCATCGGCAAGTACCGGCTCACCGGTTTCACGGTTCAACATCGCGCCCTTCAAGAATATGCCGCCATTCCATGTCCCGTCATCGGCGCAAGAGAAATTCTGCTTACGAATGTCGGCATCGTTGAAACGGTCATACACGGCACCAAGCTTGTCACCGTAGTCAAAGAGGAAACTTTTCGGGTTGTCAGTACCACCCTCCGGCAGCACGTTGCCCGAATTGTCTTTTGATGGAGCAAGGCAGAAACAGTTCCAACCCGAGTTGGGGAACGTTTGGCCGATGAACTCATCATAGTTATATGGCAAGAACGGTGTATTGCGGTTATTATTGGTCAATTGACCTTCTTCCTGAGCAAATGCGAAAATCACTTCGGGACAAGATACATTGTTATTCGAGAAAATGTCACGGTAATCGGTAGCAAGGCTGTAAGTACCATAATCGCCATCGATAATGTCCTGTGCAAGAGTAGCACACTCGTCATAATGGTTTTCGCCAATAAACACTTCACTATTGAGCAACAAACGCATCTTGAGCATGCGGTTCATGCCTTGGTTCATGCGCAAGCGGGAATTCCCAGAGCCATCTTCTTTCATAAGGGCATCGCACGACTCGTCGAGCTCGGTTGCTATGAAATCATATATGATCTTGCAACCTTCGTTGAAATCGGTCGATACCGATCCCGGGATGTCACCGCTGGCCGAGGTACATAATGGCAACGTTCCTCCCCACAATTCGAAGTTGTTGTAATAGGCCCATGCACGCATCGTGCGCACCTCAGCTATATACATGGCTTTTGTCTCTTCGGTCATTCCGATTGAAGCGGCATCAAGCGCGTTTAGGTCCTCGACAAGCGTATTGCAGAGACCTATCGTCTGCCATGCTGTTTCCCAAGCGCGGCGTATAATTACCGACTCTGTGTTCCACGACTGGGCCGTGAGGACAAACTTCTCGCCTTCGTCCCAACCCCATGCGCCGCCGTGCCACGAACGCCAAGCCACTTGATCGGCACTTAGCTCGTTTAGATACCAGAAGTATTCAAGGAAACTCGTGGTTGCTGAGTTGTATATCGAGGCCAAGGCACCCTTCACACTGTTTTCGTCTTGATAATAGATTGAAGCGTCGATGCGGTCAAATACTTTCTCGTCGAGGTCGGTACAAGAAACCATTGTTCCACCTGCAACAGCAGCGACAGCAGCAATCAAGCATATTTTTTTCATAATTGTCTTTGTCAATGTATTGGTTAATTAGGAAAATTATTTAAACCTGAATGTTACACCAAGTGTAAGCTGGGTAGCTTGCGGATATGCACTGTTGACATCCACGCCCGGAGTGATGCCGGTAGAGGT
The DNA here is from genome assembly GCA_944321705.1 of uncultured Muribaculaceae bacterium. Classification (GTDB taxonomy): domain Bacteria; phylum Bacteroidota; class Bacteroidia; order Bacteroidales; family Muribaculaceae; genus Avimuribaculum. The sequence goes on along the minus strand of CALUMG010000012.1, from coordinate 35,351 downwards.
TACTATCGACGGATCGTTGCCCGAATAGCCGGTGATGGTATACAGGTTCTTAGCAGCTAAATAAACGCGCAGGCTCTCAACAAGCTTATTGTTCTTGAACGGGACTGTGTAGCCCAAAGTGACATTGGCGAGCTTGAAGTAATTGCCGTTTTCAAGGAAGTAAGAAGATATTACTCCTCCGCCGGTTATGACATTGCTGTCTTCAAGGTATGCACTGCGCAACACGTTGTCGGTACCACAGCCTTGCAAGCCCATGCCATACTTGCGCATATTGAATATTTCGTGGCCAAATGCACCTTGGAACATTACACTAAGGTCAAAGTCACGCCATTTCAAAGTATTGTTCCATGTGAGGAAATGCTCGGGCGCGCCGTTTCCTATGTAACACTTGTCTTCGGCCGTAGCTTGGGCGGTAAGTATCTTCTCGCCATCCTTATTGTAAACAAGCATGTTGCCTTCGTCGTCAGTTCCTGCATATTCATATCCGTAGAATTGGCCTATCTTACCGCCTTCCTGTACACGGAAGAAATATTCGCTCGTACCGACACCCGGCTTTTGATACAAATCAAGGTAAGAAGCCTTGTATATGTCGTTCGACAACTTGGTGAGCTTTGTCGTACCATAAGAATAATTGATGCCCGTCGTCCATTTCACAGGAGTGTCAACAAGCACGTCTCCGGTGAGTGATAGTTCAATACCAGTGTTCTTGGTAGTACCAACGTTCACCAATATAGTGGAATAAACATATGGAGGTTGCGGTGCTGAATAAGTATAAAGCAAGTCGTTGCTTCGGCGGTCGAAGTATTCGATTGATCCATACAAGCGGTTCCACAACATGAAGTCTACACCGTAGTTGGCACTCGAAGATTTTTCCCATTGAAGTTCAGGGTTGGCATTGTTTGACGGAGCATAACCGGTCACCCATTGGCCGTCAATGTAATATTTGCCATTTGTAGAATATGTGGCAATTGACTGATAGGCATCGAAATCGCTACGTCCGGTGACACCATACGAGAAACGAGGCTTGAGACTTTGCACGATGTCGCTATAATTTTCCATAAACGGAGTCTTGGCTATTTCCCATGCCAATGAAACTGATGGGAACGCTCCCCACTTGCTATCGGCACCAAACTTGGTCGAACCTTCATAACGCATAGAAGCCGATGCGATGATCATGCTGCGCCAGTTGTAATTGACACGGCCGAAGAAGCCCACGAGTGTAGACTCTGATTTCCCTGCATACATGCTGGCTTTACCTTCTTGCAGATAACTACCCGAACCGATGCCATGCCACAAAGCATTGTCGAATGTGAAATTATTGTTCTGCATGAACATCTGTTCCCAGTTGTCGCGTTCATAAGTATAACCAACCATCAACTTCACATCATGGCCGTTGTTGTTGAAGAAGTAATTGCCTAGCCACTCAATGCGGTTGGTCCACCACTTTTGATAAGTTATGCTTGCACGACCTGCGTACCCGTTCCAATAAGATTCACTCGAATTAGATGGAGTGTAGAAATCGCTCTTCAAGTCGTTGTAGTCATACGAATAAGACACTTGCGTGTTTATCGAGTGCGTGCCGTTGCTCCAAATGTTCCACTTGGCATCTGCCGTACCGAGTATATAAGTACGGTTGCCCTGACTCGTTTCAAGGTTGAGCTTGCCCACAGGGTTGGCAACGCCGGTAGGCGACGTTGGCTGATAATAATCACCGTTTTCGTCATATACCGGTATTGTCGGGTTCATCGACAATGCAGTGTCAAAAAGGCCACTGTCGCCCCAATCCTCTTTTACATGACGGGCGTTGAGAGAGAATGTAAGTTGCAGTTTCTTGTCAAGGAACATTTGCTGAACAGAAGCGCGTGCGCCATATTCCTCACGCTCGCTTATTATGTCCAGACCAGTTGCACGCTTGTAGTTGATTGAAGCGTTGTAATATCCGTTTTCAGTACTGCCGTCAATCGACACATATTGGTTGGTATCATACGAAAAATCACGCATCAACAAGTCATACCAGTCGGTGCTTGCACCATAATCGTTACCACGACGTGAACGACGCCATTCGTCGGCCGAAAGCACTTCGGGCTTGCCCTTGGCAAGGTTTACGGCAAAGTAGCTGTCGTAGGTAATCACCGGCTTGCCAGGAGTTCCCGAACCTTTCTTTGTAGTAATAAGGATGACACCGTTTGCACCACGCGTTCCATATATGGCTGCCGAAGCGGCATCTTTCAATACTGTCATCGATTCAATGTCTTGCGGAGCAATAGTGCGAATGTCTCCACCTGCCACTCCGTCAATGACGATGAGAGGCTCGTTGCTGGCAGTCAGTGATGTTGCACCACGCACTTGCAACGAAGATGAACTGTTAGGATCGGCCGGTGAAACTGTCGACACATTAAGACCAGCAACCTTACCAGTAAGCATTTCCATAACGTTGTTCATTCCTCCTTGCTGGAATTGGTCTTTGTCTACTTGCACAATAGAACTTGTAAGTTCTTTACGGCTCAATGAACCATAACCCACTACAACCACTTCATCGAGCAACTGTTGGTCGCCACTCATCACCACGTCGATTACCGACCTGCCGTTCACTTTTTCTTCAACGGTCTTGTAACCCAACGACGAGAATACGATAGTGGCATCAGCCGGAACATTTTTTAAGGCATATTTGCCGTCCATGTCTGTTGCCGCTCCGTTGGTAGTTCCTTTCACCATTACGGTAGCACCTATGACGGTTTCCCCGTTTGCGTCGGTAACAGTTCCGCTCACCGCTTGCTGCGCAAACGCCGAAACAGAAGTAACCATCACGCCCAATAGGATTAACACATGCCTGAACAGCATGTGCTTGGCTTGATTAAATTTTTTCATCTGATAATTTTTAAATTTTAATTAGGTAAACGTATGATTTATTATAAGGTATTTAAAGCAATACTCTATTTTAAAATCGTTCCAATGGCAAATTTATCAATACAATTATAACTTGCACAACGCACCTAATAAAATCCTAAATGTATTTCAGATTTAAGAAATTATATTTCAAGCACTTACATAAAGAGAATCATCTGGCAAATCTAAATAGAATCTTAACTGGACACCCTGTCAAAACAGTGCTATTTTCATTACGTCGTCATCAAAAGCCGCAGGATTCAACGCCCGTTTCTTACGCTTTGAACGGTAAGTATAGATGGTCGTAATGGAGCAACGCAAGAAATCGGCAATCTTGGCACTGTCGGTGATGCCAAGGCGTATTAAGGCAAACACGCGAAGCTCTGTATTGAGCATTTCACCTTCTTTCAATTGTATGCGGTCGCCGTCGGGGAATAATAAATTGAATTGCGCCACAAAGTCAGGGAAAATATTGAGGAATGCGGTGTCAAACGTATGGTAGAATTCTTTGAGCGCGTCGTTGATTATGCTTGTCGAGCGCAACGCCTTGTGAAGCCCCTCAATGTTCCCCGATGCCGCCTGCTGGTAGAGCATCTTGCGGTATTTCTCGAGCGTGGATATATAATTTGAACTCAAGCCCATGAATTTGCCTATGTATTCTTCCTTGATGCAGCTCGACTCGGTGAGTGCCGTATTGGTTGCTGTGAGAGCGGCGTTGGTTTGACGTAATTCATCATTGAGCCTGATTAACTTGTCTTTTGTTATCGATACCAAGCGCAAGCTGCGCGACACGATGCGCAACTGCTTTATTATAAATACCACAGCTACGGCAAGCCCGACAACCAAGGCACTGATGGCGACAACAAGCGTCTTAAGCTGCGTCTGCATATGTTTTTGCTTGGCCTCGTAGGCACTGGTCACCAGCGGCAAGATATTTGCCGACTGGTTTTTACGCATCCGTGCCGAATAATAGTTGGCATCTTCCATGCTCTTGCGCAGATAATAATAGGCATGCGACACATCATCAGCCTTAAAACGCAATTCGGCAAGAGAACGCAATGCAAGGTTTTCCTTAATCGACCCTTCAATATCGGAAATGGCACTCAGTACTAAATAATACTCTTGATTGCCGACATCCCCGGCAAGCGAATATGCATATGCCAACACTGATGCAATAACCGCATACTCCCTCGTCCCTGATTGGTGATTGCCTATTCGTTCTATGAAAAAATCTATGGCTTCGTCGAACCGCCCTTGCTCCAACAGTCTCGATCCGTATTCGGTTTCATATACAAATTTGTCGATATTCGGTATCGATAGTAAAGAATCACGGTAAGCCGTAATTTTAGCTTGATAACCATCTATGTATTCACTGCCGTCGGCATACTCCGACATATATTGGTAGGTGGTGCCACATACTTGGTAATAATTGTCTTTAATGTCATCGGGTAATGCGTGCGAATCTATTGACTGCAATATCTTCAACGCTTCGGTAAAAATTCCTGCCTTTGCCACCAAATCGGCTTTCGCAATAAGCGATACGGCAAGCCAATAATCGTCACCAGCCTTCCGCGCCTGAGCGATGTTCACATTAATATAATACAATGCCGAATCGCACACAAACGACTGGTACTCAAGAAACAGTTGCCTGTTTAGCTCAAAATTCCTCTTTGGATTGTCGGCCTTGGCAAGCAAACTCTTCAAACTGTCGATTCGCTCAATTTTCATGTTATCATACACCTCGCTATTGGCTATGCGATCATCGAGCCTTTCCAAAAGCGCAGAATCGCCGTCGGAACAGCTGTGCATCGACATTGCAAACAGGATTGTCAAGCACAGGATTGAAACATGGAGCAAACAACGTTTTATCGTTTTAAGGCATATTGTATTAAATGTAAACATATTAGGCAAAAAATCATTCATGTATTATGAGAATTGAAGATATGAATCGGTCAACATACAAATTTAAATAAAATATGAGAATTATCTGTTAAAAACACACCTTATTTTAACGTGAATTCTGCATAAATACTTTATACAATGACAATTTTTCACTGCAAAGACGGCCCTCCGCATCGCGAAAAGCCGTCTTTGCAAAACAATCGGGTTACAATATATTACGCATCCGCATGAAGCCAGCACCAATCACAGCTTCAGCGTCACTTCCTTCCCTGTATAGTCAATGGCCTTTTCCTTGCCGTCAGGAGTGCGCACAATGAACCGCCGCTCGGTCAGCATACCGGGATAAGAGCCGTGGCGAGCACCTATTGTGAGACGGCGCGACGACTCATCCCATGTAATCGGGATTTCGGTATATGCGCCCTTCTCGTAATTGTAGTTGTCAAACTCGTCCTCATAGAGCACGAAACATCCGTCGGCACCGGGATATACACACAGCGTAAGCGCGTCCCAGGGCTTCTCCGTGGCATACTGTACGTCAGGACCGAGCGGTACAATGCTGCCTGCACGGACGTAAAGAGGAACGTCGGCCAGAGTCACCGTGCGCGTTATCTCCTGTCCACCGACAAATTTCTCGCCTGTCCAATAGTCATACCATGACACACCTTCGGGCAGATAGACCGTCGCCTGCTTCTCCTGCGTAAAGTCAACTGGCGCAGCCGCGCTTCCGGCCATGCCCTCATTGTCGCTATTCCAACCCGTCAGCGCGTCCATCTTGACAGCCTTTTCTGTGGTGTATTGAGCGTTGAGCACGGGTGCTACAAGCAGCGCACGGCCAAACATATATTCATCGGCCATGTCAAGCACGCGGCTGTCCTTGGGGAAATCCATCGCCAATGCACGCATGAATGTCGACTGCCGGCTGGAAACTTCCCATGAGGTTGAATAGATATAGGGCAACAACGAATAGCGCAAACGTATCATTTTCTCTATTGCGTCATACACAGGTTCGCCCTTCTTACCGAACAAATAGATTTCGCGCGGAGTATCTGCACCGTGCGAGCGCATCATCGGCGTGAACGCACCGAACTGCATCCAGCGCACAAACAGCTCCTGATACAATGGGTTCTTTGTGGCTGTCCCGTCGGCCAGATTGTACTGCCCGGCGAAGAATCCGCCTATGTCACAATTCCAATGAGGCATTCCGCAAAGCGAAAAGTTAAGCCCGGCAGGCACCTGCCGCCGCAAATTCTCCCATGAAGAGGCCACGTCTCCTGTCCACACATTTGACCCGTAACGTTGCTGTCCGAGAAAGCCGGAGCGCGTAAGGATGAACACACGCTTGGCCGAAGTTGCCTCACGCTGGTGTTCATAAACACCGCCGACGCACATAAGGGGGTAGGCATTGCGTACCTTGCGGAACGAGCCGAAACTGGTCTCCTGGTCAAGATCCGACGGAACAGCGTCAAGATGGTCGGGGTCTGTCGAGTCCATCCACCACGCATCCATGCCATACTTGAATATTCCGGCGTCGAGATACTTCCAGTAAATATCCCTTGCTTCGGGTGAATAAGCATCATACACCTTCACACCTGACGGATAGTCAGGATTGGGAGGCCATCCCTCAGTGCCCGACGGAGGCCATGTCTTGAAGTCGTAGAGCAAGCCCTTCGATGCGAGTTCGCGGTAAGGCTTTGTTTTAGGACCGAAAGACTGCCATATTGAAATGGCCATGTGGGCGTTCATCGAGTGCACATCGTCAAGCATCTTCTGCGGATTGGGGAACGCAGTGTTAAGAAACTCCATGGCATTCCACAAGTAGTTATTGCCCCAATACTGCCAGTCTTGTATTATTCCATCAATAGGCACACCCAGCTCGCGGTACTTGCGCACCACGTCCACCGTCTCATACTGGCTCTTATATCGCTCCTTGCTCTGCCAAAAACCGTAAGTCCACAGCGGAAACATGGGTACCTGCCCCGTAAGCTCGCGCACACGGGCCACTACGCCATCGGCTGTGCCACCATACATGAAGTAGTAATCGACACACGCGCCCACCTCGAAGTCAAACCGTGTACCATCGGCGTTATCGGTGAACGTCACTGGCGAATAGTTGTCAAGATACAGTCCGTAGCCCTTTATTGACTGGAAGAAAGGACTGCTGTCCTCGAGGTTGCTCTGTATAAGATATTTTTGCTGGTCGCGCTGGCTCATCTTGCCCGTCTGGAGCTGGCCCAATCCATAAATAGCCTCGTCCTCGTCAAGACGGAACGCCTGGCTCACACGATAATAGTCCTTGTCTACTCCACTCTCTATCGGGGTGAACACGGGCGCGCCCTGCTCCTTCAACAAGCTGTTGCCATCGGCATCGGCAAAAGCTACTAAGCCATCCGCCTTGTCCAAAGTGACGCTAACCTCATGGCTCTTCAGCGTAACCACATCGGCCGTCTCCGTCACCTCCAGCTTCGTCTTGCCCGGAGTCATCACCACGGCGAGGCTCTTCTCTCCTGGCATGACGGTCTGCGGCCATTTCACCACGCGGACAATCGATGGCGAATAAAACATCACTTCACACCTGAACTTGCCTTCCCCGACGTCAAGGCGCACGCCTTGAGCTGTCTGCTCCACGCTCTGTGCCAAAACAGGCAGGCACACGGCAAGCACCGTCAAGGCTGCGGATAAATATCGAAGTGTTTTCATTGATATGTGTTTTTTACAGTTTTTAAATATAACCATTACAAAGATAACAATTAACCGCATAAAAGCGAACCATCAACCACAAGCCTTTCATGAACCTTGGTTTCCACCGCATTGCCCAAAGTGGCATTTTTCACGCAAAAGGTCAATAATTAGGGCCATTCAGTAAATGTCCCTAATTAAAAACAACTAATTGTAAACGCCGAGGTGGTTGCCAAACCAATCTTGTCGACAACCACCTCAGCGTTTATTCAAAAAACAATCTGTGTGTCTTTGCATCAGAATTGTATCTTCTTGCTTCCACTGCCATTGTTCTTCGTGGAATTGCCGGAATCTTCATCACCGGCCGAATCCTGAATTACAGGCACATGTACCTTGGAACCGCGCTTGAATGTCGGATTTTTCTCAAATACCGATATTACTGCATCATCATCAAGTTCTTCGGGTTTCAACACCATATATTTATTTTTGGCGCGGCTTTGATTAGTCTGGGCTACCGCATCACTGCCATAAACCTCCTCTATTGTTATCTTGGGTTCTTTCGGGGCGTCATCCGAGTGACCCGAAGTCTCCTTCCCGAGCGACACGTCAAAACCTGCGGCAAGAATTGTCACTTTTATCTTAGAGCCAAGGGTATTGTCGACAGTGACACCCCATATCACATCCACTTCGGTAGCAAATTGAGCCATGAATTCCTGCATCTCCTTTATTTCACTCATGACAAACGGATGCTCCTTCTGCTCGGCAAAATAAATGTTGACAAGAATACGCTTAGAACTGTACACATCGCGGTTTTTCAACAACGGAGAATTCAATGCGTCGCGTATGGCCTTGGTCATTCGACGCTCGCCTTCACCATATCCCGAACTGATTATTGCCACACCACCATCGCGCAATGTGGTGTTTACATCGTTAAAGTCAAGATTTATGCGACCTTGGCTTGTTATCAGTTCCGAGATGCTTCGTGCCGCTGTTGTCAACGTGTCATCGGCCTTGCCGAACGCATTCAAGAAGTCAAGTTCTTCATAAATTTCGGTCAACCGCTCGTTATTTATTATCATCAGCGCATCGACGAATTGTTTCATTTCTTCGGCTCCCTTCAACGCTTTCATGATTTTCTTCTCTCCTTCAAAAAGGAACGGAATCGTCACGATGCCCACGGTCAACACGCCTTTTTCTTTAGCTATGCGAGCCACGACAGGAGCCGCACCGGTACCTGTACCGCCACCCATGCCGGCAGTAATGAATACCATCTTTGTTGCATCGTCAAACAAGCCTGCAATTTCATTTTCACTTTCTTCGGCGGCATTGCGAGCCACGTCGGGCATGTTGCCGGCACCGAGTCCATGTGTGGTATTAGGTCCTAAAAGCAATTTCTTAGGAACCGGGGAATTAAGCAACGCCTGCTTGTCGGTATTACAAACGACAAACGACACGCCGCTTATATTTTGCTCGTACATGTGGTTGACTGCATTGTTTCCTCCACCGCCAACACCGATTATCTTTATTATTGTCGGATAACTTTCTTTTTCTTGAAAGTTAGGCTCGTTGTCCATTATCTTTGAATCGTCAAACATTGTCGTCAATTTTCTTTCTTGTTAATAAAATTCTTATCCGAAGGCCCGCTTTTTACTCCCTGTTGTCGCGAGCAGAGTTGTCATCGTCATCAAAAGAATCGTCTGCTCCTTCAAGCAATTCAGTCGTCCGTTTCTTAAAATTCTGATAAAATCTCAAGAATTTGTTTGAACCGTGAGATTCCGTGTTTGAAATCTTTTTTCCTTCAGGCTTCTCAACTTCCTCTTCGCTCACCTTCTCGTCTTTCTTTTCTTCTTCCTCGACAGGAGGTACAACTACCTCTTCGGTAACAGCAACAGGATCTTTAACACAACTGTCATTAACGCCAATCGTCGATGCAGCATGGGCAAGTATGGAAATGACCTCGGTGTATTCTGTTCCGCCGGCAGCTTGAGAATATAATCTTATCCTTGGAGGAAGTCCACCATTACGCACTTTCAATTTCGTCATTTGCTCCACCAGACGGCCAAATCCGTTAAGCAATGCCCCGCCACCCACAAGAACTATGCCGGCTGCGATGTGCTCACGAGGTATGCCCGAATAAGAAATTTGCTCGTTGATGTTTGCAACAATCTCTTCCGACCGTGAAATAACATAATTTTGGACCTCGCTCGACTGTATGCCCTCTATAAGAATGCTGCGACCCGACTCCGAAGCCATAGCCTTGCCGGTTGTCTTCTTTATCTCCTCGGCAGCATCTTCGAGCATGTTGAGATTAGTCAAGTCGCGTGTTATCAACCTGCTGCCCATTGGCAATGTGACAAGATAATGCAACACGCCACCGCGATATATTGAAACAGTTGTCGTTTCCGCTCCAAAGTCGACAAGCATGCAACCAAGTTGACGTTCTTCATTGGAAAGCACCTGTTCGGCCACGGCAAGAGGAGTTATCACATAACCCTTTATGTCATATTGTTGCGATTCGAGCGAACGCCTAATGTTCATTTTCAACGTGCTCTTGGCGATTATGCCGTTGAACACAACCTTTATCGAAGAACCGTATGTCCCTATTGGATTCAATGTTTCATTATTGTCAATAAAGTATTGGCATGGTATCACGTCGAGAATGTCCCCTTGAACTTCGGCCTCCGAATAGAAACGCTTGCGCAAAGATTCTATGACATTTTCGGTAATCATGCTTTCTTCATCAAATGATGTGGAAAACTGCATTTCATAATTACGAACCGACCGACCACTTATGCCAACAAACACGCCGGTTATCTTCTTAGGCGCGATGTGCGACTCCAAGCGTGAAATCACTCGGTTTATCCTTAATTTCGTCTCTTCCACATTTTGCACGCACCCATATTTCACGCAGTCGACACCTCGCTCGGCTTCAATGTCGACTACATTCACTCCTCCGTTAGTGTTAGGCTCCCCTACCACGCCAACAATTTTGGAACTGCTTATTTCCAATGCTACGACATACTGCTTGCTTTCCATAACTATATTTTTGCTTTCTCAATATATTCTGTTTAAATCGACACACCTTTTTCACCATCAATCGGTAAAAGCCTTCTTGACTCGTGAACTTGCGCTCATGCCTTCGTTCCCGGATGGCGATTCTTTCTTTTCGTTCGATGAAGAATCTCCGGTATCGGCCACAAGGCCTTTTATGTTTACCGACTCAAGCGACGGTGCTTGTTCATCTTCTTCAGGATCATAAGGCACTTCATACGGCTTTTTCTTGCTTCTTAAAGTGCCCACCACTTGATAGTCCCACTTGAGCGATATTTCGGAATATGCGTTCCACCCCTTGTGCGGCATGACCTTTTTATAAAACAACATGAGTTTTTTGAACTTTGATTCAAAATCCCTTGCATTTCCCATGTTCACCACATGTCCGCATATCGACGGAATGATAAACACATTGTTTGAATCCCTCACCGAATACATGGTGACAAGTTCGTCAAGTTCGGGATGGCTTGCCACATGCTCAATCATCGGCAACAACGAAGTTGGCTGGTATCGTCCTGTAAAATCCCCTTCCACCACAGGCACATCTATGTGATAACGACCGTCGGCAGCCATCCGTTTGCCAGCTCTATTGACATAATACACCGACGAATCGCCATTGTCATATACTCGCATGACTGGCATGAATTGCCGGGCTTCAATTACAAGTTCGTCATTATTGGCAATGTAGCATTCCACATTTTCAAGATAATCGCACTTGTCAAGTATCCGCTCTATCTCTTCGGTATTTATGCTTGTTATAAGTTTGCCTTCGGGATAAACATTGTGTGTGTGTAACTCGTGCATGATTCCTTTGCGTGTTATGAATGTCACCGAGTCATCATTGACAATGTGCACATCCACGGCACGGCACGACTCAAGCCTCGACCTATGGTCGGCCCAAACCGATGCCGCCACAATCATTGCGACGCATGCTATAAGTAATATGTTCTTGACAAGAAGTTTCAATGTTTATCTTTTATGATTTCGCAAATCGCAGGAAGATAGTTACATATGTCACCTGCACCTGCTGTCAATAACACATCAAAATTATAATTTTTAATCGTACTAATCAAATTTGCCTTGTCGCAAATTGCTTTGTACGGGCATTTTATATCTTTGAAAATAATCTCGGACGTGACTCCCGGAATCGGTTTCTCGCGAGCTGGATATATGTCAAGCAAAATCACCTCATCGGCAAGAGACAACGCCTCGGCAAATTGTGGGGCGAAATCCCGTGTGCGGCTGTACAGATGCGGCTGAAATATCACCGTCAGTTTCCTGTCGGGATAAAGATCTCTCACCGAACGTATGCTGGCTTTCAACTCATCGGGATGGTGGGCATAATCGTCAATCACGACTTTCCCTTTCGGTCCCGGCTCCTTCAGCCAGAATTCAAACCGGCGCTTGGCTCCTTGGAATGAAGCCATAGCCCGACGCATGTCATCACCCTCGACTCCTGCCAAATGGCATACGGCCATGGCCGCAACAGCGTTTTCAATATTTATGTCGACAGGTACTCCAAGATTTATATCTCTAACCTCGATATCGGGGCCAATGAAGTCAAACACGATTTCACCGTTACCTTTCCTTATGTTTGCTGCATGAAAATCGCCCTCTTCCTTGGAATAAGTGTAAATCTTCACGTTGTCGTTCACACGAGGTTTCATTTTCAAGCCGGTGTGCATTATAAGGCATCCTCCGGGTTTGATTAATTCGGTGAAATGGGCGAAACTTTCCAAATAAGCCTCTTCGGTCCCGTATATGTCCAAATGGTCGGGATCGGTGGCAGTCACCACGGCAATATAAGGACTCAGCCAATGAAAAGACCTGTCAAATTCATCGGCTTCTATCACCGTATAATCACTTTTATCGCTTAAAAGCAGATTGCTTCCGTAATTACGCAACACTCCGCCGAGAAATGCATTGCAGCCTATTGGCGATGTGTTCAATATGTGTGCTGCCATGCTCGAAGTGGTTGTTTTGCCATGAGTCCCCGAAAAACACAGCCCGAGCGAGTTATGAGTTATGATTCCAAGCAATTGCGCGCGCTTGACCACTTCAAAACCATTTTCCCTGAAATATCGCAATCCTGCATGAGTTTCGGGAACTGCCGGTGTATATACAACCAGTGTTTTCTTCGGGTCGCGGCAATATGACGGTATCAAGTCGGCCGATTCGTCATAATACATTTCCACTCCTTCTGATGCAAGTTGAGAAGTCAACTGGCTTGGAGTCAAGTCATAACCTGCCACTCTGTACCCTTTTGCAAGGTAATAACGTTCAAGGGCGGCCATTCCTATGCCACCTGCACCCACAAAATATAATGAATCAAATTGCATCATCTTGTATAACTTTCTTTACAATTCACATTTCATTATTTACTACTGCCTTTCAATATCGACTCCATGCAATCCACGATGTGTCCTGCCGCATCGGGCAATGCCATGCCGGCCACATTGGCCGACAACGACGACAACAATTCATCGTCAAGCACCGTGTCAATCATTTTTCCAACAAGGACATTGACAGCATCAACGTCGCGTATCATCAACGCCGCTTTCTTGTCAACAAGGGCCATGGCGTTCTTAGTTTGATGGTCTTCGGCCACATTGGGCGAAGGAACAAGTATAGATGGCTTGCCGAGCAATTGCAACTCAGAAATGGAACTTGCACCGGCACGACCCACCACGAGATCGGCCGCCCGATAAGCCACATCCATGTCGGCGATAAATGGCATTCTCAACACATTCTTCACCTTTGAACGCTCAAGAGCTTCACGAGTATCGGCATCATAATACTTTCCCGTTTGCCATATCACCTGCAAATTGTCGCTTTTTTCACCTAATAATCTGAGGCCGGCCTTGATTCCTTCATTGATTGTTTTTGCTCCAAGGCTTCCACCCACGACAAGAATCGTTTTTTTTGCCGGGTCAAGCCCGAGCCGGGTTATCGCTTCATCGCGCGACAACGCACACTCAATGAGATTTCGACGCACGGGATTACCTGTTTTAACAATCTTTTCCTGCGGGAAGAAACGTTCCATTCCGTCATAAGCGACACAGATGGCATCAGCCTTGGCTGCGAGCAATTTATTTGTCACGCCTGCATAGGAATTTTGCTCTTGTATGAGTGTGGGTATATGCATCTTTTGTGCGGCTTTCAACATTGGACCGCTTGCATATCCGCCCACTCCGACAGCCATGCATGGTGAAAAATCTTTCAATATCTTGCGAGCCATGCGCATGCTCTTGAACAATTTGAACAGCACTTTCACATTCTTGAATAAATGTTTTCTGTCAAATCCGCACACAGGCAGGCCAATTATCTTATAACCCGCAGCAGGCACTTTCTCCATCTCCATGCGATTCTCAGCTCCGACAAACAATATTTCAGTGTCGGGGTTGCGTCGTTTTATTTCATTTGCTATGGATATTGCAGGGAAAATGTGGCCTCCTGTGCCACCTCCGCTTATCAATACCTTTTTCATGACATTTCCCATCATCGTTTCGCAAAATTAAAACTGTTGTTAAATCTGTGTAGGGTTCTCAGCCTCCAAGACCTTGGATGTGGAACCTTTCCTTTTCCCGGCATCCGTCTTGCCCGATGAATTGCTTGTAACGGCAAACTTGCTGACACTTATCATGATTCCGAAAGCTATGTTTATCACCATTATGGCCGAACCTCCGGAAGAAATAAGCGGCAACGGCTGTCCCGAAATAGGGACGGCTCCGCAATTTATCGCTATGTGCGACAATGCCTGCACAGTTATCATCACGGCCATTCCCATGATGAGCAAGGCCGGAAATGCACGTTTGCATTTAAACACAATCGTCACTGCACGCGCCAGCAACGCAAGATAGAGTACAAGGACGAATATGCCACCAGCCAGCCCGAGTTCCTCCACTATTATGGAATAAATATAATCGGAGAACGAAAGAGGCAACCGGCTGCATTCCCTCGAATTGCCGGGCAGCACGCCCCATATTCCGCCATGCGCTCGTGCCATGTAGGCATATTGTTCCTGCAAGTATTCACTTGTCAACGGATGATTCAGGCAGCTGTCTTCATTCCAGTCGAAACGAGCAAGACGCTTTGAACGCGTGCCGCTGCGATCCACCGTGACACGATTATCCTTTTTTACTGCCTCATCGGCCACAGTGGCACTGCTCATTATCTGCTCCACTGCAATTCCCGAATCTGGTTGTTCTGCCGACTCGGCTTTTTCCTTAATATGCGAATATCCAAAGTAGCATAAAGCTGCAATCATATAAAAGACAAGCACAAGCAAGAATTTTTTTATCTGTATGCCGCCTATTAGCAACATCGCAAGACTGATGCCCATCAATATTGCCGTATTTGTAAATCCTTGGCTGTACGTCAAGCCTCCAAACACCAGCACAATGATTGCGCTAAACACTACGCCGACAGTCTTTACGCCTCCCGGCATCTGATATCGCGACATTATCCATGACACCGCTGCCACCACTACAAGTTTGGCAATCTCCGACGGTTGCACCGACACGCCCATGACTGAAAATGAACGCAATGCTCCGTTCACATAATCGCCCTTGAACAGCACATATATCATCGAAGCTATGGTGAGCACGATGGCCACAGGTATCCATGGAATTATTTTCTCGTAAGAAAAATGCTGGACTACGAACAGCACCACGCCACCTGCCAGCAGTGTGCCGGCATGTTTTATTAGCGGACCGAAAACTCCCGAAGACCCAATCATCTGGCTCGAAGCACTATATGCCTCAAGAACCGAGATGAAGCATAACATGAAGTATATGCCCCAAATCCAAGGATCGCCATGATTTTTGTTTTTCTCGGCAACTTTCACATTGCCGGTACCACTGTTCTTCATCCTATGCTCTCTACGATTTTATATATAATTGTAAATATCTCATTTCAAAGCTTTGACGCAAGCCTTAAACTGATGCCCGCGATCTTCATAGCTCTTGAACAAGTCAAAACTTGCACAGCATGGGGACAATAACACCGTGTCGCCATCCATCGCAAGTTTGCGGCACTTGGCCACAGCTTCTTCCATGCTGCCGGCATCTTCCATCACAGGAACTTTTCCTTCAAAGAATTCATGCAATTTGCGGTTATCCACACCAAGGCAAACGATGGCTCTTACCTTCTTCTTGACAAATTCTTCTATTTCGCTGTAATCATTACCCTTGTCCTTGCCTCCCAGTATAAGCACAACGGGAGTATTCATGCTTTCAAGGGCATACCAGCATGAATTGACATTTGTGGCCTTGGAATCATTCACATATCTCACGCCATCGACTGTTCTCACATACTCAAGTCTGTGTTCCACGGCTTCAAAGTCCTCAAGCGCACCGCGTATCACATCTTTTTTTATGTCGAGTATCGCAGCCGACAATCCAGCCGCCATGGAGTTGAAAATATTGTGCAATCCTTTCAATGCAAGGTCACTCTTGTTTATTCGCAACAAATCTCCGTTATCCTTCAACACGACAGTCTCATTGTCGACATAAGCCGCGGCCTCGGTGTCACAATTTTCCGAGAACGGGTACATTCGAGCCTCTACATTCAGTCGCTTTAATTGCGCTGCGATAATAGGGTCATTCTCCCAAAAAATGAACGAGTCTTCACCGGTCTGGTTTTGCAATATTCTGAACTTGGCTGCAACATAATTTTCCATTTTGTGGTCGTAACGGTCAAGATGGTCTGGAGTTATGTTGAGCAACACGGCTATGTTGGCCTTGAATTCATACATGTTATCGAGCTGGAAACTACTCAATTCTATCACATACACGTCGTGATGTTCCGTGGCCACCTGATAAGCAAGACTACGGCCCACATTGCCGGCAAGCCCCACGTCAAGGCCGGCCTTTTTCAATATATGATATGTAAGAAGTGTCGTCGTGGTCTTACCGTTACTTCCGGTAATACACACCATCTTGGCATCGGTGTATCGACCGGCAAACTCTATCTCGGATATGACCGGGATGTTCTTGCTTTTCAATTTAACAATAACAGGAGCATCGTTTGGAATACCCGGACTTTTTACCACTTCGTCGGCACATAAAATTCGTTCTTGCGTGTGCTTGCCTTCTTCCCATTCCACATGGAACTCATCGAGTTTCTCCTTGTACTTGGGAGCAATTGTTCCCATGTCGGACAAAAAAACATCAAAGCCTTTTACCTGTGCAAGGACAGCAGCACCCACGCCGCTTTCACCTCCACCCAATACAACTATACGTTTCTTGTCTCCCATAATCATCTTATTTTTAATGTCACAAATGTTATTACAGCGAGAAATATCGCCACTATGAAAAACCGCATCACTATCTTCGACTCGGGAATTGCCCTTATGGGTCGCTGGATGAGCGCGTCTACACCCGAATTGCCTTGAACTTGAAAATGATGATGGAGCGGTGTCATCTTAAATATCCTTCGGCCGATGCCTGTGCGTTTCTTGGTATACTTGAAATATGCCACTTGCAACATCACCGACAAATCTTCTATAAAGAAAATCGCGCACAAAATTGGGATAAGCAATTCCTTGCGTATCAATATGGCGAACACTGCTATTATGCCGCCAAGAGTAAGACTGCCCGTATCGCCCATGAAAACTTGAGCCGGGAACGAGTTATACCACAAGAACCCTATTGTGGCTCCGATAAATGCGGCGGCAAACACGACAAGTTCGGAGCTATCGGGTATATACATTATATTAAGATATGACGAATAGATGACATTGCCACCCAAATAACACATGATGGCAAGTGCCACGCCTATTATGGCCGATGTCCCTGTGGCAAGGCCGTCAAGGCCGTCTGTGAGATTGGCTCCATTGCTTACGGCTGCGACAACAAATATTGTGACGAGAATAAATACAATCCAGCCGCCGGTCTCTGCATGGTCACCCATCCACTTGGTGAGGCTCGAATAATCGAAGTTGTTGTTCTTGACAAACGGAATAGTCGTTTGCGCTGCCTTTATATCCTCATTCTTATGCTCGATTACGACCTCCTCGTTCACTTGATCATATACTTCTATGTTTTCCCTCATAACGATGTCGGGGCTCAAGTACATTGTCAAGCCTACTATAAGTCCGAGACCCACTTGCCCTATTATCTTGAATTTTCCTTTCAATCCGTCCTTGTCGTGATGCGCAATCTTTATATAATCGTCGGCAAAACCGAGCGTACCCAGCCATATGGTCGACACGAGCATCAGTATCATGTATATATTATCGAGCTTGCCGACAAGCAGGCATGGCACAAGAATCGAAATTATTATGATGATTCCGCCCATTGTGGGTGTGCCTTTCTTGCTCATCTGCCCTTCAAGACCGAGGTTCCTTACAATCTCGCCCACCTGCATCAACTGGAGTTTGTCGATTATGCGGCGTCCTATCACCATTGCAATGAACAATGACAATATCAACGCCATTCCTGAGCGGAATGTCAAGTAATTCATCAATCGCGCTCCCGGAACATCAATTTGTTCCAAATATTGGAATAGATAGTACAACATGTCTCTTATTCTATATCTTATTTATCTTCTTTTTCATTCAAGAAAATTTCTTGTAGCACTTCCTTGTCATCAAAATGATGCTTGACTCCTTCAATTTCCTGATAATCTTCATGCCCCTTGCCGGCCACAAGTACCACATCGCCCGGTTCGGCAAAACAAGCGGCAGTCTTGATGGCTTCACGACGGTCAGAAATTTTAAGCACATGCTTGCGCTCGGCATCTTCAAGCCCGGCTTCCATGTCCTTCAATATCTCATCGGGATTCTCAAAGCGCGGATTATCGGAAGTAAGAATAAGCCTGTCGCTGCGAGTAGCGGCCTCATGAGCCATTATCGGGCGTTTCCCTTTGTCACGATTGCCTCCTGCTCCCACCACGGTGATTATCTTGCCATTATTTCCAATGACATCTCTGATAGTGTCAAGCACATTTACCAATGCGTCGGGAGTGTGTGCATAGTCTACTATGGCTGTGTATCCACGAGGAGAAATCAACGTCTGGAAGCGTCCGGCCACAGGCACAAGCATGCTCATCTTCACTATCACTTCCTCCTCGGGAAAGCCAAGTAGTATCGAAGCCCCATACACTGCCAAAAGATTATAGGCGTTGAACTTGCCGGTAAACAACACTTCAACTTCCTTGCCATTCAAGTCGAGCAAAGTGCCATTCAAGCGACTTTCGATTATCTTGCCTTTGAAGTCGGCAAGGGTGCGTAACGAATATGTATGCTTGTCGGCCCGACTGTTCTGCACCATTACAAGTCCAACTTTATCATCGGCATTGACAAGTGCAAATGCTTCCTTTGGAAGTCCGTCAAAGAAACTTTTCTTTGCTTTGATGTAATTATCAACAGTCTTGTGATAATCAAGATGGTCGCGAGTGAGATTAGTAAAAATTCCGCCCTTGAACACAAGCCCGTCGATGCGATGCTGAACACATGCATGGGAACTGACTTCCATAAAAGCATATTCGCATCCGGCTTCCACCATTTCATGCAATAGTCTGTTTAATGTCAACGGGTCGGGGGTTGTTTGGTCGGCATGAACAACTCTCTTGTCAATGATATTTTTTACCGTTGACAGCAATCCGGCCTTGTATCCAAGCAATTGAGACATTTCATATAGCAAAGTGGCTGTAGTCGTCTTGCCATTGGTCCCCGTGACACCGACGAGATACAACTGCGATGACGGATTGTCATACCACTCCGAAGCCAAGTGTCCCAATGCCACAGCACTGTTTTCAACAACCACATAACACACATTGCCATCAATTGTTTCAGGCAATTGCTCGCACACAACAGCCACAGCTCCTTCCGAAACAGCCTTGTCTATGAAAGCGTGCGCATCGACTGTCACACCTCGCACGGCCACAAACATTACTCCCGGAGACACCTTCCTTGAATCACACACCAAATCACGGATGACTTTACCGGTATCTCCTATTATCTGTTTGACTGCAATCGAGCTGATCAGTCTATCAAGTGGTTTATATTCATTTTCCATACAAATCCGTTTTTAATTTCTCAATGCAAGTTCAATCACTGCACCTTTTATCAATTTCGAGCCGGGAGGCAAACTTTGCCTATACACATATCCTGTCCCGGTAAATCTCACCTTCATTCCTGCTCCTTCAAGCACATTTATCGCATCGCGCAATCCCAAGCCTATGACATCGGGCACTTCCCCGGCAGCTACAGTTCCCGGAGTCCTGAATTTCCTGTGATTCTTTAACGATGCTTGTTCCACAAGGGCAGGATAACCGCCATCGACCCTGGCATAAAGCGTACTGTTGACAACGCGGCCTAAAGAATCGACATCGGCTTCATAATCGGCATGGCTGCCCAACAAGCCTCTTGAATACATCTTCAAGGCAATGTTCTTGAATACCCTTCCACAACTGCGGGCGGCGCCATATTTCCCTTTTTCAAAAATCACTATGCATGAATACTTCGGGGCATCGTAAGGGAAAAAGCCGCAAAACGCGTACCTCTTCTTACGAGTATAAAGCCCGTTCTCCGATATGTAACATGTTCCCGTTTTACCGGCAAGCTCCACAAGATTATTGCGTAGGCTTTTGCCTGTCCCATGCGGGTCATATACCACGCTGCGCATCATCTCCCTGAGTTTTATCGCATTTGCATGGCTGCATATACGTTCTCTCACATAACTGATTGGAACTATCGAATCGGCTATTTCATCATGCATGAATTTCTTCACCAGATGCGGTCTGACAAACATGCCATCATTGGCTATCGCGTTATACATGGCAAGAGTGTATATGGGCGGAATCGTCACGCCATATCCGTAGGACATGCGCGACAATTGGATTCTGTTTTCGTTATCATGCTTCCCAAATACCATTCTTGGCGGTATCTCTCCGGCTATGCCCACATGCAACAAATCGAAAAATCCCAGTTCGGTAAGCCTGTCCTTGAAAGCAGTCGGCTGATTACCATACTTGCCTGTTATAATTTTTGCAATACCGATGTTTGACGAATGTGCGATAACCTCGGTAATGCTTTTAGTGTCGCTCGCATGCGCGTCGGTGATGCCACCGCCCCTCGAGTAATTCCAATATCTGCCTGTTTCCATTCGCGCATTAGTGTCAATTACTATACTGTCTTCCAGCGCCACAAGCATAGATATGACTTTCATTACCGAACCCGTTTCATAGCCGAGGAATGCATGATTCATACGTTCTATGTAATCGGTGCGCGCCCTGTTAAGGTCAAAATTGGACACCGCCTTTATCTCTCCTGTCGCGACTTCCATCACAACGGCAGTAGCCCATTCAGGCTCCGCTTCCTTGCACATGTTATAGAGTTCCTGCTCCACAATGTCCTGTATGCCAATGTTGATGGTAGTAACTATGTCGTAGCCATCGACTGCCGGCACATGTTCCCAAGCGAGGGTGCGGACTGTCGACTGGATAGCGCGTTTTTCCCCGTCTTTTCCATACAACAACGTGTCGAGAGCCTTTTCAAGCCCCGACGTGCCATGCATCACTCTCGCATCGGCATGTACCGAACCGATACTTCGTGAAGCTATATCGCCAAAAGGCTTACACCGCTTATATTGCTCATAAAAGACCAGCCCCGACTTGTTACGGCCCTTCTTGAAGAAAGGGAACTTCCTTAATCGTTCTTTCTGAGCATAAGTGAGGTCGCTTGCCAGCTTGTAGGATCTAAGCCCGCGGGCTCCTGTCCCACGCTTTTTGAATTTGCCCTCAAATTCGGCACGCCACCAGTCACTGTTTTTCCCATTAGGGAAGAAACGAGCCATGCTGTCGGCAAGAGCCGGCAAATAATGATAAAAAGTATCAGCTTTTATGGCTTCACTTTCCCAGTCGATGATGGCATCATAATATACGACATTGGCGGCCAGTATGGCACCGTTATCGGCAAGGATGCGGCCACGTTCGGGAACCGAAATGACGGTGTCGTTAAACGACATTGCGGCCTTTTCATTCCAAGCATCGGCCTTAACGACAGTCGTCTGCACAAGTCGGTACACAATAATGAACGAGACAATGGATATTGCCATCGACACAAATATGAATCGCCATATTATCAACGACTTGTTATTTTTCCTTTGCCTACTCGCCATCTCCAATAAGTTTATAAGGTGGTTGCTCCGGAGCCCTCAGGTCAAGCCCCAACGTGTCGACAAGCTGTCTCATTGTTTTTTCTCTTATCTTGGAGAAATAATCGGCACTTGATTGGATGAAATATGTCTGTGACACTTCCAATTTCGATTCCAAATTGGAAATACGTCGCATCTCAAGCTGCCCTGAATATTTATTGGCTATTGAACCCATCACCACAAACAACAAAAGAGCGACCTCCGGGAAATTGCGTTTCCAAAATTTCACCGACACAATCCTACCGGTAAACACTCCCAGAATACCTTTGAGCAACCGTTTAAGACCCATTAAAATCGACTGTTTTGTCATAACTCTTAATCTTATTTAGCACTATTATCTGACACCTTTTTCGGCTATGCGCAACTTTGCGCTTCGCGACCTCGGATTGCGAGCGATTTCTTCCTCACTTGGCACTATGACTTTGTTGTTAACGAGTTTGAAAGGAGTAGCAACCCGGCCGTAAAAATCTTTTTCTTGACGACCTTCTACATTTCCGGTCTTCAAGAAATTCTTGACAATACGATCTTCTATCGAATGGTATGTAATGATTACTATGCGACCCGAAGGCTTCAAGACTTTCAACGATTGCTCCAGCATCGTCTTCAAAGCCCACACCTCATTGTTCACTTCCATGCGCAAAGCCTGAAACACCTGAGCCAGCTCTTTTTTCTCTTGCGAAACCTTTATGAAAGGCTTCACCACTTCCAGCAGTCTTTCCACCGTGTCGATAGGCCTATTATTCCTTGCCTTGACTATTGATGCCGCGATTCGACGCGATGCCTTCAATTCACCATACAAGTAGAATATGTTGGCAAGACGTTCTTCGTCATAATTGGCAAGCACATAACGTGCATCATGGTCGGCATCACGGTTCATGCGCATGTCGAGCTCCGCATCGCCACGGAAAGAGAATCCGCGCGATTGGTCGTCAAAATGATGGAACGACACACCGAGATCGGCAAGAATGCCATCGACAGCCGTTTCTCCATAGTAGCGCAAAAAATTGGAAATATATGCGAAATTCCCATGTACAAATGTAAATCTCGAGTCATCTATCCTGTTGGCATACGCATCCATGTCTTGGTCAAATCCATACAAGCGGCCCTTATCTCCCAAACGCGAAATTATGGCACGAGAATGGCCTCCGCCTCCAAACGTAACATCCACATAGCACCCATCGGGCACAATGTCCAACCCGTTGACGCTTTCTTGCAACAACGCCGGAATGTGATATATTTTCCCGTCTTCAGCCATACATTTGGAAATTATTGACAATTAATAGATTAGACTTTTACAAACCCGTATTTTGGACTTACATTACACACTCTCGTATTTTTTCGTAAAGTTACTTATTTATCATGATAATTTACAAACTTAAATTCATGTTTTTTCCATCTGCGGCACAAAAAGTTATTAACAACCAATTACGCATGCCGTATAACATATTTTGAGCGAATTCTCATCGCACGGCACAGGGTTGTTGCACCTATCGCATTTGCATTTGTAAATTCATCGGACGTACAAGAAAAACCGGCTACCTGACCAGGCAACCGGTTTTAAATAAACACGGAAATTATAGCTTTGATTTGTCTAAAATCCCCTTAGGAATTCAATTTAAATAAAAGACAGGTTTTTAGCAGTTTTTTAAGGTTAAATTATATGCTTTATCGGTGTGGCAAAGTTATCATCGCTACACTTTCGGCTCATTGTAAATTTGCTCATTTTTTTTGTAAAATTGCGAATCTGACAAGATTTAACCACAATCGACAACATTTTCCAACCCTCCGTCCTATGCCTGCAGCCGGCTTAGGGGACACGAAACTGCCATCATTCCTCTTCCTCGTCAAGATAAACAGGAATTTCCCTGTTCATGCTCATTTCAAGGGATATCAATGTCTCGGTAGCCACGACTCCGGGAATGTGCTGTATCTTGTCGTTCAACAATTCCATCAGATGCTGGTTGTCTCGAGCATACAATTTTATAAGCATCGTGTAGGGCCCTGTGGTAAAATGACATTCCACGACTTCGCGTATTTTCTCCAACTCGGGCACCACGTTTCGATACATAGAACCTCTCTCAAGCTTCACCCCTATGTAAGTGCATGTGGCGTACCCAAGAACTTTAGGATTCACATTATAACCCGACCCGGTAATGACATTCATGTCAATCATTCGCTGTATGCGCTGATGTATTGCAGCACGCGACACTCCGCATTCCACTGCAACATCTTTTGAAGGGATGCGGGCATTCTTCATTATTATTTGCAGGATTTTCCTGTCAAGATTGTCAATTTTTTCCATCTACTGTAAAGTATAATATATATGCAAATATATTGCATTTTTTAAATAACAATCGTTTTTTTACGGCAAATTGCATAGCATAACGCCCAATTTAACATTTTTATGGCATTACGGCACAATCATCGCGCCCACGACATGAATCCGGCCGATTCTCGGCGCAAGCCACAAAAAAGCCAGCAATGGCACGCGACCCATACAAGACGACCACATTGCCATAAAACATAAAAATGCTGCACGACAGCGGCAACAGCCTCGTCATGCAGCATTAGTCAAACAATTAAAAGATACTGTATTTATTTTTTATTGTCTTTCTTGACTTCGATTGTTTCAAGTTCAAATACGAGAGTTTCATTCGGCCCGATTGTTGCGCCGCGGCCTTCTACTCCATAAGCAAGGTCACCAGGTATATAAAGGATGTATTTTGCTCCCGGGCTCATCATCAAGAAGGCTTCTTTCATGCCTTGGATGACACCCATCGGATTCATTTCACGGGCATTGTCCTTGGTTTCGTCAAACACTTTGCCATCAATATGAGTTCCTTTATATTTAGCCATGATACGGTCGGTCGTCTTGAACAACTTGCCATTGCCTTCTTTTACCACCTTATAGACAAGACCGCTTTCGGTGCGCTTCAATGTACTGTCATTCTTCATGGCTTCGGCAATGAAAGCCTCTCCGGCTTGACGATTGGCAATCGCCTTGGGGTCTTTTTCTTTAGCTTCTTTTGTGATGCGTTGCATGAGATTCATCACTTCACCTTGAAGCAATGTTGCATCCATTAATGAGTCGCTCAAGAAAGCCTTTTTGAATTCAAGCATGAACTTTGCCTTGTCGATGTCAATCATGTTTTGCTCGCTCAAGGCAGTAAACATTCTTTGCAAGTTCATCGCGTATCCCACTCCTTGCATGTAAGCGACATCCGAAGTATCAACATTCATGATAAACTCCATGCCGCGCAAGAATGATTCACGATTCATGTTAGAATCCATCTGAGAAGCATTGGCCGAAACGCCATATCCATACATTTCACCGAGCATGACACTCAACGTGTCGACTGCCGTCGATGACTTGCCGCTCTTTCCATTGCAACTAAACAACGTAGTCGTCAGCAACAATGCTGCAACTACAACGATTGAAAACTTTTTCATTGATTATTTTGATTAGTATTGTTTATTCTCGTTATTTTTCAATTTTTATAAGGCGTATGTCGAAAATAAGAGTCATATTAGGGCCTATGATGCCACCTGCCCCATTAGGGCCGTATGCAAGTTCCGACGGAACGAATATGCGCCATTCGGCACCCGGCTTCATCATCTGCAAAGCCTCGACCCATCCGGGAATCACTTGAGTCACGCCAAATGTCGCTGGCTCTCCACGCTCTACCGAGCTGTCAAACACACGTCCGTCAATCAATGCGCCCGTATAATGCACCGTGACGCGGTCGGTTTTTTTCGGTGACTCTCCTTCGCCCTCCTTAATTATTTGATATTGCAATCCGCTCGCAGTGACATGCACTTCCGGACGTTTGGCATTCTCAGCAAGATACTGTTCACCGGCTTTTTTGTTGACTTCTTGCAGACGAGCTTCCATTTCAGCAAAATACTTGTTCACCTCCATTTTCGCCTCTTCGGTTGTCATCGTGCCATGATCGTTCTCATAAGCAGCCTTTACTCCGGCGGCAAAATCTTCATAATTCAACTTCTCAATCCCCGAGCGCATGAAATTACCTCCCATGCTGAGGCCCAAAGCATAACTTAATTTATCCATAAACAAGGAATTTCTTTTCAATGTGCAAAGGTAGAGTTAAATATAATTGTTACCATTACTTTTTGAATAAAAAATATTAAATTTGTTATTAGCTTGACAACAAAACCAATTCATGTTATGAAAAAGTTAGTCGTATCCACAGGCGCAGGGATAAGCGCCGAAAGCGGCTTGTCGACATTTCGCGATGCCGGCGGGCTTTGGGAAAAATATCCGGTGATGCAAGTGGCCAGCGCCGACGGATTCCGCCGTGACCCTGCTCTTATACACAAATTCTACAACGACCGCCGCAAGCAGCTGGTAAACAGCAAGCCCAATGCCGCGCATTACGGACTTAAAGAGCTCGAAAAAAACTTTGATGTGAGAATAATAACACAAAATGTCGATGACCTGCACGAACGCGCGGGGAGTTCTCACGTCCTGCACCTGCACGGCGAGTTGATGAAAGTGCGCTCAATCAAGAATCCAAACCACATATATGACATCCGCGACGTTACGGGAGGAAGCCTTGAAACTTCAACCGACACTCTCGACAAATATGGCGACCATGTAAGACCGCACATTGTCTTCTTCCAAGAACCGGTTCCAAACTTTGAGGCAGCAGCCATGCTTGCAAGAGATGCCGACATATTTGTCGTTATCGGCACATCGTTTGCCGTTTATCCGGCAGCCGGACTCGTGTCTTATGTCAGAAAAGGCGTGCCTATTTACTACATAGACCCCAACCCGGCCCCGACTGGCATGCTGCCCGTAACGGTGATAAAAAAGACAGCAACCGAAGGCGTGAAGGAGCTGCTCGAGATTTTGAATAACGACAAATGACTCGTCACGGCAACGCTCTTGGAATCAACATCGCAAAACCTGCATCCTATTACCTGCCAAATTGCAAATATTAACGGTTCAACTTGTTATTTTTTTTAAAATAACATACCTTTGTAATTGCATTTACACTCTACGCTAAATAGTAATGAAAGTCAAAATACACCGAGAAGGTCTTAACATACTGGTAGTACTGCTTTTCATACTGCTGATGATAAACATTCCGGCCTATATCTTTATAGAATATAAGATAATACCTATCATATTCATTTCGATATCGGCCATAATGTTTTTGTTGGCAGCCAACTTCTTCAGAAGCCCGCGCAGACACTTCAAAGGCAATCCCGAGAAGGCGGTCTTGGCATCGGCCGACGGCAAGATTGTGGCTCTTGAGGAAGTTTACGAAGACGAATACCTGCATCGCAATGTAATACAACTTTCAATATTCATGTCCGTATTCAACGTGCACGCCAACTGGCCGTCGGTTGAAGGGAAGGTAATGTATGTAAAGCACCATTCCGGACGATTCCTCGCAGCGTACTTGCCCAAATCGAGCACCGAAAACGAGCGTTCGACGATAGTCATAAAGACTCCCGGAGGAGTCGAAGTGCTCATGCGTCAAATCGCAGGAGCCGTGGCAAGGCGCATTGTGACTTATGCCGAACCGGGCGATGACGTGACTCTCGACCAGCACATAGGATTCATAAAATTTGGTTCAAGAGTGGATATATTCCTGCCTCTCGATGCTGAAATACTTGTGAAACTCGGAGACAAGACCATAGGAGGCATAACCCAAGTGGCTCGCTTGAAATGACTCGAGAAAAGCTTGTCGCCCATGAAACTTGCGACTTATTAAATACACAAACCTACATTTTCATGATGTATGAACTTGCTTAAATCAATAAAAAACAACATACCAAACACGATAACATGCTTGAACCTGCTGTCGGGAGCCATTGCATGCATACTTGCCACTTCGGGAAGTGAACATATCGGAGGAAACCTCGATAATCTGACTTACTACCAACTATCATTCTGCATGATTGCTGCAGCGGCAGTATTTGATTTTCTTGACGGTTTCGCTGCAAGACTGCTAACCGCTGTTTCTTCAATAGGGAAAGAACTCGATTCGCTGTCCGATTGCGTGAGTTTCGGACTTGCCCCGACATTCATCGTCTATTTCATGATGCAAGACATATTTCCCGGCTCATGGGTGGCATACACGGCTCCGCTGATAGCTGTTTTCGGAGCGGTGAGACTTGCCCGATTCAATGTCGATTCCACACAGGCATCTTCTTTCGTCGGGTTGCCGATTCCGGCCAACGCAATTTTTTGGATAGGATTTTGCGACTGGTTCTATGCCGCAAACAATCCCGTTTCGGTCTCAGGGCTTGAATATCTTGCACTCGCGTTTGTCTTAATAATGAGCATGATGATGGTTAGCCCGATGCGCATGTTCTCATTGAAATTCAAGAATTACGGAATCAAAGACAATTACCACCGATACCTGCTCGTGGCAGCTACCATATTATCGATAATCATTTTCAAGCTTCCGGGACTCGCCTGCACTATAATCATATATATGATTCTTGCCGTCATTTTTCGCAAAAAGGAACTCGACGCATTGAAACAAGGACATTGACAATGCACTCCTGCATAGCAGAAACTCTCTCATTGTTTAAAATGGCACATTATTTGTCGTATCGACACTGAGAAAAGTGTTGCTTTTTTTCTGACACTTTTTAATATTTAAGACGACATGGAACTATTTCTTATATTGCTAATCATACTCATCCTTTTGCTATATCCTGTGCTAAAAGCAGGATTCAAGATATGGATGCAGATGAGGCAAATGAAAAAAAATTTTGAAAAAGGACAACACTCGGCCTATGGCAATTCCGGCTATGGAAGCTATTACGGCACATCTAATGACGATCGGAATCGGCACAGACATTCGGAAAAGATATTTTCATCGACCGACGGAGAATATGTAGACTTCGAAGAAATCTTCGAAGAAAGAATCGTGTCGGAATACACCGAAACACGCGATGCCGAACCGCGTGTTTCCGATGCAAAATATGAAGAAATAAGATAACAAACACCGCTCCTCATTCAAGAGCAAGCATCTGCTTTATTCCCGATTCCGCCTTCAAGCTCGCAATCTTGAATTCTTCTGCTTCCGTATGGAATTCCGAACCTTTCAAGAAATCATACAAAACAGTTTTCACTACAGCCTTTTCAAACAATTCACGCAACAAATCGCAACGGAATCCACAAACCTGCGACGCAACGCCCATCACAATAGCTATCACGCTGCCGGTTGATGAAAACGAAGAAACGTATCCAGCCAATTTGCCACACAACGTCAGGCATGCCTCACGAGCCTTTACTTCAATAAGCTTGTTAATGTTATAACGGTCAAACAACAATGGAGCTATACCTTCGTCACATTTTTTAGACGCAACGCTCAGTGCCAATTCAGCCATTATGTTTTTTCCAAGTTCCGAAATGTCAATACTTATGGTAATTTCCACAATGTTCTCTTTTTCAACTTTCCCCATAAATCAATCATGTTTTAATTTAAATACGACAATCATCAATACAGATATCACCACTACGGCGACAACTATCCTATAAACATGCCCGCCATGAGCCACATCGGCTTCCATGCAAGATTCTGAAATCGTCTTCCGAGTTACCGACAAATTTTCGTGACTTGCCACACTGTCTCGACGGCAAGCAACCATGTCTCGACGTCCGCCTATGACAATTCTGCGATGCAACCTCGCCTCCGGCACGACTGTCGAATCCACATTAGAGGTCGAATCAAGGTAAAAATACCATTCATCGATTTCAACGCTCAAGCTGTCGCGCAATCTTGATGCCGTTTCCACCATAGATGTAACCATCACAGTATCTACAACGCCTGCTGCCGCCACATTCGCCAATTCCTTACTGATGCGACACGACACGGCCGATGCCACAATCATGCCTATTGCCAAGATTTTCGCGGCATAATTTATAAAGATACCTGTATGCATACACTTCCGATATATAATACCTTGATGCGCGCTCTGTCACCAACACTCTGGCCAAAGCATTGTGCATGGCCAATCCCGGATTGTCGGACATCATCTTCTTGACTTTTTCATGAATTTCTTTCCACATCTGCTGTTTTAACAAGGTCTTTTTCGACACTTTTCCGGTAGTGTTAAGTTTCATCATAATATTGTACGCATGGTCAAAACAAACATAATAATGCGGCTTGCCTTCAAGCAACACCAATCGAACAATCTCTTTTCGATTCAAAGGCTTGTCACTTTCAAACGCCTCATGCAGTTTTTCACGGTAATCGCGCAATAGCTCTTTGTTGCGCAACAACGTCATTCTTCTTTTTTCATTCATAATCATTAAGCAAGATTTTGTTTTACATAGCATTTAGATTAAATAGCATTCTCGGTTCAATCCCCCCGAGACAAAACAAAGATAACACGGCATTGTGGTAATTTGCAAATTATTTAAGGTAAAAATACCTTAATGCAATATTTTATCATACGTTTTTTAATGTTATTCATGCAATTGAACTTCCTACATAAAACGTAAATTCAACAACTTTCACTATATTTGCCAGAAGATTACTACCACAATTACATTAAGACATGAAAATTGGCGCAGTATTATTAAGCATTTGTCTGGCAATGCCGTCAATTGCCTTAGCTCACATTGACATCAAATCGGCTTCGCCTCAAGGATATTTGTCGCGCGGCATAATGATGCACGCAAATAAAAACATGGTGGGAGCCATCGACCAGTTGACCCACACCTACATGATGGATGCCGGAGACAACACTCTCGAAACGGCCGACATGCTGATAGCACTGAGCACGTTTGAGCGTGGCGACAAAAATTGCATAAAATTGTTTGAACGCTTTATAGCCAATTACCCGACATCGATAAACGTACCGCTCGCCTGGGCTAAAATAGGAGACTGCTACTTTTACAACGGATTGTTTGGAGAAGCTATTTCAGCTTACGAAAACGTTGACCCCGGCACATTCAACGGAGAATACAAATCAGACCTCATATACCGCAAAGGCTATTCATTGCTGAAACTTGCCGAATATGACCGCGCAGCCGACCTGTTCAAGCGAATTTCCTCAACTAAACAGTACAGGCACGCAAGTCTTTTTTATGAAGCCTACATCGACTATGCCCGTAAGGATTATGACTCTGCAGCCGAAAAGTTTGAAAAAATCAACAAAAATTCCGAACTTGGCAAAGCGGCGCGCTATTACTTATGTCAAATTCATTTCGTCAACAATGAATATAACCACGTCATTTCTCTTGGCAAGGATTTGATTGACGAGTCGGAAGGCAACATTGAGTACAACATGGAAATGCACCGCTTAGTGGGAGAAAGTTATTACCACGACGGGAACGACGAAATTGCAGGAAACCATCTCAAACAATATTTCAACAATGCATCCGATCCCATGCGTTCGGCCCTCTACATAATGGGAATTCTCGATTACAGAAACCTCGAATTTGAGAATGCCATAGAGCATCTTGGAAAAACTACCGGCGAAGAAGATGCACTTGCTCAAAGCGCATATCTATACATAGGCCAATCCTACCTGCGCACAGGCAACATGAACGCCGCTTCAATAGCTTTTGAGAAAGCCCTTGAGATGCCTTTTGATCGTGCCATCCAAGAAACAGCATTCTATAATTACGCAATAACCCAAAATGAAGGCGGACGAACTCCTTTCAACCGCTCGATTGACATTTTTGAACAGTTCCTTAATAAATTCCCCAATTCTCGTTATGCAAATTCGGTGGAAAACTACCTTATAAATGCTTACTTCACGAGCAACGACTACGAGCGTGCCTTGCAAAGCATTTCGCACATAAGCCAGCCTTCATCAAACGTTCTTGCAGCCAAGCAGAACGTGCTGTACCAACTTGGCGTACAAGCTCTGTCAAACGAAGACTCCAAGCACGCCATCGACTACTTCAGGCAAGCCAAGGCCGTAGGAAAGTATGACGCTGCCGTGATTAACGAATGCGACCTTTGGATAGGAGAATGCCTGTACCGACAAGGAGCATACGACAAAGCCGAAAAAAGCATAAACGCATTTATACGTTCTTCGGACAAGAGCAATGCAAATCGTGCAATAGCCTACTACAATCTCGGATATGCGCGTTTCCAACAGCGCGGCTATGCCGATGCGCGCAACGCATTCAATGCGGCAATCGGCAATAGCAACCTACAA
Source organism: uncultured Muribaculaceae bacterium (assembly GCA_944321705.1). GTDB lineage: Bacteria > Bacteroidota > Bacteroidia > Bacteroidales > Muribaculaceae > Avimuribaculum. Next base: position 3,519 of record CALUMG010000012.1, on the reverse strand, counting down.
CCGTCACTGAAAGCCGATGCTCTGAATCGCATTGGCGACACATACTATTACGCACAAGATTATTCAACTGCAAGCAGCTATTATGAATTGGCATACACGTCAGGAGGCGAATCGGCCGGTGATTATTCCCTGTACCAAAAGGCCATGATGCTCGGATTGCAACGCGACTATAAAAGCAAAATAAACATGCTTGACCAGATGTTGCGCCAATTCCCGAAATCTCCACTTTGCCCAACGGCATTGCTGCAAAAAGCTGAATCGTATGTAAATCTTGGCAACAACAAATCGGCAATAGACACCTACAAGGTGCTTATGTCGCAATATCCCAATTCACCTGACACTCGCAAAGGCATTTTGCAACTTGCCATCACCGAGCGCAACGCAGGCAACATGGCCGATGCAATCAATGCATACAAGACTGTAATTACCCGTTACCCGACCAGTGAAGAAGCTGCCGTGGCTGCCGAAGACTTGAAACTGATGTATGCCGATGCCGGAGATTTGCAACAATACATCGACTTTATAAACAATGTGCCAAACGCTCCTAAAATAGATGTCGACGACATTGACCGTCTTGCTTTTGAAGCCGCCGAGAAAGCATATTTGAAAAACAATACCGACATCTCCAAGCTTGAAGCCTATGTCAAAGAATATCCCAACGGAGCTTACGTTGGCAAAGCCCGCTACTACATAGCAATAAGATGGTACAAAGATGGGAAGTATGACGATGCTCTGGCTCTCATCGACAACACGCTCGCATCAAGCGCCGATGCTGCATTTGCCGAGGATGCTTTGAGAATAAAAGGCGACATATTGATGAAACAAGGAAAATTCGAAGATGCTCTCGACACATTCAAAGTTCTCGCACAGAAGGCTTCAAAGCAAGACAACATCATCAACGCCAATTTAGGCATCATTCGCGCTGCCGACCAGTTGGAGAAATATTCCGACATGCGTGAAAGTGCCGATAAGTTGCTGAAGATGGGAGGCCTGTCGGCCGAGGAAGAAAAAGAAGCTACCTTCTGCCGCGCCATTGCAAACCTAAACCTAAGCAATGGACGCGCCGCAGCCGACGACTTCAAAACACTGACAAAAGACACTCGCAACATATATGGTGCTCGTGCAGCCTACGAGCTGGCCAATTACTATTTCGGTAACAACGACAATGTTGCCGCCGAAGATGTACTGAACAAATTCATCGAAGGCGGAACTCCCCACCAATACTGGCTGGCAAGAGGATTCATCCTGCTGGCCGACATTTACCACAAAAAAGGCAACAACTTTGAAGCCATACAATATATAAAAAGCTTGAAAGAGAACTATCCGGGCGACGAACAAGACATTTATGAAATGATTGACACCCGACTCAATCAATGGGAAAACGGTTCTAACAAATAAATTTCGCAAAGACATGAAACGATGCCACATATTACTTTTGGCCGCAACAATGATTTTTGGTTCGATGCATGCGCAAAAGTCCGATTTGAGCAAAGAAATAACCATCGACAAAGATTTCGTGCCAATTGAACAAAAAGCGTCCAAGGCCAATGCATTGCCCGACGTGTACAAAGCCGACGTGACCGATGAAAAATCGATAGAATACAGCGACTGGGCCGTGCCGGCCGAAGTGCCTGCCATGGCTGCCACCTTGTCGCCTTATGGATACCTCACTTCGCGGGATTATGCCACAAAGCGCGGATATTTTGAGTTTTACATCGGTTCCTATCTCGACATGATAAGCAGCGCCGGATATCGCATTGTCGACTTGGACGACACTAAACTCGGCATATGGATGCAACACAATTCCACTTGGACGGGCAACAACACGTCCGAAAACACTTTCCATGCAATCGACCAGCAATGGAACGACAACAACATCGGGATAGACTTTGCCCACAGGTTCGACAAAGGCACACTGACGACCAACGCATTTTTCCATTATAACAATTTCAATTACTTCGGCCGTTATGACGAAAATTGGTATGCACTCGACTCTGTACAATCAATCAACGAGTTCCGAATCGACATAGGCTGGATGGGACCATTCCACAAAGACGAAGGATTCAATTATTCACTCAAGACCATATACAACTATTTCGGTTTCTCCGAAGACATTTTTTCCCCGGTTCAAGGCAATAGCGAAAACCACCTAAAAGTGGCATTCAACGGTGAATATGCTGTCAACGAGCATTCGCGCGTAGGACTCGATGCACGATTCGACTTCTTGAACTACACTTTGCACGAATATGTCGTCATTAATTATGATAATCCGGGGTCAGGAGACAATTATTCGATTGATTCCCATGTCAACCTTGGCATAATCTCGCTGAACCCTTATTATGCGTATCAGAATGGGCGTCTGAACACCAAACTGGGATTGACAGCCGACATTTCATTTAATGACAACACGATTCTACGTTTGGCTCCCGATTTGGAACTTGGATACGACTTCACTCGCGGATTTAAATTCTATGCACAAGCACAAGGCGGCAAAACTATCAATACGCTGAGCCGCATGTTCTCAATGAACCGATATATGAATCCGCGCATCGTCCCTGTCAATCCTTACACACCTGTCGACATCGAAGGCGGATTCAAGATTGGGCCATTTTCGGGATTCCATGCCACGGTATATGGAGGCTATGCCATAGCCAAAGACATTCAAATGCCGTTCCTGTACAACGTGACAACTCCGGGCGACATGTTCGACTCATTCAACCGCAGCATATCACGATACAAGACAATGGACCTGTCGGGTTGGAAAGTAGGCGGAGAAATCGGATATGAATTTGGCAAAATAGCGAAAATGAACGTGTCGGCCACATATTCTCCGCAATCAGAAGATAACGGATACATATTGGGTGACGACCGCGCCGAATTCGTCTTAGACGCCAATCTGCTGATTTCCCCGATAAAGAATCTCACCATAGGAGCAAGTTACGAACTTCGCACCAATCGTGCAGTGATTTACTCCGATGAAGTGGGAACAGCTCCTGCAATCACATATTGGTACAAACAAGACCTTGGGAATGCAAACGACCTCGGAGTGAGTGCATGTTATCGCCTTAACGACTTGATTGGCTTCATGCTCAAGGCCGACAACCTGCTCAATCGAAAGTGGGATGAACATTTCGGCATGGGAGCGCAGGGAATAGCAATCATCGGTGGTGTAAGCCTGCTGTTCTAAGACGGAACATCAAGAAATAAGCAAAAAATCGAAGATTAGGCAATTTTTCTGCAAAATAATTTGGCAGAAACAGAAAAAGTCCATATCTTTGCACCGCAAATCAGCCCAGATGGCGGAATTGGTAGACGCGCTGGTCTCAAACACCAGTGGATTCACTTCCATGCCGGTTCGATCCCGGCTCTGGGTACTTAGAAAGGCTGATAATCGACTGATTATCAGCCTTATTTGTTTTCTTGAAGCGTACTAAAAGCGTACTTCCGGGGCAGTAGAAATTTAGTGGGGATACCCATACAGCATAGCGATTCTGAAGAGGAAGAACTTTTTGTCCACGA
>CALUMG010000011.1 GCA_944321705.1 uncultured Muribaculaceae bacterium | reverse complement strand
TTCGAGCGAAAAACGGGACTCGAACCCGCGACCCCGACCTTGGCAAGGTCGTGCTCTACCAACTGAGCTATTTTCGCATCTTTTATTATCTTCCGATCTCTATCGGTAAGTTATTTCGTTTTTGCGTGTGCAAAGTTATATCACGCTCGTCATTTTTCCAAATTTACAGACACTTTTTTTCAGATTATTTCAACGACATGATGAATTCGCTACGCAATGCTGCATCGGCAAAAGCTCCACTATACTCCATGGTCACAGTCGTACTTTCCTGTTTTTCAACGCCTCGCATTTTCATGCACATGTGACCGGCCTCGCAAACGACTATAACCCCTTTTGCCGACAACACATTTGTCAACACGCTGCAAATTTCGGCTGTCAAGCGTTCTTGCACTTGAAGCCTGTGAGCATAAGTATCTACAATACGCGCAATCTTGCTAAGTCCGACAATTTTGCCATCAGGAATATAGCCTATCGATATTTTGCCAAAAAAAGGAAGTATGTGATGTTCACAAAGTGAATAGAATTCAATATCCTTTACTGTGACAATCCTCGACCCCGAATGTTCAAAAATAGCAGATTTGATAATTTTTTCAGCATCCTCGGCATAGCCACGAGTAAGGTCCATAATAGCTTTCGCAGCCCTGTATGGCGTTTTTTTCAAACCTTCTCGATTCGGATTTTCCCCAAGTAATTCTATTATCTTGCGATAATGTTCAGCAATTTCTTCAACTTTCTCCTCGTCGTATTTATTTAAAATCATAGTGCAGAAGCATTAATCCTATCAACTACCACAATCATTTCACTGGCATAACCAGGGAAAGCTTCTTTTAATATATCCAACACAGCAGCCGCTTCCTCACGAGTGCGGAAATCTCCTACCCTCAACCTCCACGAAGGAGCATTATATGTGATATATGTCCCTAATTCGGGAAAAGATTCTTTTATGCTGCGTTCTTTGGATAAAGCTTCATTCTTGGCAGTACGTTGATTTTTATCCGAAAAGACCTGTATCCTGTAGCCGACAAGCTCTTTTGAAACAAAATGCTTCATTCCGACATTAGTCGTATCACCATTTTCAGGTTTCAACCTTTCATTTAACTCCATTGGTTGAACCACGGTAACATTGCCATCCGACTTTTGTTCCAAATATTCCACAATAGTCGAATTACCATCAGCCATGCCCAAGATTGGAGCCATGAGCAATAATACTGTGGTCGCCATCAAATATCGGAAAAAATGTTTCAACATCAGGTCTCAGTTTTATAAGAAAAAAATGAAAGATGTACCGCTACAATACATAGCGGTACATCTTGTGTTATTTATATTTAAAATGCTTTTACAATACCCATGAACGAATCTGCAGCAAGTGCAGCACCGCCAATAAGTCCGCCGTCTACGTCAGGCTTTGCAAACAATTCTTTTGCATTAGTCGGCTTACAGCTACCACCATAAAGAATCGTAGTATCTTCAGCAACTTGCTTGCCATACTTCTTTTCAATCAAGCTGCGAATGAACGCATGAATTTCTTCTGCTTGATCGGCAGTTGCAGTCTTGCCTGTACCAATAGCCCATACTGGTTCATAGGCCAATATGATATTTCCAAATTGCTCCGCAGATAAATCAAATACAGAAGCAAGTTGAGCTTCAACAACTTCATTTTGCTTATTAGCTTCACGTTCTTCAAGAACCTCCCCTATGCAGAAAATAACCTTCAAGCCGTTTTCCAAAGCCAATTTAACTTTCTCGGCAAGGATTTCAACTGTTTCATGATAATATGCACGGCGTTCCGAGTGACCGAGAATTACATAATTTGCTCCTGTTGAAGCTACCATGGCAGCCGAAACTTCTCCTGTATAAGCTCCGCTCTTCTTATCGGCACAGTTTTCTGCGCTCAATCCAAGTTTCTCACCATCAATTACAGCTTTTACTGCTGTTAGATGAGTAAATGGAACTCCTATAATTACATCGCAATTAGGAGTAAACGTCTTCAAGGCTTCATTTACTTCCGAAGCCAATTTAACTCCTTCCGGAACGGTAGTATTCATTTTCCAGTTTCCGGCAACAATATTCTTTCTCATATTTGTAAGTATATAGTTAAAGAATTATATAATTTCACGATTTCCCGATTGCAAATTTACGGCTTTATTTTGATTTATTCTTCACTCGTCTCCAACTAAATTTCACAATTATATGCGTCCTGTTTATTATTAATATAAAAAGCAGGAATGCACCATATATTGTCGTGAACAAATAAAGCCAACGTTTAGGGTCGAAATCCGACGTAAGGTCGTCCATGCTGTCGGCAGTCGACACTTTCTCTATTGAAATTGATTGAAGCGTGCGCTTCCACACTATAATGCCATCACGCAAATACACTGCGGCAGGATTCCCCCTTGCAAGCATTTTAAGCTCGCTATCGTCCATACGATACATTTTGTAGGATGCCATTGACAAGTCATTCCATTCTTGTATGGCGTCGTGATTGCCCGATGTCAAACCTATTACGTCTATTCCATGTGCTTGGCAAAAGTCATAAAGCTCATTGATAAGATAAGTAAACGATATTACAACATCATTCAAATCAGGGAACAAAAACAACACCTGCTCTCCATTGTTCAAAATGACACTGTCTGCATTTTCATAATTATCTCCTAATACGGAAACAGAACGCATGTAACCGGTCTTTTCGACATTTGACAATTCAGGAAGCAATTCCTTTCTTTCAACAAATGTCCAAGATTCATCAGGGAGGCTATCTAACGAGAATTCATGTTGTATGCCATTTTTTTCATATATGAACCCGTAATTGCCACTCATGTCAGCATCTCCGTTACCACTTTCATCACAGGAAATCTTTGTTCCGACAGGGAACGGGCGAAAATCAATCAACGGCTGATAAAAATATCCGGCCATTGCTATTGCCAAGACATAAGCGACCGATGCCATTGCCACCATCCATTGCACGGCAAAACCATAGATATTCTTTACCCGACTGTTGTATTTTAATAAATAACACAGCGCGGCAGTTATAATAACATTTTTCCCGAACGAAGCCCAATTACTTATTACGACAACATCACCAAAACAACCGCAATCGGCGACATTGTTTGTCAAGGCAATAAACAATGTCAATGGCAACATTACCAACATCATCGCAAGTGTCGCAATTGGAGCGACCTTCCTATATATTCCCAAAAACAAAAAAACACCAAGCGTAAATTCTATCACGGCCACAAATACCGCCATGAACAGCAGCAAACTATCAAAGCCATGCAAGCCAAACGAGACAAAATATTCTCCAAACTTATAAATACTCACCCAAGGATCTACAGCTTTGACAAAACCAGAAAAAATGAATGTGCCGCCAACGACCACACGCAACAGCCAAACAATCCATATGCTCCATTTGACTTTGCGACATTCCGTCTGCTCAACATTTTTCGCCATATTCCAATTTTATCAATGCAAACAATGCATAATTCACCATGTCCATATAATTGGCATCAATTCCTTCCGACACGATAGTTTCTCCATTATTGTCTTCTATCTGCTTGGTCCTTTGTATTTTCGTAAGAATCAAATCAGTATAAGAATGTATGCGCATGTCGCGCCACGCCTCATCATAGTCGGCATTTTTAGCATACATTAATTCTTTGGTCTGCTTCATATATTTGTCATACAATTCTATCGCCGACTCATTGCTTATATCTACACAATGCGAATATCCGCAACCTATTTGAATAAGTCCTATTATGCCATAGTTAACGATTCCTATGAATTCGGGATACACCCCTTCACCCACTTGCGAAACTTTTTTTATCTCGAGATTCCTTATTCGTTTAGCTTTTATGAATATTTGGTCGGTTATCGATTCAGGACGCATGATGCGCCATGATGCGCCATAATCATGCAATTTCTTGACAAATAACTCTCGACATATCCCTATCACATGCTCAAATTGTGCTTTCGTATCACTCATAAGACAAAAAAATCTTTCTGACACAAATATAACACAATAAAATGAAACGAAACACAGCGACAAGCAAGAATATCAAAAACAGCTTTACAATGAAAACAATCGCTCATACGATTATAAACAAAAAACGGGATTGCAAATTTCACGTTGCAATCCCGCTAAATATTCAATTATTAATTATGATTCAATTTTCACTTCAGGAACTCCATCTTCCGGTACGCTAAGTTTGTTCAAGAAATAAGCCTGAGACTTAAGCAAATTCCTTGATTGAAGCACCATATTTTTAGTTTCATTCAATATATTCAAGTACAATTCACTTGCCCTTGTGCTCATTTCCTGATTCTTAAGTCTCCTTATCTGATTCTTGACGCTGTCGGCTATGGTTGTAAACAAAGCATCGCGCATTAGCATGACATCATTAATACCCGAGAAATCTTTTTCTCGAAGCATCTTGTTGATTTTATCAAAAATATTGTCAACCTCGTCATTAATAACCTTCAAATCCATTATCTGACTCTCAGACAAGCTCTTATGATTGTTATTTATATGCTCGTAGGCCGGACGCGTGCAATGCAGCAATGCCTTTGATACTTCACAAAGATAATCCACAACCTGCACATAGAAATATCCGGTTTCAACATTTCTTTCCTGCAATAGTTTCAATGTGGATGACATATTATATTTGCGTTTGTTGGCTTCCTTATACATTATCTCCGACTGTGCAACAGTTTCTTTCAACACCTTTCGATTTTCCGTGTACAATGCAACAAGCATGTGATTATAAATTGAAGACACATCTTCCATTGTCTTGCATACGGTATTTGTACAAGAATACAACACATCTTCGGCTTCAGCATCCTCGTTAATGAGAATTGGTGCAGTCACTTCTTCGTCGTCTTTCTTTTTTGATTTGAATATCAAATTATGACACAATGCATATCCACAGAGAATAAGCACGATAATCAAAGACACCCATCCACCCCACATCAAGAACATACATACCAAGAAAGATGCTGTAAATCCTATAACTGCGGTCAAGAACCATCCCGAAATAACTACCATCACACCTGTTATGCGATATACTGCGCTATCACGTCCCCATGCCCGGTCAACAAGCGAAGATCCCATTGCGACCATAAACACCACATAGGTAGTAGACAGCGGCAACTTATAGGATGTTCCTATACATATCAATATTGCAGCAGCAGCCAAATTTACAACTGCACGGATGTGGTCGTATGCAATGTCGCCACGTTCTTCCTCAGGAAGAGGCTCAAAACGAGTGTTTATCTTGTCAATGAGTTTTTTGGGTAATAAATTCTTATACATGTTGTTGGCAGCCAATGCCATGCGAACCAACGAACGCGACGCTGCCGACGACCCGAAACGTTCATCTTCAGCATGTTGAGATGACAAATTTAATTGTGTTGCAGCAACTTTCATCGCACTGCGTGAAAAGAACAATGTCACAATCATGACCAATCCTGCACCAATCAATATCCATACATTTACATAAGCCGGCTCAGCGAGTTGCGACATCAACATTTGCTCATTTCCACTGTTCAACGCCAACATATAGGAATCAAAGCCGGCAATAGGCACACCGATGAAATTCACAAGGTCGTTACCGGCAAATGCCAATGCCAAAGCAAAAGTTCCGGCAAGAATGGTTATCTTCAATATGTTTACTTTTGCCTTTTGCAAAAGCCACAGTATTAACGAAGAAATTACCCAGGCTATAAACAACGTAATGAATATGTGATCATTTATAAAATCCAGTATTTCTTTTGAGAACAACCCCGAACTCTTCATGCCCTTGAATATGGCAAAATACAAAATTCCCACTATCGATACTCCACACCACACAGCGCCATATCGCTTGAGTGCTTTAGCATAGCGGAATGTAAAAATGATTCGAGAGAAATACATCAATAAAGCTCCAACGACAAAAGAAATAAGAACAGACGAGAGAATACCTGTGATAATTACCAATGCCTGTCCACTGTTGATATAATCGCCAAGGTTGGCAATTGTCTGATTCTCATCAGCCATTATCTTGAAGCATGCCACTGCCACCGCGCTACCGAGTAATTCAGACACAAGCGACACGGTGGTTGACGTCGGCAGACCTAATGAATTAAAGGTATTCAAGAGCAATACATCGGTAAGCATCACACCGACAAACAAAATCATGATTTCGGAAAAAGTGAACATTCCCGGATGCATCACGCCGTTACGAGCAACTTCCATCATGCCATTGGATGTTATGACACCTATTAATATACCGACAGATGCCACAGTCAAAATGACTTTCATAGGAGCGACTTTCGCTCCCAATGCTGAATTAAGGAAATTGACAGCATCATTAGAAACACCGACAATCAAATCCAATACTGCCAGTATAGCCAAAATAATGATGATAACTGTAAAAATAGGACTCATAATATTTCAATATGTGTATTTGTTACTTATTTATGTAGGGTAAATGTAAATTCCAAACCTCCCGTAGGAATATTGCGCACACTGATGTTTCCTTGATGGAACAAGACGGCATTCTTAACTATCGACAAGCCTAATCCTGTACCTCCAAGTTTCCTTGAACGACCTTCATCGACACGATAAAACCGTTCAAACAATCGATTTAAATGTTCCTCTGCAACTCCAACTCCGTTGTCAGAAAATTTAAACTTATAGTATTCTGCCGTTTCTTCAACCAGTTCTATGAAAATATCACGTCCACCAGAATAAGACAATGAATTTGTAACCAAGTTATGGAATATCGCGTCAATAAGTGTTTCATTCCCGACGACGATAACATTATCGGGCACTTTTATGTTAATACGCATTTGTTTTTCAGGTGGAAACAATACTACATCATCGGCTACGCTACCTATCACTTCACTTACGTTGACTTGCGTTTTCTTTATTTGGTCGCCGGCCTCTGTTATTCTTGTTATCACAGATATGTCATGTAACAATGAGCACAAGCGTTGAACATTTTGATAGGCCTTGTCTATCAATGACAAAATTGCTTCTTTGTCAAAATGTTCCTTGTTGTTCACAATTGTTTCCAAACATGCTTGAATTGCATGTACCGGTGTTTTTATTTCATGATTTATGTTGCTCGTTAGTTGATGTTTTATGCGCACTTTTTCGCGTTCTTCAAACATGGCATTGCGCATGTTTGCATCTCGCTCTTCTTTTGCTTGATTCAATTTCTTATACAATCCTATGATCTGTTTCGAGATCTCACCAAGCTCATCTGGTGGGAAACTCGATGTGTCATAAGTCAAAATGTTACCCGATTCAGCTTGCGACGCAAAATCGCTCAAATTCTGAACGCTTTGCCCAAGACGCTTTGTTGCAAAATAGGCTACTACATTCACTATCACGGCTATTATCACGATAATCCACATATAGATGGAATCAATCCTGAAATAAGCTGTCAGAGATTCATTATAAGGCAATGCCGACCTCACCACGAGAGAATCACCGCGAGTCGCTGAATAAAAATACTCGGTGGAATTTGTCTCGGATTTCCTTATTATAGTATAACCACTTCCATTGTCCAAGGCTCCTTGTATTTCCATGCGACCGATGTGATTTTCCATCTCACCATCATGAGAATTGTCAAACAACACGTTCCCATTAAAGTCTATCACCGTTATGCGCACCGAATCTTCATGCGACACCTTATCGATATATCTTTTGTCAACTTTGTTGTCGTTTCGCTCTATTTCATTCAATATGCGCAAATTAAGCATTTGCAAATTAGCGTTGAGCGTCTCCACTTTAAACTCTTTCTCTCGAGTATATTGAAGCATAAAAAATGCAAATGTCAATATACATGTAAAGACAACAACCAAGAAAAAAAGCCGCGTCTGGTAATTAAATTTAATCTTTGAAGCCATATCCGTACCCAAGTTTCGTAATTATGTTGTTTCCGTATTGTTTAAGTTTCTTTCTAAGTCGATTTATGTTTACATCTATTGTCCTATCTATAACCAAGACATCATTTTCCCACACTTTGTCAAGGATTTCTTCCCTTGAGAAAATACGGCCTCGGTTTTGTAAAAACAATTTTAATATTTCAAATTCCTTTTTTGTCAACAAAACTTCTTCTCCGTCTATCGAGCAAGATTTCTTCTCAATATCCACCATGAGGGTTTGATAAGTAAGGAAAACTTCATTGGATTCAAATTTTGTCCTGCGAAGCAGACTTTTTATCCTTGCAATCAATTCTCTTATCGAAAACGGTTTTTTTATGTAATCGTCTACTCCCCGGCTGAATCCGTCTATAAGATCATCCTCGCTATCCTTGGCTGTACAAATTATAATTGGCACATCTTTCAATGCTTCGGTTGAACGAATCTTTGAGGCAAAATCAAATCCATTCATTTCACCCATCATCACATCGATGATGAACAAATCATAGTCTGAAAGCTGCATTTTCATGGCGGCTTCGGCCGAATTCGCCGTATCTACATTATACCCAGCCAATTCAAGATTTAATTTTAATACTTCACAAATGGTATCTTCGTCATCTACAACCAATATATTGCTTTTTTGTGCCATAATTCATTCAATTGAGAATCCAAATCTTTAACAATTGGCAAAATTAATTTTTTATCGTTTATTAAAAATAACAAACATGTAACGTTTTAATCGACAAACTAATTTTACATGTTAAAAACATAAGTCTACGGTTATCGTAAACAAATCTTAACTTGCCTATAACTAAAGACAAATGTACATTCTGCAAGGCCAAAATTAATAATAAATGTTTAAATCCAAACAATCTGGCTCGACAAATTTAAAATCTTCATCACCTTCAAATGCAAACAGGTATTTGTTTTAATTAAGATAATTCCATAATTTTGTAATAGAAATTTAATGAAGCAGCTGTGAAAAAAATATTAACACGAACGGTTTCTGGATGTATATATGTGGCTCTCATAGTCACAGCTTTGACTCTTGACTCTCCTTATCTTTTCTTTGGAGTATTTTCACTTTTCATAATATTCGGGATATTGGAGTTCCATCGCCTTGCCGGGCAAGAATCTTCATTTTTCAAGTATCTTGTGGCTTCGCTCGATTCCTTAGGCGGAATAACTATGTTCGCGGCCTCCGCTTGCTTGACTACGATGGGAAACTTCACGTTGCCGGCCACCATTTATCTTGCATATTTTATCATAAGAATGGTTGTGCAGCTATATGACAAAAGCGACAACGCAATTGCGTCATTATCCCACTCATTCATGGGCCAAATGTATGTGGCAATGCCTCTGTCTCTGCTAAATGTTATTTATTTCAACTTTGCTCCACACTTGCTGTTGGCCATATTCATAATGATTTGGCTCAATGACACAGGAGCGTTCTGTGTAGGCAGCCTATTCGGCAAGCATAGGCTTTTTGAAAGGATATCACCTAAAAAGTCATGGGAAGGATTTTGGGGTGGATTCTTATTCTGCATAATAGCCGGCATTTTGTTCTATTTCGCATTCAATTCATATTTCTCCGGATTAAATCTATTTGAATGGATTCTGCTTGGAATAGTCGTAGCAATATTCTCAACATGGGGTGATTTATGCGAATCGTTAATCAAGCGAACTTTACATGTTAAAGACTCCGGTCACATCATTCCCGGACACGGAGGTTTGCTCGACCGCATCGACAGTTTGCTTTTAGTTACTCCTGCATCCATTTTATTCTTAATTTTGACTTTCTTATCGTAAAACAAAATACAATCCTATATATTATGGCAAATCAACGTTATGACATGCGTGGCGTGTCAGCCTCAAAAGAAGATGTCCACAATGCAATAAAAAATGTTGACAAAGGTCTGTATCCAAAGGCTTTTTGCAAAATAATCCCTGACATACTGGGTGGAGATCCCGAATATTGCAATATCATGCATGCCGACGGAGCCGGAACAAAATCTTCTCTGGCCTATGTATATTGGAAAGAAACAGGCGACCTTAGCGTATGGAAAGGCATTGCCCAAGATTCCCTAATAATGAACATCGACGACCTCTTATGCGTGGGTGCTACCGACAATATCCTGTTGTCTTCAACAATAGGCCGAAACAAGCTGTTGATTCCGGGAGAAGTCATTGCGGCAATCATCAACGGAACCGAGGAATTAATCCACGAACTTGATGCTCTTGGCGTAAAAATAATATCAACCGGAGGAGAAACAGCCGATGTCGGAGACTTGGTAAGGACAATCATAGTAGACAGTACTGTGACTTGCAGAATGAAACGAAGCGATGTCATTAACAATGCCAATATCAGCACCGGGGATGTCATTGTCGGACTCGCTTCTTATGGTCAAGCTACATACGAAAACGAATACAATGGCGGGATGGGGAGCAACGGTCTGACATCTGCCCGACATGATGTGTTTGCCAAATACTTAGCAGAAAAATATCCTGAAAGTTTCGACAAAAATGTTCCTGAAGAACTTGTCTATTCAGGTGCAATGCATCTCTCCGATGCCGTGGAAAATGTTTCTGTAAACGCAGGCAAACTCGTTCTATCTCCCACTCGCACCTATGCGCCTGTAATCAAAAAAATTCTTGATTCTATGCGTGACAAGATTCATGGCATGGTTCACTGTTCAGGCGGAGCACAAACCAAAGTTATGCACTTCGTGGAAAACAAACATGTGATCAAAGACAACCTGTTCCCTATTCCACCTTTGTTTAAACTAATACATGAACAATCGGGTACCGATTGGAAAGAAATGTACAAAGTGTTCAATATGGGACATAGAATGGAATTATATGTAAAGCCAGAAGATGCACAAAGCATAATCGACATTTCAAATAGCTTCAACATCGAGGCTCGCATCGTCGGTCGCGTGAAAGATGCCAAAGAAAACAAATTGACTATAATATCGGAACACGGCACATTTGAATATTAATATTGATGTCCAATTGCCGTTCATGACATACTCATCTCCTGCTCCCACATTTCTCCATTTTATATTATCTTCCCACCGTGTGGGAAAACTCGAAATAATATAGTTATTTTATCGTTTTAGCATTTTTCTTGATAATATATGCTCGATTTAATAATTTTAATTATTTGTATTGGCATTGTCATTTTCTTCATCTTTTGAAATTATCCTTCTGTGTATGGATTTATCGTAAGTTATTTGAAAATGATGATTAACGTTCCTTCAATACATTACCATTCATGAAAAAACACTTATTGAACATTTTTTTTATCTCGCTGGCATGCCTGTCAATGATTTTAGGCTCATGTGGCAATCCGAACCAAAAGCATTTGCAAGAAAAAGAATTGCCCGACACGCTCATTGTGGGAACACTTTACAGCCCCACATCTTTTTTTATATACCGTGAAGACACTTTAGGATATGAATACGAACGCATCTGTAATTTTGCCAAAGACAAAAGCATAGAAGTAAAATTTGTCGTAGCTCACAACATGCAGTCGATGATTGGAATGCTCGACTCGGGAAAAATCGACTTGATTGCTTATGAAATTCCGATAACAGCCGAATATCAAAGTAAAGTACTGAACTGCGGGCAAGAAAACATAACATGGCAGATACTTGTACAACCCAAATCCGATTCTCTGATAACCGACGTGACTCAACTCATAGGCAAAGATATATATGTCGAAAAAGGTTCTAAATATGAAGCACGTCTCATAAATCTCGACAATGAAATAGGCGGAGGCATAAATACACACACCATCGACAAAGATTCTATTATTACCGAAGATTTAATCGGCTTGGTTGCCGATGGCAAATTGCCATTGACCGTAGTAGACAGCGACATTGCCAGGTTAAACCGCACATACTACGACAACATCGACATTTCACTGGAAATAAGTTTTCCTCAACGAGCCGCATGGGCAGTCGCTAAAGAAAACAGATGGCTTGCCGATTCGATAGACGCATGGTCAAAGATTGAAAAAAACAATCCGGAGTATAAAAAGGTTCTGAAACGATACTTCGAAATGAGCAAAATCGGTATAACCGACGATGATACCGACATTATCAAGAAAATAAACGACAACCTCAGACATGGCATAATTTCCGACTATGACAATCTATTCAAGAAACATGCAACGCTCATAAATTGGGATTGGCGCATACTTGCGGCACAAGCATGGGTTGAATCCCGCTTCAATCCTAATGCAAAATCTTGGGCCGGAGCCACAGGATTAATGCAACTTATGCCTCGCACGGCAAGAGCCTACGGACTCAATGCCAATGAATCCACAATCCCTGACAAAAACATAGAGGCAGCCGTAAAAAGTATTAAAGACCTTGATAAATCTCTGTTGAAATATGTTCCTGACGATAACGAACGCTTATATTTCATC
Source organism: uncultured Muribaculaceae bacterium (assembly GCA_944321705.1). Lineage (GTDB taxonomy): Bacteria > Bacteroidota > Bacteroidia > Bacteroidales > Muribaculaceae > Avimuribaculum. The sequence goes on along the minus strand of CALUMG010000011.1, from coordinate 83,768 downwards.
ATTGCAGCTTATAATTCCGGAATCGGACACATATATGATGCCATCGCATTGGCAAGAAAATATGGTAAAGACCCCACAAAATGGTTTGGCAACGTGGAAGATGCCGTATTATGGAAGGCAAATCCCGAATATTACAACGACGACGCTTGCCGATTTGGATACTTTAGAGGCAAGCAAACTGTCGCTTATGTGAAAGAAGTATTCCGCCATTACAACATCTACAAATCAAAAATAAAACTCGACAATACTCTCTAATCACTAATTGAAAACGCTCATTACTGCCGTAGGTTTCCCGTTATTGTCAAATGCGCCTTTGGTGTAATTGCTCCAACCGTTGTAACACTCAGGCTCCCAATAAAACAAGCCAAGACAACGATCTGTTTCCTTACATCCGTCCATCATCTTCCCTATCGCAGTAACGGCATAAGGAGAATCCCATGACATTCCGATTTCACACAAGACAACATCCTTGTCATACATTCCGACAAGTGTTTTCATATTATTGAGACATTGATCGGTAAGCTCACGCCAATTATCATCTTCGGGATAAAGAGACATGCCGATAACATCCCATCTAGCACCATTATCTCTCAAACCATTGAACATCCATGTATACATTTGCAAGTCCTGTCCGTTGTTAAGATGTACGATTACCTTGGCATTGGGATAAACACCCTTCACTGCATCATATCCGGAATTTAGAAGTTGCGCGAAGTTTCCAAAATTGCTACCTTCAGCCCGTCCGGTTTCCCACAACATGCCTCCACTTGTCTCATTCCCAACTTGTACCCAAGAGACATCAATGCCGTTGTCCTTCAACGTTTGAAGGACATCTGTAGTGTGACTTGCCACAGCTTGCTTCAACTGCTCCAGGTCATAATCAACCCATTCAGCAGGTTTTGTTTGCTTACTCGGATCGGCCCATGAATCACTATAATGGAAATCTATCATTAATTTCATTCCCAACGCGCTGGCTCGCTTCGCCTTCGCCAATACATCCTGCTTGCCGTTCCATCCGCCTTCAGGATTTACCCACACACGCAATCGTATGGAATTCACGCCAAGCTCCTTCAAAAGTCCCATGCACTCTCTTTCATTGCCAAACTTGTCGTAAAACTTAATACCATTACCCTCCATCTCGGTCAACCAGCTGACATCGGCTCCTTTGGCAAAATTACTCACGATTCCCGGCTCGGGATTTGGATCAGGAACAGGGGAACCATTGCTTTCTCCACAACTTGTAAATACAAACATGCACGACAACAAACATGCAAGAATCGATTTTTTCATCATCATTATTATCGGTTAATCTAATTCGTTAATTAAATAAACATGTATCTTCCATGACATACAACTCGGCTTAAAATTACAAAAAAATCTTAAATTACACACACGACTTATAAAAACCTCATCATTGTTAACTTTATCTTAGAATGAAGTTTATTTACGCATAAAATTTCAACATGCTAAATTTTCCTTTTGCGCCCAACTTGCACTATCTTTGCACCTAAAATCTAAATAATATGGCACAGAAACCATCGATACCTAAAGGTACAAGGGATTTCTCTCCCGAAGAAATGGCAAAGCGAAATTACATCTTCGACACTATCAAAGATGTCTTTCGCCTTTACGGATTTAAGCAAATAGAAACACCGGCCATGGAAAACCTGTCGACTCTGATGGGGAAATATGGAGAAGAAGGTGACAAATTGCTCTTCAAGATATTAAATAGTGGCGACTACTTGAAAAATGCACCCGACGAGGAACTTGCTGAACGGGATTGCATACATCTCACTAATCATATATGTGAAAAAGGATTACGCTACGACTTAACAGTGCCTTTCGCACGATATGTCGTGCAACACCGAAATGAGATACAATTCCCTTTCAAACGTTATCAGATACAACCCGTGTGGCGTGCCGATCGTCCACAGAAAGGCCGATACAGGGAATTTTACCAATGCGACGCCGATGTCGTAGGCAGCGATTCGTTGATAAACGAAATCGAATTACTGACCATGATTGACGAAGTATTCAAACGATTCGGAGTCAACGTGACTATAAAAATCAACAACCGCAAAATATTGGCCGGAATAGCAGAGACAATCGGAGTTCCCGACAAAATTGTCGACATCACTGTAGCTATTGACAAAATCGACAAAATTGGGCTTGACAATGTAAATGAAGAACTTCGCGAGAAGGGAATCAACGACTCTGCCATCGAAGCATTACAACCGTTGTTACAATTATCTGGTAATAACAACGAAAAAATAAACGCGCTTTCTGCGATGCTTTCTTCTTCCGAAATCGGAATGAAAGGAATTGAAGAAATAAATTTTGTCCTAAGCAATACCGACAATCTTGAACTTAAAGCAAAAGTGGAACTCGACATATCGCTTGCTCGTGGATTGAATTATTATACAGGAACAATAATCGAAGTAAAGGCCCAAGATGTCGAAATAGGAAGTATCACAGGAGGTGGCCGATATGATAACTTGACAGGGATTTTCGGTTTGCCGGGAGTTTCAGGTGTCGGAATAAGTTTTGGAGCCGACCGTATATATGATGTGCTGAATACATTAAACCTATACCCCGACAGCACTCATTCAGGCTCAAAAATAATATTCATCAATTTCGGGCAAAATGAATGTCGCGAATGCATTAAACACATCAACAAATTACGCAAAGCTGGCATCGCGGCAGAAATATACCCCGAAATGGCCAAAATGAAAAAACAACTCGCCTATGCCGATACAGCAAAAATCCCTTATGTTGCATTAGTCGGTGAAACCGAAATGGCAAATAATTGCATCACGCTGAAGAATATGATCGAAGGTTCTCAAGAGTCCCTTACCATAGAACAAGTCATTGAGAAACTAAAGTCTTGATAATATAATTTAACCTTTTCATAACAGGCGGAGTTGTACAAGCAACTCCGTCTTTAATTTATACAATTGATATGACTCTTGCTGATTTACACATAAAACAAATGCTAAAGTCATGGATTTTACCTCTATCCATGCTTTGTGGAATAATATTTCATGAGTACATCGACAAATTATCGGTAATAACACCATACCTGATTTTTTTGATGCTTACCATCACCTACACTAAGCTTGAATTGCAAGATTTAAGAATCACATCTTTCCAATGGTCGCTTTTGGCCATTCAATTAATAGGAGGATTTGCAGCGTATGGATTAATATATTATTTCAATCCTGAAGTTGCTGCAGGAGCATTCATCTGTTTTTTCATGCCTACAGCCACAGCAGCACCCGTAATAACCGGCATGCTGGGAGGAAACATTACCAAAATAGCCACATACTCACTATTATGCAACATAACAGTCGCATTGACCGCACCATCTTTGCTTTCAATGATACGAGGAGGAGAAATAGATTTCATGAATTCTTTTTCACAAATATGCAAAGAAGTCATCCCATTGCTATTGCTGCCATTGGCCACTGCCATTGCACTCAAATACTTAATGCCTAAAGCCCACAGGTTTATATCGGGACACCAGTCAAGTTCATTCTGGATATGGGCAGTATCATTGTTCATTGTAATGGGGCAAGCCGTGAGTTTCATGGTAAAACAACCTTCAAGCGAATTCTTGCAAATGTCTTGGCTTGCTTTAGCCGCACTCATAGTGTGCTGCCTGCAATTCTTCATAGGCCGAAAATTAGGATGGCACTACGGTGATCCAGTCTCTGGTGCACAAGGCCTCGGACAAAAAAATACCATACTCGGGCTATGGATGAGCCTCACCTATCTCAATCCTATTATTTCAGTTGCCCCTGCATCCTATATAGTATGGCAAAATGCCATCAACAGCTGGCAGTTATATCGTAAAAACAAACATTCCTCATCCCATTGACCAGACTCCGAGCTGCTTATATTTTCTTAAATTTAACATAATTTGTCGTGAATTATCGCTATATTTGTAGAGGTTAATAAATTTCGTTATGAACAGTATGTATGAAATTTTAATGGACCTTCCACTATTCCAAGGTGTCAGTCGCGATAAATTATCCGAACTGATCGAGAAGACTCCATTCCATTTCCTCAAATACAGCAATGGACAAGAAATAATAGCAGCCAACAGCAACTGTACCCACATGAAATTTATCATATCGGGTAAAGTAACGATAGAAACGCAATGCCGCAACTTGAAAATAAAACTATATGAGAACTTGTCCAGTCCTAACGTCCTTGGGCCCGACTATTTGTTCGGACGCACAACTGCCTATCCATTTGCAGCTTATGCTAATGGTGACTGCGGAATTCTTCAAATATCAAAATCAGATTACATAAACATATTGCAAAGCGACAATGTCTTTCTGTTCAACATGCTAAATGTTATTTCTCGCAATTCACAACGTTATTCCGACAAATTGCTGTCATTATCAACCGGCTCAGTTGCCGAAAGATTGGCATTTTTCATAACATCCTTAACACAACGCACCGGTACAGGAATAAAAATATCATTCAAACAGAAAGACATGTGTACATTGTTAGGCATACAACGCTCTTCGTTCATAAACACAATGAACAAATTACAAGAAAACGGCCTCATCACTTTTACAATGTCGGAAATAGAGGTTCACAACAGGGAAGACTTTCTTAACATAGTTCATTCAAATGAATGAATTTCGACAATTTTCCATCCTGCGCAAACATGAACAACGACGACAATCGGCATTCCCTACATCTAACGATAGTAATACCATGCTTCAATGAGGAAGCCACATTGAATTACACGACAGATGCCCTGATTTCGCACCTGCAATCGCTCGTAAACTCTAATCAAACAGCGATTGACAACTTTTCAATTCTGTTTGTAGATGATGGCAGCATTGACAACACTTGGGAGAAAATATGCTCCATTGCTTCATCTGCCAAATCCGATATCAAAGGGATAAAATTGTCGCGGAATGTCGGACAACAAAATGCCATCATTGCCGGACTTGAACATGCAATAGAATACAGTGACGCAATAATAACCCTGGATGCCGATTTACAGGATGACGTGAATGCAATTACAGAAATGGTGGAAAAATTCCAAGATGGCTGCGACATTGTTATCGGGATAAGGAAAAACCGCAATAGCGATTCTTTTCTAAAAAAGCACACTGCAAATCTATTCTACAATCTTATGAAAAACACCCACACGCCTGTCATACCCAATCATGCCGAGTTTCGTCTTCTAAGCAAACGTGCCGTCAAGCACCTGCTTGAATACCCCGAACGCAACGTATTCCTGCGCGGAATAATACCTTCAATGGGATTCCATTCAGCCACTGTTTACTACGACCGGAATTCACGAAAATACGGCAAATCAAAATACCCATTGGGACAAATGCTCAACTTTGCAGTCGAAGGCATTACTTCATTTTCCATCCGCCCCATTCGGTCCATTTTCCTTATAGGCATAATCTCATTGTTTCTCACCATGTCTGTAGGCATTTATGTGCTCATAGCAATATTGCTTGGCCGCACATATCCGGGATGGGCATCCCTCATACTATCCATCTGGTTCCTTGGCTCCCTCATCTTGGTTGCCCTTGGCATAATTGGAGAATACATAGGCAAAATATACATGGAAGTAAAATCTCGTCCGAGATATTTCATTGAATCAACTGTAAACTCTATCAAGAAATAGCCTGTTCTTGTCATATTACCATTCAAAATTCCAGTTCATTAACGATAACTTCTCAATCTTCGTCCATCAATAATCCTTTTTTATTCAATATTTTTCGTACCTTTGCACCCACATTTGACGAGTATGATAACAGTTAGTAATTTAGGGATTCAGTTTGGTAAAAGGGTTTTATTTCAAGATGTAAACTTGAAATTCACATCAGGCAACTGTTATGGCATAATTGGTGCCAACGGAGCTGGGAAAAGTACATTGATGCGAATTTTGAGCGGACAACTTGCACCTACTCATGGAACAGTGACACAAGGTCCGGGAGAACGCATGTCGGTATTAAGCCAGGACCACTTTGAATTTGACGAATGCACCGTAATAGAAACCGTGTTGCGCGGACATAGCGTATTATGGGATGTAATGCAAGAAAAAGATGCTCTATACGCAAAGCCGGATTTTAACGACGAAGACGGAATCAGGGCTTCGGAATTGGAAGAAAAATTTGCTGAAATGGAAGGATGGAACGCTGAAAGCGAAGCTGCCGCCCTGCTCAGCGGATTAGGCATAAAAGAAGAAAAGCACTACATGCTCATGCGCGACATCAGTGCCAAAGAAAAAGTGCGTGTACTGCTTGCCAAAGCTCTTTTCGGAAATCCCGATAATCTGCTGCTCGATGAGCCTACCAACGATTTGGACCTCGACACAGTGGCTTGGCTCGAAGACTACTTGTCTAAATTTGAGAACACTGTACTCGTCGTTTCCCACGACAGGCACTTTCTTGATGCGATATCCACCCATACTCTCGACATAGACTACAATAAAGTAACTTTGTTCTCTGGAAACTATAGTTTCTGGTATCAATCAAGCCAGTTAGCTTTAAGACAACAGCAACAACAGAACAAGAAAGCAGAAGAAAAGAAAAAGGAATTGCTTGAATTCATCCGCCGATTTAGCGCAAATGTTGCCAAATCAAAGCAAACGACAAGCCGCAAGAAGATGCTTGAAAAGCTTAATATCGAGGAAATCCAACCATCTTCACGTCGCTATCCGGGCATAATATTCACTCCAAACCGTGAACCAGGCAATAAAATACTTGAAGTGAAAGGATTATCGGCATCAATTGAAAATGAAATACTTTTCAAAGATGTTAATTTCACAATCGAAAAAGGAGACAAAGTCGTATTCCTCAGCCACGATCCTCGTGCGATGACTGCATTATTTGAAATCGTGACAGGTAATCGCAAAGCCGATTCCGGAACTTATGATTGGGGACAAACCATCACCTCCGCTTATTTGCCTCTCGACAATTCGGCGTTCTTCAATACCGACCTTAATCTTGTCGACTGGCTGTCACAATTCAGCGAAGACACAAGCGAAATTTATTTAAAAGGATTCTTGGGCAAAATGCTATTCTCCGGCGAAGAAGTACTGAAAAAAGCATCGGTTTTGTCGGGTGGAGAAAAAATGCGCTGCATGATTGCAAGAATGATGATGACAAACGCAAACACGCTCATACTTGATACCCCTACCAACCATCTTGACTTGGAATCCATCCAAGCATTCAACAATTCGCTCCAGTCATTCAAAGGCAACATATTGATGTCATCTCACGACCATGAGTTCATACAAACAATATGTAACCGTGTCATAGAGCTGACACCTAATGGAATAATTGATAAAATCATGGATTATGACGACTACATTACAGATGAAAAAGTCGCCGCATTAAAAGAGAAACTTTATTCCAAATAAAAATACACACATTTACATTTATGGTAAAACATATAGTAACTTTCAAATTAACAGGAACCCCTGAAGAAAGACTTGACTTGGCCTGCAAATTCAAAAACGCCTTGCTCAAGCTTCCAGATTCAATAAACGTGCTAAAAAGTATTGAAGTAGGTATCAATGAGAATCCCAATGAAAGTTGGGATATCGTATTGACGGCAACAGTCCCGACAATGCAAGATATAGAAACCTACGCAAAACATCCCGACCATGTGGCAGCTGCGGCCATAATAGCAAACAACAAGGAATTGCGAGCTTGCGTGGATTATGAAATTTAAAAAATCAAGTCCCAACACACTGACATGAAATAATAAAAAGGAAGTTTTTCTCACGATTGAAGAACTTCCTTTTTGTATTGAACAACAAAGCAAATAGACTGCAAAATAGCATATTTTGATTCAATAAGCATCATATTTTATATTTATTTGAGATTTTTTCCACAAAAACATTTGTTTTAATTGCATAATGATTATCTTTGCATCAAGAAAAACGGACATCTTCTTGATAAAGATGTAAAAAAACAGTTCCAATCATAATAAAAAATTGGGTACAGTTATAAATATAAATTGTATCTTAGTAAACAAATTCATTATAGTATGTCACAATTAAGGTTTACAGTCGTAAAAGAAGCTTTCGACCATAAGGCAATCAAAGTTGAGATGCCCAAGGAGAAACCTTCGCAATATTTTGGCAAATATGTATTCAACAGGAAAAAAATGCTTGAATACTTGCCCAAAAAGACGTTCGACGCGCTCGTTTATGCGATAGACAACAAAGTGCCTTTGAATAGAGAAGTGGCCGACAGCGTTGCTGAAGGGATGAAACAGTGGGCACTCGACAATGGCGCAAAACATTACACCCACTGGTTTCATCCGCTGACCGACGGAACTGCCGAAAAACACGATTCATTTATCGAGCATGACGGCAAAGGTGGAGTCATGGAAGATTTCACCGGCAAATTGCTTGTTCAGCAAGAACCCGACGCATCAAGTTTCCCCAACGGAGGCATACGAAACACTTTTGAAGCTCGCGGATATTCGGCTTGGGATATTTCCTCTCCGGCATTCATCCTTGGCAATACATTATGTATCCCGACAATTTTCATTTCCTACACAGGCGAATCGCTCGATTACAAAATGCCATTGCTCCGTGCAATAAACAGCGTCGACAAAGCAGCCACGTCAGTTGCACAGCTATTCGACCCTAAAGTGAAACATGTTTTCTCCTACCTCGGATGGGAACAAGAATATTTCTTAGTTGACGAAGCCTTATACTCAGCACGCCCCGACCTCGTAATGACAGGACGCACGTTAATGGGACATGAAAGCGCAAAGAACCAGCAACTTGAGGACCATTACTTTGGCTCAATCCCATCTCGCGTAGAAGCATTCATGCTTGACCTCGAAATTGAATGTCATAAACTTGGCATACCGGCCAAGACAAGGCACAATGAAGTAGCTCCTAATCAATTTGAACTCGCTCCGATATTTGAAGAATTAAATCTTGCAAACGACCACAACCTGCTGTTGATGCTATTGATGGACGACGTTGCACGCAGACATAATTTCCGTGTCCTGCTACACGAAAAACCTTTTAATGGCGTGAACGGCTCGGGGAAGCATAACAACTGGAGCCTTGGGACTGATACTGGCGTACAACTGTTTTCTCCAGGCAAGACACCTGAAGCCAATTTGCAGTTTATCACATTCTTTGTAAATGTAATGGCTGCCGTATATAAGCACAACGGGCTTATAAAAGCATCTATCTCCTCTGCCACGAACGGGCATCGCCTCGGCGCAAACGAAGCACCTCCTGCAATCATTTCAATATTTGTCGGAAACCAATTAAGCCATATTCTTGACAAATTGGAAACAAGCGACAAGAACGAATTAGTAAACCTTGCAGGTAAAGAAGACAAAAAATCAGGAGCGCCACAAATTCCCGATCTTCTTATCGACAACACCGACCGTAACCGCACATCTCCATTCGCTTTCACTGGCAATCGCTTTGAATTCAGAGCCGTAGGCTCTTCTGCCAACTGCGCGTCGGCCATGATTGCCCTTAATGCCGCCGTTGCCGACCAATTGAATGAATTCAAAGCTGCCGTTGATACACGCGTTGCCAACGGGGAAACAGTCGAACACGCAATTTTGAACGAAGTTAGAACTCTCATTACATTTGCCAAACCAATCCATTTCGACGGAAACGGATACAGCGACGAATGGAAAGAAGAAGCAAAACGACGTGGTCTCGACTGTGAGACTTCCGTGCCACTGATTTTTGATGCATACCTAAAGCCCGAAAGCATTGAAATGTTCAAGCGCACAAATGTGTTCTCTGAAGTTGAACTTCATGCACGCAATGAAGTAAAATGGGAAATATATACTAAGAAAATACAGATTGAAGCTCGTGTCCTTGGCGACTTGGCGATAAACCACATCATCCCTGTTGCAACCAAGTATCAATCGATATTGCTCGACAATGTATATAAGATTAAAACATTGTTCCCTCAAGAAAAATTTGAATCGATTGCAGCAAGCGAATTAAAAATGATTGAAAAAATAGCCGACCACATGATGATTATCCGCGAGAAAGTCCAACAAATGGTAGGCGCACGCAAAGTTGCAAACAAGATTGAATGCATGAGGACAAAAGCCATCGCATATCATGACACCGTATTCCCATTGCTCGATGAGATACGCTACCACATCGACAAACTTGAGCTTATGATAGACGATGAAATGTGGCCATTGCCAAAATATCGAGAACTGCTGTTCATCCGCTAACATACAGCCGCCCACAATAAAATAACAGAATATTCACAGAGGAGAGAAACAAAACATGCTTTGTTTCTCTCCTTTGCTTTCTTAAATAGCAAAAGATTGCCTAATTTTGTATATGAGAAATTTTTAATCAGCACAACATAGATATGAAAAACCTTATCATCGCATCATTATTCATGATAACTTGCGCACTGCTGCCGAGTAATAACATGCATGCATTTACATTGCAAGATGCAGTGCTTGCCCAAAATATGCCCAAAGGCATCAACATGATGGTTCCCGCCAAAGATGGCAAATCTTATTATGAACTGTCGGATGATGGCAGCCGCATCCTAAAAAAAGATTATCGTTCAGGCGACATTATCGAAACCGTCTTTGATGCAAAAACTGCTCGCGATTGCGATATCGAATATTGGGAGGGATTTCAATTTTCTGAAAATGAAGACAAAATACTGCTATACACAAACAAAAAGCCGATATATCGATATTCATTCAAGGCCGATTATTATGTATATGGCATAAGGCACAACAAATTACAAAAACTATCAAACGATGGAGGTGAAGAAATTGCCGTCTTTTCACCAAATGGAAGAATGGTTGCTTATGTAAAAGACAACAACGTGTTTGTCGCAAAACTCGATTACGGTACAAACATAGCAGCAACCAAAGACGGAGAAAAAAACAAAATAATCAATGGAGTTCCCGATTGGGTATATCAAGAAGAATTCGGACTGTTAAGTTCCCTCACTTGGTCTCCCGACAATCTAATGCTTGCATTCATACGTTGGGATGAGACAAATGTCCCATTATATTCAATGCAACAATATGAAAACGATGATGATTACTCACAATTATGCTACTATCCTCAATCGTTTGAATACAAATATCCGGTTGCTGGAAGAGAAAACTCGATAGTGTCGGTTAAGACCTACGATGTGGAAACGCGTGTCTTGAAAACGATGGAATTACCAGTTACTGAAGACAGCTATATTCCTCGCATGACATTTACCAACGACCCAACACGATTAATTATAACAACATTGAATCGAACTCAGAACCGCTTGCAAATACATGCGGCGAACCCTCGTTCAACAGTTACAAAATTATTGTATCAAGAAGAATCCAAAAGCTGGATAGATGAATCAATATTAGACAAAATAAAATTCTACGATGATGCCATTATCGTACTCAGCGATAAAAGCGGATATGCACACTTGTACAAATATTCTGTAAATGGCGCATTATCAAAACAACTGACCGATGGCGACTGGAACGTGACCGACTATTATGGCTATGATCCGATTCGCAAAGTACACTACATACAAACGACCCAAGACGGACCGCTTAACAGGGTCTTGGCCAAAGTGGATGACAAAACGGGAAAAATAACAAAATTGACCGACTGTAACGGGACATATTCAGCAGCGTTCAATTCGTCGTTCGACTATTTTGTCATGAGATTCAGCAATGCAAATACTCCCGACCAATACACTATTTGCAACTATCGTGGAGAAAAGATTCGAGAACTTGAAATGAACGAGTCTTACGCCGGCAAATATGCTTCAACCGAAATTCCAAAAAAGGAATTTTTCACAATGGAAAGCAATGGCGTTACTCTCAATGGATACATGATTAAACCCATCGACTTTGATCCTTCAAAGAAATATCCTGTCATCATGTCGCAATATAGCGGTCCGGGATCGCAACAAGTACTAAATGCTTGGAAAATCGATTGGGAGAATTATTTTGCTACACAAGGCTACATAATAGCTTGTGTGGATGGCCGTGGAACGGGTGGACGTAGCAAAGATTTCAGTTCAATTGTATACATGAATCTTGGTAAATATGAATCCATCGACCAACTTGCAGCTGCCGAATATATGGCACAACTTCCATACGTCGATTCCGAAAAAATCGGAATATGGGGCTGGAGTTACGGCGGATATGAGACATTAATGGCAATGTCTCAACCGGGAAGCAAATACGCTGCCGGTGTAGCAATCGCTCCTGTTACCGACTGGAGATTATATGACACGATATATAGTGAACGATACATGCGCACCCCACAAGAAAATGAAAGCGGTTACAAAGCGGCCTCACCGATAGAACGAGCTCAAATGCTAAATGGAAGATTATTGATAATGACGGGTACGGCCGACGACAATGTTCATCAAACAAATACTTTGAACTACGTCTCAAAGTTATTTGAAAACGACAAGCTCGTAAATATGGTGGTTTTCCCAAATAAAAACCACTCTATCACCGGAGGCAATACCAGATGCGCGGTATATTCACATGTACTCGACTTCTACAACACTCATCTTAAATAAATCCTCATCAGCCAATGATGACAAACGATAACTTCCTGTATGTCATTACAGGACCTACAGCTTCAGGGAAAACGGCCAAGGCAGTCGCCTTGGCCGAAACTATAGATGCCGAAATAATAAGCGCGGATTCTCGTCAAATATACCGTGGCATGGATATTGGCACAGGTAAAGATTTGAATGAATACAAATCTGTACCTTATCACCTCATTGACATTTGCAACGCCGGCTATCGATATAATTTATTTGAATACCTCCGTGACTACAAAATAGCATATGATGACATACGCTCACGAGGAAAGAATGTCATATTATGCGGAGGTACTGGATTATATGTCGAAAGCGTGTTGAAAGGGATAGAGCTTCCACCTGTTCCTGAAAATAAGGAATTGCGAGAAGAACTAAAAGAGAAATCATTGACCGAATTGACCGAAATATTGAAACAATACAAAACCCTACACAACATCACAGATGTCGATAACTGCAAGCGAGCCATCAGAGCCATAGAAATACAAAAATATTACCATGACAACCCTGCCCTCCAAGTAAAGACTGCACCCCGGCCTGTAAAAAACGTAATTTTGATAGGCGTCGACATCGACAGGGAAAATCGCAGAAAAAAAATATCCATGAGGCTGCAATCAAGGCTCAAAGAAGGAATGATAGACGAAGTATCAAAGCTCTTGGCCGATGGAGTCTCCCCCGAATCGTTAATTTACTATGGATTGGAATACAAATATGTGACTCAATATGTAATAGGAGAATTATCCTATGAAGAAATGTATAAACAACTCGAAATAGCCATACATCAATTTGCTAAACGACAGATGACTTGGTTCAGGGGCATGGAACGCCGTGGATTCCATATAAACTGGATTCCGTTTGACCTACCTAACGATGAATTCATTGCACAGGCCTTGGCAATAAAGGAAAACATGGCTCAAAATCAACAATAAATTTCACCATTGCATTTTTTAAGATACTCAATTGCCAAATTCCTTTCTCGCGCTATCTATCTTCAACAAGATAAACAATTGGATTGAAAAGGCCAACAAAGCCGATCCTCCATAGCTAAAAAGCGGCAATGGAATACCTATTACCGGACACAATCCGACAACCATTCCTATGTTTATACCTATATGGAACATCATGTATGATGCGACGCAATAAGCATATACCCTGCCAAAAGCAGTGCGTTGACGTTCAGCAATATGTATTATGCGCAATATCAATGCAAGGAACATGATTAAGACAAATGTCGTTCCAACAAACCCTTGCTCTTCACCTATCGTACAAAAAATAAAATCGGTGTGCTGTTCCGGAACATATTTAAGTTTTGTCTGCGTGCCGTTGAGAAATCCTTTCCCGGTAACGCCACCCGACCCTATGGCAATCTTCGACTGATTCACATTATAACCGGCCCCGCGCAAATCTTCCTCAAGCCCGAGAGACACCTTGATACGCATCTGTTGGTATGGTTCAAGCACATCATTAAACACATAATTCACCGAAAACACATAAGCCACCGACATCATGACAAAAGCCATCGTTATCAATATCTTTTTCATCTTTTCATGCAGCATTGCTATAATCATATAAATCACTGCCGCACATATTAAAGATAAAAAGAAAATCATGCCGTTAATGCTAATTTCAAAAAGCGACAAGATAAAAGCTATCGCTCCACAAGATGCAAAACCTATCGCAATGTTTCGTCCCACTCTATAGGATTTACAATAGAACATCAGCATCCCAACCATTAAAACCATGATAATGATGAAAACAGCCATCTCTCCTACTGTAATTCCCATTACGACATCTCCGGCATATTTTACCACGATAACAAAAAACGCAATGGCACATAATCCGGCAAAAAGAACCATTCCACTCATACCTTCACGAAACAATACAAAAGCCAATGAAGTATAAACCAATGCCGACCCTGTTTCTTTTTGCAATAAAATCAGAACTATGGGAATTACTATGATAAAAATCGCCTTTAAATAATTCTTGAAACTTTTATTAAGTACAAAATTATATCCACTGAACAATTTTGCCAAAGCAAGAGCTGTGGCAAACTTACCAAATTCGGCCGGTTGCAAACTCATAGGTCCCAAGACTATCCATGATCGCGAACCTTTTATATCGGGGGCGACAAAAATTGTCACAATCATCAATAGTACCACTATTGCATAAATCGGATAGGCATAAGTTTCAAAAAAGCGTCGGTCTATTATCAATATACTCATACCAACGACAATAGATATTCCCATCCATAAGAACTGTTTGCCTGAAAATTCCGACAAATCAAACATACTTGCATGGTCATAATCATAACTTGCCGCATATATGCTAATGGCTCCACACACCATAAGTATGGCATACAACAAGACCATCACCCAGTCTACCGATCTGAAAAGTGATGAAGACGAATATTTAGTGTTTCTTAACTCCACTTGACATTATTGTATTTGATTCGAGCATTCTTTGCTCCAAATATTTTCGTTCAGGAGATATTTTGCCTGTCAGATACTTTTCCATCATCAAGCCACCAATAGGAACTCCGTATGTAGCTCCAAAGCCGGCATTTTCGACATACACACAAATGGCAATCTTCGGATTATCCATTGGAGCAAATCCCATGAAAGCTGAATGGTCACGCCCATGTGGATTCTGGGCTGTACCAGTTTTTCCGCACACAGCCACGTCTCCAAAGCGTGCATTGCGACATGTTCCTGCCATGACTGCCATTCGCATTCCTTCAACTATATTATCGTAATAACTCCTATCAACGGTAGGAAACCGTTTCTCCATATACATGCTCGGCAAGGTATCTCCTTCTATCGCTTTCACTATATGGGGCGTAATAAAATAGCCTCTGTTGGCTATTGTCGCACATAGATTGGCTATCTGCAAAGGAGTTGCCAAGACTTCACCTTGTCCTATGGCGACAGAAATTATTGTATTTGCGCTCCACCTGTTTTTACCATATATTTTATCATAAAATGCGCTGTTAGGTATAAATCCCCGACTTTCACCGGGCAAATCGACACCAAGCTTATAACCATATCCCATCGATACCAAGTGATTTTTCCACACTTCAAATGCCGCCGACGAAGACCCGTATTTGGAACGACGGTCAATCATGTTCTTAAAGCCCCAACAGAAAAACGCATTACACGATGTGCGCAAAGCCGCACGCAAGGCAATTGGCGATTCATGGCCATGGCAACCTACACGAAGACCTCCGTTTATATAGCCATGATAACATGGATATAATGTATTCACGTCAATGATTCCTTCCTGTTCAAATATCAATCCCTGTGTAGGTTTGAATGTCGAGCCGGGCGGATATGCTGCCATGATGGAACGGTCATACAACGGCTTGTACTTGTTTCTCACCAATTCGCGATAATTTTTCCCACGTTCGCGTCCCACAAGCAACGTAGGATCGTATGTCGGACTTGAAACCATTGCGAGAATCTCTCCGGTCGACGGCTCTATGGCCACAATTGCCCCGATTTTGTTCTGCATCAGTTTCTCTCCGTATTCTTGCAATTCTATGTCAATCCCCAATGTGAGACTTTTCCCTGATATCGCTTTTATATCTTGCCGACCACCATCATATCGTCCTTGTATCTTACCATACGCATCCCTTATCAGAATCTCCATCCCTTTTTCCCCGCGCAACGCATATTCATAGCTTTTTTCAATGCCAAGGTCACCGGTATAATCTCCGGGGCGGTAATAATCGTCTCTTTCTATGTCGCGACTGTTTACTTCTCGTATGTTTCCCAAAAAATTCGCACCAGCCAAATGATTATACTGCCTAAGAATTCTCTTCTGTATGAAAAAGCCGGGAAATCTATACAACTTCTCCTGCAATCGCCCGTAATCCTTTGCCGACAAATGCGTCATGAATGTCTGTTGCGAATAAGAAGAATAACTTGGATTTTCTCGCAAGTCTCGCATACGTTGGTCAAATTCCGCTCTCGATATTTGTAATGTATTGCAAAAATCCAAGGTATCAAACGGTTGCACGTCACGAGGTATCATCATGACATCATAAGCAGGTTGATTGTACACAATCAACTCCCCATTTCTGTCATATATGAGACCTCTTGACGGATAGACCGTCTTGCGCAGAAAAGCATTTGAATCGGCATACTGCTTATACTTACTGTCACACACTTGAAGTTCAAAAAGCCTTATGATGAAAATCAACACGATGACAACTATAAAGCCTCCGATTACATATTTCCGCTTTTCTAGTTTATAATCTTTTCTCACGACTGGCTGTTGCTATACTGTCAAAACCTAACAAAATCAATGATGTCAAAATCGTGCTCGAAACAATTCTGGCCAATGTAATTTCAAAATGTCTCAAAGAAAATGCCTGTATGAGAAATACAGCAATGCAATAAAGCGCCACTGCCGAAAACAAATACTTGGCATAAACGCCAAGCCCCAAAGTCTTTATTGACGGAATAGGGTTGCTTAAATCATCTTCGCGTGGGACATATAGCAAAAACACCCACTTCCTTGATGCGGCCAATATTGTGCAAGCAAGGGCATTCATTCCTTGCGTGTTGCTGAAAATATCCACACACAATCCAAGAAAGAATGCAAGTGTCATTACCCATCCCGATGACATGCTGATAGGCAACCTCACTATAAAATATATAAAGACAAGCGGCACAGCCACGCCAAACAAGCATATCCTGTTGCAAACTATCTGCACAAGGACCATTACCACGAATAATACAAAGAACTGGACAACCGTTTTGCTCATACCTTGTTCCTCCCTCCGTCAGCCGAAGTATAATCCAATTTCTCAAGCAATTCAAGTTCTTCTTTCATGCTGTTTTTTATAGCCCTCACCGTGCTCAATCTTGAAAAATCGGTCGATAATTTTATTTTCAACGAATAGAAATTATCATCGTTGGCTTCCAACCGATTTACTATGGTACCAACCATTATGCCTTCGGGGAATACCGATGAATAACCGCTTGTGACAATAGTATCACCATTAGCAAAAACCACATGACGCGGCAGTTCTTCAAGCACTGCGTAAGAAGGACTTTCACAATCCCAAACAAGGCTGCCGAAGAAATCGCTGTTCTTCACCTTGCACGACAACCTCAAATTAGGATTGAGCAACGATATGATTCGAGCCGAATGCTTGCCGACCACATTGACGATTCCTACTACTCCGTTTTGGTCAACAACTCCCATCTCAGGCTTGATTCCATCTTCCGAACCCTTATTGATTGTTATGTAATTATATGGTTGTGATATGCTATTGTCTATCACATGAGCCATTATGAAATCAAAATTTGCCAATCCCGCATCCAAATGAGTTGTATCGGGCAACATGATTTTATAATTGTTTATTGCATTGCGAAGGTTTACCACTTCATTTTCAAGTAAGGCATTTTGCTGCTGCAAATCCTCGTTGATACCCCTCAAGTGAAAATAAGATGTCACATTACTAAACACTTCATATATGGTAGAACTGACACTGTTTGCCGATGTCAGATAAACATGATGTTGGTATGGATTAGACTGGAATAAGAGCAAGCAACTGATAACAGCATAAACCAAAAACACGAACCACGAACTATGTTTTACAAGAAAATCTAATAAATTTTTCACTTCCCGAGCATCCCTGTTTTATCTATCTTGAAAATTCTAATCACTAACCCATATATACCGAAGTGAAGGCTTGGAGGAAGCCTCCAGCCTTCAATATTCTGGTATGACATAGCATGTCGCACATGTCATTATTATGCTTTATGCATCTCAAGCGTCCGTTATCTTATCAAGAAATTAAAACGATTAATGTTCTTCAATGCAACGCCCGTACCCTTGGCTACTGCATGTAAAGGATCTTCAGCAATATGGAACGGTATGCCGATCTTGTCGGTCAAACGTTTGTCGAGTCCACGCAATAATGCACCACCGCCTGCAAGATAAATACCATTTGCCACAATGTCGGCATACAATTCTGGAGGGGTCTGTTCAAGCGCGCTCAACACAGCGGCTTCAATCTTTGATATTGACTTCTCTATGCAATGGCATATTTCCTGGTAAGAAACTGGTATTTCCATCGGCAAAGCCGTCATTTGATTTGGACCGTGCACTATATAATCCTCTGGTGGGTTCTCAAGTTCCGTAAGCGCTGAACCTACATTTATTTTTATCAATTCAGCTGTACGTTCACCCACTTTAACGTTATGGGCACGACGCATGTGTTCTTGAATGTCATCGGTGAGGTCATCTCCTGCAATGCGAATACTCTTGTTGCTTACTATTCCCCCAAGAGATATTACGGCAATTTCCGTGCTACCTCCTCCTATGTCCACAATCATGTGTCCTTCTGGAGCCTCTACATCAAGACCGATTCCAAGAGCTGCAGCCATAGGCTCATAAATCATATACACATCACGACCTCCTGCATGCTCCGATGAATCTCGAACTGCACGAATCTCCACTTCCGTACTTCCCGATGGGATGCACACTACCATTCTCAACGATGGAGGAGCAAACCAATGACTCTTTGAACTAACCATCTTGACCATACCTCTTATCATGAGCTCGGCTGCGTTAAAGTCGGCTATCACACCATCGCTCAACGGACGTATAGTCTTTATTGATTCAGGAGTTTTTCCATGCATCTGTTGTGCTCTTTCTCCCACGGCAATCAACTTGCCCGAACGAGTGTCAAGAGCAACAACCGATGGCTCATCCACAACGATTTTATCATTGTGGATAATTATCGTATTGGCCGTTCCTAGGTCAACTGCTATTTCTTGTGTTAACGAGAATAGTCCCATTTTTTATCTGAAAAGATTCAAAATTAATGTTTGAAATGACGAACACCTGTCATAACCATTGCCACTCCGTTGTTATTGCAGTATTCTACCGAATCATTGTCTCGAATTGATCCTCCCGGTTGAATGACAGCAGTAATTCCGGCTTTATGAGCAATTTCAACACAGTCGGCAAATGGGAAGAATGCATCCGAAGCCATAACTGCGCCATTGAGGTCGAAGTTAAAGCTATGTGCCTTCTCAATGGCTTGTTTCAAAGCATCCACGCGGGAAGTTTGACCAATACCACTTGCACACAACTGTTTGCCTTTTGCAAGAACTATGGCATTACTCTTGCTGTGTTTCACAATCTTGTTGGCAAATAACAAGTCTTCTATTTGCGATTGATCTACAGCTTTAGTCGTAACCTGCTTCAATTCTTCGGGTGTTTCAACATGCATGTCGCGTTCTTGACCAAGCGCACCATTCAATATTGAACGATATTGCATGTTGCTACGCTTAAACGGCTTTTGCAAAAGTATGATGCGATTTTTCTTTTGCTCCAAAACCTTCAAAGCATCCTCAGTATAAGACGGAGCTATGCACACTTCGAAAAATATTTTATTCATTTCTTCAGCAGTAGCCTCATCAACTTCTGCATTTGTAATCAATACACCGCCGAAAGCCGAAACAGGGTCGCCTGCCAAAGCATCTTTCCATGCTTCAAGCACAGTCGGACGTGAAGCAAAACCGCAAGCATTATTGTGCTTCAATATTCCGAACGAAGTTTCGGTGAAATCGGCCATCAAATTAACAGCAGCATCAATATCGAGCAAATTGTTATAAGATATTTCCTTACCGTGCAATTGAGAGAACATTTCATCGAAATTACCAAAGAAATACCCCTTCTGATGTGGATTTTCTCCATATCTCATTACCTTTGCTCCATCTACTGCAAAACGCAATGCCGACGGTTGTTCTTGGTCAAAATAGTTGAATATGTGAGAATCATATGCGCTCGACACGGCAAATGCCTCTTTAGCAAACCATCTGCGGTCCTCTATCGTAGTTGAAGCCGAGCCATATTCAACAAATTTATCATACAACGGTCCATATTGTGCCTTTGATGCCACTATTACAACATCATTGAAATTCTTTGCAGCAGCACGGATAAGCGAGATTCCGCCTATGTCGATTTTTTCTATGATTTCTTCCTGAGAAGCTCCCGATGCGACAGTTTCTTCAAACGGATAAAGATCAACTATCACAAGGTCTATCTCTGGGATTTCATATTTTGCAGTCTGTTCTTTGTCCGATTCATTATCACGACGCGCCAAGATTCCGCCGAACACCTTCGGATGCAAAGTTTTTACTCTGCCACCCAAAATTGACGGATAACCTGTCAAATCTTCCACTGCGTCACATTCATATCCCTGCTCCTTGATAAACGCCTGAGTACCGCCAGTCGAAAGGAAACGTACTCCGTTATCATTCAATATTTTAAGAATTCTGTCAAGACCATCTTTATGGTACACAGATATCAAAGCTGTCTTAATTTGTTTGTTTTGAACCATTATGATTGATTTTGAAATTGTTTCAACTGCAAAATTAATAAAATAGAAACATTATCATGTATAAAATCCCCCTAAAAAAGAAATATAAATGGCAAAACGCGTAATTTAAGGATACCATGCAGTTAGACAACAAGAGACCAAGTAAGCACATCACCTATCGCCCCCGACTTTCACAATCTTTCGATAAGATAGGCTGCAGTCAAGCATAGCCAAACATAAAAACGTTATTTTTTGCTTGTCTCTGCATTCTCCTTTCATTATCTTTGTCTTAAATTAATGGAGGAAATACAGTGTACGAACCGTTAGCCGAAAGGATGCGACCAAAGTCGCTTGACGATTACATAGGACAAACGCACTTAGTTGGGAAAGGTGCCGTGCTTAGGAGAATGATTGAATCGGGCAACATCTCCTCATTTATTCTATGGGGACCTCCGGGAGTGGGGAAAACTACTCTTGCCAAAATAATAGCAGAACAGACAAAAGTTCCATTCTACACCCTATCGGCCGTAACTTCGGGAGTTAAAGACGTGCGCGATGTTCTTGAACGCTGCAAACAAGATTCCATGAGCGTATTCTCAAAAGGCCGCCCGATTTTGTTCATAGATGAAATCCACAGATTCAACAAATCCCAACAAGACTCTTTACTGGGAGCTGTAGAAAATGGCACGGTCACCCTTATAGGAGCCACAACCGAAAATCCGTCATTCGAAGTAATACGACCTTTATTGTCAAGAGCACAAGTATATGTATTGAAAACTCTTGAAAAAGACGATCTTCTAAAACTTCTCGACAGAGCCATACACACCGACAAGATGTTTTCAGGCCATGAAGTGAAAATTGAAAGCACCGAAGCCCTGCTTCGCTATTCAGGCGGTGATGCTCGCAAGCTACTTAACATTCTCGACCTGATAATGCAATCGATAGGAGCAAACGAGCCATTCGTTATAAATGACAGCATTGTCACCGAAAAATTACAGCAAAACCCAATGGCATTCGACAAAAACGGCGAAATGCACTACGATATAATTTCGGCGTTCATAAAATCGGTTCGGGGCAGCGACCCCGATGCTGCCGTATATTGGCTGGCTCGATTGATTGCCGGAGGCGAAGACCCGAAATTCATAGCACGAAGGCTTTTGATTCTTGCAAGTGAAGACATAGGACTGGCCAACCCCAATGCATTACTGCTTGCAAACGCAACATTTGACGCTCTTACCAAGATAGGATGGCCCGAAGGGCGTATAATCTTATCGGAATGCACTATATATCTCGCCACATCGCCTAAAAGCAATTCAGCTTACAATGCCATAAATTCCGCATTACAATATGTGGAACAAAGTGGGAACCTTCCTGTGCCTTTGCACTTAAGAAACGCCCCTACCAAATTGATGGAACAACTTGGATATGGCAAGAATTATAAATACGCACATGATTATCCGGGAAATTTTGTAAAACAAGATTTCATGCCGGCAGGAAGCGGGAATCCCGTCTTCTGGATTCCGGGCATAAATCCGGCTGAAGCAAAAGCAAAAGACCGAATGGATGCCTTGTGGGGTAAAAAAACGGACAACACATGACACATAATGTTTTCCAAATCACGCATTCTTTATTAGAGAATTGTGTAAAAACAGGTTATTTTTGCCAAAAACGGATTGAAATATGACCGTTATTGTGTAACTTTGTAAAGTTGATACAATACTGAACCAACACTCTAATAAAATAAATCTGAATTATATTTATTCATCTAATATCTAACTTTTATGAGTTTAAATATTGTTGTTCTGGCAAAGCAAGTGCCAGACACTCGTAACGTAGGCAAAGATGCGATGAAGGAAGACGGCACTATTAATCGTAGCGCACTTCCTGCCATCTTCAACCCTGAAGATTTAAACGCATTGGAACAAGCCTTGCAGTTAAAAGAAACCAACCCGGGGTCGAAAATCACCATTTTGACCATGGGACCTCCGAGAGCAGCAGAAATAATCCGTGAAGCCCTTTACAGAGGAGCTGACACAGGCATCGTTCTTACCGACCGTGCATTTGCTGGAGCCGACACATTGGCAACCTCCTATGCCCTATCGGCAGCAATTCGCCATATCAAGGATTTTGACATCATAATCGGCGGTCGTCAAGCAATAGACGGAGACACGGCTCAAGTAGGTCCTCAAGTAGCCGAAAAGCTCGGTCTGCCTCAAGTAACATACGCCGAAGAAGTGAAAATCGAAAACGGGAAAGCTACCATAAAGCGCCGTCTCGAATCAGGAGTAGAAACAGTTGAAGCTCCTCTGCCTTTGGTTGTCACCGTAAACGGCAGCGCAACTCCTTGCCGTCCTCGCAATGCCCGCTTGTTGCAAAAATATAAATATGCAGTTACTCCAAGCGAGAAAGCAACACTTGCTCCTGAAAAGGCCAAACTAGTCGAAACTCGCGAGTATCTCAATCTTTATGAATGGAGCGCAGCAGAGGTAAATGCCGATCCCGAACAAATCGGATTGGCCGGTTCTCCGACAAAAGTAAAAGGCATCGTAAATGTCGTGTTCCAAGCAAAGGAAAGCAAACGCATTGCCGGAAAAGACGATGCCGCAATTGAAGATTTGGTCAAAGACTTGATTGCAAACCACACTATAGGCTAACTTTTTATCACACGTTTGTTTTAATCAATCAAAATTATGGCAGATATTAATAATTTGATAGTATATTGCGAGTATGAAGATGGTAAAGTAGCCGACATTAGTTTGGAACTTCTGACCAAAGGCCGTTCGCTCGCCACTAAATTAGGTGTAAAACTTGAAGCTCTTGTATTAGGCGACAAATTGGAAGGCATCGAAAACCAATTGTTCCCATACGGAGCCGATGTTGTTTATAAAGTAGAAGACTCTCGCTTGTATCCATATACTTCACAGCCCCATGCTTCGGTTGTAATCAACCTGTTCAAGGAAATCAAGCCGCAAGTATGCCTTATGGGTGCATCAAGCATAGGCCGCGACTTGGGGCCAAGAGTGTCTTCATCTTTGCACAGCGGTCTTACTGCCGACTGTACTTCCTTGGAAATCGGAGACCACACCGATGCAAAGACTGGCAAGGAATATCACAACTTGCTCTATCAGATACGTCCGGCTTTCGGAGGCAACATCGTGGCAACGATTGTAAACCCTGATTGTCGCCCACAAATGGCAACTGTACGCGAAGGTGTGATGAAAAAAGAGATTTTCGATGCCAATTACAAAGGTGAAGTCATCAACCTCGAACCTGAAAAATATATCGATCCTGCATCATTTGTTGTAAAAATAATCGACCGACACATTGAAAAGTCGAAAATCAACATAAAGAATGCATCAATAATAGTTGCCGGAGGTTACGGTGTAGGAAGCAAGGAAAATTTCGACCTGTTGTTCCAACTTGCCGACACGCTCGGCGCAGAAGTGGGAGCATCACGCGCTGCAGTAGATGCCGGATTCACAGAACATGAACGCCAAATAGGACAAACCGGTGTGACAGTTCACCCAAAGCTTTATATCGCTTGCGGTATCTCAGGACAAATCCAGCACATCGCAGGAATGCAGGATAGCTCGATTATTATTTCCATAAATAACGATCCTAACGCTCCAATCAATGCTATCGCCGATTATGTAATCACAGGCGACATTGAGGATGTCCTTCCAAAACTTATCAAATATTACAAAAAGAATTCAAAGTAAATCTTTCCCAAAATGGCTAATTTTTATACCGACAATACAGATCTTAAGCATCACTTGTACCATCCGTTGATGCAAAAGATTGTCAAGTTGAAAGAACGTGATTACACCGATTCTGAGAAATATGACTATGCCCCGGTAAACTATGAAGATGCAATGGACTCTTACGAAAAAGTCCTTGAAATTGCAGGTGAAATCTCTGGAGAAATAGTTGCCCCAAATGCCGAAAGCGTTGATCATGAAGGTCCACACCTTGTTGACGGACACGTCGTATATGCAGAAGGCACAAAACAGAACCTCGATGCACTTGTGAAAGCTGGCTTGATGGGTATTTCCCTGCCTCGTCGCTACAACGGCCTCAACTTTTCGCTCGTACCGTATATAATGGCAGCCGACATGGTAAGCCGTGCCGATGCCAGTTTCGTAAACATCTGGGGGCTTCAAGATTGTGCCGAAACCATATATGAATTTGCCAATGATGAGCAACGCATGAGATACTTGCCAAGAGTTTGCGCTGGCGAAACAATGGCAATGGACCTCACCGAGCCTGACGCAGGTAGTGACTTGCAAGCCGTAATGCTTAAAGCGACTTTCAACGAAGCCGACGGAACTTGGAGATTGAACGGTGTGAAACGTTTTATCACTAACGGAGATGGAAACATCGCTCTCGTACTTGCTCGTTCGGAAGAAGGTTCAACCGACGGTCGCGGATTGTCTATGTTCATATATGACAAAAACGATGGTGGCGTGACTGTTCGCCGCATTGAAAACAAAATGGGTATAAAGGGGTCTCCTACATGCGAACTTGTTTTCAAGAATGCAAAAGCAGAATTGTGCGGTTCAAGACGTATGGGTCTCATCAAGTATGTAATGGCTTTGATGAACGGTGCTCGTCTTGGTATCGCGGCTCAATCGGTTGGCGTAAGTGAAGCTGCATATCGTGAAGCTTACAACTACGCTCTCGAACGCCGTCAGTTTGGCAAAGCAATTATTGAATTCCCGGCTGTTGCCGAAATTTTGTCAACAATGAAGGCTAAACTCGATGCGTCTCGTTCTTTGTTATATGAAACAACTCGCGCAGTCGACATGTACAAAACTTACGAGGACATTGCTCGCGAACGCACATTGACTCCCGAGGAACGCACCGAAATGAAATACTATTCAAAGATTGCCGATGCCTTCACTCCGTTGGCCAAAGGAATGGGTAGTGAATTCTGCAACCAAAATGCCTATGACTGCGTACAAGTCCATGGAGGTTCCGGATTTATGAAAGACTATGCTTGCGAACGTATCTATCGCGATGCCCGCATTACTTCCATTTATGAAGGAACAACCCAGCTCCAAGTAGTCGCAGCAATTCGCCACGTCACAACAGGGACATATCTCAACAAAATCAACGAATACGCTGCCGAAAGCTACGCTCCTGAATTAAAACCATTGCAAGACAAACTTGCAGCAATGACCGAATTGTATGCAACTGCAGTGCATAAAGTAACTGAGACTAAAAATACAAATTACATCGACTTCCATGCTCGCCGTCTTGTAGAAATGGCAGGACACATAGTAATGGGATACTTGTTGCTATCTGATGCTACTCGTTGCAGCGACTTCACCAAATCGGCTACAGTTTATGTTCGTTATGGAGAAGCTGAAGTTAATCGCCACTATAAATTTATCACTGAATTTACAGAGTCCGACCAAGAAAATTATAAATACTAACAATATTCTGACTTGGTCTCTCCATTTATAAACAAAACAAATGCGGTCCTTTGAAAAGGCCACATTTGTTTTTATAACTGTAAAAGACATGCCGACGGCAAAAAATAATGGAGCGCGAATTACCGTGCTCCATTATTAATTATATTTTTCAGTTTTATCCGATACCTATTATAGCATGTTCAAGCCATATAGTAGCAATACCACCAAGATAACCTATTAAGGCCATAAATGAAATTCTCTTCAAATACCACCAGAACGAAATCTTTTCAAGACCCATGGCCACGACACCGGCGGCTGAACCAATAATCAAAATGCTACCACCGACTCCGGCACAGAACGAAAGCAATTGCCAGAATAAACCATCAACGACAAAATTCTGTGAATAAACCGGATCGGCAAGTGTTGACAACATTGCAGGATCAAGCACAGGGTACATATCCATACATGCTGCAACAAGCGGCACATTATCGATTACAGATGATAAGATACCTATAATAGTATTTATGATGAACGGTTCATGAATTGTCCTGTCGAGGAAATTAGCAATTTCAGTCAAGATTCCGGCCGATTGCAATGCTCCCACTGCCAACAAAATTCCAAGGAAGAACAATATTGTCGGCATGTCGATGTTTCTCACCACTTGCGAAACACGGCCTTCGATCGAAGGATCAAGATTGCATTTTCTGACAATGATTTCAGTCATGAGCCATAGCACACCAAGGGAAATCATCATGCCCACAAATGGAGGCAGACCTGTCAACGTCTTGAAAATAGGAACAAACAAAAGTCCGGCCACGCCTGTGATGAGCACAAGACGGCTCAATCGTGGATTAATGACCGCAAGTTGAGCTTCTGCCACCGGCTTCGCATGTTCCATAGTATTGTTTTTTATCATAGTGCATGCCATACATGCCGGGATGACTGCCGAAACGATACATGGCACAAACAAATTAGCAATCAACTTGGATGATGTCACATTATCGTTCATCCACAACATTATGGTAGTAACATCTCCAATCGGAGACCATGCACCTCCGCTATTGGCGGCTATTACTACTACTCCCGCAAACAGCCATCTGTCGCTCTGTTCCGATAACAATCGACGCAACATCATCACCATGACTATCGTCGTGGTCATGTTATCGAGCACGGCCGACATGAAGAATGTAATTATAGTGACAGTAATCAACAATCTTCTCTTGCTATGTGAATGAATATAGTTGGTAATGAAATTGAATCCTTTATACTTGTCAATCAATTCAACTATAATCATCGCACCGATTAAGAATACAAGAGTCTCACATGTTTCTCCCAAATGCTCCAAAAGGTTCTGATCCAGGTCGGAAACCAAACCTGACGCTGAAAGTATAGTCCACAACACGCCCGCCATCAACAATGCAAACGTAGCCTTGTTGACCTCAAGCACATGTTCGATTGCAATCATTAAGTAGCCTATTACAAAGACTACTATCATAAACGTAATCATGCCTTAATTTTTTATTTTATGTTAATGAATTAGAATGTATTTTCATGTTATCTTATACGGTCGTAACTTCTTAAGGTCTTTTGATCTTTAGATATGCCATTCATAGCCATCGCATACAAAATTATGCACAACACCGGCAGACAATTAGCCATATAAAAGTGCAACCCCGAAGCTCCTTGAATCATCGTGATATTATAAGACATTATCGCCAACGAAACGATGAGAGCCAGTGTCATTATGATACAAATTGCGCACAATGTCTTTTGTAGTTTTAATTTCTTAAATTTAAATATGGTTATCAATGAAATCACTGCAACAAGCAATTCAACTACAAACAATGGCCATGTCACAATTGCAATTTCGTATCCGACAGCTTCGGTTGCTTTAATGCATTCGACACCTAAAGTTGAAAATTCATAAGACTCATTTCCAACAAAAAAACCGGCAATTGGCAAAAAAGCGTAAACTGCCATCAAAACCGTTGCAACAAACAAGTAAACGCTTTGCCATCTTTGTATAACCATAAAACACAAAAATTAATTGGTTAATAATTTAATATTTTGAAAGTTAATGTTATCTAATTTAAACTAAGCCTCTCTTTGCATGAATGCTTTCATGAAGAAAGCACCCATAAGCATTCACTCCCGATATAATTTCGGCTATACTTATGCAAATGTACGCTTTAAAATGAAATATTCATAATTGGACAATACTCAATATTATATAATAAATCTTTTATACTGTTTAAAGATTTAACTATATGGCACGACTTTTGATTTTTTATTATATCTTCGCTAATTATTATTTTAAGAAAATTTTTATGACCGAATCGGAAATTACAACTGATAGGACCAAAATTATTTCATTAATAAAAAACACTCGCCTACTTGAAGCATTTTCTTCACTAAAGAAAATGCTTATCTCCTATCCCGACTGGGAGATAGAAGAAAAAGTAGACAAGCTACAAACATCCTACAAGTACATGTTGCAATACATGGCAAACGGAATCAACGACCCTCAAAAAGAATCCATCCTCGACAACATAATACTTTCCCTATTCTCATTAACCGACCGCTATGCAGCAAACGTCTTGGCTACATGCTCTCGGAAGCAATTTTTTGCTGTGAGAAACGACTTCAAAAATTCAGGTAAGAATCTCTATGCCATGTTCAAGGCATACGATACTGAACTAAACAACCTCAACCTGTATGAAGAAGTTGCCGAAGAAGAAAAAGATAAATATAAGACAATAGATTTACACAGACGTGTGGAAGTTGCTGAAAGAAACCTGTTCAATTATGTATGGACAGCTTTCCCGATGGAAGGCAACGATGTGGCAACTTTAAAAGAGCTTTTATTTTCCAATGATACTCAGCCGCAATTAAAGAAATTGCTGATTCCTGCAATTTACCTCAATACGAATACTTTCTATCAAGAACGGCTGTTGTCTTTGCTATTTGAATTATACAGCAATACCTCTCAGACAGATGCCGAATTATCGGTACGCGCACTTTGCTGCATCTTCTTGCTGCTAAATAAATACGACTACATTGTAGGCAGGTCGAAGCATATAAAAGAATGGCTCGCTACGCTAAATGACAATGAAACATTTGCCGACGACATGAAAATCATGATATTCCAATTTGTCAGAAGTTGCGATACCGACAGGTTGACCAAACTTGTCCAAAACGAACTTATGCCGAAAATCATGAAAATCAGTCCCGACATCATAAATAAATTTAAAAACAAAGGCTCCAATGTAATAGACATTTCCGACCTTGAAGCCAACCCCGAATGGGAAGATATTCTGAACAAAAGCGGATTTTCTCAAAAAATCAAAGAACTCAATGAAATTCAGATGGAAGGGGGCGATGTGTTCATGGGAACGTTCTCTCATTTGAAGTCTTTCCCGTTCTTTTATGATATTGCCAACTGGTTCATCCCGTTCAGCGACAAGCATTCGGTGGTATTAGGCGCATTTAATGAAAACAATGCCCTGATACAAAAAATTATAACAAACGCACGTTTTTTGTGCGATAGCGACAAATACTCGTTTTGCCTGTCGGTAGGTTCTATTCCTCAAATGCAACGTGACTCCATGATTTCGCAATTTGACTCTCAAAACGAGGCTATCGAGGAGCTACAAAAAAACAGCCTCCCCGACAACGGAATATTACACAAGCAAATTGCCAACAATTTTATGCAAGATTTGTACCGATTTTTCAAATTGTACAATCGAAGAACGCAATTTGAAGACCCGTTTGATGGTTCAAATCTCATTTTGGACACATCTTCGCTAAAAGATTTCATCGATAAACAGGAAACCCTGTCACTAATCGGAGAATACTATTTCAAAAGCAAGCATTATGAAATAGCAATAAAATATTTAAATCACTTATCCGAAATATCTGAAGAATTCAAGCCCGAAATTGCTCAGAAAATAGGTTTTTGCTATCAAAACATTGGGAAATTCCAAATTGCCATAGACTATTACTTAAAATATAGCTTATTTAAAAGCGACAATCTATGGAATATAAAGCACATTGCATCATGCTACCGCTCTATGGGTGAAACAGGGAAAGCTCTCGAATATTATCAAAAAGCCGAAAGCTTAAAACCCGACAACGTATCCACATGCTTGAACATAGGACATTGCCTGCTCGAACAAAACAAAATTGACGAGGCCTTAAAATATTACTTCAAAGCTGACTATCTTGACAACAATAACGCAAAATCAGTTCGGCCAATTGCTTGGTGCCTGTTCATTCAAAAAAACTTCAAGCAAAGTGAAGAATATTACGAAAAGTTGATCCATGCGGCATCAAACAATCCGGAGGATTTTATGAACTACGGACATTTGAAAATGGCTGTACACGATGTGCAAGGAGCTATCGCATGCTATCGCAAAAGCTTGGAATTGCTAAACAACGACTTGGAACGTTTTGTCTCAAACTTTGAAGCTGATAAAAAATATTTAATAGAAGCCGGCATTTCCGACCAAGATGCAAACCTTATACCCGATTTATTACAATCTAATTTATAAATTCATACCAACTGCAATATGAAAAAAATTTTTATCGTATTATCCTTTTTGATATTACAACTAACGTTTATGATTAAAGCCGATAATGTATTCCTCCAGGAATTCAAAACGACAAATGGTTTGATTCCATTTGACTATTTTACAAATGCCGACTTTGAACCGGCCGTCATTAAAGGAATAGAAGAACAAAATCAAGAGATTGCCGCGATTGTCAATCAACGTTCGATGCCGACATTTGAGAACACAATTGTTGCACTTGAACATAGTGGAGCTACTTTAAATCGCACCCTCTATGTATTTTATGCACTACTTTCATCTAATGCAGATGCCGAATTGATGGATATTTCAAGCCGTCTGTCTGCTATGATATCGGAACACAGTGCAAACATATCGTTAAACGAAAAACTGTGGGAACGCATAAAATATGTCTATGACAACCGCGACAAGCTGAACTTAAACACTGAAGACAGCATGTTGCTTGAAAAGACCTATGACAACTTCTTGAACAGCGGTGCAAACTTACAAGGAGACGCTCGCCAAAAATATCGTGAAATTACATCAGAATTGAGTAATTTGACTTTGTCTTTCGGTCAAAATGCATTGAAGGCAATGAATGTAAATGAAATGTGGCTCACTAAAGATGATTTGGCCGGGCTACCCGAAAGCCTTGTCGAAGCAGCGCAACTTGCAGCAAAAGAAAAAGGCCGGGAAGATGTTTATTTGTTCACCACTCACGCTCCAAGTTACAGACCGTTCATGCAATATTCTTCTCGTCGCGACTTGCGCGAAAAATTCTATCGCATGTACAATTCAATGTGCACTGAAGGCGAATTCAGCAACATCGAAAACATAAAGAAAATAACTGCACTTCGCCTGCAACTCGCCAACCTTTTCGGTTATAAGACGTATGCCGAATACACGCTAAAACACAAAATGGCCGAAAATCCGGAAAACGTTTACAATCTGCTCAACCAACTGCGCGACGCATACATGCCTGTCATGAAGAAGGAATTAAAAACATTGACCGAGTATGCATCTAAACTTGAAGGTACCGACATCACTTTGCAAGCATGGGACTACAGTTACTATTCATCTAAAATGAAAGATAGCATTTACAACTTCAATGACGAAATGCTGAGGCCATATTTTGAGCTCAATAATGTAATCGACGGCGTGTTTGGCCTTGCTACTCGCCTATACGGGCTCAAATTCACGCAAAACTATGATGCACAAGTGTTTGATCCTGAAGTTAAAGTCTATAATGTAACCGATCAAGATAACAATTACGTCGGAGCAATATATGCCGACTTCTACCCAAGAGCAACAAAAAGAAGTGGTGCATGGATGACCAACCTTCGTGAACAGTCAATCGACGACAATGGCAACAATATAAGACCTATTGTTTCGATAACTATGAACTTCACAAAACCAACTGAAAACAAGCCGTCACTTCTATCTTTTGATGAGGTTGAAACTTTCTTGCACGAATTTGGTCACGCTCTGCAAGGTTTGTTGGCTAACACTCGATACGCTTCACTCTCCGGAACAAATGTATACCGCGACTATGTAGAGCTTCCTTCGCAATTCAATGAAAACTTCTTGTTACACAAGGAATTCCTTGACACTTTCGCCAAACATTACGAAACTGGAGAAACCATTCCCCAAGAACTCATCGACAAGGTGATAGCTTCATCGCAATATGCTGCCGGCTATCTTTGCGTAAGACAGCTCAACTTCGGCTATCTCGACATGGCATACCACACAATCACCAAACCGATTGAAGATGTTGCCGCATTTGAAGCCAATGCCATAAAAAATGTGGCGCAACTGCCTAATGTCGATGGTTGCCTCATTTCTCCGGCATTCTCCCACATATTCTCCGGAGGTTATGCTGCCGGATATTACAGCTACAAGTGGTCGGAAGTTCTTGAAGCTGATGCTTTTGCCAAATTTGAACAAGATGGCATATTCAACCCTGAAACTGCAAAATCATTCAAGGACAATATCCTCAGCACCGGTGGAACTGAACATCCTAAAGTCCTTTACAAACGCTTCAGAGGCCGAGACGCCACAATCGATGCTTTGTTGCACAGAGACGGCATAAAATAACAAGCATTACATGTCTATAAAATCAAATCGGATAAGCCTGGCTTTTAATTGGCTTATCCGATTCATTTTTTCTATCTATAAAAAATCTTTTGATAACATTCAAAGTCGATGAAATTTATACCGGCAAAATTTTGCCACGACAATAAAACGCAGTATATTTGCACCACTGAAAATAAAAAACATGCGGTAATAGCTCAGTTGGTAGAGTGGAAGCTTCCCAAGCTTCAGGTCGCGAGTTCGAGCCTCGTTTACCGCTCACAAAAAATGTTGGCACGCAATTGCATGTCAACATTTTTACTTTTCATGGCGATGTCCTTTGAAAAATTTCGCCATCGTATGCTATTTCGTTTTCACTTATTATTTTTTCTTCTTTTTAAAGTCTTCTTTTGTCAAAATTCCTTCTTTTGCTTTTTCCATGTTTTCAGCGTCCTTGAAGAAAATCCAATTAATGATGTGATTCCCATCATAAACAGAAGAATATGCTTGTTGAAAAGTCCAACCTCTTTGTACCATATAATTGGCTGCATCTACCATACTGTTGAACTTGATTTCTTTTCCATTTTCATCCACAAACTTAAGATTGCCACTCAAATCTCCCCACATATTATAGGAAGTCGATGTTCCAAAGTCAAAAATGATTTTCAACCCTGTAGTAAAATCTTTTTCTATACCCTTGACCTCGCAGTAATACCGTTGTTGAGCATAAACATGCCCCGTAAACGCCATTAAGCAAAATATTAGCAATAATTTGCCCCACATGCTTTTGATATGTTTCATATGTTTCTTATATATAATAGTTTTACTTTGTATGCACTCATTCCCATCAACTACTTTGCTAACATAGCATGTTTTCACTCGGTTCAACTCACATTCTTATGAAAGCAGGTATTTCAATGAAACATTGTATATTCAAACTAAAAAGAGAGGTCTCCGAAGTATTGAAGATCTCTCTTTTTGGTGATCCAGGCGGGATTCGAACCCACGACCCACAGCTTAGAAGGCTGTTGCTCTATCCAGCTGAGCTACTGGACCAATCCTATGTTTTCAATTCACTACCACTGAAAACGCTTGCAAAGGTAAGCAAATCTTTTAAATTTTCAAAATGCAAAAACGGCTTCCAAAGAAAAAAATCAAAATTAGCTGACTAATATATCCAATCATTGCTTTCAAAATTATTTCTTATTAAACCTACCGCACATTTAAGATTTTATTTTCCTAATTACCTTTCCCGAAGTCGTTTCAGCAAATTTCTTAACAGCCACATAATGTCGAGGAATTGAATAAACCGGAAGTATTGACTTCATTTGTTCAATAAATGCGGGCTTAATTTCTCCTTCAAGGATTTTACCTTCAGGCAAATTTTTATATTCTAAAGCCAATATGACTTCTTCACCCCACTTCTCAGAAGGTCTTGAAGTTATGAAATATCGTGAATGCGTTATTAATTTTGATAATTTCTTCTCCACTTCTTCAGGAAAAATCTTGATTCCTCCCGAATTGATGACATTATCGAAACGTCCACGCCAATAAAAATTCCTATTATCAAGCAAATCAACCATGTCATTTGTGACAAGTTGCTTCATTGAAAATTGCGGAGCGTTAATTACAAGACAGCCACGATTATCAAGCTCAAACGTAACATCACCTATTGCGGTAAACGGATTGGGTTCACCCGATGCGACCTTGGACAGAGCCACATGACTGCACGTTTCAGTCATTCCATAAGTCTTATAAGCATTTACGCCCTTGTCGGCAAGCCAGTGTTCCACACGAGGCGACAACTGCCCTCCACCGACAATCATTGCATTTATATTATCGAGTAATCCCGGATTGTTTATCAAGAATCCCAACTGCGAAGGAACAAACGATGCCAGGTCAACTTTCGCTCCCGAATAATTCAAAAGAGGTTCATTCGTTGGTTTTTCTTCACATATCGACGCGCCCGATTCTATTGCCCTTACAATCATCATTTTACCGGCAATATATGTCGGGGATAATGGCAAGTACAATACCGAACACTTATTTATGCCGAAAAAGGAATTTGTCAGCCTTGCCGAACTTCTCATGTCGGCTTTAGACAACCTAATTTCTTTTGGCTCACCTGTCGACCCTGATGTGTGCGCTATGACATAATCCTTTTCATTAAAATATTCTTCCACAAAATCGGCAAATGGCCGAGATGCCGACGCACGCACCTCAGCTATATTGCAACACGACTTGTTATTAACAGTCAATAACATGAAAAATAGATTTTTATTGAACTGTTATCCAATCAAAATCGGGAATTTCCCATTTCCCTCCAGGATTTAATTTTAAAGAGTCGCCAACCTGTTCAAGCGGTGATGGTATATTGTTGTCAAACAACATGCCTGTACCCAGACCTTGTGGTATGCGTGGTTGCAAAGTAGACACCCATTGCGCCAATGCATTCAATCCTATATTCGACTCAAGAGCCGACGTAATCCATCCTCCTATGTTGAATTGCGCTGCCATTTTCAACCATTCGGTAGCTCCGCTGAAGCTCCCGGTCAACGATGGTTTCAATACCAGATATTGGGGTCGTACTGTCCTAAGCAACTCCATCATGTACATTGGGTTGGAAATACCAATCAACTCCTCGTCAAGAGCCACAGGTATCGGTGAATTTCTGCACACTTTGGCCATCTCCTCCCATTGCCCTTGCTTTATAGGTTGTTCTATCGAATGAATCGAATATCGCGACAGTGCTTCAAGTCGTTGCATGACATCCTCGGGAGAAAAGCCGCCATTGGCATCTACCCTTATTTCAATGACATCAGCAGGGAAACGTTCACGTATGCCTTTAATCAAACTTAATTCCGAATCAAAGTCAATTGCACCTATCTTGAGTTTAATGGTCTTGAATCCTGCATTTATCTTCTCTTCAATGCGAGATTGCATTTCGTCATGCGTGCCCATCCACACAAGGCCGTTTATTGGTATCGACTCATTCCCTTCAGCAAAAGGAGACTGGAAAACAATTCTGCAGCCTCCATTGGAATAATCAAGAATTGCCGTCTCAAATCCAAACAAGATAGAAGAATATCCTGTCAAGTCAGTTCCTTCATCATGCGAAATATTACGACACAACTCTTTCAATTTTTCTTCATATGTATCGTCATCCTCGGCCGACAACCCTTTAAACAATGCACACTCTCCTATACCAAAGACTCCTGGAGTTTCCTCGTCCCATATTTTTAAGAAGTAGGTATCCTTTTGCGTCAACACACCCCGAGAGGTACCTCCTGGTTTTATGAAATGTAATGAATATTTTGCGTATGCTGCTTTCATGCTCAACCTGGGAATTTAGGGAATTGGTCAAAATTAGGGTCTCGCTTTTCAAGGAAAGCATTTTTTCCTTCTTGAGCTTCTTCCATCAAGTAATACATGAGTGTTGCATCTCCAGCAAGTTCCATTAAGCCATGTTCTCCGTCAAGTTCTGCATTTAATGACCTCTTTATCATGCGTATAGCCATAGGACTGCGCTTTAATATGGTTTCACACCATTCTACTGTTTCATCTTCCAACTTATCAAACGGCACTACTTTGTTGACAAGTCCCATAGCCTCAGCTTCTTGAGCTGTATATTGTCGGCATAAAAACCATATTTCACGAGCTTTCTTTTGGCCTACGCACCTCGCAAGATAAGAAGAGCCAAAACCTCCGTCAAAGCTACCCACCTTAGGACCTGTTTGTCCAAATCGTGCATTTTCGGATGCAATGGACAAGTCGCACACGACATTCAACACATTTCCGCCACCTATCGCATAGCCATTGACCATTGCAATGACTGGTTTGGGTATTGAACGTATGGCTTTGTGTAAATCAAGCACATTCAAACGAGGCACTCCCCCATCATCTTTATAGCCACCTTTTGTCTTGTAATTTTGGTCTCCTCCCGAACAAAAGGCTTTATCTCCTATACCCGTTAGAATAATCACGCCTATATCTTGCCTTTCTCGGCATATAGCCATAGCATCAAGCATCTCACTATTGGTCAACGGCCTGAATGCATTATAAACGTTCGGACGGTTTATCGTGATTTTTGCAATACCTTTATATTGCTGGAACAAAATATCGGTATACTCCTTTATCGTTTTCCATTCTCTTGCAGCCATAATATATAATAATTTATGATTATTTGTTCATTTATAATTAGGAGACGGGATATATTGATAACCCGTCTCCACTCGTTTATTTTACTTTCTGCCGTTTAAAGCAGGTATTAGTTCATTTCTTTGCAAGACTTGTTATGATTCCTTTAATGTCATTGCCAAGCTGCTCAGCTTTTTCCATAGTGTTTGCCTCGGAATAGATTCGAATAATCGGCTCGGTATTGCTCTTACGCAAATGCACCCAGCAATCACTGAAATCTATTTTTACTCCGTCTATGTCGGTAACTTTCTCCGAAGAATATTTTTCCTTGACAGCTTTTAATATGGCATCTACATCAATATCGGGTGTAAGTTCTATTTTATTCTTGGCGATGCTGTATTGAGGATATCCTTTTTTCAATTCACTCACCTTCTTGCCCGATTTTGCAAGTAAAGTAAGGAATAAAGCCACGCCCACAAGGGCATCACGGCCATAATGCAAAGCCGGATATATCACACCGCCATTGCCTTCTCCTCCTATCACGGCTCCAGTGCGTTTCATCTCAGTAACCACATTCACTTCGCCCACTGCAGCGGCAGTATATGTACAGCCATGAGCTTCTGTTACATCTTTCAATGCTCGCGATGAAGAAAGATTAGAAACAGTTGCCCCAGGAGTTTTCGACAAAACATAATCCGCAATAGAAACAAGCGTGTATTCTTCTACAAAGAATTCACCATTTTCCATGATTATTGCAAGACGATCTACATCGGGATCCACGACGAATCCAACATCGGCCTTTCCTGTCTTCATCAATGAAGCAATGTCGGTCAAGTTTTCCGGAATAGGTTCTGGCGTATGTCCGAAATTTCCGGTTGGATCGCAATATAACTTTATAATGTTTTCAACTCCAAGTCTTTTCAACAATTCTGGAATTACCACGCCGCCAATTGAATTCACAGCATCAACAGCGACCGTGAAATTAGCCTTGCGAATGGCATCGACATCTACGAGATCAAGTGCGAGCACGCTATCAATGTGACGTCGCATGTAAGTAGTGTTTACATACACTTTTCCAAGTTCATCTATACAGGCATAGTCAAAATCCTCTTTTTCGGCAATCGCAAGGACTTCCTTGCCTTGTGCATCATTCAAGAATTCACCATTTTCATTCAACAACTTCAGCGCATTCCATTGCTTGGGATTATGTGAAGCCGTGATGATGATTCCTCCGCAAGCATTTTCTCCTGTCACTGCAAGTTCGGTCGTAGGAGTCGTAGCCATGTCTATGTCTACGACGTCAAATCCCATTCCGACAAGAGTATTTACGACAATGGCATTGACCATTTTGCCCGATAACCGAGCGTCACGTCCCACTACGATGATATTTGATTTTTTTGTTGTAGTACGTCTTATGAAAGTAGCATAAGCCGATGTGAATTTTACGATATCAAGCGGAGTAAGGCCGTTACCGGCTTGTCCGCCTATCGTACCTCTGATTCCTGAAATAGACTTTATCAGCGACATGGTGTTTTTTGTTTTTAGGTTGTATATGTATAATTGTTTTATAGAACGCTTTTAAAATATCTTACATTGTAAATCCAAGGATTTACATAAGAAATCTCACTTGAAAATCCATATTGGGATTTTATTATTATGTTTACCTCAGAATCTATTCCAATGTATTCAAGAGGCAATTGTATTCCATAACCAAGTTCATAGCTCGATGACACGCTGTAATCTTCAAAAATGAAATATCGCGGATCAGATGCCATATTGTTTCCATTTCCTTCAATATAAGATGCACCGTAATTATACCAATATAACAAGTCACTACGCATGTATCGTATATAAATCTTGTCACCTGTCTCAGCCATGTTGTCACGACTCCCGGCTTTAAGGACCTGCATATACACGTTGCCTTCCGGCTCTAAGCGATAATATGGAGCATCTTCACCGACTTCAAATACCGTATCGGCAGGAATCTCATTTTCCACTCGCTGGGTGGCAAGATATTTATTCACAGCAACACGCTCGTCATCGAGCAATTCAGCGTAACTTTTATTATCGTCGCACGAATACAAGCCCATTGTCACGCACAATGCCGCCATGGCAGAAATCAAATGAAAAAAAACATTAATTTTCATATCATTAAAACAATGTATTTATGTTTGTTTTGTGTTATACAATATCATTATTACAAACCGTCCTTGTCTCCTTTTATTTTTTCCACTATTGAAAGAAATACAGCTTTGGCTTCATCGACAGTGCCGTAAAATTCACCTCCTGCTGCATTTTTATGACCACCACCGTTAAAATATTGTTCACAAATGGTGTTAACTGCAAATTCGCCTTGTGAACGTATCGATATTTTGACATACTCGGCATCTTCTCGCATAAAAACCGACCAGTATACTTCAGGAATTTGCAACGGCATGTTGACGAGACTTTCCGTATCTCCTTTTTTGTAATTATATCGTTCGAGTTCTTCACGAGTCAATATTATCAATGCCGCTCCACATTCGGGATAAACTTCCATCTTTTGATCGAGCGAATATCCTATCAAGCGCAAACGGTCTACCGAACTTGTGTTTATGGCAAGCGTGTAGATGCGGTCCTTGTTGATTCCTTTCTTTACCAAAATTGATATGATACTGTAAAGATCGGCATCATTTGAATTATAAGAGAAATTGCCAGTATCGGTCATCATGCCTGCATAAAGACATTCTGCACATTTTTTGTTTATCGATTGCAACCAATTCATCCCCATGAATGCCCTGAATACCAGTTCGCAAGTAGACGACATTTTAGGATAAGAAATCGTCAAGTCGCAAAATTCCTCTTCACCTATATGATGATCGATAAGTATTTTTTTTGCCTTTGAATTTACTATCGACGGTGCAAGATTATCAAGTCTCTTAGGTGTATTGAAATCAAGACAAATGATAAGCTGTGCATTATCAATCAATCTGTCCGCGACATCGGGAAGTTTTGAATAAGCTATTATGTCTTTTGCTCCCGGAAGGAATAACAAAGTGCGTGGAATCATGTCGGGAACGATAACATGCACTGTCTTGTTCATCGTTTCAAGCATGTGCTTCATGCCTAATGTTGATCCTACGGCATCACCATCGGGCGACAAATGACATGTAAGGATTATGTTATTATGCCGCTCAATAAGATATTTGAGTCTGATTATTTGTTCGTCGGTAAGTATTCGATTTATCATTTGACCTTATTTATTCGACAAAAATACAATAAAATATGGAATACAGAAAATTACATATTATGGCATTGGGACAATTAGCCTGCACACAAAGACCGAATAACGTTTTTTATGGATTGTATAAATCATGATTATAGAAATTCAAAATTTCATTTATTTGCTTACATGCTTCTGTAGCAGGACTATTCGGATTCAAGCTGGATGCCTCGCAATAATTATTGATTGCATTTTGCCAATCACCTATTTTACTGAATGCATTGCCTCTTAAAAAGAAAGCCTCGTCATCAGCAGGATTTGCATTCAAATACTCGTCAAGTAACGACAAGGCCGTCTTGACATCTCCTTCGGAAATTAATTTTTTTATGTTTATTAAATGCTGGTCCATTATAATTTTTATGATGATTGTATCGTTATTATTGTATTAGTATATAACGTATATGAACAAATTAATATTATTTGTATTTGCTTTTTTCACATTCGCGACATCAATCGCCGATGATATTACTGCGCAACAATGCCAAGGCAGCCTTATGCCATATCCCGTGCCAGAAAACACAATTGTCGAATACCCCGACTCATTGAAACCGTTTTACATAAGTCATGTAGGGCGTCATGGTTCTCGTTATCCTGCTTCAGCAGCATCAGCATTACTTGTCAAATCATATCTAACGCAAGTAGATACGACCACATCATTGACAAAATTAGGAAAACGTTTCCTTGCCGAAACAAACAAAATAATAGAAATATGCGACGGAAAATGGGGCGAACTTGATTCTCTTGGCATGGCTGAACAACGAGGCATAGCCAAAAGGATGTATGAAAATTATCCAATCATCTTCAACGGTGGCACAGTGGAAGCCATATCGACTTATTCTCCTCGAGCTGTCATGAGCATGTATTCATTCACCCATCAACTCACAATGGCATCGTCCGAAGTGTCTGTTTCAACATCAGAAGGCAAAAAATATTCTCCACTGTTAAGACCGTTTGACTCTGATGAAAGATACATTTTGTTCCGAAGCCAAAACGACTGGAAAAAAGTTTATGACGCATTCTATGAATCAACATGTCCCATAGACGTAGCTCGTCGACTTGTCGGCACAAATTCAGGACTCGACGATACGGCTTTGCGCGAATTGGCCATCAACGTTTACTACTTGGTGGCAGGAATGGAAGCCATGGGAGAAAATTTCGACTACACTCCTTACATGTCTCTGGAAGAGTATCGCAAATTGTGGTCCATATTCAATCTACGCCAATATTTGCAACGCACGGCCACGACAATATCGACAGCACCGGCACAAATTGCAATTCCATTGATAGAAGACATCGTTGCTGCTGCCGACAGAGTAGTAGAAGGCAAGCGCATTGTTGCAGCCAATCTGCGCTTTGCCCATGCCGAAACCCTTATGCCACTTCTTTCTCTAATCCAAATGAAAAGTTGCTACTATTTGACCCATTACTTTGACCAAGTGGAATACAATTGGCGTGATTTCGAAGTAGTTCCTATGGCGGCCAATCTACAATTCATATTTTTCAGATCCGATAATGGCAATGTATATGTCCGCACCGAACTGAACGAACACCCGGTAGCACTTATTCCAGGTCACGATGACATTTATGTTCCATGGTATATTCTGCGTGAATACCTGTTAAATTTCATCCTTACATTAGATTAAATGTTAAACATTGTTATATACACTGCAAAAAGTTGCAATGGTTTTGCAAATTAAAAATCTATTTGTAACTTTGTACCAGTTTTTCATGGTATTAGATTTAAGGTAAAAAAATATTTGTCGTGATGACAAGTATTTTTTTATTTTTATACATATGCCTACTCAATTACAGATTCCATCAAGCCACTCTATACTTGACATGTGGAAATAAAAAAGTCCGGCAAAAAATTACCGGACCAATATTCAAAATCTTTCAACTATCCAAAAATCAAACATCATCAGCCATGAAACTATTTTGCACTTTCAGCCTTGAAAATTATTGACAATTTCACTTATTTCAACTGCTATTGATTCGGTTACGGCCGAAGATATAGGCAGGCATACAACCTTGTTGGCAATCGACATCGTATTAGGCAACTGCTTCGTCTTATATTTCACATAACAAGGTTGCAAGTGAGGAGGAGTTGCATACAACACATCAGTGCCTATGCCGTTTTCATCCATATAAGCCCTAAACGCGTCCCTGTTTTCAACGCGCAGCACATATTGGTGCCACACTTGCGTCATGTCGTGGAATATGGCAGGCTTCGTGATCTTCTTATTATAAATATTAGAATTATATGTTTCTACTATTTTTGCCCTGCGTTCATTTTCTTGTCTGACATATTTCAATTTCACCCTCAACATTGCCGCTTGTATTTCATCCATGCGACAATTCCATCCACGATATATGTTATGGTAACGACGGTCTGAACCATAATTAGCCAAAGCCCTCACCGCGTCGGCCAACGCCTTGTCATTAGTAGTCACCGCACCTGCATCACCAAGTGCTCCGAGATTTTTAGTAGGATAAAAACTTATTCCGCCTGCATGCCCCAACGAACCAGTCGTGAATGTTCCGTTCAATCCAGGAACGGAAGCACGAGCACCTATCGCCTGGGCATTATCCTCGATAATTTTCAAATCATAGCGCAATGCAAGGTCTCTCAATTTACTATCCCAACAAGGCGTACCGTACAAATGGACAGGCATTATGCCACGCGTGTGTTTAGTTATATGCTGCTCGACGATTGATGTATCCAAATTCATTGTCAACAAATCGGGATCCACGAAAACAGGCACTAAATCATTATCGGATATAGCCAAAACCGAAGCAATATAGGTATCAGCAGGAACAATTATCTCGTCACCAGGCTTCATTGTACACAATTCGATGTAAGCCCTTAATATAAGGCGTAACGCGTCGAGCCCATTGCTTACCGCAACCACATTTGACACCTCGCAAAATTCCGCCAACTCCGAT
Organism: uncultured Muribaculaceae bacterium; assembly: GCA_944321705.1. Lineage (GTDB taxonomy): Bacteria > Bacteroidota > Bacteroidia > Bacteroidales > Muribaculaceae > Avimuribaculum. The sequence goes on along the minus strand of CALUMG010000011.1, from coordinate 40,464 downwards.
TCAAATTGTCTGACATTTTCTCCCAATATGTAACGCCCCGAACGTATTACACGCGTTGCAGCTTCCACAAGCTCGTCCTCAAAAGGACGGTTCACTGTTTTTAAATCAAGAAAAACCATAACTACAAAGAAATGATTCAAACTTATTTCAAATTTCTAAAAACATACATCAACCAGCTTCGACAGCAAACCCTCAGCTTCTATCAATGTATATTGCACTCAACAAAGATACGACAAAAACCTAAATATTTTTCACTATACAAAATAGCATAAATAAAGAAAAGAGGACACATGATAAATGTGTCCTCTTCGAAGTGGGTGTTGACGGATTCGAACCGCCGACCCTCTGCTTGTAAGGCAGATGCTCTGAACCAGCTGAGCTAAACACCCTTGTTGTTCATTTCGCAACTGCTTTGTTTCTCAATTGCGATGCAAAGGTACGACTTATTTTTGAACTCGCAAATTTTCTCATCATTTTTTTCAACGTTTATATCATATTTTTTCTGCAAGATTTTTTACCGAAGAAATGTAATTTTTATATCACGCAAATAATCAAGTCTTTTCATCACATATTTGCACCAAAGCACATCTGAGTGTTTTTACAAAAAAATCATACGTCTTAAAAATTTAATTTCAATATCTATCTAAAAACATTTATTGTCATACTATATTTTATAAAAATGAATATCGTCAATTCTTAATATTAACATTTTTTATTTGGAAATTTCATATAAAATCATCTACTTTGTGTTAACAAAATTGTTAATCTGTTTAGTTAAATAGCATTGTTAGGATATGGAATCTGAATCCAAGCATTCAAAAGACACCGAGTCAAGGATTCTTCAAGCAGCCGAAAAAGAATTCTTTGAAAAAGGATATGCAGGTGCAAGGACGGCCTCGATAGCAGAAACTGCCGGCGTGACACACGCCATGCTACATTATTATTTCCGCACTAAAGACCGTTTGTTTGAAAAAATAATCTCAGGGAAAATGGGTCTTTTAAAAGACATGTTGTTAAGTGCCATTGGCGATAACGACCTACCGCTGGAAGAAAGAATCCGACAAGGAGTGGAACGACATTTCGACTTTATTTCAGCCAACCGCAACTTGCCAAGATTCATTGTCAACGAAATCACCTCCCACCCCGACCGCATTAGGATAATGGAAATGAGCACACGCGATATTGCAGATAGTCTTTTAAAAAACCTTCATGCCGAAATTGACGAATATGCCGCGCAAGGACATTGTAAAAAAGTCGATGCTTTGATGCTGCTTATCGACATCGTTTCACTCAACGTTTTTCCATTCATGGCAGCACCAATAGTGAAAGGTGCTATTGGCAATAGATTTGAAAACTATGACGAATTCCTTGCCTTACGCAAAAAGGAAAACGTCGAGACCATTTTGAACAAACTTAAAATTCATTAATCATGAAACAATCTGTCATATTTGCAATATCACTCCTCATGAGCTTGCATCTTTCAGCCCAAATAACACTGGATGAATGTGTCAAACTCGCACAAGACAATTATCCACTCATACAGAAATACGACTTACTTAACCAGATGGAGAAAATCAACTTATCCGACATAAATAAGAGTTGGTTACCTCAAATAAGCATATATAGCCAAGGATCGGTACAAAATGAAACTCCATCTTTCCCGGAATCTTTATCTGAAATACTAAAACAAACCGGTACCGACATATCCGGACTGAATGAATGGCAATATAAAATAGGAGTTGACATAATCCAACCCATTTGGGATGGAGGAGAATCAACGACACGACGCAGAATCGAACGTGCCCAAAATGAAGAACGACAAGCTGCGTTGGACGTTCAACTATATGCAATAAGAGAACGGGTAGAAAATTTATTTTTCAGCATCTTGCTCATCGAAGAACAAGCAAAACAAACAAGGAACATGCAAGCACTGCTGCAAAGCAACCTCGACAAGTTTCGTTCAATGCAAAAAAACGGCACGGCACGGCAATGTGACGTTGACATGATTGAAGCCCAATACCTGACCAACTCACAGCAACTGACTCAAGCCGAAAGCACAGCCTTAAGCTACCGAAAGCTACTTGAAATATATATAGGCAAAAACATTGCAGGACAAGAGCTTGTCAAGCCATCTAATCCGGATGTGCCACAAGACTTGATGCCAGAAAGTCCCGAACTAAGTCTTTTCCAAGCACAACTACATGCAAATGAAGCACAAGAAGCAAGCATAACTTCAAGTACGATGCCCAAAATAGGCTTCTTTGCCCAAGGGTACTACGGATATCCGGGATTTGACTATTTTGAAAACATGATGAACAGAAATCTTTCTTTCAATATTCTTGCCGGGATAAAAGTATCATGGAATATTAGTTCCTTCTACACAAAAAAAGACAACAAACGAAAATTACAACTTGCTTCAAACGAAATTTCTGTTGAACGAGACATTTTCCTTTTCAACACAAACCTTGAAACACGTTCCCAACTCGACCGCATAAATGAATTAAAAGACATAATGAAAGAAAATGACCGAATCGTGGAATTACGCACTAACGTGCGCAAAGCTGCAGAATCACAACTTGACAATGGCGTGATAGACGCCACCGAACTGCTTACAAAACTTACAGACGAAAAACAAGCACGCCTGACGGCATCTTATCATGAAATCCTACTTCTTCAAAGCATTTATAAACTAAAATATACATTGAACAAATGAAAAAAATAGCATTAATCTCAATAGCAGCCACATTAATGATTTCTTGCCAAAACAAACAAAAATATGACGCTACCGGCATATTTGAAGCAACCACGGTGACCATTTCCTCAGAGACAAGTGGCAAAATACTCATGCTTGACCTAAACGAAGGCGATGATATTTCAACAGGACAGCGAGTCGGAATTATCGATACGACGCTGCTTGTCCTTCAACAAAAACAACTTCAAAGCCAACAACAATCCATGGAAAAATCCTCACCCGATATAGCAGCGCAAGCTGCTGCCCTGAGGTCGCAAATCAGTCATCAGCAAAATGAATGCGACCGCATTTCAAGATTGCTTGCAGATGGCGCGGCAACCCAAAAGCAATATGATGATGCCGTAGCACAATTAAAAATATTACGCGGGCAACTGGAAGGGTTACTATCTACACTCGACAAGAACCGTAGTTCAATAAACGAAAGTGCATCGGCATTACAATATCAAAAGGAACAAATCGAAGAACAAATACGCAAAAGCAACATCATAGCACCAATTACAGGAACAGTATTGCTTAAATATGCAGAACAAGGAGAATATGCCACCCCGGGACGTCCGCTTTTCAAAATGGCTAACTTGAATGACATTTATTTACGGAGTTATTTTACCGCGTCCCAACTGGCACATATAAATATCGGACAAGAAGTAACAGTCATAGCCGATTTTGGTGGAGAAGAACAATATGAATATCCGGGAAAAATCATTTGGATTGCACAAGAAAGTGAATTTACACCCAAGTCAATTCAAACACAAGATTCAAGGGCATATCTTGTATATGCAGTAAAAATCGCAGTAAAAAATGACGGGAGACTTAAACTCGGCCAATATGGAGAGGTACGCTTATGAAAAACATGATTGACATTCAAGGCCTGACGAAACGATACGGAAAGCTCGTGGCCCTTGACCATGTAAACCTTTCCGTTTCCGAGGGCTGCATGTTCGGTCTTATCGGTCCTGACGGTGCCGGGAAAACCACATTATACCAAATTCTAACCACTCTGCTCAGTCCAAACGAGGGTTCCGCAGTCGTAGCAGGCTTGGATGTGGTAAAAGACTATAAGAAATTGCGTACCGAGATAGGCTACATGCCGGAGAAATTCTCCCTTTACCCCGACCTTACAGTGGATGAAAACCTGCATTTCTTCGCCTCATTGTTCGGAGTTGACGTAAAGGATAATTTCGACCTGATAGCCCCGATATTCGACCAGTTGAAAAAGTTTCCAAACCGCTTGGCCGGAGCTTTGTCAGGTGGCATGAAGCAAAAGCTCGCTTTGGGATGTGCACTGATACACCGCCCAAGAGTATTACTTCTTGATGAGCCCACCACAGGAGTGGATGCCGTGTCGAGAAGTGAATTTTGGAATATGCTGGCCACGCTGAAAGAGAAAGGCATCACGATTCTTGTTTCCACCTCCTACATGGACGAAGCCGAGCGTTGCGACTGCATAGCCTTAATTAACAAAGGAAAGATTCTTGATATAAATACACCCGGCAAACTGATTGAAAACACCGATAAGAATCTTTATAATGCCTCGTCAAAAGATATGTATCCGCTTCTGGAGGCTCTGCGTACTTTACCGGATATAAAAGACTGCTATACTTTTGGAGCCACACTACACATCGTGACAAACGACAGTTTCAATCCCGATAATACCATAAGCCAACTTCGACAGAGAGGTTTAAAGGATGTAAATATATGGCCGGCAAATGGAAATATAGAAGATTTGTTCATTAAATTGGCTAAGAATGATGGATAAAGAAATAGTAATATCTGTAAAAGGACTAACAAAGAAGTTCGGGAATTTTACTGCCGTGGATCACATCTCTTTAGAAGTCCATCGTGGCGAGATATTCGGATTCCTCGGCGCGAATGGAGCAGGTAAAACTACCGCCATGCGCATGTTGTGTGGTCTTAGCTTCCCGACTTCGGGCAGCGGCATGGTCTCCGGATATGACATAATCAGTCAAGCTGAAGAAATAAAATGCCATATAGGCTATATGAGCCAGAAATTTTCACTTTACGAAAACCTGACCGTATGGGAAAATCTCAACCTGTTTGCTACAATATATGGCATGAACTCAAAAACCATCAAAGAAAAAACAGATGTGGCATTCAAGACATTAGGCATGGAAAACGTGCAGAATGTCTTAGTAAAAGAAATTCCACTCGGATGGAAACAGAAACTTGCTTTTACAGCCGCTACCCTACATTCTCCGGATGTTGTCTTTCTGGACGAGCCGACCGGAGGTGTTGATCCTTCCACCCGGCGTAAGTTTTGGGAAATGATTTACCGGGCATCTTCAGAAGGCATGACCGTTTTTGTGACAACTCACTATCTTGACGAAGCCGAATATTGCAACCGCGTTTCCATCATGGTCGACGGGCATATCAAAGCACTTGACAGTCCGGCAAGATTGAAACAACAATACCATGCAAAAACAATGGACGAAGTGTTCCGCATAGTGGCCAAAGATGCAAAAAGATCGGATTAAGTAACTTAAAAGTGAATACTATGTCAATATTCCAATCACTAATAAAAAAAGAGATACTGCACCTCCTACGCGACTTCCGTACTATAATTGTGGTGCTGGTAATACCCGTTGTGCTATTGTTATTGTTTGGATTCGCCATATCAACCGAAGTCAACAATGTAAGAGTAGCAGCCGTAGTAGAACAACATACCAATGAAACAAGGCATATTTTGGAACAATTTCGCACAAACACCTATTTTACATTTAAAGGGATCATTCCTTTTGATGAAATAGAAAATATTTTACGAAAAGGGGATGCTGATGCCGTCGTCATTTTTCGTTCGGAGCTCGGAGAACTTAAACATCAAATAATAGTGGATGCATCAAATACCAATATGGCACAGACATCCACGGCTTATTTGGAAAGTGTCATCAGCTCTGCAACAGGCATCCCGGTCGTAACCAACACACTCTACAATCCGCAACTGAAAAGTGCCTACAATTTCGTCCCAGGCATTATGGGCATGATTTTTATTCTCATCTGTGCAATGATGACATCAGTTTCGATTGTCAGCGAAAAAGAAACAGGAACCATGAATCTGCTGTTGGTGTCGCCGGTACGTCCATGGACAATCATACTTGGGAAGCTAATCCCGTACTTCCTGCTATCATGCATCATCCTAACGTTAATGCTGATATTAAGCTATACCGTGTTAGGCATACCGTTCTCTTTCAGTGTAATCAATGTAATATGGATCACCATCTTGTATGTCATTCTTGCACTTGCATTGGGATTGTTTATCTCCACCATCGCTTCCACCCAGGTATCTGCCTTGCTTGTTTCAGGGGTAATGTTCATGATTCCGGTAGTACTGTTATCTGGAATGATATTTCCTGTTGAAAATATGCCGTTAGTTCTGCAATGGTTTTCATGCATAATTCCGGCACGCTGGTATATATCGGCCATGCGAGTCCTCATGATTCAGCAACTTCCCATCAAATATGTACTTACGGAAGTTGTGGTTTTATCGGTAATGACAATGATCGTATTGGTCTTGGCCATCAAGAAGTTCAATGCTAAAAAATGAAAAATGTATGAATGCAAATACATTGAAAATACTGCTCAAGAAAGAGGTGTCACTAATCAGGCGGAATCCAATTATTCCACGACTGATAATAGCCATGCCTATATTAGTCATGCTCATAATTCCGCTTGTCACTACTCTCGATGTGAAAAACGTGGGTGTTGCCGTAGTGGACAATGACCACACTGAATTGTCAAGACGCATGATAACAGACATGAATGCATCCGAATACCTGTCGGTGACCGGTTGTTACTTAAGCTATGATGAAGCGTTCCTACAGATAGAGATCGGGAAAGCAGATGCCATAGTTACCATTCCCAAAAACTATCTGCGTGACCTGACAAACGGCAAAAGACCAGAATTAGACTTGAAAGCAAACGGTGTGAATGCGACAAAAGGAATACTTGGTACACAATATGCAACCATGTCCATTGCTCACACTATTTCTCAATGGCAAGCGGAACAAGGCATAAATCTTCCCATGGCCAAATCCAATGCTATGAATTTTTATAATCCTACGCTCGACTTCCGCAACTACATGATACCGGCCCTCATGGTGGTACTGCTTATACTCATCTGCGGATTCCTGCCGGCTCTCAATCTGGTTAGTGAAAAAGAGACAGGAACCATTGAAGCCATGAATGTCACTCCTGTCGGGAGATTTGAATTCGTTCTATCTAAACTTATTCCTTATTGGATAGTTGGCATATTGGTCGTTACGGTCGGAATATTAATCGGATGGTTGGTCTATGGGCTTGTTCCGGAAGGAAAAATCCTAAACATCTATTTGGCTACGATTCTATTCAGTCTTGTCATGTCGGGACTTGGCGTATTTATAGCCAACCAATCAAAGACAATACTACAAAGCATATTCATGATGTTCGCATTCATTGTCGTATTTCAACTCATGAGTGGACTATTTACACCTATAGCATCAATGCCGCAATGGGCTCAATACATCACATACGCCATCCCTCCACGCTACTTCATAGAAATCATGCGCGCTGTTTATTTGAAAGGAGCTTCATTAGCAGACCTTTGGATACAATATTTATCCTTAACAGGATTTGCTGCAGCTCTATGCTTCGTTGCTGCCTCCACATATAAGAAACGTGCTTAGAAGGATCCCCGTAACAAAAACAACCAGAAATCAATTCACGACAAAATTGCCGATTCTGATTTCTGGTTGTTTTTATGATTTTCAATATAACGTATATGATCTTTTACTATTTAAACAATGAATCATATTTCGCCACTATTGTCTTGAACTGCTCCATATATCTTACATCTTCAAGAGATGTCAGCGGTGATTCATTTATCATTACATCATAGTAGCTTCCATAACCATTTGCAAGAGCCTTGTCTAGATAATCCAAAGCCACTTCTGCTTTTCCACATTGCGACATCAATACGGCAGCAGTAAAATAAGCTTCACCACCTGCAACAAAATTATCTTTTACGATATCTTCACACCATTTCGCAGCTTCTGCATCGCGACCCAACTGATGCAATGCAAAACCTCTCAGACTTTCAATCCCACTGCCAAGCATCAATATGGAATTGAAATCACTTTGTGCCGCATCCTTGTCATTCAATTTGTTTTTCTTCAACCAACCGCGCAAATAAGTGGCCTTCACATCATCGGGTACTGTCATCAACAGCACGTTAAGTCCTTGCAACGCATCCCTGTATTCACCTCGGTCTATATCAAGCATTGCCTTTTGGTACAAGACATCCCTATCTTCAGGAGAACCTATCGAAGCGGTCTTAATTGCTACATAAGCATCGTCAACGCGATTCATAGCACTTAGAATCTGTGATTTCAATACATAATAATAAGCAATATCCCCCCTCATTGAAATGGCTGTATCTACATATTTCAACGCATCATCGTATTTGCATATATTATATGCCGAAGATGCCGCATCAAAATAAATTCCATGATAATCATATAGTTTCCTCGAAATAATTTCTTCAAGACTTCTCAACGCATCAGCATAATGGTTGTGTTCTACTTGTATGGAGGCTTTGATATAATAAAACATGCCCACGTCGGGAGCTTTGTTTATGCTGGCGTCAAGTGCAGCCAAAACTTCGTTATATGCAACATCCGACATTTGCATCAACATACGCAACGCCATGCCATTTTCTCCATCCAAACTTAAAGCAAGAATCAAATCTTGCGCGGCCTCACCTTTGCGGTCCATCATCGACAAGACTTCGGCCCGTCCCACATATACGGCAGGTTCAGCAGGATATAAATTCACTGCTTGATTTGCATAATCGCTTGCTTGGCCTAAATTATTCAATTTAAATTCAGTGCGGGCCAATCCCAAAATTGCCAAATAGTCAATATTGTTCATTCTATACAATGACAAGAAACATTTTTTGGCATTTGCGTAATCGCCTGTTTGATAATAAGCCTCCGCGAGCATTTTCAACACATTAGGAGATGAAGGACTCAAGCGATTGGCTTCTTGTAAATCGGCAAGAGATTCTGCCGGTTTACCCATTGCAGTATATATTTTGGCTCTGAGCAAGTATTCATCCACAAGCATTGCCATATCGTCGCGAGTAGTGACTTTCAAAGCCGCATTTACATCATCAAGAGCCTTTTGCAATTCTCCATTTAATAGATATTGATTAGCCCTGCTATATAAAACAGCATAATCATTAGGATTTTTTTTCAACTCCTCATCATATACCTGCATCACGGCTTCCATTATCTTTTGTTGCGAACTGCTCTGCGCATTCAACTTTACAGATAAAGCCATCAATAAACAAACAAAAAATACAACTATCCCTGAGTTTTTCATACATTTTATCCTTTAGTCCTTGAACTTGTTTATAGTCATCCTTATCTCCGTGAGTCTTTCAAGTAATCCATCAATCAAATCCAAACGCAACATGTTGGCTCCGTCACTCTTTGCCACAGCCGGATTAGGATGCGTTTCTATGAATAACCCGTCGGCTCCAACTGCGACAGCAGCTCTCGCCATTGGCTCAATCAAATGAGGCAGACCGCCTGTCACTCCTTTAGGTTGGTTCGGTTGCTGCAAAGAATGTGTCGCGTCATAAATGACAGGACATCCTATTTTTTTCATTTCAGGAAAGCCTCGAAAGTCCACGACTAAATCATAATATCCAAAAGTTGTGCCACGCTCTGTCACCGCGACTTCATTATTGCCGGCATCACGAATCTTCTGCACGGCAAACGACATTGCTTCGGGCGACAAAAACTGTCCTTTCTTGATATTCACCATTTTCCCGGTTTTAGCTGCAGCCACAAGCAAATCAGTTTGGCGGCACAAAAAAGCCGGAATTTGTATGATATCGACATAATCGGCAGCAAGACGAGCTTCTTCAACGCTGTGCACGTCGGTCACGACAGGTACACCTACTTGTTTACGCACTTTGCCCAATATTTCAAGAGCTTGGATATCCCCTATTCCGGTAAACGAATCAATACGGGAACGATTGGCTTTACGGTAGCTCCCTTTAAAAACGTATGGCATGTCAAGACGCTTTGCGACTGTCGCTATTTTTTCGGCTATTTCCAAAGCCATTTCTTCACCTTCTATCACACACGGACCGGCAAATAAGAAAAAATTGCCCGAAGCCGATGACATCAATTCATTAACCATTTAAAATAATTTATTACATTAAACTTTACTATGCTATACTTCTCACACCTGTTTCAATGCATGACATGCAGCCACGGCATACATGGCTGCCGTCTCGGTACGCAAACGACTTTCGCCAAACGAAACCGGGATGAAGCCTTGGACGATAGCCAAATCAACCTCCTCTTTGCTAAAATCACCTTCGGGACCGACCAATATCAATACATCTTCATTCTTGCGATATGACATGGAAAACAACTTTCGATCAATTTCCTTATCGCAATAAGCGATAAATTTTTGACCGTTAAAAGGCATCTTCAACACATCAGCCACAGGTGTCATCTCTTCAAGTTGAGGCAATGTACTTTTTAGAGACTGCTTCATTGCCGATATGAGAATCTTTTTCAGTCGTTCTGTTTTCAATTCTTTCCGTTCCGAATAGCGGCATCGCATTGGGATTATCCTGTCGATACCCATTTCAGTGACTTTTTCGGCCATCCACTCCATTCTATCGAGATTTTTGGTAGGAGCAATACCCAATGTAATACTACCTGTCCAATGTGGTGCTGCATACACACATTCTTCCACTTCAATGGCACACTTCTTAGGATGCGCCAACGTTATGCGGCATTTATAGCAATTACCTTGTCCGTCTACCACTTCGATACAATCTCCTTCAACAAGTCGCAATACTCTAACGGCATGTTGCGACTCCTCCTCAGGCAATACTTTGCTTTCTGCTATGTCGGGAGCATAAAATCTATGCATAATGATATGACATTTTATTTCGTTGTTCAGACTGCTTTTTCTGGTTTATAACGGAACAGCAAGGCAAACAATATTGCCACCAACAGTGCATAGCCTGAGAAAATAAACCACGCCGACTGCCAGTCTCCAAGCAAATATGATGTTTCACCTACAGTGGTCCACTGGCAATAATGGTTCACTACGACACCTGCCGCAAGTGTCCCTATTGTAGCACCAAGTCCGTTGGTCATAAGCATGAACAAGCCTTGTGCCGATGCCCTCACCGACGCATTGGTCTCCTTGTCTACAAACATTGCACCTGAAACATTAAAGAAATCAAATGCGACTCCGTAAACAATCATAGACAATACAAACATCCATAATCCAGAACCCGGATCACCGGCTCCAAACAATCCGAAACGGAACACCCATGCCAACATGGCTATGAGCATTACATTCTTAATGCCATATTTCTTTAAAAAGAGTGGAATCAACAATATGCACAATGCCTCGGAAATCTGTGACAACGATGTCAGCAGCGTGGCATTATTCGCTCCGAACGTATCTGCAAACATTGGGTCACCCTTGAAACTCGTGATAAACGGTGTCGCAAATCCATTGGTTACCTGAAGCGACATGCCCAATAGCCCAGAGAAGATAAAGAACATTGCCATCTTACGGCTCTTAAACAACTTAAATGCATTCAAGCCCAACATCTCTGAAACTGACGAGGACTCACGGCGCACAATGCTACATGATGGCAATGAAAAACAGTATAAGAACAAAACAATTCCCAATATTCCAGAAACGCCAAACTGCATATAAGTGTATTGGAAACGGTGCAATGTGTCAGTCATGCTGAAGTAGAACTGTCCCTCGTTCCAGCAAGCACAATTTACGAACCACATCGTGGCAATAAAGCCCACTGTGCCAAATACCCTAATAGGCGGGAAATCCTTTACGGTGTCATACCCGTTCTCTTTAAGTATTGTAAACGCCACCGTGTTAGATAACGCCAATGTGGGCATATAAAAGGCCACACTTACCGAATATATTGCAATGAACAAAGCTTTGTTTCCAATTTCGCTGCCTATTCCCGCCGTTATCCCCATATAACAGCATGCCAACATGGCTACGCCCGCAATAAAATGACAGATGCCTAACAATTTTTGTGGTTGAATAAATCTGTCGGCAATTATGCCCATGATTGTAGGCATAAAAATCGAGACTATGCCCTGAATGGCATAAAACCATGAGATTTCACTGCCAAGTCCCGCAACTCCAAGATAATTGCCCATCGAAGTCAAGTAAGCCCCCCAAACGGCAAACTCGAGGAAATTCATTAATATCAGTCTTAGCTTAAGCATATATACGGTATTATAAAAATTTTTGAAGTTTTTATTAGTCTTTTTGTGCAGCACGTTTAGCGTCAAGGACCTTCTTTATGTCGGCAGCCATTTCATATTCTTCATGATCGACACACACCTGCAACAATTTTTCCAATCGTTCAATCGAACAATGCTCATATCCTTGATCTTCTTCATCTTTCTCTTTTACTTCTTGATGTGCCGATGTATCTCCATGTTTGTCCTCTATCACAAAACCGGTCTTTTCAAGAATTTCACGAGTTGTGTATATCGGAGCATTGGTTCGCAACGCAAGGGCTATCGCATCAGAAGTCCTTGAATCAAGTGAAATCTGTCGAGTATCACTGCTGAAATGCAATTCCGACATAAATATGCCGTCTTCAAATTTATATATGAACACTTCATCAAGCTGAATGCCAAAAGCATGAGCAAGACTCACAAACAAGTCATGTGGCATTGGACGAGGAGGAATGACATTTTCAAGTCTGACGGCAATTGCTTGAGCCTCCGACAACCCCACGACAATAGGAATCCTGTAAGGGCCATTAACTTCGGCTAAAACAAGGGCATACGCTCCTTGCTGCACCTGACTGTATGTAATACCCATCACATTTAATTCTACCCGTTCCATTCTATCGCCTCTCCCTTTGTCTTGTTTTATTTCTTTTCTACTTTTTGACCCGTTATAATGCCGCTACCATAACACAAATGAGCATCAGGACTGTAAATTACGGCAAATTGTCCGGGAGCTATGCCCTGGACTTTTTTCTCCGACTCTATGAAATACTCACGTCCGCCAAGATGCGTCAACGTAGCTTTTATAAATTCAGGAGAATGCCTGTTCTTGAACATTATTGGTACAGGAGATTCTATCCCTTCCCATGGATTTCCCGAAATGAAATGCATTTCATCAAGATGTATCGTGCGGCCATATTGCTTCTCGTTGCCATATCCGTTACTTACATATATTGTATTGTCGGTCACATTTTTCTTTACGACATACCAAGGACCTCCGCTCAAGCCAAGTCCTTTGCGCTGTCCTATCGTATGGAACCAATATCCTTTATGCTCTCCAATCTTGCGACCTGTTTCGATTTCAATTATGTTACCTTTTTTTTCTCCAAGGTGTCGACGTATGAAATCATTGTAATTTATTTTGCCTAAAAAGCAAATACCTTGGCTATCTTTACGATAAGCATTAGGCATCTTCGCTTCTATTGCGATGCGGCGCACTTCACTCTTTGGCATGTTTCCTATCGGAAATATCAGATGTTTAAGTTGCTCATAACTTATTTGAGCAAGGAAATCGGTTTGATCCTTGACAGGATCCACGGCTGTTGCAAGATATTTCACACCGTTCACGAAATCGGTTGTGGCATAATGACCTGTGGCAGTCAAATCAAATTCGCGTCCCCAACGTTGTTCGAAAAAGCCAAATTTTATCATTTTATTGCACATCATGTCGGGATTAGGCGTCAACCCGGCCTTTACGGTCTTTAACGCATATTCCATCACATTATCCCAATATTCCTGATGCAACGATACCACATCAAACGGCAATCCATATTTAGCAGCTATGAAATTACACATTTCAATATCCTCTTCGGCCGAGCAATCGCCCTCATCATTATCCATGCCGATGCGGATATAAAAAAGATGGATATCATGTCCTTCTTCTTTCAACTTGTGAACTACGACGGCACTGTCGACACCGCCCGAAATCAACACAGCTATTTTCATGTCAATGCTTGAACTTCCTGTTTTACAAATTATCTAAATCTTATTCCTGCCCGAGAAACGTCAGGCATCTTTCAATGTCTCTTCTATCTGTCGGTCATTAGAATCCACAAATTTAAGAGAAATCAGATAATCAAGTGATATCTTGCCCGGTCCCGCAAGAAACATATATACAAAGATACCGATAAAAAGCATGGGAATGTAAACTGGTTGAGTACTATAAAGTGCTTCCGGAGCAACACTAACCATAGTATTAAACAAATGCCATTCAACCAGTGCCATGGATAGAATCGGTGGAATCAATGCCACACGAGAAAACAATCCTAATATTATCAATATTGAGCAAAGCATCTCAACGACAATCAATATTATCAAAGACACTTCGGGTGTCATGCCCAATATGGCTGGCATTCGTGATACCATGCAATCAAAATACATCCATTGCCTGATACCAAATTGCATGAACATGATGCCGGCAAACAACCGCAAGAACAATCTTGACAAGTTGCTATATGTATGTCCGACACTATATATGAACAATTTCTTTATTCCTGCAACCATAGAGATCCGTTTTAGATTTTTATTATGCGCATTAATCTACCATTTGCTTTACAGCCTCCACGCTGACGTTCTTATCAAGAATCATGTAATTTCCATCAAGAATGTAAATACATGGAGATATGCGTAAATCATATTTTTCAGCAATATCGGCATTCGCGCCTATAATCCAATTATCGGCATACGCACGCGCCGACTCTGCCCACTCATCGCTATACTTGCCCGGATAAACACTGACTATCGTTATTTCACCGTCTTCGATGAGTTTGTTGATTTTCACATCCGTACTCAAGCGTAAACGCGATATTGAACAATCCATGCATTCGTCATCATTAAAGAATAACAATATCATATTGCCCTTGATATCCGATAATTTCTTCTTGCCACCATCGACAAGCTTCATCTCAAAATCCAAGGCTTTGGCACCTATCATATTGCGTGATATTTTTTCATACTGATATTTATACCGTTCTTTTTCAGAACCTTTTATCATATTATTATCAAGCATGCATTCTATAAACGGCAAATAAGCCTCATCACTCCAATATTCTGCTCCCGGAGCATACAATGCCTGTTCAGCTATCTCCACAATAGTAATAAAATTAGGCTTGTTAGACTCGGCTTTCCTCATCATTTCCTTTATCGAAGATATCACAATAGTCTTATGTGCATACTTGAAAAATGTGACATAATCCCTGAAAGTCGTTTCAAACAAGGCTTTATCTTTAATTGGTGCAGAAAAGTCATAATTGTCCCAGAAGCGTTGAATTATGTAATTAGTCCGGTTTTCAAGTGTCTTTATAGTATCCGGTACTTCCGGGTATTCAAATAATTTTTCTTGAACTTGCGATGCATTTCCATCAGATTGCCCAAACATGCTGCATGGCAATATCGCTATCCCAATTAAAACCAATAAAATCTTTAAATTAATATTCATTCCTTCACAAATTAAGTATCGGCACTTATTTTATACAGGTAAAAGTAACTTAATCTGAAATATAAAACAAGACAAAAGCAGACAAATTTACCTCAATCAACATTTTTAAACAATTGCTTGTTTCTCTTAAAAAACAATCGACGCGCTCCATTGAAACAATGAAACGCGCCTATTATGTTTTAATTAATTTGCAAACAATGATTCTTATTCGTTTACATAACCAATGACTGCATCACGCCATACGATGTAGCCGGCACCAAGCAAATGCAATCCGTCATTAGTGTATTCTTTCTTCATCTTACCATCAGGGCCGACAAATCTCGAATACAAATCTATCCATACGATTCCATGCTTTTCGGCAAGAGCTTCAAACCGCTTATTAGTTTCAATGATAACATTTTCTTTGCCTATCATTGCCTTGTAACGACCAAAATCGTTGTTCACCGGAAGCAAGCTCTGCAAATATATTTTCGTATTCGGTGACTCAGTCTTTACTTTCACTATGAGTTTCTCCATCACTCGAGCGACACTATCAGCCGACAAGTTATGAGATATGTCATTCACTCCGCTCAATATGAAAACTTTCCGAGGGTGACCCTTCAATATAGGCTCACTACGGTCAATGAGTCCTTGTATGACATCCGACGATATCCCTCTGTTCTTTATATTGGGATTTCCAAACAACTCATGCCATTCGCAGCCATTAGTCAAACTATTACCCCAAAACACGATATCATCGCTGTCGACAGGCAATAATTCAAACAACGAACTTCGTTGAAAATAAAATTCGTTATATTGATACTTCTCCTCTGCATTCATGGCAAAAGTAAACATACACGCAAATGTCATCAAAAACAACATTTGTCTCATAATACCATTCCTTCTCATTGTCTCAATCTTTATCATGATGACGATAAGAATCAATGGCACTTTTCACCGACCCATGGAAAAGCAACAATCGTTTTGCCTCATCATAAGACAATCCTAATTCATCTACGAGCATTCGCGTTCCCCTGTCTACAAGTTTGGCGTTGGTGAGCTGCATGTTGACCATCTTATTTCCTTTGACGCGTCCCATGCGAATCATCACAGTAGTGGTTATCATGTTGCATATCATCTTTTGCCCTGTACCCGATTTCATTCGTGAACTTCCTGTCACATATTCGGGACCCACTATCATTTCAATAGGGATTTCCGATACTTGTGATATTGGAGCATCAGGATTACTTGTTATTGATGCCGTAAGGCAGCCGTTCTCCCTTGCAGTCTTCAACGCGCCAATCACATAAGGTGTCGTGCCGGATGCAGCAATGCCTATCACGGTATCTTTATCATTGATATTATATTTCTGCAAATCTTTCCAACCCTGTTCAGTATCATCTTCCGCATTTTCAACCGGATTGCGCAATGCTATGTCACCACCGGCTATCAATCCGATGACCCATGTCGGATCCATACCAAATGTAGGAGGAATCTCCGAGGCGTCAAGCACTCCGAGACGTCCGGAAGTGCCTGCTCCCATATAGAAAATACGTCCGCCACGCTTCATGCGAGGCACAATCTGCGTCACAAGCTTCTCAATCTGAGGAATAGCTTTTTGCACGGCATCGGCCACTTTATGGTCTTCCGTATTGATTTCAGTCAATATTTCATGAACTGATTTTTTCTCCAAATCATTATACAATGACGGTTGCTCGCTTATTTTTACAAATGCCATGATCCTTGTTGATTTAATTAATTACTCTGTTTACTTTATTATCTCGAATAGTACTTTATCAAGCCTTCCATCGGGCTCTTGATAATTGTTCCAATATTTATGTATAATGCCTTTGCTGCTTCTTCAAGGACATCCTTGTAATGGCAAGCGATAGAGCCTACAAAATTAACCGGCAATTCCTTATAGCCTTCATAGTTTTCCACATTACGCACAAAGAATGCCTTGAAAGCATTGAGCACCAGACGATGTATAGATGGCTCTTCTATGTTTTGAGCCAAGAAAGGCGACAACGATGCCAAGAACTTGTTTGCCCCGGGCTTTCGATAAACGTTTTCAATAATGAGTTGCGGAGTCAATTCAAACTGCTGCATGAATTTCTCAACAAGATGTTGAGGGATTTGTCTCTTAAGCACATCACCGACAAGTAATTTTCCAAGTACTGCGCCACTACCCTCATCTCCAAGTATGTATCCAAGAGGAGAAATATTTTCAACTATGCGAGTTCCGTCATAATAACATGAATTAGACCCTGTGCCAAGAATACAAGCAATTCCGGGTTTGTCTCCACACAAAGCCCGAGCTGCTGCCAGCAAGTCGCTTGCTACCATTATTTCCTGTGCGGTGGGGAAATTGCTTTTAATGGCGTTTTTGACATTATTGCAGATGTTGTCACCCAAGCAACCTGCCCCGTAATAATACACTTCAGTTATTGTCACGCCTTTTAAGTGTGGAACCAATTCATTTTTTATCGTAGAGGCCATCTCCTCCTCGGTTAGCATCATTGCGTTCATTCCACAAGTGAACACTCGTGCTACCATTTCTCTTCCGTCAAGGACGCACCAATCAATTTTGGTAGATCCGCTATCAGCTATAAGTTTCATATCTTTATATATATTTTTTTCTTATACAAAATATACCCTATGCACCAATTTATTATTACAAAAACTATCGCATATATACATGATGCCAAAAGTGCATCGCTAATGATTTGCTGTATTGCCTCGTTGTAAATCCAACCCTTTATCGACACCCCGGCAATATGTATTGACCCGAATAATATTCCAAGTACGCCGCCAAGTACATATAAGAACAAAGGGTTTATTCCGAATGATTCAAAAAAGCGGCACCACAACTTATACCCTTTTATGTCGATTATCCATATCAACAAGCCCAATAAGCTTGCGCCAAGGCCGCATGTGGTCAATACGAATGTAGGAGACCATATATTCTTATTTATCGGCAATCCATAGCTAAGAAGTAATCCTGAAAAAGTCAAGATAGTGCCTACAATGAACAAGTCACTTATGCGCTTATTATTATCCTTTGTCTTCATTATGGCTTCTCCACACATTAAACCAATCAATACATGAGCAATGCAAGGCAATGTGCTCAACAACCCTTCGGGGTCAAATGCCATGTTTTTACCATCCACTACAAGTCCTTGATACATGTGCGCATCACCAAGAATGGCATTGTCGACTATATAGATTATATTCTCATGCGAGAAATCATATCCATGCCCCATAAGCAATATTATCGCATATAATGCCAATATGCCGCCTATAAGCCAAGGGATGAATTTATGACGTATCAACACAGCCACAAGCGAAGCAAAGAAATAACACAAGGCCAAACGCGGCATTACTCCTACAAGTCGCAATGTAGAGAAGCTATTGGCTGCATTGCCAATCCTTTCCCACAACGGAAGAGTGGCATCACTTCCTGCCAATCCATAACAAAACTTGCTGAACCACGCTATAGCAAGGCCTATGGCATATATCAATACTGTCCTTTTTACTATTTTCCATGCCAAGCTCTTTGATAATTTGAACTGATACTTGCGCAGTGAAAAATAAGACGATATTCCCATTATGAACATGAAAAATGGGAACACAAGGTCGGTAGGAGTCAATCCATTCCATTCCGCATGGCGCAAAGGAGCATATATTGAACCCCATGAACCGGGATTATTAACGAGAATCATACCTGCAATGGTGATTCCGCGCAATATGTCAAGTGATAAAAGTCTGCTTGATTGTTGTTTAACTGTCATGACAACTTATTTATTTCCGTGGTTTCGTACATTCATCTACAAGATATACTATCGACTGATAAGGTATGCCTGAATTTGTAGACAATCCTATTTCGCAAGTACGGCTGTTTGAAAAACCGCGCTTTACTCCTGCAGCCTCAAGCTGAGGTTTTAATTTGCGCAATGCGTAAGAATTAACCTCAGGATGGGTAAATCCCTTGTCACCGGCAAATCCGCAACACCCTATTTCTTCAGGAACGATGACTTTTGTAGAACACTTCTTCGCAAGTAAAATCAACTTTTCGCCAAGTCCCATTTTACGCGTTGAACATGTTATATGCACCGCTATAGGTTCATCTGTTTGGGTAAATTCAAGAGAATCGGCCACATAATCATATATAAACTCTACCGGTTCATACAATTTCATCTTTGTTATGTTCTTTCTCATGCGAGCCAAACAAGGACTTTGGTCACACATGACAGGGTATCGTCCATTAGATGAAGCTTCATAAAGAGCATCTTCCAATTCTCGCAACTTACGCATTCCTATCTCGGGCATTCCCTTGCTATCCCATATCATGCCGCAACACAATTTTTTCATTCCGGCTGGGAAAATAACCTCCCATCCGGCCTTCTGCAAGAATTGCACCATTTCATCAACTAAATCAAGTTTTAACCCACCTTGTTTTGAACGCCCCATGGTCTGGTTGATGCAACTTGGGAAATACACCACTTTCTTTTCCGATGGCTTAATGTCATAAGACTTTCCATAATGCGCCGACGGCATTGCAGGTGTCCATTGCGGTAACCCTGCCTTATGTAATGTCCTTCCAACTGCCGCCGTAGCCCTATCTCCAATAATACTCTGAGCAACACCGGCAAGGCTCAAGACCGGACGCAATGCGCCTTCTATGGCATTCAGCCTGCGAGCGGCAAAGTCTCCAACTTTATATCCCAAACTCCCTTTAGGCAAGCTTTCCGCACGCAAATCATGAATCATTTCACCGACATTTATGTTCATCGGACATGAAGTACTGCACAAGCCGTCTCCTGCACAAGTCTCATTACCATAATATGCAAACTGGCTGACAAGCCTTGCCAAACGTTCCGGCTCTTCTCCTGTTGCACGCAAACGCGATATTTCACGTTGAATCACTATGCGTTGCCTTGACGATAAACTAAAACCACATGTAACACAATTCACTTCACAGAATCCACATTCTATGCACTTGTTAACATGCTCATTAGTAATAGGCATCGGTTTAATGCCCTTTATATAGCATTCAGGATCGTCGTTAAAAATAACTCCTGGATTTATAAGGTTTTGAGGGTCGAAAAGCTGCTTAACTTCCTTCATTATTCCATAAGCTTTAGCACCCCATTCACTTTCGACAAATGGTGCCATGTTCCGCCCTGTACCATGCTCCGCCTTCAAAGAACCATCATACTTGTCGACTACCAGTTTCTTCACATCAAGCATGAGATCCCGATATCGATTTACCTCGGCTTCGGTTTCAAATGATTGAGACAACACAAAGTGATAATTGCCTTCAAAAGCATGTCCGTAGATACATGCATCATCATAGCCGTGACGAACCAGCATCTCGGCAAGATCGGATGTGGCATCGGGCAAATCCTCAATGTGAAAAGCAACATCCTCTATGAGCACAGTTGTTCCCAGCGGCCTTGTTCCTCCAACTGAGGGGAAAATACCCGAACGAATTGCCCAATACTTTGAATACTCTTCAGGTTTGTCGGTAAAGCGTGCCGGTACAAAAAGCTCAAATTGCTTTAATATATCGGTTATAGCTTTTATGTTATGCTCAAGCTCTTCTTTCGAATCTGCTTTGGTTTCAGTCAATATAGCAGTCAATCCTTCTCCTGTCGTATCATTTACCGACGACAAGGACTTTTTGTCAAGCATCTCCGCACTATGCACAGGTCCTTTCTTCAATGCCACGACAGCTCGACATGCTTCACGCATGTCTTTGAAATAAAGCATCGCACTTGCCGAATGTTTATACAAATGGCCTGTTGACATGCGGAAAAGGCTACCAAATCCTAATGTACCTTCCGATCCTACCATCAAATGCGCTATAATGTCAAAAGGATCGGTAAACATTACAAACGGATATATGTTGAGACCTGTCACATTTTTTATCGAATACTTGTACTTTATTCGATCAGACAATTCCTTGTCGGCTGCTATTCTGTCGCGCAATTCTTCTATCTTCGCAATAAACGCGGGATGGCTGCGCTTAAAAGCTTCCCGGCTCGATTCATCTCCGGTGTCAAGGACAGTGCCATCGGCCATAACTATACGCATTGACAATAGTATTCTATCGCTATTGGCATGAGTACCGCAATTCATTCCCGAAGCATTGTTCATGACAATACCACCCACCATTGCCGACTTCTTAGATGCAGGGTCTGGTGAAAATATGCGACCATAAGGCTTCAAGATTTCATTTACACGTTCGCCTATAAGTCCCGGTTGTAAAGTTATGGTGCTGCCATCGGGCGACACTTCATACCTTTCCCAATTTTTCCCGGCCACGAGTAATACCGAATCGGTAATGGCTTGTCCCGAAAGGCTTGTTCCGGCTGCGCGGAACGTCACAGGCACCTTTTCTTCATTAGCTATTTTCAACAACTTTGACACCTCTTCCTCACTTGCCGTCCTAATGACAATTTTAGGCAACTTGCGATAGAAACCGGCATCAGTACCCCACGCCAAACAATGCAGGTCGTCGGTATATACGCGATTGGAAGGAATGAATTCCTTTGCACGCGACAAGAATGATTTATAATTATCTTTTAAATCCATAAATGGAATTATCTAAATACACTGTTATTCGTACAAATAATATTTTGCCGACATTGCTTTGAACGATTCCACATCTTTATTCCAATATTCTATGATATCGGATACAAGGTAATTCTGTGAGAATTTAGTGCGTATCTCATCGCTACCGCACACTTTGTCAAACATCGAGAAACGTTCCTTGTTGGCATGCTCAAAGATTTTATGGTCGGGATACATTTCTGCCAAGACCTGCATCACATAAAATTGAGTAAGCGACAAGTTTGCGCTCTCCAAGTCGGTAATATAGACCTGCACTCCTTGATAATTCTCTCCTTGCCCGGTTGAATAAAACGGCTTTATGTGTATCGGCCTGAATTTTATTCCCGGCAATTCAAGATTATTAAGGTTGCTACAGAATTTCTCAGCTTCTACCCATGAAGCGCAATACAATTGAAATGGCAATGTGTAACCCACGCCTATCGACAAATAACCAAGCTCTCCAAGGATGCCGCTTGCAGGATAATAATAAGACGATTCTATCTGTGGTATATGTGGAGATGGCAAAATCCACGGCATGCCAGTTTCAGCATAAACCATGTCACGCTTCCATCCTGTCATGGGTATTACCGTCAACTTAGCTTTTTTCCCTTTTTTTATCATTCCTTCCTCATTCAAGAGAATAGCAAGTTCTCCCGGAGTAAGTCCGTATACATAAGGAATTGGGAATTGACTGACAAATGAAACAAATCCCGGCTCCACTATGTTGCCTTCAACCTTATTTCCGCCAAGAGGATTAGGACGGTCAAGCACCATGAATTCAATGTCGTTTTCTATACATGCCTCCATGGCAACGCCCATAGTACTGATAAATGTAAACGAACGACATCCTATGTCTTGTATGTCATATACAAGTACGTCGATACCATCGAGCATCTCTTTGGTCGGTTTACGAGTTTTCCCATACAGCGAAAAAACTTTCACTCCTGTGGCAGGGTCAACACTATTGCCAACCTTGTCTCCTGCATGTACGTCGCCACGAACACCATGTTCAGGGCCAAAAAGGGCAACAAGCTCCACATTCTGAGCCTCATGCAATATGTCTATTGTGGATTTAAGATTATTATCGACACCTGTAGGATTAGTTATAAGCCCGACACGTTTGCCTTCAAGTTGCTTAAACCCGTTGTCGCGCAAAGTCTCTATGCCAGGTTTGGTAACAGCTTGCATTGCAAAAGTCAACAATCCTGCTATGGCACACAAAATATATTTTTTCATATCTTCAATTCTTTTTTTAGATTTATTATTTCGTTTCTTTTTGTCCGAATTTAGGATCAATCTTCACAAATGCACAAATACCTATCGTAGCCGCACAACATATAATCGTCCATATAAAGAAATGTCTGTAGCCTATCGTCTCTTGCAACCATCCGGCAGCCATTCCTGGCAACATCATGCCCAATGCCATGAATCCTGTACATATTGCATAATGAGCTGTTTTGTGCTCGCCTTCCGAGAAATATATTAGGTAAAGCATGTATGCAGTGAACCCAAAACCATATCCAAATTGCTCAATGAACACGCACAAGTTTATCACAAACAACGATGCATCTTGATTATAGCTCAAATACAAGAACGTCAAGCAAGTGAGAGACATGCTCCAAGCCATTGGCCATAACCATTTCTTCAAGCCGCCTTTGGCTGCGACCATACCACCGATTATACCACCAATGGTCAATCCGATTATACCTACGGTTCCATATACCAATCCCACTGCGCCAGTCGACAGTCCAAGACCTCCTTTATCTATCGGGTCGAGCAAGAAAGGATTGATAAGTTTCACAAGTTGAGCCTCAGGCAATCTATACAATAACATGAATGCGATTGCGACCCAAACCTGTTTCTTTTGGAAGAATGAAACAAACGTTTGCACAAACTCCTTCATAATATCGGATGCCGATGACTTTTCCCTATGATAATCGGCAACCGGTTTTGGCAATGCCCAACTATGATATATGGCGACAGCAAAGAAAAATGCCGACAATGATGCAAACACTATAAGCCATGCAAATGGGATATTGCCCGATGCTCCTACAAATGAAGCTGAAACTTGTTCTTTCAATTTGTGGTCGATTTCAAAGAACAAATAAGCCGGTTTATCCCAGTTTTTCTCAGTGAATTCAAAACGCGTCGACAACTTGTCTTGTTCAAGTTTTATACTCTGGTCTCCGCTTTCATGAGTAACATTTAATACTATCGTCTCGCCCGGCATAGGTTTTTTATTTAATCTCACACCTACGACGGCAACGTTATTGGCCACATTGTCCGATGAAACAACCCGCCCTTCTTCACCAAACCAATCTCTAACCCATGCTGTGAACGCACTTTCTTTTTCTGGTTGTTGTGTTGCGACAGCATTGGTCGAACTGCCCGAAGTTGCATTGTCTTCAACCTGCACAAAACCATTTGCTTCATTCAACATTTTGACAGAATCGCGCAGAGCTGCTGCATAGGCGGTAAACGGCACGCCATTGACTTCTTCCGGAGCGACAGTAGAAACATTCAATTGAGATGTTGTATATACAAAGTGTGGCTCACCAACAGTGTCAAAAGCAACCAAATTTGAATTAAAATCGGGAATGGCTGCAATCTCAGTCTTGACATCCGGAGCAGCAGTAACCGACATTTTAGCAGGTTCAAGTCCTGTTCCTATTTCAACCATGCCGGCTATTATTACAAGCAAACCTTGACCGGCCACCGTAGCGACACGATAGAATGTGCTACGGATTCCCACATACAATGATTGTTCATGCTCGGTCAACGCAAGCATGTAGAATCCATCCGAAGCAATATCATGCGTTGCCGATGTGAATCCCATTACCCAAAAGGCAGCAAGCGTCAATTGGAAAAAGAATGGCGCAGGTATGGAAAATGCCACACCTGCAAATGCAAATGCCAAAATCCATTGCATTGCCAATGTCCACCATCTTTTCGTTTTTATAATATCGACAAACGGGCTCCAGAACGGTTTTATGACCCAAGGCAAGTAAAGCCAACCTGTGTAAAGGGCTATATCAGTATTAGATATTCCCAGTCTTTTATACATGATGACCGATATGGTCATCACAGCTACATAAGGCAAGCCTTGCGCAAAATAAAGTGTCGGTATCCAAGCCCAAGGCGATTTCTTTTTCACGTTACTCATGATAAACTTATAATACTTTTTATAATACTCTTAAATACATGACAAACATAACCAAACGCATGCTGCCATCAATATAATTTGGATATGGTAGCATTGGCAAAGTAATGCAGCAATATTTTCTTATAGCTATACCCTTTCTCGCCCATGACCGCCGCTCCTATTTGGCAAAGTCCTACGCCATGCCCCCATCCGGCTCCGCGCAAAACAAACTTTTGAGGAACTCCATCTGTTCCTACATCGTGTTTTTCAACTATGAATGCAGAGCTATACAAATGCGACTTCGACAATACACGTCTTATTTCCAGTTCTTTACCTATCGTGAGAGTTTTTTTCTCTCCTACTATTTTCATCTTGTACAACCTACCGGATGTGCCACGCGCTACAGGACGCAAATCTATTATTCGACCAAAGTCTATTCCTGAACGTTCTTTTATCAATGTCGAAATTTGGTCTTGCGTGTATTCCACGCGCCAACGATAAAAATCGGCTGTCTCTTGATCATAATTGTTCAAGACTTGCGACAAAATATTTGCATCGGTAGTATTGCAAAATGCCTTAGGTGATGACATAATCCACTCAGCGGCATCTTGCTCCTTGGTTAAATCTGGAAATTCATTTTCGTTATCGGCATCTCGTCGTGCTATGAGATAATCATAGTGATTAGGCTCCCAACAATTCTCAAACAGTTCAAACACTCCGCCGCAACATTTCGAGAACCGTGCGTCGCACAAATTTCCGTCATAAGTAAGAACCTGGCCACATGTCTCGGTCACGGCCTTTCTAACTTTTTCGGTACTTTCTCGTGTTATCCCTTGATAACGCTGGCAATGATCATCGGCACAGACATCAAAATTCACATGGTCTTCCCTGTCATACCATTTAATCATTTCACCTTCGCCCGATTCTTCTGCAACATATTCGTCTCCTTCAGCTGCTATTTGTTTGTTTTTGTCAATTTGCGCGAGCAACCAACTACGAGAAATTACAGCATGGGCTTTCAACAATTCAAGCGAGGCCGATGCACTCATTTCAGAAGAAATGACACTCATCAAATAATCTTCAACAGGAAGAACGTTTATTGTCGTCACTTTCCCATTTTCAACAATGAGTTTCAAAACACCCCTGAACAATTGATTTTCCTTTCGTTCCCAATGGAAATTAACACCGATGGTGACGTCATGCAACTCAAAAGAACATTGTTCCATGTCATCTGCCGGGACAAATGAGATTTCTTTCTCAAGATAGCCATTCCATGACACCTTGCCATCAACCGCAACAGCATGTTGAAGCCCTGTTACAATTGCATCTCCAACCTTGTAACGACCATTGAGCACAAAATCGACTGCCGGTTCATTCATGATACCGACACTCACTTGAGGCATGTTGATGTTATCCATGATTTTTCAATATGTTGTTGTTATTTGTTCAACTTCTTCACAATCTCGTAAGCCGTTTCTTGGGTCATGCACACTTCGTCAAGTATCATTGCAACATCATCGGATGTTATTTTGACAAAGTCTTTCTCAAGAGGTGTAATAAACACGCCACCCATGTCGACCGATGCCGGTGTTATGAGCATATTTGCATCACCTTCTTTAAAATAACATGACGGGCGATGTTTTACTCGTGGGAATACGGCAATATTCCATACTTCAGCCTCATTATCTTGCCAGCACAAGATGTTCAACATTGGCTCAGCATCATCATCGGTCGCAAGTGGCAAAACGTCATACAAACGTTTAAACAATTCCTCACCAGCATTAATATCCGATGCCTTTATGAGAAATGCCATGCGCGACAACCCTTTCACTACGCTCAAACATGCTTTATCGACGGTAACAACATTTTCCAAGCCAGCAACTTCAATATCTTTGTCAAATGTCATGAAGCCTTTGTTTCCGGCCTGGAAATGCATGTGGTCGGGAGCCGAAGCTCCACACTTCGGCCCGTTATAAAACAATATATATCCGTTCAAATCATGCGCTATAGCCATCATGTCGCCTATCCTGTCTGATATGCGTTGCGGCGTATGTTCCTTGCAAGGAATTGTAAGATGACGTGGAAAAATAGGGAATGGATTCACCAATATTTCATATCTGCCACCCCAGTCAATTCCTTCTTGAACAGCCGGCCTGTTTGATTCACATAAAAAACATTTTCGTTCTTTGATGGATTTTGCATCCACCTTGGCTGCCGACGACACTATGCGAGCCGGATTGAATTGTATTTTAAAGTGTGCATTGCCTACGACAAGCTCTTTCACTTTTACATTGGCAAGTGCTGCATAATTGTTTTTTGCCACATCCCATGCTTCAAGTTGACGAGCAAACAATGCATCCACTTCTTCCATTCTCACTTTACCTGTATTTGCTGTCATTGCTGCTCTTTTTGTCAACCTTTAACCTCGTTCTTCTTGTTCAAAGCTATACGAGCCATAAGTTCCCAAGTGCGGATTCTGTCTTTATACAAATTGTTTGCATTCATCTTTACTACATCAAGTGAAGCATCGGAATTGTCTTCCCAACGGCGGCACATGTATATAGGTTCATAAATGCGACCAATCTGATAATTACGCGAGAAATTAAGACCAAGAGCATAATCTTCACCATAACTTGTATTAGGAACTTTCACTTCACGCAACAACGGAGTGTAAAAAGCCCGAGGAGCACCAAGCCCATTGATTCGCAATGCATTATTTCGACCATTTTCAGGAGTCCATTCTTTATGGTCTATTATGCCCGGAGCTATCATGTTCATGTTAAAATCGGTTATCATGTAAGTTCCCACGACCATTGCGCAATTTTGCTCATAGAAAGCCTTTACAACAGTCGACAAAGTGTTTTCATCTTTGTAAACATCGTCACTGTCAAGTTGTACCGCAAATTTTCCGCATTTAGGATGACTTACACCAAGGTTCCAGCAGCCACCTATTCCCAAGTCGTCACGAGTAGGAACAATGTGAACTACCCTGTCATCACCCGAGAATTCATCTATCGCTTCAGTAGTTCCATCGGTCGACAAGTTATCTATTACTATGACGTTGAACTTGAAATCACATTTTTGAGCTAAAACCGACTTGATGGCATCGCGAATCGTGCGTATGCGATTGCGTACCGGAATAATAACCGACGCTTCATATTCAAAATTGCCTGCATTGAAGTCGACATCTTTAAAAACAGGAGCCAAATATCCGCCTATTTCCTTCAAATGCTCGGTGCATGCAGCTTCCATTTCTATTTGACGACCACGATTACGCGGATCCACATAGTCAAATATCTTTTCACCACTACGGCGATTGTCAAGTTCCACATCACTATAGAGGTATTCGTTAATATGGACAATTGAAGCAAATTGCGACAATTTCAAACGCAAATCATAAAGTCCTGCAAATTCATAATTGGCGTGCATGTTGCTTACGGCTTTCTTAAAACATGCCGAATTAAAGAACAAGACTGAACCGAAATCAAAATCATCACGAAGGCTGCCAAACTGATAATCTATCACCGGAGCGTTAGTTCTTTTTCCATCGGCAGACACTTTATAATGGTCGGCATATAACATCCCTGCCTGAGCATCCTTAGCTATGCGTTCCATACGTTCAAGAGCATACATGCCCATTTTCAATTCACAATTGCTCGTATACAACATTGCATATTCGCAATCAATCTTTGATGCGATAGCACGCATGGTCGCACTTGAGACATATGAATCGACCTTCAACAATTCACATCCTTCAGGCAATACTTCTGCATTGTCGCCAATTTGCAGAAGATATATCTTACCTACATTCTTACACTCTTGCAAACACTTTACTGTAGCTTTAATTTCATCCAAACCTGCATACGGCAAAAAGCAGTTTATGGTTTTGCTTGTCATTTCGTCCATAACGTTTTTAGTTGTTTTATTGATATTGTTATTTATTTTCCTGTATTAAAAAGTTTAATATGCCTTTCATTAACTTGGCACGGCTGTCACTGTCGGTTATCGTCTCAAATGGGAAACCAAGCACACATGTATTGTATTTTCCCATCTTTGCCGCAGCACCGGCAGGCAAGTTGTTTTCTTTGTATCGCAATATAGTCGCTCCGTTGTCATTGGCCGGCACTAAAGCATCGGGCGATTCCACGCAATACATGTTTTTATTAAGGTTGTTACTGAAACTTAATTCTCCGTAGTCAAAATCAAGACTCTCAAAAGAAGATGGAACAGAATACACATTTCCTTCCACTGCGGCTTGGCCACTCAGCCATTTATATCCTAAGACATTTTCTGCAAAGTTCATCCTGCTTTTGTCTTGATTCGGTGTGTCCCATATATCGGATGCCACAAATGCTCCCGATACAAACAAATTTCCACCAGCTTTGCAATAACGAGACACGGCATCTCTCATGTTTGCGTCAAAAATCATATAACGCGACGGCATGGCACCACGGCCTATCGTATACTCCTTCTGCTTACCATATATCAGATCTACCACCTGATATTTCGACATCGCAGTCGTAGGCATTACAACCATTTTATCGGCACTCATCGAAGAGAATGAATAGCCGGCCTTGAGTATGGCCTCACCATGAATTGCAGGATAATTGAAATGATTTCCCGCTATGACCTTAGTCTCATAATTTGAACGGCTGGCTCCAAACCCCGGAGCATCGTCATCCATCCATGGTATATCGCGTCTGAACTCAAATTGTTCTCCAATAAAGGCTATTTCATCCATATAAGGAACTCCATGATCTTTTTCACTATAGAATCCGGCTATGCTGCCTGCATCGAAATAATCAGGAGCTGAAATCCGGGTAAATCCGTTGACTACAAGCACATTCCCTTGTGAATTGCTTGCCAATCCGCATGAAAGTGTTTCCGATGGGAAACTGCGACCACCGTCATTAACAGCAACAATCCTAAAGCTGTGAACTACATCTCGGTCATTTATTTCAACTTTATAACGGGTATCTTCCACTAAGGCCACTTCTCTAAAGCCTCCGTTTCCCACTTTTTCTAACACAGCATAACGCGAAGCATCAGCATTGTCGCAAAGAGTATCCTTGGTGGGATTCCATGACAATTCAAACTCGTTGGCATCAATCATTTCTATTGCAAATGAATTCACAGGAAGCGGCTGAACCATATAATCCCTGCCGTCACGCTTGGCTATGAACTCAAGCATGCCTTTATACACTGCCCGGCTCACGGCAAAACGGAAATTGGGATCCAATCCATATTTCATGTCGGCAAAATTCTGATGCGACAGCAATTCAAGCAGCATTGTCGGCACTTCGGGCACACGAGCCTCAAAATATGTCTTATCCCACATGCCTCGGCGCGTCCACGATGGTTCAAATTGACGACGCACGTCATTGACGATATTAGTCATTATGCTATTTGTCAACAATCTCGACATTATCCTCGGCGTGCCATTTTCATACTTGTCAAACTTATTTGTATAATAAATGCCCAGCGTGCCTATTATACTGTCGTTCATAGTAGTGCCTGCATCGCTATGGAATGCAAAAGAGATGTCTACCGGAACATTCAATCCTTTGCCTTGTGGAATAACTTCGGAACCTCCTGCCAAATAATTAACCCACAATCCGCGACATTTGTAATCATCGGTATAATCATTCACGCCTTCCGATGGAGAATATATGCTATCGGGCATACCGGCCCATTGCAAGAAGTAACGAGCACCCTCGGTGTAACGCGGATGACCGCTTAATATATATCGCGAATCGGAAGAGTTCCATGAAAATTCATTATCACCTTCACTTTTCGGGTTTGCGTTTCGAGCTATGTTCCCATAACCTCCGCCCACTTTTATCGCATCGGCCGTAACTACGCCACGACCTTCCTCTGAATAATTGACAAGTTCGACTAAATTCTCATTTAAACCT
Organism: uncultured Muribaculaceae bacterium; assembly: GCA_944321705.1. Lineage (GTDB taxonomy): Bacteria > Bacteroidota > Bacteroidia > Bacteroidales > Muribaculaceae > Avimuribaculum. Next base: position 9,536 of record CALUMG010000011.1, on the reverse strand, counting down.
TTGGCAAGAGGGAAATGTCCAAGATATACCCATGTACCACCTGCCATCTTTTGATTGACTATAAAAGTCTCAGTTCCTGACAAACTGTTGACTTTATAAACTGCATCAGTTATACTTTGGGGCAATGTCTTATAAGACACATAAACGGCATAATTGCCAGCTTCGGGCATATCTACGCTCCAAGTAGCAGTCGACAATTTATCTTCTTGTGATGTAGCAGCCACAACTCTGTAAGAACCTTCGGTAAATGGATTCTCGAAATCTTTATACTGATTTTTCAAATAAGCAAACCCTGGCATGTCGCCGTCTTTCCATTTCAATTCACCTGAAGTTTCCGCATATTTGCCAGTGGCCTTTCCTCCGTCATTATCAGCGATTACTTCAATCGTACCCATATCCCGTTCACGCGGGCTGAAAACATAGGCGCCTGCGTTTTCCAACATCGGAATCAAAAATGGAACTACATAGCTTTGAGTATACAGGTCTTCAACAGTTTGGAATGTTCTTGCTCGTTGCCATTCCCAACGGTTCAACTCTGGTTCAAAATACCATCCGTGACTTTGCCATAAAGCTATTATGTTTCCATCCAAACCTTTGTTGTATCGTTTTGCACTATCGGCATTCACCACAAATGGAGCATGAGACCGACGATACTTTTTGTCGTAAGATATAAGATATCTTTCAGCAGGAATGCCATTTATCGATATTGCTACTTTATACTTTGCATATTTTGCCGGTAGCTCTTTTTTTATGGCATCTCCCAAATCCGACAAATAAATTTCATCAAAAGGAATATCGGCAAAATTAGTTCCGACCGAGACCGTCACACATTTTGATTTTGTATTGGCTGTGATTTTTTTCACTTTGACTTCACCAATACTCATATTTGCAGGAATCGACTTTACTACTACTTCAGCCACATCTTGCCTGACCGCCTCTGGCAATCTTTGGACAGCGGCATTGGCAGTCTCTGTCGAAATTGCAGCACAGAGGACTAAACCAGAAAGCCATAAATTCACTTTATGCATGACAACTATTTTTAATTTTTATTTTATACAAGACACACCTCTACCTGCAATTCAGGTTTTTCAGGCATGTACAAAGTTAATATAAACATGGTACAATAAAAACAAAGGCTTGATAGTTTTCTTCGTATTAAAGATATTTTACAGTTTAACCACATTTTTTCAACATTGCAAACACCAAAAAAAGAATTAACTTATTCTACAATTAATCTGAAACAAGCAGCCAAACTCTAAAATATCAGAACTTTATAGTAAAAAATAACACCTTTGCCAATTTAAAATGGCTTTAAACGGATTTTTAGACGATAGATGATTTTTTCAGTTTGATTGTTTCAAAACATGTTTTTTATGATCATATCAGTCATTTGCATGGTATTCTACCAATCCTGGCATTGATTGCCGGACTATTTTCTTTATTTCCACACCAAAATCAGAAGCAACTGTCTTTAATACTTCAGAATACATACAAGCAATCGAGCCTACGAAACATAATGGGTAACTCTTATAATCATACTGGCTGATGTTTCGCTTGAAGAACCGCATTATTTCATTGTAAACCAAATCATATACATATTCATTATCCAAATGGTCGGCAAGGAAAAATGAGTATGCACTTAACATGCGATTTGAAAAAGACTTCACATAAACAACATCCATTATGCTATCGGGCGTAACATCAAAACGGGAAAAGAATTCATCACATAAATCCTTCGGTGCCAAATTTTTCAAGCAATCGCTAAGGAACAATTTGCCTAAAACTCCACCGCTCCCCTCGTCACCTAGTATGTACCCTAACGACCGTACACTCTTGACAACCTTTCTTCCATCATAAAAACAAGAGTTGGAACCTGTACCCAAGATACAAGCTAATCCTTGCTCATGAATAAACAAGCCCCTTGCTGCGCCCAACAAGTCACTCTCTACATACACAGGAGCTTTGAATTGAGCCACAAGCGATGATTTTATTATATTCTTTTTTTCATCATTGGTACAACCTGCACCGTAGAAATACACATTGTCCCATCTGCGTTTGAAGAAAGGTTCCGGCAATTGCAATCTTATGCTATGGCTGATTTCTCTTCTTGACAGAAAAAACGGATTTAACCCGTCGGTGACTGCATTTTCTACAACTTTTGTCCCGTCTACCAACGTCCATTCAGTGCGAGTTGAACTACTATCAGCGATTACTTTCATAGCTTTTATTCAGTTTTTCTATGGCAACTTGATTGACAGCCACCTAATGACACAAAATTAATCAATATTTTCAAAAAACCTAAAAATAGAGCTAACAAAAAAAGCGTGACAGGACATATTCCCTGCCACGCCTATCGATTAATCCATAAAATTTAACTGTACGTCAATGACGTATAATGATTTTTTCAATAATCACATTTTCGCCTGATGTTACTTTTAAGACATAAATGCCTTCATTGACTTCTGCAACATTCATGCTATTCCCTTCAGAAACACTTGCAACTACGCTTCCGGCCAAATCATACAATTCCATCAAAGACACATCTCCGGCATCGATACCCGACACGAAAATTTCGTCGCTTGCCGGATTAGGATATACCGAGATGCCTCCTGCAACCAAATTGTCGGCCACGCCTAATCCTGAAGCATCATAAATGAGATTGTCCAAATACAATGCTCCACTTTGTGCATATAAGGCACTGCGTTGTGCTACTTTTATTCCTGTAAACAAATATTCGAAATCTTCAAGCAATTCATCAAGACTTGCTTCACAATACTTCCAACCAAGGAAATTGACATCACATATCTTGATATATTTTACATCAGTACCCGAAGTAAACTCTGCATATAATTCATGATTATTTAAATCTCCGAACACATACAAGCCTATCTTTGCCCCTGTAAGTACTGTATGGTAACCTCCATTATACTTCCACACAGCTTCTCCACCTTCGGAATCGGCAAACGAATAAGAGAATTGGCCAGATGCGGAACCAAATAATTTGCGCGATGTATAACGATAATAACTTGGCACACGCTCAACCGAGATTGACGTGGATTCGTCTCCTGTAAATAACGATGCATCTTCAAATTCTTCAAGTATGTCTCCTGTATGAGAAACACTTTGATCATCGGCTTCAAAATTAATAACTACATCGTCAGTCAAAGGAATGCCCTCGCTATCAACTATTTCTCCTGAAAGTACGACTTTATAACTTTTACCTATTTCCAAATCCGAAGACAACTGCAATGTCACATTTCCATAACCGTTGCTCAATTTATTTGACGAAGATGCTCGACGATTAATACCTACACTGTTACCGGCTTCATCAGTAATAGATATCTTGTCATAGATGTTTTGAGCGTTCAAGGTTTTGTCAAAACGGAACTCAAGCGATGGAGTTTCATAGTGCACCTTGTCTCCTTCACTCGGATAGCTCAAAATCAATTCGAGCCTATTACGTCCTTGCGTATCAAATTCGAGTTTGAATTCTTTTTGCAAATTAGGATTTTCATAATATGGGTCGGCAGTTTTCGCATCGGTCGACACAACAACAGTGTAATGCGTAGTAAGTTCGTAGGAAATCTTCGGCTTGAATGTGGCAGTCTTGTAAGAGTTGCTATATTCCCACGAGCCTTCCACGGCCGGAGTAATCGTTACTGCTTGTTCAAATGAAGTTTCGTCCACATCGGTATTGAAATTAAATACTATTGGTTCTACGCAACTAACAAGCTCGCCTTCGGCAGGAACAGGAGAATATGACACTATTTCAAGAGGCATTTCTCGCTTGAGACTCATCGGCATGTCATTATATGTCACCTCGTTGGCAACAACTGTCACGTCGGCTTCTTTGACATAGTATCCATCCTTTGAAACAACAACCTTATACTCTCCCGGTGTTACATTACGAAATACAAAAACACCATTGTTATCATTATCGGTGGTTCGTTTTTGCACGACATTACCGGCAGAATTACGCAATTCGACAGTTGCTCCGTTAAGAGGCATGTTCACGTCTCGGCCATGAGTCGTATATCTGTTTATATCCAATGTGTTCTCGCGAGTATTATGGTCATCATAGACTACTCCTGCCACATTGCCGGTTACAAACTTGTCTTCAGTATCGTAATACTCCATTATTGATTTTACGAAATGCCACGCCTCAAGCCAGCAATAATCCATGTTCATCAATCTGTGCGCTTCAGGTCGATGTTCATGCATGCTACCTTCCGACAACAATCCGACTACATACAATCTACGTAACACACCAAGCCCCGAAGTACCCCATTGCGGATAGAACGTCAAGTCTCCGCTGACATATGGCTCGTCACGGGTCCAAATAGGCAATTCATTTGAATGTAACTGTTCCCACACGATGTCGCTGAGTGTTTTTGCTTCGGGATAACGTGGAACACCTACCGCATCTTCCCGATAAAGCATTAACGGGTAATTGACCGTTTCTCCCGCGTTAGAGTGTATCGAGAAGAACAAGTCGCACTCAAGCGAATTTGCCTCTTCTGCTATGTCATACAAATCCCTGTCGTCATCGGGATTGTTCTTTATTCGCGACAAATAGGGAGTTGCACCCAGCGAGTCAAGCATATGGTACATGAACAATCCCTTATACAGATTGCTTTTTGATTCCCAGTATCCTAAAGAATCTCCATACTCATAAGGATATATTTCAATATTGCGGTCATCACTCTCATATCCTCCATGACCCGGATTTATGTATATCTTCAAGTCGCTCATCTTTACCGCCGATGCATCGACGCAAACACACATCAAGACAGCGACAATCAATAAAATCTTTTTCATAAAATCTACTTGAAAATTTATTCTACAACGTTGATTTCCAATAATCTCAATGTACCATTTGCATCGGAATAAACAATCTTGCCAGATGTTATCGATCCGCTTGCATCCTCAGCCATGGATTCGGGAGTAGTCAATTGGCTCTCTTCCCCCGTATTTACGTCAACAGCCATAATTTGTGAAGCTGTCACATGATAACCGTCATCCTGACTCCTTGTAAAAAGCACGACATTGTTGCCATACCATGAAGGAGAAGACCCGTCCTCGGCAATTCTCTTAGCGTTTGTTCCGTCTATGTCGCAAACAAATACTCCTTCAAACGGTTCCACAAACAAAATTTTCTTATGGTCGGGCGATAATTTCACCCACAAATAACGGCTGCCAGATGGCAACGGATTCAATTCTTTCAACACATTACCAGTCTGCACAACTATCCTGTCATGCATGGAATAAGCATATACCGAAGTCTTTGAGCCCAACTCGTCGTCTCCCATGATTTTATCATCATTGAGCACTGCAATCTCTCCAGCCGTTTGCATCAACTTCACGTCACTTCTGCCCATAGGCAAAACTTCCACACTGCCGCCTTTGATGCAATCATACATCATGACGTTCTTTTTACGCAAACGACCGTCAAGTTGCATATTGCGATAATACACCTTACTCCCATCAAAATTGATTACAGGTGAATATCCGGCTCCTTCCGAAGAACTGATTTCGTTTGAATTCATGCTACCCATGTCAAGAACATGCAATCCACGATAGTTATCGCTTGTATACAATAATTTCTCGCCATTATCACTCAATAACGGATGATAAGCCTCTCCGATATCTATAATTTGTGAATTTTTCACGGTCAATTTGACTGCATTTGCCGACAATACCGGCAATAACAATCCCAAAGACACCAATATCAAACATTTTTTCATATTTACCATATATTTTTAAATTTATTTTTCCTTGCAAACATTATCAATGCGAGATGATTATTTTCTTAACTGCATGCATCTTGTCGGCTTCAACAACAAGGATATATGTACCCGAAGGGACCTCGCTTACATTTAAGACATTATAGCCACTTTGCGATATAACCCTACCGTCTTGCCCAATTAATGTCAATCCGGTTATGAGAGAATCGGCACTTGTTATTATATATTCCGATGCAGGATTAGGATATACTTTCAATCCTGAGATTTCAACCTTGGATATGCCTGAACCATCTTTCTCATAAGTTATGTTGTCAAATTTAATATCGCATGACATACCTATCTTACCGGGATTTTGCTTTATTCGCAATCCGACAAAACTGTAACGAGTGTCGCCAGACATTTCAGGAGCAACAAATTGCTTGTACATCCATCCGTGGAAATCAATATCGCATATTTTAACTTCCTCGACAGTTTCACCATCTTCAAACAAGGCGTATAGTCCATGCGTGCAGAAATCACCATTTACATAAATGCCAAACATATCATAACCAAGCAATTCTCCTGCTTTAAACGGATTGGCAAACTTATATGTCAACACACCACCTTCTTCTCCAGTGAATTTATATTTGGCATTCAAGCTTCGACTACCAAATAAATGCGTGGAACTTGTGGAAATAGTTGCAGACTCATAATTGGCGCTTTCACTCTCGTCAAGAACAAGTGTAGCTGCATCTTCACATTCATCCACCATCGATGCATATTCATTGCCCTTGCTTTCGTCACTTGCTGTAAAATTCACTACTATGTCATTTTCTAAAGAGATTCCATCCAAGTCACTTATGTTTCTTGACAAGTTCATCGTGTAATTTTCGCCCGGATTCAAATCTTTTGACAGACTAATTTTCATAAATCCATAACTGGAACCTGCCTTACCATAACTCATGGTTCTATTATTAAATGCAACAGTATTTCCGGCAGCATCCTTTATACTTACAAGATCCCTTATGTTTGTACAATTCATAACCGAATCAGTACGGATTTCAATAGCCGGACCGTCATAATGAATTTTACCTCCATCAGCCGGGAATGTAGATATCAATTGCAGGAATCGACGTGCGTCCGTGCGGAATGAGAATGAAACGGCTTCTTCCATCGGAGTTCCTCCGCCATGACATGCTCCGGTCGACAATGTTACAGTATAAAGAGTGTTAGTCGCATATGGTTCATTTGGAACAAATGTCATCTGATAATTAGAGTCTTCCCATGTTATCGTTCCCTCAACAGCCGGCTCTATGCTAAATGCAGCCTCGGTCGATTCGGTATCCATGTCCCAATTGAATTTCAATACTATAGGCGTGTTGCACAACAAAGATTCATCACCTTCATTCCATACGGGACTGTATTCGACAACCTCGGGTGGGGTGTTTCGAATGCGATTCATGGCAACATCGCCATATGAAACAGCATTTGCGGCAACATTTACAGATATTTCTGCGTCATAATGTTCAGCAGCCTTTACCGAAATCTTATAATCACCCGGTTCTACATTTTTAAACAAATAAAAACCATTGAACAATTCATCGGTAGTATATGTATCAACCACTTCACCAGAACTGTTTTTCAATGTCACTTCAGCCCCACACATAGGTTCAAGCACATCACGGTCGTATTTAAGATAATCTTCCGTGCGCTCAGTGCGTGAATCATGAACAATACCACAAATATGTCCAATCGTCTCGCCAGGAAGGTCAAAATATGTCAACACAGCTTGTTTGAAATGCCAAGCCTCAAGCCAGCAAAAGTCCCAATTCATCAACCTGTATGTTTCAGGCACATAATCATGGAACGAACCTTCAGAGAGCATCGCAGGAATGGCTGTTACCCTAAGCACGCCAAGACCTTGCGTACCCCAACTTGGATAGAATGTCCAATCACCGTAATTACGGCCTTCGTTGGTCCACACAGTAGCTTCATTGCTCATGAGCTGCGGCAACAAGCATTCAGCAAGATAGTCACTGTTTTCCACCTCAGGTTGACCGGTATAACCGCGATAAAGGCCTATAGGATAATTCACACGGTTTCCTGTTCCTGTGGCATTACTATGTATCGAAAAGAATATGTCGGCTCCACTTTCATTGGCCAACGTCCCTATAGTGGTCAAATTAAGGTCATCTTCGCTCGTATTTGTCGTTCGCGACATAGTCACTTTTATTCCGGCCTCTTCGAGCAAATCCCTAAGTTGCAAGCCCTTGTCCAAATTGGAATTTGATTCCCAATAACCTTCGGGATCACCTTGTTCAAATGGATAAATAACCACATTACGGTCGTCACTGTCATGACCGCCATGACCGGGATTTATATAAACATGCACATCGGTAGGCTCCACTGCCATGGCATTAATTGCCATCCCGGCAAAAAAAGCTAAAGTAAGGGAATAAAGTTTTCTCATATCCTGCAACTTTTAATCGGTTATTTTTATTTCCATTAAATATAGATTTCCATCAATGGTAGTGTAGACTATGCGATTAGCTGCAATAGCCGCAGTAGGTTGCATGGTCATGGACTCAGGAGATGTAAGCGCTTGCTTGAACGAGCCATCGGCTTTCAACAACATGATTTGAGATGATGTGAATTGATGTCCGTCATCAGTGGCATTTTGTGCAACGACATAATCATTGCCAAACCAGCATGGCATTTCATAGTTACCCAACTGGGACAATATTTTTCCGTCAAGATTCATTATAAAAACACCTTTGCCTGCTGCAAAAAACAAGACCTTTGTATTATCGGGCGACAATGAAGCCCACAAATATCCGGCCTGCGACTCTACTGGAGAATAAGATATCCTATTACCGCTTCTGTCAATAACAACACTTGACCCGTCGACAAACACTGCAATGTCTGCTTCACCTACCAATTGGGCTTCGGCCACCTTTGCTTCATTTTTCAACACGAGCCGCCCGGTTGTAGATACTATCGGCGACGCGATTCCATGCTGGTTTTCCATAACCACGCGGGCTGTGCCACTGACAATGTCGTAGCTTTTCACTGTACGATAAATCCGCCTTTCATTTGAGTTTTGAACTACATAATAAACATTCCCGTCATTGGTAATCTTAGGAGCATAACCTGCCCGCTCTTCCTCGCTAATGACCTTGACAGTATTATTGTCAAAATCATACATTTCCAAGCCTTTATTGTCGGCTCCGGTAAACAACAATTTCATGCCGTCAGGACTAAGCACAGGGTAATATCCTCCATGTGTAACGTCATCGAGCAACCTTTGATTTTTCAAGATTGAAACTTGCTGCGCCGATACAGGCAACAGACAAGAAACAACCATCAGTGATAGTAATAATTTTTTCATGCGTTATAGTTGTTTATAGATAGAATTTCATTCTAAAATTAACTCTGATATAAATTTCTCAAAGTAAAAGATAATAGTTGCATGTAACGGTGATAACAATGGAATAAACAGCACCGTACCGGCAATTTTTCACTTGCATCAAGCCACGAAACAAAAGCACCCCAATTGGCACCTCTCGCGGCCAACACCCTAAATCTATAGGATATATCTAAAGATAACTCATTTCAACAAAGATAATATTAAAAATGTATCATGGCATTCTTTTACAGGGAAAAGTACATGCAAACAACTTAAAAATTAGTTAACGACGCTTAATGCCGAGCTGCATCTTGCACATCTTTCAATAATTATTAGTGGTGCGATAAAAATCAATCTGCTATTATTAAACTATTAATATTTAATCAATTACAGTCGTTCTTTGATTT
>CALUMG010000010.1 GCA_944321705.1 uncultured Muribaculaceae bacterium | reverse complement strand
ATACTTGCCAACCTGCTGGTTGTACCTTTTAGAGTGCTATACTATTGATAATCAACGATGTACACATACTGCATCGGTAAAGGACGAGAATGCATCGGAATGCGCTCTTGGCATATCGCAAATAAATTGCTTTGGAAATTTTGCAATGATTGGAGCCGAGGCAAATAGTTCCGGCTCTAATTGGGACCCGAAGACAAAACTCGACCATTACATTGATAGTAAGTCGGATCCTGTAAGTGTAGCTTCTTTAAAATTCAAAATTATGATGCAGATGTGTCAAGACAATCAAAAAGCAATGTTAAGTGGAGTTATTGATCGAGCCAAAGGTATGGTATGGAATGGAATTATAATGATATTCAAATCCATCAGAAAAACATGTTGTCGATATTATTTTGTGAATACTGAGAAGGCTTGATAGCATTATTTTAGTAACATGAGAAATATAAGTTATTAAAATTTTGAGTTTTAATTATTTCCGTATATTTGTATAAATAATATAATTAGTACATACAAATGATACCGCAGTTTGATGAAATTAGGATTCAGGCTTTGAAAATATTAAAAAATGGTGCTGTCATGAGGGTAAAAGATTTCCGTGTCCCATTGGCCGAGCATTTTCATTTGACCGAGGAGGAAATGAATGCATGGTATCCGTCGGGCAATGGGGAAATCTTCTTGGATCGTATTTCATGGGCGTTATCTTATTTGTTTATTGCAGGATTGGTCGAGAAGCCGAAACGTGGAGATTATAAAATCAGCGACAAAGGGTTGTCAATGCTTAATTCATGTACCGATGAACAGATAAGCGTATATATTAAAACGACTGTTAATGCTCGAACTCCCAAGAAAAGCATAAAGGCCAAAGGAGAATCGGAAGTTGCTGTTGGCAGTGACGAAAATGAACCGACTCCACAAGAACGGTTGTACAATTCTTATGATAACATCAAGCAATCCATTCAATCGGAGATTCTCACAACGATTCTTGGCAAGAAACCTCAAGAATTTGAGAGACTGGTCGTTAAGTTGCTTCAAGCAATGGGATATGGCGGAGAAGTAAAAAATTCAGGAATCGTTACTAGACTCTCCAATGACGGAGGCATCGACGGCATCATCAAGGAAGACATCCTGGGGTTCAATCATATTTCGATTCAAGCCAAACGATATGCTTTGGATCACAATGTCGGACGTAGCGAAGTGCAGAGTTTTGTCGGTGCCGTTGCCGGGACTCCGTCTAAGAAGGGAGTATTCATCACCACTTCCGATTTCACGAAAGGGGCAACAGACTATGTGGAAAGCTTGAACGGCTCACCGACAGTCATTTTAATTAATGGACATCAATTAACGGAATACATCTACGATTTCGGGTTGGGACTCCAAACTGAAATGACGTTTAAAGTGATGAAATTAGACAGCGATTACTGGGATTCCATGGAAGATGATAAGTAATACAATGGATATTAAGAAAATATGATGTTCTTTATAGAAATCATAAATTGACAAATATCGTGAATAATAAAAATAAATTTCTCTAAATTACCTCGTTTATTATGAAACTAAAATCAATGTTCAGTGCGATGGTTGCAGGGGCCTTGATGGCAAGTTGTTCTTCTGTCGAGAGCGAAATGCAACATTTGGACAACCCGGTTCTTCCCGGATATTTTGCAGACCCTTCTGTCGTACAACTTAATGGTACTTTTTATCTGTATGCCACGGCCGATCCGTGGGGCACCGAATTCCTTTCATGTTGGACTACCGTTGATTTCCATAATTGGGAATGGCATAAGTTGAATTGGCCAACCAAAGAGGCCTGCACTTCGCCACTTTCCAACGAGAACATGGTTTGGGCTCCATCGGTTGTGGAACGCGATGGCAAATATTACATGTATGTGTCTGTCGGTTCGGAAGTTTGGTGTGGGAAAGCCGATTCTCCTCTCGGTCCGTGGGAGAATGCACTTGGAGACAAGCCTTTGATTGCTGCTGACACGACCATGACTTATCATGTAATAGATGCCGAGGCATTCATCGATGATGACGGGAAAGCTTATTTATACTGGGGTTCTGGATGGAACTGGGTGAACGGCCATTGCTACGTTGCCGAATTGGGCGATGACATGTGTTCGTTCAAAGGCGAGCCGAAGGATGTGACACCGACCAACTATTTTGAAGGTCCGCTCATGCTTAAACGAAATGGAAAGTATTTCCTCACTTATAGCGATGGGAAAACATTGGACACGACTTATAAGGTGAGATATGCAGTAGGCGACAATCCATTTGGCCCATTTACCGAAGCTGTGAACAGCCCGATATTAAAGGCGCATGACGATCTTAAAGTTTATGGGCCGGGACACCACACTGTGATTACATGCGATGGACGAGACTATATCCTTTATCATAAACATCGTTTGCCCTATGTGGAAGGAACGGCTTACAGGCAGACTTGCATAGCTCCGCTTGAATGCATAGGAGACACTATCGCAACCATAATACCTTTCAACAGTGCATCTTTCCCTCTTGCCGACCGCCTTGCTGCATCATGGATTGAACCGGCTTCGGTTGAGGCAAGCAGCAGCGAAAGTTCAGACTTTACTGTGCAATGTGCTTTCGACAATTCAAACGGGACGCGTTGGCAGGCAGCCGAAAGTGACAGCACGGCAATGATGACGGCTACGTTCGATGGCAAGGTCTTGATTGACACCGTAAGGATATTGCCTGAATATCCGTGGAAACAATATTACTTCAAGGTTGAAACATCGCAAGACAATGGTGCCTCATGGACGACGGCTGCCGATTTTACACAAAATGGGGCAACAGGGTCTCCTGTGCTTGTATCAGTAGGCAAAGAATGCGATGCCGTTAAAGTGGAATTCGTTCCGGCCGACAGCACTGCCGCAACTCCATCCTTGTGGGAATTGAAATTCCAAGGAAAAAGTAAGAAATAGATAAGGATATTCAGTAAATACCATAAAATCAGCCAACTGATTCATACACAAAGCATTGCGAATTAGTTGGCTTTTTTGTATCTTTAGGTAGGGATATTGAAACTCATTTGTCATTGTTATTTTATTGTGTCGATGATTTTGTTTAATTGCTTCACGGCAGTTGTTTGCAAAATTACCGGCACAATAAAGTATATATGACAGTGTGTTTATCCGACTTGGGTGCAAATGAAACTCGTTTTATTCCATTATACCCAATTTCCGTATTTTACGAGTTCCTTTCATTTCGTTGGAGCGATAATCATAAATCATCAATCGGTGACTAGTCCTAAACAACCGTTACAATTATTTAGAACTAGTCATTCAATTCCTTATAGTACAATTAAAAGTCGGACAGAAAGACAATGTTGCCTGCTACTATCTGTGTTTCAATTCCGTATAGTACAATTAAAAGATGCACTATTGCAATTTTAATAAAGACCTTATGTTGTTTCAATTCCTTATAGTACAATTAAAAGTCAGACTATTTGGACCTTTAATGCCCGTCCTGCCGAGTTTCAATTCCTTATAGTACAATTAAAAGCGGCTGGGGCTTTGTAGTAGAATGAAGTAACAATGTTTCAATTCCTTATAGTACAATTAAAAGTTACTCTCCCGATTTCTGTCGACATAAATCCGCTGTTTCAATTCCTTATAGTACAATTAAAAGTCAAACGGGAATGCAATGTATCAAATAGTACAGGAAGTTTCAATTCCTTATAGTACAATTAAAAGGCATCTTGTCAGCATGCTTTCAAGCATTCCAGTATGTTTCAATTCCTTATAGTACAATTAAAAGGCGCTCCGTGACATGGAAGCGTATGCGGTTTTGGGTTTCAATTCCTTATAGTACAATTAAAAGATAGTAAGGCGCAACCCGTCGCAAATGCGCTTCTGTTTCAATTCCTTATAGTACAATTAAAAGAGCAGGTTTCAATCCTTACTTAGCCATATCTGGCGGGTTTCAATTCCTTATAGTACAATTAAAAGTAATAGAAGACTCAAAAGACTTCCAGAGGAGTCGAAGGTTTCAATTCCTTATAGTACAATTAAAAGTGGTGAAACTAATGTGATTAATTATGCAAAGACTATGTTTCAATTCCTTATAGTACAATTAAAAGCGAAAGCCCGTTTTAACTCGCTCGTCCGTCAGAGTGTTTCAATTCCTTATAGTACAATTAAAAGTCCTTTTTCGGTACGATACACCACTTGCACTTGTGTTTCAATTCCTTATAGTACAATTAAAAGGAGTTGTAACCCTCACTCACACACCATAAATCGCTGTTTCAATTCCTTATAGTACAATTAAAAGATCCCCGGTTATGAAACATCCTGAACTTGCACCTTGTTTCAATTCCTTATAGTACAATTAAAAGTCCGCTTTCCTTGCAAGGATTTAGCTGCATCACTAGTTTCAATTCCTTATAGTACAATTAAAAGCGGGATAGGAATTTTGTTAGGATGCATTTAAATACGTTTCAATTCCTTATAGTACAATTAAAAGGAAACTCGCAATGGGAAGATGCTTCTCCTTATTTGGTTTCAATTCCTTATAGTACAATTAAAAGGGCAGCCGCCACGACTTGAACAAATAAAATAACCAGTTTCAATTCCTTATAGTACAATTAAAAGTCGCGCTCGTGCAGCCGTTGCATTATTATCACGAGTTTCAATTCCTTATAGTACAATTAAAAGCACCAACGCGGCATCGTTTCCCGGAGCGTGATTGAAGTTTCAATTCCTTATAGTACAATTAAAAGACATATCCCGCAAGGTAGCTACTTGCTTGTCCTCGTTTCAATTCCTTATAGTACAATTAAAAGAAAACAGATATAGGAGTATTAAATCCGTGAAAATGTTTCAATTCCTTATAGTACAATTAAAAGAAGTTGGTTAGATGGAAGTTTACAACAATTTTCTAAGTTTCAATTCCTTATAGTACAATTAAAAGTTTACTGAAGAGAATTCCTCCTCTCCTTTTATTAAGTTTCAATTCCTTATAGTACAATTAAAAGACGTTGTGTTCCTCGTCGTGCCAGCCGTGAGCCTGTTTCAATTCCTTATAGTACAATTAAAAGCAAAATAAAATCTTCATTTTTCATCATGTTTTTAATGTTTCAATTCCTTATAGTACAATTAAAAGTTTTGGGGGGGTATGCCAACAAAAGTTTCTTTTTTGTTTCAATTCCTTATAGTACAATTAAAAGCTCGGCACGCAAAACGTCATATAACGCCTTGTAAAGTTTCAATTCCTTATAGTACAATTAAAAGCAAGAAGAGTTAGCACGGCATTATGTACGGTTCAACAGTTTCAATTCCTTATAGTACAATTAAAAGAATCTGCCAATTTTCTTTCCTATTAAATTAACTCTGTTTCAATTCCTTATAGTACAATTAAAAGAAGATTTGAAGTTGAATCCTTCTTACACTTCGGAGTTTCAATTCCTTATAGTACAATTAAAAGAATAAAGTATTGTTTTCTCTCACTACATTTGCATTCTCGTTTCAATTCCTTATAGTACAATTAAAAGTAACTTCGTACAATCAACAGGAGAGAATAGTATGGTTTCAATTCCTTATAGTACAATTAAAAGACCGCAAGCGTCTCGACAAGATACTGCTCGCCAAGGTTTCAATTCCTTATAGTACAATTAAAAGTCGAGAGCCAGACGACGGTGCTGCGCAGGATAAAGCTGTTTCAATTCCTTATAGTACAATTAAAAGTGTTCGCGCGCTTGGTGCAGCTTCTGTTGATGCTGTTTCAATTCCTTATAGTACAATTAAAAGTATCAGAAGCTTTCCGATCTTTTGTCGTTGTCTGGGTTTCAATTCCTTATAGTACAATTAAAAGTGGCGGAGATGTCCTCTCCGCCGGTACTAGTTTAATGTTTCAATTCCTTATAGTACAATTAAAAGTTTTCATATTCATAATAATTTGATATTCTTACAGTGTTTCAATTCCTTATAGTACAATTAAAAGTTATGAAAAAAATGCTTTTGTGTCAAGTTAATACGTTTCAATTCCTTATAGTACAATTAAAAGTTACGAGATTCGGAAGAACGAACAGCGTGCATCGCCGTTTCAATTCCTTATAGTACAATTAAAAGGATGGATAAATATCATCCTCAGCATTGACAGCTTTGTTTCAATTCCTTATAGTACAATTAAAAGTTCCACAAGGCACAGTTATAATTTCGCCAGTGTAAGTTTCAATTCCTTATAGTACAATTAAAAGCCTCATTCTTAAAAATAAATTCATGTTGGGAACCAACAGATTATCCAACGCGAATATACAAAATAACGCCCAAAAATATGTCGACCTTTAATAATAAAAAAATACCAAGTCATCGACATGTTTTTAATTAATTGATTTTCAATATGTCAAAGACCTAATAACATTCTAATTATTCAATTTGCAAACAATTGTGCATGGATTGACAATTAACCTGTCACAAAAAGACATCAGTTGAAGAACGTTCTCGACCAATTATCTGCTTTTCCATCGACATCTGAGACAACCCTTTGAAAACAATGATACTGTCCTCATCTTTATCCATAAATTTGCCACTTTTCATAAGCAATTCTTTCAATCTTGCTTCAGAAATTTCTCCTTCAAACACAGAGTTCTGAATCCAATTCAAATATCTGCGACATAATTTAAGCATTTTTCCAACACGCTTCTCTCTAAAATCATATACTAAAATCACATACATCACCAATACATTTTAAATGGTTTATACTCCTCTATTGCCAGTAAATGCTTGACCAGTTTATAACATTCAAGTTTTACCAAATGTCGATAACTCACCGACCTTTTCAAAGAACGGTGCTTGATTGTCTCATTCAAACGTTCTTCAATCGCTTTTACAAAAATCCTCTTTCCGATAGAATTAAGCAAACATTTGTTCATCTTTTTATCGAAATGCTTTTCTTGAATCTCTTTCCGATTCAATACCTTGAATATCACACGATCTATTATGATAGGCTTGAAAACTTCCGCAATGTCCAACGCAAGCGAATAACGTCTTTCCCCTGGTTTGTGTAAATAGCTGATTGTAGGATTAAGCTGTGTTTGATGAATGGCTCTCAAGCAAACCGTATAACACACCATGTTACCAAAAGAAATCAAGGCATTAACTTCATTTTGTGGCGGTTGCTTAGTGCGGTTTCCCATTTCAAAATCATTGATTATTAAATTAAATGCCTCATAATATAACTGTCTAATTTGTCCTTCCACACCCATTAGCTCTTCTGTGGTCTTGGCTTCTGAAATTTGATCGGCAAAATTACGCATTAATTCCATCAAACCATCCATATCCTTTCCGCGACGATTATAGTATTGCAGATTTTTAAGCATGTTATATGCAGCTCCTTCAATAAACTTACGGGCAATTATCATTCTTTTCTTAAGATTCTGATAGTTGGAAGTCTGCGCCAGGAGCATTTTTCCTGAAAGCAAACAGTCGCGTGGCATGAACGAACCTGTATAATTTTCATAATAATCAAAAAAATGCACTACAATATCTTTTTGTCCAAGAAAATTAAACAGCGCGCTGTTTGCTTGCAAAGAACCGAAAACATAGAACTCACTAATATCCTCAACAGGCAAATAACGTGGCTGAACATTGGCAGCCGCGACTTCATCATCCACAGTACAGGGAGTGAACTTCAAAGTATTATCTTTTCGCTCCAAAATTCCTGAATTAAATAAATAAAACGTCTTTTTCATGACTCAATCTCCTCATTGGCATAGCAAAATTCAAAATAACTGCAATTCTTACAAATCCCCTTATTCAGCAACGGTGGGCAATCATCGTCCGATATGATACTTTGTATTTCAGTTATCATGCCGGATATACGCTCACGATCAGCATCACTCAGCGCGACTTCAGTAGTCTTACGCAATGCCGGATACTCCAATATGCCGGTTACCCCTTCCATGCCATTTTGTTCAAATACATAAATATAGTATTTCAACTGCCATTCATGCGCAATTTCGACCTTATTTGACTTTTTTATTTCATGTATCACTTTACGCCTTGCATCATAATAGTCCACTTTGATTCCATCCAACTCAATCTCTTCATAATTCGCAGAACGCTGCGGATAAGAA
The DNA here is from genome assembly GCA_944321705.1 of uncultured Muribaculaceae bacterium. Classification (GTDB taxonomy): domain Bacteria; phylum Bacteroidota; class Bacteroidia; order Bacteroidales; family Muribaculaceae; genus Avimuribaculum. The sequence goes on along the minus strand of CALUMG010000010.1, from coordinate 92,183 downwards.
TCTTCATGAATCAATTTGCCTTCAAAAACGAGGTCGGAAGCATGCTCAAAACATATTCCATTGGCATGCAACCATAACTTTCGATGACATATTTGATAGTAATTAAAATGTGTTCCTGTTACTTGCATCTTATATATTTTTTTATCATAAAAATTGTGTTTCGACGCATTTATCCGTCTCATTTATCTTAAGCCCCAAATCCTCATCATATTTCCTCAATATTATTTTAACATCTTTACCATATAAAATTTCTTTCTCGTCTTCATAATAAAACGTATCACTATCAACAGATTTATCTTTTATCAAGCTATACAAACGGCTCTCGTTTACTGAAACTAACAGACCGTCAGCCTTAACAAACTGCTTTTTACTAAGATACTCTTGATATCTCGATTTCAAGCAGACAGGTAAAACCTTGATCCCTGCAAACTGTTTGTAAAAGTCCTCTTCTGATTTCGAATCGTAAACCAATGGCGAAAGTGCATGTGCAACTAAATACGATAAAGTATTATATATCATTTCAAACTCTTTCGCCTCTTTTTCGCTCCAATCAGGATAGACAAAATCAACCATTCTCTGTATATCTTTCTCTAATACCAAGCCTTGGTTATTAGCAACTATCTCGGTGAGCACCATCAACGTTCTTCGCACATACTCCTCGGGATATATGAATTTATCCTTTTCATTCCGTTCTTCAAAAACATGACATGAACAAATCCCCTTTTTCATTCTCCTGTTCACACGCCCAAATCTCTGAATTAACGCGTCAATCGGAGCAGGCTCCGTATAGATTGTATCATAATCTATGTCCAAACTTACTTCTATGGCTTGCGTACCGACCAACAGTCTTACTTGCTCCTGTTGCAGTTTCAATTCTTTTTTAGTTCTGTCTTCTGCATTAAAAGACCCGTGTATTAATAATTTATTTGATGAACGTAATTTCAAATAAACCTCCTGAGCCTGTTCTACGGTGTTGCACACAACTAATACAGACTTACCAGCATCCAAATCACCTTGAATCTTATATAACGAATCTTGGATTTTACCGGCCTCCAAACATATTCTATGCCTATTGAACTTTTCGTACAACGTTTTATCGGCTACTATATGCTCCAATGGCTTAAGTCGCTCTGACAAAATCGACAACATAAAAGAAGGTAATGTTGCGGTCATTATAAAAACATGCGCATTCATGTGGTTGACGATAAATTCCAAAAAAACAATTATTTGGGCAAAAGTTCTACTGTCATATGCATGAATTTCATCAAAAATAAAATATCCTCCACACCATTCTGCAATACCCTTCTCAAAACCTTTCAAACCAAACAAATGTTTTAAAAGCTGAAAAGGAGTAACGACATTAACCGGAGCCACCATTGATTTAAAATCATGTAGCAACGCTTCCCTTGCTTCAAACACAGAAGAATCATCGCCTGAATACATTTTATTTTCTAAGTATTGCAATAATTTACCATGTCGCATACCGACAAATAATCCATTCTCTCCAAAACATTTACTTAGTCTTTCATACATGGCATTAATAGAGGCCGTAAAAGGCAAGATGTAAAATACTCGTCCTTCTCCTATAACCTCCAGCTGGTTTTTAATCCACAAAATCGCAGTCTCAGTTTTTCCAGATCCTGTAGGAGAAGAAAGAATCACATTCCCACTCGAACGATATGCCGACTGCTGATGGTTATAAAGAGGGTGCACAAACAAAAAAGAAAAATCTGCATCAGATAATTTATATAACTTCTTAATTCCAGCCGAAGCCAAATGGTCAGCATGTTTCATAAAGCCTACAAGTAATAATTTCTCAAAGAAATCAGAATCTAAGACATTGGGCGACGGTTTGTACAATTTCGAAACGACATGGCAAATATCTATCACTTCCGTATCTTGACTCGTAAATCCATATCTATCTAATATTTTCCATACTTTGTTTTTCCATAACTTTCCCAAGCATTCTTCCCTGTAAGATAAACAACCATCCATCGTTTCATCATATGCGTGTTGTACAAAATAGCACAATTCTTCCGCACTTTTATGATGTCCGCCAACGACATAAGCAATTTTTTCTTTCAAATCCGGATACAAATTAGCCTGGTATACGAAATATAACGAAAACAATTCATGACGTTGATTATACCATCTACCATGGTCATTGGATATTCCATAGAGAATACGTTGGAATTCTTGATGGGCCTTTCCTGTATCATGGAAAATTACACTATAAGACAGCAGCTTCCAGAATTCCTTGTGTTCCTTTAAAGGCATTAGAGGAAAGCACACAGGGAATTGTTCTGCCACATGCAGACAATCTACTATATGATCTTCTAAAGAAATTTCAGGTTTTGACTTCGCCAAGACCTGAAATTTCCTGTTTTCATTATTAGTTTCCTTCATTATCTTTATCAAAATTCAGTCTATGAATATAAATGTCTATCGGCTTCCCATTTATAATATCTCTGCATGAAGGCATGTCAACTCGATGCTCGGCCGCATCAAACGGTATAACAGAAAATGGACTGGTTCCCAAATTCTGGCGCGGAATCGTATTGGAAAAATACTTTGGGAAAGCTTGTATTATCCCAGGTAAATGATATTTGCCAAAAGGTATCACCTGTCCCTTCACATAAAATGAAACTTCAGATTCTTCCAATTCCAATTCTTTTATTTCTTCTACCGTTGCCAAATCAGAACTACGTCCCAATAATAATTGATAATAAGGTCTCTTGAACAAATCAGCCAGACTTTTTTCCAACATGTATATATACAGACATGCACCTGACAAAATCTCCCTCCTGATAATATTGGATTTCACTTGATTTTTAGGAATATTATTACTATCCAACTCAACTTGATATATAGTCTCAATATCAATAGTCTTACCTGAATATTCAAAATAGTATCCAATATCAAGCTTGCCATATTCCAAATAAGTTCCTGCACTCGCATTTAGAATTCCCAGCACAGTACTAATTGGAGGAACCGGCAACGTAGGTTGGTATCCTGAAATAATATTAGGAAAACGAAAGCTGGCAGTCCATGAGGTTAATTTCACACGATAAACTTTCATATCATTGCTCTCATTTGCATGGCGACCTGTTCGCAGTATTCATCAATTATTGCATTAACCGGTCCAAAAACGACAATATCGGCATATTGCTGTTGTAGTCCCTTCAACTCCGATTCTGTATCATCCCAGAAACCTGTTCTTTTTCCAATAAAGACCTTTCCGACAAAATCTTCTTTATACTCTGCCAGCACTTCTTTCAATGCATCCATGTTTAGTCGAGCCATCTCATCACGATCTCCATAACTGGAAACAACATGTGAAAACGGATGATTTCCTGAGTTTGTTGTTGCCAATATAATAAATTTAGGCGTAACGTCCCCCATATTGTTTGTCTGCATTGCGCCTCCAGAAATGTTTTTCAAAACTTTTATGGTGTCTATTGTGCGAGACACACGTTCCTCAACCGACATTCTTATCAATTTACTACCTGGCACATAGCAATCATCCACTTCCTCACATCCTTCTTTTGACAGTGCTTCTTCTTTTAGTTTATGCGACAAATTCTTATACCCTGTTTTATTATAATCGGAGAACGTTCCAACCATATTCAAATCCAAACTGAACATACCTTTCATTATCGCACTATACTCCTGTTTGGAATATGGAACCGAATCCCCTTCTCCGCGTGCCATACTTGACCAGTTCTCTACTGGACGTACAGAACTAATGGAAATCAAAGCAGAATTTTTCAATGGAGAAACACGAGTAACAGTTATGTTGACTTTCTTCTTTTTCCCTTTCTCGTCTTCAATAGTTTCGGAAGCAGCCTTCATATATCCAAATACGTCATCATCAGGGTATTCCAATGGATTGGCCTGCGTGTAAGAAACTTTATCATCACGAATAACGGGAGAAAGCGTCCATCCCATATTCTTCTGAAGAGAATCACGCCACCAAGAACGAACTGCCTGTCCCGACACATAAGGATATTGAGAACCATTTTTATAAATGACTTTAGTCGCTACCGCATTGTCAAAATTAGACGTAACGTTCTTTCCTGCATTATTCAATGCGACAACATCTACATCAATCAAATAATAACCTTGTACTTTTAAATTTTTATTCATATCCAATCATATTTAAATTTATTCTACATCATCTCCAAAATTATCATCTATTTCTGTCTCTACATCTACGTTTAGATGCCTCTCATGCAATCTCTGGTATATAGCAATCAACAGCACATCTCTAACTTCCATCCAAGAATTTGTATCAGGAAATAGATAGTTAACATAGTCCTCTACAGAAACAAGCACATTATTTCCCTGCATATAATTCTTAGCTATTACTTTTTTCAAGATGAACCGTCGCAATAAATAAGGATTTTTAATGCCATCAAGACTACGAATAATATTCTTCATTTCAGGCTCATCATACGTCTGCGTGATAAAGTCTGATATTTGATAAATCTTATCTACCGTTTCTTTTTTCATATTATGTATGTTTATTAAATAATTCCTTAACAACTCAAGATTAAAAATCGACTCCCTGCTGTATTGCAAAATCACACGCAAAATGCACTCTCCCGACAATAGTTTGTCATATACGACATTTCTCCAATATTTATACTCAGACTCTCTTATAATTACATTTCCCGATTTGTTCGACACCTTATAGCATTCCGAAGAAACATCAAAAGAAATGTTTTTATAATCACCTGATTTATAGTAATGAGCAACAAAATCATTCCATTCTTTTTTATATATCGCGTTATTGCAAATTCTATAAAATAAAAAGACTTTAGAAGGCAATGTATAAATTTCAACTTCCGGAGAGGCTCCAAAATTTGTAAAGTGGTACAATGTAATAGAGTCGCCATTACCTTCATCCTTATAAATCGTATATACATCATCCAAAAAACGAAATATGGCAGTCCCTACAGAACGAGACCGACTCTTAAGAATTCCTTGAGACTGATTCATTCCTATGTCCGACAACACACGGGCACAACATCTTCGCGCATACAATTCTGCCACAATAGTACTGCTACTGCTTATAACTGAAACTTTAGATGACACAAGTTCACTGGCTAACGGCAAAAAATGATATCTGATCAACACTTCTTTTGACAACATCATTCCATGCGCAAATGAATGATGAAAATTCACAAACTTTCCAGAACCGGATAATACCGTGTTGTTCCTGCCGGAGGGATACAAATCGGTATACATGCCTGTAATTCTGCAATAACCTTTTTGAGAAGGTAAATTTCCATTCAACATTCTTTCAAAATAAGCTTTTGTTTCACTTTTCTTTCTTGCAAAGTCAAAAGCAGGTTGTGTAATATTTGAATTTAAAAAATAAGGATTGATCTTTGCTTCCCATTTATCGACATAAATTTCGGTAGCCAACATGATTAATTCCAAAATATTTTTATTTGGGAATTGATTGGCCAACTCTCGCAATGCGTACCCTCCAGCATCAACAAACGGATCTCCGGTTACGCAAAATAATGCATCTTCATTTATATTGTAATTGTTTCTCATTGATTTCCTTTTTTCAAAATTCTAAACTTGTATATTCTATCATGGCTTTTTCATCTTTAATCCGCCTTCAAACATCCGAAACCCTGCGAGGTCAGCGACCCAACTCCTCCTTCATACATTAACCGCATCAATTCTATAGGTGCCTGCACCTCTATTTTGCACAAGAATCCACGCACTTTTGTCTCCTCTCGAGTATCAGCTTTCAATTTTACAACTACCGACTTAGGTTCATTAAGTACTTTTAATTTGCATTCTGACAAAGAATAAGGGCACTCTTTGCCATAAAACAGCCTATAACGGTCAAATAACCCGTTGAATAACACAAAAGATGCCCTAACATCAGTTGGCGACAAATAATCGGTATTATTATCGATGCGATGGAACTTCAAGCAAAGCGGAGACATTGTGATAAAAATCTTCTTATTGGAATAATCGGGTTCAGGCAATATTTCCACACTTTGCACAATAAATTGAACAACCGACTTTTTGTCACCAATTTCAAAAATCTGGTCCTGAAATATTCCTTGAATAAAACTATCAGTACTTTTTTCAGGTAAAAAACCGATTTGCCATTCTACAGTATCCGACAAAATCAGCAATCGTTCTTCTTTTGGCAAAATTCTTCGTTGCGGTATTTTGAACCTAGAAAAAGTAAACAATTTAAATCTCTTGCCACTTTCAAGCTGGAATCCATTGTCATGGAGCCACGAAGCATATTTCAAATCGGCACTCGACAAAATCTTGTATATCGCTGCCGACTGCTCATATTGATAATTTATAGGCAGTTTGTTTCCAAATGCTCTTTTATTGACTTGCAATAGTAATTTGAAACGCATATCACTCAATAGCTAATATTTTATCTGCTTCCATACATAAATTTGAAATCATTTAACAAAGTCTCTACAAAGAACTACAAAATCTTATTATAGCTCTTCACCATATCCTTAAATCAACAAAATATCATCTGGTACTATTCTGCCGCAATAAATGAACTTATGCAATATATATTTGTGTTTCAAGGCAATAAATGACTTTTTAACATGGCATTCATATGATTAGAAGCATCGGTTCTCAAATATATGCAAAAATTAAATGCAGTACAAGAAATAATCTCGATTATTTCCAGTACTAGCGATTTCGTTTCGATGATATTTTATCAAATAATTCTTTGAATTTACATCTGTGATTTCTTGCCCATTAGAATTCTTCTTTTAATTTTGCATGCTGCCTATCGCCTATAATTTAAGCTATAAAATTAAACATCGTGCAAACTAAAGTTTTTTGATATGGATTATAAAGGGAAGATACCATCGTCTATCGCTTCTAAGCTGGAACATGTGAGGCAATACATGAACATCAATCGTGTCACTGCGTTTGTCGGTGCCGGGTTCAGCCTGAATGCCGTCATTCCTGGCAACGCCACAATGAAAACATGGAGTCAGCTAAGAGATGTTTTTCTTGACAAGCTATACGGTGACAACGACGACAAGCGGGAAGACAACAGCGACGTGGTGAGATTAGCTTCGATGGTCGACGCCCAATATGGCCACAACGAACTTGATTGCATCTTGGAAGCAGCCCTGCCCGACAATCTCATAAGGCCTGGCCGACTTCATGAGAAGATGGTGGAATTGCCCTGGAAAGATATCCTCACGACCAATTACGACACTCTGCTGGAAAGAGCCGCGCAGCAAACTGCAAGCAGCTACACTTTAGTGACAAACAAGGAAACTTTGCTCTACAAGACATCACCACGCATCATTAAACTTCATGGCAGCTTCCCAAACATTCACCCTTACATAATGACGCAAGAGGATTATCGACGATACACTGCCGACCACCCCGACATGGTAAATACGGCCCGACAATGCTTCCTCGAAAGTTTAGTATGCCTAATCGGCTTTTCGGGAGAAGATCCTAATTTCCGTGCTTGGATTGGATGGTTGCGCGATGTCATTGGCATAGAAAAATTATGCCCCACCTATCTCGTGACCTATAAAACCGAATTCCATGCGGCCGAAAAGGCATTGCTTGCCCAAATGGGCATCGACTACATCAATCTTGCCGAAATTAACGGCATTGCAAACTTTGAAGAAGCCTATGACTTTTTCTTAAATTATTTGAAACAAAAGCCTTTGGCATGGAACGGCTCGATTAACATACGCGAAATTGATGATAAGATTAAGGAACCTGGATACATAGAACAAAAAATAAAAGAACTGGAAAGCATCCGGAAATCTTATCCCGGGTGGTTGATTTTACCCAAGGAGCATGAAAAAGATTTCAACGATGTAAACGAAGGTTTGTATTACTACGACAAACTTATCAATGAAATAACCGACAACAAATGCTTATTGAAATTCATTTATGAGCTGGATTGGAGAATGTCCATTTCGGCCACGCCAAAAAAATTTGACAGCTTTATAAAAGCCCTCGAGAAACTCAATGACAATAGTGGCGAAGAGATGTCTCTGTCCGAAAAATCCATGCTTGAGTCTTTGCAGATTTCATTGCTTGCAATCTACCGGCATAATCATGAGCCCGAGAAATTTGAACTACTGTGCGCTAAATTACAGAATGCCGATGATTGTGTCCAAAGGGCTGTTTGTTATGAACGAGCTCTTTTCGCCATCGCAAGACTTGATTTCGAGTCGGTGCAAAAAATATTAAGCAACTGGAATGTCGATTTTGGGAACTATCAAAATTGCATTCAAAAAGCCAATCTACTAATTTACCTTGGCAACAAGAAAGAGGCTTTTGATTTAATGACCGAGTGCATGTCAATTATCAGCAAATCCCTGTTTCAAAACAAGGATGACGCACATGCGCGCTCATGCATAAAATTCATTGTAGCCGCATTGAACCAAAGCAGCCCTAATAAAAATGGCCAAGAAAATGACGATATTCTGAAACTCGCGACAGGTGACTCCATTGGAGAAATTTCATCAAGGCTCAGCCACAGTGCATACGAGAATGAAACACCGCAAGGTTACAGCAACCGGCATCAATTCCGATTAGGATATTACTCACATAGCTGGCATTTCGGCGGCAGCGGTTATGTAAAAGATTTCTTTTATCCCTGCAAATGGTTGTTGATTAAAGAACAGCTGGGATTGCCCATGTATCAAACAAATGACAAATTCTTAGAATTCTCCCTTTCGCATCTGTTTGAATATTCATGGAATTTAGCTTGGAACACCATGATGATGTCGGCAAGCAGTTCCGTAATCGACAAAGTGCTTGGACGAGAACAATTGGCGACTATCGACATGCCATTGGCAAATCAACTGTTCGACGAACTGATTTGCCAGCTTGAACATGTAAAGCAAAAACATGTCGATGTCCAAAAAAGTAGGATAATGAATATTTTACCGGTCACATTAGGACGATTATGCACCAAAGTCAGCGAAGACAGGGTACTACGCTATGTAAAAGCCATTTTGGCTTTAGACATGCCTCATGTCTCAAAGCATTTAAAATATGCGTATGACTGTTTAACCAACAATAACCTATATATTGCATTAGACCCGCTTCTTTCTGAAAAAGAAATCGAAACAGAATACAACATAGGCTTCCCTGTCCCTGATCGCGTATTTTACAACTACCATATCTCCGAAAACATTGTAAGCCGCATAATAAAAGGCATTAAGAGCGAGAAATTAGAAGCAAAAGTTCAAGCATTGGTATGCTTGGATTTGATTTGGCCATGCCAAGGCCTGACAGAAAACAATAAAACCAGCATCGCCACAGCCATAAAAGAATGGCGCGATGTGGAATCGCCCGTGGAAGATGCTTTATACACTTATAGCTACATAAAAGCCGACGCTGATGAAAAAAATCAACTCACGCAGTTGGCGATCAAAGCCGTGGAAAATTTCCGCGAAACAGAATACAATTACGACACGACTTCTGTTCCACTAAGCCAATGGAATGATGACCTTGACAAGTTAATCTTATTTAGTAAATTGAATTGCCTTACTGACGACCAAAAAAGGCGTATCATGCTTCATGATTTCGCATTGATTGACAAAAACAAGACAGTTTTTGAACGCAATGACAATTATAAATGCTTCGGAGGAATACGAAAATTTACTACCGAAATAATTGGCTCTACATCCGATTTTTTATGTTCTATGAATTTGACCATTTTCACTTCTATTGAAATTGACCAACTAAAAAAGCACTTGTCATGGCTTGAATCGGCCGGCTACCAATGCTTGTCGATGAAAGTGAAAATATCTATCAACGATGAGCATGAACTACCTGCCGATATCGAAAGTTCTCTCTGCAAATCATTGTTCAGCAACAATCGTGAAATAAGGAACGAAGCTATTGCCGCATTTTTCACATTTTATAAATTGAAAGGAAACGTTTCAAGAATTATTGATTATGTATTTGCCGCATTACCGGTTGCCAATTGCATCACTTACAAAAACATATTGATACTTCTCAAAAATCTCATATCGGCAGGATATGAAGAAAACGGCTTTATCGAGAAATCAGAATCGTTCTTGATCGAGTTGCATCAAAATTACCGCAGTTATGGATTGGATGTCGTTGCTTTGGCCGATTTACAATATTATGCCAACTACCTTGCCGGAGTCATGTCAACCAAATACAAGAAATACACCAAGCCTGTGTTTGGCTATGACGAAGCCCGATTCAATGATGTTGTCATCGGTTATAACAAAGGCACTGAATCAATCATGTTACACAAAAACACAGCTGTCCAATAGCCCATTTTAACCGATTCGTATTTACAAAAAAGCTCGCACATGTAGCAGCAACTGCATTCATGCCCGAGCCCTTTGTTATTTTAAACAAGACAATTTTTACTTTGTGAATCGCAATCCGCCGTATATTCCTTCATAGTTTTCAAGCAAGCTTGTTACCGTTGTAAGAGAACTGATGTTTACTTTCTCGGCCACTTCACTCAATAATGGTTGCAACTTGGAAATATCAAGCATTATCGACATCGTTGTAGTCTTAGTAACAAAAGTGGTAACTTTCCCAAATTTACTGTCCTTAGCCAACTTACTAAAGCTGAATATCATTTCACCTTCAGTTTCGCCTTTCGCAACAGTTCCTTCAAATGACTTGCCATTTTTCAACTTGACGGTAACTTTCCCTTCGTCGTTGATAATCAACTGCAAACCTTCGATCCCCATTTTGTCATAATAGGGATACAATTTTTCCTCAACAGCCGTAGCTGCAGCGGCTCCTCCTGCACGTTCCAGCAGATTATCACTTTTAAACATTATAGCCGGTCCGCTCACAGTCCATGTTCCGACAAGATCCTTGACTTCAATATTTTCATTTTGAATCACGCCATCAAGGAAACTGCTTCCGTTTCCTTCTCCACTATTGTTCAATATGCCTCCAAGCAAACCTCCCAAATCAAACGATTGGGCTGAAGCTCCTGTCACGCACGCCATGACAATTGCAACAAATAAAATCCTAATCTTTGCCATAACAAAAACTTTTATACCCTTATAAAGATTACAAAGATAATGTTTTTAGTGAAAAATGGCAACAGAGTCAACAAAGTAGCTTGTTTAACATTATTTATTGCCAAGAGCCACCGACTCCGGCAATAAAGTGAACACATAACCTTTCTTGAGCAAAGTCTTTATCATCTTTTCAAGATAATCATCATAGAACTTGTCGGTGCGAGCAGCATCGGTTCCCAAATGAATCAACAAGATATGACCATTCAACCCTTTCGATTTTTCCTCATTCATTATCTTGTCATAAATAGCTCTGCTGCTACGATAATTCGGCATGTCGGGAGTCGTATAATCGGCATTGCTACCTGTTCCGGGGGTAAAATTCACAACTTGCAACCCAAGGCTTTTCGCCCATGATGCTATTGTTGCATTATACTCTTCAAACGGAGGCATGAAATACCTTGCCGATTCTTGAGTTATGCCACATTTGGCCATGACTTCATAGCATCGTCTAAGATCTTCGACAAACTCATTTTTCGACAAAAGAACGGTATCAAGATTCCTGTAATCCACATAATGCAAATGTCCATAACTGTGGCTGCCTATGTAATCACCTCTTTTCAACAATCGCTTCACCAAGTCGCCGTGATGATCAAACACCTCGCCCGTGAAAAAGAAATTTGCATTTATGCCCTGCTTTTCAAGAGTTTTAATCACGGCATCGGCTCCGTCAAGCCTGTCATGTGCGGTAAACACCAATGAAATGTTCTTTTTCAATGTGTCGGTACGAACAATTCCGCCCAACGAATACACATTCCTGTCGGCAGACATTCCAGCCTGTTTCATTCCTTCACCTTGCAATGCCGACAAGAAATAAGTCATGCTTGCCGTGCCATCCATGGTAGGCTCATTTGTAGAATAATCACCTATCGCATCATGATATACCATGTCTCCGGGTTGGAAACGTGCATAATCTTCAGCCTTGGCCCAAGGAAGCCCGTCAAGCTGCACGCCACGCAAACTGTTGAATATACTTGAATATACCGGGCCGTCTACAAGTCCGCCAGTGGCATTTCCCATGTGTGCTGCCACATACGCCGAATGAGGCTGAACAGGATAATCTCCTCCATAAGGCAATTCCACAACCATGCTCGTACCCCAGGGATTACAACCAAAAAGCCAATCGCGCAAGGAAGCCTCCATTTCCACATAAGTCGAATCGCCTGTCAGCTCGCGATAAAGCATGCACTGTGTCACCATTGCGACAGTTAGGTTATTTGAACACCATATTGTCGGGATACCGAACATGTAAGGATTCTTCTTAGCCTTATCATAAGTACGGCGTATTCCGCTCAACATGTTTCTTGTAAATTCCTCTTTCATTTTTGCATTTCCCGATGCCGCCACTTGGTAATGGCCTACATTGACAAAAGGATACCATTGATAATGTCGCGCACTATCGGCTCCCATCCATGGAGTAACCGGCTCTTGCCTGCCATATTCCACTGCCTCATTAAGATAACGACTTTCTCCGGTCAATTTATACAATTCTATTGCACCAAGCTCCATGTCGTCAACCCAATTGCATTCTTCATAAATATATGGCGATACTACCGAGGCCGTCTGACAAACTCCCGGTTGTCTCACACCGGCTTCATATGCAGGAACAGCCTTTGAGGCCAATTGGTCGGCCAGTTCCGGATAAAACGGTTTTAACACCCGTGCACCGACGGCAAAACAAGACGCAAATTTTCCTGCCGTGCTTGCAACTCCAGTAGTGGCATTCTTGAATTTGCCACGTTGCTGAGGTTCTCCGCTACAAAAATATACCGGCCTGCCTGTTCCCGGGCCATATCCATAATCTACTTTATCTTCAACTGGCGAACGGAACGATGCATGGTCACGGTCATCGGCAATCTGATTGTACAATTCCCCAGGCGCTGGATTCATGCGATTAAGCCAATCAAGCCCCCATTTTATTTCATCAACGATATCGGGGATTCCATTTGAGCCTCTGTTTCCCATTGCATCATAATAATCCCCGAATGAGTCGGGATGCTTCTGATAGGCAAGCATCATTTGGTACATGGCATTTGCCGAGGTAGTTGTATATTGCAAATAATCACCGGCATCATGCCATCCTCCTCTCACGTCAAGTCGCTGGCCGTTTTTTGTAGGATGATATTCAATGTATGCATCATATTTGTGACACGAGTCTCCAAGGAAAGGATTGTAACCACAACGCTGCTGACGCATATAATTCAACACGAAATCGGCTGTTCCATTATAAACATCCGCATTTATGGGGAATATGGGTGATATGGCGTCACCAGCCTTTATATAATAACTCCCGCTCAGTTCGAATGATGAAAAATCAAGCCTGTAGGTAGATTCCATGGTTCCATACTTTCCTGTGTTGCGCACCGATTCCATTCGAGCGACAGGCTCACCCGTCATTGCGTTTACAATATCGAAACTTTCAACATTGACGGGTTCTTCACTTATCATGACGGCAACTTTCACCGATTGCGGAAGATAACCTAATTGATTGATTCTAACCCAACTGTCGGCTGTAGCAGTAAACGACAATGCGGCAATGGCAAGACTTCCCCAAAACGTCTTTACCTTTTTATTTGTAAAATTCATAAAATTACGTTTTTTTCATGTTATAAAATTAACGACACATTCTGCCGTCATAAAACTCATATCAAATAGGCAACCTCCTTGAACGCATATTCATGCTCCGACCCGTCTTCATGCCTCAACTTCAACATACCGCTTTCAGCCACATCTGCAATCATTGCATGGAAACGTTCACCCGATGGCAACTCAAATCCATGCAATTGCCCATCGTTGCGATACATCGACTTGACATATCGCTCATGCAACGTGGCAAAAGCGGCATCATCGGCTTTTGAAAAATCCAAAGCAGTTTCTATCCGCTCACACACTTCATGCAAAGCCGGTTCAAGCGGTATCTCATGCCCCGTGACATGGATGAGCGACACCGGATTGGGAGCATCGCTCAGAAAATGCTGTTGATTGACATTGATTCCCACCCCGACAATCGTATGCACGATGGCATTGCCGCACAAAACGTGTTCTATCAAGATTCCGCATATTTTCTTGTCATTGTAATAAATATCATTTGGCCACTTTACCGAGAATCCGTCGGAATATTGCGACAGCCATTCCACGACTGCCAACGACACGGCTTCGGATATGCGGAACTGCTTGGAAGGGACAACGGCCGGTTGTTTCACAAGCATCGAGAATGTAAGATTTTTTCCAGGTTCGGCTTCCCATGAATTTCCGCGCTGCCCACGTCCCGATGTTTGCGAATTAGTATAAATCACCGTGCCCGACGGCAAGATAGATGCCATTCGCGACAGATAGGAATTGGTTGAAGATGTTTCGTGCAATAATATATATCGAGGCATATTCGTCACCTTTCTTATGTTCAGTCTTCAGGAAATTCCAAAGTCATTGTCCTCGCATCGGTAGTCGCGTCGACAGTGATTCTTACAATGACTGTATCATCGGGCAATAAATTTTCTATGCGTTCGGGCCACTCTATAAGACACACCGCACCCGAATCGAAATAATCTTCAACTCCTATGTCCTCGGCCTCGCGTTCATCTTCCAAGCGATAGCAGTCAAAATGATATATAAGTTCGGCCGTAGTGTCGCTGCGATACTCATTAATGATGGAGAATGATGGAGAATTAGTAACATCTTCCTCTACTCCGAGCACTTTGCACAAAGCATTTATGAACGTCGTCTTTCCTGCCCCCATTTCGCCATAAAACGCAAAAACGGTATAATCGCCCATCAAGCGAGCAAAACTGCGTGCTGCCTCTTCGATATTGTCGAGAGTCGCTATATTTATCACTTCTGTTTTCATAATAATATTTTATTTAATTCTTTTTCGACATTGTAACTATCGGCACAACCATCTCTTCCAGCGATATGCCTCCATGCTGGAACGTGTCGTTATAGTATTGCACATAGTAGTTATAATTATTAGGATAGGCAAAGAAATCGCGGTTCATGGCAAATATGTATGCCGAAGATACGTTTGGCGATGGCAAGCCGTATTCCAATGGCCGCTTTATCTCATACACCTGTTTGGCATTATAGCTAAGATTCTTGCCCACTTTATAGCGCAAGTTGGTATTGGTGGCCCTGTCTCCCACGACTTTAATTGGATTGTTCACCCTCACTGTACCGTGGTCGGTCGTAAGCACGACCTTAAACCCCTTGCTTGCAATCTGCCTGAACAAATCTACAATTGTAGAATGCTTGAACCACGATTCAGTCAACGACCTGTATGCGGCATCTGAATAGGCCAATTCCCGTATCATCTTTGACTCGGTTCGCGCATGCGAAAGCATGTCGACAAAATTAACGACTAACACATTGAGGTCGTAATTGCTGAAATTGGAGAAACTCTGAAGCAATTTTTCTCCGGCGGCCGAATCATTTATCTTGTTATAGGAAAACTTGTAATGCTTGCGATAACGATCCAAGATGGTCTGCACCAATGGAGCCTCATTCAAGTTCTTGCCCTCCTCTTCATCCTCGTCGACCCACAAATCGGGAAACATTTTGGATATGTGGACAGGCATCAACCCCGAAAAAATGGCATTTCGCGCATATTGAGTGGCAGTCGGCAAAATGCTGCAATACAACTCATCCTCATCAATAGTAAAATATTCGCTCACAATAGGTTTTACCATGCGCCATTGATCCAGTCTGAAATTATCTATAACGACAAAAAACACCTTTTCTCCCTTGTCGAGCAACGGGAAAACTTTGCTTTTCATTATTTCGTGGCTCATGAGAGGATGATCGTCGGTAGCTATCCATCGGCCATAGTTTTTCTTCACAAACTTGCAATAGGCCGAGTTTGCTTCCACTTTTTGCATCAGCAACAATTCATCCATGTCGGTTTCAGTACTTGCCAATGTCAGTTCCCAGTGTACCATCAACTTGTACACTTCACACCAATCATTGAACGTGGATGCATTGTTAATCATCATGCTGATATTTCTGAATTCCTGCTGATAATCAAACGAAGCCTTCTTTGACACAAGTTCCTCGGAATGCAGATTTTTCTTGATTGACAACAATATTTGATTGGGATTTACCGGCTTTATCAGGTAATCGGCAATCTTGTTGCCTATTGCCTGATTCATTATGTTCTCTTCTTCGCTTTTGGTTATCATCACCACGGGCATCTCGGGATGCGTAAGCTTTATTTGAGACAATGTTTCAAGCCCGCTTATGCCCGGCATGTTCTCATCAAGAATAACAAGGTCGAAATTTTGCGAAGCCACGGCATCGAGAGCATCACGCCCGTTAGACACCGTGGTCACGTCATATCCTTTTTGTTTCAAAAACATTATGTGCGGCTTGAGCAAATCTATTTCGTCATCAGCCCACAATATCTGTCTGTTTGCCATTTTTATTCCTCCCGATAGTCTACGGCAGCATCTTCCGAGTCTCCGCCCGATTCGTTTGCATCTTCACCGGTAACCGTTTCTTCGTCTGGCTGCTGCATGTCACCGACCCCGTTTTCATCTTCCATGATTTGGCTTTCATCACCGACATCTCCCGCCAATTCGTTTTTTCCTTTGATATTTTCCTGCTCAAGGAACATGAAATACTCTTCCCACGAACGGCCTTCGTTTATAAGCAAATCAAAATTCTCGACACTTATCATGATTTGCTTCACACTTGAAGGTAGCGATAACTGCCTGTCGGCTTCAAGCACTGTCTTATACTGGGTCAGCTCATCAAAGTTACTAAATCCTTTTATCACAAGCAAGCCCATTCGTCCGAAAGAGAGTTGTTCAAGATCGAAATCCTTTATTTCAAACGAAGAGAAATTATGCTTGGCTATATCGAAAAGCAACTGGTTCTCCGAGACTGAATCGCGAGGGAATGCAAGCACATAGTACTGCGGTGCGTCAAGATTAAGCTTGAACGGAGTAACTCGACGTGTAGTATCCATGTAGTCAACAGAATCGTTCGACAGGCGCATCGACCAGAACATGCCTCTCACATTGGTGCTACCTCCTTCCAATTTGCGGCCTTGTGCTATCTGACGCATTATCGACGAGGCTGTAGGCGTTATGTCGGTTTCGGGATAACGCGCAAGCAACTCTCGCAATGTCGATTTGAACTTATCGTAATTTTTATCGGTCAAATAAGAAAGAGCATCTATGAACATGAACTTAGGCATGATTTTCGACAATGGGTAACGACGCATCATTTCGGCATAAGCATCATGCACCTCATCATTTCGATTGTTCAAATATGCGTCATAAGCATCAGCATACATCTTCTCTTGGTCACGCTCCATGTTTCGAAGGTTATCCAGATATTTTGGATCCTTCATTGCCTGTCCATAACCCGATTCAGGGAATTGGTTTATTATGAGCGACCTGTATGTTTCAGCCATTGCCATATTTCCCATCCTCACATACATCAGATACAAATTGTAATACGCGTCAAGACGATAAATATTATCGGGATAACGCGACAGCAATGTATTGAATTCGGTTATCGACGCTCCGAAATCCTCAAGTCGGTCTTTGAGGATGACACCCATATTATACAGACCTTCTTGAATTATGTCATGGCAAGTCTGTATCTCTTCGGGTGTTTTAGGTATCTGTTTCAAGTAATATTCCACGAAATGTGGATCCTCGGCACGTTTTTGGGCTTCAAGATCCATACGGGCCGAATCACTAAGCACCGAGTCTCCCTCGGCAAATTCCTCGTCGAGAGCATCATAGTCCACCTCTTCAAATTCATCCATTGAAAACGTAGCCTTGTTACGGCGACGCCAGTCATCTTCCAGTTTGCGGCTGCCCCACGCTTTTTGGAAAGCGGTTTTTCCGGCATTCTTGGTGGCTGTATTGTAAAAATACCACGAATCGTCGGTATTCATCATGAAATTTGACGGAGCATTGCTTTGGTTGCCAAGCTGGCTGCCCATTGCCGCTTGTTGCGCAAGATATTCCTCCCTGCGCGCCGCTTCGGCCGCCTCTTCCTCTTGTTTCTTCAATTCGGCAATGATTTTTTCGGCAACGGCTTTTTGTTCTTCAGGAGTCATGGCCGACAATCTCAACAACGAGTCTTGCAATTCCACGTTCTGCGAATATACGGCAAGCTCATCAAGCACGTCCGAACGCAACTTCAACGAGTCATACCCGGGATAGGTCTCTCCTATCAAAGGCACAGCTTCGGCATAGCACGGCTGTGCGTCCGAGTATTTGCCTTGCTCAAAATATATGCGGCCAAGCGTAAGTTGGCTTATGGCCTTCTCTATGCCTCCACGCGTGCTCTTTTCAGCGGCGAGCACATAATTCTCAATAGCTTGGGCAGTATCGTTGCGCGACAAGTAAAGATTTCCTATCGCATAATATATTTGGTCGAGATAATCCTTATTACGATCATATTTCACCATCGAACGAAGGGATTTCACCTCATCCTCGATATTGCGACCCATGAAAACTTCACTTTGCTTTATTCTCGCATTAAATTTGGTACGATAAGTTGCGTTGTTGGCTCCGCTCACCGAACGGAATGCCTTATAAGCATCGGCTTGGTAGCCTGCATCAGCGCATAATTGTCCATACAAGAAACGCAATCTCACTTTTTGTCCGCCCCCATAATGGTTAATGGCTCGTGCAAGATAAGGAATTGCCACGCTGTCATGATTGCTTTTGATTTGGAAATTGGCCATGGCAAGGTTATAAAGCCCACGCAAGTCATTATTGGTCAATTCTTTTTCTTTTATGCGCGATATTATGTTCTCTGCTTCGGTAGTCCAGCCAAGGGCACTGTAACATTGTGTTTCCCATAACTTTGCTTCAGTCACAACTTCGGGCAGCCATCTGAAATGCATCGTTATGTAATGAAATGTGGATGCCGAGCCAAGAAAATCCCCATTCATGTATTGGGCTTGTCCCATCATGAGCCACGCATTGTGAAGAAAAGGATTATATTCCTCCCGTTGCATCCATTCCTTGTATTTTTTGTCACGCGACTTGCCACGTTTCTTTTTCGGTTTTTTCTTTATTGAATGCAGTTGTATTGCCTTCTGCATTTTCTCGATCGTGCGGTCAAAATTTGTAGACGGTTGTGGGCTGCTTGGGTCGTTATATGCTTCGGCCGGATGGATGAACAATCTTTTGGTATAATCATCTTCATAGTTTGTCTCCATCTCATGAAGCTGTTCTTTATAGTGCTCCGACCCGTT
This sequence comes from uncultured Muribaculaceae bacterium, assembly GCA_944321705.1. Taxonomy (GTDB): domain Bacteria; phylum Bacteroidota; class Bacteroidia; order Bacteroidales; family Muribaculaceae; genus Avimuribaculum. The sequence continues at coordinate 72,899 of CALUMG010000010.1, read as the reverse complement.
GAAATACACATTATACCGTGTGGTGAATGACTGCCAGAAACGCGACATGGCAGTATTTTTCTTTGTGCTGCATGCCGTCCCGACAAACAGCATCAAAAGAAACATCAACAACGGTATGTAAAAACTTTTCAGTCTCAAGATTTTGATAAATGTACTTCGACAATTTATTAACGATTCTTGTGCTGTTTTATTGCAAGTTTATCTTTGTTCCAAAATGCAACGACAACCCTCGAAATAAAATAAACCAATATCAACGATATGACAATGGTAGCCGACGCTGGCACGCTCACAAGGTAAATACCGAACATGTAACTGCCAAACAAGCCGGCAAACGAGCTTACGAGGCTCGCCACGACCGACAGTGCCATCATAGGCTTCAACCTATGGACATACAGCTCGGCAATCATCTGCGGCATTGTCAACAACGACATCAGCAACATTATGCCTATGAGCCTTATGGTCAAAACTATGCATATTGCAACGAATACCGACATCACACAGTTGACAACGGTTACCGGCAATTGCATGGTTCGTGCAAAATCTTGATCGAATGCACAGGCTACTATGCGATGATAGAATACGACAAAAAAAGCCAATAAAACGACAACGAAAATTGCAAATGCCGCGATGTCTTCTCGTGAAATGTTCAATATGTTACCAAACAGGAACGAATTAAGATCGGGTACATATCCTGGAGTGAGAAATATGAACAATGTGCCTACGGCCATGCCGAAAGCCCAAATGACTGCGATTGCCGAATCTTCCCTTATATTCTGCCGTGCCGCCATCCAGTCTACACCCAACGAAGATGCCACGGCAAACACTCCTGCCGACAATAAGGGATTGATGCCAAGAAAATAGCCAAGCCCCAAACCTCCGAAACATGCATGGGTAATACCACCTGTTATGAACACAAGCCTGCGTGTGACTATATATGTGCCTATGAGAGCCGATGCTATGCTCACGAAAAAGACTCCCAACAAAGCATTCTGAAAAAACGTGTAACTGAATATCTCAAGCATTTCTACGATTCTTGATTATGAGTGTTCATACTTGTTGCGTCTCATGCAGAACCTCTCTGGCTTCGGCTGCAAGCATTATCAGTTCATCTTTAACAGGTGCCGGCAACTCGATGCCTCGCAATTTTATCGACCTCGCCCAGCCTGCAATCTCATCGGGCTTTAAAGTATAAAGCACATCGCGAAATTGATCGATTTGCTCTTCCGTGTAATCTTCAGCACCCAAACCCTTGTACTCGTCAAGCTCCTCATCCTCGTAATAGATGATTTTGTTATCGATACCTGTAAGCAACGATTCTTTCTCGCACACTGCATGTTGTCCGCAACATCCTTCAGGACGGTCGACCACTTGCTCTTGCGATGCCGATACGGACTCTGCTTCTTCTTTGTCGGTCAATCGGTGATGTATGTACAAAATAACACCTGTGACAACAGTGACAAGCAAAATCCAAAATGCACCCATCATAATTTCACCTCCTTCAATACAAATCCGCATCCAGAAAGATGCTTCCAAAATTCAGGATATGACTTCCCTACAACTCCGACATCGGCAATCACCAGTCCCGGGAAATTCACTGCCGCCGGAGCAAATGCCATTGCCATTCGATGGTCATCAAATGTGTCGATTACAGGCCGCTCTTCGGGTTCTATTGTTTCACCATTCCACGACATTGCCTCATCGTTCTCGATTTTCACCACATAACCCAGTTTAAGCAATTGGGTTCGCAACGCCTCAAGCCTGTCGGTCTCTTTTATTTTCAACGTTTGCAGCCCTGTTATATGGAATTGCTTGTTGAGCAAGCATGCCGCCACAATTATGGTCTGAGCCAAATCGGGATTTCCCGACAAGTCCAGTTCAAGCGAGCCAATGGAACAGCTTTCACTATGCAAATCCACATAGCTGCCGCAGCTGTATGAACCGACGCCGAGTTTACGGAAAATTTCAGCAACTCGTGAATCTCCTTGTATGCTGTCTTTAAACAATCCTCGTAATGAGATTCTTGATTTTGGGATCAATGATTGAATGGCATACCAATAACTTGCAGCCGACCAGTCATTCTCCACTTTGTATTCGTCGGGAGATTTATATCGTGCACCATCCTTCAAAATTATATCAGCATCTTCAAACGTTGATTCAACACCGAAACTTTTCATCACATCCAATGTCATCTCAATATAAGGACGCGAAATGACTGCACCGTCCAAATGCAACCTGCGACATCCGATAACCGGCATTATCATCAAAATTGCCGAAATAAATTGAGAACTGACATTCGAGGCAATGCTTATGCTGCCGCATTCATATTGTCGGCCATGTATCTCGATAGGTGGGAAACCTGCTTCATTTTTGTAAACGATGTCAGCTCCGCAGGCATTCAACGTATCAACAAGAGTCTTTATCGGCCTGTGACGCATCCGTTCGGTTCCATCAAGAACGACAGTTCTACCGGTGCAAAGCGAGAAATATGATGTCAGGAAACGCATGGCAGTACCGGCAGCCCCTATATTGATTAAATTAGATTCTGAAGCAAGCGCCGACAACATCGATGCCGTGTCGTCGCACTCTGCTATATTGCTTATGTGACAATTACCTCCACACAAAGCATTTATTATCAATACCCTGTTACTTATGCTCTTGGAAGCGGGAAGATTTATCTCGGCTTCGATGCGTGAAGGTGCTGTGATAGAATAATTCATTGCAATGACAAAATTAACACCTTTGCTCAACTATTACAAATAGAATAAACACGTTTTTCACAGTTTTTATTTTGATATGTAATATTTAATCCATACCTTTGTGCCGCTTGAACGGCAGCCCGGGTGGCGAAATGGCAGACGCGCTGGTTTCAGGTACCAGTGGAGTAACATCCGTATCGGTTCGACTCCGATCTCGGGCACATAATTGTTAGTAACATCATATTCCACCTGTAACGTGGGTAACAAAGGCATTGAATCTTGATGGATTTGATGCCTTTGTTGCATCATCATCGACCATATATTTGCGGCACGAGCTTGCTTAGGCACAAGACAATAGTCTCTTAACACGATTATCAGCCCTTTTAACTCGACAAAAAGCTTCGGTCTCTTATTCATATTTTATTCAAAATAATTACCTTTGTACATAATCAAGCACAACGCTTCACCATCAAGTATTTTCTTGTAAATGGTAATTACTAAAATGGACATGTCGTAATTACTTTGCTTCAGGCCTAATTAAAAGTTCTCCGCCTGCAAATTCAAAAAACAAGACATTACAGCAGCATCACGACATCCGATTGTTAAACCAACTAAACATTTTAAATATGAACAAGTATTCATTGACCATAATTTTATCTCTATTGCTCTCCGCATTTACGGCACACTCTGCCTCCCAGCAATGGATGCGCTTCCACTGCGAAGAAGACACCTTAAAAATAAATAACCTGCTTAAAAAAGGCTTTGACAGCAATATTGAGGATGCCAATGAATTAATCGCTTTTTATGCCAATGAGCTGCTCGGGACTCCTTATGTCGCACACACGCTTGAAGGAGATAAGGAATTGTTAACGATAAACATTGACGAGACCGATTGCACTGTCTTTGTCGAAACCCTGTATGCCTTGGCTCGAACGACTTTGAACGACAGATACTCTTGGCGTGATTTTGCCAACAATCTTGAATCGATAAGATATCGAAACGGCTTGATGGACGGATATGCCAGCCGCTTGCATTACATCAGCGACTGGATTGTCGACAACACCCACCGTGGAAACATCACCGAAATCACTTCGGAACTTCCTGACGTGAGATATGAAATAAAAACGCTCGACTACATGACTTCGCACCGCGACAGCTATCCTGCTTTGAGCGACAGTGCCACTTATGCCGAATTGAAAAGTTTTGAAATAGGATACAGGCTGCATCGATTCCCTTATATCAAGAAAGAAAGTGTCGATTCCAAAAAAATAAAAGAAAAATTGAAAACAGGCGACATAATTGCCCTCGTCTCAAAAACCGAAGGACTTGACGTAACACACATGGCCATAATCGTTCAAGATGAAAAAGGGAAATTCCACATGCTGCATGCTTCTTCCACCAAGGAAGAAGTCGTAATTGAAAAAGATGACTTGAAAGAGACATTGCGACGCAATCGCAACTGGATTGGAATAAGAATCATCAGGTTGAAAAACAATTACTAAACCACACAACATCGCAATACTCACACGATGCCGCAATTCACATTTTGTCATGAGTTGCGGCATTGTCTTTAATGCCACCGATTCTCAAGAGGCATAGTCAACAAAATCATTAACAACCATCTCCATCACACACCGAGGCACAAACACCCCTGCCTACATTACAGCATACTCCAAAGCCCGACATATAAAACGAAAAACAGTTGCCAAGGAATTTGACAACTGTTTTTTCATATATCTAAAGATATATATCGCTGCTTCTTTCTTACTCTGCCTTTGGAGCTTCTTCAGTTTCAGCCTTAGTTTCTTCAACTACCGGAGTTTCTTGAGAAACAACTGGTTCTGTACCCTCGGCTTTTACTGTCGATTTCTTGCGTGAACGGCGAGTACGAGACGTTTTCTTTTCATTGCCTGCAGCCTTAAGCATGTTCTCGTTATAATCAACGAGCTCTATGAAGCAAGTCTGAGCATTGTCGCCCTTGCGGAATCCTGTTTTAAGGATTCGAGTATAACCGCCTTCACGTTGTGCAATTTTTTGAGAAATTTCCTTGAACAACTCTGTAACGGCATATTTGTTTTGCAAGTAGCTGAAAACAAGACGACGGTTGGCAGTGCAGTCATTTTTTGCGCGGTTGATAAGAGGTTCGGCATAAACTCTCAAAGCTTTAGCCTTTGGCAAAGTAGTGAAAATCCTCTTATGCATGATCAATGAAATTGTCATGTTAGCCAGCAACGCATCACGGTGACTTTTCGTCCTACTTAGGTGATTGAATTTTTTATTATGTCTCATCGTTATTACTCTTTATCTAATTTATACTTAGAAATGTCCATTCCGAATGAAAGATTCAGATTGGCAAGCAACTCGTCAAGTTCGGTCAACGACTTCTTACCGAAGTTACGGAACTTCAACAAGTCGGTTTTGTTAAATACTACCAATTCACCCAATGTTTCGACTTCAGCCGACTTCAAGCAATTGAGAGCTCTCACAGAAAGATCCATGTCGACAAGCTTGGTCTTAAGCAATTGTCGCATGTGAAGAACTTCTTCATCAAATTCTTCATTGCCTTCGTTCTCGGTAGTTTCGAGAGCGATTTTCTCATCAGAGAACAACATGAAGTGATGGATAAGAATCTTAGCCGCCTCATTGAGAGCATCCTTTGGTTGAATTGAGCCATCGGTAGTAATTTCAAGTACGAGCTTTTCGTAGTCGGTTTTTTGCTCGACACGGTAGCTTTCTATCGAGTACTTGACATTAACAATAGGAGTGTAAATAGAATCTATAGCGATAACGTCGATGGCATCATTCGGATTCTGGTTTTCCTCAGCCGGCACATAACCACGTCCCTTGTTGATGGTAAGGTCGATTTGGAAACCGGTATCGGGATCCAAATGACAAATAACCAAATCCGGGTTAAGGACTTCAAAGCCCGTCAACGCTTTATTAATGTCACCGGCTTTAAATACATCTTGGCCCGAAACTTTTACAGTTACTTTCTCGGCTTCGGTGTCTTCGACAATGCGTTTCAAGCGCACTTTCTTCAAGTTAAGGATGATGTTGGTAACATCTTCCTTGACCCCGGGGATAGTTGCAAATTCATGCTTCACGCCATCGACGCGAATTGACGAAATTGCAAATCCCTCAAGCGAGGAGAGCAGAATACGACGCAACGCGTTACCTATTGTCACGCCATATCCCGGCTCCAATGGCCGGAATTCAAACTTGCCGAAGAAATTGTCGGCTTCCAACATTAATACTTTGTCGGGTTTTTGAAATGCTAATATAGCCATGGATCGTTATTAATTTTATTGTTTAGAATACAATTCCACAATCAACTGTTCCTTAATGTTCTCAGGAATGTCTTCACGCTGCGGGAGGTGCAACAACTTGCCACCCTTAACGCTTTCATCCCATTCAATCCAAGGATATTTGCTGTGGTTAAATCCAGCAAGAGCATCGGCAATTACTTCAAGAGACTTGCTCTTTTCACGCACTGCCACGATTTCTCCCGGTTTAACTGAATAAGACGGGATGTTTACAACCTTGCCATTGACAGTGATGTGACGGTGCAATACCAATTGACGGGCTGCTGCTCTCGTAGGAGCTATGCCGAGACGATAAACCACGTTGTCAAGACGCGCTTCCAATAATTGAAGCAACACTTCACCTTTCACACCTTTACTGCGAGATGCCTTTTCAAACAAGTTGCGGAATTGCTTTTCCAAAACGCCATAAGTATATTTAGCCTTTTGCTTTTCACGCAGCTGAGTTCCATACTCAGAAAGTTTTTTCCTTTTGTTAACGCCATGCTGGCCGGGAGGATAATTCTTTTTTGCAAGAACTTTATCTTCGCCGAAAATGGCTTCGCCAAACTTACGGGCGATTTTCGTTTTAGGTCCAGTATATCTAGCCATTGTTGTTACCTAATTAAATTTTTTTTATCCTGACACTTCCAAGTGCAGCCGCGATTGCAGAGAGGTTTGCTATAAGAATGCAATCTATTCACTTTGAAGCCTCAAAAATGTTATTTTAAAAAGAAGCCAAAAATATAAACAGGAATAATATTATACTCGTCTTCTCTTAGGAGGACGGCAACCATTGTGTGGCAACGGAGTGACGTCTATGATTTCAGTCACTTCGATTCCTGCACCATGTACCGTGCGGATAGCAGACTCACGTCCGTTACCCGGCCCTTTGACATAAGCCTTTACCTTCCTCAAGCCCAAGTCATAAGCGACTTTTGCGCAATCTTGTGCTGCCATTTGAGCTGCATACGGGGTGTTCTTCTTTGATCCACGGAAACCCATCTTTCCTGCGCTAGACCATGATATGACTTGTCCTTCACTGTTAGCAAGGCACACGATAATGTTATTGAAAGATGAATGTACATGAAGCTGACCTGCGGCGTCAACCTTGACATTTCTCTTCTTTGCTGCGACTGTCTTTTTTGCCATACTTTATAATTATTTAGTAGCTTTCTTCTTGTTAGCAACTGTTTTCTTTTTGCCTTTGCGCGTACGAGCGTTATTCTTGGTACTTTGCCCGCGTACCGGCAATCCTATACGATGACGGATGCCTCGGTAGCAACCTATATCCATCAAACGCTTGATATTCAACTGGATTTCGCTTCTCAAGTCACCTTCCACCTTGTATTCGGTTCCGATGATTTCACGGATTTTTGCGGCTTGTGCGTCAGTCCAATCCTTAACTTTGATATCTCGGTCTATTTCAGCCTTTTGCAAGATCTTGCTTGCTGAGCTTCGACCAATACCGAAGATATAGGTTAAGGCAATCTCACCTCTCTTGTTTTGGGGCAAATCAACCCCAACTATTCTTACTGCCATACTTTAAACTATATTTTTCGCAAAAATAATAAAAAATTATCCTTGACGTTGTTTATACTTAGGATTTTTCTTGTTAATCACATATAAGCGGCCTTTGCGTCTAACTATTTTGCACTCGGGCGTGCGCTTCTTTATTGAGGCTTTTACTTTCATATAGCGTTAAATTTTATTTATATCTAAAAGCAATTCTTCCTTTGGTCAAATCGTAGGGCGACATTTCAACCTTCACCTTGTCTCCCGGCAGAATCTTTATGTAATGCATGCGCATCTTGCCTGAAATGTGGGCAGTTATTTCATGCCCGTTTTCCAATTCTACCCTGAACATTGCGTTTGACAATGCCTCTACGATTACTCCGTCTTGTTCTATAGCGGTCTGTTTTGCCATAAAATGAATTTAAATTGATTTATCTCCTAATACTTCTTCTACAAATTCGAATGAAGACAATATATCGGGCTTGCCATTATGAACAGCTATGGTGTGTTCATAATGTGCCGACGGCTTGCGGTCTTTCGTCCGGCAAGTCCATCCGTCCGATTCTATCACTATGTTCTTGCTTCCCATGTTTATCATCGGCTCAATGGCAATGACTAGGCCGTTCTTGATGAGAGCACCGGTTCCTCGGCGTCCGTAATTAGGCACGTCGGGATCTTCATGCAATGTCCTGCCTACACCATGGCCGCACAATTCACGGACTACGCTGAAACCGCGTTTCTCGCAATATTCCTGTATGGCATGGCCTATATCACCGATGCGATTGCCTTCAACAGCCTTCTCTATACCTATGTACAAAGACTCCTTGGTTGTCTTGAGCAGCTTCATCACATCATCGGATACTTCCCCAACAGGGAATGTGTAGGTAGAATCTCCATTGTAACCGTCCTTTAAGGCTCCGCAGTCCACCGACACTATGTCGCCTTCGCGCAAAGCATAATTGGACGGGAAGCCATGAACGACATTCTCATTGACAGATATGCACAAAGTGTAAGGGAAGCCACCATAGCCCAAGAATCCCGGGACAGCGCCTTGCGAACGTATATAGTCCTCGGCCACCTGATTCAATTTTAAAGTAGTCACGCCGGGTGCAATGTGTTTTGCCACTTCTCCAAGCGTGCGAGCCACGACCATGTTGGCTTCCCTGACAAGCTCGATTTCCTCTTCAGTCTTCAGATAAATCATTGAATGAAATCTCCTTCTATAGCTTAATAAGCGCCTGAACGACCTTTTATTTTTCCTGACTTCATCAATCCGTCATAATGGTGCATCTTCAAATGGCTTTCAACTTGTTGGAGAGTGTCAAGCACTACACCCACAAGGATCAGCAATGATGTACCACCGAAGAATTGTGCAAAATTTTGATTTATTCCGCATACGTTGGCAAATGCCGGCATGATGGCCACGCAACCCAAGAACAAAGAACCCGGGAAAGTGATGCGCGACATTATCGAGTCGAGATACTCGGCGGTCTTCTTGCCTGGCTTGATGCCGGGAATGAAACCGTTATTGCGCTTCATGTCTTCGGCCATTTGCGTCGGACGCACTGTAATTGCCGTGTAGAAATAAGTAAACGCGACAATCATTATGAAATAAACCAAATTATACCAAAAACCGTGTATGTCGGAGAATGCGCGGAAAAATCCGGAAGGATTCTGATTTGCCCCGAATCCCATTAGAGTGATAGGAATGAACATGATTGCCTGTGCGAAGATTATAGGCATCACACCTGCTGCATTCACCTTCAATGGGATGTATTGGCGCACACCGCCATACTGCTTATTGCCTACTATGCGTTTTGCATATTGCACCGGAACTCTTCTCGTGCCTTGTACGAGCAATATTGCTCCGGCTATGACGGCAAACAAGATTACGATTTCAACAAGGAACATCACAAGACCGCCTTGAGCCGTAGTCAATCGGCTGGTGAACTCTTGCACGAGCGCACCCGGGAAGCGGGCTATGATACCGACCAAGATGATGAATGAAATACCATTGCCTATGCCCTTGTCGGTAATCTTCTCACCAAGCCACATGATGAACATGCTGCCTGCGGCAAGGATTATCGTCAAATAAAGCATGGTCCAGAATCCGAAATGCGCTGCACCACCGGCTGCATTGACCTGCACTTGCAAGTTGACCAAATAAGCCGGGCCTTGGATGAGCAATATCAGCACCGTCAGGTAACGAGTGTATTGGTTCAGCTTCATGCGACCGCTCTCGCCCTCACGCTGCATCTTCTGGAACGACGGCAAGACCATCCCCAGCAATTGGATAACAATCGATGCCGTGATATAAGGCATGATACCTAACGCAAAAATCGACGCTTGCGAGAATGCTCCTCCTGAGAACATGTCAAGCAACTGCATCAATCCGGTGCTGGTAAAATTCCTTAACGCATCGATTTCGGAAGGACTGATTCCCGGAAGAACCACATAACACCCTATTCGGTACACAAGCACGAAAAGGACTGTTATTGTGATTCGTTTCCGCAAATCATCGATTTTCCAAATATTTTTAACTGTATCGACAAATCTCATCTGTTCACAGTTTTTGGATGGTACCGCCGGCAGCTACGATAGCTTCTTCTGCCTTCTTTGAGAAAGCATGAGCTTCTACTTCCACCTTCGTTTTAATTTCACCGTTGGCAAGAATCTTGACCAATTCTTTCTTGCTGGCCAATCCGGCTGCGATGATGTCATCTATGGTGATCTTGCTCAAGTTGTTGGCTTGTGCAAGTGCCTCGATGTCTTCAAGGTTAACCGGCCTGTATTCTTTATGATTGATGTTCTTGAAACCAAACTTAGGAACACGACGTTGCAAAGGCATCTGGCCACCTTCAAAACCTACCTTGGCTGAATATCCCGAACGAGATTTTGCTCCTTTGTGGCCACGTGTGGAAGTTCCACCTTTGCCCGAACCGGCACCACGACCGATTCTTTTTCCTTTCTTATTGGAACCTACTGCGGGTTGCAAATTACTTAAATCCATAGTTCAATATTAATTTTTAACCGTCGAGATTATTCAACAACCTCAACAAGGTGACGAACTTTGTTAACCATACCCAAGATGGCAGGAGTAGCCTCCTTTTCAACCACTTGATTCATCTTTCTCAACCCGAGAGAGTCGAGAGTCCTTTTTTGTACAGCCGGACATTTAATCCTGCTCTTTACTTGCTTAATTTTTATAGTTGCCATGTAATGTAGTCACATTTTAACCGTTAAACACCTTTTCAAGAGAGATGCCCCTTTGCTGAGCAATGGTAATCGGGCTTCTCATTTCATCAAGAGCCTTAAATGTAGCCTTTACCAAGTTGTGAGGGTTGGAAGAACCTTTCGATTTTGCCAACACGTCGGTAATGCCGACACTTTCAAACACGGCACGCATTGCACCACCGGCCTTTACTCCGGTACCCTGAGAAGCTGGGCGGATGATTACACGAGAACCTCCGAATTTTGCTTCTTGTTCATGAGGTACAGTACCTTTGTTGATAGGCACGCGGATGAGATTCTTCTTTGCTGCCTCGACACCCTTTGCTATGGCGGCTGTGACTTCGTTTGCCTTTCCAAGGCCGTAGCCGATAATGCCGTTTTCATTTCCCACTACCACGATTGCGGCAAATGTGAATGTACGACCTCCCTTAGTCACCTTAGTCACACGGTTGATAGCCACAAGGCGATCCTTAAGTTCTATATCGTTAGTCGATTTAACTCTGTTATTCTTTTTTACCATAATCTTTAAAATTTAAGTCCGGCCTTGCGAGCACCGTCAGCAACTGATTTTACTCTACCATGGAACAAATATCCGTTTCGGTCGAACACTACAGTGGTGATGCCAGCTTCCATTGCCTTCTTTGCTGCAAGTTCGCCTACTTTTTCAGAAATCTCACATTTTGTTCCTTCTGCCATTCCTTTAGAAGAGGCTGATGCCAAAGTCCTTCCGGTTGTGTCATCGACAAACTGCACATATATCTGCTTGTTGCTTCTGAAAACCGACATGCGTGGACGAGCGGCAGTACCCGATATCTTGGCACGAATGCGAGCCTTGATTTTTCTCCTTCTTTGTATTTTCGTTATCATGATGTCTATTTTAATTATTTGGCAGAAGCCGTTTTACCTGATTTACGACGAATAACTTCGCCAACAAACTTGATACCCTTGCCCTTGTATGGTTCAGGCTTGCGCAAAGAACGAATCTTGGCGCACACTTGACCGAGCAATTGCTTGTCGCTGCTCTCAAGGATGATGAGAGGGTTCTTGTTTCTCTCAGTCTTAGCTTCCACTTTCACTTCTTTTGGAAGCTTGATATATATTGCATGCGAATATCCCAATGCGAGTTCGAGCACTTGTCCTGTCGAAGTTGCACGGTAACCCACACCTACCAATTCCATTTCCTTCTTGTAGCCTTCGCTGACACCTACTACCATGTTGTGGATCAAAGCACGGTAAAGGCCATGTTGTGCGCGGTGTTCACGGTCGTCGGATGGACGAGTGACATGGATTTCTCCGTCCTTAAGTTCAACATTGATATCTTCGTGTATAGCTTGCGACAATTCGCCTTTCGGTCCTTTTACGCTGACTACGTTGTCTTTTATTGTTACAGTAACTCCGGCAGGTACTGCAATCGGCAATTTTCCTATTCTTGACATATCTCGTACCTCCTTCTATTAATAAACGTAACACAATACTTCACCACCTATTTGCTGTGCGACAGCTTCCTTGTTGGTCATGATACCCTTGGAAGTCGACAAGATGGCAATACCAAAACCGTTCAACACGCGCGGCATGTTCTTGTAGCCTGTGTATTGACGGAGTCCCGGGCGCGACACGCGAGTGAGGCACTTGATGGCGTTCACATGGTCGACCGGATCATATTTCAAGGCTATCTTGATCGAGCCCGACGGTGTCCCGTCGTCTACAAACTTGTAATTAAGGATGTAGCCTTTTTCAAAGAGAATCTTGGTAATCTCTTTTTTCATTTTTGAAGAAGGGATTTCAACGACTCTGTGTTGAGCCTTGATCGCATTCCTCAATCTTGTTAAATAATCTGCTATTGGATCAGTCATAAATAATTTGTTTAAATTGATTCAGTATGCACGCCTTTATTCCTGCGCGACGTGGTAATACCGAACAATATTTAATACTAAGTTATTTTACAATTGTCTGTAATTTAATTGGCGACACTGTATCACCAGCTTGCTTTCTTCACTCCTGGAATCAAGCCTTTGGAAGCCATTTCACGGAATTGAATACGCGAAATGCCGAATTGGCGCATGTATCCCTTCGGACGGCCGGTGATTTCGCAACGGTTGTGCAAACGCACCTTGCTGGCATTCTTCGGAAGCAATTGCAGAGCTTCATAATTGCCCTCGGCCTTGAGTTGTGCTTTCTTGGCTGCATACTTGGCTACGAGCTTTGCTCTCTTCACTTCGCGAGCCTTCATTGATTCTTTTGCCATATTCTCTTTTCTTATTTAGCGTTTTTAAACGGAAGACCAAACTCTTTCAACAATGCGTAACCTTCTTCGTCGGTGTTGGCCGATGTAACGAAAGTGATGTTCATACCCATCAACTTGTTGATTGAGTCGATGTTTATTTCAGGGAAAATAATCTGCTCGGTGATACCTACAGTGTAATTGCCCCTTCCGTCAAGCTTGCTTTCGATACCCTTGAAGTCGCGGATACGAGGCAACGCGATGCGGATGAAACGTTCCATGAATTCATACATGCGGTCGCGACGCAATGTCACACGCACGCCGATAGGCATTTTCTTGCGCACCTTGAAGTTTGAAATATCCTTCCTCGACAAGGTCGGCACTGCTTTTTGACCTGTGATGGCTGTCAACTCGTTAACGGCAGTCTCGATTATCTTCTTGTCGCCCGTAGCTTCACCCAAGCCTTCGTTGATGACTATTTTGAGAAGGCGCGGAATCTGCATGGTGGAAGTGTAGTTAAACTTTTTCATGAGAGCAGGTGCAATTCTCTCAGTATAATCCTTTTTAAGACTTGTTGAACTCATTACTTAATCTCCTCTCCTGATTTTTTAGAATAACGTACTTTTACACCCTGCTCGTTGATGCGGTGACCTACGCGAGTCGGCTTGCCGGTCTTCGGGTCGATTAGGTTCAAGTTGGAAACGTGGATTGGAGCTTCCATCTTGACGATACCACCTTGCGGATGTTTTGCGCTTGGCTTCACACTCTTTGACATCATGTTGACGCCTTCAACGACAGCCCTGTTCTTGTCAACAATAACACGAACCACACGTCCTGTCTTGCCACGGTCGTTTCCTGCATTGACGTAAACGATGTCACCCTTCTTTATATGCAATTTGCTCATTGTTTCCTGACGTTTTATTAAAGTACTTCGGGAGCCAACGAAACGATCTTCATGTTGGTCGCACGCAACTCACGCGCAACAGGTCCGAAGATACGGGTACCGCGAAGCTCTCCAGCGTTGTTCAATAATACACATGCATTGTCGTCAAAACGGATATATGACCCGTCGGGACGGCGCACTTCTTTCTTGGTTCTAACTATCACAGCCTTAGATACAGTACCTTTCTTCACATCCGATGAAGGGATTGCGCTCTTTACTGTAACGACTATCACATCACCAACCGATGCGTACCTGCGGCCTGTACCACCCATCACGCGGATGCACAGCACTTCCTTGGCACCACTGTTATCTGCAACTGTTAATCGGCTCTCAGTCTGTATCATAATTACTTAACTTTTTCGATTATTTCAACTAATCTCCATTTCTTTGTCTTGCTCAGAGGACGAGTCTCCATCAAGCGAACGCGGTCGCCGACGCTGCATTCATTTTTCTCGTCGTGAGCATGGTACTTCTTCGACTTATTGACGAATTTACCATAGATCGGGTGTTTTTCCTTCCACTTTACAGTGACAGTGATTGTCTTGTCACACTTGTTGCTGGTTACAATCCCGACCCTTTCCTTTCTCAAATTCCTTTTTTCTTCCATAATCTCACTTACGGTTAATCTTTAACTCGCGGGCGCGCAATTCTGTTTTCATTCTCGCAATCATCCTACGCTCCTGTGTAATTTTTGCCGGATTGTCGAGTGGACTGATAGAATGATTCATTACCATTTGGAGGTATTCACGCTCCATCGTTTCCAATCTGTCTTTAAGCTCTTTGTCGCTTAATTCCTTTATTTCTACCTTCTTCATATCCTAATTACACATTTTGAGATTCATCATAGTCGCGTCTCACCACGAATTTGGTAACGACTGGCAACTTTTGAGCGGCAAGGCGCAATGCTTCCTTTGCCACGTCATAGCTGACACCGTCCACTTCTATAAGGATACGTCCCGGGGTAACCGGCGCAACGAATCCTTCAGGAGCTCCCTTACCTTTACCCATTCGGACGTCGGCCGGCTTCTTGGTTATAGGCTTATCAGGGAATATACGAATCCAAATCTGACCTTCACGTTGCATGTAGCGGGTCACTGCTACACGGGCAGCTTCAATCTGCCTGGCGGTAATCCACTTCGTCTGAAGTGTCTTTATGCCGAAAGACCCGAACGCAAGCTCATAGCCGCGGTGTGCGAATCCTTTGCTCACGCCCTTTTGCGGTCTCCTATATTTAACTTTCTTAGGTTGTAACATTGTTCTGGAATTTCAAGTGACGTTTTTTAACGATTGTTCTTTTTGTTGCGGAATCCGCCTCTGCGAGAGCCACCTGCGTTGTTCCCGCCACGGTTTTCCTTAGCATTGGTAGTGAACGATGGAGCCAAATCCCTCTTGCCATAGACTTCGCCACGGCAAATCCAAACCTTCACGCCAATCAAGCCTACTTTGGTCAATGCTTCAACCAAAGCATAATCGATGTCGGCACGGAAAGTGTGAAGCGGGGTTCTGCCTTCCTTGAACATTTCCGAACGAGCCATTTCTGCACCGTTCAAGCGTCCGCTCACTTGGATCTTGATGCCTTCTGCGCCCATTCTCATAGCTGACGCGATAGCCATCTTCACGGCACGGCGGTAAGCGATTTTGCCTTCAATCTGGCGAGCCACGTTGGTTGCCACGATTTCTGCGTCGAGTTCAGGACGTTTCACCTCGTGGATGTTGATTTGGACATCCTTGTCGGTGATTTTCTTCAACTCTTCCTTCAACTTGTCAACCTCTTGACCACCTTTTCCGATGATGAGGCCCGGACGAGAAGTGCACACTGTGATTGTCACCAGCTTCAATGTACGTTCGATCACGATGCGCGACACACTTGCCTTTGACAAACGAGCGTTAAGATACTTTCTTATTTTGCTGTCCTCGAGCAATGTGTCTCCATATTTTTTTCCGAAATACCAGTTGGAATCCCATCCACGGATGATTCCCAAACGATTGCTGACCGGATTAACTTTCTGTCCCATATTTAAGCCTTCTGTTCTGCGTTAGTTTTATTGATAGTGTCAACGTACAATGTCACATGGTTAGAACGTTTGCGGATGCGATAGCCACGTCCTTGAGGAGCAGTGCGCAAACGTTTCAACATGGGAGCGCAATCTACAAAGATTGTCTTGACATACAATTCATCATTCTCGGCTTTTCTGCCATTCTTCTGTTCCCAGTTGGCTATGGCAGAACGAAGGAGCTTTTCAACTTTCCCCGCTGCTTCCTTGTTGGAGAAGCGAAGAATGCCCAAAGCTTTGAAGACTTCCTTTCCTCGCACCATGTCGACTACAAGACGCATCTTGCGTGGCGAAGAGGGAACATTCCTCAATTTAGCGAAGCTCTGTGTGCTTTTTTCGGCCTTGATGGCTTCGGCTGATATTCTTTTTCTTTTACCCATTGTATTTAATTCTTTTTTTCAAATTATTATATCCCGGGCCCTTATTTTTTCTTGTTACCACCATGTCCACGGAAAGTGCGAGTCGGAGCGAATTCTCCCAACTTGTGACCTACCATGTTTTCAGTAACATATACGGGAATAAACTTGTTACCATTGTGTACTGCGAATGTGTGGCCTACGAAATCTGGCGAAATCATCGACGCACGCGACCAAGTCTTGATAACCGACTTCTTGCCGCTCTTTTCCATTTCGGCAACCTTTTTATCCAGCTTTACACTGATGTATGGGCCTTTTTTTAATGATCGACTCATAATTTTTCTAATTAATCAAATTACTTTTTCCTTCTTTCAATAATGTATTTAGAAGAAAGCTTCTTCGGAGAGCGTGTCTTCAAGCCCTTAGCATACAAGCCTTTGCGTGAACGTGGATGACCTCCTGATTGACGTCCTTCACCACCACCCATCGGGTGATCTACCGGGTTCATTACCACACCACGGTTGTGAGGACGGCGTCCCAACCAGCGAGAACGACCAGCTTTACCCGAACGTTCCAAGTTATGGTCACTGTTACCTACCACGCCTACTGTGGCACGGCATGTTGCCAAAACCTTGCGTGTTTCTCCCGAAGGTAATTTGATAATTGCATAATCGCCGTCGCGAGATACGAGCTGGGCCGATGTGCCCGCGCTGCGTGCCATCGATGCTCCTTGTCCCGGACGCAACTCAATGTTGTGAATTAAAGTACCAACAGGTATGTGACTCAACGGTAGGGCATTTCCTATCTCAGGAGCTGCATCCTTGCCGCTGACAACTGTAGAGCCAACTTCAAGTCCGTTGGGTGCAATTATGTAAGCCTTTGCTCCGTCAACGTAGTAAAGCAACGCGATACGCGCCGAACGGTTCGGATCGTACTCGATCGACTTTACCCTTGCCGGCACACCGTCTTTGTTTCTCTTGAAATCGATAATACGGTACTTGCGCTTGTGACCGCCGCCCAAATAACGCATTGTCCTGTGGCCTTCGTTATTACGTCCGCCTGTGGATTTTTTACCGACCGTAAGAGACTTCTCTGGTGTACGCGCAGTCAGTTCATCAAATACACCAATAACCTTATGCCTCTGCCCCGGTGTCGTGGGCTTAAATTTTCTTACTGCCATCTTTTACTGTATATTGCTATAAAAATCTATAGTTTCACCTTCAGCTATCGTCACAACGGCTTTTTTGAATGCAGCTACCTTGCCGCGAATCAAGCCAGCTTTTGTATAACGGCTTTTACGTTTCCCGTCATAGTTCATAGTGTTTACCGAAAGAACCTTAACTCCGTAAATGCTTTCTACCAAGCTCTTTACTTGAGCCTTTGTGGCCGAAGGAGACACTTTGAACGTATATCGATTCCTATGGGTACTGATAAAATTTGCTTTTTCAGTAACGACCGGTTTAATCATTATATCCATTTTTCAATACCTCCTTTAGTTAAAATTCATTCATTACAGGAACTGCACTTTCGCTAACAACCATGACCTTGTTGTCAAGGATGGCATAAACATTTAGGTCAGAAGCAGTTACTACCTTAACATTCTGAATATTGCGAGCCGACAAATATACGTTTTTATTTTGTCCTGCTAAAACGAGGAGCATTTTTTTGTCGTCTATTTTGAGATTTTTAGTAATATTTACGAATTCTTTAGTCTTTGGTGCTTCAAAGTTGAAATCTTCTATTACCAATATCTCGTTGTCGGCAGCCTTGAAAGTAAGAGCTGACTTGCGAGCCAAAGCTTTTACTTTCTTGTTGAGCTTGAAACGATAATCGCGAGGACGCGGACCGAAAACGCGACCGCCACCTACCAATACCGGAGAGTTGATGTCACCTCGACGAGCACCGCCGCCACCTTTTTGACGACCGAGCTTGCGTGTACTTCCGGATACTTCGCTTCTTTCTTTTGCCTTGTGAGTTCCTTGGCGCTGATTAGCCAAATATTGCTTTACACCAAGATAGATAACATGTTGACTCGGTTCTGCTATTGCAAATACATCATCGTTCAAAGTTACCTTTCTTCCGGTGTCTTCTCCTTTTATATTATAAACTGCGAGTTCCATTACTTCTCAATTAATACGATTGAACCTTTATATCCTGGAATAGAACCCTTGATAATCAAGAGATTGTTCTCAGGCATAACCTTTACGACTTGAAGATTTTGTATGGTAACGCGTTCATTTCCCATTTGTCCGGCCATTCTCATGCCTTTGAAAACCTTTGCTGGGTAAGAACATGCTCCAATAGAACCTGGCGCACGCAAACGGTCATCTTGACCGTGTGTTGACTGGCCTACGCCGCCGAATCCATGACGCTTTACAACACCTTGGAAACCATGTCCCTTCGATGTTCCGATAACGTCTACGAAATTAGCATCGGCAAACAAATCGACAGTTATCTTATCGCCCAATTTGTACTCGCCTTCAAAATTTTTGAACTCGGCCAAGTGTCTTTGCGGAGCTACTCCTGCCTTCTTGAAGTGACCTGACATTGGCTTCGTTGTGTGCTTTTCTTTCTTTTCGATAAAGCCAAGTTGAAGCGCGTCATAGCCGTCTTTCTCGACAGTCTTGACTTGAGTAACAACACAAGGACCTACTTCGATAACAGTGCACGGGATGTTTTTCCCGTCGGCGCTGAACACGGATGTCATTCCGATTTTCTTTCCTAATAATCCTGGCATTTCACTTAATTTTAAAATTCTTACTTATCACTTTTCTTGTTTATTCGGTTGTGAACCATTTACATTGATTTGTCACACCTTGATTTCAACTGCTACGCCACTTGGCAACTCAAGTTTCATCAACGCGTCGACAGTCTTGGCAGTCGAGTTGTAGATATCAATGAGTCTCTTGAACGAAGACAATTGAAACTGTTCCCTGGACTTCTTGTTCACGAATGTGGAACGGTTCACAGTGAAGATACGTTTGTGCGTAGGCAATGGAATTGGACCGCTGACAACAGCACCCGTGGCCTTCACAGTCTTTACAATCTTCTCGGCCGATTTGTCAACCAAGTTGTGATCGTAAGACTTCAATTTAATTCTGATTTTTTGATTCATATTTATTAATTGGTAATGAATTTTACTTCAATAAATCCACACGTCCCTTGCATTCGGTCAATACTTGACGAGCTATCGAAGTGCTGACTTCTGCATAGTGAGAGAACGACATGGTAGATGTCGCACGACCGGAAGTAATGGTACGCAATGCTGTCACATAACCGAACATTTCGGCAAGCGGAGCTTTTGCTTTCACGATGCGAGCACCGCTGCGGCTTGATTCCATAGCTTCTACCTGGCCTCTGCGCTTGTTAAGGTCTCCGATTACGTCACCCATGCTTTCTTCCGGAGTAACAACTTCAACCTTCATGATAGGCTCAAGCAATACCGGCCCTGCTTGCTCGCAAGCTTTCTTGAATGCTTGGATGGCACAGAGTTCAAATGACAACTGGTCTGAGTCTACCGGGTGGAAAGAACCGTCGATTACGGTAACTTTCAAATGTTCTACCGGGAAGCCTGCAAGTACGCCATTCTTCATTGCAGTGGTGAAACCTTTTTGAATAGCCGGAATGAATTCCTTAGGAATGTTACCACCCTTCACTTCGTCGATGAATTGCAAGCCACCTTCGAAGCCTTCGTCTACCGGTTCAACTCTTACAATAATATCGGCAAACTTACCACGACCACCGGTTTGTTTCTTGAATACTTCACGAATTTCAACCGGCTTGGTAATAGCCTCTTTATATGTTACTTGCGGACGGCCTTGGTTACATTCAACCTTGAATTCACGACGCAGACGGTCGATAATGATGTCAAGGTGCAACTCACCCATACCGCTGATGACGGTTTGACCTGTTTCCTCGTTGGTTTGCACACGGAATGTTGGGTCTTCTTCGGCCAACTTTTGCAAGCCCACACCGAGTTTGTCAAGGTCTTTTTGAGTCTTAGGCTCTACTGCGATACCGATAACCGGTTCCGGGAAATCCATTGCTTCAAGAACGATAGGATGGTTCTCGTCACACAAAGTATCGCCTGTGCGGATATCCTTGAAACCAACTCCTGCTCCAATGTCTCCACAACCGATTGATTCCATCGGGTTTTGCTTGTTAGAGTGCATTTGGAACAAACGCGAGATGCGTTCCTTCTTACCCGAGCGAGAGTTAAGCACATAGCTACCTGCATCGATTTTACCCGAATAAACACGGAAGAATACAAGACGTCCTACATAAGGGTCGGTTGCAATCTTGAACGCGAGAGCGCACATAGGCTCTTCGAACAATGGCTTGCGAGAAATTTCGGTTTCAGGATCATCCATAGCGTGTCCTACAACCTCCTTGGAGTCTTCAGGGCTTGGCAAATAAGCGCAAACTGCATCGAGCAAAGTTTGAACGCCCTTGTTCTTGAACGAGCTACCGCACAACATAGGAACAATCTTCATTTGCAAAGTTGCATTACGCAAAGCGCGCTTGATTTCTTCCTCTGTGATAGTAGAAGGATCGTCAAAATATTTTGCCATCAAGTCATCATCAAATTCAGCGATGCTTTCAAGCATCTTGTCACGCCATTCTTCGCACTCTGCAAGCATGTTGGCAGGAATTTCTCCACGAGTGTACTCAGCACCCATGGTTTCATCGTGCCATACCAAGGCTTGCATCGAAATAAGGTCGACAACTCCCTTGAATGTTTCTTCTGCTCCGATAGGAACTTGGATTGGACAAGGATTTGCACCAAGGATTTCCTTCATTTGGCGAACCACCTCAAAGAAGTTTGCACCTGAACGGTCCATCTTGTTCACATATCCGATTCTCGGAACGTTATATTTGTCAGCTTGGCGCCAAACTGTTTCAGACTGCGGTTCTACGCCACCAACGGCGCAAAATGTAGCAACTGCGCCATCAAGGACGCGGAGAGAACGTTCAACTTCAACAGTGAAGTCAACGTGTCCCGGAGTATCAATCAAGTTGATTTTGTATTTCTTTCCACCATAGTTCCAGAAAGTAGTAGTCGCAGCCGAGGTGATTGTGATGCCTCTTTCTTGCTCTTGCTCCATCCAGTCCATGGTTGCGGCACCGTCATGCACCTCACCGATTTTGTGAGTCAATCCGGTGTAGAACAAAATACGTTCGGACGTGGTTGTTTTACCGGCATCGATGTGAGCCATGATACCGATGTTACGCGTAAAAACTAATTGTGCGTCTGTTGTAGCCATTTTTTATTCCTCTATGTAAATCAATTAAAATCTGAAATGTGCAAATGCTCGGTTAGCTTCGGCCATTCTGTGCATGTCTTCTTTGCGCTTGAATGCACCGCCTTGTTCGTTGAATGCATCTACGATTTCAGATGCCAACTTCTCGGCCATTGTTTTGCCGCCGCGCTTGCGAGCGTAAGAGATAAGATTTTTCATTGATATTGACTCCTTGCGATCCGGACGGATCTCAGTAGGAACCTGGAATGTTGCTCCGCCCACACGGCGAGACTTGACTTCCACTTGAGGCGTAATGTTTTCCAACGCCTTCTTCCATATTTCGAGGGCTTCCTTTTCCTCGTTAGGCAATTTTTTCTTTACTAATTCGAGTGCGGTATAGAATATTGTATATGAAGTATTTTTCTTACCGTCATACATGAGGTGATTAACGAATTTCGAAACTCTTACATCACCGAACACAGGATCTGGCAATACGATCCTTTTCTTTGGTTTTGCCTTTCTCATCTTGTTTTGTAAAAATTGCGTTTTTGTTCGCTTGGCTGTTGTTCTTACATCTTCAACGACATTCTCTAATGCCATTTACTCAACCGTAATAATCAATCCAATAAAATCAAAAACTAAGTTTATTAATCCTTAATTTATGCCGTCCTTTTTTTTGTTTATCTGCCGACGGGATTGCAGAATCTGAGTAAGTACCGGTCGGATTCCTTGGAATTACTTCTTAGCTCCGGCTTTAGGACGCTTAGCACCGTATTTCGAACGACGTTGTGTGCGACCTGCAACACCTGCGGTATCCAAAGTACCTCTAATAATGTGATAACGAACACCCGGAAGGTCCTTAACACGTCCGCCACGCACCATTACGATTGAGTGCTCTTGCAAGTTGTGTCCTTCTCCCGGAATGTAAGAGTTTACTTCCTTACCGTTGGTCAACCTAACACGCGCAACTTTACGCATTGCAGAATTAGGTTTCTTAGGCGTAGTGGTATAAACGCGAACGCACACGCCGCGTCTTTGCGGGCATGAATCCAATGCAGGAGACTTGCTCTTGTCCTCCAACGCTACTCGGCCTTTTCTCACCAATTGTTGAATTGTAGGCATCTTAGTTCTTTTTTGCTTTTATTAAAATTATTATCTTCAATCCTTGCTTCATGACCCTGGCATTGCTCATTTATCCCATCAAATCAACAAGTTATGGAACAATTCACACGACCCGGGCCGAAAAACTGCGCAAAGATAACAACTAATAATCTAACTACCAAATGTTTTACACCTAAAATATACACGCCAAAAGGCTTCTGCCGTCTCGAATGGCTTTAAATAAAGGATTTAGGTATTATTCATTTATGTTATTTTATATATTTTTATATTCTTTTAAAGGCATGCCGTGTCTGTCTTTTTCCGATAATTTAATGTCGCGCTTGTCAATAGGCCACTCTATGGCCAGATCCTCGTCATCAAATTTTAACGTTGCTTCAAATTCAGGCGCGTATTTATTATCTACTTTATATTGAAATTGGGCAACCTCACTCAAAACGACAAACCCATGGGCAAAACCGCGAGGGACAAACATCTGCCGGCCGTTTTCCTGGCTCAATTCCACCATCAGATGCTTACCCCATGTCGGAGACCCATTGCGCAGGTCTACCACCACGTCCACGACTCGTCCTTGCGACACCCTCACGAGCTTCGCCTGGCTCCATTGGCCTTTTTGGAAGTGCAATCCACGCAACACGCCGTAAGTTGACACCGATTCATTATCCTGGATAAAATCCACCTTTCCTATTGCAGCTTCAAATTCTTCTTTCTTAAATGTTTCGCAAAAGTATCCACGGTTGTCTCCATATCTCACGGGTTCTATCACCCACACACCTTTTATTGCCTGTTCTATGAAATTCATCGACATCTTTAATATATTTTGCACGCATCGGCAAAGATAGTGCAAGTTGAGCGCAATGAGAAAAATGAGCATATTTATTTTTCATTGCCGAAACGAAACCAACCTCATTCAAATTCAAAGACAACTCGACCCCAAAAAACATAACCATGAAAGCCAATTCACCCTATAAAGTCGTTTTTTTGATGCTTCGAGAAATAGCTATTGAAAATTTACATTACCTTTGCGATGACAGGGACACTTATTGCAACATTCAACCATTATGGAACGTCATCCATACAAACTCCAATAACATCCCGCTATTGTTTCACAAAAAACAAACCAAAATAAGCATGATGAAGAATATAATTATTTTCGACGACCACGACATTCACATGAATCTGTTGCCTATATCCTACACAAGGCCTGTTTCTCAAATACGCATCGGCATAACCACGATCTACGAGAAATGGCAATATTTCATCAAGGAAGCCAATTTCTCGTCGTTGGCCGAATCTTACCTCATGAAAAAATTTCCAACAACAATAACCGACGACAATTATTTCATTGCCGGGCATGTATATCCCGATACAACACTCACCGAAACGATATTAAACCTTGAAAAAGGGCAAGCATTGAAATATGGCGAATCGGTCATTGCCTTTCATGGCACCATGGATGATTTTGAAAAACGTCAATTTGCATCCATCAAGGCCCTGACTGACGAGCCAAAACAAGTAAAATGGCTTTACGACATCTTCATGCACAACGATGAGCAGCTACACCTCGATTTCTTCAGATTGACCGCAGGGCGAAAATCACAAACCCTCAGTCCTACGAACCGCATGATAGGTGATCATGAATTTGACGACGGCACATCAAAAATATTCATTGAAGAAGGCGCAAGCATCGAAGGTGCTATAATAAATGTCACAAACGGGCCAATATATATAGGCAAAGACGCTACCATCATGGAAGGATCATGCATCAGGGCTCCTTTCGCAGCCTGCGAGCACAGCCAGGTAAACATGGGAACCAAAATTTACGGAGCTACCACGCTCGGCCCCTACTGCAAAGTTGGCGGAGAACTGAACAATGTGGTAATGATTGGATATAGCAACAAGGCACATGACGGATTCCTCGGTAACGCAGTCATCGGCGAATGGTGCAACTTGGGAGGTGGCACAACGGCTTCCAACTTGAAAAACGACTACACTGAAATAAAATTATGGAACTACCCTGCCCACAGGTTCCTCAAAACAGGATTGCAATTTTGCGGTCTTATCATGGGCGACCACTCCAAGGCCGGCATCAACTGCATGTTCAACACGGCTACCGTGATAGGCGTAGGTGTAAACATCCACGGAGCGGGATTCCCTCGCAATTTCGTCGCATCATTTTCCGAAGGTTCCACCGCAGGCTTCACCGACGTATCTCTACCCAAATTCTTTGATATTGCAAAACGGGTTATGGCTCGGCGAAATGTGGAATTGACCGATATAGACAAAGAAATATTCTTAGCCATTTACAACATTGCCGAAGGCTACAAATAATCTTTCAGCGTGTTTTTTGTAAGAGACAACCGCACCCGAATGCTCCAATCGCATGACGGTGCGGTTAATTTTTATGCAGTAATTTTGAAATCCAGTGCCCCACTTTGTCATAATATTGAGCCTCGCTCCATCCGTGCGGATTAGTGAAAGAAAGGCTTTCGTTAGGCTCACCTTTTTGTTCAGGATAAAGCACCATGACACTGTTATTGTTAAAATACTTTGAAATCTGCATCGGCAATCTTTCAAATGAAGAATCATAAGATATAAAACCTCGCCGAGAACTTATGATCACGAGCAAATGGTCGTAATTCACCTGATTGGCCAACAATAACAAGTCATTCCAGTTGTCAAGTTCAAAATAAGATACGCGTGTATTGCTATGCTTGTCTTGCATGCAACTTCTTATGTACCCCATCGTCTGCGGATGAGCGTAAAAATAAACACGGCAACCTAATTGACTGCTCATGCGACGTATGTGGGTCACCCATTTCACAAATCCGTGTTCAAACTCAGCTTTTGGCGGCACGGCCACAACGATGCGGCGCAACGTGTTCACCGGCATCAGCAAGTGAACTATCATGACTTGTATATACACATTCTTCAGCAAGTTTTCGGTGAGATTGCCAAAGAACGAATCGACGATGCTTTTCTTGTAGTGCAAACCTATTATTATTCCGGTAGCTTCGCATTCTTTTGCCGTATGCATGATGCCGGTTGCGATGTTCAGGTCATACCTGCTCACGGTCCGCATCTTCACATTGGCCGACGCGGCAATCTGCGCGGCATGTTCCAAATTCCTTTTCCCGTGCATCACCTGTTTTACCGAATTGTTGCTGTCGTTGGTTACACTTAGTGCCACGAGGTTGTCAGGGACTTTTGCGTCACGCACCACCAAGGCCAAGCTTACAAGACTTTCAAGCGTGTCGGGATTGGCGACAGGAATAAGAAACCTTTCTTTAACCTGCTCCTTCTCGTCGTTTATCTCAGCATCATCCATGACGATGCGCTTCGCAGCATGCTCTGTTATAAATGAACTGACAATGCATGTCACGAGAATCAGCAAAATCGTACCATTCAAAACATCTTCATTGAGAAGGCGTTCTCCCGATGGCAAAATTATGTCATACCCGACCAGTACAGCCGCAAGCGTGGCTGCTGCCTGGGCGTTACTCAACCCGAACATCAACTCGCGCTCCAACCTGTGCATCTTGTATATCTTCTGCGTAATCCACGAAGCTATCCATTTTCCAGTCAAGGCCACGACAATCATTATCATGGCCACTTTTATTGAATTAAAATGACCAAATAGAATGTTTATGTTTATCAACATCCCCACGCCTATGAGGAAATAAGGAATGAACAGCGCGTTACCCACAAATTCAAGATGACTCATCAACGGCGACACATGTGGTATCAACCTGTTAAGTACAAGTCCCACAAGAAACGCCCCTAAAATGCCTTCCATGCCGATAAGCTCCATCAACCCGGCTCCGAGGAACACCATCGCAAGCACAAAAATGAATTGCACCACGTTGTCACTGTATCTCCTGAAAAACCACCTGCTGATGCGAGGAAACACATACATGATGACAACACTCAACAACACGACTTTCAACAACAGCCAAACCCAAAACAATTCGTAATATTCACCTTTGTACATACCGCTTATCACGGCAAGGACAAGCAACGTAAGTGTATCGGTTACTGCCGTTCCTCCGACAGCGATGCTTACCGAACGCTGTCTGTTTATGCCATACCTGATGACTATTGGATATGCAATCAACGTATGCGATGCATACATACTCGCAAGCAACACCGAAGTTGCCAACCCATAGCCGAGCAGTGAAAGATTAGTCCATACGCCTATGCCTAAAGGAATTATAAACGCAAGCAATCCAAGGACAATTGCCTTCATGCGTATGCTTTTGAAGTTTTCCATGTTCATCTCAAGCCCTGCAAGGAACATGATGTAATACAAGCCCACCTTGCCAAAAAGCTCAAAACTGCTGTCTCGTGCCAAAATGTTAAATCCGTGTTCACCAAGTATGATACCGGCCACAATCATGCCTATGATGTGAGGAATGCGCAATCGGTCGAAAACGATTGGCGCAAACAATATGATCACCAACACGAGGAAGAAAATCCAAGTCGGGTCGGTTATTGGCAAATTGGCATCAAGGCCGATGAAATCAAACAGTTCTTTCATGAACGGACTTAACTTTTTCTATAATTGAATACAAAGATAGTGAAAGTCTCGTGCAGGACAATCAAACTTGTTTGAAATTGTCATGCCAAGACGCATCCTAATCTTATCCAAAGTTAATGAAAGTCGAGCGTAATGGGAAAAATGGGCTTGCTTATTTATTACACTCCTTTGTCATATTTCCTCCGAATCAATATTTATACATTATCAATAACGAATATACGAACAACATGTAATTAAATTTAATGTTTTAAATAAAAACTATAATATTTTTTACATCCATTTAAAATAAATCTTTAAATTTGCGAAGTCAAATCTAAAAAAAGAGAATAAAGTATGAAAAAACATTTACTTTTAGCTTCAATTCTTTTATCTTCGGCCTATCCCGCATTTGCCGAATATGTTACCACAGGCGATGGAACAGAATACACCCTGCAATCATTAAGTGAAATACCCGAAAGCGGTGTAACTAAAGACGGAAACGATTTCATTGTAGCCGACAACATAACCATAGCCGAAGGCGACAAATTCAACATCGGCAGTGGCATCACCGTAAAAATGGGTAACGAAGTACAGTTGCGCATCGAAGGTGAAGCATACTTGGAAGCCGAATCCGATGTCTTGATAACACGCAATGCCGACACCGACGAGCCTGAAGGAATAGGATTGTTCAGCGACGCCCGCGAAGAGACTTTGGTAAAAAACCTGAATTTTGAATACGCAGGCCTCAGGCTATGGACAGGAAAAGAGGTAACTGTGGAAAATTGCTCGTTTAAATACAATAATGGCGCACAAACATCTGCCGGAGCTCTGAGTATGGCATTATCGGGAGGACAACTTAATGTTTATGACTCGGAGTTTATCGAAAACACGATTCCTGCCATAGGCGGTGCCGCAAATTACAATTACGGAGTCTTGATTGACAATTGCTATTTCTATGACAACAATACGGAAAACAGCAACAAGCCACAACTCAACATTACCATCGGCGGAGACCGTGACATAATCATCAAGAACAACACGCTCGTAGGGAACGAACGAAACAAGGTGGGAGCCATTTCTGTTGCCAACATGTTGGGCTCAAGCGGAAGCAACAATGTTGTCATCGAAAACAACGACATGCGCAAGCATCGTTACGGCATAACTACCCTTGGTGCAATGAATGTAACCATAAAGGGCAACAAAATCATCGACAACAAATATGAAACAAATGCCATGAACGGTGGTAGCGGAATCAGCATCTATGATTCCAACTATTTGCAAAATGCCATCGTCACAGGCAACCAAATCGAAGAAAACCTGTGGGGAATAACCGTAATAGGTGGAGGGAATGTCAACATAGGCAAGACCGATGATCCTAATGCCGAAGATTACAATCCCGGTGGAAACACTTTCCTGAACAATGGCAACAATGGCGTGCTATATGATTTGTACAACAACGGTACAAACACCATTTACGCACAAGGCAACAAATGGAATGTTGAAGAACAAACGGAGGAACTTATCGAAACTGTTATTTTCCACAAGAAAGACAATTCATCCCTCGGCGAAGTTATATTTATGCCTCCAATGGATGGTGGAAGCGTAAGCAAAATAGAGAATGCAAAATGCTACTTCGACTCAGCCAGCAAGCAACTCATCCTTGGCGAAAATGGTTGCAACGTTACCGTCTATGCAATATCGGGGATGCAGGTCGCAAGCTACAACGACTGCGACGGGATCATTGACATGTCCAACCTTGCCAATGGCGTTTACATCGTAGTAGTATCTTCAACCGAAGGCTCATCATCAATAAAATGCATATTGTAATTATATTAGATTTTAAACGATAAAACAAGACTCGACCGCAGTGAAACAGTGGCCGAGTCTTATTTTTATATCCCATGACTCACGTCGTTTATTCATTTTTAGGAATGTGGCATCCGTCAAGAAGTGTCACATAGGTCTGTATCGCCTCACGCACCTCATGCAAACAGATATATTCATTGGCTGTATGCGACCGTGCCGAATCTCCGGGGCCAATCTTCACCGACGGGAACGGCATTAATGCCTGATCGCTCAACGTAGGCGACCCAAAAGGTTTTTTCCCAAGTATTTTCAATCTTTTCACAAGCGGATGCGACTCTTCAATACCTGAAGGTTCGAGCCGAGTAGAACGCGGGACAAGCGTGCATTTCTCTCCAACGCATTTGTTTATTAATTCCAGTGTTTCAATATTGCTGTAAGCATCGGTCGTCCTCACATCAACCACTATTTTACACCTGTCGGGAATCACATTATGCTGTTTCCCGGCTTCTATCTGCGTAACACTTATTTTCACAGGTCCAAGCATCTCCGATTCACGTTCAAATGTCAATTCGCGCAAAGCCGTTATCACGTCCATCGCGTTATAAATGGCATTTTCTCCTTCATTCCTTGCCGCATGACCTGCAATGCCAGTCACGATACCATCAAGCACCATAAGACCTTTTTCGGCAACAGCAGGTTCCATGCAGGTAGGCTCGCCCACTATCGCGACATCGGCTTTAGGCAACAACGGCAACACCGATTCAATACCATTCCTACCGCTTACTTCCTCTTCACAAGAAGCGAGGAAAACAAGATTATAATCTCTGTCACAATCGGCAAGGTAACGAAAAGCTGCCAGTAGCGACACGACCGAAGCACCGGCATCGTTCGTGCCAAGCCCGTATATGCGTTCATCTTCAGTTTCAAATGGGACAAAAGGGTTTGTATCCCAACCGTCGGCAGGTTTTACAGTATCGATATGGCTGTTAAGCAATAACGTAGGCATCGATTCGTCAAAATAGGGGGCAATGCTCCAAACATTATTGCCATGCCGACAAGCCTTGAATCCATATTTAGTAATTTCATTTTCAATCAAGTCGGCCACCTCGTTCTCCTGCCTGCTAAAAGACGGAATCGACACCATCTTTTTCAGCAAGTCCAAAGCATCATAATATAATTCATCCATGATACAAATATAGTGCAAGTCGAGTGTATTGAAAAAAATGAGCTTGCTTATTTTTTTACAATGCCGAGACGAAGCCGATATTATGAAAATGTCGTACAAGTCGAGTGAATCGATAATGCCAGCCGATTTGCGTATCTGACGGCATTGCACTAACTTTGCCACTTGAAAACGAGATTTTTCCATTTTTTATTAACCATAACAACCAAAAGACAGTGATTACACTCGAACAACTAAAAGAGACACAAGAACGCAAGGACGCGTTGAGGAGGTATCTTTGACATCGACAACAAGCGTGTCGAAGTAGAAGAAGAAGAATTGCGCACACATGTCCCCGACTTTTGGGACGACAGAAAGAGCGCGGAAGCTCAAATGCGCAAAGTAAAGAATTTACATTATTGGATTGACAATTATGACGAAGTCGACAAGATGGTCGAAGAATTGACCCTTGGTTTTGATTTTGTCAAGGAAGAGTTGATAACCGAAAGTGAACTTGACGACATCTATGCCCGGACAATCGACAAGATTGAAAAACTCGAGTTGCGAAACATGTTGCGTCTTGAAGAAGACAAACTGGGAGCTGTTGTCAAGATTAATTCGGGAGCAGGTGGCACAGAAAGCCAGGATTGGGCGCAAATGCTCATGCGCCTTTACTTGAGATGGTGTGAAAAACACGGCTACAAGACCACCATATCACAATTGCTCGAAGGTGATGATGCCGGAATCAAGTCGGTAACAATCAAGGTAGAAGGCGATTATGTATATGGATTCCTGAAAAGCGAAAACGGCGTGCACCGTCTCGTAAGGGTATCACCCTACAATGCACAAGGGAAACGAATGACCTCATTTGCGTCGGTATTCGTCACACCTCTCGTCGACGACTCGATAGAAGTCGTTGTCAACCCTGCTTCAATATCGTGGGATACATTCCGAAGTGGTGGTGCCGGCGGACAGAACGTAAACAAGGTCGAATCGGGAGTACGTCTACGTTATCAGTACAAAGACCCGTACACCGGAGAAGAGGAAGAAATCCTAATTGAGAACACCGAAACGCGTGACCAGCCAAAGAACAAGGAGAACGCAATGAGGCAACTCAAATCCATCCTCTACGAAAAAGAATTGCAACATCGCCGTGCCGAACAGCGAAAGGTGGAAGACAGCAAGATGAAAATCGAATGGGGCTCACAAATACGAAGCTATGTATTTGACGATCGCCGTGTAAAAGACCATCGCACAGGATTCCAGACATCGGATGTGAATGCCGTGATGGATGGTGAAATAGACGGATTCATCAAGGCATACTTGATGGAATTTGCAGGAAAGGAATAAAATCATTTATTTTTTCGCATGGAGAAACTCACGATAGTGAAAGTCGGTGGCAAGATTGTCGAAGATAAGAAATCTCTCGACATGTTGCTTGCCGACTTTTCTTCAATTCAAGGGAAAAAACTGCTTGTGCATGGCGGCGGACGCTCGGCCACGCAACTTGCCGCAAAACTTGGAATCGAGACCAAGATGATTGACGGCAGGCGCATAACCGACGACAACATGCTGGAAGTGGTGACAATGGTCTACGGAGGCCTTGTCAACAAGCGCATCGTTGCAGGATTGCAAGCTTCGGGGATAAACGCCCTCGGCTTGACTGGTGCCGACATGAACATAATCCTGAGCGAGAAAAGGAAACCTTCTCCCATTGATTTCGGCTGGGTGGGCGATGTACGTCATGCCGACGGCAAGACTCTTTCTCATATCATCAACACAGGCATAGTCCCCATCATAGCCCCCCTCACGCATGACGGGCAAGGTAACATCTTGAACACCAATGCCGACACGATGGCTGCCGAAACTGCCAAATCACTGGCCGGATATTTCGATGTAACACTTGTCTTTTGCTTTGAGAAAGAGGGCGTGCTGCTTGATGAAAACGATGACGCAAGTGTCATCACATCACTTGACCAGGAAAATTATGCTTCCCTGAAAGCAAAAGGTATCGTTTCGGGCGGAATGATTCCTAAGCTCGACAATGCTTTTGCCACTCTTGATGCCGGAGTCAAAAAAGTCTTGATAACAAGAGCCGACAATCTCAAAGATTTTACACGGGGTACTCACATGCATCTATAATCCGCATCCACACAGAAACAAAATCGGGAGGCATCAAAAATGCCTCCCGATTTTTCATCCTAAACGCAACAGAATCAAACCGACGCGTGTTCTTTTATGTATGCATATCCCTTAAAAACAGCTTTCAACGCCTTGAAGAATTTTATCGGATTATGGCTTGTCCGCCACGCAAATAATACACAGCGCGGCAACGCCGTTCCGTCCTTGTAGGCAAGATATATATATGCTCCGTTCGACATCAGATAAGCCGACGCGTCGCCATCACGCACACTTGTCGTGGGATGCTCGTGGCGAGCTATCACATAAGGGAAAAAGAACCAGTTCAGCCCCATGTTGACGGCATCGAGTGCAAACACGCTCTCTTCTCCGGCTCCAAGCACGGGGGCGTTGATTCCAAACAGTTCATTGAATCGCAACTTTCCTTGCACCGATGTTCGCCTGAATGCGATTTCAATCGAAGATAGATGATAACCTTTAACCTTTTGCCGCAAATCAAAGGAATACGAAGGGTAAGATTTAGGATTGGCATGCGAGGCATACTTGAATGAGGCTACATCGAGCGTCGGACGTGATTCAAAATATTCCACCACATGCACCACATGGTTTGGCAAATATGTTATGTCGTCATCGGCAATAAGACAAATGTCTCCTGTGGCATTCTCCAATGCATGGTTTCGATTGACCGAAAGTCCGCGTCCTTTCACTTGAATGACCTTCACATCGTCGCGTTTCAACTCGTCGGGCAGTTGACACGGCTCATAGCCTTCTCCCTGCTGCCACGAAACCAGATATGAGATATTGTGCGTAGGTTCAAACGGTACTTGGGCGGCACGCTTTATTCCGTCATTAAATGTGCAAATGAGTATTTCAAGCGTCATTTCTGTTTATTATTTTATTCCAAAAATCCAAATGCCGCAGTGCTACCTTGCGGCTGTCATTATGCTTGACGACAAATTCCCGGCTCATCCTTGAGAGCGTCGGCAACTTGTCGCGATTTTCCACTATCCATGCGAGCTTGGCATCTATGTCTCCATCGACAAGCGGCGAGACATTGACAATGGGCCTGCAATCATGCTCGCCTATGAAATCATAAAATTCCGGCTCTGCCCCACTCACGGCAACAAGGCCACGGGCCATGCCGAGCAACGCGTTTGTGGCCGGAGTATATGAATAAAGCTGGTCAAGGATGACATGCGATTCCGACATCAGTTTCACATACTCGGCGTATGGCACATTCTCCACTACTCGCATTTCGCATTGTTTCGGGAAACGGTCGCATGTTCTTTTCAATGCAGCAAGCAACAAGTCAGTCCCTTTAAGCACATTTCTGTTTCGCTGCACGCCTATGAAAAATTTCACCTTGTCTGGAGTCTCTGTGATTATTTTTGGCTCTATCGCATCGGTGTCGATAGGAATACCACCGTAAGCCAATTTATCTTTCGGCAATTCTTTGCTATAAGCAGCATAGTATTCATACAGACAGGCCACCGCACCCTCGATGTGCGACACGAAGTGTTTAGAATATTGCTTCATCTCAGGCAGGAACCAGTTTGATTGTCCTTTGCTCTCACTCGAAAGCATATAAGGCGACGGCCTGTCGCCTACCAAGTAGTCCGAATAACGGAATGTCTTCCCGTCATAGCAGGCTTTCACATAGCACAAGTCCGTTCCGATAGCCGACAAGAACACATGCCTGTTGTTACGCCGCAGGCAATCAAACACCATCTTCACCTTGCCGGGACGCAGGTCTATAAAAATAGGGTTAATTAAATGCACCACGTCATACCCCCTCAATCGTGGAAGCAATCTCACTATGTCGGCAACATATTTCACAGCACCCGTCAGTCCGGCACCTCGCGACAAGTTGATGTCGCGCCGAGTGTCCATCCAGCCACTTCCGCTCGATATGACAGTTGTTTCATGACCAAGTTCCCTCAATGCCGCAGCAAGCGTTATATGGTAATTGCTTGCGTCGCCAAAAAATAAAATCTTCAACTTTTCCATGAAAACATCGACCGTTTTTATCAACTTCCGGAACCGCCCGGCAAAAATGAATGCAATATTCGGCAGAATTATCGAAATATGCAATAGCCCAAGCCATAATTTTATTTGCCACCTCATCTGCAATACTCAAGAAAGCACCATTTCCTATTTTTCCATGACATGGCAAGACTGATTTTAATATACTGAAATGAAAAAATAATTCCGTCTGTCATTTTTATAGAAATAAGACAAACAAATCCAATAATTTCTTTGTATTTTTAATTTTAATTAACTATATTTTGAAGTATAAATAACCTAAAAACAAGTAGGATTATGAAGAAACTATTACTTCTATCAATCTTATGCTACATTTCGCTAATCGCAGCAGCGCAATTCAAGATTTTGGAGAAAGGCCACGCCCACTAAAAATCTTATGTTCAACGATTAATCTAATATGAAAACAAGATTTTACTATATTATTGTAATATTGTCAACGCTAATGATGGCATTGACAACCAGGGCACAGGAAGCCGAATACGAGTATGTCCCGGTGGTAAGGGAAGGCGTGGAGTGGGGGTATGTTGCTTCTTATCATTTCCCTCCGGGTGCTGAATATTATCGATTACAATTAAAGGGGGATACAGTGATAAACGGTAAGACTTATAAAAGATGCTATGCTTATCAAACAGCCACGCTTGACATTGAGACAGCTACTCTTCATGGATTTTTGAGGGAAGAAGATAAAAGAGTATATTTTATACCCAATCCTGAAGAGGAAAATCTAACTGGCATTTGGATTTTACTAAAACTTATATATGAAGGATATGGCGATGAAGAAAGAATGATTTATGATTTCAACTTGAACGTCGGTGACACATTTTGTCCAGCAGGACATCCAGTCAACATTGTAGATGTTTTTATGGTGGAAGTAGATGGGAAATTGCGAAAATATTTTAAGGATGAATATGACGCGTATTCATTTCTTGAAGGAACAGGAGCAGCCGGTAGTATGTGTGGAGAGTTGGCATATCCGTTTACTGATTGGATGACAAATGGAGCAATTGTGCGATTCAATTTCGAGCGGAACGTTGCCGACGGTAGGATTGTGTACAAGTCGGAAGAATTTGACGACGGCGACCCGACATGTGCCGGGGAAAGCGTAGCGGGGACCATGCAATCCCCGGCAATCACAATCACGGTGGTCGGCAAGACAGTGACAGTTGCAGCCGACGGCTCAATCATGGCAATCATCCACGACATCAACGGCCGGACAGTGGCCACCGCGCAATCGGCTGACGGCAGCACGGAAATCGATATGGCAGGCTTCGCCCCCGGCATCTACATCGTCACGGCAACCACCGCCACCGATCGCATAACCCGGAAAATCATCCTCTGATAACCTACCGGTGGTGCATTTAGTTTATAGAATAACAGATGCACCACCTTTCCCTACTCCCGTAATCTCATCTTCACTTCAAAGCATTTTATGTCATTATATTTGCAGGTTATAAAATAATTACCTATATTTGTATTGCAATTACAAACCAATATGCCTACTATATTCATACTATTTGGTTTCCGATTCATGTTTTATGCAAACGACCACGAACCCATTCATGTTCATGTCGTAAAAAGATGACATAAGAGCCAAGTTTTCATTATTTCCTGTTACATTAGTGAAAAACAATGGTTTAAAGCCATCAGAACTAAAACTTGTTGAATCAATTATAAAAGAAAACCAAGAAATAATAGCAGAACACTGGAATAAGTTTTTTAACCAAGCAAAATAATAGGATTATGGGAAATGTTGCAGTAGAAAAAGTTTGGCTAACCGAAACAGCGATATGGATACGCACAATTGATGGGAAGGAAGCCTGCGAGAAATTTGCAGAGTTTCCGAGATTGAGATTTGCCACACCTGAACAACGTGCCAACTTTACATTGAGCAAAGATGGCATTCATTGGAGGGAAATAGATGAGGATTTGAGCTACGAAGGATTCTTTATGAAAAAAACACACAATCCTTTATACGATATATTTATTGCACATCCCGAACTTAACGCCTCTGCCATAGCGCGCAGATTGGGAATCTCACAAAGCTTGTTCGCCCAATATGTAAGCGGTACTAAGAAACCATCCGCAGAACGACTGGAAGCTATCTTTGAAACAATACGCTCTATCGGTCGAGAACTAAGTTCCATTTCTGTAGCTTAATGCAAAAGCAAAAAATTCACTATCAATCTCATAGTAATAACGACATCGCAAGCCAATGGGAAATGAACTCGTTTCAATCATAATACCTGTTTACAACCGCGCCGGCATTGTGGGACGCACATTGCAATCGGTAGCAGCACAAAGCTACCGTCCACTCGAACTGATCCTTGTGGATAATAACTCAACCGACAACACCCTCGAAGTACTCAACGGATTCAAATCAAGACACGAGTCTACCGACTTCCGTATAATCGTAATGCAAGAAAGCCGACAAGGCGCGGCGGTGGCACGCAACAAAGGTGGTCACGCCGCAACCGGCAAGTGGTTGATTTTCTTTGACAGCGACGACGCAATGGATCCTTCATTAGTAGAGAAATTCATAGTGGCTGCCAATGACACCGACATGGTGATAGCAAGAGCCGACATCACGAACCTTGACGGCATAAAAACCGAAAAACCTTTCTACACCAAAGATCTGCTTGTAAACCATCTGTTCCATTCATGCACAAGCCCTTCGCAGTGCATGATAAAAAAAGAATCATGTGAATCGGCCGGATGGTGGAACGAGGCTCTACTCGGATGGGATGATTGGGAATTTTCAATGCGATTGCTGCTAAAGAATCCTAAAACGTCATTCATGACCGATTCCCCCCTAATACATGTATTCTTGCAAAGAATCTCCATCACAGGCACAAACTTTGCTTCTAAGCACGGTTCATGGGAACTTGCCATCGACTCTGTGGAACAAGACATAAAGGAACTTGCCGACCCATGCATCAAAGAACGGCTGCTGAAATATGTGGAATTCAGGCGTATGACCCTGTCGGGACTCTACATTGCCGAAGGCCGCCGCGACCTTGCAGCCCCGTTATATGAAAAAGCATACGCCCGAATGAGATACGACAAGACAGCTCGATGGCTATACCCGTTGCTGCGAAGCTACATCGCAGCCGGAGGGCGCGGAGCATCTCACATTGTCAAATTGCTCGTCAAATAAGCCATTTCATTACACCAACGCCCTTCTACCATTGCCGATAACAAAATATGCAAGTTGCGACACTCGCAAAAAATTAGTATTTTTGCGAATTAGGAGACTTTTAACCTCCTTGATGAAAGCAAATGGCAGAAGAAACAGGACAGGAAACAATAAATCCGCTCGACAAAACATTAGGCGAATACAACAAGCTCGTCACTCTTGAAGCTCTTGAACACATACGGTTACGACCGGGAATGTACATAGGCAAACTTGGTGACGGCTCCCAACCTGACGATGGCATATATGTGCTGTTCAAAGAGGTAATGGATAATGCCGTAGACGAACACCTTGCAGGATTCGGCAACACGATTGAAGTGACAGTCGTCGACAATACCGTGACCATACGCGACCACGGTCGTGGCATTCCTCTTGCCGATGTGCGTGATGCTGCCTCGAAAATGAACACGAGCGGAAAGTTCGACAACGAAAACTACAAAGGCTCGGTGGGACTGAACGGTGTGGGATTGAAAGCCGCAAACGCTCTGTCGGAGTCGCTGTATGTACAATCATTCCGTGACGGACAAACTGCATTCGCCCGATTCTCCCAAGGCAAGTTATTGGAAGACAGCGGAATTGTCGAAGCAATCGGAAATGAGCCTAATGGCACGTTAATCCAATTCAAGCCGGATGCTACCTTGTTCAAGAATTTTGAATACCGAGAAGAGTATGTCGAGCCGATGATTAAGAACTATTCGTTCCTTAACACCGGATTGACAATAAACTACAACGGACGCAAATATCACTCACGCAACGGTCTGGCCGACCTCGTGAACGAATACATGACCAACCAACCGCTTTATCCGCTCATCCATTTCAAGGACAAGGATATTGAAGTGGTAATAACCCATGCTCAGCAGTATGGCGAAGAGTTCTACTCCTTTGTCAACGGCCAGCACACCACGCAAGGAGGTACTCACCAATCGGCATTCAGGGAAGCTCTGTCCCGAACCATCAAGGAATTTTACAACAAGAATTTTGAATATTCCGACATCCGCAACGGCATCGTCGCTGCAATAAGCATAAAAGTAATCGAACCTATTTTTGAATCACAGACCAAAATCAAGCTCGGCAGCACCGTCATGTATGAAGGTGGCCCAACGGTCTACAAGTTCATCAACGACTACATCAAGAAGGAACTCGACAATTACTTGCACAAAAACACCGACGTGGCCGAAACGATGCTGAAAAAAATCGTCGAGTCGGAAAAGGAACGCAAAGCCATGGCCGGAGTAGCCAAGCAGGCTCGTGAAAAGGCCAAAAAAGTGGCTCTCCACAACAGGAAACTGCGCGATTGTCGCGTCCACTACAACGATGCCAAGGGAGACCGCCGTGACGAAACGATGATATTCATAACCGAGGGCGACTCGGCAAGCGGCTCGATAACAAAAATCAGGGACGTGGAGACTCAAGCCGTGTTCTCTTTGCGAGGCAAGCCGCTAAACTCCTACGGAATGGCACAGACCATCGTCTACAAAAACGATGAATTCAACCTGTTGCAAGCTGCATTGAACATAGAAGGAGGTCTTGAAGGCCTACGCTACAACAAAGTCATCATAGCCACCGATGCCGATGTCGACGGAATGCACATACGCCTGCTCATGATCACATTCCTGCTGCAATTTTTCCCCGAATTAGTAAAGACCGGGCATGTCTATATCTTGCAAACACCTCTTTTCAGGGTTCGCAACAAGAAGGAGGCCAAGCGCAAGCGTCGTTCCGGTTCTCGCGAAGCAGGAAGCAACAAAGTGGAAACATACTACTGCTACACCGATGAAGAACGAGTCGCTGCTATAAATAAACTCGGGGACAATGCCGAAATAACCCGTTTCAAAGGCCTTGGAGAAATATCCGACGACGAGTTCCGCGATTTCATCGGCCCCGACATGCGACTCGACCGAGTCACCTTGCGCAAAGAGGATTCTGTGCAAGAGATGCTTGCTTTCTACATGGGAAAGAACACCATGGAAAGGCAAAATTTTATCATTGACAATCTGGTTATCGAAGATGAAGAAGACATTACCAAATGAACCCGGCAAACGCATCGCCTTGTTTCCAGGGTCGTTCGACCCATTTACCGTAGGGCACGAGTCGATTGTGGAACGTGCATTGCCGCTATTCGACGAAATAGTGGTAGCCATAGGCGTAAACTACAACAAATTGACACTTACAACACTCGAAGACCGATTGAAGTGGATAAACGGCATCTTTCGCAACGAACCGCGTGTAAAGGTTGTAGCCTACGACGGTCTCACTGTCGATGCAGCCAAGAAATATGGAGCGCAATTCATGCTGCGCGGAGTGCGAATGATACAAGACTTCGAATATGAAAAGAACCTTGCCGAGGTAAACCGTGCTTTGTCGGGAATAGAAACTGTGCTTCTGTACACCCTGCCCGAATACAGCCACATAAGCTCAAGCATCGTGCGCGAACTTGTGAAATACGGCCAAGATGTGAGAGCCTACCTGCCACGACATTGCGATCCCAGCCTGATTCCGGACACTTGGAAAGTGAAATGACATAATAACTCAAATTGGCACAATCTAAATAAAAACTATATGGCAATAAAGAGAATCTTGTTCACGGCTGTCACAATGACAGTCTTGGCATTCAATATATCAGGACAAGAACACTTGAAAAAGTTGATGAACGCGGAGTTTGCAATCTCGCAATTCTATGTCGACTCCATAAGCGAAGACAAGCTGGTGGAAGATGCTATAAAAGGGATGCTCCAGCAGCTCGACCCGCATTCTTCCTACAGCACTCCTGAAGAAACTAAAGAACTTGAAGAGCCTCTCGAAGGCGAATTCAGCGGAATAGGCATCCAGTTTAACATGAACGCCGACACGCTTTATGTGATACAGACCGTAGCTGGCGGTCCTGCCGAGAAAGTCGGCATTTATGCCGGCGACCGCATCATCGAGGTGGAAGACACCGTGATTGCAGGCATGAAAATGAGCAACACGCGTATCATGAAAATGCTGCGTGGGAAAAAAGGCACCAAGGTGAACGTCCTCGTGAAACGCCGAGGAGTGTCGCAACCCATCCCGTTCCGAATCACTCGCGATGATATCCCTGTGTACAGCATCGATGCCTCCTACATGGCCGATGAAAAAACAGGCTACATAAAAATAAGCCGCTTCGGCAAAAAAACAAACGACGAGTTTTGTGATGCCGTCGACAAATTGAGGAAAAAAGGGATGAAACAACTCATCATCGACCTCACAAACAATGGAGGCGGATACTTGCAAACGGCGGTTGAGCTGGCTAACAATTTCCTTGACTCAGGACAAGAAATCGTGTACACACTCGGCAACAACTCACCGAAATATGAGGCCAAGGCAAACGGCCGGGGACGATTTAAAAATGATGACTTCAAGGTGGTCGTGATGGTAAACCAATATTCAGCATCGGCAAGCGAAATATTATCGGGAGCCTTGCAAGACTGGGATCGTGCCGTAATCGTTGGAAGAAGGACGTTCGGCAAAGGTCTCGTACAACGTCCGTTCCGCTTCAACGACGGCTCGATGATGCGCTTGACCGTAGCTCGCTATTATACTCCTTCGGGACGTTGCATCCAAAAGCCCTACAAAGCCGGAGACAGCGAAAAATATGACATGGACATCTACAACAGGCTTGTCGACGGGGAACTTGCTCATGCCGACAGCATCCATTTCTCTGATTCCCTCAAATACGAAACTCTTCGCGCCCATCGCGTGATATATGGCGGAGGAGGCATAATGCCCGACATATTCGTACCACTCGACACCACCGAATTTACCGATTATTATCGAGACCTTGTGGCCCGTGGCACTGTGAACCAGTTTGTTGTCGATTATGTCGACTCTCATCGCAAAGAGATTCTAAAGAAGTATAAAACCGTTGCCGACTTCGACCAACATTTCACAATCGACAATTCCATAATGTCTGCTTTGAGGGATGCTGGCATGCGCGACAGCGTGAAATTTGACAACCTGCAATATGCCAACAGCGAACCGCTCATAAAAGATATAACAAAAGCATTGATAGCTCGTGATGTTTATTCCGACCCGGGAGCCTACATGCTCGTAATAAACCACCACGACGACATTTTCCTCGAAGCAATGAAAATAATAAACGATGACAGACGTTTTCGTTCATTGCTCGCTCCGCCTGCCAATACAGAAACTCGAAACAATGAGACTTCCAGGACTCGGAATTAACCGGCTTCAAGTTACAATATGACATGTATCATGGCATATTTTTAGCAAAAACGCAAAAATCTGATGCAATTTTACTTTTATAATTAATACTATGTGTAACTTTGCATCCCGGATTATGAAAATACGGTGAAAGTCGAGAGCAATAGGAAAATTCGAGCTTGCTCAAATTTTACACTGCCGAGACGCATCCCGGATTATGAAAATACGGTGAAAGTCGAGAGCAATAGGAAAATTCAAGCTTGCTTAAATTTTACATTGCCGAGACGCATCCCGGATTATGAAATTATAGACTAAAAAGACAAGAAGAACAAAATGAAAGTAGCGATTGTGGGTGCAAGTGGCGCCGTGGGACAAGAATTTCTAAGAGTGCTGCAAGAGCAGCATTTTCCAGCTGATGAATTGCTATTGTTCGGTTCGAGCCGCAGTGCCGGACGCAAATATCCTTTCAACGGCAAAGAGATTACCGTAAAGGAATTAAAACATAATGATGATTTCAAGGGAGTAGACATCGCTTTCACATCGGCAGGTGCCGGAACATCTAAAGAATTTGCCGAAACGATAACAAAATTCGGAACATTGATGATCGACAATTCAAGTGCGTTCCGCATGGACGACGATGTACCTTTGGTTGTTCCTGAAGTAAACGGCGACGATGCCTTCAACACCCCGCGCAACATAATAGCAAATCCTAATTGCACAACCATACAGATGGTAGTGGCGCTGAAACCTATCAACGACTTGTCGAAGATAAAACGCGTACATGTGGCAACTTATCAAGCTGCAAGCGGAGCAGGAGCTGCCGCCATGGATGAACTCGTAAAACAATACAGCGACCTCGCCGCAGGAAAAGAAGCTGTTGTCGAAAAATTTGCATACCAGCTTGCTTACAACGTGATTCCTCACATCGACGTGTTCCAAGACAACGGATACACTAAAGAGGAAATGAAAATGTTCAACGAAACTCGCAAAATAATGCATGAACCCGGCATAAGCGTAAGCGCGATGTGCGTGAGAGTTCCTGTGATGCGTGCTCACAGCGAAGCAATATGGGTGGAAACCGAGCATCCCATATCGCCCGAAGAGGCTCGTGAAGCATTTGCCAAAGC
Source organism: uncultured Muribaculaceae bacterium (assembly GCA_944321705.1). Lineage (GTDB taxonomy): Bacteria > Bacteroidota > Bacteroidia > Bacteroidales > Muribaculaceae > Avimuribaculum. The sequence goes on along the minus strand of CALUMG010000010.1, from coordinate 30,060 downwards.
CGAAGGAATCGTCGTATGCGACGACCCGGCCAACAAGCAATATCCAATGCCGTTATTCATTGCAGGCAAAGACCCTGTTTATGTGGGGCGAATAAGGAAAGACCTGGCTAACGAAAACGGGTTGAGTTTCTGGGCCGTTGGAGATCAAATCAAGAAAGGTGCAGCCTTGAATGCTGTCCAAATTGCCCAATACATCCTTGCTCACAAAAAATGATACGCAACAACAGCAGCAAAATCCAAATAAGTCAAGAGTCCGGTCGTAAAAAGACTGGACTTTTTTTATATATTCCCAAAATCCATCCAAAACAATTACTTTTTTTGATATAATTATCACATAAATGCCAAATTTATGGCCTGATAATAGTGTAACTCTCCATTAAAATTCCTATCTTAGCCATAAAGAATTTTACAAGATGCTATTTTCTTAATACCAAAACACAACTTGTAAAAAACGTAATCAACCTTTCGACTCCATTTTTATCGAGTTATTATAATTCAACAATATTTATCAACTCATTAAGGACTTTTTGCTATGAAACAGAATTTATTATTGTTGTCTATGCTGCCCTTTGCATTAATGGCTCAAGAAGGAGCCGTGCGGCAGTTTGCAGTGCCTTTACCAACGGCAAACGCATTTTACGACTTCTCAGGCGTCGGTGAAAAAGGTTTTATTTCTTGCTTCGGCGAAGGCAACAACGCCAGCACCTCGACATTGTACATCCATGACGGGTTTTCATCAAATTTTGCACCGGGAGAGACCTCAATCAACATTGCAACCGAAACTCAGACGTATGGACCACAATACGCCTACATTACCGGCATCGATGACGTGAATGGCGACGGTGTGCCCGACATTGGCATATTCGCCTCGGAGAGTTTCAGTGGCAACCTGCAATGGGCAGCCATCAGCAACGGCCTGGGACAATATGATGTCAAGACGATGGTGCTATTCAACAACTGGGACTTCGACCGCAACGGTTGCACCGATCTTGCTGAAGAAAAATCAAATGAATATGTTATCATGCACCGCTACATGCCCGACGGCTCAATCCAGTCGGCCCAGATGATTCCTGTGGCTTACGAGGAATATCAAGGAGATTTCAACGCGGCCTCGTGGATGGAGATGCAAGAAGCTTCAATGGTAAACAAGCCATTAGGGCCAAATCCTTGGGCTATCCTGACAGGAGCCGCACTTGAGCCAAACTCCGACCCCGTGCCTTCATCTTTGCCCGACATGACACTCGACCTAAACGGTGACGGGCTGGCCGACTTGATAGAAGCCTCCACCGGAACCATATATTACGGAACACCCGAAGGGAAATATGTGGTATCGACCGTGGGTGGAGCAGTGCGCGTGCGTGACCTCAACGATGACGGTATTGCCGACTATGTAGTATATGGCGGAGAACAAGGTGTGGTAAAGACTTTGATTTACCAAGGCGGTGGCGAGTTTAAAGAAACCTCGCTTATGGATAACCTTGCAGCCGACTCACCCGTGTGGTGCTACGACTTCGACCGTGACGGCGATGTCGACATTCTTGTGATTTTCAGTGCATACAACACCGACGGAACCACATGCTACACACTCTTCTATGAAAACGATGGCCAAGGCAATTTCACTCCCCACGAAGACTATGTTGAAAAGAATTACATCTATTCCACTTGCCGAGACATAGATAACGACGGCTTTTACGACTTGCTTCTACTCGAATATGTCGATTCTTATCAAGGAGATAATTGGCAGACGTTTTACAACTACAACGTATCGGTGCGCCGTGGTGGCGCAAACTTCTCGTTAGGAGATGCCGAAGTGCTATACACGCTTACTTCCAATAACGACATATTTGGATTCCCCAACGACATTGAAAATTACACAATCGAAGCCGAAGACATAGACGGTGACGGCTGTATCGAAATTTGGGTGTCGCACAAGTTCATATCCAACTTCTTCGACGGTGGACAAACGGTTTATAAAGTCAATTCCACGACCAACACTTCGCCTGTTGTTCCTTCTCGCCCGGCATTAAGCTATAATGCATCAACCGGCAGCTTGAAAATTTCTTGGAATTCATCGACCGACAATCTTTCAAGTTCCAAAGACCTTACCTATGCCGTGCGCATCGGGTCGGCTCCCGGCCTGTGCGACATGGTCGACGGCCATGCACTTGCCGATGGCACTCGCCGGAACTTTATGGACGGGAACGCAGGCAGCAGCCTTGAAAAGAGCCTCGACCTGCGCTCGTGGCCGGCAGGCACATATTATGTGAGCGTTCAAGCTATCGACCCCAACCATGCCGGCTCGGCATGGAGCGAAGAAGCGAGCTTCAAGCACACTTACATCCCTGTGGACTTTATCCTTTCGACCAATTCGACTTCCACCACGGGCACACTCGATATTCATTATACCGTGAGCGACGGAATGACCCACTCTTGGCAACTCGGCGACGGTGGGAGCATCGTGAGCGACCGTGGCGGGCTGCTAACCGTCAAGTGGGACAAGCCCGGAAAGAAAACCATCGTCCACACCATGACGGCAGCCGACGGCACACAAGCCACTTCACAACAATCGGCAAGCGTCATGGACAACTGGATTTCTCGTGTTGAAGGAAACAGCATATTCTATAACGAATACGGGCACCAGTTCTTCGACTATGACAACGACGGGCTGGTAGATTATGCACTTCCAGGCCAATTTGAAGATAGCGGACTGTACCACAACGACGGTGATGGCACGTTCAGCAAGGCCAAGGGCATATTCAACCAAGGCCTCGACTTCGACTATGCAGTGTGGATTGACTGGAACATGGACGGACTGGCCGACTTGCTGTATAACACAGACGCCACCAACGAATATGGCGTGCTGCTGAACAGCGGCAATGGCAGTTTCTCCAAGAAATCGGGATTGGGAGACCTTTGTGATCAATACATCACCTCCAAAGCCGACATGAACAACGATGGATTAACCGACTTCCTGAGCAGTACCGAAATAGCAAGAAACAACGGAGACGGAACTTTCTCAACCATAGAATGTAACAATGAATACAGTGGGTTTATTAACCTTCAGAATACATTCGACTGGGACAATGACGGGCTGTTTGATTCATATTACTTCTACCCCGACCGAAACGACTACACCATGCTCTATGTGTATCGCAACATCGGCAACCTTGAATTTGAACGCATCGAGGTGCCGTTTGAGACCCCCGTTCCAAGAACCGGATTCGCAGTTCCGTCGGTAGTGGACTTCGACAATGACGGATATTATGACATCTTATATTGGGCCAAAGGCGGAAACATGAAAGTTCTCAAGAACGACAGTAACCAACGTTTCATCGACGGTTACACAATCGAAATGGGGCTGGAATACACCGGCAGCGTGTTGTATGAAGGCGACTACTGCAATTATGCGCTTTTCGACCTCGACAACAACGGCTATGAAGATATCCTCATTACCTCTTACGATGAATCTCGGCAAAATTTGTGTGCCATATATGCCGTCTATGTCGATTCTCCCACGAGCTACAGGCAGGGGTTCATTTCGGATGCGCTAAACATTAATGATGACGCAATCATAATAAAGACCATTGAAACTGGCAAATCCCCGATTGTGTATTACAGCTTTGATACTGAAAGCAATTCGGAGAACCAGACCACCGTTGTCAACACTCGCCCCACCGCTCCGGTCACTGTGGCTGCAAGACAAACCGAAACGGGGCTGCACATAGAATGGAGCGCAGCCACCGATGCCGAAACACCAACAAAGAAACTGCGTTACAACCTTTCGGTAAAGAAAAAAGGTGTTACCGGTGAAAATAGTTACATTATTTCACCGTTGAACGGCGGCAGCAATGCAACCGGGCCTTATTCGGGCATTCAACAGGCTCCTGCCAATTATGACCCGACATCAAGCCGTTACTGTTTCCACCGCGCGACACAATTTGACATTCCTATCGACCGTCTGCCTGTGGGTGAATATGAGATACAGGTACAGACTATCGACCTGTGGGGTGAAACATCCGACTTCTCCGCCCCTGTAACAGTGAAAGTGGAAACGGCACCGCGCATCAGCGCACCGGCAATGACTACTGTCGGGCAACAGGCGATAATCGAGTATGTAGGCACTCGCGATGAAGGCGTTGAACCGGTTTGGGACTTCGACGGAGGAACTATTACAAGTGGAAGCTCTTGGGGCCCGTATCATGTGTCGTGGAAAGACTTCGGACAGAAGACCGTGAGTGTTACCGTGAACGGCGTGAGATCGGAAGTCGTAATCGGCGTAAACCGCTGGTGGGACGTGCTGATAGACATGCCCGATGAAGTATATTTCAACTCCCCGTTTGAAATAACAATGAGTGAAATTCCCAAGAGTGCGACATTGCGCTGGGAACTGAGCGGAGAGACCAATCCGGGCGAAGACCTTGAAATAAGTACTGTTGCCGGAGAACCCGCAGGAACTGCACGCATAATCGGGCATCCTGAACTGACGTCTCGACGATTGACGCTATATGCCACAATCGATGGCAACACGCAAGAACGCTATATGGACTTCACCGTGCTGCCCGAAATCGAAGGTCCGGAAATAACAATGGTCGAAAGCGATGGCAACCGCAACGTGGTGACATGGAACGTTTCGGCACTTCCGGCTGCTTGCAATGAAGTAATCATATACAAAGAGGGAGCCGTGCTTAATGAATTCGTTGAAATAGGCCGTGCCGCAAAGACAGCCGGACGCTTCACCGACATTACATCCGACAACTCGGTGCGCAGCGAGCGGTATGCTCTTGCCATGACACTCGCGACAGGAGAAACGAGCCCGATAGGCAACCCGCACCAGACTGTATTGCTGACCATCAACCGTGGCATTGCCGAAGGCAGCTACAACCTGATATGGAATCCGTATGTCGGTCGTGACATTGCCTCCTATCGCATCTTGCGCGGTTCGTCACCCGATGCGTTGCAAGAAATCACCACGCTGGCAGGCTCGGCCACAAGCTATGTAGATGCAGCACCGGGTTCTTTGCAATATTACGCAATAGAACTTGTTCCGGCCTTGACACAAGCTTCCGCAATACGTCCGATGGCCGAAAGCGATGTTTCAGTACGCAGCAATGTCGTTTATGCCGGCAATGCCGCAAGCATTCAGTATGTAACCGACATGCGCATCGTGTCGCTGCAAGGCAACACCAACCTTACCGAAGAAGCACCGGTGGCTTATCTTTATACTGAGATTCTGCCAACATCGGCAGCCTACCAACGTGTGGACTGGAGTATCGTTGAAGGAGAAGACCTCGTCACCGTCAACGCCTATGGAGTAGTGACCGCTATCCCCGACCGCCCGGGCGGAACTGCAACAGTGAAAGCTACGGCTACCGATGGTAGCGGCACCGAAGCGACATTGCAATTGACAGTTGACCCGATGTCAAGTGTTGAAAAAGTGATGACCGACCGCAATGCTTCCCTGAGAACATATCCACAACCTGTAGATAACATTTTATACATGTCGGCTGCAGATGAAATTACTCAAGCATGGCTTTACGACATACGCGGCTCATTAGTAATTACCGAAAAACAACAAAACATCACACAACTCGAAATCGGCTCTCTCCCGGCAGGATTATACATCCTTCGCATTAAAACCGCCGACGGGCTTGAAGCTGTAACTAAAGTTTTGAAAAAATGACATGTTGATTATCCTTGTTGACTGCCTCAAAAGCAGTTAATGAAAAAATTCAGGGCTGGCTCCATTGAAACGGAACCAGCCCTTTTATATTGGCTCAATGATATTCATCACATGTAATTGGCTACGACATGCTCAAGTTGTGCAGGCTCGGCAACACGCTCCACAATCTCGCCATTGCTTATGACATAGGTCAACGGAATCTGTGTCACATTATATTTCATCACATTTTGCGATTGCAGGCTGGCAGGATCATAAACGGTAATCCACGGCAAGTTCGCAGCCGATTGCCTCCATGTAAATTCGTCCCCGTCAAGACTCACTTGGTAGATGCATAAACCTTTCTTCTCATATTTTTTGTACAAATCGGCAAGCACGGCGTTGTAGGCTGGAGAGAATTCTGCCGAATAAACCGTGAAATTCAACAAAATGACCCGTTTCTCGGCTGCAAGTTTTTCCAACGATTGCTCCACACCGTTATTGTCTTGAAGGGTTATGTCGATTATCGAAGCCTCCGAAGCTACGACAGTATCGGTCACTGCGGCATTAGGCTTGTGATATGCGCGGCCCTGCTGCAACAGGCGCACAAGATAGGCAGTACGAGGATCGTTAGGACTGAACGTATAATAACCGTTGGCCACAGCGCCTATTATCTGCATGTCACGCTTCACAAGTGGGTCAAAAAGAGGTTCGTTCCCTATATACTTGTTGATGATGTAATAAGATATTATGCTACCCGGTGACGAAAGAATCTGTCCCACAAGATCCTTTTTCCATGCTTCTATGGCTTTGCTCCTTTCCTCTCCGTTTAGCAAACTTATCTCCATAGCCTTCTTGTCTATGTTCATCATCGACACAGCATCATCGGTTCCGGCAAGAGTATAAGCCGTTGCAAACTGCTTTACGTCGGTTTTTATTTCAATCTTGTCGATACTGTCGACAGGGAAACATATCGTTCCCGCGCCATAGCGCAATCTGTATATATCAGGATATGCCGGTGCCGCAACTTCTACCGAAAATTCTCCGTTTCCACTGGTGAAAACAGAATCCACGATAAGCCAACGCCCGTTTGAAGCCTGTTCTATCACCATCTTCACCGAGTCAGCTCCTCCTTCGACCACTCCGCTCACCTGAAAACCGGCTTTGCCACATGACACCATGGCCAACAACGCCGCAGCAGCAAATACAAATTTCTTTATCATTTTTTCATCAAAATATTATTGTTAAACACATGGCATGTCCAAAAAGCTTACATGCCAAAGATAGCATAATCATTCAAATCTAAACAAAACCATAAATTTCTCGCTCGTCCATTCCCACCTGCCATCGCGTGACATTACTCTATTCTCCTATATAGCAAAAAAACTGCGAGATGCTTAATACTCATGATGAGAAAAGCCTACCTCGCAGATAATTCCTTTGAAAATAATGCAATAAGCATACAATTCATGGGCAAACGTTTTTTAATCGCATTTGTACCACACACGTCGTTATTTTCCTGACCATAGGTGCGAAACCAAGATTTTTCAGGATACGACCAAATAAAGCTTGTACCTCGCGGACCTTGCTTTATTTAATCAAATCGGATAATTCAGTGCCTGGCTTAAATTTGACAACTTTCTTTGCAGGAATCTGGATTTTTTCTTTTGTAGAAGGATTGATACCGGTACGAGCGGCTTTTTCTGAAACAGCAAATGTTCCAAAACCGACAAGAGCAACCTTGTCGTTGTTAGCCAAGGCATTAGAAATAGCTTTCAATGTGGCATCAAGCGCAGCTTTAGCATCAACCTTCGATAATTTGGCATCTTCCGCAATAGCGTTAACTAATTCTGTCTTGTTCATAAAAAATAATAAATTTATGGTTTTAGCAAGCGCAAATATAAAGCATTTAGATTTAATAACAAAACAACAATATAAAAAAATGTTTTTTTCAAGTAAATAATTAGAAATATGTTATAACATATTGCTTTGCAGCATATTTTTTCATTATTTTTGCGCCAAAATAAGGCATGTGCGTTGCTTTCCGAAAGAAAGCTTATTGCCTATCACAAATAAATCTTGCAATGTACAATAATTCACGAGGCTTTTTTAGCTCCATCCCTCCGATTACAAAAAATCTGTTGATTATAAACATACTCATGCTGGTAGCGACATCGCTATTCCCGCAATTGGAAGATGTTTTAGGTTTGCACTATTGGGGCGCGTCAAAGTTCAATCCGGCACAACTTGTCACATATATGTTCCTTCATGCCGGATTCATACACTTGTTCTTCAACATGTTCACTTTATACATGTTTGGCGGATTGCTTGAGCAAGTCCTTGGCAAGAAACGTTTCCTGTTCTACTACATCTCATGCGGCATAGGTGCAGCCTTAGTGCAAGAAGTGACCACCATGCTCACTCTTACTGACATATTCAAATACACAAACGCCGAAGGATTCGTCGTATTACAAGGTGCCGAAGCCGTTGAATATGCCATACGCACAGGCGAATACGGTGCAGTCGTAAACAGTATCTTGACAGTCGGTGCTTCGGGAGCAGTATTCGGCATCCTGCTCGCATTCGGAATGATATTCCCCAACATGCCGCTCTACATCATGTTCCTACCGATACCAATAAAAGCAAAATGGATGGTACTGGGATACGGTGCGCTGGAACTTGCATTCGGTGTCACAGGGTCACTAAGCACGGTCGCCCATTTTGCCCACCTTGGTGGAATGATATTTGGCTTCTTCATTATCTACTATTGGAAAAAGAAAGGAATTATAGGTGGCGGATTTTATCAATAATCTGAAATATCGCTTTAAAACGGCATCATTGCTTGGCAGGCTGATATACATCAACATTGCCGTGTTCATCGTGGTGCGGTTTTTTGCACTTATAGGATTTTTGTTTGACTTTGACGCATGGGCGATAATAAATTATCTGCAATTACCCTCCGACGTCAATCAACTGATGCATCAGCCGTGGACACTGCTGACATACATGTTTGCGCATTACGAAGTGCTGCACATCCTACTCAACATGCTGTGCCTGTGGTGGTTTGGCCGATTGTTCCTCGAATTTTTCAACCAGCGGCAGATGACTGGGCTTTATCTTATAGGCGGCTTGGGAGGTGCGTTGTTTTACATGCTGGCCTACAACTTGCTTCCAGCTTTTTCCCACCGCAACGCAATGCTGATCGGAGCATCGGCAGCCATTATGGCAATCATGGTGGCAATAGCCATAAAAGCTCCAAATTACAAAGTCGGACTCCTGTTCATCGGTGAAGTGCCATTAAAATGGATAACCGTCATCATGATATTCTTTGACATCTTGATTATTGACATGCAAAACATCGGTGGCCATATTTCACATATCGGCGGTGCATTGACCGGCTGTGCCTATGCCCTTGCCTTTCGCAAAGGAATCGACATTACAAATTGGCTCAACAAGATAATTGACAGCATAGTAGTTCTCTTTGAACGATTATTCAAAAAGCCGAGAACAAAAATCAATCAAAAAAAATATCATTTCAAACATTCAGATACAGGCACTAAAACGAAAAGACAAGATACCGGCATCTCGGCCGAAGATGAAAAAGACCTTGATGAAATATTGAAGAAAATAAAACAATCGGGATATTCAGCATTATCCAATGAAGAAAAACGCAGATTGTTCCAAATAAGCCGTGACAAAAACAAGTAACTCCCAGCAGTTATTTATTTAACAGCAGCGACGACCAGATGGACTTTGACATGGCTCACAGGAAAAATGGAAAGGAGTAAACTAATGAAAAAGAAAACACCCATAAAGGTCTCAGCTATCATAATAGGATTTGCAATATCAGTGATACTGGCCATATTGTTTATCGCCTCTGCCTACGGAGGCATGGCCGATCCTGCGAACGGGACAAAATTTGCCCTCATTGGCATGTGTTTTCCCTTAGGCTTGGCTGCAACAATATTGCTTCTCGCCACATTGCTCATCTTGCGCATGTGGCGCATGGCATTGATTCCGATAATATCCATCATAATATCGGCAGGTCCTGTTTTGACTTTCTTCCCGCTCAACATATCCGACTTAGGTGAATTGACCGATGCTGAAAAATCACGTTCATTCACCATGCTGACTTTCAATGTCATGAACTTTGAAGACTTTGACAATATCGACCATGAGCGGAACCGGTCGGTGCAATACATACTCGACACCGATGCCGACATCGTGTGCCTGCAAGAAGGTTCAGCAAACATAAGTTTCCTCGAAAACAAAAAAATAAGCTCGTTACTCCCCGAATTGCTCCAACGCTACCCTTACTACACAAAAGGTTGCAACGACATGGTATTATTGTCAAAATACCCATTTGAAGACCGAGAGGAAAAGGTCTTGGAGTACTCGGCAAAAAAAGTCGTGGGATATGATGTGCATATCAATAGAAAAACGATAACGATATTTAATTGCCATCTTCAATCGATTGGTCTAACCATGACCGACAAGGAACTTTACAAACGTCTCACCGACATAAGCGATGTAGAGCCACATGACATAAAAGACATGCGCGGCAACCTGCTTTCCAAATTGTCTTCGGCTTTCCGCAAAAGAGCCGAACAAGCAAAACAGCTAAGACAATTTGTCGATTCGGCAGGAACTAATGTAATCGTGTGCGGAGATTTCAATGACACGCCCGACTCTTTCAGCTACCGCACGGCAAAAGGCAACGATCTCGCCGATGCATATACCGAGTGCGCATTCGGGCCTACGATAACATATCATGCAAATCGTTTCTATTTCAAAATAGACCATATCCTGTATAAAGGGTGCTTCAAGGCTGTCGATGTGGAAAGAGGAAAAATAAATTCTTCCGACCATTATCCGCTACTGGCAACATTCGTTTGGAACGAATAGAAACACGCAAAAGAACGACAAACCAACTTTATATCAAATAAATGAAAAAATTATTATTAACTGCAATCATCATGTTGTCGGCCGGGTTGCTGACAGCCAATGCAAAGAAAATGGAAAATCAAGCTAAAAATCCTTTCTTGGAGCCATACGAAACAAAGTATGAAATTCCTCCATTCGAAAAAATCAAATATTCCGACTATTTGCCAGCCATAAAAGCCGGAATTGAGGAGCAAAAACAAGAAATCGAAGCAATTGTCAACAATCGTGCAATGCCCGACTTCGACAACACGATTCTCGCCCTCGACAACAGCGGCAGCACTTTGAACAAAGCCTGCTATGTGTTGTTTGCCCTTACAGAATCCGACAATACTCCGGAACTTGAAAAAATAGCAGCCGAAGCCCTGCCAATGTTATCGGCAGCTTCCGATGAAATAATCATGAACGACCGCTTGTTTGAACGCGTAAAACAGGTGTACGACCGTCGTGAAGTATTCCATCTCGACACGGCACAAACTCGCTTGCTCGAAAAGTATTACAAGGATTTCACTCGCAACGGGGCTTTATTGTCGGCAGCAGACAAAGATTCCCTTAAGGCAATCAATCAGGAATTGGCCAATCTGACGCTGGCTTATGGTTCAAACATCCTAAAGGAGACCAATGCCACAAAAATCACAATCGACAACGAAGCCGAGCTTGCAGGCCTTCCTGAAAACATAATCTCACATGCTGCCGAGACAGCGAAGGCTGCCGGAATGGAAGGTAAATGGATTTTCTCCATCGACGGAGCCATGAGATTGCCGGTTCTTACTTATGCCGACAATCGGGACTTGCGCCAAAAAATGTATGAGGCTTACACAAATCTTGCCGCAAACGACAATGAGTTCAACAACTTTGAAAATATCAACCGCATAATCAAGTTGCGCACAAAGAAAGCCAACCTGCTCGGATTTGACACGTTTGCCGATTATCAACTTGACAACGTAATGGCTCAAACTGTTGAAAACGCCGAGAACCTGCTATACCAAATATGGGAACCGGCTATAGCCAAGGTGAAAGAAGAAGTTGCCGACATGCAAGCCTATGCCGACGCACACGGCGACAGCATCAAAATCCAACCTTGGGATTACTACTACTATGCCGAAAAGGTAAAGAAGGACAAATACAACTTCAGTGAGGATGAAGTGCGTCCATATTTCCAACTCGAAAATGTCGTAAAAGGAGTGTTCCTGATGGCAAACAAGTTGTATGGAATCACATTTACCGAAATTAAAAATGCGCCGAAATATCATCCGGAAGTAACTGTATATGACGTAAAAGATGCCGATGGAAAGCATCTTGCCGTGTTCATGACCGACTACTTGCCTCGCGACACAAAAAGACAAGGCGCTTGGATGAGTGAATTCAAAGGTGCTTACAACTACGATGGAGTAAGCGAGCGTCCTATAATCTACAACGTGGCAAGCCTCACCCGACCCACCAAAGACACTCCGTCACTGCTCACCATCGATGAAGTAAGGACAGTGTTCCATGAATTCGGACACGCATTGCAAGGCATGTTGACCACTGCGTCTTTCCGTGGTCAAGCCGGCACAAACGTAGACCGCGACTTTGTGGAACTTGCTTCACAAATCGATGAGCATTGGGCTCTCGCTCCCGAGTTGCTTAAAGAATATGCCCGTCACTATAAGACAGGAGAAGTAATTCCCGATGCGCTAATTGAAAAAATCGACGCGACAAGCAAGTTCAACCAAGGTTTCATGACAACCGAACTTGTCGGAGCTGCATTGCTCGACCTTGAATGGCACAAAGTAAACTATTGCGAAGGCGACATAAATGTACCTGCTTTTGAAAAATCTGTTGCCCGCCGCATCGGAATGCCGGCCGAGGTGCAATTCCGTTATCGCAGTACATACTTTAACCACATATTTGGCAGCGACCAGTATGCCGCAGGTTACTACACCTACTTGTGGGCCGAAGTACTCGACACCGATGCTTTCCGCATGTTCCAGCAAAACGGACTGTTTGACCCTGCTACCGCAGCATCCTACCGCCACAACATCCTTGAACCGGGCGGAAGCCAAGACCCGATGATTCTGTTTGAACGATTCCGCGGTCAAGCTCCAACAGTTGATGCTCTTCTTGAAAACAGAGGTCTCAAGTAAATCAAAAAATCACTTAATCACATAAAACAATCAAGGCAGCCTGTTTCCCGGCTGCCTTGATTTGTTTACAAGAATTAGAGTTATCGCAGAAAATATATCTTCAAGACATTAAGCATGTCATTTATTTCTTTATTATCTTCTCTATTTTTTCTATTTCGCCCGATTTAACCTTAACAATATAAGAGCCTTGTACGAGCGAAGAAATGTCAAGAGTTCCGTTGCATTCGGCTTGCTCGGCAACGACCGTCCCCGACAATCCGTAAACTGTCACTACCGCATCGTCATCCAATCCTGAAATTGTCAAAACGTCATCGACAATCGTAGGATATACCTTGATAGCATCGACCATGTTGGCTGATACCGATGAAAGACTCACGTCCACAGTCACTGTCTTTTCTACCACACGGCCATTGGAATTGGCTTTCACCGTAAGACTCCCCATTCCATCGCCAACAGGAGTTATTTCAAAGCCAAGACCGTCACAAGCGACACTGAACAAATCATCGTCGTCGGACGTAACTTCTATATATGCAACTCTGTTATCGGCATCTTTCACGATTTCATCCATGTCAAATTTCACAGAACCCTCTTCCTTGACAATTATGTCATTCAAGACGATTTCAGGCATGTCGACATCAGGGAACACAGGTATTGCAGGGAACCAATAATAATCCTCTCCTTCGTCGTTTTTCATCACGATTGTGTTTTCAACGGCACCTGTCGAAGTATTTACCATGTGAACCCAGTTATACGAATAATTCGCACCATATCCACTTTGTGTCGCAAGAACCACAAGCATTCCTGTATGAGGATCTACACCTATTCCACCATAAGAAAATTGATACTTGGAATCATCATTGCCTGCCGGCATTGTAAAATTGAAATCAGGATCGGTACTGATTTGACCGTCTTCATCTATCAATAACTTGCTAACCGATGTTTCACTATTAGACCATGAACCTGTACCATAAGCATAGAACAACGCATTTTCGTCAACGGCCGCACACAACTTGTCGGGCATCCATGTTCCCCACGGAGACACGAGAGAATTAGGCATAGGCAATACCTCTGCTTCAAAAGTAACCGGATTTATCCTCACAAGGCTGCCTTTCGCTCCGGCCCACACTGTTCCATCCTTAGTAACAGTCAATCCGTAAATGTCAGCATTTTCAATTGTTTCAACGACTTCATCGGTTACGGCATCAATCACGAGAACACCGATTTTCTGTTTAGTGGCAAAAACATATTTACCCACGCGTGCCATCATTCCTACTTGTCCTGTCCCGTCAGTTCCTGCAATGGCAGTTTCACTCAAAGCAAAAGTAGCCGGGTCGAGCACATAAATTCCAGCAGAAGAACCTACATATATCTTATTTTCATCTACACCGAGAATCGCCCTGCCGTCGCCGCCGTTTATCTCGTCAAATGACTTGCGCACCTCAAGTGTCTGGGCATCCATCACAACCAAACGAGGAGCTTGTTTCGACATTACATACATGTTCTCGCCATATATCGTGGCATATTGCGATGTTGTTCCAAGCACCACACCACCATTATTGGCTTTAGCATCAACGTTATAGTATGGCGTCCCATCACTTGCAATCCAATTTATCGAACCGTTGTCATGACCGAGCCAACCTTCATTGACAATGAAAAAGCCATCTTCAAAGTTTTCAGGCAATGCAACTGTGGCAGCGGCAGCTTTAAGAGGTTTCCAATCATACGTTTCAGTCAACGACATGAAGCTCCAGCCATCCACACAACCATCTTGCAGAATGCGGTCGCTTGCTCCGGTCATGGCATATCCAGTGGGTGGTAACTCTCCTTCATCCGACACATAATAAGACCAATAGCCATTAGTCATCATTCCGCATGAGAAATAGTCATCCGGGTCTTTTGCCGTCCAGTTGTCATAGTCAATATCTGTCATAAAGAAGCTATTGTTCGCATCCACTCCATGAATGAAACCAATGTCACCGTCCTCATCCTTGTCATAGCCCATCCCGGCAACTGTCACACCATAATCGGTATTTGCCAACAGCAAATACACACGCTTGTCTTCACGGGCTATTGCACTGAGCATGTCCATGCCTGTTGCTTCACCGTTCCAGCGATACCCCCACACAAGAGCATTTTCTTCTCCAGCCACATTCCATTGAAGGCAACAAGCAGCTTCATTCTCGCCCTCTCCTACCCAATTGACTATATCGGAGAACTCAAAACTCTCTGAATGAGGTGCTACATCATGCAAAATGTTTCGTTTTACCGCTTCTGCAACATTTCCATGCACGGGAATACCTTGAATTTTCGCCTCATCGGCAATAGCTGCCGATGCAACAAGACACACGCCGGCAAGCAAAAAAAGTAATCTTTTACTCATCTTAAAATTTTTATGTATTATCGTTTCAATATCTTTGTTGACACGCCATCTATGTTCACTATATATAATCCCACCGGATAAGTACTCATGTCGACTTGACAATCTCCGGCGTTGAATCTACCATAATGCATCAACCTGCCACTTTGGTCATAAACCTGTGCCACACCGTCTTTCACAGCCGAAAATACAAGCGTTCCGGCTGCATCTATATAGACGCGAACGGCATCGTTGTCGGCAACATCTTGAATCGACGACAAATTTCCATCGGGATAAAGTTCAAGGAATTCATTCAAAACTGCTTCATCGATTTTTAACGACTCATCAAGGACAAGACTGCCGTTAACCTCACGGCAATGAGCATCTATAACTCGACACACTTCGGTACTGGTCTCGCCTATCCAACCGTTGTATTGATTGACACCGGTATATATCCTCACAAAGTCCACTCCGGGCAATTTCACCGAATTGCCATTTCTGTCCACAGCCCAGTCTATCTCAATTTTGGCTCCTTCGTTCCATGTTCCATCCGAATCGGTATTGGGATAATTATCGGCATATCCGAAATCAAAACGCGACAACACGAAATATGGCGCATCATCCGTTCCCTCGTTTACGGCATTATCGGGCAGGCGTGTACCCTTAAAAACAAGCGAAGGCTCGTCAGTCAACCATTGAGGCCAATACGGCTGGCTGTTGAACGTATTTTTCATAACATAACCCGAATTGCCCTTGTTGTCATTCCACATTATGTCATCGTCGTCGGTTTCAGGTCGGTAATAGGTTATTTCATAATCTTTTACCGAATTAACATACTCGCTGCCGGCAATTTCAAACCATTCATTGTCATCGGGCATTCCATTGCCGTTTATGTCATAGGCAACCATTACAATCCCCGGTTCTGAATTTCCTCCTGACAATGCAGAAGCGTCCGATTGGAATGCATTGCCTTCAATATACAAATCCCGGCCATCGGCATTCACGATAGTATGATCAAAACCTACAGTCACATAACCGCCATACGCACCAAGAGAAATCATGGCTTCTTCAGGTATCATGTAGGTAAATGCTTTTGATGCCATGCTTTCGGCATCATCGCCTTCTTCCCATTCGGGCAATATATTTACAAATTGTCCCGGAGCAGGCACATAATCCACCACACGGTCGCATACCGGGTTGGCAGCATTTGCCAGCAATGGCACAACCATCGCCAATCCTGCAATAAATAAATTCTTTTTTCTCATAATCATATCTGTTTCATTTAAATTTCAATTTTACTCTTCAGCGATATTGCCTTTGAAAGCAAAATGTGCCGGGATTTGTCCTGCCGTCTGCTTCCATTTGCAAATACCATCTTTATCAAAACAATACAACGTGCCCGAAACCACATAAGACTTGGCATCTGTGACATATATGTCTTTTGTCACAGGATCAACCGCTATTCCATAAGGAATCTTGATTTTCTCATCCGTGCCATCCTTTATGATATTCCTGTCCACCACTTCCATGTTGTCCATGTCGATTTTTGCATAGGACACTGTGTTTTTTCCTGTCACATAGCTCCATTCCGCACTTATGACATATAGCATGTTGTCATCAACCCACATGTCGGACACTGGCATGTGCATATCTTTTATAATCTGTTTGCCAACTGGATCTATGACATACAAATTGGAATTCATGTCTCCATAGTAATTTCCCCGACTGCTAAGCCACAACCGCCCGTACCGGTCATGTTCAAGACGATGAAAATTGGCCGACTCGTCCAACATTATGACATCGGACAATGTAAAATTATCCAAATCTATCACCGAAATCGTGTTGTCATAATCAGGCACGCGATACCCTCCGGAATTTGCCACATACAGCCGGTTTCCGATAATCGTCATTTCCTCAGGCTGGTAACCCACTTCCACCGAGCCGGTGATCTCCATGCTCAATGTGTCAACCTTGAACACTGCACCTTTTGGAGCCGTCGGGTCGACCTGCACCGGACCGACATAACTGCTCACATATACATATCCATCCTTGCCTACGGCATACCTGCAATTGGGAATGTCTATTTGCGTGACACGCGTGGCATCCTCGACATTCATGACTTCGACTTTATGCGAGCAATTTATTACCGCATACAACTTGCTGCCATAAATCAGCAAGTCATTGCCCACATCTCCCAATTCTTTCACTACGTTGGGATTACGTTCGGCATATATGTTTTTATAATATACTCCTTCTCGGGCATTAAAATAGTCAAGAGTGGACTTGTTCCCGCCCATGTTTCCTTCATTTAACAAATAAAATCCTTCAACATCGGTATATGCAGGAGTTGTCACCTGTGTCTTTACTATGTCTATCATCACGTCATCGCGCTCACACGACGACAGGATAGTTGATATCGACACGATACCAAGCATCAACGAGGGCAAAATTGTCCTCGCCATTATCAGTCTATAATGGCACATAAAATATGTTGTTAATTAAATTTTCAATTTTACGGCAATCCTGAAATTCCTACCCGGCATGGGGTAATTATGTATCACCTCATAAGCCTGGTTGAATATATTGTTAAGCTCACCTGTGATTTTAAGATTACATGCACCCACGGTAAATGACTTGGACAACGACATGTCATGCGTGTACCACGGCGGTTCATAGTTGAACCGTATGTTTTCCTGCTCGTTATACCGTTTTCCTGTGTAAATGAAGGAATAATTCAAATCCCATCCCTTCCAATTGGCATTATACGAGACCGAAAGGCTATGCCACGGAATATAAGGAATTTGGTCGCCATAGAAAGAATCTTCGGGGTCGGTATAATCGCGTGCTTTTTGATATGTATATTGCACATGTAGCTTCATGTCCACCTTGTCCACATGTGAGGCTACATCGCCGGCCACCTCAACACCGGCAATTTTCACCTTGCCAAGGTTTATCATGGTCCATCTGAATTGTTGCCCGGTAGGATAAGCTATAATTTTGTTTGTCACGGCATTATAATATCCATCGGCTTTTATTCCGACATAATCAAAAAATTCATGTGTCAAAAATTTCTTTACCGACAAGCCTAAATCATATTGGTATGTATATTCAGGGTCAAGATTGGCATTGCCAATCTCTGTGTAATACAAGTCGTTGAATGTCGGCATACGGAAAATTCTTTTAAAAAAACCGTAAAACTCGACATCTCGATTGTGCCACGGCCGGTAATTGACAAACACGGCCGGCGACAACTCTTTCTTGTTTGCCGATGCAGTATATGTCTTTCTCGAACGTGTAGATTCCTGAATAAATGTGCCTAACAGGCTCGCCTGCGCCTTTATTTTACCAAAGTCAAATGCCGTTGCCACGACAGCCAATTCAGTCCATCGCGTTGGATAAGCAAAATCGGTCAAATCGGCATCCATGGAATTCAATTGTCCATCGATGGCTGCCGACAAGCTCCACCAGTCGGTCAATTTAAACAAATTGGCCAACGACAAATAAACCTCTTTTTGATAATAATGGTTGTTTAGATATAGTTCTTTAGGGTCATCACGCAAGAAATTGGAATAATCCCAAGCAAATTTGCCGGTTAACTTCAATTCATACCAGTCATTTATCCGTTTTTCAAAAGAGCCTTGCCCAAATGCACTTTTGTCCCATTGACGTTCACCGCGACGGAACACGTTATTCACAATAGCTCCCGGAATACCTCGCTCCGACGTATAAAAATAGCCGTTAATGTTCCACTTCCCACCATTCAGCAATCCATACAATCCCAACTCGGCACGCAAAGCCTCGACATCGCCATTCTCACGCACGGCAGTAGTGTCATAGGCAACTTGCCCGTCCAATTGCAACCGACGATACCTGAAACGATATTTTCCATTGGCATATGTGTATTCCGCGCTGGCCGACAATGACACCTTGTCCGACAATTTATAATTGACCAGCACCGACGGATTGGCCAGCCCGAAACTTCCGGTTTTCATCTCGGCAATTAGTTGGTAATTCCGCCCGTTGGCAAACGTTGGACGCTTAGTCGTGATATATATCGCGCTTGAAGTGCTGAAGTCCTTGGCACTTTGAAAAATATTGCTTTTTTGACCGTTGTACAAAGAAATGGCTTCAATGTTTTCGAGCGAATACCGCCCCAAATCCACTTGCCCGTTTTGCGCGTTGCCCAGTTGCACGCCATTATAGAACACACCCACATGGTTTGTTCCCATGCTGCGTATGTTCACGGTCTTTATTCCGCCAATTCCGCCATAATCTTTGATTTGCACACCCGAAAAATAGCGTAACGCATCGGCAACCGATTGGCTGTTCAATCGTTCCAAATCAACGCCGCTTATGGTTTGCGCGCTGATTATTTCCTGACGCTTGGTAGCAACCACGTCGACTCCTTTCACCACGAGAACCGTGTCAAGGAATAAATCATCAGTATTGTCATCCGGCAAACAGATGGCATACGACGTGCTATTGCCCCATAATGCCGTGCAAGCAAGCACGGCAAGTATTAATTTCTTCATTTACATTGAGTTTATGCCGATTACCCTTGGCTCGAATACAACCTTGGGACATCTCGCGGTCAATAATTCTCTTTTTCCATCTTCCAACCTGTATTCCGGCTTCTCCCCTGTCTTCTTGACCAGCCTTCCCACATGCTTGAATTCTTCATGCAGTGACTGCTCACAGGCATTCATTTGGAGTTACGGCAGCGAGTACTGCTCAGGATTCACACCCGATTCCAAATATTTACTACTAAATATTCTTTGTTGAAAAACGTTGCAAATATAATAACTTTTTTAATACCTCACTATGAAATGAGAAAAAATCAATCGACACACCTAAACGGCCATTAAACTGCCGGAAGGCTCATCCCGTTAAGTTTCCGATACAAATCAAGGGCATACACGTCGGTCATGCCGCTTATGTGGTCGATTACCGCTTGTATTTTCTCAAACAACGTGGGAGCATACACGTCATATTGCTGAGGAAACTTGTTTAACAGTAATTGCGAATAGATTCTTTCGGGATGCAATACTGCGCCGGTTAATCTTTTCAACAATTCGGTAATGATTTGATGGCCTGCAATATCCACATCTACCACATCGCTGGCCTTGTATATTTTGGCATAAGCCAAATCCGAGCAACTGCGATAAGCCTTGTTTGTCCTCTCCGACAAATGCTCAATTAGGCCGCCTTCAAATCTTCCGCGCAATATCTCCTCTTCATGGTCGACAAATATGTTGGAACACTCATTGACCAATTCTCCTATTATGCAAGAACGCAAATAACCGATTTTTTCATTCTTGTCATCTACGTTCGACATTACCTTCCTTATGTGACAAGCTCGCGAATCATCAAAGAACTGCACAAGCAGGTCCAGCACTTCATCGGTATCGAGAATCTTCAATTTGTGAGCATCCTCAATGTCCATTATCTGATAACAAATGTCATCGGCAGCCTCCACTATATAGACAAGCGGATGCCGGCAATATTTTTCTTCTTCCAATTTGAGCAATCCCACTTCCCCGGCAACACGTTCAAATAGTTCCTGTTCGGTGGTAAAAAATCCGAATTTGCCATTTTCACTGCATTTGGACGACGAATACGGATACTTTACTATTGAGGCAAGCATTGAATAAGTCATCGCAAAACCTCCGGGCCGACGTCCTTTGAATTGATGCACGAGTACCCTGAACGAATTGGCATTTCCTTCAAAATGAATCAAATCATCCCATTGCCGTTCGGTCAATTGATTCTTGAAAACCAGTCCTTC
Source organism: uncultured Muribaculaceae bacterium (assembly GCA_944321705.1). GTDB lineage: Bacteria > Bacteroidota > Bacteroidia > Bacteroidales > Muribaculaceae > Avimuribaculum. Next base: position 9,196 of record CALUMG010000010.1, on the reverse strand, counting down.
TCCTTCATTAAAAAAAGCACTTATTGATTTTTCTCCCGAATGCCCGAACGGAGGATTGCCAAGGTCGTGAGCCAAACATGCGGCAGCCACTATTTCTTCTATGTTATGGAATTTCTTGACCCACGGCTCCCCTGCATATTTCACTCTGAGCCTGCGAGCCACCTCGCTTGCCAGCGATTTTCCCACGCTCGAAACTTCAAGGCTGTGTGTCAGTCTATTATGCACAAATATGCTTCCAGGCAATGGAAACACTTGAGTCTTATTTTGCAATCTTCGAAAAGGTGAAGAAAACACAAGGCGGTCATAATCTCTCTGAAAATCACTGCGCACGCTTTCTTTCTTATCGGTATAATGCTCCAAGCCAAGACGTTTGCCGCAAATAAGGCGGTTCCAGTCCATCATTCCGAGTTGGCCGGTATTGGGTTCATAACACATTGGAATATACTATTTTGTCGCGTTTGTCAAATGCGATGCCCTCATCATGGATACAGACATCATTGCGAAGATAATAAAAAATGCGACACGACAAACACGCCTCGAAGCAAAAACATATTTGTCAATTTTAATATAATTAATTACTGTAATTCGGTGAGTTTTCGTTAATTTCGCACAAAATTACAACCATAAAGTTACAGAATGGACAAAATCACAGTAGACATTATAAACAAATCGACCAATCCATTGCCAAGCTACGAAACCACGGGAAGTGCAGGAATGGACCTCAGGGCATTCCTCGACAATCCTGTTGAAATAAAGCCATTGGAACGTGTCATGATACCTACCGGAATCTACATCGCATTGCCCGAAGGATATGAATGCCAAATAAGGCCTCGAAGCGGCCTCGCAGCAAAGCATGGCATTACTGTCCTCAATTCGCCCGGAACAATAGACTCGGATTATCGGGGAGAAATAAAAGTCATTCTCATAAACCTGTCGAATACTCCATTCACAATAAACAATGGCGAAAGAATCTGCCAAATGGTAATTTCAAATTACAGCCGGGCATCTTGGAGCGTCACCGATAATCTCGACGCGACCGAACGCGGAGCAGGAGGTTTTGGCCACACAGGCACAAAATAAAGACATGACACTCCATTATCCCAACTCTTTTTAATTCCAATTTCGTCAATCGTGAAATATTTCTTTAAAAACATATTGTCCCTTATAATCCTTGCGGCACTGCTAATGACTGCGGGCATTGACTCTTTTGCCGCAAAAAAGAACAAGGACACTGACATTCCCTCCGAAAACCAACGCAAGGCATCATACATCTTCTTTGAAGCCCTAAATCAAAAGCAAAAAAGCAACATCGATGCATTTTTCGACTTGCTCAGGCATGCCCATCGTCTAAATCCTGACGACAGCGCAATATCATTCTACCTCGGCTTTTGCTACATCAGCATGAACAATGGCACAAAGGAAATGAGCGAAACCGGGCTTGCAATGATGAAGAAACATTTCATCGAGCATCCCGAAGACTATGACGAGGCTGTAATTTATGCCACAGTGGCCGGACAACTCGGAATGCAAGCCGAGTCGCTCAAAGCTTGGGAAAAAATAACAGAAGTATTCCCTTCCAAAATCGAAGCAAAGTCGCTGCTCGCCGAATGTTATGCACGAAACAACGACTTCCGCCGGGCAATAGCCACTTATGACACAATAGAGTCCATCGAAGGAAAATCCATGGCATTGTCTTTGCGCAAAATAAATTACATGTTTGCTCTTGATGACACTACAGGAACCATAACCGAAGGCCGTGCATTACTTGCATCAGCTCCCGACAACGCGTCCTACAACTTGCTTATGGGCAACATATTCATGCAACTTGGCAATCAAGACAGCGCATTCCACTATATCGACAAGGCGCAAAAACTTGACCCGGAAAATGGAATGACATATCTGACCAAGGCGCAAATATATTACATGGACGGTGATTCGATAAATTATGACAAGCAAATATATCAAGCGCTTGTGAGCAAAGACTTGGATGTAAACAACAAGGTTGCCGTGTTGACCGACTATATCAAGCAATTACTTGCCGAAAGAGACTCCTCCCAACGCATCGACAATTTGTTTTCGGTCTTGATAACGCAACATCCTCACGAAAGCACGATACACGACTTGTACAGCCAATATTTCGCAACAAAAGGCGAATATACGAAAGCGGCCGAGCAGCTTGCCTATGTGACAGATATCGATCCCGACAATCCAAATGCTTGGAAGAAACTCGTCATGCTGTACCTCATGTCCGAAGATTTCCCACAAGCCGTCACAGCCGCGCAAAAGGCATTGGAATACAATCCCGACGACATGGATTTATACCAATACATAGCTCCGGCCTATTACCAAATGAAAGAATATGACAAAGCACTCAAGACCTACAACAAGGCTCTTGAAATTTCCGACTCGACCGATTATGTCCTAAGATCTAACATCATCGGTGGAATGGCCGATGTTTATTACTCAATGGGCGACACACTAAAGGCTTTCGACACCTACGAGAAATCATTAGAGCTGTATCCGGGCAACACAAGCATAATGAACAATTACGCCTACTTCCTATCGGTATCCAACATGGATCTTGACCGTGCCGAGAAGCTCAGTGCCATCGCTGTCAAGGACGATCCTGAAAATCCAATCTTTCTCGACACCTACGCATGGGTATTTTTCAAAAAGAAAGAATACAAACTTGCATTGGCATATATCGAAAATGCCATTAAGAACAGCGAAGAAGAGTCGGCCGAGATTCTTGAGCATTATGGTGACATTCTATTCATGAACGGCCAATTTGAGAAAGCAGTCGAAAACTGGGAGAAAGCATTAAAGCTCGATCCAAAATCCGATATATTGCAACGTAAAGTAAAATACAAAACGTATTTTATCGAGTAAAACGGAGCATCGGCCATTTTCCCATTGAAGTGCCAATTTCATCAATCATGTCCAACCAGACAAGATACATATTGCCAATCACAATCGTCGTATTATCCATGTTGTTCGCTGCATGCCGCACGATTGACAATGGATATCGCACAGCCGACTACCCGACCGACAATCGCCGGCCCGAACTGCGCTATGCATCAGTAGTTGACAAGTTTGGCAAATGGAAATCTTTCTCGGCAAGGGGACGATTTGAGCTGTCGAGCGAAAAAGAATCATTCTCGGCTTCGATGCAACTGAGGATGAAAAAAGACGAATACATAGCAATATCGCTACGCCCGGCTCTCGGAATTGAAGCCGGACGGATATACATGACCGATGACAGCCTGTACATAATCGACAAGGTGAATAAATGTTTCATTGCCGAGGAGTTGTCAATGTTCACCGCAGGATTCCCCGTAAGCATATCAAACTTACAAGACATTTTCCTTTGCAGGGCATTCGACATAGACAAAGGCACTTGCAACGCTCGCGACATCGGTGAAATATCTTTCTCAATGCCCGACAGCATGGGTAATTTTGAATTTTCCCCGAAAAACATGCCTCTCGGAACCGAATATTCATTTACGGCAAATAGTAGCAACTTGCTTACAGGCCTTACCGTAAAACGTGGCATGGAAGGCGTGATATACACGGTTGATTATTCAGAACATGTAATCATAGGAGATCTGGCAATGGCTACACACATAAATCTCGTGTCACACATTGACGATTCAAATCTTACGATACAAACCAGCCTTACGCCCGAACGTATCGAGCTGAACGGCAGTTACAACGACGCACCTCCGTCGTTTAAAGAATACACACGCATCCCGGGCGACATGCTCCTGATGCAACTAAGTAATGAATTTTAATCATTTCACCGGCTTATGAAATCTAATTTCATCATAATATTGCTTGCCTTTTTATGCTGCTTCGCCACCTCTTTTGCCCAAAACAGCAAAGTGGGTGACGTGAGAAGACAAAAACAACAAGCTCAAGAGGAAATCGAACGAACTTCTTATCAAATCAACGACAACAGCCGAAAGATAAAACGTTCGTTAAACGACTTGCAGTCGATAGAAGCCGACATCAAGAAACAAGAAAAAGAGATAAAATCACTGCAATCTCAAATCAACGTCATCGAAAACGACATCAAGGCACTCAATGATTCAATCGACACAAAGACCAAGAAATTGGAATCATTGCGTGAATCTTACGCCCATGCCATACGCAAGATGCAATTTCATTCGTCCTCGTTCGACAGGCTGATTTTCTTGTTTTCATCCAATTCACTCCATGAAGCCTATCGGCGCATGCGATACCTAAAACAATTCTCAAAATGGCGCGAAAGCCATTCCAACGAGATACAAGCCGAAGCCGATATGTTGAAACAACAAAAGGCCAAACTTGATGAAATGAAATCGCAAAAATCACAAAATCTTGCGCAACTACAACGTGCAAAGCTTGACCTTGAAGGGAAAAAATCTCAACAAAGCGCAGTGGTAAACGACCTGCGCAAGCAAGACAAGATGCTGCGTTCGATACTTGCCGAGCAACAACGCAAAGCCGACGCGCTCGACCGTGAACTCGACAGGCTGATTGCCGAAGAAGAACGCCGGGCTGCCGAGCGTCGTGCCGCCGAGGAACGTCGCCGCCGTGAGCAACTTGAACGTGAACGACAAAAAGATAGCTTGAATGAAGAACCGCAACCTCCGGTAAAACGGGAACCTTCAACACCCGAACCGGGATACGCCATGTCAGAACCCGAAAGAAAACTGGCAGGAAGTTTTGAAAGCAACAAAGGTCAATTGCTGTTCCCCGTTCAAGGAAATTACAAAATAGTCCAGTCTTTTGGAAAGCATCGGCATCCTCAATTGAAATATGTTCAAGTAAACAACAACGGCATCGACATTGAAGCCGTGCCGGGAGCTGTGGCACGAGCCATTTTCGACGGGAAAGTTTCAGCCGTATTCCCGCAAGACGGATACAACACAGTAGTAATGATAAGACACGGCAAATATTTGTCCATATATGTGAATTTGAGCGATATATATGTGCGCACAGGCGAAGAAATCAAAGCAGGACAACCCATAGGCAAAATCTATTCCGACCCAGAAGATGGCAACCGCACAATCCTGCACTTCGAGGTGCGCAAGGAAAGAGAAAAACTCGACCCGGAGCAATGGGTCAAATAACTTGGTTTTGGAAATGAATGACAACTCCATAGAAATAGTTAGATATTCGCCCGACATGGCTGCCGAGTGGGACAATTTCGTGGCTAATACTAAAAATGCCACTTTCCTCCACCTGCGCGGATACATGGACTATCATAGCGACCGTTTCAACGATTATTCGCTCATTGCCTTGAAAAACAACCGGATAATCGGTGCGTTGCCTGCCAATCGCGAAAACAGCACTCTTTTTTCTCACAAAGGGCTCACCTATGGCAGTTGGCTTGTTCCGACAAAGCATTTCGACATAACTACAATGCTGGCCATATGGGGAGAAATGTCCAAATTCTTGAAATCAAATGGTATAAACAGGCTCATTTACAAGCCTGTCCCATACATATACCACAGTTACCCGGCGCAAGAAGATTTATACGCAATATTTCGTTATGACGGGAAATTAATCGAGTCCAACATCTCTTCAGCCATCCCGGTAAAGAATGCTTTGAGATTTGACGAGAATGCCCGCAGGGCCGTCAAAGCAGCCAAGGCAGCAGGCGTGACAGTGACCGAATCAAGCGACTTCGAATCATTTTGGCACATACTGTCCGAGCTGCTTCAATCGAAATACGGCACAAAACCTGTACACACAATTGACGAAATAAAGCTACTGGCATCCCGGTTTCCCGAAAACATAAAGCTGGTCGCAGCCATGCTCGACGGTAAAATGCTGGGGGGATCCGTGCTTTATAAAACTCGGCACGTCGTGCATGCACAATACATAGCAGCCTCTCCCGATGGGAAACAAAAAAAAATCCTGCCTCTTGTTTTCGACCACATAATAAACAACATCAACAATGACGACATCTCCTATTTCGACTTTGGCATCTCAAACGAACAAGGGGGAAGATACCTCAACGAAGGGCTTGTGATGCAAAAGAATGGCATGGGAGGAAGAGGAATAGTCTACAACACCTACTCTATCGACATCTGATGGCAAACGACAGGAATGGAATATCTAAAGGCGTGTTACGAGCCATGAGCATGTTTGGAGGCGTGCAAGCCTTGTCGATAATATGCTCCATAATACGCACGAAACTTGTCGCCATATGGATTGGCCCGGCAGGCATCGGACTGTTCGGGCTGTACAACACTGCCATCGACATGATAAACAACATAGCCAACCTCGGCATACGCAGTAGCAGCATCCGCGACATTTCGATAGCAAACAGCAAAGGGTCGCGCAAACACATTGCCGAGGTGATAGCAGTCGTCAGACGCTGGACTTGGACTCTTGGAATAATCGCAGCCTTTGTCACACTCATCGCTTCCCCGCTATTGAGCATATGGACATTCGGCGACAACAACCACACCTTAGGCTTCATTGCACTGTCGGCAACAATCATGTTTGCTGCCGTTGTCAACTGCGAGCAATCCATTTTACAAGGCACCGGGAAGCTGAAACGCCTTGCCAAAACAAGCGTGTGGGGAACCGTTGCCGGATTGGCTATTTCAGTCCCTTTGTTCTACTTCTTTCGCGAAGACAGTATTGTCCCGTCGATAATTGCATACTCAGCCGCAACCGCATTCTTTGCATGGAAATTCAGAAACAAGGATTACTCGGGAATAAAAGTCTCATTGCCTGCACGCGAAGTCATGACACAAGGAGCCGGATTCGTGAAACTTGGCTTTTTCATGACCGTAAGCAGTTTTTTGTCCATACTATCGTCATTTTTGTTCATAACATATTTAAATCACACCTCCGGCACTGAGACTGTCGGATATTACCAAGCCGGATACACTCTTGTCAACCGTTATGCCGCAATCATATTTTCAGCAATCGGCATGGAATATTATCCCCGCTTGTCGCGTGTGGCTCATAGCCGAATCAGGACCCAGATGTTTGTCAGCCAGGAAATAAATATCACGCTATCTATTCTCGCGCCCGTAATCGCACTTTTCCTGCTGTTCCGTGAACTCATAATCAGTCTGCTATACTCTTCTGCATTCCATGCCATCATCCCATTCATTTCTCTCGCCAGCATAGGCATCGCATTCCAAAGCGTGTCTTGGTGCATGGCATTCGTGATAATTGCCAAAGGCAAAGGTAAAACATACCTCGTTACCGAAAGCATAAGTGCCGTCACCGGCATCCTGCTCAACATCTCATTCTACCATTTTGGCGGATTACAAGGCCTCGGACTCTCCTACATCGTATGGTACATTCTTTACACTATCACCGTCGGAATAGTGTATGCACGGCTATTCAAGCTCTCATTGCACAAAACGGCAATCCTTTCGGCCTTATATGCGATAATCGTGGCTACAGCCGCTTACATAGGCATGGAAACAGGATATAAAATAATAACGATAATTGTCGCTATTGCCTCCGCAATCTTCGGAATTTACAACTTGAGACGCATGACGCGATAATGACTAAAATTTATTGCCATACCTAAATTTGGATTAAATATTATATAAAATTTGTTGTTCCCAAAAAATGTTTCTATCTTTGTGACAAAGATTTACATTTAAAACCGAAAAGGGGGTCTCTACCGATGCAAGTGGAGATTCTTTTATTTTTTACTAACATTATAAATATTTTTACCATGGCTATCAGCTACATGACAAAAGAAGGATACAAAAAGAAAATGGAAGAGATCGCTTACTTGGAAAATGTTAAGCGTCCTGAAATTTCCCGTGCTATCGCTGAAGCTCGCGACAAAGGTGACCTTTCTGAAAATGCCGAATATGATGCAGCAAAAGAAGCTCAAGGTATGCTTGAAATGAAAATATCTCAACTCAAAGACCTTGTTGCAAATGCCCGAATCATTGATGAAAGCAAGTTAAACACCGACGAAGTTCAGCTCCTGAATACCGTTACCATCAAAAACATAAAGACAGGAGCGACATTAAAATACACAATCGTTGCCGATAGCGAAGCCAACTTGAAACAAATGAAAATAGCTTCAAGCACCCCTATCGCAAAGGGATTGATGGGTCACAAGGTAGGTGACACCGTGGACATCAAGGTCCCGTCGGGAGTTATGTCGTTTGAAATTATCAAAATCGAAATTTGACGCAAAAAACAATCATAAAAATGGCTTCAATTTTCAGCAAAATCATCGCAGGCGAAATTCCATGCTATAAAGTAGCCGAAACCGAGAAATACTTTGCATTTCTCGACATAAATCCTGTTCAACCGGGTCACACTCTAATCGTGCCTAAACACGAGATTGATTACCTGTTTGAAATGGACGAAGAAGAATATGCCGGCCTCACAACTTTTGCACGTCGCGTGGCAAGGTGCATGAAGCGTGTCATCGATTGCAAGAAAATAGGTGTTGCCGTGTTGGGCCTTGAAGTCCCGCACGCCCACATCCACCTCATCCCCATTACTCATGAAGGAGACATGAACTTTGCACACAAGACCACGCTTCCGGCCGAAGAAATGGCTGCTATTGCAAAGAAGATTGCCGATGAATATGACCGCACAAAAGGCGAATGACAACACGCCTTGCATGTATTGAAAAAGACGTTAGAGGATGTACCACCACACATGGGTGATACATCCTCTTTTTTTGTTGGGTGAAGTTTTGTTCATATTGCCGTTTTAACGTAGCGACACGATAAATCGCATCCACAAGATTATAGCATTGAGCAAATTCCATGTATCAACATAGCCTGTTTTTAAACGCACTATTTTTCGCGTTTTTACGGGTTGTCAGAATACATTTTGACACACAACATTTCTTTATAAAATCCCCGAAAAACACAAAAAACGCACAAAAAACATGTTTTAAAGCAAAAAAACGCTCCAAAATTTTGCATATTCAAAAAAAAGCCCTACCTTTGCATCGCTTTTAAGGAGATTCGCTAGCTCAGCTGGTAGAGCACATCCCTTTTAAGGATGGGGTCTTGGGTTCGAGCCCCAAGCGGATCACCAAACTCAACAAAAGGGCATCCCTGGTAGCAATAGCTTCCAGGGATTTTTATTTCCCCTGCGTGCCACAACGAGGGAGGCAGTAAAAAGGGGGCAGTAGAAAATCAGTGGGGATTAATTTTCCAATATCCATAGGAATTCCGACCTTTGCCTTATGGAAAGGAAT
>CALUMG010000009.1 GCA_944321705.1 uncultured Muribaculaceae bacterium | reverse complement strand
CAAGTCATTACCTCAAAATCGGGTAATTCTCCCAATGTCCTTATTATAAGGAACTAAGAAAGCTATTCCAAACTTACGAAAAAATCTTATTAAAATAAAAGCAAGAAAAAATCTTCAAGTTTTTTCTTGCTTTAAAGCATCTGAATATAAATGTTTTGTCAATTACAATTCAATGGCGTTGTCTATCTTTTCAGGAAGCAATGCAATGTCTATTACTTCTTTTATAGTATTCACATAGTGGAATTTTAGACCTTTCAGATATGTGCTTTTAATTTCATCGATATCTTTCTTGTTTTCTTTACACAAGATTATGTCCACAATCCCTGCTCGTTTTGCAGCCAATATTTTTTCTTTTATGCCACCAACCGGCAATACTTTTCCACGCAAAGTGATTTCTCCAGTCATTGCCAAATTAGGACGTACTTTTCTTTGTGTAAATGACGAAACGAGAGAAGTAACCATTGTCACACCGGCCGAAGGCCCATCTTTAGGTATGGCTCCTTCAGGAACATGTATATGTACATTGTATTTATCAAACAATTCGTAATCAATACCGAATTGTGAGCTATGTGCTTTAAGATACTGCAATGCAATTATGGCCGACTCTTTCATTACATCACCTAAATTACCGGTAAGTGTGAGTTTTTCTCCTTTGCCTTTCGACAACGATGATTCTACAAACAAAATTTCGCCACCGACAGCAGTCCAAGCCAGCCCTGTTACTACGCCGGCAAATTCATTGCCTTCATACTTGTCGCGGAAATATTCTTCTGCACCCAAGTACTCTCTAAGATTCTCTAAAGTTATAGTTCGAGGATACTCTTCATTGGAAGCTTTTAATCGGGCAATTCTTCTCAAGACCTTTGCAATAGTCTTGTCAAGTTGTCTAACACCCGACTCACGAGTATAGGATTCTATGATTTTAGCAATTGTAGCCTTGGGGAAATCTATTTCCTTGGGTTCAAATCCATGCTCAGCAAGTTGCTTAGGGATAAGATGCTTCCTCGCAATCTCAATCTTTTCTTCTTGAATATAACCGCTAATTTCGATTATTTCCATACGGTCGAGAAGCGGTTGTGCCAACTCTGAAAGAGAATTAGCTGTTGCTATGAATAATATCTTTGACAAGTCGAAGTCGAGATCCACATAGTTATCGTGGAAATGACTGTTTTGTTCCGGATCAAGCACTTCAAGCAATGCCGACGACGGGTCTCCCTTGAAGTCTTGTCCTAGCTTGTCTATTTCATCAAGAACAAATACAGGATTTGCACTTTCGCTCTTTATCAAACCTTGGATTATGCGCCCCGGCATTGCTCCGATATAGGTGCGTCTATGACCACGTATTTCGGCTTCGTCGTGCAATCCACCCAATGAAATTCTTGCGTATTTTCTGTTGAGCGCGTCGGCAATTGATTTGCCTAAAGATGTTTTTCCGACTCCCGGAGGACCATACAGGCATATAATCGGAGCTTTCATGTCGCCACGCAATTTCAGTACAGCTAAATGTTCCAAAATGCGATCCTTGACTTTTTCAAGCCCGTAATGATCTTTATTTAATTTAGCTTCAACCTTCTTCAAATTAAAATTGTCGGTTGTATATTCATTCCATGGAAGGTTCAACAGGGTATCCAAATAAGCATATTGAACCGAATAATCAGGAGACTGGGGATTTATTCTTTCTAATTTTTTCAATTCCTTGTCAAAAGCCTTCTCGGTATCCTCATCCCATTTTTTTGCTTCTGCTCTTTTTTGCAATTCTTCAAAATCATCATCGCTCGAGTTGCCAAGTTCATCTTGAATTGTCCTAATTTGTTGTTGCAAAAAATGCTCACGTTGTTGCTGCGACAAATCTTCACGAGTCTTGGATTGGATGTCGGCTTTGATAGCCAATAATTGAGCCTGCTTAGACAATATGGAATACAACTTATAAGCACGCATTTTGACTTGGCGTTCTTCAAGTAATTCCTGTTTTACCGATGGATCGATAGGAGAATTGACTGCCAAGAAATTAATTAGATATATTGGACTATCGATATTTCTTATGGCAAAAGATAATTCTTTGCCACTATCACCGATATTTTTCAATATATCAAAAGTTAATTCCTTTATTGAGAGGATAAGAGCATCAAATTCTTTGTCGTTCTCATCAGGAAAAATGTCATCGGTCAATTCGATTTTTCCCCTCATGAAAGGTTCTTGAGTCGTTATTTCTTTTAAATTGAAGCAAGACCGACCCTGCAATATCACATTTGTAGTGTTGTCGGGCAATTCAAGTACTTTGATAATGTCTGCTATGACACCGGTGTGATAAAGTCCATCAAAATCAGGGTCTTCTGTCTTCCCGTTACGTTGACACACGACTCCGATGGGTAATTTTTTATTTTGGGCCTCGATTACCAAATTCAAGGATTTAGTCCTACCTACAGCAACAGGCAGTGTGATTCCCGGGAACAAAACCATGTTTCGTAAAGCCAGAATTGGGATATCGTCACTATTGATTTTCCCTTCTTGACCATCGGAATCATCGCTTTTAATTTCAGTAAAAATAGGCATTATATGTGGAGCCTCATCAGTTGGGTCGGTATCAAAATCACTAAAAAAGTTAACCATATTTATTCTGCAAGTTATTATTTGTATAGACTCTGCAAATAGAGTGCCAAAAGTACATATTTATTACATTTTAGTACAATTTTCGAATCAAATAATATATTAAATAACTTTAAAGGCATGCACCTAAACGATGCACGCCTTTGTTCATCAATGCCTTAAATTAAGACATCGTCAGACTTGTTAATTTTTAAAAACAAGTTCATTGCCATCATAATCAATCGTAATAGGCACGTCCCTGTTTATTTTTTGTGCCAATATGTCTTTAGACAATTGATTTAATATCAATCTATGAATTACACGTTTGACCGGTCGTGCGCCAAATTCAGGATCATAACCTTCGACAGCCAAGTAGGAGAGAGCCTTGTCGGTTATGTCAAGTTTAACGCCATTGTTTGCAAGCATTTTCCTTACACCATCAATCTGCAATTTCACAATTTGTTTTATTTCGCTTTCGTTAAGCGGTGTAAACATTATGATTTCGTCGATACGGTTAAGGAACTCAGGACGAACATTTTTCTTGAGCAATTCAAGAACCTCGGCTTTAGTAGACTCTATCACTTGGTTCTTATTGTCGGGAGTCATTTTTTCCATTCGCTCGCGAATCAATGATGAACCAATGTTAGAAGTCATTATGATAATAGTGTTCTTGAAATTGACAAGACGACCTTTGTTGTCAGTTAGACGACCATCATCAAGTACCTGCAACAAAATATTGAACACATCGGGGTGAGCCTTCTCTATTTCATCGAACAATACGACTGAATAAGGTTTGCGTCTGACAGCCTCGGTAAGTTGTCCGCCTTCTTCATAGCCGACATATCCCGGAGGTGCACCGACAAGACGTGAAACAGAATATTTCTCTTGATATTCACTCATATCGATACGCGTCATCATGTTTTCATTGTCAAACAGATATTCGGCCAACGCTTTGGCTAATTCCGTTTTACCAACACCAGTGGTTCCAAGGAATATAAATGAACCAATCGGTCTTCGAGGATCATTAAGCCCGGCACGGCTGCGTCGCACGGCATCGGCTATTGCCGTAATAGCATCCTCCTGTCCGACAACCCTTTTGTGCAGTTCATCTTCCAAATGGAGCAACTTGTCTTTTTCACTTTGTACCATTTTCATGACCGGTATGCCTGTCCACCGTGATACAACGCCTGCAATATCTTCGGCATCAACTTCCTCCTTTATAAGAGCCTTGTCGCCTTGCATGTCTTTCAATCGAAGTTGGATAGATTTATTTTCATCTTCCTTCTCCTTAATTTTAGAATACCTTATTTCGGCAACTTTGGCATAGTCTCCATCACGTTCAGCTTTTTGAGCTTCGAAATTAAGCTGCTCGATGTCAATCTTGTTTTGCTGGATTTTGTTAATAAGCTCTTTTTCCGATTTCCATTTTGCAGTATAATTACGTTCTTGCTCACGCAACTCGGCAAGTTCCTTCTCAATGTGTTTTATTTGCTCGTTATCTCCCTCACGTTTAATGGCTTCACGTTCGATCTCCAATTGAGAAATCTTTCGAGAAATCTCATCTATGACTTGAGGCACTGAATCAATTTCAAGTCTCAATTTGGCGGCAGCTTCATCAATAAGGTCAATAGCCTTGTCAGGCAAGAACCTGTCGGTAATATATCGTTCTGACAATTGCACTGCTGCAATAATCGCTTCGTCACGAATCCTTACCTTATGATGGTTCTCATATCTTTCCTTTAACCCACGCAAGATGGCAATGGCACTCTCTTCATCAGGTTCATCAATCATAACCTTTTGGAAACGCCTTTCGAGAGCTTTATCCTTTTCAAAATATTTTTGATATTCGTCAAGGGTTGTTGCTCCGATACTCCTTAGTTCACCACGAGCCAAAGCTGGTTTCAGGATGTTGGCAGCATCCATTGCACCTTCACCCTTGCCTGCTCCGACAAGTGTATGAATCTCATCGATGAACAAAATAATATCTCCGTCCGATTGTATCACCTCGTTTACGATGGCTTTAAGTCGCTCCTCAAACTCTCCTTTATATTTAGCTCCGGCAACCAAAGCACCCATGTCGAGCGAATATACCTGTTTGCTCTTCAAGTTTTCGGGCACATCACCACGCACAATACGCTGTGCAAGCCCTTCAGCAATTGCCGTTTTGCCGACACCTGGCTCACCTATAAGCATAGGATTGTTTTTTGTCCTTCGGCTCAGAATCTGCAATACACGTCTTATTTCATCATCACGACCTATTACAGGGTCGAGCTTTCCTTGTCGAGCTTTTTCATTCAAGTTTATTGCGTATTTGTTTAAGGCATTATATTGCTCTTCAGCCCCCTGCTCGGTAGCTTTTTTACCTTTACGCAATTCTTGTATGGCCAAAGAAAGATCTTTTTCATTGACTCCGGCATCTTTTAATATGGTTGAAACTGAGTTGTTACTTTTAAACAACCCCATTAGCATAACCTCAAGGGTTACATACTCATCGCCATTTTTTTGAGCAAAATCAATAGCTTTGTCCAAAGCTTCATTTGAAGCGCTGCTCAAGTATGGTTCGGCATTTGAAACTTTTGGAAATGTCGCAATCTCTTTGTTCAATTGCTGATCAATGAAATTTTCATTAACCGACAATTTTTGAAAGATGAATTTTATGACAGATCCACCTTCGCCCAAAATACCTTTCATCAAATGAGCAGGTTCAATGGCTTGGTTGCCACTTCGCCGTGCTTCATTGACAGCTTTTTGAATGGCTTCTTGTGATTTGATAGTGAAATTGTTAAAATTCATAATTTATATTTTTTGTTTTTATGTTTCATAATCTCGGATCATATATCCGAATTCGTCATAATAACATGCAATACCTGTGCCATAATTCATAATATCCACACATACAATATATTAGGACTTGTCATATATTATGGCAAATATGACATAATTACCGAAACCATGTTTATGCATAACATCCGTTTTGTCAGTTATTAATCAAAATATCTTTCAAATGTTATGTTCATACTTTCTGCATTAGTGGCATATTTTATTAATTTTGCAATGAGATATGACATTATGTAATGATCCGAGAAAGTAAAACATTTGTCACCTTATTGGTCTTCATGTTTACATCCATATTTTTAATTGGCTGTGAATATAAAAAAAGTTCAGATGAAGGATTCCGTGTGAACTTATATATGAATGACACCGTTACGACCGATTCTGTCGGATTATATGTTTGGGATGATGTTTATGGCAAAACCTGTCTTTTGCGCAATGCCAAAATACAGGGAAACCATGCCGTACTTACCGGAATAGTCAACAATGATAGAATTGCATATATAAAAACCACCGATGAGACTAACGAAATCGTGTATTTTATCCTAACGAATGACAGCATATTCATTGATTTGAGAACGAGCAATCCGATTATAAAAGGAGGAGACCTTAATGACAAATATTCATTCTATTTAAAAAAGCGACAGGATATAAAATGCAAGATGGATGACATATTTTTGAATTATCTCAAAATGGCATCTGATTCTTCATTGACACTCTCTTATGAAAAAAACGCAGTCCTCGATTACAAACATTGGAACGATTCTCTGCAAATGTTATATACTGAAATTTTAAATGATGATATTCTAATTAGAAATATCTTTGTGACACAATGTGGAAATGAAGTGGATTCTGATCTCTTCAACCTCACTGCAAGTGAAAATAAAAAGAAAGAATAGTTTTTGCATATATGGAAGTTTTAAAGCATGAATGCGGCATTGCAATGATAAGGCTTCGTAAGCCGTTGCAATACTATAAAGAAAAATACGGGACATGGTTCTACGGGCTCAACAAGCTATATTTGTTGATGGAGAAACAACACAACAG
Source organism: uncultured Muribaculaceae bacterium (assembly GCA_944321705.1). Lineage (GTDB taxonomy): Bacteria > Bacteroidota > Bacteroidia > Bacteroidales > Muribaculaceae > Avimuribaculum. The sequence goes on along the minus strand of CALUMG010000009.1, from coordinate 95,617 downwards.
AGGGCAAGAAGGTGCCGGATTGGGGTGTATAAAACTTAATGCAACACCTGGCAATGAATACATATTCAGGGAACGAGCCCTTGGAACTTCTGCAATCCAAGAAATTTTTGCTAATGTAAATGAAGCTGTCCTTACTGCTTCTAAACATGAAGAAGGAGAAGAATTGCCATTTGTAGGAGAAGTATACATGGGGCACTTGCGTTATAGCACAACTGGTCGCTCAGGGATTTCATATGTGCATCCATTTTTACGAAGGAACAATTGGAGAGCTCGAAATCTGATGCTTTGCGGTAACTTCAACATGACAAATGTTGATGAAATTTTCAATACGATAGTTGAAGAAGGTCAACATCCAAAAATATACTCCGACACTGTACTGATTCTCGAACAACTTGGAAGTTCTCTTGACAACGAACAACAGCGACTTTATCGAATCTTCAGAGATAAGGGATATAAAGGTCGGGAACTGACCAAAATCATTGAAAAGAACCTTAATATTCCTAACTTTATAACTGAACCTGCAAAGTTATGGGATGGTGGATTTGTGATTTGTGGGGCAGTAGGTAGTGGAGATATATTCGTGTTACGCGATTCACATGGAATACGTCCGGCTTTTTATTATTATGATGATGAAATTGTCGTCATAGCTTCAGAAAGACCCGTAATACAAACGACGATGCATCTTGACACAAGCCAAGTTCATGAATTACAGCCAGGTTCTGCAATAATAGTAAACCAGGATGGTGACGTGAAAATTACCGACATACTTGGTGAAAAAAAGAACCAAAAATGCTCTTTCGAAAGAATTTATTTTTCACGAGGAAGCGATGCCGACATTTATAATGAACGTAAGGCACTTGGACGAGAAATTGCTCCATCCATACTTAAAGCGATTGACAACGACATTGAAAACACCATATTTTCATTTATCCCGAATACGGCAGAAGTCGCTTACATAGGGTTAATGGAAGGCATGGAAAAATACTTGAAAGAACAATTAATTCAAGATATAACAAAACTTGACCGTCAATCTCCTGATTTTGAAGCTTCTTTAAGAAAGATCATGTACGGCAAACGTCTAAGATGCGAAAAAATAGCCATAAAAGATATAAAATTAAGGACATTCATTACTGAAGATGCTTCTCGCAACGATCTTGCAGCACATGTTTATGACGTAACTTACGGCAAAGTAAAACGCGATGTTGACAACTTGGTGGTAATTGACGACAGTATTGTAAGAGGAACAACATTGAAGCAATCTATCATAAGCATACTTGACCGTTTGCATCCACGTAAAATCATAATCGTATCATCATCTCCACAGGTGAGATATCCCGATTACTATGGCATCGACATGTCAAGGATGAGCGAATTTGCAGCATTCAGGGCAGCAATAAGATTGTTAAAGAAAAAAGGGATGGAACATGTCATCGATGACGTATACAAGAAATGCAAAGCACAGCAAAATATTCCCAAGGAACAGGTCGTTAATTATGTGAGTGAAATATATGCTCCATTTTCTGATGATGACATCTCTAATGAAATAGCATGTATGTTAACACCAGAAGACACAAAAGCGGAAGTCAAAATCATATATCAAACAATCGAAGGCCTACATAAGTCCATTCCTAATCATCCAGGTGACTGGTATTTCTCTGGAAATTATCCTACGCCAGGAGGTAATCGCATGGTGAATCTTGCATTCATTAATTACTGTGAAGGCAATCCTGATTTAAGGAACTAAATCAAATCGTACCTGAAACATGAAATCATTAATATTGCCTTGTTTTGGGTACGATAATATATAAACCTAATACACAATTAATTATGTCTATAAAATCATTTTTATCAACTGCATTGTTACTACTTGCAACCTTGCAGATCAATGCCGAGAGATTTGTTATTTTGTCTGATTTGCATGTCGTTCCGGGCAATGCAAATGAAATTAAACTGCAAGAAGCCATCGAGGAAATAAATTCCGGACAAGGAGAGCTTGTAATAGTGTCGGGAGATTTGACCAACGAAGGAAGTGATGAACAACTGACAAATGTGAAAAATTTGCTTGATAAAATAAACAAACCATTTTTTGTCATCCCAGGTAATCACGAAAATAATTGGAGTCAAAGCGCATGTAAAACATTTGTTGATTTATGGGGTAACGACAGATTTGTGACAGAAACTGATAGCCTTGTAATTGTTGGCATAAATTGTGGACCGTATATGAAAATGGGAGACGGACACATCAAACAAGAAGATTTGTTCTGGCTCGACAACACACTTTCAAACCATGTCAATACTGGGAAAAAGGTACTTAGCATCTGCCATTATCCATTAATGCCCGATCTTGACAATTACGCTGATTACATAAAAATTTTGGAAAAATATCCTGTCGTAAGTCACATATGCGGACATTACCATACGTTTAGACATTATAAAGGCGGAGATATAGACGGCTTGATTTGCCGTGCTCTTGACATGAACAACGGAAACTATGGATATTCAATTCTTGACATTGAGAATGATTCTGTTAAATTATACGACAAACAACTTGGAATTGAACCCATATTGAAATTTTCATTCCCGATAAATCATGATATAAAACCATTCAATGTTGTCGACACATTACAAAACGAATTGCCAGACAATTTTAAGATAGAACTGGTATATAGAGATTCTGCTTCTATTTTCACAAGAGTAGGAGTTGATAATGAAAACATATATGTGGGAAATTCTCTTGGATATGTAAAAGCTGTAGACAAATTAACTAATAAAGTAAAATGGCAGTATCACACAGATGCATCTTTGTTCTCACGTCCTGCTGTATCGTCGGACGTTGTTATTGTGCCAACAGCCGACAAACGATTGCTGTGGTTTGAAAAAAAATCAGGCAAATTGCTATTCCAATATGAAGCAGCCGGGCCATATGTTGCAGATGGCATAGTCATAGGCAATACTTTATATCAAGGAGGGTATAAGACATTCCAAGCATGGGACGTTCTAAGCATGAAATTAATTTGGAGCAACGACAGTATTTCCAATTATTGTCAGGCATCACCGACAATGAAAAACAATTTGATAGCTTTTGGTGCATGGGACACTTATCTCCGGCTTCTTGATGCCAATACTGGTAACTTGAATTGGAAATGGAATAATGGAAAGAATGCCAATATGCTTGGTCCAGGCAATTGCGTCCCTGTAATGACAAATGACAAAGTAATAATAGTTGCTCCCGATAGATATATGACAGCTTTGGATATTTCAACAGGCAAACAATTGTGGAGAAACAATGATTTTAAATATCGAGAGAGCTTAGGTGTATCAGAAGATGGGAAAACGGTATATGCCAAGACAATGGATGGTGAAATAGTAGCAGTGAGTGCCGAAAGTGATGACTTTTCTCTTCTATGGAAGGTGGATACGGGATTAGGTTATGAACATGCTCCATGTATCGTTTTAGAAAAAGATGGAATAATATATGTTGGCTCTCGCAGAGGCATAATGGTGGCAATTGATGCACAAACGCATAATGTCCTTTTCTCTTATCGACTGGGCAACTCGGAATTCAACGGCTGGGAAGTAGATTGTAATGGAAACGTTTACACATCACTTATTGAAGGAAGCGTTTGGCGCATAACAGTTGAAAAATAATTGAATCACAAAGACGTGTTTTTTTACGTTGTTACATCTTCTTAAACAAATATTGAACCTTTCAAAATAGGATAATTTACGGTAAAAAACTATATTTGTAGGTAAGCAATACAAGTTCTAAGCAAACTAAACGCATAAGAAAGATGGGAAAAAACATAATTGAAGAATCGGAAATGATTATAAATGACGATGGAAGCATATTTCATCTTCATTTATGTCCCGAACAATTGAAAGATAATATAATAGTTGTAGGTGACCCCGGGCGAGTAAATATCATATCATCATTTTTTGACAAGATAGAATATGAGGTTACTAATAGGGAATTTCATACAATCGGCGGTGTTTACAAAGACAAACCAATAATGTGCCTGTCACATGGGATTGGTGGAGATAACATTGACATTGTAGTGAATGAACTTGATGCACTTGCAAACATTGATTTTTCTACGCGTACAATAAAGGACAGTTTCCGTCAATTAAACATTATTCGTATAGGCACGTCAGGCGGACTGCAACCTGACATCCCAATAGGAAGCTATGTTATTGCAAATAAAGGCATTGGATTTGACGGAGTTCTTAATTTCTATGCAGGACGTAACAATGTTTGTGACCTTGATTTTGAAGCAGATTTCTGTAAAAAGGTAGAATGGAATGAATTGTGGGCCAAACCATATATCGTCGATGCCGACCAATCTCTTGTCTCAAAAATCGGTCGCAATGACATGATTTTAGGATGTACGATATCGGCTAATGGATTTTATGGGCCACAAGGTCGCAAATTGAGACTTGAATTGGCCGATTCTGAATTAAATAAAAAAATAGAACGATTCAGATATGGCAATCTTAAGATAACCAATTATGAAATGGAAAGCGCAGCTTTACAGGGATTATGCAAATTATTAGGACATAGGGCAATGACCGTTTGTATGATAATTGCAAATAGAATGGCAGGGAATTCCTCGCCCAATTATAAAATTGCAATGAAAAATCTCATTAAAACTGTCCTTGAAAGAATTTGACAATTCTTAATTACTTGCCTTTTTTACGTTTTTTTGATGCATATTTTTTTGCAAGTTTATTATGAGAATCGGCTTGTTCCCGCAAGCCGATTTTTTCATATATCAAGGCTAAAATTTTATGTGCATTGCAATTAGTCGTGTCTTGCTTTATCACAACATTCATGTGCTTTAACGCCGGAGCAAGCCTATTAGCAGTAAAACAAATACGACCCAATTCGTAATTGGCGTCTAAATTGTTCTTGTTAATTCTAATAGCATCTGACAATAATTTTTCAGCATCGGCCGATAAATTTTGTTTTAGTAACAATTTGGCTTTTTCGACCATGGCATCAACACATTCAGGCCATATTGACAAAGCCTTGTTGAAATTGGCCATCGCCGAATTTACAGCTATCACATCTTCATTTCCATCATTGTCGGTCAAAGACAATGATTCTTTGCCGAGTATTACATATTCATTGGCAAGTGAATATAAAATGTCATTTTGTTTTGCTATTACATTTCTGCATGCGGTGATTTCATCCCTTAATTCATGAAACAATTTGAATTTGTACCTGATAAATCTTATCAATACAGGGTCGGTAAGGCCTTGCAACAAGGTTACTGCCTCGGCAAAATCATTAATGCTATTTTGAAAATTGAAAGAATCAAAATTTTTGTTTGCCGACGCAAACAATGCCCTTATTTGTGATTTCTTTTTTGCTTCAGATATTAGCAAACTATCATTGAAATGCTTGCTGAAGTCTTTTACGGCCGGATTAACGATTATGTCACGATTGCGTATGGGATGATGTAGTGTAATACCTTCAAGCGACGTGCATCGCGACAATGCCACATAAGTTTGACCACAAGAAAAAGCCCCTTTTTCCATATCAATTATTACTTTGTTGAAAGTTAATCCTTGGCTTTTGTGTATTGTCATTGCCCAAGCCAACCTAATAGGGTATTGCATGAAAGTTCCCAATATGGTTTCTTTAATACGTTTTTCCTTATTGTCAAATTCGTATTGAATATTCTCCCATTGCTCACGTTCGATTACATGTTCCGACCCATTCTCAAGTTCAACAGTAATCATACTTTCTTTTATGGCAGAGATTCTGGCAATCGAGCCATTATACCAACGACCATCTTTGTCATTTCTGATGAATACAACTTGAGCGCCTTTTTTCAAAGTTAATTCAAGTGAAGTTGGTAAGTTGGAAACAGGGAATGTACCATCAATTATGCCGGTGTATGTATATTCATCCGACTCAAGTTCATGAAGCCTTTGTTCATTGATATAGTCTACTGTATCTTTTCGTGAAGCAAGGGTGATAACAAAATTTTCATTAAAGTCTTTTGACGCTGAAACCCTGCTGTTTATTATCTGCAAATCATGCATCGAGACTTCATTAATTCTTATTCGGTCAAGCAGGTTTATGAAATTTGCATCTTTTTGCCTGTATGTTTTTCGCAATTCAATTGGAACAATTTGTGCTTTTGAAAAAATATTGGCATTGAAAAAGAAGAAATTATCATAATATAGCTTTAAAATGTCTCTGAAATCTGATGTTATGACGGGTTCAAGTTGAAATATATCTCCGACAAGCAGCAACTGTTTCCCTCCAAATGGTTCTCTATTATTACCTGAATAATGCCGTAATACCTTGTCCATGAAATCAATCATATCGGCCCTTACCATTGAAATCTCGTCAATTATAATTAAATCCAGCTCCTTTATGATTTTGATTTTATCTTTTGAATACTTCAATGTTTTATTGATTCTTGAAGTAGAAAAATCGACATCATCGGGCAATAACGGCTTTAATGGCATTTTAAAAAAAGAATGCATGGTCATACCTCCGACATTTACAGCTGCAATGCCTGTCGGAGCCAACACAATGTGCTTTTTGTGCGTGGTCTTACATATATGCTTTAACAGCGTGCTTTTCCCAGTTCCTGCTTTTCCGGTAAGAAAAATAGAACTGTTTGTATTGTTGACCAAATCAATGACACATGCAAAATCGGGGTTGCTTGTATCAATTGTTCCCGAATTATATTCCATTATATAAATTCCAACTAATGCATGCAAATTTAATAAAAAGTGAAAATATCAGACATTGTCTATTAACATTATTGTCAATAATATATGATAGTATTTGGTAATGACTGGAATTAAAGTTAAATTTGTGAGCCAAAAAATTTTTACCAATGATTACTAAAATTCTTACCTGCTTTATTGCTGCGTTGTGTTTTATCCCAGCATACTGTTATAATATAAAAATAGACAAATCAGGCATAATGCGAGACAAAGACAGTGGAGAAGAATTATCCTTCTTCGGAACTAATTACACTGTTCCGTTCGCACACGCTTATAGAATGCTTAACGCTTATCCTGAAGACGAGCACAAACGTTCAATCGACATGGACGTATATCACATGTCAAGATTAGGATTCAATGCATTCCGCATTCATATTTGGGATGTGGAAATTACCGATTCTTTTGGTAACTTAGTAGAAAATGAGCATCTTGACTTACTTGATTATTTGATATGCAAACTTGAAGAACGTGGCATTGCAATAGTATTGACCGCTCAAACAAACTTTGGCAACGGCTATCCGGAAAGAGACATAAACACAGGTGGATACTCTTATTCACATGAAAAATGCAACGTCCACGACTCAGAAGAATCAATCAAAGCCCAAGAACGATATGCTACATCGCTTGTTTCTCATAGGAACAAATACACGGGGAAAACATATAGTGAAGATGAAAATATAATTGCAATTGAAATAAATAATGAACCTTGCCACAGTGGCAGCGAAAATCAAGTGGCCAATTATATAAAACGAATGATTAAAGCTTTCAGAAAAGGAGGCTTCGACAAGATGTTATTGTATAATGTCAGCCACAATATGTATTGCAGTGAAACATTCTTTGCTTCGGATGTACAAGGAACCACTTACCAATGGTATCCTATAGGACTTGTTGCAGGACACGAAAGAAAGGGTAATTTTTTGCCAAATGTAGATGAATACAACATTCCTTTCACCGACATGAAAGGATATAAGGACAAAGCAAAATTCGTATATGAATTTGATCCTGCCGACATATTGTATTCTTACATGTATCCTGCAATGGTTCGCTCTTTTAAATCGGCAGGATTTCAATGGATGACTCAATTTACTTACGACCCAACATGTCTTGCAAGTGCAAACACTGAATATCAAACTCATTACTTGAATTTGATTTACACGCCCAAAAAGGCCATAAGCATGATGATTGCCGGTGAAGCAGCAAGAAAGATAAAAGCTGGCGAAAAATTCCCAAAATATCCTGCTGACACGCTGTTTCATGATATAAGAACCAGCTACCGATGTGATTTAAGCGAACTAAATGATGGCCAAAAATTTTATTATAGCAATAATACAAATACCTCTCCAAAGAACTTTGAACAATTACAGTCTATTGCAGGTTGCGGAAACTCCCCAATCGTAAAATACGATGGAACAGGGGCCTATTTCATAGACAAACTTGATGACAATACTTGGCGATTGGAAGTTATGCCTGATGTAATTGTATTAAGCGACCCGTTTGAAAAACCAGCCTTGAAAAAACATGCATGTGAATTATTGGCAAAAGAGCGAACAATGACATTGTATCTACCTGGGTTTAACGGTAAATTTCATTATGTTGGCATCAATAACGGAAATACGCGCAAAGGTATTGCCACAAACAATGAGCTATCAGTATATCCTGGAACCTATTTAATTAGCCAAGATGGAGATTTCGCCAAATGGGATGCAAATGTGAAATTTGGTAACTTTACATTAAGCGAATATGCATTGCCAAATGTGGAAAAATATTCATCTAAAGACATTGCCATTGAACATACTCCAATAAAAATCATTGAAAACGGAGATTCTTTGGTAATAGCATCAAAAATATTCTCGGAAACGAGTCTTGATTCTGTATTGATATATCCAAGTACGGTATCTTTCTGGATTAAAAACAACAAAACATATAAGATGCAGAAAATAGGCGACGATACCTATAAAGCAACTATTTCAAAAGATGAATTACAAAAATATGAGAATCAATTTGAATACAATATATTGGCGTTTTCCAACGGAAAAGCAAAAACATTCCCACAAGGCATAGATGGATCTCCTTTGGATTGGGATTTCATCGATTATGAATACTATTCCATACAAATAGTCGAAAAAGATTCTCCCATAATTTTAGTCAATGCAGATTCCCCAATAGAGTATTACTCAATCCCGGATAATGCGGCAACTCGTTGCAAATATGCGAAAAAAGAACCATTTGATTTGAATTACATCGATATTGAATATACTGCAAAAGAAGATTCTTGTGCATTGTATTTACGTAAATACATCGGAGACTTGGTAAATGGTCGACACAGTTTGGGAAATAAGCACACTTTATGTGTTTCCTTGTCCAATGTTTCGGGTATTGAAAACTTAAAAGTGTCTTTATTAGACCGAAATGGTTTTACATACAGCAAAACAATCAGCGTTGATGGGAAAGGAATTTATCGAATTCCAATCAATGAGTTGGCGCAAGGCACGACAGCGTTAATTCCAGCTCCTTATCCGGTTTTCCTTAAAAGAGAATTTAAACCCGATGTTAATCTGGAATTTAATTTGAATGATATTGAAAATGTTGAAATATCAACTTGCAAAATGTCCAAAGACAATACCTTAAGAATAGGTATTGTTGGCGTATGGCTTGAATAAACCTGATAATTTACATAAACTTAAACAAAGCATCATGAACAAAAAATTTATTTTAGGATTGTTGTTAATGTATTCGATAGGAGCTTTTGCCTCTCGACAAGAACTTTTACTGAAAAACTCATGGGAATTCTGTCGAGGCGAAGTAACAAACAATTCTCAATGGGAAAATGTAACCGTGCCACATGATTGGGCCATATACGGACCTTTCGATAAAAACATAGACCTTCAAGTAATTGCCATCGAACAAAATTTGGAGAAAACAGAGTCTTTAAAAACAGGAAGGACCGGCGGACTGCCTTATGTCGGGAAAGGAACCTACCGTACCACATTCAACCTTGATGCAATAGACAACAAAAGCATAACATTGCTGTTTGACGGAGCAATGAGCCATGCGCATGTAAAAGTTAATGGGAAAGAAGTTGGTTTTTGGGCTTATGGATATAATTCTTTTTATTTCAATATAGACGATGTTGCCAAAGTTGGAACCAATGAACTTGAAGTAAGCCTTGAAAATAAAGCTGAATCATCAAGATGGTATCCTGGTGCCGGGTTATATAGGAATGTACATCTTATAATAACCGACAAGGTACACATCCCTGTTTGGGGTACATATATAAGGACTCCGTATGTCAGCGAAGATTATGCAACAGTCGCACTTGAGACCAAAGTATCCGGATGCAAAGCAGGAGAATTTGTGACATTGAAAACTATTATTAAAGACAAAGATGATTCAATAGTAGCATCTTCCGAACAAGCACACAAAGTGATCGAAGGTGTTGCTTTTAATCAATCTTTCGTCGTTGATAACCCCCAATTATGGTCACCGGAATCTCCTTATTTATATACTGCAGAAACGACTGTAATTTATAACGGGAAAGAAGTTGATAATTACAACACTCGTTTTGGAATAAGAAGCATAGAGATAAGACCCGACAAAGGCTTTTTCCTCAATGGGAAACTACGCAAATTCCAAGGAGTATGCAATCATCATGATTTAGGCCCGCTCGGAGCCGCTGTCAACAAAGCAGCCATCAGGCATCAACTCACAATGTTGAAAGACATGGGCTGTGATGCCATCAGGACATCACATAACATGCCTGCCCCTGAATTAGTCGAACTTTGTGACGAAATGGGTTTCATGGTGATGGTGGAACCATTTGATGATTGGAATTTTAATCCAAAATGCAAAAATGGTTATGGAACTTTGTTTGACGAGTGGGCTGAAAAAGATATGATCAATATGATACATCATTATAGGAACAATGCTTCTGTTGTAATGTGGAGTATCGGAAATGAAGTCCCTAGTCAATACGCACCCAATGGAGTAAACGTACTGGAATTTTTACAAGATATCTGTCATAGAGAAGATCCTACTCGTCCTGTGACTTGCGGAATGGACCAATACAACACAGTGGTAAATAATGAATTTGCAGCGTCACTTGACGTGCCGGGATTCAACTATAAACCATCTCGCTACCGTGAGGCATATGAAAAATTGCCACAACACATCATCCTTGGAAGTGAAACAAGCTCTACAGTTTCTTCTCGTGGTGTCTATAAATTTCCGGTGAAAAAAGGTCATACCATGACTTATGACGATCATCAATCATCTTCTTATGACACCGAATACTGCGCATGGTCAAATATACCTGACGATGATTTTGCCGCCGATGATGATTTGGAATATTGCATAGGTCAGTTCGTTTGGACAGGCTTTGATTATCTCGGAGAACCTTCACCATATGACACAGATGCATGGCCAAATCATAGCAGCATGTTTGGAATCATAGACTTGGCATCTATTCCCAAAGACCGATATTACTTATATAGAAGCCAGTGGAATGAAAATGATGAAACATTGCATATTTTACCTCATTGGAACTGGGAAGGACGAGAAGGGGAAATCACGCCTATATTCGTGTACACATCTTACCCAAAAGCAGAATTGTTCATAAATGGCAGAAGTTGTGGAATAAGAGAGAAAAATGATTCTACCAACATGCACCGTTACCGCTTAATGTGGAATGAAACAAAATACGAACCTGGAGAAGTGGAAGTCGTTGCTTATGATGAATATGGCAATATTACCGCCACAAAAAAAATGGTTACGGCAGGTAAACCACATCACCTCGTAATGACTGCCGACAGGACTGCAATGGTTGCAGATGGCGAAGATTTAGTTTATATAACTGTCAGAGTTGCTGACAAAGATGGAAACTTTGTTCCCACTGACAACCGTTTAGTTAAATTCAAAGTCAACGGAGCCGGAAAATTCAGGGCTACAGCCAATGGAGATCCAACGTGCTTATATCCGTTCCAAAATCCGGAAATGCCTCTTTTCAGCGGAGCTTTGACTCTTATAGTTCAATCGGCCAACACCCCGGGCATACTGAAAGTCGAAGCTACAGCCAGTGGACTTAAAAGCGATAAAATGGAAATATTGGTAAAATAATTATAAAAACGCGCTGCTTTAAGTTTTTATTAGTATATTCGTACAAAAATTATTAACATAAATCTTATAAAATACGATTGTAATGAAAGAAGAAATTCAAAAACAGTTCCTTGAACGTTTTGGTAAGAAAGAAGCTATTTATGCATCTGCAGGAAGAATAAATTTAATCGGTGAGCATACAGATTATAATGGCGGTTTTGTTATGCCAGGTGCTATCGACAAGTGTATCATGGCAGAAGTTCGAGTAAATGACTTAGACAAAGTGAGAGTATATTCAATGGACATTGATGAATATACCGAATTTGGTCTTAATGAAGAAGATGCTCCAAAACAACAATGGGCTCGTTACATTTTTGGTGTTTGCAGGGAAGTAATAAAGAGAGGCGGCATCGTAAAAGGTTTTGATGCTGTGTTCTCAGGTAATATTCCATTAGGTGCAGGATTGTCGTCATCGGCTGCATTGGAATCTTGCTTTGCTTATGCAGTAAACGACATGTTCAATGGCAATTCAATAGACAAATTTGAATTGGCTCGCATAGGACAATCAACCGAGCACAATTATTGCGGTGTCAATTGCGGTATCATGGACCAATTTGCATCCGTTTTTGGTAAAGAAAATTGCTTGATTCGCCTTGATTGCCGTTCATTGGAATATGAATATTTCCCATTTGAAAACAAAGGATACAAACTCGTCCTATTGGACTCGGCAGTAAAACACGAATTAGTTGATTCTCCATATAACAAACGTCGTCAATCGTGTGAAAGAGTAGCCAAGACTTTGGGAGTTGCATCTTTGCGCGATGCAGAAATGAAAGACTTGGTTGCGCACAAGAGTGAAATTATTGAAGAAGACTACAAACGTGCCGAATATGTCATTGAAGAAAAACAACGTGTATTGGACGTTTGCGAAGCCTTGAAGAATGGAGATTATGAAACTGTAGGCAAGAAGATGTATGAAACTCATGAAGGACTTTCAAAACTATATGAAGTCAGCTGTGAGGAACTTGACTACTTGAATGACATTGCCAAGGAATGTGGTGTTACCGGTTCTCGCATAATGGGCGGTGGCTTTGGCGGATGTACTATCAACCTAGTGAAAGATGAAATTCATGATACATTCATCGCCACAGCAAAGAAGAAATTCGCAGAGAAATATGGACATGAACCTAAAGTTTATGATGTCATAATCTCTGATGGAGCTCATCGAGTTGAATAAACAAATCAATCATGAAAATTGAAAATCGTGTAGTAAATTCACCGAAAGGTGAAATAACAATTTATAAATTAATAAATGTGAACGGTGCCAGCGTCGAGATATCAACTCTCGGCGCAGGTATTGTTTCAATTTGCGTACCTGACAAGAACGGGAATTTGGCTGATGTCGTGCTGGGCTATGTCAATCCTGCCGATTACATTTACGATGGTCCTTGTGCCGGGAAAGTACCGGGACGATATGCCAATCGAATTGCCAAGGGTAAATTCACTGTTAACGGCAAAGAATATAACCTTGCGATAAATAACGGACCAAATGCACTACATGGGGGGCCAGAAGGATATCAAAACCAAATTTGGAATAGCAAAATAGATGGAAATTCTGTCGTTTTGACACATTTCAGTCCAGATGGAGACGAAGGATATCCGGGAAATCTTATTGTATCGGCAAAATATACTTGGACCGACGCCAATGAGCTGACTCTTGAATTGCAAGCAACAAGCGATGCCGACACGGTAATCAATCTCACAAACCATGCATATTTCAATTTAAGCGGAGAGGGTAGTGGCAGCGTACTGGAGCATAAATTAAAGCTTGAAGCTCATAAATATTTGCCTACCGACGACACGTTGATTCCGACAGGAGCATTTGACGAAGTTGAAGGTACTCCCATGAATTTCATTTCGGAAAAACGTCTTGGAGATGAAATAAAAAATGATTTTCCTGCTTTGAAATACGGAAAAGGTTATGACAATTGCTGGGTAATCGACAATTGGGATGGCAATATTAAAGATGTTGCTGTTCTAAGCGATGAAAAGTCTGGACGAGTGTTGACTGTTGCAACTAATCAACCTGCAATACAAGTATATACAGGCAATTGGCTCGAAGGTTGTCCGGTAAGCAAAAGCGGTCTTCAATATCATGACTATGATGGCGTGGCTTTGGAATGCCAAGGAATGCCCGATGCTCCAAACAAGCCACAATTCCCATCACAATTATTAAAAGCTGGAGATATTTACAAGAGAACTATTATATTTAAATTTTCAAACCATTAATCAAATGAAACCTACATTATTTGTATTGGCTGCAGGTATGGGTAGCCGATATGGCGGTCTTAAACAACTTGACGGTCTCGGACCTCACGGAGAAACAATTATGGACTATTCTATTTATGATGCTATTCGCAGCGGATTTGGAAAAGTCGTTTTTGTTATCAGACATGATTTTGAAGAAGACTTCAGAACCAAAATTCTTTCAAAATATGAGAACCATATTCCGGTTGAAGTCGTATTCCAATCTTTAAACGATCTACCAGAAGGATACACTTGTCCCGAAGGCCGTACAAAACCATGGGGAACCAACCACGCTCTTTTAATGGGAAAGAACGTAATCAACGAGCCATTTGCCATCATAAACGCTGATGATTTCTATGGCAGAGACAGCTTTAAAGTATTGGCCGACTTCTTGTCAAATGCTTCTGGTGAAAACAGCTACTGTATGGTTGGATTCCGTATCGGAAATACTATGTCAAAGAGCGGCACCGTTGCTCGCGGAATTTGCGAAATGGAAAATGGATTGTTGACATCGGTTGTAGAAAGAACTGCAATAGGCTATAAGGGAGACAAAATCTGTTTTACCGATGAAAATGGTGTTGAACAAACATTAACTCCCGAAACTCCGGTTTCAATGAACATGTGGGGATTCACTCCAGATTACTTCAAATATTCTGAAGATTATTTCAAACGTTTCTTGGATGCAAACAAGGATAATTTGAAAGCTGAATTCTATGTACCATTGCTTATCAATGAATTGGTTACCACAAAAAAAGCAACAGTAAAGGTGCTTGATACAACTTCTAAGTGGTTTGGCGTAACTTATGCAGCCGATCGTCCTGAAGTTGTTGCAAAATTTGCTGAATTGCATGCTAAAGGAGAATATCCTGAAAAAATGTTTTGATAATAACAACATTTAGATAAAAAGATGGGTCCGATAGCGACTCATCTTTTTTTGTTTTATTAAACATAGGATACCTGCACAAATTACCAAGCCAACAATGCGTTCTGCCAATGTGAAAAATAAGCAAGCTCATTTTTTACATTGCACACAACTTTTTGTATCTTTGCGTAGTAGTCAAGCGATGTCATGGTAGAAGATAAGTTGAAATTAAATGCAAGAAACAAGTTCACCATTTATATGGAGAACAAGAAACTTCGCAAGACTCCCGAAAGATATGCTATATTCAACAAAGTAATGTCTTTCAACAGTCATTTCAACGTAGAGATATTGTATCAGAGCATGGAAGAAGATGCATACCATGTGAGTAAGGCAACAATTTACAACACTTTGGAATTGTTGACCGATTGCGGCATAATCAGGAGGCACCAATTTGGTAGTAACGAGTCTCAATATGAAAAAGTAACCGACCCGTTCAATCATCACCATTTAATATGCACCGAATGTGGCAAAATAAAAGAAATAAAGGATGCCGAATTGCTCAAATATCTTAATACGAGGAAATACCCATCTTTTACCACATCCTATTACATGTTATATATATATGGCATATGTAACTCATGCGCAAGAAAAATGAAACGCAGTGCAAAAGAAGCTGCAAAAAAATAACGATAAACTAAACTGATATGAAAGTCGACGTTTTATTAGGTCTACAATGGGGTGATGAAGGCAAAGGCAAAGTAGTAGACGTCTTGACCCCTCATTATGATGTTGTGGCAAGATTCCAGGGTGGCCCGAATGCTGGTCATACACTTGAATTTGAAGGTAAAAAATATGTGTTGAGATCGATTCCGTCAGGAATATTCCAACACGGACAAATCAATATAATAGGCAACGGGGTAGTACTTGACCCGGTTCTTTTCATGGAAGAAGCCCAATCACTCGAAAAGAGTGGCGTAGATATTAAACATGTGCTTAAAATTTCAAAAAAGGCTCACATGATTATGCCTACACATAGATTGCTGGATGCTGCTTATGAGAAGTTGAAAGGTGATTCAAAAATTGGAACAACAGGGAAAGGCATAGGTCCAACTTACACCGACAAGGTGGGGCGCAACGGACTAAGAATCGGTGATATTTCACATGATTTCAACAATCGATATGACGTTGCCAAGAAAAGACATTTAAATCTATTAAAGGCATTGTTGGGAGAAGATGTCGACATCACCGATGCGGAAGCAAAATGGTTGAATGCAATAGAGTATTTAAAACAATACGATCTTATCGACAGTGAAGTTTATGTAAATAAATTGCTTGCCGAGAATAAACGCATTTTGTGTGAAGGTGCTCAAGGAAGCATGCTCGATGTCGACTTTGGAACATATCCTTTTGTGACATCGTCCAATACAGTATGTGCCGGAGCTTGTTCAGGGCTGGGGATCGCACCAAGCAGAATAGGAGAGGTATATGGAATATTCAAAGCTTATTGCACGCGCGTAGGCAGCGGACCCTTCCCAACCGAGTTGAATGATGAAACGGGAGCTAAAATTCGACAAATCGGTCATGAATATGGTGCAGTAACAGGTCGTGAACGTCGTTGCGGATGGATTGACCTTGTTGCTTTGCGTTACACAATCATGCTAAATGGAGTAACCCAACTCATCATGATGAAGAGTGATGTGCTTGACGATTTTGACACAATAAAAGCATGCACCGCATATCGAGTAAACGGACAGAAAACAACCGATTTCCCTTATGACATTGAAAGCGGCATAGAACCTGTTTATAAAGAATTCCCAGGATGGAAAACAAACATGGCTGATATTAAAAATGCAGAAGAATTCCCTGAAGCATTTAAGAATTATATCAACTTCCTTGAAGCAGAACTTAATGTGCCAATTACTATAATTTCATTAGGTCCTGACAGAACTCAGACAATTGATTTGAGAAAAAACAGATAAATTCTTTCATGCTATGGCTAAAATAAAACCGTTCAAGGGATTACGACCTCCAAAAGATCTTGTTACGAAAGTTGTAGCAAGGCCTTATGATGTGCTAAACTCGGCCGAAGCCAGAGCTGAAGCAGCAGGGAACGAAATGTCATTATATCGCACAACTCGTCCAGAAATAGATTTCGCACCTGATATCGACGAGCATGACGAATGTGTGTACGAGCGTGCAGCCAGCAACTTCAAGTTGTTTCAAGACAATGGTTGGCTTATTCAAGACAAAGAGGATAGATATTACATATATGCCCAAACCATGGGCGACCATAAGCAATATGGACTTGTCGTCGCCACAAATGTGGATGATTACATGCAAGGGCATATCAAGAAGCATGAATTGACTCGACGTGACAAAGAAGAGGATAGAATGAAACATGTTCGTGCAACAAATGCCAATATCGAGCCGGTTTTTCTTGCATACCCCGATAACCGCATACTTGATGACATAGTTTCTAAAGAAACAGCTAAAGCTCCTGAATACGACTTTGTGTCAAATGACGGATTTGGCCATACATTTTGGGTAATCGACGATGCCGAAACAATTAAATTAATAACAAAAACATTTGAGTCAATTCCAAACCTATACATTGCCGATGGACATCACAGGACGGCAGCGGCTGCACTTGTCGGTCATGAAATGGCTCAAAATAACCCGAAACACACCGGAACCGAAGAATACAATTACTTCCTTGCCGTATGTTTCCCGGAATCACATCTCAAAATCATTGACTATAACCGAGTCGTAAAAGACTTGAACGGATTAACTCCTGAAAGTTTCATTGAACGACTGTCAGAACATTTCGACATTGAAGCTAAAGGACAAGAGCCATACAAGCCTCAAAGAATCCACAATTTCTCCATATATCTAGACAACAAATGGTATTCGATTACGGCAAAAAAAGACACTTATGATGACAATGATCCTATCGAAGGCCTCGATGTCACAATTTCGTCCAAATATATATTAAAAGACATTTTAGGCATAGGAGACTTGCGTAGCGACAAGCGTATAGATTTTGTTGGTGGTATAAGAGGATTGTCTGAACTTGAAAAGAGAGTTGACAGTGGAGAAATGAGCATAGCAATCGCATTGTATCCGGTAACTATGCAACAATTAATCAAAATTGCAGATACCGGCAACATCTTACCTCCAAAGACAACATGGTTTGAACCAAAATTAAGGTCGGGATTGGTGATACATAAATTATGCGATTAAATATTTTGAAATATTTGAGAATGGTGGAAATTCATGATGATTTTCCACCATTTCTTTTTACATCACATCAAATTGCATTTCAGCAATCAAAAAATGAACTGATTCATTTTTTATAATGCACCCAACTTTCATTATCTTTGTGTTATGAAATAAACATAATGGGGAAAAAGTTATCACACATAATAATTTTATTAATTACTCTTGCTTTTCAAAGTTGTTTCACAGGCGTAGAAAGTACGAAAGAAATAACTCAAGATGATGTCGACAGAGTCATTCCAAGAGGAGAAGATAATGAAAATCAAGTTATCGAAATCAAAACCGATACTTTCCCAAAATGGGAGAAAGGAAAATGTTTTTATGTTACCGACAACAATATAAAATACATTTTCTCACCATCGCCTCAATATTTAACCGACACACTTCAACTGTCAGGGAAAATATTGACATACGACAATTATTATTTAAGTACAGCCGTCGACAATCGAGCGGTTATAAACATAAATTTTCAATGTGACGGAAACACATTCACCTATCCAACCAACAAGACGATGTATGACATCGAATCTTCCAGAAATTATAGATTAGAGGTGCCTTTTCTTGTTGACATGGATGAAGTGGAAAGATTCAAGGAAAAACTAAACGGAATAGAGTTATATGTAAAAACTCCCATTTGGTACAATCGCAACGGAGAAATGACTGAAGGCAGAAAATATATAAAAGTAAAAATTACTAATGTGTTCCCAGGGAACAAAGTATATCCTTATTTAGTAGAATTCAATGACAACTTTAAAACTGCTTATTTGTTCATGTCATATCGAGACGACTACTTGCACAGGGGATTCAACGATTTGTTTTCTTATACAAACCCTAAAGACCAATATCCGCTAATATCCGACGAAACATGGCAATTGATAATCAATGGTCAAATTGCACGATACATGACAAAAGTAGAATGCCGTCTTTCAATAGGGGCGCCCGACCAAATAGAACGAATGCCGACATATTCGGGTGTGCGAGAATATTGGTATTACACCACAGGAACTTATCTGATTTTTGATGAAGAAGGATTACTAAGCAAATTTAGAAAGTAAAACTAATGAACTGCATTGAAAACTATCCATTAACAGACATCACGACAATGCATCTGCCTGTCAAATGCAAATATTTTATTGAATATGAATCTGTTTTTGAATTGAAAGAGATAATCAATTCGGAATTATATGTTCAAAACAAGTCCTTGCAAATAGGCGGAGGCAGCAATTTGGTGTTCGCAGGCGATTATGACGGCATAATATTGCATTCTAAAATCAAATTCCTTAATATACTGAAAGAAACCCCCGATTATGTAATCATTGAAGCCGGAGCCGGAATCGTGTGGGATGATTTCGTGAAATTCTGTATAAGCAAAAATTTTTACGGCACCGAGAATCTGTCATCTATCCCGGGAGAAGTAGGAGCCAGCGCAGTTCAAAACATAGGGAGCTATGGAGTCGAAGTGTGCGAAATAATATTACAAGTACATTGCTTGGATAAAAAAACTGGAAACGAAACGACTTTTACCAATGCTCAATGCCAATATGGATATCGAGACAGTATATTCAAGAATGAATATAAAGACAAATATATTGTAACTTCGGTTGAATATAAATTATCCAAACAACCGAAATTCACACTTACATACGGGCCGCTAAAACACTACAAAGAATCATTGTCAAGCGACGACGAGATGTCAATGTCGGCCATCAGGAATATAATAATTAAAACCCGAGATTCAAAACTGCCAAATCCAATGGAAATTGGCAGTGTCGGAAGTTTCTTTAAGAATCCAATAGTAAGCAGGGACTTGTTTGATATATTGTACCGGCAATATCCTTCAATGCCTTTTTATCAAGTCACGGATGCTTTAGTGAAAATTCCGGCAGGCTGGCTTATAGAAAACGCCGGGCTTAAAGGATTCAAAATTGGTGGAGCGTATGTATATGAAAAACAATGCCTGGTCATTGCCAACAATGGACATGCCTCCTCAAATGATGTCATGGCATTGTGTAAATATATCATTGACACCGTTAAAGAGAAATACGGAATATTATTGTCACCGGAAGCCAATATAATTCTCTGACCCATTAAATATTTTGCTTAAACAAATTGAATAATGGAAATAGAATTTTTGGGAACAGGAACATCCACAGGAGTGCCTCAAATAGGGTGCAACTGTAAAGTGTGTAAATCATGTAATCCTAAAGACAAACGCTTAAGGAGCTCGGCAATAATCCATTTAGACAATGGACATAATATTCTGATTGATTGTGGCCCTGATTTTAGGACGCAAATATTAAGAGCCCATTATGGAAATCCCGATGCTCTTCTTGTAACCCACAGTCATTATGATCATGTCGGAGGAATAGACGATTTGCGGCCTTTTTGTGCACTCAAGCCATTTCCTGTATATGCTCGAAAAGATGTGTTGAACGACATTCGCACCCGATTACCATATTGCTTTGTAGAACACACATATCCCGGTGTGCCAACATTCGAAATGAATGCAATAAACGAATCTGACTTTTATGTGGATGGAGTTAAAATCATTCCTTTGCCAATATGGCATTACAAACTCTTGATTTCAGGATTCATAATAGATAAAATAGCTTATATAACCGATGCCAAATACATCGACGACAATGTAATATCCCGATTAAAAGGCATTCCGTTGCTTGTAATAAATTCATTGAGAATAACTGAACATATGTCGCATATGTCATTGTCCGAGACATTAAATGCCATCTCAAAAATACAACCGGGAAAGGCTTATCTTATTCACATGAGTCATGATATGGGATTACATGAACAAATATCAAAAATATTGCCCGCCAATGTCCAATTAGCTTATGACGGACTTATACTAAAGGTATAGAATGCCATAATTTAAAGCATCAATATTACGAGTTATGCCTATTTCACTTTTTCTCACTATCTTTGTACTTCGAATTGGCATTATAGACACATGAACAATATTAGGAATTTCTGTATTATTGCACATATTGACCACGGTAAGAGCACATTGGCCGACAGATTGCTTGAACAGACAAAAACCGTTTGTGGAAAAGATCTTCAAGACCAAGTATTGGATGACATGGATTTGGAGCGTGAACGTGGCATCACCATTAAGAGCCATGCAATTCAAATGCAATATTTCCATGAGGGGAAAGAATATGTCTTAAACTTAATAGACACTCCGGGGCATGTCGATTTCTCGTATGAAGTTTCACGTTCAATAGCTGCATGCGAAGGTGCTTTATTGATTGTAGATGCTTCTCAAGGCATTCAAGCGCAAACGATATCCAACCTGTACATGGCCATCGACAATAATCTTGAGATTATCCCTGTAATTAACAAAGTTGACCTTGATAGCGCAAAACCCGAAGAAGTGGAAGACCAAATTGTAGATTTGTTAGGGTGTAAGCGCGAAGAGATAATCAGAGCCAGCGGAAAAACCGGTATTGGTGTTGATGATATACTTGAAGCAATAGTCAAAAGAGTTCCGGCACCAAAGGGAGATCCTGACGCTCCTTTGCAAGCATTGATTTTCGATTCCGTATTCAATCCATTTCGTGGCATTATAGCATATTTTAAAATCATTAACGGTACTTTGAAAAAAGATGATTTCGTGAAATTTGTAAGTACCGATAAAGAATATCATGCCGATGAAATAGGCGTTCTCAAGCTGACCATGTCGCCAAGAGAACAACTTTCTGCCGGAAATGTCGGATATATAATATCTGGAATCAAAACCTCCAAAGAAGTTAGAGTAGGGGATACAATTACTCATGTAGACACCCCATGCTCTAAAGCGATAGAAGGATTCCAAGAGGTCAAACCAATGGTATTTGCCGGTGTATATCCAATTGTAAATGAAGATTTTGAAAATTTAAGATCTTCATTGGAAAAGCTCCAACTTAATGATGCGTCACTGACATTCCAGCCAGAATCTTCAATAGCATTAGGATTTGGATTTCGTTGTGGATTTTTGGGATTGTTACACATGGAGATTGTGCAAGAACGCTTAAGTCGCGAATACAACATGGAGGTTATCACCACTGTGCCAAACGTATCATATAAAGTATATGATAAAAAAGGTACAATGACTGAAGTACATAATCCGGCCGGAATGCCAGATCCTACAGTAATTGACCACATAGAGGAACCTTACATTAGAGCTTCCATAATTACCGTAACCGACTATATAGGCCCGATTATGACTCTATGCTTAGGCAAGCGGGGTGAGCTTGTTAAACAAGATTACATATCAGGTAATAGGATAGAGCTGACATTTGACTTGCCTCTTGGCGAAATAGTCATTGACTTCTATGATAAATTAAAGAGCATTTCTAAAGGATATGCATCTTTTGATTATCATATCCACGATTTCAGGAATTCAAAACTCGTAAAATTGGACATCCTGTTAAATGGCGAACCCGTGGATGCTTTAAGTACATTGACCCACTTTGACAATGCTGCAACTTTCGGCCGACGCATGTGTGAAAAGTTGAAAGAACTGATTCCTCGGCAACAATTTGAAATTGCAATACAAGCTGCAATTGGGGCAAAAATAATTGCTCGTGAAACTATCAAAGCCGTTAGAAAAGATGTAACAGCAAAATGTTATGGTGGTGACGTGAGCCGAAAACGCAAATTGCTTGAAAAGCAGAAAGCCGGAAAAAAGAGAATGAAACAAATAGGTTCGGTGGAAGTCCCTCAAAAAGCATTCCTTGCAGTCCTAAAATTAGATTAATCCCATTGATTATCATAAAAAATCTCAGTTCAATTAGGGCTGAGATTTTTTCTACCAATATAACATCTGCTATAACTTTGCACTTGTTGATTAAACAATTAATATTATTTTTGTTCTAAATTTTTTATATAATTATGAATGAAGGTATTATTGTATTTCTTTTAATTGCTTTTATCCTGTTTTTTAAATTATTTGTTCTATTACTGTTGTTATATCTTGGTTATAAATATTTACCTCGCATTATTCGATGGCTTCGGAACGAATTTAAATTTTAATTATATATAAACAAATATAATCTCAAAATCATATGGTTATAAAACTTTATTTAACATAATATGAATTATGGAGCAAATTAAAATCATTGTATTTTTAAGGAAATATATCCTGTTGAATCTATACAATATCAAAACTAAAAAAGGACGAACAAAACAATGAACGTCCTTCTAAAAATATTATATTTTAAAACATCTTACACAATCATTCCACCAATAATCTCATTTACATCTTTGATGTTATTCTTGTCAAGATATTCTTTTACATAGTCTACAATTTTTACAGTTACGGTTGGATCGATAAAATTAGCAGTTCCAACTTGAACGGCTGTAGCTCCGGCCAAAATAAATTCTATCGCATCACGCCCATTCATTATTCCACCCAATCCGACTACAGGAATATTAACAGTATTAGCAACTTGCCACACCATTCTTACGGCAATTGGCCTTATACATGCTCCTGATAATCCACCTGTTATAGTAGAAAGATATGGTCGACGAGTATTAACATTTATAGCCATGCCTAAAAACGTATTTGTCAAAGAAACAGCATCGGCTCCGGCATCTTCTACCGCTTTTGCAATCTCAGTTATATCGGTCACGTTAGGCGATAGTTTAACAATCATAGTCTTCCCGTAAGCTTCTCTCACTTTACTTACAACATTGTAAGCACCGGCACACGTTGTGCCAAATGCCATGCCTCCTTGTTTTACATTTGGACATGAAATGTTTATTTCTATGGCATTTATCTTATCAAGAGGTTGCAACTTCTCGCAAACTTTCACATAATCAAGTTCAGTACTGCCAGAAACGTTCACGACAATCTGAGTATCAATATTTTTTATACGGGGGTATATATTATCGATAAAATAATCAACACCTTTATTTTGCAAGCCTACGGCGTTCAACATACCTGATGGAGTTTCGACCATACGAGGATATGGATTACCTTCCCTGTGATGCAATGTAGTACCTTTAACAATAATACCACCTAACTTTGCCAAATCTATAAAATCAGCAAATTCTTCACCATATCCAAAAGTCCCGGACGCAGTCATTACCGGGTTTTTCAATTCCAGACTGCCTATTTTTACACTTAAATTTGCCATTTTAAATCATTTATATTAAACACCGGTCCGTCTTGACATACACATACATTTCCAGCCTTTGTATCTTCTACGCAACATAGACATGCGCCAAGTCCGCAAGCCATCATATTTTCAAGCGACACTTCACAGTTGAGACCTCGTGCCATTGCAATCTTTGCAACAGCTTTCATCATTGGCAATGGACCGCAACATTGTATCATGTCAAAATCATCTTTCAGAACGCTATGTTGCGTAACAAACCCTTCTTCACCCAATGAACCATCCTCAGTCGACAAACACACATGACCGTATTTTGCAAATTCCTCAAGTTCTATCAACTCTTCTTTAGTCCTAGCTCCAAGTAAAAATGTAACTTCAGAATTATATTCTTTCAAGCATTTTCCCAGCATCAGAAGAGGAGCAATTCCAACACCGCCACCAATTAATAATATTTTGCCTGGATTCAGACTGAATCCTTTCCCCAACGGTAATATTATATTCAAGATGCCTTTTACGGGCGTATTGACAATTGCATGCGTTCCATCTCCGACTTCTTTCACAAGCAGCCATAATTGGCCATTTTCAACATTATTTATCGAAATAGGACGGCGCAAAAATGTATTTTTACTACCTTCAACATAAACTTGCACAAATTGCCCCGGAGACACACTCGGCATAACTCCATCCGCAGGCCTTAATTTTAACAAGCTATTGAAAGAATTCAACCTTTCGTTTTCAACTACTATAAAATCTTTGACAAACTTTTTATTCATTGTTTTCAATATAATAAGCGATTGCACTCTACAAAGCTAACCAATTTATGTTATTAATCCAATTAATCACAACAATAGCTTCCTCATGTAATAAATAATTTATTTATTCGGAATAAATGACTCAAAGCTATTATCAGAATATAACACCATAACACTGACAATATGTTTTCCGTTTTTAGATTCTGTGTCATTGCGTCGAATCGACATGCTTTCGTAATTGTTCTTCATGATATTCCTAAGAGCATATTCCAAATCATCGTCGGTTTTGTCTTCACTTTCTGACATTAAATCCGACCCGAATACTATCTTATTATCGCTTTTGATGGATTTTTCCTCTCTTTGCACATAATCAGATTCATCTCCTTCATGAGAGGCTATGCTTGATTCATAATGTCCATAAGAAACATTAGAATTTTCACCATTCAACATCATAGGCGGTTCTCCAAACATCAACCACATTATGGACAACGATGGGTATGCACGATGGATTTTAGATATAATCTCATTGTTTACTTTTTTATTTCTTCCCGTGAGGAGTTGAGATAAAGTTGGACGCGATATATTGCACGCATCAGCAAACTGAGAGTTTGTTATATTTCGATCGTTCATGAAGATTTTCAACCGAGTCGCTATATCCATATTAATTTACATTTGCAATTAATCATATACAAATGTACATAACATGGTTGAATTATGCAAATTAACATAAGCAAATCGCCATTTTGCATTGTAAATCCGTCACTGCGGCATAAAATAAGATAAAAGATGAGTATTTCCATTATCATTAATTAATACTTAGTATTTTATCTTATTAACCAGCAATATGCATACAAAATCTAAAGCATAGGTTTAAAAAATGCAGAACGTAAAATAAAATTTACAGTTATACTTTATGTATCCTTTGTAATTATTTGACATTCCATTAATTATATACAGCAATAAAATATGTTAACGACAATTTTAATACCGCATTAGCCTGCCCTGCCCTATTAATTGAAAATTTTAAACAGCACCTTTGTCTTGGATGTTGTGATTTACTATTGCAAATAATATCTATTGCTACAATTTGCATATTTATAATTGCAAATCACAATAAACAAATGCATATGGTAATCTTACCGCACGCTTGACGTAAAAAAAATGCGATTCACCTCTTTGGCAAATCGCATCTATTATTTTTTTATATCAAATTATTTTAATTCTAATTTCAGAAATTGAGCAGTCAATGAATCTTTGCATTTAATAATTGTTTCAGGAGTTCCTGTTGCAATTACCTTTCCTCCTGCGCATCCCCCTTCAGGCCCCAAATCAATAATATAGTCAGCATTCTTGATTACATCCATATTATGTTCAATGACAATGACAGAATTCCCTTTATCCACCAATTTGTTCAATACATTCAATAAAACCTTTATGTCTTCAAAATGCAAACCTGTAGTAGGTTCATCCAAAATATACAATGTTTTACCAGTCTCTTTCTTTGCTAATTCAGTTGCAAGTTTGACTCGTTGGCTTTCGCCCCCCGATAAGGTACTTGACGGCTGCCCAAGTTTTATATATCCCATCCCTACGTCTTGCAGAACTTTTATCTTGTTGAGAATTGCAGGAATTGAATCAAAAAATTCTACAGCTTGATTTATCGTCATGTCAAGGACATCGGCAATCGACTTGCCTTTGAAACGAACTTCAAGGGTTTCCCTGTTATAACGCTTTCCGCCACAGGCCTCACACGGGACTAATACATCCGGGAGGAAATTCATTTCAATTGTCTTATATCCGTTACCCTTACACTCCTCACAACGCCCCCCATTAACATTGAACGAGAATCGCCCTGGTTTATATCCCCGAATTTTAGCTTCAGGCAAATCGACAAAAACATTTCTTATATCAGAAAACACACCTGTGTATGTTGCCGGATTAGACCGCGGAGAACGTCCTAATGGAGATTGATCAACCGTCACCACCTTGTCTATGTTGTCAATGCCTATAATTTCATCATAAGGTAACGGTTGTTGATTAGACTTATAGAATCGTTGACTCAATATCGGTTGCAGTGTCCCATTGATCAACGAAGACTTTCCGCTACCCGATACTCCTGTTATGCAAACAAACATTCCAAGAGGAATTGTGACATCTATGTCTTTCAAGTTATTCCCTTTGCATCCTCTCAGCTCGATTGTCTTACCATTCCCTTGACGGCGAGAAGTTGGTACATCTATCTTTCGTTTACCGTTAAGGTATTCTGCTGTAATAGTTCCACTTTGCAACATTTCTTGAGGCGTGCCGGCAAAAACCACTTCACCACCTTTTCTCCCTGCTTTGGGGCCAATATCTACGATATAGTCGGCTTGAAGCATCATATCCTTGTCATGCTCGACAACTATGACAGAGTTGTCAGAATCTCGTAATTTTTTTAAAGATTCTATCAAACGTATGTTATCACGTTGATGCAAACCAATGCTCGGTTCATCAAGTATATAAAGAACATTGACAAGTTGCGAACCTATTTGCGTGGCAAGTCTTATACGTTGGCTTTCTCCTCCCGACAACGAAGCCGAATTCCTATTTAACGACAAATAATCAAGACCGACATTAACGAGAAAATCCAATCGGCCATTTATTTCCTTCACAATCTCTTTGGCAATATTCCATTGCTGTTCTGTCATTACATTATGGACATTCTTCATCCACTGTTGCAATTCCGATATGTCCATAGCCGACAAGTCAGCTATGTTTTTTCCTCCTATGTAATAATGCAAGGCTTCCTTTTTCAATCTTGCACCATTGCATTCGGGACACACAACCCGAGAAAAAAATTGACCTGCCCACTTCTGAGCTTGAACTGATGCATCTTCTGCTTGTTGCATTTCAATATATTTTATAAGACCATCATATCTCATAAAATAATTAGACATGCTCATCGTGTCATTCTTAATATCAAGATGCTCATCAGTTCCATTCATGATATCATCGATGGCTTCTTCTGGTAATTCGCTTATAGGTGTTTTGATTGTTACCCCATACTTTTGACATATTGCAGATATTTGCCAAAAAATCAACGAATTCTTATACTTGCCCAAAGGAATTATTCCTCCGTCATATATCGAAATCGCAGTATTGGGCATAATCTTTTCCTTATCTATGATATTGATATACCCCAACCCTTTGCAACGTTTACATGCACCTTGTGGAGAATTGAATGAAAAATTATGTGGAGCAGGTTCAGCATAAGACAAACCCGTGACAGGATCCATGAGATTACGGCTATAATAGCCTATACGACCATTGTCATCGGCATCATACACCATAAGTTGGCCATTGCCTTGTTTGAAAGCTGTCTCAATCGAATCTTTTAGACGGTCTCGATATTTATCATCTACTTTCATCTTGTCGACGACAAGTTCAATGCTGTGATTCTTATATCGATCCACCTTCATTCCATATTTTATCTCATTGAGTGTGCCATCAATACGAACCGACAAATAACCTTTTTTACGTAATTGTTCAAACAATTCTTTATAATGACCTTTTCTGTTGTTTACCAATGGAGCCAAAATGAAAATCCGATGTCCTATGTATTTTTTCAAAATCATGTTTATGATTTTGTCCACAGTGAATTTCACCATCTTTTCTCCCGATACATAAGAATAAGCGTCGGCTGCACGAGCATACAACAATCTTAAAAAATCATATATCTCGGTTGTCGTTCCAATCGTACTTCGAGGATTTTTATTTACGGTTTTCTGTTCAATGGATATGACTGGACTTAGACCGGTTATTTTGTCAACATCAGGACGTTCGAGCATTCCAAGCACATTCCTTGCATAAGCCGAAAATGTTTCTATGTATCTTCGTTGTCCTTCTGCAAATATGGTATCAAATGCCAACGAAGACTTTCCACTTCCGCTCAATCCTGTTATTACAGTCAACTTGTTATGTGGAATCTCGACATCAATATTTTTCAAATTATGAACTCGAGCTCCAAATACCGATATACAATCTATATCTTTTCCGTTCAATTGCATTGTCTAATCCACTACCCAATTTTTATTATATACACTGATTGATGTCATCTTGCTTCTATACAAGCTTTCTTCAAGAGGTATGCGTACTATGTGTTTCCGTTTGCTCTTCTTCATGCCCGAACTCCTTATCCATGGATTCATATCCCTTAATTGAGCATAAGTTATGCCTTGATTTTTAGCCCACTCCCTCCAATCGGCCACAATTCCGCCAACTGTTTTTTCCGTATATTTAACTGGTTGATACAATTGTCGTTTGGATATGTGAAAACCATACAACTGAGGTTGTTCAATTATAAGTTTCATTGCTATGAACCGGAATACATATCTTGATGTCTCCTCGTTCAAGAACAAATCAAAAGAATCTTCGGCAAATTGCCGGTTGAGTTCTTTTGAAATGCGTCCCATGCCTGCATTATAAGATGCTGCAACCGTAGGCCAATGTTTATATTTCTTATATGCAGCTTTGAGGTACTTGCAAGCAGCTTCAGTGGATTTGACCGGGTCGTAACGCTCATCAACCTCGTCATTCACTTCAAGACCGTAGTCGCGAGCCGTTCCCTTCATCAACTGCCACATCCCCGCTGCTCCGGCCGGAGAACGAGCATTAACATTGAGATAACTTTCAACTGCAGCCAAATAAGCAAAATCCTCAGGTATTCCGTTTTTTTTCAATATCGGTATAATAATCGGGAAATATCTGTTAGCTCTTTTTATGGTCAAGAGCAGATTGCTGTGTCCATAAATTATTTGAGTCATCTCCCTGTCAAGACGCTCATACATGTCTACCCTGTCAAATAGCACTTGCTCCCCAGCTATGACTACAGACATTGGCACCTCGGGATTTGGATATACTGCCGACTGGTCTATGGTCAAAAATGAGCTTTCTGCTTTTGTAATGTTGATGTTGCTCGACAATGCCATCAACGTCAACAATGCTAAAATTCCAAATTTTATTTTCATATTCAAAATTTCATGATATGTGTAATACTTATCTTATTCTCAATTTACAGTGGAATTCTTGTTTTGGTCATAATTTATTATATTAATATCTCCTTTTAAATTATACTCAATACCATCCGAGCCCACTGCTTCGATTACATAATAATATGTTCCTGATTTCACATATTTACCTTTATATTTACCATCCCATCCTTGCGAAGGATCGGTCAATTTACATATTTGTATCCCCCATCTATTGAATATCCAGCATTGGAATTGTACAATTGACTTATACGAAACTTTCCATTCATCATTCACGCCCTCGCTTGATTGAGGTGAAAACACATTCGGACATTCAAGACTTGATTCTCCAATAGAGACTGTGTAAACTTCTCCAAAAGTTTCACATTCTCCCGAATTATCAGTTCCATAGAATCTATAATAAAAAGTACCAGCCTCCGTGAGGTTTTGTACTAATTCCTCCTCAGTAAACCTTAATTGTATGTCATTAAAATCAGCATCGGTCGACATTTGCCATTCCTTATGCACCATTGCATCAGTACAATATGCACTAAACGTTATAGATACCGGAGCCGAGCCACCTAAAGTAGAACTTGAACCTTCATTCTCTCCTATTTCGTTTGTTGCTTCTCTTTCTTCTTGAGCAGCTGTTGTTTCCACGGCCACGGCACTTGTTACATAAGTGTCACTCGTCACTTCGATTTCCATATCCCAAAATCGAAGAAATTTATCTCCGCTTAATGTAAATTCAGTGTCACAATATGGTGCTGGAATTGCAATTGAATTTCTGAAACTTTCTTCATTCTCTTCAACGACAACTTCGGCCCACATGGAACTTTCATCTCTCCATTCCAAAGTCCTGTATGTAACCGTCAATTCCCTATTGAGCCGTTCAGGCACACCGTTTATCGTATAATAAATGATATCGTCGCCAACACCCTCTATGTTCAATCGTGCAGTTCCGCAATCTCGTTGCGAATCTACACTTATATTCTTTAAATCCAATTCATAATCAGAATAATCCACAACCCACACATATATCCTGTCAGTACCTTCCTCTATGATATACCCTTTGTCGGGCACGACTTGACGCATGGCAGTTACTCTCGAATCTACGCGCTCTATTCCAGAAATAGGTTCGGCATATCCGCCACCTCGCTCATCATAAGAATACCATGTGACATTAGCTCCGGCATCACGCTGTGTATAATTCATCGAAACGCCATCGGATGAATACAATACATAAATTTCATTCAATCCGGTAGAAGAATTCGGTTTCTCTTCATACACAGGCATATCATTTCCTTCAAAATGTATTTGTTGAGCAGACATAGAAGGGACAAACAAGCCAAAACATGTTATTATAAGCCAATTTATCTTCATCGTAAAGGCGATTTGTTAATAATGTATCACAGTCTGACTGCTATTTTTTCATAGCCCTGTCCATCATTCGCTTATCCTCGCGTTCTTTTATCGACTGACGCTTGTCATATTCTTTTTTACCGCGAGCTATTGCAACTGATAGTTTTGCAAGACCTTTGTCGTTTATAAACAATTTCAAAGGAACAATTGTAAAGCCACTCAATTGATTATATTTCTGCATTTTTGCAATCTCTTTTTTGGTCAGGAGCAACTTTCTGTCTCGCCTTATTTGATGGTTATTGTATGATCCAAAAGCGTATTCTGCTACATACATGTTTTTTATCCACACTTCACCATTGTTAATATAGCAAAACGTGTCACTCAATCCGGCTTTTCCAAGCCTTATGGATTTTATTTCAGTTCCAGACAATACAATCCCTGCAACGAAAGTTTCTATGATTTCATAGTCAAATGTTGCACGTTTATTTTTTATATTGATATTGGACGCTTTCATAATTCAAAGTTTCAGACTAAAAACAGTTCTAATATAAATTTGATGGACACGGGAATGAATAACAACAATGCTGCTGATATTACAAGAAATTTCTTATCCTTACTTTCAATAATTCCAAGAAAATCATCAGCTTTCCATGCCACAAAGAAAATATATAAATACAATATGTTCAGATAAGTAAACGGTATCGGCAACAAGTTATTTATTATATTTATTATAATCAAGACGACCAGATTATACTGCAAGAATATACTAACCTTATTTGCCGATGTCTTGTTGCTAACTACTTTTGGGAAGAATCCAGTCATCAAATAATTAACCAACAAATACGCAAAAAAATATTTTGAGAATTCTATTATCGCCTGTTGTATTCCGTCGCTTATCGATAATTCTGGATTATATATCAATCCAGCAAATGCCGACAATGACAACAAAGCTATTAACGGATATACGACTTTCGACAACATCAATTTTGCCGGAGTGTTATAATGTTTTATTTCTTTCCATCCGTTTTTCGGAGACAATAGCAATAATACTATATTTTTTGTAAAGCTCATTTTTATATACATGATTAGTATGCAAAAATACTAATAATGCCGCATAATTTAAATATGAAGATTCAAAAACATCCTATAAGCTAATACTTCACTATGAACTGTACTCATAAATAATAAAACTAAATTTTCACATCCGATTATTATTGGAGAATTGTGTTAAATTTGTAACCGTTTTCATGACAAGAATATATTGGAACATGAAATTTGAATTATTCATATCAAAGCGATTGAAATTTGAAGACGAATCTCGAAAAACGGCATCACCAAGTCTGAACATTGCCGTTATCGGGATTGTGCTCGCTATAATAATAATGATTCTATCAATCACTATTGTATTAGGCTTCAAAAATGAAATTTCAAATAAAATCTACAATCTCGATTCCCATATCAAAGTGTTCAATGTTAATATGAACACCAATATGTCTGAAAATCTAAATACGGTAAATGCCAACGATATAATTCCATGCTTGCAGAATTGTTCATTCCATGATTCAATTGCGACAATGAGCCTCATTGCCGAACAACCGGCAATTTTCAAAACCGCTAATGATTTCAAAGGAATCGTTTACAAAGGTGTGGATGCCAATTATAATTGGGATTACATCAAAAAGCATCTTATCAAAGGACGTATCCCCGACATGAGCGGCAACGCCGACATTTATGAAATAACGATATCCAAGATAATGGCATCTCAATTGAACTTAGATGTTAATGATAGAATATATACCTATTTTATCGACGAAAAAGTTAAAGTGAGACGGATGACCATAGTTGGAATATATTCTTCAGATTTTGAAGAATATGACCAAGCATATGTCTTAGGCAACATAAAAGCTTTACAAAATATAAACAGATGGGACGAACATACCGGAACTTATGTGGGAATCGATTCTAAATATCTTGACGACATTGAAGAACAAGCGTACTCTATTTTTATTACACTTGCAAAAAACACATCCGATTCAAATGGAAGATTGTTATATAATGTATCTGAAACTAATTCAAATAATGTAGCTTATTTTTCATGGCTGGGATTGCTCGACATGAATGTTGTCATAATAATTATTTTAATGTCAATCGTATCGGCATTCACCCTTGTTTCCGCATTGCTCATGATTGTTCTTGAGCGCATAAATTTAATTGGAACTCTTAAATCATTGGGTGCCAGCTCATCTTCAATAAGAAACATATTTATATATTTAACGCAGAAACTAATATTTAAGTCTATCATAATAGGAAATGCCATCAGTTTAGTCCTCGCCTTCTTACAAAAGGAATTTCATCTAATAAAACTTGATGCAGAATCCTATTATATGCCATATATCCCGATAGAAATCGATTGGGGACTTATAATCTTATTGAATATTGGCATAATAATCCTCTCTTATCTTACTCTCATCATCCCGTCAA
Organism: uncultured Muribaculaceae bacterium; assembly: GCA_944321705.1. GTDB lineage: Bacteria > Bacteroidota > Bacteroidia > Bacteroidales > Muribaculaceae > Avimuribaculum. Next base: position 61,620 of record CALUMG010000009.1, on the reverse strand, counting down.
TGGTTGTATCATCTATCAAGCCATCTGAGTCAATAAAATTTGAATAACTAAACGATACATTGACTTATAATAAAAAACATGTGGGACGGAAAAACTTACCATCCCACATGCCTCATTATAAGCAAAAAGTTATATCATTCTTTACATTATGCCTCTTTCACGCAATTTAAGCTGCCAGTTCCAAGCCGATCTCATTGTATCATCAATCGATGTAGTAGCTTTCCAACCAAGCACATTGTTTGCTTTTGCAGGATCCGCCCAAACCTTTTCGATATCACCGCTACGACGACCTACAATCTTATGAGGAACTTTCACTCCTGTAGCTCTTTCAAATGAGTTAATCAATTCGAGTACAGACAATCCCACACCTGTTCCAAGATTGAATATTTCAAGAGTTTCCTCGCTCTTGTCTTCAAGCATTCTTTCAAGGGCTGTAACGTGAGCCTTTGCAAGATCAACCACGTTGATGAAATCGCGTATGCATGAACCGTCAGGAGTGTTATAATCATTACCAAATACACTGAGTTCTTTTCTTATGCCTATGGCAGTTTGTGTCAAATAAGGTATAAGATTTTGAGGAACACCATTTGGCAATTCGCCAATTTCTGCGCTTGGATGAGCTCCAACCGGATTGAAATATCTCAATATCACGCTCTTGATAGGAGCTCCCGAATGAATATAATCGGTGATTATCTCTTCCGAAATTTGCTTTGTGTTTCCATAAGGAGATGTTGCTTTCTTTATAGGAGCATTTTCATCTACCGGATTCTTGTCTGGTTCTCCATATACGGTACATGAAGAAGAGAACACGATGCCTTTTGTTCCGTATTTTGGCATCAATTCCAACAAATTAATTAATGTAACGAGATTATTGCGATAGTACAACAATGGTTTTTGTACCGACTCGCCAACTGCCTTGCTTGCTGCAAAATTGATAATACCGTTGATTCCGGGATTTTCTTCAAACAATTTTGTCAGCGCATTGATATCCGTACAATCAGCCTTGACGAATATTGGGCGAACGCCTGTGATTTTTTCTATTCCATCAAGTACTTCAATGTTGCTGTTAGACAAATTGTCAATAATAACAACCTCGTAACCTGCATTTTGTAATTCTACAACTGTGTGGGAACCTATATAACCGGTTCCGCCGGTAACCAAAATTTTTCCTTTCATGATGATAGTTTATGTTATTTAAAAATCAAACAATTCGTTTGGATATACTCCATTTTTAATAAGATTGGCTATATTGGCCATGACGGCAGGCTTGTCTGCCGCATAAGTCACGCCAAACCACGAGGATTTTGTCCCGTAGACTTTAACCGATGCGACTCCAGTCGTGATGAGCTCATTCACCATCGATGGTATATAAAATTCTGCTTTTAATTCATTTTTATTTTTGTCGAGAAATTCAATAAACGCTTTTTCGGAATACTCGAAATAATCGGGAGTGAATCCCCACATGTTCATTGACACGAGAGCATCATCATCGAGATTGTACTCCTTGCCGTCATTATCGTCCACATAAGAAACGTGCCCGTCCCTGCGCTTGATGTGATGACGCTCTGTTACCGTAGCCAACAATCCATCTGACGTAATATTGCATATTCCACGCGATACCTCTCCACTTTCGCTCAAAGTGTTTCCAACATGAAATCCAATCATGCAATATTCATTTTTTTTGTCGCACATTGATTTTAAGGCTTCTGCCAAAGTCTTAAAACTGTCATAACCATAAAAATCATCGGCATTGATAACGGCAAATGGTTCGTTTATCACGTTTTTGCCCATGAGCACGGCATGATTTGTTCCCCACGGTTTTACCCGTTCTTGATTAGGGACATATCCTTCAGGCAATTTGTCTATGGACTGGAATACTACTTCGGTGGGAATGTGATTTTCATATTTACTCAATACTTTGTCCTTGAAATCTTTTTCAAAATCATGACGGATTACAAAAACAACCTTTCCAAATCCACTGCGAATAGCATCATAAATTGAATAATCCATGATGGTCTCGCCATTAGGACCTATGCCGTCAAGTTGTTTAAGTCCTCCATACCGGCTACCCATACCGGCTGCCAAAACTAATAATGTCGGTTTCATTACTTGAAATTAAAGTCTATATCAATATATGTACAAATAACATTCTTTTTTACCCACTACTCATGGATGAAAATTTAGCATTAACAAAGTTAGTGCTTTTATTCATATATTGTTGCTTATTCTGACATATAAATCATTCCAGCAAGCTTAAATGCTATGCTGGAATGATCTTATGGTTTAACGTCCACTATATGCTATTTTGTTCCTTAATTTGTCATTGAATTCTTTATCAGTCAATAAATCTTCCAGTGTCAAATGCATTCTATACCTCCAATAATGTTTAGGTATGGCTGGTATGTTTATTTGTTCCTCTTGAGGATTTTTCCGGCGTAACTTTCCGTCAATCGACAACCAGTCTTGCAATGGCAGAATTGTCAACATTGCAGGAGAATCAAGGTGCATCGAAATAATGCGGTCGCATATCCACGGTTCTGCATAATAAGGAGCAGTTCCCGACTCATGCAACATGTTATTATAAAACCTTTGTGTTTTTTCTCGGTCTTCTTCCCACCAAGCTCTTATACCGGGCATGTCATGAGTTGATGTCGTGCATACCGACAAATATGGATAAGCATATGGGTTACCAAATTCCATGGACGGGTCTTTTGACATTCTTTGAATCTCAAGCGACAACACCTTCAATTGATGCATTACCGATGGCACGCAATCGGGAATCATGCCAAGATCTTCTCCACAAACGAGCATATTGGTAGACTTAATCAATGGCTGCAATTTCCACATAGCTTTCCCATACCAGAAGTCATTGTGCCTATGATAGAAAAAGTCATTATATAATCTATTGAAACACCAACGCTCATAGTCATTCAATGACCTATATATGTAGGTGTATTGTGCAGAAATGCGAGGATGATATTTCCCTTTTTCTTCTGGATCTTCAATAAACAATACTTCTTCAATCAATCCGAGAAGAGCATTCTTCAATTTATTGTTTTTCTCGTTATCTTCTTGATTTTTGAAATATTCTACAACCTTTGCCTGAGTATTGAAATTTTCAGTCAATCCATATCGTCCGAACCCTTTGTCATATAAGAACCTATTCTTTGCTTCTTCCGTATATTCTCCAAAGAAATCATTCAAGAAATACTCCATTATGTAAGGAGTTGTCTGCAAGTCTTTATCGAGCCAGAAATCATATTGATTGCGAAGTTCATCTTCACTAAACGGCAGAGCCGGATTGAATATGCCAAGTAACCCATGCACGGCATCCATAGGGATTTGCCAAATCCTGAAGAATCCCAATATGTGATCAATCCTATATGCATCAAAATATTCCGACATTTTCCTGAAACGGTTCTTCCACCACTGGAAACCGTCTTTGCTCATTTCTTCCCAGTTGTAGGTTGGTAGGCCCCAATTCTGTCCAAGTACTGAAAAATCATCAGGTGGCGCACCAGCTTGACATCCTAAATTGAACAACCGAGGTTCCACCCACGCATCAGCACTTTCCCTGCTAATTCCAATTGGAATATCACCTTTCAAGACAACACCTTTGGAGTGTGCATAATTTCTTACTTCTTTTAATTGTTTGTCCAAATGATATTGTATGAAATAACATAATTTTATTTCACGTTCATTTTCAAGACAGAACTTATCGACAATTTTTTCATCATAAGACGAATACAAACCCCATTTTGAAAAGTCGGCAGTTCCTTTTTTGTCGCGTAATACGCAAAAAGCAGCATATGGTTTCAACCAGTATTCATTAGCTTCCCAAAAAGCCAAATATTCTTCCGAAGCTAACGTTTCTTCGCCCAGTTGCTCATACAAGTCCTTTACATACGCAAGTTTTATATCATTCACTCGCTCATAGTCAACTTGCGGCAGGCTATTCAATTCTGCTGCCAGTTCATTATACTTGGCAAGTTTTTCCTTGTCATCCAATGTTCCTATTGCAGAAGGACGCAAATACATGGGATGCAACGCGAATATGGAATTAGAGCTATATGGATATGAATCGGTCCAGGTATGAGTCATTGTCGTGTCGTTAATCGGCAAGATTTGAATGAATTTCTGTCCTGTGATTTCAGCCCAATCCACCATTTTGAACAAATCATAAAAATCTCCAACACCAAAATCTTCATTAGATCTCAGTGAAAAGACAGGAATGGCCGTTCCAGCTCCTTTCCAATTTGGACGCGGATTCACAAAATCAGGTATTCTTATAACCGTAAGTCCCGGTCCTATCTTGTTGGACAGTTTATCAAATGTCCTGTTATCCCTGTTTTCCCATGCGACTACCTCATGAGTATCTTTTTTTAAAATCAAGAATTTATATTCAAACGGATATTTTACCAACGACAAATCCAAGCAGAAACTCCATTCCGGGAAATTGTAATTGTTTAATATTATGGCTTGTTCTGGATTCCAATTCCCAAGCATTTCATTGCTTCCGACTACCGCCAAAACCTCATTAGGACCTACCACAGGTGCATTCATTTTAAATAGCACGCAACCTTTGTCACCAAGAATAGGAGCTTGAGACCTTGTACCTGCAAATATGCTCTCGGTAAAAGCCGATGAATAAAATGAGCTGTCAACCGGCTCATCTTGCCATTTGTCAAATACATCACAGTCCAATCCTTTGCCCAACAACACATGGTGAGGTTTCCCCCATTCACGTCGGCATGGCTGCTGTCCAATATCCGATTTCACAACATAACAATAAGTGAACTCTTTTACCGAATCGGGCAATGTCAACGTATAAAACCAAGTACTCATGCCGTCAAAATCCATCTTTATGGCGTGAGAACCATCCTTGTCCGCTGAATTACAGTCTATTAAATAAACCGACTCTCCCCAATTAGTTCGATAATCGATGTAAAATGTCAACTTCATAGATTGGTTTTAATTTTATCTTGATATTAGTTAATTATGAGCGTGGTTAAAAATTTTGATAAATATACACATTTTATTTTTAATAATTAAGGCCCGGACACAAAATATGCCGAGCCTGAATTATTTTTTCACTTAGGATGTTTCTGCTATACAATGTCAACCACACTTGGATGTTCCACAAGAAGTGCAAATCAAACAACCTTCCTGATATATCAAAGTTTCCTGTCCGCATTTTGGACATTTTTGACCACTGGCCTTTGCTCCATTAGGAAGATACTTCTTCAATGCACGTTCAACACCCATTTTCCATGTGTTTATCGATTTATTGTCAAGTTCCAAGCTGCCTATCAATTTTAGGACCTGGTCTATTGGCATGCCATAACGTAAAACGCCTGATATGAGTTTAGCGTAATTCCAAAATTCAGGATTGAATTTCTCCGACAAACCTTCTATCGTCGTTTTATAACCACGCTTGTTTATGAATTGGAAGTCATATCGCTTGTTGCCATGTTCATCCACTGCCTTGATGATTTTTCCGCGATTAACCGATTTAGGACAGAATATACCTTCATCATCGTCAGCAAGTCCTGTGAAGATTTCATACGGACGTTCATTGATCAAACCTATGAATGCAATCCACTTCTCCTTATTATTTTGGAATCTCACAACGTCGGCTTCAAGTTCAATAGGACGCTTTAATATATGTTCTTCATCGGCCATGTAGTGCCCCACCTTGGTTTCTTTGCTTTGCGTCGACACTAAAACGCCCGAACGAGAGCCATCTCTATATACCGTGCAACCTTTGCAACCCGAACGCCATGCTTCTACATAAAGGTCATTTACAAGCTCTTCGCTCACATCGTTGGGAAGATTGATTGTGACACTTATTGAATGATCCACCCATTTCTGTATACGGCCTTGCATCCGCACCTTGGCCAGCCAATCTATATCGTTCGATGTCGCTTTATAATACGGTGATTTTTTGACAATTTCATCAAGTTCGGCTTGTGTATAATCTGGATTAACGGCTATTCCGTTAGTATTCATCCACTCTATGAATTTGTGATGATAAACGATATATTCTTCAAAGCAATCTCCTGTTTCGTCTACATAATCTATATGACAGTCCGGATCATTCGGATTTACTTTCCTTCTGCGTTTATAAACAGGCAAGAATACCGGCTCTATGCCCGAAGTTGTTTGAGTCATCAAACTTGTTGTTCCGGTAGGGGCAATAGTAAGACATGCTATATTGCGTCTTCCGTATTTTATCATATTGTCATACAATCCGGGATCAACCGATTTCAATCTTTGAATAAACGGATTGTTCTCCTCTCTTTTAGCATCGTATACTTCAAATGCACCACGTTCTTTAGCCAATATTACAGAAGAGCCATAAGCCGCTATCGCCAAAGTTTTATGAACTTCCTCCGAAAAATCTGTCGCTTCGTTAGTGCCGTAAGTATATCCCATGGCAGCCAACATGTCACCTTCGGCTGTTGTTCCCACTCCTGTGCGACGACCTTTTAATGTCTTGGCTCGTATTTTCTCCCATAAATGCAGTTCGGTGGCTTTTACTTCAAGAGTCTCCGGGTCATTGTTTATCTTCTCAATAATCTTGTCAATCTTTTCCATTTCAAGATCGATGATATCATCCATCAACCTTTGAGCCTTCCCTACATGTGTCTTAAATAATTCAAAGTCAAAAGCAGCCTTATTCGTGAACGGATTTTTCACATAAGAATATAGATTTATTGCAAGCAGTCGGCAGCTATCATAGGGGCATAATGGAATTTCCCCACATGGATTTGTAGAAATTGTCTTAAATCCGAGATCAGCATAACAATCGGGCACCGATTCCCTTACAATGGTATCCCAAAAAAGCACTCCGGGTTCTGCACTTTTCCATGCATTGTGAACTATTTTTTTCCACAATTGCGAAGCATCTATATCTTTCGAATATTTAGGAGCATCAGAATCTATTGGATATTTTTGCGTATAAGTACTGCCATTGATAGCTGCGTTCATGAATTCATCATCAATTCGCACCGATACATTAGCTCCGGTCACTTTCCCTTCAACCATCTTTGCATCTATAAATGCTTCGGCATCTGGATGCTTTATGCTTACAGAAAGCATCAATGCTCCACGGCGGCCATCTTGAGCCACTTCACGAGTCGAATTTGAATATCTCTCCATGAAAGGGACTAACCCTGTTGATGTAAGCGCAGAATTTTTAACAGGCGAACCTTTGGGACGTATGTGAGAGAGATCGTGTCCGACACCACCTCTTCGTTTCATAAGCTGCACTTGCTCTTCATCAATTTTTATGATTCCTCCATAAGAATCTGGGCTGCCATCAAGACCAATGACAAAACAGTTGGACAAAGAACCTACCTGAAAATTGTTACCTATGCCTGCCATCGGGCTGCCTTGCGGAACTATATATCGAAAATTTTTCAATAAATTGAAAATTTCGTCTTCCTGCATTGGATTTGGATATTTATTTTCAATGCGGCTCAGCTCCGAAGCCAATCTATGATGCATGTCATCGGGAGTCAATTCATAAAGGTTGCCAAAAGAATCTTTCAAAGCATATTTGCTTGCCCATACACGAGCGGCCAATTCATCGCCATTAAAATATTCTTTCGTGGCATTAAAAGCTTCTTCGTAACTGTATGTTTTCCTATCCATAGATAATAAGTTTTTTTGGGATTCTGAATTACGTTACAAAGATAGTATAATAATATTTCTAATCACAATCCCATATCATATTTTTTCAAAGTTTTCTATTTTAAAAATTAAACACCTAATTATCAATATATTAATCGAATTACTATTGCAAAATGTTTTCCAAAACGGAAAATTGTGTTATTTTACATATTTTATATTTAATAATTCAATTTAATCGCAAAACATGATTATCGAAACGAAAAAATAACATATCTAAACGCACATTATGTCTGTTTTGTTGACCGAATTATGTATTTTTGCAAAAAATCAAAAATTACCGCAATCAATGAAGAATATCCTATACATTATTATAATATCAATAACACTGACAATTGCCACATGCTGTAACAAAGCATTCGAGGCTACTTATATTGAAATTTACCCTACAGAAGTGTCGATGCCTGTTAATGACACAATGCAGATGTCATTTTCTATCGTTTACGAAGGAGGCGATTTTGAAGATCCAAACCTAATTCAAGTCAAATGGACATCTTCCAATGAAGCCGTAGCATCTGTGAGCGACTCGGGTGTGGTAATTTCAAAAGTTCCGGGATTGGCTGAAATAACAGTCAGTTGTGGAAATGTCAACTCTTCATGCCAAGTCAACGTCATTGAACAACAAGACTCAACAACAATCGAAATTCACGACATGTAAAATTCATGCTTGATAGCATTACTGTCTCAAAAATTTATTCTTTAAGAAACTACTTTTTGATAAAAATTTTCGATAAAATATTTGTTTTTTAAAACTTATAATTAACTTTGCATCACAAAATAACATTTATGAGTCGATTTTTTGCATATTATTTTTTCTTTTACTTTTATTTTAATAAAAATAAAGGCGAGATTTTATGCGTATAATTGATTATTATAGATTAATAATATAAAAGAATGAAATCCCGCCATTTAAAATGGCGGGATTTTTTATAATACAACAACAAACAAATGAAAAGAGTTACAATACAAGGTGAACCGGGATGCTTTCATGAAGCTGCCGCATGTGAATATTTCAAAGGAGAGGACATTGAAACAATTCCTTGCGAAACATTTTCAAGCATGTTCGATACGCTGAATTCCGATGCGTCTCTGATAGGTGTACTAGCCATTGAAAACACCATCGCCGGCAGTTTGTTACAAAATCATGAATTATTGAGAAAAAGTAACATGACAATCGTAGGAGAATACAAAATGCATATATCCCATGTGTTGGCAGCTCTTCCGGGTCAATCCATCGAAGACTTGAAAGAAGTAAACTCTCATCCTATGGCATTGATGCAATGCGCCCAATTTCTTCAACGTTACCCAAACTTAAAAGTCGTTGAAAAAAATGATACGGCAGGCAGCGCACTTGAAATTTCAAAAAAGAAACTTATGGGACATGCAGCCGTATGTGGGAAATATGCCGCACAACTGTACGGTTTAAATATTTTGGCTGATGACATACAAACAAATAAGCGAAATTCAACTCGGTTCCTTATTTTAGCCGACCCGATAGAAGCTCCTTATTTAACGCAAAACAAAAAAATAAACAAGTCTTCGATTGTGTTCACTTTGCCTCACACACAAGGTAGCTTGTCAAAGATATTGACCATATTTTCATTCTATGACATTAATCTGTCAAAAATACAATCTCTTCCAATAATAGGTAGAGAATGGGAATATAGATTCTACATAAATCTCACATTTACCGATTATGTGAGATATCGTCAATCAATCGATGCTGTACGCCCACTAATCAACGAATTTAAAATATTAGGAGAATATGCCGAATATGAACAATAACAACATACAACCTGCTCAGCGTGTCACGCAAATAAAAGAATATTATTTCTCTAAAAAATTACGAGAAATAGCTGCATTAAATGCTAATGGAGCTGATATAATTTCTTTAGGAATCGGGGGGCCCGACCGTCCGCCTCATCCCGATGTCATATCCACTTTGTGCCAAGAAGCTCAAAAAGCTGATGTACATGGATACCAACCTTACGTCGGGCTACCTCAATTAAGAGAAGCTTTCGCCAACTGGTATGAAAGATATTACAACGTGGTTCTTGACCCGGTTACCGAGATTCAGCCTTTAATAGGATCAAAGGAAGGCATACTCCACACCACGCTGGCTTTTATCAACCCAGGCGATGCGGTACTTATTCCCGATCCGGGCTACCCTACTTATACATCCGTAAGCAAACTTGCCGGTGCAAAAATCTATAAATACGATTTAACTGAAGATTCCAATTGGGAACCAGATTTTGAAGCTCTTGAGCAATTACCTTTGGATGAAGTAAAATTAATGTGGGTCAACTACCCTCATATGCCAACCGGGAAGCGTGCTTCAGTCGAGTTGTTCAAAAAATTAATTGATTTCGGGATCAAGCATGACATAGTAATTGTAAATGACAATCCTTACAGTTTTATTTTGAACGACAATCCTCTTAGCATCCTAAGCATTGACGGAGCCAAAGATATTGCCATCGAAATGAACTCTCTCAGCAAATCGCACAACATGGCCGGCTGGCGAATCGCCATGATTGCGTCTAACCCGGAATTCATACAATGGATATTGAAAGTAAAATCCAATATCGATTCCGGGCAATTCAAACCGATGATGCTTGCAGCGACCGAAGCATTGAAATGCGACAAGTCGTGGTATGATAAAATCAATGATACATATCGCAAGCGCAGAGTCATTGCCGAACAAATCATGACAGCATTAGGTTGTCACTTCGACCAACGGCAATCAGGCTTATTCCTGTGGGGCCGAATTCCCGACGAAGAGAAAGATTCCGAAACATTGGCCGACAAAATTCTTGACCGCGCCAGAGTGTTCGTCACTCCCGGATTCATTTTCGGCAATAATGGAAACAGATATATTAGGATTTCACTATGTGCCCCTGAAGAAAAAATGCAAGAAGCATTAAATCGTATAAAAGAAATGTCAAATAAATAAAAAATATACACATTATGTTAGATTTACAACCAATAACACAAGTCGAGAAAAACAAACCGATTGTAATCGCCGGACCATGCAGTGCCGAAAGTGAGAATCAAGTAATGAACACAGCTCGTGCCCTTGCCGAATATGGCATAACGATATTCAGGGCCGGCATATGGAAACCTCGCACTAAACCTGGCGGATTTGAAGGCATTGGAGAAACCGGCCTTGAATGGTTAAAACAAATAAAACAAGAAACAGGCATGTTAGTCAGCACCGAAGTCGCCAATAAATCACATGTCGAAGCTGCATTAAAAGCCGGAATCGACATGCTTTGGATAGGTGCAAGAACTTCGGCCAACCCTTTTGCCGTGCAAGAAATCGCTGATAGCCTCTCAGGCATAGATATACCTGTATTGATAAAGAACCCCGTCAATCCGGATCTTGAATTATGGATAGGTGCCGTACAAAGAATATATAATGCGGGTATAAGGAGAATCGCAGCCATTCATCGCGGATTTACAGTATATGGGAAACACCTGTACAGGAACATGCCGCAATGGCACATCCCAATAGAACTGCGCCGCCGCATGCCTAACCTGCAAATAATTTGCGACCCTTCCCACATGGGAGGCAAAAGAGAACTTATAGCACCTTTGTCGCAACAAGCCCTTGACATGGGATTTGACGGATTAATGATTGAAGCCCATTGCGACCCTGATAACGCTTGGAGCGACAAAAGCCAGCAAATAACTCCTGAAGTACTTAATTTCATTCTTAATACTCTCGTAATAAGAGAAACGACTCAGACTACCGAAAGTCTTACTATGCTAAGGCAGCAGATAGACCAAATCGACAATGAACTTATCGAAATTCTGGCTAAGCGCATGAGAATTTCTCGTGAGATTGGTCAATACAAGAAAGAACACAGCATGCAAATCGTACATACCAATCGATATGACGACATATTGACTACTCGTGTGAAACTTGCCGAAGAACTTGGCATGAGTGGCAACTTTATGAGGACTGTCATTGAAGCCATTCACGAAGAATCGGTACGTCAACAAATAGAAGTATTAAACAATAGAGCAAAATGAAAATCCTGATATTAGGTGCAGGCAAAATGGGTACATTCTTTTGTGATGTACTCAGTTTCAAGCATGATGTCGCAGTATTCGATAAAGATATTCAACGTCTGAGATTCACGTTTAACGCACAACGATTTACGACTTATGACGAAATAAAAGAATTCAAACCTGAACTTCTGATTAATGCCGTAACCGTAAAATACACTATAAGTGCATTCAACGAGGTTCTGCCATTCTTGCCTGAGAATTGCATATTGTCAGACATTGCTTCGGTAAAAACGGGATTGCCTGAATTTTACGAAAAATGCAACCATCAATTTGTCAGCACACACCCCATGTTTGGTCCGACATTCGCGTCACTTAGCAATCTGTCAAACGAGAACGCGATCATAATATCAGAGGGGGCTCATTTAGGCAAAGTCTTTTTCAAAGACCTGTACAATGAGTTGCATTTAAACATCTTTGAATATACTTTCAAGCAACATGATGAAACAATTGCATTTTCCCTGTCGATACCTTTTGCCAGCACATTGGCTTTTGCCGCTGTAATGAAACACCAAGATGCTCCGGGCACTACTTTTAAACGTCACATGGCCATTGCTCAAGGATTGATGTCGGAAGACGATTATCTGTTGCAAGAAATATTGTTCAATCCATACACAGCAGGTCAGCTAAAGAACATTCAGGCAAAACTGGCCCAACTGCAACAAATAGTTGAAAACAAAGATTGCAATGCAATGAAAAACTTCCTTGACGAAGTGAGAATGAACATAAAATAATACTACTCTAAAACTAGGCACGAAGCATAAAAAATACTTCGTGCCTGCTTTTATCCGTTTACATCTTAAGGTAAAAATCCTTCGTCAAATTCACATAGTCTGCACTGTATTCATGATGGCTATCCTTTTCTATCGTTAATGAACTTTCTTTTAGGCCAACCGATCGGGCACCAATTTCCCACAGTATTCGTTTTGCCATACTGCCAGGCTTCGGAAATACTAATGTTTTCTTATTTAAGTGCAGATTCACATTACTCAATATACCACTTATGGAAGTTTCAATATCAGATGGGGATATGAAACATAATCTTCCATTCTCCGACATTAATTGCATTGCATTTGAAATTAATTCTTCAAAAGACAAATTGATGCAGTGACGAGCCATTGACCGTTCTTGATTAGGAGGTAACACGCCATTATTAAAAAACGGAGGATTGGATACTATCAAATCATATTTTTTCCCACATTTCTTCGCATAATTGACGTAATCGTCGTTAATGACTTTTATCCTATTCTTCCATGGAGAATTATTCACATTATATGTGGCTTCAACACATGCAGTTGCATCGATATCCAAAGCATCTATCGCAGCTTTTTCGTTCCTTTGTGCTATCATCAAAGCTATCAAGCCCGTTCCTGTTCCGACATCAAGCACGTTCTCAACGTTGGACACATCACACCACGCACCTACCAAGACACCATCGGTTCCAACTTTCATGGCCGATATCTCATTTTTTACGCTAAACTGTTTGAATCTGAACACATGCTCCCTCATGTTGGTTTCAAATAATAAAAACAAGGCATGCAGCCGGCTATCACCCGATTGCATGCCTTTATTTATTGAATTACTATCTTATTAGCAATATTCGCCCCATGATTTTATTTCTATCTCATCAAGATTCAAATCACAGAAAGCATCTATAAATGCCGAAGCTAACCGAGCATTTGTCAACAAAGGAATATTTAAATCGACCGCTGCGCGTCTTATCTTATATCCGTTGGACAATTCTGTTGAAGACAAGTTCTTCGGTATGTTCACAACCATGTCAATCTGCTTGCCGTGCAGTAAATCTAAAGCTTGTGGTTGTTTATCACTTTCACTTGGCCAGTACACATGTATTGCAGGGATACCATTTTCATTCAAGAATTTATGTGTACCACCAGTAGCATACAATGTATATCCTTTTTCATGCAATTTGTGCGCGGCATCCAACATATCGGCCTTTTGCTTTGCTCCTCCGGTGCTTAACAACACACTTTTTTGTGGGATCTTATGTCCTACCGATAACATGGCCTTAAGCAAGGCTTCCGAAGTATTTTCACCCAAGCATCCCACTTCTCCTGTCGAAGACATGTCTACACCCAAGACAGGATCTGCACCTTGCAATCTCGAGAATGAAAATTGCGAAGCTTTAATTCCCACATAATCCAAGTCAAAAGCATTTTTATTCGGTTTCTCTACAGGTATGCCAAGCATCACTTTTGTTGCCAAATCTATGAAATTCAACTTAAGTACTTTGGAAACGAACGGGAAACTACGCGAAGCACGCAAGTTGCATTCAATTACTTTTATATCATTGTTCTTCGCAAGATATTGTATATTGAACGGTCCGGATATGTTCAAAGCTTTCGCAATCTGTCCGCTTATCTTCTTAATCCTTCTTATAGTTTCCACATACAATTTTTGTGGCGGGAACTGTATGGTTGCGTCACCTGAATGCACTCCGGCAAATTCTATGTGTTCTGATATTGCGTATAGTTTTATTTCTCCGTTTTGTGCTACGGCATCCCATTCTATCTCTTTCGCATTCTGAATGAATGAGCTGACAACGACAGGATGCTGTTTTGACACATTTGCTGCGAGCTTAAGGAATTTCTCCAAATCTTCATCATTCGAACATACATTCATTGCCGCACCTGACAAAACATAAGACGGTCGCACAAGAACAGGATACCCTACCTCCCCTACGAATTCATATATGTCTTCCAGCGATGTCAATTCTCTCCATCTCGGCTGGTCTATTCCAAGAGAATCAAGCATCGATGAGAATTTATGCCTGTCCTCGGCATTGTCAATGCTCGTGGCACTTGTTCCAAGAATATTGACCTTCTCCGCGTCAAGGCGTGTGGCAAGATTGTTTGGAATTTGGCCTCCTGTCGACAAGATTACCCCATGAGGTTGCTCAAGTTCAATGATATCCATGACACGCTCAAATGTCAATTCATCAAAGTATAATCGGTCACACATGTCATAGTCGGTCGACACAGTTTCCGGATTATAATTAATCATTACAGAACGCCATCCTTCCTTCTTGACGGTCATTAGCGCATTAACGCTGCACCAGTCAAATTCTACCGAGCTACCTATGCGATAGGCTCCTGAACCAAGAACAATGATTGAACGATGATCATGAAGATATGTCACGTCATTTTCATTGCCATTATAAGTCAAATATAGATAATTCGTCTGTGCCGGATATTCTGCTGCAAGAGTGTCGATTTGCTTTACGCAAGGAACAATTCCATACCCTTTCCTTAAATGACGTACCGCAAGATTGGCTTCTTCGGTATTACCCATATTTGTTTTCAATACAGCTCTTGCTATTTGGAAATCGGAAAAGCCCTCCGATTTAGCTCGTTTAAGCAATTCAACAGGAAGATCCTGTATATCCGAAAATTTTTCAAGCTCAAGGGCCGTATTTACAATATTCTGCAATTTATATAAGAACCATTTGTCAATCTTTGTCAACTCATGTATCTGATCGACTGTATACCCTTCTCTTATTGCATTTTCTATAACGAATATACGCTTGTCGGTAGGTTCTTTTAATGCCTTTTCAGTGTCAACCACCTTTAAAGGTTTGTTTTCAATGAACCCGTGCATGCCTTGGCCTATCATTCGTAAGCCTTTTTGGATTACTTCCTCGAAAGTTCGTCCTATGGCCATGACTTCACCGACCGATTTCATTGAAGAACCTATTTCACGATTGACTCCGTGGAATTTACCTAAATCCCAACGTGGGATTTTACATACTATGTAATCCAAAGCTGGTTCAAAAAATGCCGACGTGACTTTTGTTACGGAATTCTTCAATTCAAATAATCCATAACCCAATCCGAGCTTGGCAGCAACAAAAGCCAATGGATAGCCCGTAGCTTTAGAAGCCAATGCAGAACTTCGACTTAAACGTGCATTCACTTCAATGACACGATAATCCATCGATTTAGGGTCATATGCATATTGAACGTTACATTCGCCAACAATACCAACATGTCTTATTATCTTAATTGCAAGTTCGCGCAATAAGTGATAATCAGCATTAGATAATGTTTGAGATGGAGCAACGACTATACTCTCTCCCGTATGAATTCCAAGTGGATCGAAATTTTCCATGTTACATACGGTGATACAATTATCGTATCGGTCGCGTACCACTTCATATTCGATTTCCTTCCACCCTTTAAGAGATTTTTCTATTAACACTTGCGGAGAGAAAGACAACGCTTTTTCAACAAGAGTTCTTAGTTCACCTTCATTGTCGCAGAATCCACTGCCAAGACCGCCAAGAGCATAAGCGGCTCTAACTATCACCGGATAGCCAAGCTCATCCGCAGCTTTTATTGCATCGTTTACGCTTTCTACGGCTTCACTTTTTATCGTCTTTACATTTATCTCATCAAGTTTTTTGACAAAGAGTTCCCTGTCTTCTGTATCCATAATGGCTTGAACAGGTGTTCCAAGTACCTGTACGCCATATTTTTCAAGGATTCCGCTCTTATACAGTTGAACTCCGCAGTTGAGTGCCGTCTGACCTCCAAACGACAACAATATGCCTTGTGGTCTCTCCTTGGCGATAACTTTTTCCACAAAATATGGAGTTACCGGCAAGAAATAAATTCTATCAGCAAAATCATCTGATGTTTGAACCGTTGCTATATTTGGATTTATCAATACGGTCTCTATCGATTCCTCTTTTAGTGCTTTCAAAGCTTGCGAACCGGAATAATCAAATTCGCCGGCTTCACCTATTTTCAAAGCTCCGGAACCAAGAAGTAATACTTTTTTAATTTTCTCTCTGTCCATAATCGTTACTTGTGCACTAAAATTAGAGTAATTTTATAAAATCATCAAAGATAAATTCCGTATCGGTTGGTCCGCCACAAGCCTCAGGATGGAATTGGGCAGAAAAGAACGGTTTGTTCTTATGTCTGATACCTTCGTTAGTATTGTCATTCATATTTATGAACAACGGTTCCCATTCTTCTCCTAAAGTTTCAGTATCCACGGCAAAACCGTGGTTTTGCGATGTTATATAACAATTGGTAGTGCCAATCTTCATTACAGGCTGATTTTGACTTCTATGCCCATATTTCAACTTGTACACTTTTGCTCCAGCTGCTTTAGACAACAATTGATTACCCATGCAAATACCGCAAATTGGCTTTTCCTGCATTATTGCTTTACGCAAATTGGCAACTGTCTCTTCTGCAAAATCCGGATTTCCGGGTCCATTGGATATGAACAATCCATCATACGTCAATTGTGTGAAATCATAATTCCAAGGCACCCTCACAACTTTCACCCCTCGTTTCAGCAGGCAACGGATGATATTGTATTTTACGCCGCAATCCACAAGGACCACAGTCTTGTCTCCTTTACCATATTCAATAACTTCTTTGCAACTTGTCTTTGCCACCAAATTTTCTTGATTTGGGTCATGAAAACCAATATCACCACAGCCATCCACAACAATCTTGCCAAGCATGGATCCCTTTTCTCGTAATATCTTGGTCAAGGCACGAGTGTCTATTCCGTAAATACCGACGATTTTTTCATCCTTAAGCCATTCACTTAAGCTGCGTTTTGCCTGCCAATGGCTGTAATCCCAAGAATAATCTTGACATATTATCGCCTCACAATGTATTTTGTCACTTTCAAAATACGGAGCGGTTATATTGTCATTGCTTTTAGGCGGAACGCCATAATTACCCAATATCGGATAGGTAGTCACCAATATTTGACCGCTATAAGATGGATCGGTCAAACTCTCCGGATAACCGGTCATGGCTGTACTAAACACAACCTCACCTGCACACGGCTTGTCATATCCGAAAGACTTACCTTCGAAAGTTGTACCGTCTTCCAGCGTAAGAACGGCTTTCTTTGTTTCTTGCATATACGATAGATGTGTATTTGTGATATTTGTTGGTTTTTTCATACCTAAAAACCGTACAAAGTTAATAATTTTAATACATATATCCAACCATAAACCGTAGTCATTTCAATTGAATCAAAATATGCACACATTATCAACTTTCTGTTGCTTCTATTAATTTAATGGCATCCACATATTGAGCAATGCCGACGGCTACCTGTTTGGCTGCTTTCATCGCCAACACAACAGTTGCCGGATGATGGACAACATCTCCTCCTGCAAAAACTCCGCGTCGTGTTGTCATGCCATAAGGAAAATCTCTGGTTTTTACATATCCCGATTCATCAACCTCAATGCCCGTGGTAGTTGACACTATTCGATTGGCAGGCCGAGAACCAATGGCCAAGCATATCCTGTCAAACTCATATATTTTTTCCCCATCGGGAGTTGTTGCCCTTATGGCTTTCAAATTCCCATATTCATCTCCCAAGAATTCTTGTGTAGATGTGTTCCACATGAATTTGACACCTTCTTTAATGGCTTCTTGGTACTCACTTTTTATGGCGGGCATGTCTGCCTCTGTGCGATGATATATAATCGTAACGCTCGATGCCCCCATGCGTATAGCAGTCCGCGCAGCATCCATCGCGACATTGCCACAACCTATAACACCTACCTTTTCCCCTTCCTTCAAAGGTACTGCATCGCGTCCGATAGTTCCTTCATTATAAATATTAGCCATGTGAAGCAAGTATGATGACTGAATGACGCCTCTTAATTTAGCCCCGGGAACATTAAGATCCTTAGGCAGCGCAGTCCCGGTTCCTATGAAGATAGCATCATACCCTCTTTCAAACATTTGATCAACTGTCATCTGATAGCCGACAACGCAATTTAATATAAAATTGACACCCAATGCTTCTATTTTCTCAATTTCTTTCCTCACCACGACCTTAGGGAGTCTATACTCAGGGATTCCATACATAAGCACTCCGCCGGCTTCCTCTTGGCTTTCAAATATGGTCACTTTAAATCCCTGACGGGCTAAGTCCCCTGCAACAGTCAATCCTGCCGGTCCTGAACCTATCACGGCCACTTTGCCTCGTGTTTTTTGAGGCAACCGCTCCCTGATTAAATTCATTTGAGTATCAAAATCGGCTACAAACCTCTCCAACTTCCCTATCTGTATGCCTTTGCCTTTCGCATACAATACACAATGACCCTGGCATTGTTTTTCATGTGGACATACACGACCGCAAATAGCTGGCAAATTGCTTTTTTCATTAATTATTCGCATGGCATCTCCCATGTTTCCCATGGACAATTGATGAATAAATCCCGGAATGTCGTTTTCTATGGGACATCCTGTTTTACATAACGGATTTTTGCAATTCAAACATCTTTTTGCTTCATCAATAGCTTCTTTTATAGAGAAACTTTCACTTACTTCATTGAAAGTATTGTCGGCCTTGTTCATAATTCAAAATCTTCATTTATTACTAATACAAATATATGCAAAGTTGGGCGCAATGTAAAAAAAGAGCTTGCATTTTTCATCTTTCCCCATGTTTGGCGATTAAACACAAAATACATTCTCTCCGTTTTATTGGTATATTTCAATTTCTTTAGCTATTTTTGCATACGACAAAGGGGTGCCATGTGGCTGAGATTATACCCTATGAACCTGAACCGGGTAATTCCGGCGGAGGGATTGTTAAACAATACGCAATCTTCTTATAGTGTTCCATTCATAATTTCTCCCATTGCATTCTCACAAATCGATAACATTACCGTGCTAGGTTATAGCATGTCAAATTTGTTTTTGGCCAATGGAGAGTTATTATAAGGTTTTGTCTATCGCAGGCTCGGATTGCAGCGGTGGCGCAGGCATACAAGCCGATTTAAAAACATGTTCGGCTCTTGGCACTTATTGCATGACGGCTATCACGGCCATCACGGCACAAAACACATTTCAGGTTAACGGAATAGAAAATATATCGCCTGGCATGGTTGGCCAACAAATTGATGCCATATATGCCGACATTATCCCCGATTCAATAAAAATAGGGATGCTTCCAACCAAAGGCATCATAGAAACCGTGGCATGTCAACTAATTGCACACGAAGCCCATAAAATCATCCTTGACCCCGTAATGGTTTCCACATCAGGATGCAAATTAATTTCAGACGATGCGATAGATTCCCTTGTGACTAAATTAATTCCAATCGTAGACCTCATAACGCCCAACAGGCATGAAACCGAATTGCTGGCCGGACACTCGGTTAACAACCTAAACGACATCGTAAATGCTGGACATGAAATAATTGGCCTTGGCGCAAAAGCCGTTCTTATTAAAGGAGGGCATTTTGACGATGAAGCTATGACCGACTACCTGTTTACCGGCAAATCAAGCGAACCATTAACATTCCGTTCAAAAAGAATAAGCTCCACAAATACTCATGGAACCGGATGTTCCTATTCATCGGCTATCGCATCCTATCTTGCCATAGGATACAATCTTCAACTGTCCATAAGTAAAGCCAAAGAATATATAACAAACGCCATTGCCGAAGGCTCCAGTGTGACCATAGGACACGGACATGGCCCTGTAAACCATTCATTCAATCCTATTAAACTCTTAAAACATCCATTATGAAAATATACATCAACAACACTGAGTACAACTGTGATGACGACTCCACACTCCAACAAGCCATCTTAGTTGCAAACAACATTCCTGACAAAGGAATTGCCATTGCTGTGAATAATGACGTGATTCCAAACGCAGAATGGAATACATTTAAAATAAACAACGGAGACAGAATAACAATCATTAAAGCATTCTATGGCGGTTGAAAAATGAAAATCATTGCAATTACCCCCGAACTCAGTCATCCCGATGAAATTAATTTCATCATAAAAATGCTTGATGCTGGTTTTGATTATGTCCACATACGCAAACCGGGATTCTCCATGCAACAAATGCGAGAATACATAAAGTCAATCCCTCCAAAATATTATGATCGATTGAAAATTCATAATCACTTTGAGTTGGCACATGAATTTAATTTAGCAGGCATCCACTTGAACATGCACTGCAACGTCATTCCTCCCAATTGCGAGAATTTATCAAGAAGTCGTTCTTGCCACTCGGAAAATGAATTAACCGACTTGAATCAATATGAATATGTGTTTCTTAGTCCCATTTTTGACAGTATTTCAAAAAATGGATATAAGAGTAAATTTTCATACGGGAATCTACTTGAAATTTTCAAGCACGATGGCATGAAAGATAAAATAATAGCTTTAGGAGGAATCATGCCATTTCATCTAAAGCAATTACACAATATAGGATTTGCCGGAGCTGCATTCCTTGGATATTTATTTAATAGCTCAGACATAGAATCGTTGAATAAAAAAATAGAACTTATAAAATCATCCAATGCTGCAATTCATTACTAATTCTGACGACCCGGAAGTTGTATTGTCCCAAGCTAAAGCGGTGCTTGACGGAGGATGCAAATGGATACAACTGCGCATGAAAAATTCCGCTCGCGACATTGTTATATCGACAGCGCAAAGGTTAAAGCCTTTGTGTGCCGAGAAAGAGTGCATTCTTATAATCGATGATTATGTAGATATTGCCAAGGAATTGCAACTTGATGGCGTTCATCTCGGCAAATCCGACATGAACCCTGTAGACGCAAGGCGCGAACTCGGCATGCAAGCCATAATAGGAGCAACAGCCAATACATTTGAAGACATTTGCAAACTTGTATTGATGGATATCGATTACATCGGACTCGGTCCCTTCAGATTTACATCGACCAAGAAAAATCTTAGTCCAATTTTAGGTCTCGATGGTTATAATTCAATAATGAATAAATGTCGAGAAACAGGTTATAAAATCCCCATTGTTGCTATTGGTGGCATTAAGCACGATGATATTACAGCTCTCATGAATACCGGAGTAAGCGGAATTGCACTGTCTGGTTCAATAATCTCGGCTCAGAATCCCACCGAGGAAACGACCAAAATAATATCTCTATTGCAAGACATAATAAACGAAAGAATAAATCAACTATACTCAAAATAATATCTTATTTTTATCAATATGGATAATTTAATCATAGGAGGTAGGGAATTTTCATCCCGCTTGTTTGTCGGTACAGGTAAATTCTCATCAAACGAAATAATGGAACAGGCGATTATCGCATCTGAGTCGCAAATGATTACTGTCGCAATGAAAAGAATAAACATGAGTGACGAAGCCGATGATGAGATGCTAAAACACATAAATCGCGATGCCGTTCAATTTTTGCCAAATACTTCAGGCGTAAGAAATGCCGAAGAAGCTGTATTTGCAGCCAAATTATCAAGAGAATGTTTTGGGACCAATTTCATTAAATTAGAAATACACCCAAATCCTAAATATCTTCTCCCTGACCCGGTAGAAACGCTCAAGGCTACTGAAGAACTTGTAAAACTTGGATTTGTTGTACTTCCTTATATACAAGCCGACCCTGTATTATGCAAACGTCTTGAAGATGTAGGCACGGCAGCTGTAATGCCTTTAGGCGCACCCATTGGCACCAACAAGGGATTGAAAACAAAAGACTTAATAGAAATAATAATTGCCGAAAGTCAAGTACCGGTTATTGTCGATGCCGGCCTCGGAGCTCCTTCTCATGCAGCCGAAGCTATGGAAATGGGAGCCGATGCAGTTCTTGTGAACACCGCCATAGCCATGTCTAAAGACCCTGTCGAAATGGCATGCGCTTTTAAACTTGCAGTCCAAGCCGGACGCAAAGCCCATCTTGCCGGATTAGGTGCAAAATCTGATTTTGCAAATGCCAGCAGCCCTCTAACTTCATTCTTAGACTAACTTATATCCACACCTCATAAAATCATAGAATTTATTATGGAAATAAATTTCATGAAAATAGATTCCTATCCTGGGTCTGAAAAAACATACATTCCCGGCACACTTTTCCCGAACATCAAAGTAGGCATGCGCAAAATAAACCTCACTCCTACCGTATCGGTCAAAGACAATGGTGAAAAAGAAGTCCGTAACAACGCCCCAATATATGTTTACGATACAAGCGGTGCGTACACCGATTCTGAGATAAAAATAGATATAAACAAAGGTATTCCTCGATTAAGAGAAAAATGGATTGCCAGCCGGGGAGATGTAGACCAACTTGACGGCATAACATCTCAATACGGGAAAATGCGACTCAATGACAGCTCTCTTGATTCAATAAGGTTTCCGGTAAGGCACAATCCATTAAAAGCAAAAAACGGGAAACGCATCACGCAGATGGCTTATGCAAAAGCGGGCATTATCACTGCCGAAATGGAGTATGTGGCAATACGAGAAAACATGAATAACCATGCTCTTGGAATTGACACCTATATAACACCCGAATTCGTAAGACAGGAAGTTGCTGCGGGACGTGCAATAATTCCTGCTAACATAAATCATCCCGAAGCCGAACCGATGATAATAGGTAGCAAGTTCCTTGTAAAGCTCAATACTAATATCGGCAATTCGGCTCTGTCATCTTCAATAGAAGAAGAGGTCAACAAAGCCATATGGAGCTGCTATTGGGGGGGAGACACTTTAATGGATCTTTCTACCGGTGACAACATACATGAAACCAGAGAATGGATAATTCGCAACTGTCCTGTCCCAATGGGAACTGTTCCCATCTACCAAGCTCTTGAAAAAGTCAACGGCAAAGTCAAGGATTTAACATGGGAAATATACAGGGACACACTTATAGAGCAATGCGAACAAGGTGTAGATTATTTCACAATTCATGCAGGCGTTCTTAAAGCTCATGCCGATTTGATATCTTCAAGGCTCACTGGTGTCGTTTCTCGAGGTGGAAGCATAATGTCACAATGGAGTGTCCTACATAATCAAGAAAGTTTCTTGTATGAGCATTTTGCTGATATTTGCGACATTTTAAATCAATATGATGTGGCAATTTCCCTTGGAGACGGAATGCGCCCCGGTTCCATACATGATGCCAATGACAAAGCGCAATTCTTGGAGCTTGATGTACTTGGTGAACTTACAAAAATTGCATGGGAAAAAGATGTACAAGTAATCATCGAAGGACCCGGACACATTCCAATGCAAAAAATCAAGGAAAATATGGACAAGCAACTCTCAGCATGTCATGGCGCTCCATTCTACACTCTTGGTCCATTGACAACCGACATTGCTCCTGGATATGACCACATAACCTCAGCCATAGGTGCAGCTCAAATAGGTTGGTATGGAACAGCCATGATATGTTATGTGACACCTAAAGAACATCTTGGGTTACCTAATCTTGAAGATGTAAGGAACGGAGTCATTGCCTACAAAATTGCGGCTCACGCTGCCGACCTTGCGAAAGGATTCCCGGGAGCTGAAATCCGCGACAATGCAATGAGTAAAGCTCGTTACGAATTTAGATGGAAAGACCAATTCAACTTGTCGCTCGACCCTGCAAGGGCTCGTCAATACTACATAGAGACACACAACGACAACGACAAGTTCTGTACCATGTGCGGGCCTAACTTCTGCGCAATGCGTATATCCCAATCTGTGTCTAATGAAATTTGCAAGGAGAATAAATAATGTTTTCTGACGAATTAAAAAAAATAAGCTGGAAAGAAACTTCCGACAAGATTTTAAGTAAAAATCATGTCGATGTGGAAGAGGCTCTCAACAAGGAGATGCTGAATGTCGATGATTTCATGGCTTTGGTCTCACCTGCCGCAATCCCCTATCTTGAGCCCATGGCTCGTAAATCTCAATTTTACACCCAAGAAAGATTCGGGAAGACGATAAGCATGTACATCCCTTTGTATCTTAGCAACGCGTGCACGAATTTCTGCGTTTATTGTGGTTTCCAATTCAACAATAAGTTCAAACGCACCACGCTTACTGAAGAACAAATAAAAGCCGAATGCGAAGCTATCAGGAAATTAGGGCCTTTTGAGAATCTACTGATCGTGACCGGTGAATATCCTTCAGTAGCTGGCGTTGACTACATTGAGAAGGCTTTACAAATTGCAAGGCCTTATTTCAACAATCTTACAATTGAAGTCATGCCACTCAAGCAAGAAGAATACATGCGATTGACAAAATCGGGACTTAACGGTGTTGTTTGTTTCCAAGAAACCTATAACAGGGATAGATATAACGTATACCATCCCCATGGAATGAAATCAAACTTTGAATGGAGACTTAACGGATATGACCGCATGGGTGCTGCTAAACTGCATAAAATAGGAATGGGAGTTCTTATCGGCCTTGAAGATTGGAGAACAGATATTACAATGATGGCCTATCACTTGCGGTACTTGCAAAAAAAATATTGGGAAACTCGTTACTCGGTAAACTTTCCGAGAATGCGACCCGCTGAAGGTCATTTCTCTCCAAATGTGGTAATGTCCGACAAAGAACTGGCGCAAGTTACATTTGCATTCCGTATCTTTGACCATGATGTCGATATATCTTATTCCACTCGTGAAAGTCCTGTTTTCCGCGAAAACATGATGAAACTTGGTGTTACATCAATGAGCGCCGGCAGTAAAACCGAGCCGGGTGGATATGTGAAAGCTCATCAGGCTCTGGAACAATTTGCCGTCAGCGATGATCGTTCACCCAAAGATGTGTCTGATGACATACACCGGCTTGGATACGAAGTCGTTTGGAAAGATTGGGACAAAATATTTGATTAAAAATAACGACAAGTATAAAAACAAACGGAGAAATCGGTGCAACCTAATTTCCCCGTTTGTTTTTCAATATAACGACAATTAAAATTCTACATGAGAAACATTTATATCTTCACCCAAAAACATCGATGCCATACCTTTGAACTTGTCGACATTCTCGGTTGTCATATATGATACCACACCACTCTTGCTGCATCTTATGTCCATTTCAGGATGACGTGCCAAATAATCGGCAAGACTCTCGGCCACAATCGCACCTTGCTCAACGACAGTCACCCCTGCCGGAATATATTTTTCTATTTTATTTAATAACAACGGATAATGTGTACATCCAAGAATAACACTGTCTATTGTATTACATTGGCACATAAGCTCATTTATGTACTTTTGTACAAAATAATCAGCTCCATCCCCATCAGATTCCATACATTCCACAAGAGGAACCCACATAGGGCATTCCTGCCCGTAAGTTCTTATTTTCCCATCATACATTTTGGCTATCTCCAAATCATATGACTTGCTTTGTATGGTTCCGGGGGTTCCTAAAATACCAATATTACATGTATGCGTCACACTGCCTATTTTTTCAACTGTAGGACGTATGACACCAAGTACACGACGAGTCGGGTCTATTCGCTGTAGATCATGTTGTTGTATGGTTCGTAACGCTTTTGCCGATGCTGTATTACATGCCAATATTACAAGTTTGCATCCTTGTGAAAACAAATACTCGACAGCCTGCAATGTGAATTTATACACAATATCAAACGACCGTGTACCATAAGGAGCTCTGGCGTTATCGCCTAAATACAAATAATCATACTGTGGCAACCGACTTTTTATCTGCCGCAATATTGTCAATCCACCATATCCCGAATCAAATACTCCGATAGGACCGGCATCGGCCAAACCGCTCATCGTGAAGAATTCGCTGCAATCTTTGCGGAATTCAGTATCACACGATCGGCCTGTAAAACTAATTCCCATGAGTCATTAAGAATTTTTCAACATCAAGAGCGGCTTTGCAACCCATTCCAGCCGCTGTGATTGCTTGCCTATACCTCGGGTCGGCAACATCCCCTGCAGCAAATACGCCGGGTATATTTGTTTCAGATGTTACACCTTTAGTTATGATATAACCCGCATCATCAAGTTCTATTTGGCCATTTAAGAAAGCTGTATTGGGCTGATGGCCGATGGCAAGGAAAAATCCATCAATAGCCAGATCGTAATACTCTTCTTGGGAAGTTCCTTTATGTTTCACGAGATGCACACCTTCAACACCATTTTCTCCGAATAAGCCGACGGTGTTCGTATTGAACAGAATCTCGATGTTTTCAGTATCAAACACACGTTTCTGCATTGCTTTGGAAGCCCTCAAATAATCTTTGCGCACTATCATGTACACTTTCTTGGCTATATTGCTCAGATATGATGCTTCTTCACAAGCAGTGTCACCTCCTCCCACTACGGCCACTATTTTTTTCCTATAAAAAAAGCCATCGCATGTCGCACAAGCCGAAACACCCATCCCGGCATACTTTTTCTCGTCATCAAGACCTAAATATTTGGCAGAAGCTCCTGTTGCTATTATAATCGTATCGGCCATTATTTGTGTGTCTCCTCCATTGACCAATGCAGTAAACGGTCGTTTCGACAAATCTACCGATGTAATAATGCCGTCCCTAATATCTGCACCAAATCGCTTAGCTTGGGTACGCAGTTGCTCCATCATTTCATTACCATCTATTCCTTCCGGATATCCGGGAAAATTCTCAATCTCGGTAGTTATCGTCAATTGCCCTCCGGGTTGATTCCCTTCATAAAGAATAGGCAATATATTTGCCCGCCCGGCATATATGGCTGCCGTAAAACCGGCAGGACCGGAACC
Source organism: uncultured Muribaculaceae bacterium (assembly GCA_944321705.1). Taxonomy (GTDB): domain Bacteria; phylum Bacteroidota; class Bacteroidia; order Bacteroidales; family Muribaculaceae; genus Avimuribaculum. The sequence goes on along the minus strand of CALUMG010000009.1, from coordinate 34,335 downwards.
TATTATAAGACATCTCGTTTTTTCTGTATTCATAATTTCATGTTTTTTATTTATCGTAAATCTACTATTTGCGTACCTTTAGGTACATACTTTGAATCATATTTAAATATTTTCGATGAAAATTTCTTCCCTGTCACATAATTATTGACTGTAATCGTATACATGGAATTATCGACCATCGAAAACACTGCTTTTGTTATTTGATACTTATTCTTATCTATGAAAAGCTGTATTAATTTAATATCCCCTTCTTCAACAGGTATTAACGACAGCAGATAACTACCATCCTGAGTAATTACCACTGAATTTTGCGAGTTGTCCTTGAATGCCTTAAGTGCAATATATGGATTGGACATTTGAAGTTCATCCACTGTCGGCTCAGTAACATTCACTTCATCGGTCATTGTAGAATAAGCCCATTGAGTCTTACCGTCAAACCAGCATTTGAGATCTTCCGACAAAATTCTGAATTTTTCTCCTTCCATGTCAATAGAACCATAATCGGTCGTTTTATCGTATGTCATAGAATAGCTTGCTTCTATGCCCTTGCTATTATCATAGGCTTCAATCACGCGATTAAGTATGCCATTGGCATCTTGCGCACTGGCATTCATCAATCCGCAAGACAATACCATTGAAGCCAACATGCCTGCCAAACGTATTTTCATAAAATTACACCTTATTAAATTTATATTTTATTTTGAAAGGATTCCTTGCAATTGAGACGAATCGATTAAGACTTTTCTCGGTTTCCCTCCTTGCGATGGCCCGACAATGCCGGCAGCCTCCATTTGGTCCATTATCCTGCCTGCCCTGTTATAACCAATGCCATAGTGACGTTGCAACGATGATGTGGAAGCGGTGCTGCTTGTAACTATGAATGCGGCAATCTCATCAAAAAGCGGATCTCGCTCGCTTATCATTGATGAAGATGAACCTTCATTGCCCGAATCTTCTTGTTCTGGTATGTATTCAGGCAATTCATACGCCGATTCATATCCTACTTGTTCACTTATGTAATCACATATTTTTTCAACTTCAGGGGTGTCTACAAATGCGCATTGCACACGTTCTATCACTCCGCCTGCCGACAAGAACAACATGTCTCCCCGACCGACAAGTTGTTGTGCTCCTGAACAATCGAGAATTGTTCGACTGTCTACCATTTGTATCACTTTAAATGCTATTCGTCCCGGGAAATTCGCCTTGATCATGCCAGTAATGACATCGGTTGACGGACGTTGCGTGGCAATTATCATGTGAATGCCCACGGCACGAGCCTTTTGCGCAATTCTTGCTATCGGCCGCTCCACATCTTTGCCTCCAGTCATAACCAAATCGGCATACTCATCCACTACAAGAACAATATATGGCATGTAACGATGGCCCTTTTCCGGATTCAACCGACGCGCTATGAACTTTGCATTATAATCTTTTATATTTCGTTCACCTGCGTCCCTAAGAAGTAAATTCCTGTTTTCCATCTCTTGAACCAGCGAATTCAAAGTAACAATGGCTTTCTTAGGATCGGTGACAATACATTCTTGTTCTCCTGTCAACTTCGCAAGGTAATGATATTCCAACTTTGAATACAAGCTGAATTCAACCATTTTAGGGTCTATCAGGACGAGTTTCAATTCAGATGGATGTTTCTTATATAACAAAGATGTGATTATAGCGTTCAATCCCACCGACTTACCTTGTCCTGTAGCTCCTGCGACAAGCAAATGAGGCATTTTGGCAAGATCAGCTACAAAGACTTCGTTACTTATAGTGCAACCAAGAGCCATCGGCAAATCCATTTTGCAATTTTGGAATTTTACCGACCCTATTATTGAGCGCATGTACACTGTTTGAGGATCCTTATTAGGCACCTCTATGCCTATCGTGCATTTCCCCGGGATTGGAGCTATGATGCGTATTCCCAATGCCGACAAGCTCATTTGTATGTCATTTTCCAATCCTTTTATCTTCGAAATTCTCACGCCGTCACCAGGAACAATTTCAAACAAAGATATAGTCGGACCGACACAAACGTCAATCTTCTTTATTGGAATGTCATAATTGGCAAGCGTTTCTGTAATACGTTTCTTATTAGCTTCCTGCTCGTCCAAATCGGCTGTACGTTGCTTCATGTCTCCCTCCCTCAATAAATCAAGAGGAGGCATTTTGTATTTTGACAATTCCTTAGTAGGGTCATACGCTTCAAAACGAGAATCACTGCCTTGCTCTATAGGCTTTGGTACTATGATAGACCCCTCTATAGTATCATCCTTGCCATTATTTGCAAATGGAACATATACATCCTTTTCATCGTAACCGTCTATGTCATCGTAAGAAACTGCATTTTCTTTTTTAACAAGAACTTCATTAGTATCCTCAGTATCATTTTCATTCTCATCAAAAGGATTTGTAGTTTCTTCTATTTTCTCATCTTTTTTATAATCCTGTTGCTTATCCGGAACATTTATTGACGATTGCTCAGGTTCTTCATCTTCATTGTCATTATCATCAAAAGATGTACGTTTCGGAATAACTTTATTAATCTTGGTATATATTGATTTTAAAGTTTTTATGCACACAAGAATCCATAATATTATGACTAATATGTTTATTATAAGCATTCCGGGGACTCCAGTGTAATCAACCAACAACTCGTTGTAATATTTGCCAAGATTTCCCCCTATCGGGAAAAACAACGGATTATAATATAATGACAACGCTCCCGTCACCATCACGCATGCGACGATATTGACAATAGTCATCAATGTGAATTTGAAGAAACTCGTGTTTCGTGAACCAGTCAGCATCCTTATGCCGACGACAACGCACCAAATCACCACTATAAACGAAGCCAAACCTATGCTTCTTGCCATGAAAGCATCGGCAATATTTGCACCTAACAATGCTCCGGCATTTCCCACCTTGTCAGCATCTTTCGCTATCTCAGCAACAGTGTGAGCGACTATCATGCTTTGATCGGCCGCACCGTTTCTGAAATAAGAAATGAATATTATTAATAAATATACTCCAAACAGTCCTATGAGAGCCCCTATGAATATCAATGTCCTGCGATTGGTGAAAAAATCTTTAATTCTTTGAAAAGGACTTGGAGATTTCTCCTTATCCTCAGATAATTGCACCTTTTTTTTCTTTTGCTCTTCTGGAATTTTTACCGTATCCTTTTCTATATCCGACTGTTCATCTATTATTATATCCGGATTATAAATTTTTTTTGCCACTGTACATATAATTTTTTAATGCGTGAATTAATCAATATTGCAACCTACCATTGAATAGATTAAATAATCCACTTTATTTTTATCATTCTATCTATTTACAAAATTAAGGAAATTATTCGGAATAATTTCATGGAAATGACCAATTACAAGCATAAAATTAAATCTCGATTATGAACACTCTATCCTTAATAAAACAAGTGAAGAATTGGTTATGAATAATAGAAACATGCTACAGAAAAGTTGCACAAACAACTTTCCTAAAGCATGAATATCATATTAGTCCAGAATGACAAGTTTCATATGCAGGAACAACCTCGAATTTCTATAATTTTCAGGTAATTCTAACCTATTTTTTAATATACATTTTTCCGAAAAATTCCGGACGATGAAAATCAGGCTTTGGAGTATCAATCGGCGACCAACTCAAATAATGTGGCAACCCTGTCTTTGATCCACATTTATAGAAATTGGCCAACAAATATTCTGGAAGATTGTCTTTGTCCAATCCTACTAATTTAAAAGGTATCTTGACTGTGAGGTTCCATGCAAACACACCTTCCATTTCCTCAAATGGACGATTTCCACACGATGCGTACCTTTCTATCATGGCTATCTCTTGATCGGTAAGTCTTGTGGGATTTTCACGTTTCTCCCGATGGGAAACATTTGCAGTACCGATGCAATTGAACTCAAAATTCCAATACTCTTTTGATCCCGGAATTTGCATGAAAAACTCCACACAACTGTCTTCCGATACAGGAGTGTTGTTTTTATAATTTACTGCGCGCAGATAATTACCGCGTACAAAAAAGTCTATAAATAATGCATCATTCGATCGTCCTATAGTAAATATCGTAACAGGATGATATGGATACTCAGCAAGCCAATTGCGACATGTTATGGAGTGTTTTTCTGCTTCTTGTTCAAGGAAATCTCCAACGTCTTCAAGACTCATATTATCCAATTGTGAATAATAACCGACAGTCAATTCACAAGCTTTATTGTTATTTTCCATAGCTCAAATCGATGTTCTTAATTGCCAAATAAAAGATAATTGTGAATACCCATAACAAGGCCAACCAAAGACATTATTAATATTATAAAACCTATGACCCTGTTGATAAGCCACATACTACGCAAATTAAAATGGGCTCGCACGGCATTGACAAAAAATGTCACAACAAACCACCATGACAACGCCCCTATCAAAATAAACGCATATCCTGTGAGATAATGATAATACTCATACTCGGGCAGCATGAAATTGAATCGCGCGAATAATCCTATTATGAGAAACAAAATCAATGGATTGGAAACTGTAAACAGAAATCCTGTAATCATGTCCTGCACATAATTATTCTTTTTATCCTTTAATGTCTTTAACGACCTAACCGGATTCTTTCGCAACAAGTAAATGGCAAATATCAAAAGGACTATGCTGCCTATTACCTGTAACAAATTCTGATTTGTTTCTATAAAATCTATTACAAACGACAATCCGAGTCCGGCAAGCAACGAATAGGTCAAATCCGACACGGCAGCTCCTATCCCGGTATAAAAACCGGCCCATCTGCCCTTGTTCAGAGTCCGTTGTATGCATAGTACCCCGACGGGGCCCATCGGAGCAGATACCAATATTCCTATTGTAAAACCTCGTAATATCGTATATAGGATTGACTCCATAAATCTAAACTCAACTGGTTTTAAAAACAAAGATAATGAAAGTTGAGCGCAATGACAAAAAACTTGAATAGGTTCAAGTTTTTGTCACTGCCGAAACACCTTCCTATCTTATCCAAAGATACAAAATTAAACAAAAGTCAGTATTATCCAAGGGAAACGGATTAACGTAATTTTTCACACATGCATTTCATTACACATTAAACCATTGCATATCATGACAACAAAGGCGAACGTGTCGAAAACGACACATTCGCCCTAAACCAATTCCAAACAAAAATTGTGACAAAAATTATTTCTTCACGAATTTGATTGTCTCGCCATCTACATTCATTATATATATTCCTGCCGGATAGTCGGACACATCAATCACCGAAGATTCTCCAATCTCTGTCCGTGTCATCATCATTCCAAGCGTTGAATAAACTGTGACAATAGAATTTTCCTTGGCTCCTTTTACAATAATAATGTCGTCGGCCGGATTTGGATATACCTTTATCGAAGACTTTTTCTCTATCGAGTTAACACCCGACACACCGACACCTACCCGATACGAAGCTTTTTTGTTTACTCCATTAGTAACGAATGTCATATTTTGCACATTATTGGAAGAATATGAATGAAGTACTCGCATACTCATAACATATACTCCTTTTTCGGAAAATGTAACAGGAATGGTTACCGAGGCATCGGCATTGGCCGGTATAGTCACATCAGTTACTTCCACGCTGAATGCATCTCCGGCTTCTGCATTATAAAAATAAGCCGTAAGAGAACCCGAGAACTCAACATTATCATCATTATGTAAAGGCACTATTATATTTTGAGCCTCTCCTGTGGGCAAGTAATCCACATTTTCCAAAAGATCGGATGTGGTTGAAATTTGAGGAAAAGATGTTTCAGTACTGCCTAATATGTATATTTCATCCAAGTCTGCATTGGCATAATCAGGCGAATACGGCACGACTTCTCCTTCTCCCGGAATATGATAACGCATCTCTACTTTATAAACACCTTCTAAAGGATACAAATTTCCAGGCAAAACACCAACCAATGGACCTGCACATGGGATCTCCACATCAGGAATTGCCTGTAGCAATGTTTCCTCTCCGGTAGCGGAATCAATCAAATATAATGCGAAAGTAGTCGTCCCTTCCACCTTGTTGTCCGCTTCAATCCATTCACGATTTAATGCTATTCCCGACAAATAGTCGTTCCATTCCCATGTGTTCTTTATATACAACAAATCCGCACGCCAATAACCGAAAACAGGATAATCTACATCCCTAAGGGTCACAGTGAACTCATCTTCCATCGTCACATTCGGGTCGTCACATACGACCGTATATTCCCCTGCCGGCATGCGAAATCCGTTGGATTCATTGGTAGGAGTCAATTCAAATAATTCGCAATCATCCACATTGTCATATCGAGTCTTGAAACCCAGTCTTTCCGGACCGTACACAGTCCCATCCTCTTTGCTTACAAACGACACTTCAAACGACATGCCACCCAGCGAAACTCCTTCACTGTTATTTCTGGCAGTGATATTTAAATACATCGGAGCTTTGCCATACAATTCACAGGCTGGTTCCACGTTAACCAAGCTGTAATTTTTAGATTCATCAAATGGATATATTGAAGTTGCTTCACCATTTTCAACGACGCACTTGGTAGTTGCAAAATCATTTATTTCCATCAATCTCCATTCATCGTCTTCGGTGTCGGCAAATTTATACAACACGTTCATGTCATATATTCCATCTTCAGCCTCGACCTGACCACTTCCAAACACATGAATATCATAATAAACGGGAAATGCCGTTTGCAATTCATTATAGTTTTCACTTTCTTTAATCCATTTTATTTCTCCATTTTGAGTAAGACAAGATGTGTAATAAATTTTTCTGCTGTCATAAAAATTAGTAGTGACACCTGAAGCTTCTGTCCATGTCCAATTTACGTCTCCAGTCTTGTAAACATAACCGGCAATGACATACTTTTCCTCATACTGTTCATCGGCCGTGCGGGGACGCAGACCGACAAGCATCTGATGCTTAGAATAATATCCACCATCCTCCTCTGTTGGTGGGTTGCAGAAATTTATATCATAATAACCGTCATCGGTTCCATTCCATCCCCAATTAATGTGCACATTTCCGTCGGCATCCATGCCATCAATTACAAATGCATGGGCTTTAAATCCAGATGAACCGCCATAAAGGACTGGACGACCGGCTTTTAATTCATTTCTGACAGTTTCTATCCATATATCGGTCGGCACCCATTCTCGCACCCAAAATTCACAATTATAATTGTAATAACGATCAAATGCGACGTATGCCATTGACGCGCTCGTCTCACTATAGCCGTATTCCGATTTCAATGCAGCACCGGCATCAGCCATCAATCGAGCCACAGCATTGGCTTGTTCCTCGGTGTATTCACCTGTGCCATATGCATCGAGCATGTTGTCCCAGTCATAGTTTATTTTTGTAAAATCTACGCTGATTTCAGCTTTCGTATAATTATCAACATATTCAATTTTGTCATATCCCGGAGCTTCCGATTGATAATAATTGAGGATTTGAGCCATTGCCGTCGCCATGCAACCGGTGTAAAGGTTTCTACCCTGATATTTAGGACACAAGTTATTATATGGCTCACCTTGTCCCCATTTTGTCGTTATCATAGGCGACACTGGCTCAAAAATCTGCTTGCCTTCCTGAGCATCATATAATCCGGCATCCATTGTTTTTTTATAATCGGCAAGCCAAATTGCAAGAGCTTCGGGCATTCCTTCAAATGAAAAATGCCCGTTTGTACCATATCCAGCCACATGCATGTCATTGCCGCCAGCTACCATGACAACAAAACATCCATTTGCATTATAAGCATAATAGTCTGAACTCTTTTCCGACGAATTCAACTTAATGGTAGAATCTTCTTCACTTGCGTTAGCTGCGACAAGTAAACCATCAGAAGGCTTAATTCCCAATTTCTCTATGAAAAACTTCTCGGCTACGGTAATAGCATCCTTTGCATTGCCGGCCGAAGCCGTATTTATAATGCAAGCGATAAAAAGTAATAATAAAACTGACCTTGATGATTTCATATTAACATGATTTAGTAAATTACATATCACAAAGTAAACCATTTAACATGAAACCAACATCACGGGAAACAATGATTTTTCCCTTTCAAATACTTGTGACAAAATAATTTGCCGGGGTCAAATCTTCAACAATCAGTACCTCGGCAAATTAACGAAAAATACTTTATTAATTAAACAAATAGTCAATGACTTTTGTTACTCTTTTTCTTAAATACATATTCAATGACTTTCTGCAACTCCTCTTTGGGATATGCTCCGGTTATAACCGTGGGCTTGCTCCCATCTGCAGGACAAAACAACACCATAGGCACGGATGTTACCCCATAGGCTTGAGCCAAATCTTTATTTTTATCGACATCAACTTTATAAAAATCAATCTCACCTGCGTATTCTGCAGCCAATTCATCCAATATGGGAGACAATCTCTTGCAAGGGCCGCACCATGTAGCCGAAAAATCAATTACAGCATGACGGGCTCCATTGAATTTCCATGTCGTAGCATCGGTGTAATCATTGACAAGAACTTTAAACTTGCCTGCGTCAATTCCACTACTTTGCCATCATTTTGAGCCATTACAGAAACAAACGGCACAATCATGAAAAACATAGAAACTGCTATTGACATTAAAAATCTCATATTAAAACAAATTTATAATGTTAACCTTGGTGTTGAGCCCGCAACAAGTCATTTACAGTCTTTACAGGATTGAACGTTTCAATCGGCACTTCAATGAAAACCGTATTCCAGTCACTCATGGAGCCATTCCACAATCCGGGCAATTCCAATGCCTTGATTGTCACTCCCGATTTTGACTTTTCAGAAATAAGACCGGTGTTTATGTCTACAAAATCCTTGAGATTATAATTTTTTCCCGTCTCATCTTTGATATAACATACCAAGTCCACGGGATTGAAATGACTGCCTTGCTTTATTAATTCGACCGAAGCCGGATTGTTTTTATCAAATTGGGCACTTTCCAAAATTTGCGGAGAGCTTGTTCCATCGGCATTATATGCAATATACGGACCACCGCCCGGTTCTCCATCGTTCTTTACAACACCGCACACCCTAACAGGACGTTTTAGCTTCCTTAATAAATATATTGCCAATTCTGAATCTTCCAACTGTTTTGTTTCACTATATCTCGTGCATAAAACGTCGTGCATGAATGAAATAATATCTCTGACATCAGCCATGTCATATTTTCCCGACTCAAGCAATTTTATGTATTCCGAAATTTTGCGCTGCACATAAATCAGATAACCGCCTATTACCTTTTTATATTTTACGGTAATGTCGCGCAGTTTCCTTGGAACTACATTATCGATATTTTTTATAAACACGACATCTGCATCAATCTCGTTCAAGTTTTCAAGCAATGCGCCATGACCGGCAGGACGGAACAGCAACCTGCCATTTTCCCTGTAAGGCTCATTATCCATGGTTACGGCAATAGTATCGGTAGATGATTTTTGCTCCGACATCGAGATATTATATTTCACGCCCCACTCTTTCTCCATTTCGGGCACTTTTTTCTCTATCAGGTTTACAAATTCTTTCCTGTGTTCGGGAGAAACTGTGAAATGAAGATTGACTACATTATTCTTGTCTTTTGCATATTGTGCCCCTTCTTCGAGATGCTCTTCTACAGGAGTATGTATTGACAAACCTGTTTTATGGAACTGCAACAATCCTTTTGGCATATTGCCATAATTCAAGCCGTCATCAGTTATCAAGCACTTGACAACATTCACAAATTCACCTTTATTAATAAGGGTATCAATCCCATCGCCATATTTCGCTTTGCATGCAGAATCAAGGGCTTCGTAAAATGCAAATTTTTTGATTCCTTCAAAAAATTTCTTCTCGAAATCGGTTTCTGGTTTGTTGCGCCCGGATGATACGAACTCAAACAAATTCTTGAACATCCTGCTCGCAGCACCCGACGCCGGGACAAATTTCATCACCTTGTTTCCTTCATTCAAATAATCATCCCACAATTTAATGCACAGCAATTCCTCACTTTCAGTAAGTTTTGTAATTCCATTGCCCACTGTGGCAACCGATTTAATTTTCAAATACGGGAAACCTGTCTTAAAACGCTCGATTTGAGATTTAAACATTTCAAGTGTAATCCCTTTTTCTTCCAATTGTTTTAAATCTTCGGCAGTCAACATGTTTTAAAATATTAATATGTAATCAAAAATAATATTTTTTATGCAATACCTTATTATAAATTGCATATTTTTTTAATATATTCGTGCAAATTTTTCATCGTTTTGGAAATGTTCGAAAATTACTTTACCGACAATGAAAAAATCCTTGTGCTGGGACAATGCAAAACATTGATAAAGTTGACAACAGGGATTTTAAGTCAAGCTGACATCACAAACATACACAGAATAATAAAAAATGGCATAGCGCAAAACCGCTATCATCGTGACAAGTATGGGATAAATCCTACTATCCGAAACTTGAACACTGCAATACTTTTGGCCGAAAACATTAAAGCCGACCGCAACATGATTATTGCCGTGTTATTGTATAATTTATGCAAGTCGGAATTCATAACTGAAACCGAATTGAAAAATTTGTTTGGCGACGATACTTGCAAATTAATTTCGGGATTGATAAAAATATCCTCTCTATATAAGAAGCAAGCTGCAGTGGAAAGTGAAAATTTTCACAAATTGCTACTCACGTTTGCCGAAGATATCAGAGTCATATTAATCATGATTGTCGACAGGCTTGGCGTGATGAAAATGATAAACCATCATCCAAACGAGAAATTCGTGCACGACATTTCATCTGAAGCCAAATACTTATATGCCCCTTTAGCGCACAAGCTCGGTTTGTATAAAATCAAGTCGGAACTCGAAGATATGTCGCTAAAATACACCGACCGTGCGACATATACGCAAATCGCGCACAAATTGAATGAAACAAAAGTCGAACGCGACAAATATATAGATGACTTCATTAGGCCATTGAAAGCGGCTCTCGAAAAAACGAATTTAAACTTTGAGATAAAAGGACGCACTAAATCAATAAGTTCCATATGGAACAAAATGAAAAAGCAACATGCCGATGTAGATGACATATTTGACCTGTTCGCAATTCGCATAATAATCGACACGCCTTTGAATAAGGAAAAATCCGACTGTTGGCTTGCTTATTCAATAGTCACCGACATGTACACGGCTAATACCTCAAGACTTAAAGATTGGATTTCCAATCCAAAGTCAAATGGATATGAATCACTACATATTACCGTGTCTGGCCCATCACAAAAATGGGTAGAAGTTCAAATCAGAACCAAACGAATGGACGAAATAGCCGAACGGGGACTTGCTGCTCATTGGAAATACAAAGGATTGAAAAGCGAAGGAGACCTGGATGTCTGGATGAATAACATCAGGGACATGCTCGAAGCAAGCAATACTCCTACCGAACTTATGCGCGACATGAAAATGGACGTCTACGACAAGGAAGTATTTGTTTTCACTCCAAAAGGAGACTTGTTCAGGCTACCGGCAGGTGCGACTCTTCTTGATTTTGCCTTTGCGATACATTCCAACATCGGTTCAACATGTATTGGCGGCAAAGTCAATGGCAAAAACAAAAAAATCACCTATAAATTGAACAGTGGTGATACAATTGAAATATTGACATCATCGGCTCAAACACCAAAACCCGATTGGATAAATTTTGTTGTTACTTCAAAGGCTAGGAACAAAATTCGCCAAGCTATCAATGAAATAACCTCCAAAAATGCCGGATTAGGCAAGGAATTGCTGCAACGCCGGTTCAAAAACAGAAAAATAGACATCGATGATGCCACACTCACCAAAACAATAAAAAAACTCGGATACAAAACCGCAACCGACTTTTATGTCGACTTAAAAGAAAAGCTCGACATTAACGATGTGATAGAAACGTATCTCAATGTCGGAGAACATGACAACTCGGCCAACATCCCCGAATCGGCCGAAAATTTCATCCTGCAACAACACGAAGACAATGCTACGCAATCACGCGACATGCTCATAATAGGCAACAACGTGGACGGCATGAATTACAAATTATCAAGATGTTGCAATCCTATTATAGGCGATGATGTGGTTGGTTTCATATCCAATGACGGGGCTATTAAAATCCACCGTGCCGATTGCGGTAATTTACGACATTTAATTCAAAAATATCCTTATCGCCGCATCGATGCAGCATGGTCGGGTCGCCTTGGAGGACAATTTGCCGTAACATTAAAAATAATCGGCAATGACGATATTGGAATTGTCACCAACATAACCTCACTTATCAACAAGGAAAAAGACACTTCTCTCAGGAGTATTTCCATTGACTCAAATGATGGAATCTTCAGGGGGTTTCTTGTGATAGGTGTCAATAATACCGATTCTTTAAACGAGTTAATAAAAAAAATCAAAACAATAAAAGGAGTAAAAGATGTCCAAAGGAGTAACAATTAAATCATTGCTTGCTGCAATACTGCTATTGGCGGCAATCTCGTGCAGCAATGATAACAGCGAGAAAGCGCAAGCTGTATTGAACACGGCTCAATCGCTATATAATAATCGACAATACGACAGCACAATGTCTGTTCTTGATTCCTTATACAAGAAATACCCTGCCGAAACCAATATTGTACGACAAGGGATGTACCTGATGGCTTTAGCTCAAGAGCAATCGACAATGATTCGGTTGGCTCAAGCCGACAGTGTGATAAAAGCCAATATGCCAATAGTCGAAGAAATTGGCAAAGACTTTACTGTAATAAAGAATCCCGATTTAGTCGAAAATTATAGAGTATACAAAACTATTGCAAAAAATGCGCTAATAAACAGAACCGGGATAGAGCCTCGCGTTGATGACAACGGACTACTCTACATAGTGTCTTTGCTTAATGGCCGAGCAGTAAAACATACCAAACTGAGGGTAACATCTTCCGATGGCGCTTCGGCCGAAACGGCCTCTGTTCCATACGACAAATCTCAAAACTATAGATTTACTGTTGAAGGAATAAGCAACGAAATGGTTACATTCCATGCCGACCAATGTTCTGATTTTTGCCAGTTCATTGTCGATAATGCATCAAAGCAATTAAAACTCGAATTCGTAGGTTCATCTACCTATGCAATCACATTAAACAAGACTCTGAAAGAAGCAATCGCCAAATCCTATAATTATTCAAATGCGATACAAGAAGGATTAAAGGCCGAAAGGACAAAACTATACTTAAACAAGCGCTTGGAGATTGCAAGGAAACAAATAGAACAAACTAAACAGAAACTATAATCCTTTTGTTTGCAGCCAATTGAACATTGCCGCATATAAAGGATAACGTACTGGCTTGCTTGACAGAAATAAGTCATGCAAGCCATTTTTTACAACAAATTCCGTAACATCTTGCCCAAGTCGCTTCCCATATTTTGATATTTCATCAACATCGAGGACCATATCGGACAGTAGATAATCAGCTGAACTTCTTTCCGAGCGCATAAGTAGTATAGGTTGTCTTATATCAACGCCTTTGTGTAAAAATTTTTGAGCGCCGGTAATTGCGTGCAGCCATCCGACTGTCACATCAGGAGATACGACCAATTTCCAAGACGTATCATACTCCCACTCCCCTTCATATTCTTTCAATAAACTCCTTGCATATAAATCATCAGCTCCTTGATTGATTTTTATATCGTTATTCAAAATAGAAAGCCATGCAACTAAAGGCAATAAATAATCTTCGGTAATGGTGTCAAGATTCATGTCAAGGAACGGGCTGTTAAGCAATAATGCTTTCACAGGATACCCTGCATCCATACCTTTAGCCATAAAATAAGACAATATCAATCCGCCAGTCGAATGCCCCATCAAAATAATTTCATCACAGCCGCTTCCTGTAATTAAGCCAAGAGCTGCTTTTATTTCTTCAAAGTATTCCGACAAATCCCTTACTTCAAACAATTCCTGGCCTTGCATGTAAGACCTGCCATATTTTCTCAAATCCAAGGCATAAAAATCATACCCGTTACCTATAAATCGATTGCCTAATTCTTTTTGAAAGAAATAATCATTATAGCCATGGACATACAATACCGCCTTGTGACTTTCATGTATACATAATTTTCTAACCAACGAGACTCTCACATCTCCCGAATAATCAGGATTCAAATTTATATAAGTACTTTCATACCCATCATTCAGAATATCACGATCCCAATTGACAGAAAATGCCGACAGCGAGGAGAACATCAACAGAAACGCGCAGAGCAAGAATCTAAAATACATAAATATTTAAATAAAGGTTCTTGCAAATTTAATGATTTTCCACAACAAACATAATCAGCCTGTTGCATATAATCGAATAAAACACTATCTTTGCAGCGCTTTTTGCAAACAAAAATTCTATTTATTAAATTTTTCTATTTTATGAATCACTACGAAACCGTTTTCATTTTAACTCCCGTTTTATCTGATGCTCAGATGAAGGAAGCGGTAGACAAATTCAAAGCAGTGCTTGCTGAGAATAACGCTACTATCGTGAATGAAGAAAACTGGGGATTGCGCAAACTTGCATACCCTATCCAACACAAAACCACTGGATTCTACACTCTCATCGAATTCGATGCTGAACCGAGCGTAGTTAAGAAGCTTGAGATTGCTTTCCGTCGTGACGAAAAAGTTCTCAGGTTCTTGACATTCCGTCTTGACAAGTATGCTGCTGAATATGCGGCTAAGAGAAGAAGCCTTAAAGGTGCAAAAGTTAACGCTACTAACAACGAAGAAGCAAAGGAGAACTAATCATGGCACAAGCACAATCAGAAATCAGATATTTAACTCCACTATCTGTTGACGTTAAAAAGAAAAAATATTGCCGTTTCAAAAGAAGCGGAATCAAGTACATCGACTATAAAGATCCTGAATTCTTGAAAAAGTTCTTGAATGAACAAGGTAAAATTTTACCTCGTCGCATCACTGGAACTTCATTGAAATTTCAGAGAAGAGTTGCACGCGCGGTTAAACGTGCACGTCACTTGGCTCTTCTTCCTTATGTAACTGACTTGATGAAATAATAATTTTTAGAAGAGGCAATATTTATGAAAGTTATATTAAAAGAAGATATATCAAA
Source organism: uncultured Muribaculaceae bacterium (assembly GCA_944321705.1). GTDB lineage: Bacteria > Bacteroidota > Bacteroidia > Bacteroidales > Muribaculaceae > Avimuribaculum. Next base: position 19,153 of record CALUMG010000009.1, on the reverse strand, counting down.
CCTTGGATACAAGGATGATGTAGTAGAAGTAAAGAACGGCTATGGCCGAAACTATCTCATTCCGCAAAAGAAAGCCGTTATCGCTTCACCATCTGCATTGAAGGTGTTGGCCGAAAACCAAAAACAACGTGCACACAAGCTCGCTAAAATCAAGGCCGACGCTGAAGCTATGGCTGCTGCTTTGCAAGGAGTTTCTTTGACAATCGGAGCAAAGACAAGCGCAACAGGAACAATCTTTGGTTCTGTAAACAGCATTCAAATTGCTGAAGCTCTTGAGAAGCTCGGGCACAAAATCGATCGCAAGTTGATTTACATCAAAGATTCCATCAAAGAAGTTGGTAATTATTCAGCTACTATCAAATTGCACAAAGAAGTATCTGTTGAAATACCTTTTGAAGTTGTAGCAGAATAAAAAGTTAGACATAAAAATCCCTTAAAGGAGGATGAACAGTTTTGTTCGCCTCCTTTTTTATTGCCAGAACGTGGTGGCAACAAAATACATGCCTATGGAGTCGACATTGAAAAACAAAATGCGGCCTAGTCGACAAAATGCAACAGTATTGCGCCAAACATATTAAACATAAAAAAGGATGTCACTTGACATCCCTCTTAAATCTTAATTCTTATTTCCTATGAACCCATGCATCCGGGAAATCATCAGCAACTTCATATTTGATTTTCATTAAATCATTTACGTTATTGCCCGTTGCTATGTAAACTCTATAATGACCCTTTTTATACAGAATTTTAAAATCATAATCACCCGTTTGCTGGGAAATAAATCTATCGGCTTCCTCCTCCGTCGTACTTGAGCACACTACAAGACAATATTTGTCATCTTTATTTATCCATGATACATTATCCTCAATCGGCTCTTCCGGCGGCAGCATTATGGCAAGCTCCATGTCATTATTCAACAAAGGCAATGTCGAACCTTCATCTATAGAGAACGAACCTATGCCGGCATACTCCTGTTCCATCCCATCGCTTATAATAGGTGTCGACAATGCAAACGACATCATCAGCAATATAATGATCGAAGCTGCTATTTTCAAATAACTTTTATTGACCGATATATGCCAGTTTTTTTTAGAATCGGGATATCCCGACTCCTTGCCATTAATGTATAACAATGGGCGTAAGGAAAACGGACGCAATCCATAATAATCGCAAGCATCTGTGGGATACGACATAAAAACGACATTATCGTTTTCTTTTGTTTTAAACAATCCAAGCCTTCCCAAGGCAAATTCTCCGCCTATACCTACCTGTTGTCTAAAATAGTTTACATTTTCTTGTATTATATCCATCGCAATTTCATAAGCGCATTGCTCTCTCTGCATAATTGAACTTGCGAGCAACCCATCATTGTATGAAAGTGCACTGTTAAAGGAAATTTGGCGACCCGGGTTCTGCCATCGTCCTAACGCAGAAACAGAAGAAGCCTCATACTGAGCTATGAATGCCCCCCATCCCGGAACGACGACACAATCATGACGCGCTATCAAATATTCTATGTGTTCTACAATGGATATCATAATACAAATATAACAACTTGTATTTTATAATGCAAATTTATTTAAACAAATGCTATTATTTAAGCACTTCCATGATGACACTTTCATCCACGCCATATTGCTTTGCAAGATTTATATCCCGCTGAACGGCATCGCTTTCAAACCTCAACTTATTCAACTTTGCTCGCAACAAATATAGAAATCCGTTTGTTGGTTCCATTGCAAGCGCGTCTTTTATGTCCTTATCAGCATTATTCAACTGCTTCAGCTCCAATAGGCATTCAGCCCTGTTGGCAAGGGCGTTAACCGATGGCCGCTCTTTGATGATTGTCCCATATAAGTTTATGGCAGTTGGATAATTACCGTTAGCCTTATTCCACATAGCCAAACCATTATATGCAAAATAGGAATTAGGGCTTATCCTTTTTATTTTTTCAAAATCATCTTTGCTCGCTTCCATTTCTTTTTTCTCCAAAGCGAGCACTCCATGGTTATATAACGCCTCTATATCCATGTCATCCAGTTCAAGCACACGGCCATAATCTGAATATGCTTTTTCAATGCTGTCCATGTCAAGATAAAGCGAAGCTCGATTTTTCAACAAAGTCACGGCATTGGGAGTCATAAACAAAGCTATGGAATAATTCTTCAATGCATCTTCATTTCGCCCTTGATACCGTTGCACAGTAGCAAGATTGGATAACAACAATGAATTGTTGAAATTATCAGGTTGGACTCTGAGCGCTTCTTTTATGAAGACTTCAGCTCGCTCCCATTCTTTTTCTTGAATACACAACTCGGCCGAATCCACAAGTTCGTAATAATCTCGCGCGAACATGCAAAAACTTGCCATCAAAGAAAAAACAACCGTTATGATGCACTTTTTCATTGCTTAATAAATAAATACTTATACAAAAGTACACCTAATTAAATTTGTAGTATAATACCATTACCGATATTTTATTAATTTTGTAATTATTTTAATCAAATATGAACATGCCTAAGCACATATTAACCATCATAATTACGATATTGGCATTCATTTTCACATCGTGCTTTGGAAATGACGAACCCGATGTCAAAGGGCCTACGCGCCGCACCGTAGTAGTATATATGGTCGCGACCAATTCCCTCGGGACATTGGATTATGACACCAAAGACATAAATGAAATGAAATTGGCAATAGAATCAATCGGGAATACCAATTGCCGACTGCTCATATATTATACTGCATATAATTCCGAACCTTCTCTCATCGAAATCAAAAACATAAACGGCAAAGCAGTAACCGAGACTCTGAAAACTTATTCTTCCAACGTATATTCGACATCCATCGAACGCATGAGCGAAGTATTTTCCGACATTGAGACTTTTGCTCCCGCAACCGATTACGGATTGATTCTTTGGTCTCATGCCACAGGTTGGGTCAGAGAACTCTCATCAAAATCCATAGCAACTAATTCCGGAATCGATGTCTTAGACTTTGGAGAAGACCGTAAACATCAAATGTCCATCACAGAACTGTCAGAAGCCATCCCTGCCGGAATGTTCAGTTTCATTTATGCCGACGCATGCTACATGGGTTCAATAGAAATTGCATACCAACTGCGGAATAAAACTTCATACTACATAGCAAGTCCCACAGAAACATTAGGGACTGGAATGCCATATGACGAGAATATCCCTTGTTTTTTTGAAGAAACACCTAACCTCATTAAAGCGTGTGAAAACACATTCAATGAATATGACTCACAAACAGGCATATACCGATCTATCACGATTGCTCTGACTGATTGTTCCAAATTACAAAGCATCGCAGAATTATGCCATGACATACATGCAAATCCTGCAAACACTGAAATCAGCCCATACGAACTGCAAAAATACAATCGTGGAGCAAATCCCATATATGTGGATTTTTTACAATATACCTCATTGCTGGCTACAAAATCACAAGCGACAACATTACAGAACATACTGAATGATGCAATCATATATAAAGCCTGCACGCCTTCATTTGCAGAGCTTGAAATAAACGAAGAACATTTTTCAGGATTATCCACCTACATATTAGGTACATCGACACCTGAAAACGAAACATTCTATTCAACACTTGATTGGCATAAAGACGTATACAACCATTAAAATACTTATATCCATATGAGTTTAAATAGCATTCTGGCAATCATGGCTACCGCCGTTGAAGGAGGGAAAGAATATACCGACTCCATTTCAACAGCCTTGAAAGCAAAAGAATCAGCATTGTCATCCATGACATTTGACGAAATAATTGCAAAAATTGTAAGCGGTGCGATAGATTTAGGCATCCGCATTCTCATTGCAGTAATAGTCTTTTACATAGGCAAACTTGTAATCAACAAAATATACTCCATTGTAAAATCCATAATGCTCAAACACAAGCTCGACAAGTCGTTGTCGACATTTGTGCTGAGCCTTGTGAAAATAACATTGCTGTTCATCCTAATTGTGTCGGTAATTGGCATTCTCGGTATCGAAACAAGCTCTTTCATAGCCATATTTGCATCGGCTGGCGTGGCCATTGGCATGGCTCTGAGCGGAACATTGCAGAACTTTGCCGGAGGTGTGTTGATTTTATTTATAAAGCCTTATAAAATCGGTGATTTTATTGAATTTGGAGGATATCAAGGCACTGTAAAGGAAATACAGATATTCAACACTGTCTTGAACACGGTAGACAACAAATCAATCATAATACCCAATGGAGGATTATCGACAGGAACTATCAACAACTACTCAAAAGAAGAATATCGACGACTCGAATGGAACATTTCAATATCCTATGGCGACGACATGGATGTCGCCCGAAAAACAGCATTGGATATAATAAAATCCGAACCAAGGATTGTTGAAAAATATCGCGAAGACGACAAGTTAAAATGGGAAACCTCCAACAACGACAAGATCGACAACGACACAGATGATAAGAATGATGAAGATACTGTAGATAACAGTAATAGCAAAAGCCACAAATCATTCTTTAAAAAGATATCAAAAAGCAAATCTAAGATTAAAAAAGATATTGAAGAGAAAAAGAAACAAGCACAAGAAAAAGAAATTGAATATTTGCGTCCTAAAGTCGATTGCTCTCCTACCGTTGCCCTGAGTTCACTTGCCGACAGCAGTATAGTTATTACCATAAGGGCATGGACTCGCTCTGAATTTTATTGGCCCGTCTACTACTCGATAAATGAAAAAATATACAAGGAATTCCCAAAAAATGGCCTGAATTTCCCATTCCCACAAATGGATATACATGTGACACACAATTAAAACTACCCTATACGGCCTCTTCAACAATACATTACTAAAGAGGCCGTTCTTTTTAAACCTACCAACACACAACCAAATTTCATTCGCCTGTTTCCTTCAAAAAAATATTCGAGACAAAAATAGTATTTTAGGGAAACAATCCGTATATTTGCGTAAGAATACGCGAATAACAGTTTCCTATTTTTTACTATCTTGTTTTTAGATAATAAAAAAGACACGCCTGCACACATCCGCCATTTGTATGTCAATACAACCAAAACTGTATCCATGCATGACAAGGCGATTAATTCTAATAAATATGAATAATTTCTATCATAGAAGGAAATTTTTCATAATTGCAGGTCCGGGATTGCCAAATAATGTTCCCTATTCATCCAGAGCGTCTTCTTTTATTGCATCTACCACTAACGACTAAAGACGGCAAGCAATTATTAGATTTCCTCGGGGGCTAAGGCAATTCTCTTATTTGAAAAATAAATGACAACATAAATGATAAGTAAATGGAATTACTTACCCTTTACATCCGAACAATCATCCATAGCAGCCGACTTGGCAAAGCACTTGAAAAACTGCCAAGCAATAAGTCGGTTACTCGTACTGCGAGGGATCAAATCGATAGAAGAAGCTGACAAGTTTCTTAATCCCTCAATGTCCGACTTGCACGACCCGTTTCTCATGCAAGACATGGACAAGGCTGTAGACAGGCTTAATAAAGCCATAGGGGCAAAAGAAAAAATTATGATTTATGGCGACTATGACGTTGACGGAACGACATCGGTCGCATTGGTTTATAGGTACCTGCAAAATTATTATTCAAACATTGAATACTATATTCCAACTCGTTATGAAGAAGGATATGGTATTTCCAAGAAAAGCATCGACTATGCCGAAAGCATTGGTGTGTCTCTTGTCATAGTTCTCGACTGCGGCATAAAGGCAGTCGATGAAATTGCCTATGCCAAATCTCGTGGCATAGACTTTATCATCTGTGATCACCATGTACCGGATGACGTATTGCCCGATGCCGTAGCTATACTTAATCCGAAACTTGAAAACAACCCCTATCCTTTCAAACATTTGTCGGGGTGTGGCGTAGGTTACAAATTCATGCATGCATTTGCCATCAGCAACGGACTGTCAAATATGTTTGAACTTGACAGCCTGCTCGATCTTGTGGCAATAAGCATTGCGGCCGATATTGTCCCGCTAATAGGAGAAAATAGGATATTGACACATTTTGGATTAAAACGGCTGAATTCAAATCCTAATACAGGCCTTCGCAACATAATAAAGATATGCGGATTGTCTAACAAGGAAATAACGATAAGTGACGTTATTTTCAAAATCGGGCCACGAATAAACGCTTCCGGACGTATGCAATCTGGAATTGAGGCAGTCGAATTGTTGGTATCAAAAGATTCAGCCGATGCCTATCGTAAAGCAAAGAACATCGACCAATACAATAAAGACCGTAAAGAACTCGACAAGCGCATTACGGAAGAAGCGAATGCCATTCTTGCAAACGACAAAGATATTGCCACAAGCAAGAAACCAATTGTCATATACAACAAAGATTGGCACAAAGGCATAATTGGTATCGTCGCGTCAAGATTGACCGAACTTTACTACAAACCGGCCATAGTACTCACTTTGTCCAACGGCTTGGCCACAGGCTCTTCCCGTTCTGTAAGGGGATTCGATATTTACAAAGCTATAGAATCCACCCGAGATTTGCTGGAAAATTTTGGAGGGCACACCTATGCAGTAGGCTTGTCTCTAAAAGAGGAAAACATACCCGAGTTCACCCGAAGGTTTGAGCAATATGTCATGGAAAATATCACACCCGAGCAACTCACTCAAATGATATCGGTAGATTGTGAAATAAGTTTTGACAAAATTAATGCCGACTTACTGTATTACCTACGCTTGCTCAATCCATTCGGACCAGGGAACCAAAAGCCAATATTTGTCTCAAAAAATGTATTTGACTATGGGACAAGCAAATTGGTGGGCAAAAATCTTGAACACATCAAGTTAGAATTGATAGACAGTTCTTCCAATAGGGTTTTCAACGGAATAGCATTCAATCAAGCCAGCTACTTTGAATACATAAAATCCAACAAGCCGTTTGAAATATGCTATACTATTGAAGAAAACAGGCACAAAGGAAATACTTCGGTTCAACTATTCGTCAAAGACATTAGGACAAGTTCATAAAGACATGACAAACTCGTCGATTCTTAATATCTTAAATAAATATTGGGGATATAAGACATTTCGTGACCTTCAAGCCGAAATCATCAATTCTGTGCTTGAAGGTCATGATACATTAGGACTAATGCCTACCGGTGGAGGAAAATCTGTAACATTCCAAGTACCTACCATTTTATGTGAAGGCATGTCACTTGTCGTCACGCCTTTGATTTCTTTAATGAAAGACCAAGTAGATAATCTTATTCAAAAAGGCATCAAGGCCACATACATCCACTCGGGTCTGACACCAGCCGAAATAAGAAAATCCCTTGACAAATGCATTTACGGAAAATGCAAATTCTTATATGTTTCTCCCGAACGACTTTCATCTCCATTATTCTTAGACAAGCTACGCTTAATGCCTTTATCGATGATTGTTGTCGATGAAGCTCATTGCATATCGCAATGGGGGTATGATTTCAGACCTTCATTCTTAAACATTGTTTCAATCCGAAAATTATTTCCCGAAGTTCCAGTCCTGGCTCTGACTGCCACGGCAACTCCCGATGTCGTAAAAGACATCATGGAAAAACTATCTTTCAAAAACGGTCGAGTATTTGCGAAAAGTTTCGCTCGCGATAATCTGACTTATGTAGTCCGGCATTCGGAAGATAAAATGACTCAACTGGTGCAAATCCTGCAAAAAGTGCCGGGGTCAGGCATCGTATACGTCAGAAGCAGGGCAAAAACGAAACAAATAGCAGAAGAATTGCTTTTCCGAGGAATATCGGCAGACTACTATCATGCCGGCCTCGATAACGAAGACAAATCAGACAAACAAAACAAATGGAAATCGGGAGAAACTCGTGTCATCGTCGCAACCAATGCCTTTGGCATGGGTATTGACAAGCCCGATGTAAGAATTGTCATACATACCGATATTCCAAACTCTCTTGAAGAATATTACCAAGAAGCAGGAAGAGCCGGACGAGACGGCAGACAATCTTATGTGGTCCTTATCGTATCCAATAAAGACAAATCTACACTGAAAAAACGCATAAGTGACTCTTTCCCCGATAAAGATTTCATAAAAAGCGTATATGAACGCGTTGGTAATTATCTCGAGATTCCTTTGGGCGGGGGATACAATAAAGTTTATGATTTTAATTTCAACCTTTTCTGCAAGACTTTCAAATACCCTGTAATTCCTACTCATAACGCACTGAAAATTCTCACTCAAGCCGGATATATCGAATTCATGGAAGAAATCGAAACCCAATCAAGAGTGACAATTATTGCCAAGAAAGATGAATTATACAATCTGCCATCCGGTAATCCCAATCTCGACAAAGTACTACAGGCATTACTACGCTCCTACTCCGGGCTGTTTTCCGATTATGTATTCATAAATGAAGCCTTAATTGCAAAAAGGTTCAACATTCCACAAGAAATCATATATGAATCATTGTTACAGCTCACCAAGCTACATATATTGCATTATGTGCCACGCAAACGCACGCCATATGTCATTTACACGACATCTCGCGAGGAACCTAAATATTTAGAAATTCCCAAAAAAGTATATGAGATGCGGAAAGAAAAAATGAAAACAAGAATAATGGCAATGATACGATATGCATACTCTGAAAATGAATGCAGGGAGACAATAATACGTTCCTACTTTGGCGAAGAAGCTACAACAATGTGCGGACACTGTGATTATTGTTTGCAGCGTAAAAACATGATGAATCATTCCCAGGAAGACGTCTTAAATGGAATTATGTACATGCTTTCATTAAAACCTCGCAATTTAAATGAAATAATGGACACCCTCTCCTATCCTAAGCAAGAAATAGTAGATTTAATATCAATGCTTGTAAATGAGGGTTTCGTATCTTTTTCTCAGGAAAACAGGTTGTACAGTTTGATAAATAAAAATTAATCGCCCGACTAAAAAGATGGAAAATCAATTTGCAATATCCGATTCTTTTTTCTCTTTCATACGAAAAAACATCGATGCCGACCCGACAAAATTGTTACTAAAGAAACATTCCGGCTTGGACTTCGACTTAAAATTTGCCGTATTGCAAATCGAATGCAGGAAAAAAATACTAAAAAAGCTTCCCGAAATTTCCAATCTTGAACGTTTCATATTTTCTTCTTCGCTATCAGCCGAACAATGCACATGTCAAACAGTAGCTGAATTTCATTCGACTCTGTTCAAGGGGATGAACACCGTGTTGGACATGACATCCGGAGTAGGAATAGACGATTTCTACATTGCTAAAAATGTAAAGAAGCTAATTGCAATCGAAAAGAACCCAAACACAGCATTTGCCCATAAATACAATATGGCGGCAAACAACAGGGATAATGTAATTACAATAAATGACGACTGTATCAACTACATGAATCACATCATTAATTCAAATCAAAAATTCGATGCAATTTATATCGACCCTGCCCGTCGCGACAAACTCGACAAGCGCGTATTTGGATTTGAATGTTGCGAACCAAACATTCTTGATTTGCTTGACAAAATATCAATTGCAACCCCCTGTTTGTATATAAAGGCCTCTCCAATGATTGACATCACCCAAGCATTAAAAGAAATTGAGGGAATAACTGATATATGGATAATTGGAGTAAAAAACGAATGTAAAGAACTTCTATTCAAAGTCAACTTCACACATAAGTGCAACATGCAAAAAATTCACACGATAAATTTTGAGAACGACACATGCACCCAATCTGTATCGTTCAATTGGCCTGTTTCCGAACATGTCATCTCCTATTCCAATGCCATAATGGATTACCTTTACGAACCCAATTGTTGTCTGATGAAAGCCGGCGTTTTCAATGAACTGCAATGCCAATACCAATCAATACACAAATTAGGGAAAAACACTCACATGTTCACAAGCAATGAACCTATCAAAGACTTTCCCGGACGTTCATTCAAAGTCATGGAAGTCATGCCGTTCTGCAGCAAAAACATAAAATCTCTCCATAACAAATATCCTAAGATAAACGTAAGTGTCAGGAATTTCAAGTTGGAAGCCCAAGAATTGAAAAAACGCCTCAAAGTCAATGACGGCGGAAATTTATTCCTATTCGGCGTTACCGTAGGATATAAGGACATGATGCTGGCAATCGCTGAAAAAATCTGACTATGATACAAGATACCTCACTCGCGATCTTGGCAATTTCATTCACATATCCCTATTTTCTTGGAATCTCTCAATATCAAATCTTTGATTATGCTATATAACAATTCTTGAACCGGCGATAATTTGTAATTACGGCTTATATTGAAAATCTCATCACAGGCAAACGTATCAAAAATCATCCTGCGCTCTTCATCACTCATGTTTTTCATGCGTGATATGACTTTTCTTGATATTACAATTGCATTTTCCATAATCATTAAATTTAACCCGACACAAAGATACTGCGCAAGTGTGCACAATACTGGCACACAAAACAAAATTGTTATTAACACCCAATCCTCAATATTACATCTGTATTACATTTTCAACCATATTCAGGAACAATGCTTCAATCATGCATTATTTTTCTTAAAAAATTGTAACTTCATTCAAGAATTATATCTTATTTGCGTAATTTTGACAAATAAAAGTTTAAAATTGAATCTCACTATGAACGATATAGCTAAACTACTACATTCTCTTATAGAACAACACAGGAGTAGTGATATTGCCGAAAGTGAATTTAAACGAATGCTTAATGAAGATCTTGAACTAAAAGAAATTTATAACAATTGGTGTGATGAAAATGGATACTCACCACGAAATGGTTATAAAGAATATATTCAAGAAATTTTTGATTCTCAAGAATCAATATGGGACTCATTCATTTCATTTGAAGATGAAAATTAAATAAACAACACTTAAAAATGGGACACATGTTTCGACTTCCTGCGGAATGGGAAGAACAGTCGGCTGTGTTGATTGCTTGGCCGCACAAAGCAACCGATTGGAATTATATGCTTGAAGAAGTGGGAAATTGCTATAAAGAGGTAGCTAAAGCAATCGTTGAAGACGAAACTTTAATAATAGTTTCTCCCGAGCCTAATGCTATAAAGCAACAATTAGCCGACCTGCCACAGTCAAAATTGAAAATATATCCAATCTCCACAAATGACACTTGGGCTCGTGATTTCGGTCCAATATCTGTATTATGCAATAATCTCCCGGTTTTGTATGACTTTAAATTCAATGCATGGGGATTAAAATTTGCGGCGAATTTTGACAACTTGATAAATTCCAACTTATACAAAGCCGGAGCATTTGGAGAAACTCGATTGATAAATCATCTTAACTTCGTTTTAGAAGGCGGTTCTATTGAAAGCGACGGCAACGGATGCATCTTGACCACGGCATCATGCCTGTTGTCAAAAAACAGAAACGGAGAATTCAAGAAAAATGAAATTGAAAAATACTTTTTCGACAACTTCGGTACAAAAAAAGTTTTATGGCTAAATCACGGATTTCTTGAAGGCGACGACACCGATAGCCACATTGATACATTAGCTCGCATATGCCCCGGGAATACCATAATGTATGTCGAATGCAATGACATTAATGATTGTCATTACACGGAATTACATGAAATGAAAAAAGAACTGGAGCAATTTACCGATGCCGACGGGAATAAATTTAAATTGGTAAAACTGCCTATGCCTCGTCCCATTTACGACGAAGATAATTACCGATTACCGGCCACCTATGCCAATTTCTTGATTACAAACAAATCGGTACTGGTTCCTACATACGGACAACCAGATAACGACAACCAAGCTCTCGAAGCAATCAAAACCGTATTCCACGATAAAGAAGTCAAAGGAATCGATTGCAATGCTCTCATCAAGCAACATGGCTCGTTACACTGCATAACTATGCAATTAATCAAAGGTATAATTTAAACGAAATATAACATCATGAATTTACTACCTGTAGGAATTATTCAACAAAGCAATAACGAAAATATATCCGATAACCGTAAACTGTTGATAAATAAAATAGAAAAACTTGCTTCACAAGGAGCAAAACTTATTGTCTTGCAGGAATTGCACGATTCCTTGTATTTCTGCCAACACGAATCCGTTTCATGTTTCGACCTTGCCATAACAATTCCGGGACCAATTACCGAAGAGTATGCAAATGTCGCCAAACGCAACAACATTGTAATTGTCTCCTCGTTGTTTGAAAAACGTGCGGCAGGGTTATACCATAATACAGCCGTGGTTTTTGACTCAGACGGCAGCATTGCCGGTAAATACAGAAAAATGCACATCCCCGACGACCCTGCATATTACGAAAAATTCTACTTTACTCCGGGAGATTTGGGATTTGAACCCATTCAAACGTCAATTGGACGTTTAGGTGTTCTCGTATGTTGGGATCAATGGTATCCTGAAGCAGCACGTTTAATGGCATTGAAAGGTGCCGAATTACTGATTTATCCGACAGCAATCGGATGGGAAAGTTCTGATGCCGATGATGAGAAACAACGCCAACGTGCGGCCTGGATGATAGCCCAACGAGCTCATGCCGTTTCCAATGGCATACCTGTAATAACAGTCAACCGCGTCGGTTATGAAGCTGATCCATCAGGACAAACAGCAGGAATTCAATTCTGGGGAACAAGTTTCATTGCAGGTCCTCAAGGAGAATTGATATTTGAAGCTCCTACCGATTCCGAAATCGAGAAAGTAATCAATCTCGACATAAAACGTTCGGAGAATGTCCGTCGATGGTGGCCTTTCTTACGCGACCGCCGTATCGATTACTATTCAGAATTGACAAAACGTTATATCGACTGAAATTTCCAGGAAAAACAAATAACTTGCGTAGGTGTATTTAAACAATACACCTACCGCTTTTTTAACACATGTCGACTATGGGAAAAGAAATAGAACACAAATACATTGTTACAGGGAAGGAATTCATAAACATGGCAACAGGAAGCCATGACATTAAACAGGGATACCTGTGCAAAGACAAAGAACGTACCGTCAGAATAAGAATCATGGACGAAAAAGCCTTTATAACGATTAAAGGTGAGACTCATGGAGATACGCGCGCAGAGTATGAATATCCAATATCGTCAAATGATGCCAAGTCAATGTTAGACACTCTTTGCATCAAGCCTATAATCGAAAAGACAAGATATATAGTACCTTTTAAAGGCAATAATTGGGAAATAGACATGTTCAAAGGATTTCTTGAAGGATTGATACTGGCCGAGATAGAAATTCCTTCAAGCGAATATAAATATGACATTCCTCCTTTCATCGGGAAGAATGTCACAAATGATCCAAGATATTATAATTCAAACCTTGTTAAGGGAAATATTCCCGATGCAAACGATTGAAACAATTCAATTAAGCTCTTGACGTTTCACAAGACAAACCACATTTTCCACATGTTGAGTATGTGGAAACATGTCTACTGGTTGAACTTCAATTACTTCATATTTGCAATCAAGCAAAGCTAAATCACGAGCTTGAGTCGCAGGGTTGCAACTCACATACACTATGCGCGACGGTTCTGCTTCAAGAATGACGTCCACAACATCTTGATGCATTCCTGCACGAGGTGGGTCTATTATCATGACATCCGGTCGTCCATGTTCAACTACAAATTCCGATGTCAGGACATCCTTCATGTCTCCTGCGTAGAACAATGTATTTTTTATGCCATTAGCAGCCGAATTTAATTTAGCATCTTCTATTGCTTCAGGAACATACTCGATGCCTATTACTTTTGATGCATTCCCGGCTACAAAATTTGCTATGGTACCTGTCCCTGTATATAAGTCATATACAAGTTCTTTCCCTGTCAAAGCAGCCATGCGCCGTGCCACTTTATATAATTCGTATGCTTGCTTTGAGTTGGTTTGATAAAATGACTTCGGACCAATGCGAAATTGCAAATTCTCCATCTTCTCGATTATGTAATCCCGTCCATGATAAAAGATTACATTTTGGTCGGCTATCGTGTCATTCACCTTTTCATTCACCACATACATGAGTGAGGTTATCTGTGCAAACTCATTCTTCACTGCATCAAGCAATGGAAATATTTTGTCATTTTCAGGCCGGCCAAACACGACAATCAACATAATTTCTCCCGTGGAAGCTACCCTTATTATTATATTTCTCATCAACCCTTCCTGTTGCTTAATGTTATAAAAAGGATACCCATTTTCGATAGCATAACGACGAATGAACAATCGTATCTTATTGGATATGTCATCTTGCAGATAACATTTTTCAATGTCGAGAACTTTGTCAAATGCTCCTGGAATATGGAACCCCAAAGCATTCATATCTTCAAAAGTCTCACCATTGTTCATCTGTTCAAATGTAAGCCAACGTTTGTTGGAAAAGGTAAATTCCAATTTATTCCTGTAGCCGATAATCTCTTTAGACCCAAGAATATCATTTACTTCAGGAATATTCACTTTAGCAATGCGTTGCAAAGCATCTACAACCTGCTGACGTTTACACTGTAATTGATATTCATATGGCAAATGCTGCCATTTACATCCGCCACACACTCCAAAATGGCTACAAAAAGGCTCTACACGCATCTTGGAGGATTCCACAATCTGCGTTATATGCCCTTCTGCAAAATTCTTCTTTTTCTTGTCCAGTTTTACATTTACTATATCTCCGGGAGCCCCAAATGGAATAAATACCACCATTTCGTCAACCTTGGCAATACTTTTGCCCTCTGCTGCAACAGCCGTTATAGTGACATTTTCCAACTCTGGCAATGTCTTTCTCTTCTTAGCCAAAATAATCGTGATTTTAATTATACGGTGCAAAGATAGTGCAAGTTGAGCGCAATAGGAAAAATGAACTTGCTTATTTTTCCCATTGCCGAAACTATTCATGTCATAAAACAAAGATTCCTAAAATATTCCAATTTCGACCACATGTTCCTAATAGACCAGTATGTAAAAATTGTTATAAAACATGTTTCTCGGTTTTACCTTGGAATATTTTTTAATTTATAATCTTTTGATATATATTTGCAAGTAATAAAATAACAATCGAGACTGCAACATCAAGTGTGAACAATACACTCAAAATTATATACATTAACTAAATTTCAATTTTATTCCTGATGAAAAGAATTTATACATTCGGTAACGGCAAAGCTGAAGGTCGTGCCGACATGAAGAATCTTCTTGGAGGCAAGGGAGCAAATTTGGCAGAAATGAACCTTATTGGGGTGCCCGTTCCTCCAGGATTTACCATTACAACCGAAGTCTGCACTGAATATAATGAAAAAGGCAAGGACACAATAGTTGCTACTCTCAAAAATGACGTTGAAAAAGCCATTAACCATATTGAAGAACTTACAGGCAACAAATTCAACGATGCCGAAAACCCTCTATTGGTATCGGTTCGTTCTGGTGCCAGAGTCTCAATGCCAGGTATGATGGATACAGTGCTTAACCTCGGTATGAACGACCATGTGGTAGAAGCATTGGCAAAGAAATCAGGAAATCCACGCTTCGCTTGGGATAGCTATCGCCGTTTTGTTCAAATGTACGGTGATGTCGTATTGGGGATGAAACCAAAAAACAAGACTGACATCGACCCATTTGAAGAAGTAATGGATAAAGTCAAAGAAGAAAAAGGAGTCAAACTTGACACCGAACTCGACGTTGACGATTTGAAGAAACTTGTCAAATTATTCAAGGAAGCCGTACTTGCTTCCACAGGACACGATTTCCCCGAAAGCGCATGGGATCAACTTTGGGGAGCAATTTGTGCCGTATTCGACAGCTGGATGAATGAGCGTGCAATATTATATCGCCGCATGAACCAAATTCCTGAGGAATGGGGTACGGCTGTAAACGTGCAAGCAATGGTTTATGGTAACATGGGTGAAACATCGGCTACCGGTGTGGCATTTACTCGTGATGCTGCCACTGGAGAAGATATCTTCAACGGTGAATACCTCATCAACGCACAAGGCGAGGATGTTGTTGCCGGCGTTAGAACTCCGCAACAAATCACGCTTGAAGGGTCTCGCAGATGGGCAAAATTGCAAGGCATTTCAGAAGATGTACGCGCTTCAAAATATCCTTCTTTGGAAGAATCAATGCCTGAATGTGCTAAGGAACTTATTGCAATTCAACAAAAACTTGAAGACCACTACAAAGACATGCAAGACCTTGAATTTACCATTCAAAATGGTAAATTGTGGTTATTGCAAACCCGTAACGGAAAACGCACAGGTGCTGCAATGGTCAAAATTGCAATGGACTTGTTGCGTGCCGGCGTAATTGATGAAAAGACTGTTTTGAAACGCATGGAACCTCAAAAACTGGATGAACTTCTTCACCCAGTATTTGACAAAGCTGCTTTGCACTCTGCGAAAGTGGTTGCCAAGGGTCTTCCTGCTTCTCCGGGTGCCGCTACAGGTCAAATCGTATTCTTCGCCGACGATGCCGAAGCTTGGGCCGAAAGAAAGAAGAAAGTTATCATGGTTCGTTTGGAAACTTCCCCTGAAGATCTTCGAGGCATGAACAAGGCTCAAGGTATTTTGACTGCTCGCGGTGGTATGACTTCTCATGCTGCAGTAGTTGCTCGCGGTATTGGTAAATGCTGCGTATCAGGTGCTGGTGAAATCATTGTTGACTATAAGAACCGCACAGTCACAATGGGTGACAAAGTATTCAAAGAAGGCGACTGGATTTCTATCAACGGTAGCACAGGCGATGTATATGACGGACTTGTTTCTACAGTAGATGCTGAATTGTCGGGCGACTTCGCTGCAATAATGAATCTTGCAGAAAAATACACCAAGATGGATGTCCGCACAAATGCCGACTCTCCTCGTGATGCAGCTGTTGCAAGAAAATTCGGAGCTAAAGGTATTGGTCTTTGCCGCACCGAGCACATGTTCTTTGAAGGCGACCGCATCAAATCAATGCGCGAAATGATTATTGCCAAGGATGAGGCCGGACGTCGCGCTGCTTTGGCTAAATTGTTGCCTATGCAACGCAGTGACTTCGAAGGTATCTTTGAAGCCATGGACGGCTTTGGTGTTACAATCCGTCTCTTGGATCCACCTTTGCATGAATTCGTTCCTCATCAATTAGCTACTCAAAAAGAATTAGCCAACGAAATGGGTCTTACTATCGAGGAAGTTAAGAGTAAATGCGACAGCCTCGAAGAATTCAACCCGATGTTGGGTCACCGTGGATGCCGTTTGGGTAACACATATCCTGAAATTACCGAAATGCAAGCTCGCGCAATTATCGAAGCTGCACTTAACGTAAAGGCAAAAGGTATTGATGTACATCCTGAAATAATGGTGCCTCTTGTTGGCGTTCTCAAAGAATTGCAAATGCAAGCCGACATTATTAACAGTACAGCTCAAAAAGTATTTGCAGAAAGAGGTGACACTGTGCCATACAAGATTGGCACAATGATTGAAGTCCCTCGTGCCGCCCTTGTTGCCGACCAAATCGCAACAGTTGCTGACTTCTTCTCGTTCGGAACAAACGACTTGACTCAAATGACATTCGGATACTCTCGTGACGATGCTCCTAAATTCTTGAAATACTACAAAGAATTAGGCATCATCAAGACCGATCCATTTGAAGTCCTCGACCAGGAAGGTGTTGGACAATTGGTTGAAATGGGTACTAAGAAAGGTCGCTCAACTAAACCTGAATTAAAGGTTGGTATCTGTGGAGAACACGGAGGAGAACCTTCTTCTGTTAAGTTCTGCGCACATCTCGGAATGAATTATGTATCTTGCAGTCCATTCCGTGTTCCTATCGCTCGTGTTGCAGCGGCGCAAGCAGCAGTAGAATAAAGACGATCTGTTATAAATTATAACGAAAGCAGGCGGCAAGCAGTTGAAAACACAGCTTGCCGCCTATTCTATATTATATGCTTAGAGTGATTTAAACGTACTTTTGTGCAAAATGAACACAAATGTTGTACATATGTTGTACAACGGCAGCCAATGACCTACAACAACTTAGATAATTCTACGAGCAAACAATCGGGACACAGATTATTATAGCCATCTCATCTTTTGAGAATCTGAATACCTAGTCTTTCTATATTTCAATCAAATTCGGAAGATTGAAGTTAATGTAATCTTCGTTCATAATTGCGCCATTTGAAAAAATGGTTGAGCCGTCTTTCCACACTCCGTTCTGCTTATGGATATGACCAAACAAATGCAAATGAGGCTTTATTTCTTCTACCCTCTCCAAAAGTTCTGTCGAACCATAGTTTATCCCATCGTCAAAATCAAGCACGCCATAGGGCGGACAATGGGTAATCAATACATCCGTGTCGGCAGGTATGGCTGCATAGTTGCGACTCTGGCGGTCAGAAATACACTCTTCCATAAACATCGGTACACCATAGAATTTAACTCCATCAACAATCACACCGGAATTACATAGATAATGCACATTCTTATCCAACCCACCTATCTTGGCTCCATACAGACAGGTGTCGTGATTGCCACAGATAAAAATCTTGTGTGTGTAAGGGAGGTCACAAAACCAATTCATGAAGTCAATGGCTTCTCGTTCGCTTCCATTCATGGTGAAATCCCCAGAATGCACGATGATATCAGCATCAAGCAACTGAGTGAGCCTCCGATGCTGACCGTGGGTGTCGGAAATATGAACTATTTTCATACTATTATATATTCGTCCATAAAAGTAATTTACCCATTCTGTAAGATTGGTAATTTGTGTTCACTTTAAATCAACGTTCTATAAGCCATACATATCGCCCCAATAAATTTGCCGCCATATTTTATAATGTCATAGAAGCAACACAAGCTAAATATCAGCTGTTAATTGCCAATTATAACTTGCTTCACACAAAAATACATTCTCCCATGTGAAAAATAATGGCACAACATCATTTTTTTATTTTTCTACTTATTTTTCATGCTATGCCTTAATTTGGCACTTCCCGTATTTTACTTT
Organism: uncultured Muribaculaceae bacterium; assembly: GCA_944321705.1. Lineage (GTDB taxonomy): Bacteria > Bacteroidota > Bacteroidia > Bacteroidales > Muribaculaceae > Avimuribaculum. The sequence goes on along the minus strand of CALUMG010000009.1, from coordinate 122 downwards.
GCATCAGAATTAATATTAAACATTAAACAATAAGTAATATGGCAATATTAGTGGTGCGATAAAAATCAATCTGCTATTATTAAACTATTAATATTTAATCAATTACAGTCGTTCTTTGATTT
>CALUMG010000008.1 GCA_944321705.1 uncultured Muribaculaceae bacterium | reverse complement strand
AGCCCCGCCTTATAGGCCGCGCCGCCTATGCGCTGGAACATGGGCAGGCTGTTATAGAGGAAATCAAGCGATTCTTTGTAATCCATGTCAAAATATGAAATATCCGGCAAGTCCCGCCGCTATTATCAGCATAATAGGGTGAATCTTGGTAAAATAAGCAAAAAAGAAAGTGACGGTGCAAATGAGTATGCTCTTGATGCACTCAGCCATCTCGCTGCCGAAGTTTTCCTTATTCATCAGCAGCAATGCGGCCGAGGCAATCAGCCCCACCACCACCGGGCGCAATCCCATGAACACGCCCTTAATCAACGGGCTTTCTTGATGCTTGCGCACAAAGTGGCTTGCATACAGCATAATCACGTAAGGCGGTATCACCACGGCGGCCGTGGCCGCAACTGCCCCCAACACCGAACCGCCGGTAATGGTATAACCAATATAAGTGGCACTGTTAATGCCTATGGGGCCCGGCGTCATTTGCGAAATTGCAACAATATCGGTAAACTCCGACAGCGAAATCCACCCGTGGCGTTGCACCACTTCCTGCTGGATAAGCGACAGCATGGCATACCCACCGCCAAACCCGAACAAGCCGAGTTTCAAATAGGTCAGTATGAGTTTTATGTATATGTTCATTGTTTGCCCTGTTTTTCCTTGCTAAGCCTCCATGTGTGGTATATATACCCTCCGATTCCGCCGAGGATTATATACACGATGGGATTGGAAACGTATGGAATACCCGAGTATATCAGCAATGCCACCGCAATGGGTATGACCACCGTTTTCAGATTGATTTTCGCAGCTTTTGCAGTAGTCAGCACCGGAGCCACAATCAAAGCCACCACGGCCGGGCGAATACCCTTGAAGATGCTGTTGAGCGTTTCGTTCTCCTTTATTGTGTCGGGAGTCAGGAATATAGCAATGGCCAATATTATAATAAACGATGGTAATATGGTACCGAGAGCCGACACTAAGCTCCCCTTGAAACCGCGCAGGCGGTCACCTATGGCCACCGAGAAATTGACGGCGAGAATGCCCGGCAACGACTGCGCCACGGCAAGCATGTCGACAAATTCTTCCTTCGACACCCAGCGGTGCTTGTCGACCACTTCGCGCTGTATGAGGGCAATCATTGCCCACCCGCCGCCGAAGGTGAACGCCCCAATCTTGAAAAAAGTATAAAACAGCCGCAGATAAATATTATTCATAATAAAAACAAAGTTTCTATTTCCCTTTCAGCCTGCAAAATTAAAAAACTGTTTTTGAATTACACCATTGCCGCGCAACTGTAAACGCAATTTTTTTTAGACAGAAAAACAAGAAAACAGATGTTTCCCCCGTGTAGAGCCGACATATCATGGCGGCTAATTATATTGGGTGCGGACATGGGAAAAACTAAAGCGGGGCGACATCTGTGCGATGCTGCCCCGCTTTGCGCTTCAAGATGGACTTGAACCAACGACCCCCTGATTAACAGTCAGGTGCTCTAACCGACTGAGCTATTGAAGCATTTTTGAATTAAAAGAACTTTGCGCTTCAAGATGGACTTGAACCAACGACCCCCTGATTAACAGTCAGGTGCTCTAACCGACTGAGCTATTGAAGCAAATTTAAATTCAGATTTTTCTGAATTGCGATGCAAAAGTAGTATCAATTTTCGAGATATGCAATAGAATTGGGAAAAAACATGAAAATTTGCTGTAAAAATTTTGTCAAATACATTCTTGCTTAAGTTATTCGATAGGCTTAAATACAGGATTGCCATAGAAGTAGATTGAAAATAAGCATATAATTGTTAATATATGAAAATCGGATGAAATTGTATAAATACTTATATGTATTATTGCATTTGACTTTCATTAGAATTATTAAATGAGTGACATGAAAACTATAAAAATCTTGACAGTGATGTCGGTTATGCTAATTTGGAGCATTCAGAATGTGCTTGCCGACAAATTGCATGTGTCTGCAAATGATAGCAATATCTCATATTGCGGTCGTATAAGTTGGAAAAATCCTGAATCACCGGCGTTTACTTATCCCGGAGTGAGTGCCGAATTCATGTTTGAAGGGTCAGAAGTGGGCATGAAGGTAAAACCCGGAAGTGGATATTTCATGGTGGAGATAGATGAAGAATTGCCATTTAAGGTGCATTTTGCCGAGAATGATTCGGTTTTGATGCTTGCCGAAGGTCTTGATTATGGAGTCCATCGTGTCAAGGTCGTTTATGCTGTCGAAGGTTATGACTTTAAGCCCGAATTCAGGGGATTCTTCATTGATTCTATTGGAAAGATGCTTGCACCTCCTGCACGGTCTGACAGAAAAATAGAATTCATAGGCAATTCAATGATGTGCGGTTATGGAATAGAAGCCGACAATGGCAAGGAAGATTTTTCTTTTGCCACCGAAAACCATTATTATTCCTTCGTAGCACAGGCTGCTCGCATGTTGCATGCCGATTATAACGCAATGTTGCGTTCGGGGTATGGTGTTTATCGCAATTATGGAGGTCCTCGTTCGGGTTCGGACAATTGCATACCAAATCTTTATGACAGGACTCTTTTTTATGATGCTGAAGAAAAATGGAATTTTGCCGATTTCCAGCCCGATGTAGTTTGTGTCAATTTGTGTACTAATGACATGAGTTTGGACGACTATGATTTATCGTTGCTTAAAGATGCTTATTTCAAGTTTATAAAGCGTTTACGCGGTTATTATCCTAATGCGAAAATCGTGATGTTGACAGGGTGCATGCTGTGGGGAGAACGGCTCGAAAATGTAAAAAAAGTACTTGACGAAGTAGTGTCGAAGGTAAATGCCGATGGAGACAATGAAGTTTATCGATTTGACATGTCGCCGCAAACCGGTGCTCTCGGATATGGAGCCGACTACCATCCGTCACGCCGTCAAGCAAATAAAATGGCTAAAGAACTTTCAGCATATTTGACAAAGATAACCGGATGGAAATGAAAATAGAGAAGAAAGACGGATATAATCTTGTCGTGCAAGACGGAGGCCCGGCATTAGGGTATTCCCCAAAGTCGGGAGTCAAGATAATAGAAGTTGACGGAAAGTATTTCAAAAGTTTTGACGGCAGTGACGAATTGTTGCCTTATGAGGATTGGCGGTTGCCGATGGCTGTGCGTGCTGCAGACTTGGCCCAGCGCATGTCAATCGATGAGATTGCCGGGTTGATGCTTTATAGTGAGCAAAACAAATTGCCAATGCCAAATGACACTTACGACGGCAAGCCATTTGAACTCAGTGGCAAACACGCATACGACTTGAGTGATTCACAAATAAAGTTCTTAACCGAAGATAATTTACGCCATGTGCTCGTTTCAAAGGTGGAAAATCCCGAAACGGCTGCTCGATGGAACAATAACGTGCAGGCATTGATAGAAGGACGCACACATGGCATCCCGGCAAATAATTCGTCCGATCCACGGCATTCGGCTTTTGCCGATGCCGAGTTCAGTCCCGGCAACAGTGGGGATATTTCCCTTTGGAGCAACATGCTTGGCCTTGCGGCAACATTTTCTCCTGAGATAGTGGAGGAATTTGGCAGGATAGCATCTGTAGAATACAGGCTGCTTGGTCTTGCCACGGCTCTTTCTCCGCAAGCCGATTTGGGAACAGACCCTCGTTGGTACCGATATGGCAGCACATTCGGCCCCGATCCAAGCCTTGTGCGCGACTTGACCCGTGCTTATTGCGACGGGTTCCAGACTTCGGAGGGGAATGCCGAAATTGAAGGTGGATGGGGATATGAAAGTGTGAACACAATGGTGAAGCATTGGCCAGGGGGTGGCTCAGGCGAAGGTGGGCGCGATGCCCATTACGGCAACGGAAAATTTGCCGTGTATCCCGGTGGATGCTTTGCCAAGCATAAAGTGCCATTCAGTGAAGGGGCATTCAATCTTAACGGCCCGACGAAAAAGGCATCGGCAGTGATGCCTTATTATACTATTTCGTATAATCAAACGGATGAAAACGTAGGCAATGGATTCAACCATGAGATAATAGCCGAACAATTGCGCAAAGGGGAATCTTATGACGGCGTGGTGTGTACCGACTGGCTGATAACCCACGAAGAAGTGCACCCCGGTGTCCATTCGGGCAAGCCGTGGGGAGTGGAAAAGATGACCGAGGCCGAGCGGCATTACAAAGTGCTGATGGCAGGAGTCGACCAGTTTGGAGGGAACAATGCCAAGCAACCGGTGCTTGATGCTTATGGAATGGGTGTCAAGGAACATGGCGAGGAGTTCATGCGCAAACGTTTCGAGTTGTCGGCAAGACGTTTGCTGTTAAATATTTTCCATGCCGGATTGTTTGAGAACCCGTATGTGGATGTCGAGAAGGCAAAATCGATAGTAGGCAATGAATCGTTTATGCAAAAGGGATATTCTCAACAATTAAAGAGCATAGTCATGGTGAAAAATCACGGAGAAACATTGCCTGTGCGTCAGCATAAGAAAGTATATATACCCGACAGGAAATCTCCCGAAGGCCCTAATTATTGGAGGCAAATCCTTCCTGAGAGGATATATCAGCCTGTCCCCGATAAGGTTTTGGACAAGTATTACGACCGCGCAACATCTCCCGATGGGGCCGATTTTGCCGTAGTATTCATAGAGTCGCCTCACAGCTATCTGATGGGATATGACATTGAGGATGTGAAGAAAGGCGGGAACGGATATATTCCCATAAGTTTGCAATACAACGACTATGTTGCCGAGAATGCACGGGAGCATAGCATTGCAGGGGGCGATCCGTTCGAGGATTTTACCGATCGTTCCTATAAAGGCAAGAAAGCACGCACCATTAATTATTGCGACTTGACTCTGGTCGAGAAGACTCGAGAAGTGATGGGAAACAAGCCCGTCGTAGTTGTTATGATGATGTCCAATCCGACAGTCATGAAAGAAATTGAGCCTCTTGCCGATGCTATCTTGATTGGGTTTGACGTTCAAGCGCAGGCCTACATGGATATTATATCGGGAAATGTTGAACCTTTCGGTCTGTTGCCATTCCAGTTGCCAGCCGACATGGATGCAGTTGAAGAACATTGTGAGGACAAGCCGCGTGACATGCGTTGCTATCGTGACTGTGACGGCAATATTTATGATTTCGCGTTTGGGTTGAACTGGAGCGGAGTCATTGACGATGACCGTGTGAGAAAGTATAAGTGATTTGGAATATCGGCCGTCAGGTAATGACGGGCGCAAAGCAAAATGCCTTAAAATGTCTAAAAATGGGGCTGTAAACTATTTTTAGGTGTTTTAAGGCATGATAATTCAATAGTATGTACTACTTTAGCGGTTAAATTAAAGGGGAAAAATGAACAAAAGAATAAAATCAGCGACATTATGCATCCTTGCCGCAGGCTTGTTGTTGCCGGTGGCAATGGCAGCATCAAGCGACAATGGCAATGAAGCCGCAATTGCACGCAATCTCGACACGTTCAATACATTGTACAAGGAACTCAACACGTTTTATGTAGATACTATCGACACGGAAAAATCAATACAGACTGCCATAAATGCCATGCTTGGGGAACTCGACCCGTACACCGAGTATCTGCCTGCGTCGGAACAAGAAGATTTCAGGACAATGACGACCGGTGAATATGGCGGTATTGGTTCTTATATAATGCAATATAAGGATTCTGTTCTTATCAGCGAGCCTTATGAAGACAGTCCGGCTGCGCGTGCGGGCCTGATACCTGGCGATGTGATAATAAAAATCGATAACGACTCGACAATAGGGTGGACGAGTGAACAGGTGAGCAACAAGCTCAAAGGGCAAGCAAATTCAACATTGCAGGTCGTGGTTAGCAGGCCTTACGTCGGGGAATTGACTTTTAACATAACAAGAGAAAAGATTCGCATGAATTCTGTGCCTTATTATGGAGTCGTGCGTGATAGCATAGGTTATATAGCATTGTCATCTTTTACCGAAAATTCTCCAAGTGAAGTGCGTGAAGCTTTACTCGCGTTGAAAAAAGAACCGGGGGTGAAATCCATTGTTCTTGATTTGCGTGGTAATCCCGGAGGAATACTTGAAAGCGCGGTACAGATTGTGGGAATGTTTGTGCCAAAGGGTACGCAGGTGTTGCAGCAACGAGGCAGGGTAATACAGAATGATAAGACCTATAAGACAACACAAGACCCGATAGATGATAAAATACCCCTTGTGGTGTTCATCGACGGTGCATCGGCATCGGCATCTGAAATAACCGCCGGCGCATTGCAAGATCTTGACCGGGCTGTCGTGATTGGTTCAAGGTCGTTCGGGAAAGGGCTTGTGCAATCTACACGCCCGTTACCTTTCGATGGAATCTTGAAAGTGACGATAGCCAAGTATTATATACCAAGCGGAAGATTGATACAGGCTATAGATTACTCTCATCGCAATCCTGACGGTTCGGTGGCAAGAATCCCAGATAGCCTTACGACGGTGTTCAAGACAGCGCATGGACGTGAAGTGAGAGACGGAGGAGGCATTACCCCTGACATAAAGGTTGAATATCCCGAAATGACAAGGTTGTATTTTAACATAGTGCGAGATAATTGGGCATTTAACTATGCAACCCGTTTCGCGCACGAGCATGACACGATAGCTTCGCCCGAGGAATTTGTCATTACCGATAGCATATATGCCGATTTCAAGAAGTTTATCGACCCGTCGGAATTCAAGTATGATAAGGTGTGTGAAGACGGATTGGAAAAACTTAAGAAAGTTGCCGAAGTGGAAGGTTACATGAACGACAGCACAAGGGCTCAATTTGATGTCATGGCAAAACTGTTGAAACATGACCTTAACAAGGATCTTGACACCCACCGCAAGGAAATATCGGGAATCCTTGCAATGGAAATATTGAAACGTTATTATTATCAACGGGGGCAAGCCATTGAGTCGTTGAAAAATGACGTTTGTCTCGATGAAGTTGTCAAACTGTTTGGTAAGCCCGGAGAATATTACAGGATACTGAACATTGAAGAGGATTGAAAAGGGCTTTTCGGATTACTATTGCAGTGGAAATCGAAGAATTATGTAATTTGATAGGTTCCAAGGCCCGTGTTGAAGCCTTGAAACAGTTACTGGGTGACAAAAAAAATAAGACAATAGGCATCGACGGGCTTGCAGGCTCGTCGTTGCCGATGTTGTTTTCCGGCTTGCCAAAGAAGAAGAGGCCATATTTGATAATCGCCAATGATCTTGACGAGGCCGGTTATTTGTATTTCGACCTGTGCCAGATGGCAGGTGAAGGCAAGGTGTTGATATTCCCCTCAGGATACAAAAGGGACATAAAATATGGACAACCTGATGCTCCGTCGGAAATCTTGCGTACCGAGGTCTTGAATAAATGGCACACCGACAAGTCGTTGACATGGGTTGTTTCTTACCCTGAAGCTCTTGCCGAACTAGTTTCTCCGCGTGAAAAAGTTCAGAATTCCACAATTACTTTAAAACAGGGCGGAGTTGCCGACATGACCGAAATTGCCAAGAAATTGAGGTCATTTGGTTTCAGCGAGCAGGATTATGTATATGAACCGGGGCAATTTGCCGTCAGGGGATCCATATTGGATGTGTATTCGTTTTCAAATGAATTGCCTTATCGAATTGATTTCTTTGGAGATGACATAGAGAGTATCCGTACTTTTAATGTGGAAACCCAATTGTCGGAAACCGGAGTTGATTCAGTCTCAATAATCAATGGCACGGCGACCGAGAGCATAAACGGAGTTTCCTTTCTTGAATACATAGATGATGACACCATTCTTGTGTGCCGCGACAAAGACTGGTTGTTGCAACGCATTGCAGCAATTGCCGAGGAAAAGATGTCGGATAGTACGCTCATTGCAGAAGAAGGTGACAAGGATGCGATGAAGAAGGTGGTGGATGCAGAGGATTTTTTCAAACGATTTGGAAAATTTCGCCGCATTGATTTCCATTATGGAGAAGCTAAGATGTCGGATGACGCGAACTTATCATTCAAGTTCTCACCTCAAGCCATATATCACAAGAATTTCAACATAATAAGCGATTCGTTCAAGGATTTTCTTAAGAACGGATATAAGATCTATATTCTATCGGATAGTGAGAAGCAGATAGAACGATTGAAAGCCATATTTGAGGACCGGGATGACGACATTCAATTCACTCCTGTGACAAAGACCATCCATGAGGGCTTTGTCGATGACGAATTGAAAATGTGCGTATTCACCGATCATCAGATATTTGATCGTTTCCACAAGTACAGTTTGAAGAGCGATCGTGCCCGTTCGGGAAAACTGGCTTTGTCGTTGAAGGAGTTGAATCAGATTGAGATAGGAGACTACATAGTTCATGTCGACCATGGCGTAGGAAAGTTCGGAGGGCTTGTTCGTACATCGGTGAATGGCAAGGTGCAAGAAATGATAAAGCTCATTTATCTGAATGATGACATAATCTTCGTGTCGATACATGCCTTGCACAAGTTGGCTAAATATCGTGGCAAGGAGGGAGTGGAACCTCGCATCAACAAGCTGGGCAGCGGTGCATGGAACCGCATGAAGGAACGCACCAAGAGCAAGTTGAAAGATATTGCCCGAGACTTGATAAAACTGTATGCAGCGCGGAAGGAGGAGAAAGGTTTTGCATTTTCGCCCGATGGATACTTGCAACAAGAATTGGAAGCTTCGTTCATTTATGAAGATACTCCCGACCAGTTGAAAGCGACCAATGAGGTGAAGGCCGACATGGAGAAACCGAAACCGATGGATCGTCTCGTGTGCGGTGACGTGGGCTTTGGGAAGACCGAAGTTGCAATACGCGCGGCATTCAAGGCTGCCACCGATGGCAAACAGACCGCGGTGCTTGTCCCTACGACGGTATTGGCCTATCAGCATTACAATACATTCAAAGACCGACTGAAAGATTTCCCTGTCAGGGTGGATTACTTGAGCAGGGCGCGTAAGCCCAAAGAGGTGAAGCAGATACTGTCGGATCTTGCTGATGGGAAAATCGACATAATAATCGGAACACACAAATTGATAGGCAAAAGCGTCAAGTTCAAGGATCTTGGATTGCTTGTAATCGACGAGGAACAAAAATTTGGCGTGTCGGTCAAGGAACGCTTGAAGCAGCTAAAGGTGAACGTGGACACGCTCACGATGTCGGCTACTCCTATTCCACGTACATTGCAATTCTCGCTCATGGGTGCTCGTGACTTGAGTGCCATAACTACGCCTCCGGCCAATCGCTATCCTATTTTGACTTCGGTCAATGCACTGAACGATGATATAGTGAGTGAAGCGATAAATTTTGAAATGTCGCGTAACGGGCAAGTGTTTTTTATCAACAATCGCATTGACAGCCTTCCGCAGCTTGAAGACATGATTCATCGTGTAGTTCCCGATGCTCGTGTGGCTGTCGGGCACGGCCAAATGCCACCCGAAAAGTTGGAACAGACAATAATCGACTTTGCCAACCACGATTATGACGTGTTGCTTGCCACGACAATCATTGAAAGCGGTATCGACATGCCTAACGTCAACACCATAATCATCAACAATGCACAAAATTTTGGTCTTAGCGAGCTGCACCAGTTGCGAGGCCGAGTCGGAAGAAGTTCACGCAAGGCATTCTGTTATTTGCTTGTGCCACCGCATCTTCCGCTCAATCCTGTTGCACGACGACGGTTGCAAGCCATAGAGAGCTTCTCGGAACTTGGCAGTGGCATACATATTGCCATGCAAGACCTTGACATACGCGGTGCAGGCAACCTGCTTGGCGCTGAACAGAGTGGATTTATAGCCGACCTTGGTTATGAAACTTATCAAAAGATTCTTCAAGAAGCGGTACTTGAATTGCGTACCGAGGAATTTTCCGATACATTCAAGGATGAGGATGAAGAAAACAAAGAAAAGGCTTATGTGTCGGATTGCGTGATAGAGTCGGATATGGAATTGCTTTTCCCTGCAACTTATGTCCCTCAAGAGAGTGAGCGCGTCAGCCTGTATCAAGAGCTTGACAGCATGGAGCGCGAGTCGGATGTGCTTGAATTCCGCCGCAGGCTCGAGGACCGCTTTGGCAAGATACCGAAGCCGGCATTGGAATTGATTCGCGTTGTAACGTTGCGCCGCATCGCAAGGACTCTCGGCATAGAGAAGATAGCCTTGAAACTGGGCAAGATGTACATGTATTTCGTGGGAGATGAGAACAAGGCCTATTACCAGTCACCGGCGTTTGGCCGCATTTTGAATTATTTGCAACAGAATCCTAAGCGTTGCCACATTCGTGATGTCAACGGCAAGCGGTCGTTGCTTGTCGATAATGTTGAGACAGTCGAGGAGGCAATATCCATACTTAATTCAATCACATCGCTTGAAGCAGTATAAAAAGTATATTAGTCATGAAAATAACCGATGGCAACGAACCTGAGTGGGAAATTTTGTCGAGCGAGTATTTGATAAAACGTCCATGGTTAACCGCAAGACGCGATAGCGTAAAGCTCGCGAATGGTGTCATCAATGATGAATTTTATATTCTCGAATATCCCGATTGGGTTAACACAATAGCCATAACGACCGAAGGCAAATATATCATGATACGCCAATATCGTCATGGGATAAGGAAGACGAGTTATGAAATATGTGCAGGATGTTGCGAGCCGGGTGAAACGCCTGAACAAGCAGCTCGCAGGGAACTTGAGGAAGAAACCGGATATGGAGGTGGTGAATGGCAGGAAATAATGTCGATTTGCACAAATGCAAGTTCGATGAACAATTATACGCATTGTTTTGTGGCCACAGGTGTGGAGAAGATGCATGAATCTCATCTTGAACCGACCGAAATGCTTCAGGTATTTTTGCTTGACCGAAGCGAGGTAGAACAAATGCTTTCGTCGGGCCTCATTTGCCAATCGACGATGGTTGCTCCATTATGGAAGCATTTTGCCATTACTGAATGATTTTACAGGATGCTTGAACAGGAAAGTATGGAGATAAGGACTGTTCCGGTACAGTCGAGGAGGCGTTATTTCGACTTGCTGTTACTTGCCGACGAGCAGGAATCCATGGTAAATCGTTATATTGACAAGGGAGACATGTTTGTAGCCTCGACCGATGGCACAGATGTGGGCGAAGCTGTTGTCATGCCTCTTGGTCATGGAGTGCTCGAACTTAAAAATATTGCCATTTCCCCTGAATTTCAAAGGCATGGTTATGGCAAATTGTTAACTGAGCAAATTTTGTCATATTATGGCAATGGCTGTGCGGTCATGCTTGTCGGGACTGGCGACAGCCGAATGACTGTGTCGTTTTATGAAAGTTGCGGATTTACATATTCCCACAGAGTACCAGATTTTTTTATTGACAACTATGACCATCCCATCATTGAATGTGGCGTAAGGCTTATTGACATGGTTTATTTTAAGAGAATAAATCATGATTCCGCGTTGCTTGAAAATTCTTTTTTCCTTCGGCCGGCATTAAAGACCGATGTAGAATCGTTAAGGTTTTTGTTCATGGAAACTGTTAAATGCGTGAATTTTGGTGACTATACTCGAGAAGAAGTTGACGATTGGGCTTCATGTGGAATGGATTTGTCGCACTGGGAGCAATTACTTGCCGATGCCGACTATTTCATTGTCGCCGAGCACCCGTTGGCAGGCATGGTCGGATTTGCATCTATGACCGATGATTGCGAATATTTGCACTCCTTGTTTGTAAGCAAGGATTATCAGCATATAGGCATAGCGACAGCATTGTTGCAAGCTGTGGAACGGCATGCAAACGAAAAAGGACGGAAGCATATTCACACAGAGGCAAGTATCACTGCCCGTCCTTTTTTCGAGCATAAAGGGTATGGCGTTGAAAAAGCCCAAATGGCAAAAGCCAACAGGTTGTACATGCGCAATTACGTCATGAGCAAGCAGCTTTGAGGCTTTTTAAGATTACTGTTATTTGAGCCATTTCAGCATAGTCTTCCATGAGAATTTCTTTCCATAGAGAAGGATGCCGGTGCGATATATTTTGGCCGACATTGCAGTAGTGGCTACGGCAGTAGCAAACAGAATGACGACACTTATGACAATTTCCCAGACGGGGACGTCATAAGGAAGCCTTACCATCATGACTATCGGGGATGTGAATGGAATTATCGAGCACCACCATGCAAGGTTCCCGTCGGGATTTTCCATGCATGCAATTCCTACCCACAAAGCAAACACCATTATCATTATCATTGGTGTAGTTGCTTGCGATGCGTCGCTTGGCTGGTCGGCAGCTGATCCGAATGCCGCAAACAGTGAGCCGTAGAGCAAGTATCCGCCGATGAAGTAAAGTGCAAAGCAAATGAATATCTCGGTGAAATTTATCGAGCTGAGACCCTTGGTAAGCTCGGTTATTATTTCTTGAGTTTCTTGTGTGCTCGCTATTTGGGCCGTTTGTTGCATCATGTCGGGTTGGGAGGATATCATTCCGATTCCAAAGATTGTCGAGGCGATAATAATGAGAATAAACCAAATTGCCATTTGAAACAGGCCGACAAGTCCGACTCCAATGATTTTGCCGAACATTAATTCTATGGGTTTGCAGCAACTCACGATGACTTCGACTATGCGATTGGTTTTTTCTTCGGTTACGCTGCTCATAATCATTGCTCCATACATCAAGACGAACATGTAGGTCAGCATCGACAGTATCATGCCCACGATTCCGGCAATGTCGGCATTAGATTCTTCTTCATCGCCCTCATCGGTCCATTTGATGCAATTTAGTTCCACTTCGGCTTTGCTTTCAGACAATATCTTATCGAGTTCGGGAATGCCGTAGGATTGTATGCGAGCTTGTGTCAACGAATCATTGAGGCAATTTTCTATATGCTTTTGTAGGGAATGCCTTATGGCATTATCCGAGTAAATGGTTATCGACAACGAGCTGTCTATGTCAGCCGGAATCACGGCGATTGCATATAAGTGGTCGGTATTGGCAAAAAAGTCCTTTAGGCCTGTGTCTCCTATCGGGGTTATGTCTTCAAAATGAAACTCTTCAGTGTCAACCAATGCTTTCCCGTATCGTCCGCTTTTATCGACAAATGCAACGTTTTCCTGATCGCCGGTGTTTATTTTTGTCAATAACCAAGGCAAGCCTATGCAGGCAAGGCAAATGAGCGGAATGAGGATTGTCATCACTATGAATGACTTCTTCGCGGCGATGGCCATGAATTCGTGCCTTATGATGAGAGGCAGTCTGCTAAGATTTTTCATAAGATGTTGTCGGGTTGGTTGTTTGATACGGTTTCAATGAAAATTTCATTCATGCTTGGGAATTGTTCGTTGAACGAAGAAATGTCATGATGTTCGTTTAGATATGCTATGACATCGTGAGCCGGGACTCCCGAAGCTATTTTTATGCTTGCCATTATGCCACCCATAGGTGACGGTTCGGCATGTTCGATTGAAAAAAGACCTTCTACAGGGTCGATCTGCATAGTGTCGGTGACATTCACAGAATAAAGTTTACGGCTGAAGTTCCGCCTGATGTCGGCAACTTTCCCCGACAATACTACTTTTGAACGATTAATCAGGGCTATTTGCTCGCAAATTTCTTCTACCGACGACATGTTATGAGTCGAAAAGATAATTGTGGAACCAAGGTCGTGCAGGCGCAAAATCTCTTTTTTCAGCTGCTCGGCATTGACCGGGTCGAATCCCGAGAATGGCTCATCAAATATCAGCAACTTGGGACGGTGGATGACAGTGGCAATGAACTGGACTTTTTGGGCCATGCCTTTTGATAAAGTTTCTATTTTCTTGTTTTGCCAATTAAGCAAGTCAAATCGTTTTAGCCACTCGTAAGCCGTTTGTACTGCATCGCTTTTTTTCATGCCTTTCAGCCTTGCGATGTATATTATGTGGTCCAGTACTTTCATTTTTTTGTACAAGCCTCGTTCTTCAGGCAAGTATCCTATGTTGGCAATGTCAGATTCATGTATTGGATGTCCGTTGAAAAGCACTTCGCCGCTGTCGGCTTGAGTAATCATGTTTAATATCCTAATCAAAGATGTTTTCCCGGCTCCGTTTGGACCAAGCAATCCGAAAACGCTTTGCTCAGGAACGTCGATTGAGACTTTGTTCAATGCAAGATGCCCGTTATATTGTTTTACGACATCCTTTGCTTCGATAAAATTCATTTATATGTATTGATTTGTTAAAATTTCCACAAATATAGTGAAAGTTGTTGAGTAAAATTGGAAAATATGTTTGATTATTTTCTGTATTGTCAAGACTTGCACTATCTTTGGATGGAGTAGAATAAATATCGACAATGGAAAAAATAAGCAAGCTCATTTTCCCCATTGCTCTCAACTTTCACTATCTTTACATAAGATAGAATGCGGTTCAGCATAGCCAATCACAAAAACGTTGTTTTTTGCTTGTCTCTGCATTCACCTTTCACTATCTTTGTAAAAACAACCATTTAAAATAATTGCATGGCAAGTAAACAGTCTTTGTCGCAGGAACAAAAATTGGCACAGCGGTTGTCGCCGTTGCAATTACTTCTTGTTCCATTGTTGCAGATGAACAGAGGAGAAATAGAAGAGGAAGTTCGTCGAGAGATGGATGATAATCCCGCTCTTGAAGTTACTGAAGTTCCGCCAGCCGAGCAGCTTGACAAAGATGAAGACGGCGAGGTGTTTGACGAAACGCCTGAGCAAATGCAGGATGCCGACTACAAAGATGAGGATGACATCCCGTATTATCGCACCAATATATCAAACCGGAGCGAGGATGACGAAACGCCGAATGCCGTAGTGGTTGCCGAAGGGTCGCTTGTCGATTACTTGATGGGGCAAATGGGTGAACGGGAATTATCCGACCGACAGATGCTAATAGCCGAGTATATCGTAGGCAATATAGATGATAATGGTTATTTGCGACGTACTGTGGGAGCTATAACCGATGACATTGTTTTTCAGACGGGTACCGATGTTTCCGAAAAGGAAGTTGAAGATGTGTTGCAGATTGTGCGCGACCTTGACCCTGCCGGAGTGGGAGCGGTTGATTTGCGTGATTGCTTGCTGTTGCAACTTGAACGTAAGAAGGGCGACGAATCCAGCATGCTCGCCTATCAGATCATAGACCGTTATTTTGAACCTTTCATAAAAAAACATTACGAAAAAATAATGTCTGCTCTTGGCATAGATAATGCCAAGCTAAAGGAGGCAGTGGAAGAAATAAGGACATTGAATCCAAAGCCGGGGAACGCGATAACCGGAATTGCCGATGAAAGCCACAGCCAGCAAATAATTCCCGATTTTAATGTAGATGTGGATGGCGACACCATAAATCTCACATTATTGAACAATATCCCCGATTTGCAGATTTCGGAGAGTTATTCAGCATTATACAGTAAGTTCTCAGGAAAGAAACCCACGAGCAGGCATGAAGAGGAAGTGCAGGCTGACGTGAAACAGAAATATGAAAAAGCATCCAATTTCATAAAGGTGCTCAAGCAACGTCAAGAAACATTATTCAAGACAATGCGTGCAATAACATTGCGACAACGGGACTTTTTCCTGTCGGGTGATGAAATGCAGCTCAAGCCGATGATATTGAAAGACATTGCCGACGATACAGGGTATGACGTGTCGGTCATTTCACGTGCCACAATGAACAAGTATGTTACTACTCAATGGGGCGTGTTCCCGTTGAAATTTTTCTTCACCGAGGGGCTTCAGCATGAGTCGGGAGAAGAAGTTTCATCACGCGAAATACAATCGATAATAAAAACTGTCATCGATGCCGAGGACAAGAAGCACCCGTTATCGGACAACAGGCTTTGTGAAATATTGAAGGACAAAGGCTATGAAATAGCCCGCCGGACAGTTGCCAAATATCGCGAACGATTGTCGATACCTGTTGCAAGATTGAGAAAAGAGATATGAGTGTCGTAAGAAATGGACATGAACCTAATAATATAAGAAATCAAATATTTTCAAGACGAAAATGGCAAAGATAAATTCCGATACAGTCATACATGTTTTCGCAAGAATTTTTTCTACGATATTGAGCCCGTTGCTCATGCCATCGTTGGGCATATTCATGGCTTTTTGGGCAACAGTCTTGTGTTACATTCCCACAGGAACCCGCTTGATGGTCTTGCTTGTGATATTTGGAATCACTTGCATCATGCCTATGGTGGTGATTGCCGTGCTACATAATTTGAAATTGATTGAAGACAAGCGACTTGTCAATCGCAAGGAGCGATGGATGCCATATCTTGCTACTGTGTTGTGTTATGCAGGTTCGGCGGTGTATCTGTATCATATTCACACTCCGCAATGGGCCGTCGTTTTCTTGATTGGAGGCACTGTGGCGTGTGTCGTTTCGCTCATAGTCACTTTTTGGTGGAAGATAAGTGCGCACATGGCCGGTATCGGAGGATTGCTGGCTTTTGCCGTGAGCATTCACTTGGACGGAGTGGGCGTTATTGACATGAAGCTGGTTATCTGCATTTTGATATTATTGGCAGGATGCCTGGGTACGTCACGCATTTTCATGCGCCGGCACACGTTCATGCAAGTTCTCATGGGATTCATTAACGGATTCTTGTTTGTTTATCTTGCAGGCCGCTTGTTTGCATAAACGTTAAGATATAAAATTGTAAAATAGCATAAATTCAATTATAATGGAACCGATAGTAAGTATAATAATGGGCAGCACTTCGGACTTGGCTGTCATGGAAAAAGCTGCAAAGCTGCTTGATGAAATGGAGATACCTTTTGAAATGAACGCCTTGTCGGCTCATCGCACGCCCGAAGAGGTGGCTAAATTTGCCAAAGAAGCCGAGGGTAGAGGAATAAAGGTGATAATTGCAGCCGCCGGAATGGCTGCGCACCTTCCCGGTGTAATTGCTTCGATGACGGCTGTGCCTGTCATTGGAGTACCCATCAAATCATCGATTGAAGGAATGGATGCTTTGCTGGCCATAGTGCAAATGCCTCCGGGAATACCTGTGGCTACTGTCGGAATCAATGCTGCGTTGAATGCTGCGATATTGGCCACACAGATTCTGGCTCTTGGTGACAAGACGATTTCGGAAAAGTTCCACGCCTACAAGAAAGGTCTTGCCGGGAAAATTGTCGCAGCCAATGAGGAATTGCGCAAGGTGGAATTTAAATTCAAGACTAATTAAAAATATCATTTCGGGCAACCCTGCCTTAAAAAGGAAATCAGACATGTCTTCCTACCGTCAATAGGTGTGGTGTGGAGAAAAAAGAAGATGTCAGATACTTTTTGTTTAATAAGCATAGTGTATTGAAGCATGGATTATAAACGTCGGAAAACATTACGAGTCAATGTCGGGAATGTGCCAATGGGGGCGGAATTCCCGATAAGGGTGCAGTCGATGACTTCTACTTCCACCATGGATACGGATGGCAGCGTGGCGCAGTGCCGTCGCATTTATGATGCCGGAGCCGATTATGTGAGGCTTACAGCGCAGGGCGTGCGTGAGGCCAACAACATTGGCGTGATACGTTCCATATTGCGAAGTGAAGGGTGTCCCGTGCCATTGATTGCCGATATCCATTTCAATCCGTCGGCAGCGTATGCCGCAGCAAAAATGACCGACAAGGTAAGAATCAATCCCGGTAACTTCGTAGATGCAGCCAGGACGTTCAAGACACTTACTTATACCGATGAAGAGTATGCCATTGAATTGAAAAGGATTCATGACGCCCTTGTTCCGTTCATAGAGTTATGTAAAGAGAACCACACGGCTGTAAGGTTGGGTGTGAACCACGGCTCGTTGAGCGACCGCATCATGAGCCGTTATGGAGATACTCCGGAAGGGATGGTGGAGAGCGTCATGGAATTTTTACGAGTCTTTGTTTCAGAGAATTTTCATGATGTCGTAATTTCAATAAAAGCGTCCAATACTGTTGTCATGGTTGAAACTGTAAGGTTGATGGCCAAGACGATGGATGAAGAAGGAATGAACTATCCGTTACACATAGGTGTAACCGAGGCCGGAGACGGGGAAGACGGACGAATAAAGTCGGCTGTAGGCATAGGCACGTTGCTTGCCGAAGGCATAGGTGACACGATAAGGGTGTCTTTGAGCGAAGATCCGGAATTGGAGATTCCGGTGGCACGCAAGCTTGTGGAGTATATAACATCGCGTGAAGGGCATCCTCACATAGAGGGAGGCTTGAGTCGCGGTTATGACAGGATAAAACCTGAGCGCAGAGTTACGAATGTCGTAGGAGGCATTATAGGTGGCAACAAATTGCCTGTAACAGTTGTGTCGTCGCTCCCTTCATCCAAGACTAATTCTAAATTCAAGGCCGATTTCCATTATATTGAGGACGGAAATATCCCGACTGATATTGATGCACGATTCATTGTGCCATTTGGTAAATATGTGGGGGGCTCGGAAAATATTTATCCGATTTTCAGTCTTGAGGATGCCGATAAGATGAAAGATTGCTGCGCATCCATTAAATGGCTTAAAGTCGCTTCTGATATCGATGTGGCAAGCGGCTCGCTCGATTTTTTGCGCGAAGAGCATGACGTGGTGCTTGTTGTCACGCCATCAAATATTAATGTGACCGGTTGTGAACAGGCATTTTTGCATGCACTTTCCGACAGAGACATAAAAACACCTGCGGTAATAATGAATTGTTATCCTGATGGAGACGATGAATGGCTGCAGGTAAAGGCAGGTGCCGATTTCGGGACTGTATTGTTGAATGGATTCAGGGACGGAATATGGCTTGTAGCTCCGAATTATGCCGATAAGGACAATATCGTCAGATATGAATATTCGATATTGCAAGCAGCACGATTGCGCATGAGCAAGACCGAGTTCATATCATGCCCAGGTTGCGGACGCACCATGTATGACTTGCAATCCACTGTTCACAAGGTGAAAGAGGCCACTTCGCACTTGTCCCACCTGAAAATAGGCATAATGGGCTGTATAGTGAATGGACCTGGCGAGATGGCTGATGCCGATTACGGATATGTCGGTGCAGGAGTCAATCGCGTGAGCTTGTATAAGGGAAAAGAATGTGTTGAAAAGAATATCCCTGAAGAGGAAGCCATCCCAAGGCTTATAGCTCTAATCAAGTCGAACGGCGATTGGGTTGAACCTTGAAATGGAAAATAACTTTTTTATATGAAAAAGATTCTGTTTGCAATTGCGGTTGCATTGATTTGTGCCGTTTCTTCTGAAGCGAAAGATTGGGCGGGATTTGGCGTGTTTGAAAAAGCCAATGAGTCGGTAAAGGATAGTCCTGATATCGTGTTCATGGGCAATTCCATTACTGAAGTGTGGGCTAAAGTAGATTCCGCTTTCTTCGCAGAGCATAATTTTGTCGGTCGAGGCATATCGGGGCAGACATCTTGCGAGATGCTTGTACGTTTCAGACGCGATGTCATAGACTTGAAACCAAGGGTAGTGCTGATTCTTGCAGGAATAAATGACATAGCCGAGAATAACGGGGTAATAAAGCTTGAGAATGTCTTGGGTAACATCATGTCGATGTGCGAGCTTGCAAAGGTAAATGGCATAAGACCCGTATTGTGCAGTGTTTTGCCGTGCAATCATTTGTTTTGGAGAAAAGAGCTTAAGCCGGCAGGCAAGGTAAAGGAACTTAATGGCATGATAATCGATTATGCTCAAGCCGAGGGATTGACGTATGTCGACTATTACACTCCTATGGCTATGCCCGATGGCAGTTTGAATCCGGAATATACCGATGACGGTTGCCATCCCACGCTTCCGGGTTACAAGGTCATGGAAGATACGTTGCTTGCCAAGTTAAAAGAAGCAGGAATATTATTGGAATGATTTTTTGCAACGGCCCGATTTTGAAAATTGTCGTGGTCGAAGGTCGCCTAAATTGGAAAATTAACATAAAACCTTATTATACACCAAGTAAATAACTTATGATGATTATATGAAAAAGATTCTGTTTGCAATTGCGGTTGCATTGATTTGTGCCGTTTCTTCTGAAGCGAAAGATTGGGCTGGATTTGGCGTGTTTGAAAAAGCCAATGAGTCGGTCAAGGATAGTCCTGATATCGTGTTTATGGGCAATTCCATTACTGAAGTGTGGGCTAAAGTAGATTCCGCTTTTTTCACAGAGCATAATTTTGTCGGTCGAGGCATATCGGGGCAGACATCTTGCGAGATGCTTGTACGTTTCAGACGCGATGTCATAGACTTGAAACCAAGGGTAGTGCTGATTCTTGCAGGAATAAATGACATAGCCGAGAATAACGGGGTAATAAAGCTTGAGAATGTCTTGGGTAACATCATGTCGATGTGCGAGCTTGCAAAGGTAAATGGCATAAGACCCGTATTGTGCAGTGTTTTGCCGTGCAATCATTTGTTTTGGAGAAAAGAGCTTAAGCCGGCAGGCAAGGTAAAGGAACTTAATGGCATGATAATCGATTATGCTCAAGCCGAGGGATTGACGTATGTCGACTATTACACTCCTATGGCTATGCCCGATGGCAGTTTGAATCCGGAATATACCGATGACGGTTGCCATCCCACGCTTCCGGGTTACAAGGTCATGGAAGATACGTTGCTTGCCAAGTTAAAAGAAGCAGGAATATTATTGGAATGATTTTTTGCAACGGCCCGATTTTGAAAATTGTCGTGGTCGAAGGTCGCCTAAATTGGAAAATTAACATAAAACCTTATTATACACCAAGTAAATAACTTATGATGACTAAAAATGTTGTATTAAAAATTGCTTTTGCCGCAGCAATCGCATTTCCATCGGTTGCCGGTGCGGTGGAGACTGTATCGTCTCCCGACGGTAATGTCGTTGTTAATTTCGATGTTAAAAACGGAGTTCCTGTGTACACTGTTGATTACAAGCAGCAGCCGGTAATCAAAGAAAGCCGCATGGGGCTTGAATTGTCGAGCGTGAGTGCCCGAAACTCATTCAATGATTTCAGGATGAATGAGGGAGCCACATCAAAACTTTCGTTAGCTGAAGGTTTTGAACTTACCAATGTTGAAAAATCAACTTTTGACGAGACATGGAGCCCGGTATGGGGAGAGGAAAGTGAAATACGCAACCATTACAATGAAATGGCTGTGACTCTCATGCAGCCAAACCTTGAAAGGTATATTGTGATTCGTTTCCGTGTATATGACGATGGAATGGGATTCAGATATGAGTTCCCACAACAAAAGAATCTTGTTTATTTCGTAATCAAGGAAGAACACAGCCAGTTTGCAATGACAGGCGACCACATGGCTTATTGGATTCCTGGCGACTACGACACGCAAGAATATGATTATACGAAATCAAGACTCAGCGAAGTAAGGCAATTAATGGACGCTGCAATCACCGACAACGCTTCGCAAACGCAATTCTCGCCAACCGGAGTTCAGACTTCACTCATGCTGAAAACCGACGACGGATTGTACATCAATTTGCATGAAGCGGCTCTTGTCGACTATGCGTGCATGCACTTGAACCTTGACGACAAGAATTTTGTGTTTGAATCGTGGTTGACTCCTGACAACCAAGGTAATAAAGGCTATATGCAGACTCCATGCCAGTCTCCGTGGCGCACGGTTATGGTTAGCGACGATGCTCGCGACATTCTTGCTTCACGTCTTGTGTTGAACTTGAACGAGCCTTGCAAGTATGAAGATACTTCATGGATTAAGCCTGTCAAGTACATAGGTATCTGGTGGGACATGATTACCGGACGTGGCAGTTGGGCCTACACCGACGATGTTTATTCGGTAAAACTGGGTGAAACCGATTATTCGAAAACCAAGCCAAATGGCAAGCATTCGGCAAACACGGCCAATGTGAAGCGTTATATAGACTTTGCCGCCGAACATGGATTTGACCAAGTTTTGGTAGAAGGTTGGAACCAAGGATGGGAAGACTGGTTTGGTCAATCAAAAGACTATGTATTTGACTTTGTGACACCATATCCCGATTTTGACGTAGAGGAATTGAACGATTATGCGCACAGCAAGGGAGTGAAATTGATGATGCACCACGAAACATCGGCATCGGTGCGCAATTATGAGCGCCATCTTGATGATGCCTATCAGTTTATGGTAGACCATGGCTACAATGCCGTGAAGAGCGGTTATGTGGGCAATATAATACCGAGAGGAGAGCATCATTATAGCCAATGGATGAACAACCACTATCTGTATTGCGTCACCAAGGCCGCCGAGTACAAGATTATGGTGAATGCACACGAGGCAGTGCGTCCTACCGGATTGTGCCGCACATATCCCAATCTTTTAGGTAATGAATCGGCTCGTGGAACGGAATATCAGTCGTTTGGCGGCAATAAGCCCGGACACACATCTATTTTGCCGTTTACACGTCTCATAGGAGGCCCGATGGATTACACCCCGGGAATATTCGAGCAAAACATCAGCAAGATGAACCCGGACAACCAATCTCATGCAAACACTACGATTTGCGGACAACTTGCATTGTATGTGACGATGTACAGCCCGTTGCAGATGGCAGCCGACGTGCCTGAAAATTATGAGCGTTTCATGGATGCATTCCAGTTCATCAAAGATGTGGCTGTAGACTGGGACAAGTCGGTTTATCTCGAAGCTGAACCGATGGAGTATGTTACCATTGCAAGAAAAGCAAAAGGTACCGACAACTGGTTTATTGGCAGCGTTGCAGGAGAAAATGACCATCATTCGGAAATATCTCTTGATTTCCTTGACAAAGGGAAAAAATATGAAGCAACGATTTATTGCGATGCGAAGGATGCCGATTACTTGACCAATCCTCAAGCCTATACCATTGTTAAAAAGAAAGTAGATTCAAAGACAAAATTGAAACTCGATGCAGTGGCAGGCGGTGGTTACGCAATATCGATTTACCCGATAGATTAAAATGCCTAAAAAAGGCATGCGTCATAACTAAAATTGGAGAGTCGCAGCAACTGTGGCTCTCCAATGTTTTTTGATACATGAATCTGCCTTATTCAAACATCGATATGAGCAATATTATGTTGAGGACGGTGACGATTGCCGCTATTGTATAGAGGACAAACGTGTTCCAACGTGAATTGACATATTTGCCCATGACTTTGCGGGAAGATGTGAGGCTGACTTGCAGAAAAACTGTAAATGGCAGTTGCATGCTCAGAATCATTTGGGATATTATCAGTCCTTTGAACGGGTCGCCGATGAAGAAAATAAGCATTAAAGCTATGCCGAGCGATGCGATTATTCCTATTTGTGAGTGCGAATCCTTTACATGATAAGATTCTCCGAATATGCCTGCCGATATGGAACCTGCGGCCATGCCACTGGTAATGGTCGATGATATCCCGGCAAGCAGCAGTGCAATTGCGAATATAGTGCCGGCATTGTTGCCGAGTAGCGGAGCCAGCATGGCCTGGGCTTGTTGCAGTTCATCGACGATGATGCCGTTCTTGAAGAATGCCGATGCGGCTAGCAGAATCATTGCACTGTTAATGGCCCATCCCACTATCATGGAGAACAGCGTGTCAAAAAGTTCGTATTTCAAATGCTTCTTTATGGAAGCATCGTCTCTTTTATGGTATTCGAAGCTCTGTACGACCTCGGAATGTAGAAATAAGTTGTGAGGCATGACCACAGCTCCAAGTACGCTCATTATTATGACAATGCTTCCATCGGGGAATGAAGGTACTGTCCAGTCGTGTATTGCTGTTCCCCAATCAATGTCGACAAGGAAAAGTTCGTATATGAAAGACAACCCTATAATTGAGACGAATGTTATGATGGCCCGTTCTATTTTGCGGTAGGAATTGGTGAGCAGCATAATGAACACGAATATAGTGGTTATTGTGGCTCCCAGTTTGATTGGTATGTCGAATAGCATTTGTAAAGCAATGGCTCCCCCGAGAATTTCGGCGAGCGAGGTGGAAATTGAAGCCAGCACGGCCGAACCCAATACAGGCCGGGCAATCCACTTGGGCGTGTAGCGAGTGGCGGCTTCCGACAAGCACAAACCGGTTGCTATGCCGAGGTGTGCCACATTGTGCTGCAATATTATCAGCATTATTGTAGATAATGTAACCACCCAAAGCAATGAATATCCAAATTGCGAACCCGCTGCAAAGTTTGAAGCCCAGTTCCCGGGGTCGATGAATCCCACCGTTACCATAAGGCCGGGCCCTATGTATTTGAAGAAATCAAGACCTCCAAGGTAATGCTTGTGGCCTCGTTGCTTCAGCTCTTTGAATAAATTTTTCATATTTATGAACAAATCATGGTTTTATAATCATGTGTAAAATTACAAATCTTGTTATTGACTTGCAAATACTTATGGAACATGTCTCATGTGCATGGCGTTATAATGAATGCATATTGGTTGCTATGGCACATTTTGTGGCGTATAGAACATTTTTTTATGAAAGAATAGTGTAATAATTTGATAAATGAATATTAAAATGTATCTTTGTCATACATTAAAGGCAGGAGGAATGCGCTATGTAGCGTAAATTATGGCAATTAGTATAGTTCATGAACAAGTTGTAGGTGTTAGTAAAGTCCATCGGGATACTAAATTGCCTCTTGAAGCTTGCCCAAACGGATCACTACCGATTTTCAGCGAAAGTTTGTTCAATTGCTATTCAATGAATTTCAAGGTTTTACGCATGGTAATTTCAGAGGATTTCATAGCCTTAAAACAGCTTTGAAAAGGGGATTTGGCTAATGCCAGAGAAAAACTTCTTATCTTACAAGAACTATGGGCATTGAGGAATGTGGCACATGTTGACATTTCCTTATTCTTACAAGTTTTCAGTAATTTGCAATTGTTTTTTATTTGGCACCGTTCTCTTCATGTAATAGGGATAATGTAGGGAATATGGAGCATTTAGGACACCATTTTAAAGGATGTTTATAGATGTTTCAAGGATTGCCGACATAATTGACAATGGAGTTTTTTTAGACAATGGCTCAAGCTGTAGGATTTTCTATTAAGGGGATATTATGGAGAATACAGAGGGCCGACAGCACATGTTGAAAATCAGTTTGAGATTGAACTTGCCGAACTCGCTTGTGCGGCCTTGCATGCCGAGATGGCTTGGAAACAAGCGTCAAGACATGTGAAGCACATTTTGTAAGTATTTGTTTCTTAAATTGGCTTGTTCCGATTTAAGGACATCGGAAGGCTGTAGTTTTTTGCTCCGGATGTGTGAAGAATTGTTTATAGAAGCTTCTTCGCATTGAAAGGGAGCGGCATTCAATCCATTTAGGTTTGCTCAAGATAAAGGTCGGAGCGTGCCGAAGTGGGGAGATTACTCTTAGTAAAGAGCCTTTCTCAGGTCGATAATTGAAGTGCTTTAGGCGTTAATCAAAAGAGCTGAATTATTTAGGCATTTGGATTGAAGCCTTTGGCAAGGGGTGACACCTATAAATTCCCCATAATTCAGATATAGGTATTATGACATAGGGTAGATTAGGTTTTTAGGTTTGTCCGGTGGGCCCGTATCCCGATACTGCCGGATTTTTTAGCAGCATGTTTAGCGGCGGTCGGTAGAATGATTCGTGCGAGAAAAAATAAAAGAAACACATGACGGCATGGTTGATGCGCATGTGTTTCTTTTGTTATAATGGACAGGAAAACGATTTTATTCTTCGTCGTCGCTTTCGTCTTCTTTCATGTTGTGGAAGACGTTTTGAACATCGTCGTCGTCTTCAAACTTTTCAAGCAGCTTTTCGATTGTTTCGCGTTGTTCGGGAGTAACGTCCTTTACATCGTTAGGAATGCGGACAAATTCAGAACTGATTATTTCGAAGCCGTTGTCTTCGAGATATTTCTGGATTTGAGAGTTGTCCTCGAAAGCTCCATATATGGTTATTCCTTCTTCGTCTTGGTCAAGTTCATCCACACCGTAGTCGATGAGTTCAAGTTCGAGGTCTTCCAAAGAAACTCCGTCTTTTGGCTTGATGTGGAACACGCACTTGTGTTCAAACAAGAATGAAAGGCTTCCCGATGTACCGAGGTTTCCGCCAAACTTGTTGAAATAGCTGCGAACATTAGCAACTGTACGAGTGTTGTTGTCGGTAGCAGTTTCCACAAGGATAGCGATTCCATAAGGTCCGTATCCTTCATATACTATTTCCTTGTAGTCGGAAGCATCCTTGTCGGTAGCTTTCTTGATGGCGCGTTCTACGGTATCCTTTGGCATGTTGGCAGCCTTTGCATTGGCCAGCAAGGCTCTCAAACGGGAGTTTGAACTCGGATCGGGGCCTCCGGCCTTTACGGCAATAGTGATTTCTTTTCCGATCTTTGTGAATGTGCGGGACATGTTACCCCACCTTTTCAATTTTCTTGCTTTGCGATATTCAAACGCTCTTCCCATAAATAATTATATGTTTTTTATAATGTTAGAATTCTAATTGAAATTTAACCAATCAGTGCACGGCAGCATTAACGCAATTTGGCGTCAAGCTGTTTTTGCAAATTGGCTATTATCTTGTTCATAGTGGCATCTATCTGCTTGTCTTGCAAAGTTTTTTCGTCATCTTGCAAAATGATGCTTATAGCGTATGATTTTTTGCCCTCTTCGAGGTTCTTACCTTCATACACATCAAACAGCGACACGTTGCGCAACAGTTTCTTCTCGGATGCATTGACAACTTTTTCGATATCGGCAAATGTGACTTTCTTGTCTACAAGCAACGCAAGGTCTCGTTTCACCGGCTGTGTCTTCGGCAGGTCGTAGATAGTTACCGTTTTTTTCGCAGTCATTTTGACGATTGCATCCCAGTTGAGTTGAGCGAAAAATACTTCTTGCTCGATGTCCATTTTGCGCAACAGCGAGTTGCGGAGTATTCCGAGTTCTCCGATTGCTTTGCCTGAGCGATGTTTTAATGTCAGCATGGCAGAGAATATTTCATTTGATGATTGTTCCATGCTTATTTCCTTCTCTTGCAAGCCTGTTCGGGCAAGGATGTTGGCAACTTGCGCTTTAAGGTCGAATACAGTCATTTTGCGGCTGTTCTCGGTCCAATTGCCGTCGTGATTTTGGCCGCTCATCCAGATTCCAAGGCTGGTGTGTTCGGAATATGGGGCAAGAGGCTTCTCCGAGGCCTCGACTTGCGGATTGAACGTGTAGACGTTGCCAAATTCATAGAATCGCAAATTTGCAATTTTACGATTTATATTGTGGGCAATGCTTTCAAGTCCTCCGAACAGGAGAGTCTGACGCATTACTCCGAGGTCGCCACTTAATGGATTGAGCAGTTTCACGCACTTGTCCAGCGGATAAAGTTGGGAATTTTCGTAGTAGCTTATTGCTGTCAATGAGTTGTTCATTATTTCATTGAATCCTATAGCAGTAAGTTGCTCGGAAATTGTTTTTTGCAAATCTTGCTTGGCGTCGGTGTCCGATTTGTAAGAAAGGCTACTGTGTTGAGCTTCTGAGAACTCGACATTATTGTATCCGTAAACACGCAAGATGTCTTCGACCACGTCGCAAGGACGTTGCACATCTACTCGATAGGTCGGGACAAGCAGTTCTACGCCGTCTTCACTTTCATCTGAGATTTCTATTTCAAGGCTGCGCAAGATGCTCTTGATGGTGTCGTGACCTATGGCTTTGCCAATCAGGTTGTCGACATAGTCATATTTCAGCGATACCGGGAAAGGAGGGAAGTCGTGGCTTTTTACATCCACGATGTCACCGCATATTTCGCCTCCGGCAAGTTCTTTTACAAGCATTGCGGCGATTTTAAGATTCTCGACCGTGGTGTTCGGGTCAATGCCACGCTCAAACCTGAAAGAAGAATCGGTGCTTATGCCGTTTCGACGAGCGGTTTTGCGAACCCATGTAGGATTGAAATATGCTGATTCAAGGAATATGTCGGTAGTAGATTCCGTTACTCCCGAATCAAGCCCCCCGAATACACCACCGATGCACATTGGATTCTCGGTGTTGCATATCATCAAGTCCCGATTGGTGAGAGTGCGTTCAACACCGTCGAGCGTAGTGAATTTAGTTCCATCGGGAACAGTCTTTACGATTATTTCATTCCCCTTCACCTTTGCAAGGTCGAAGCAATGTAGAGGTTGGTTGAATGCAAGCAGGATGAAATTGGTTATGTCGACGATATTGTTGATGGGACGTTGTCCCACGGTGGTCAAGTAATCTTTTAGCCATTGCGGGCTTTCTTGAACTTTTACGTTGCGAATGGTCACACCGCTGTATCGAGGGCAAGCTTCTTCATTTTCCACCTTCACCGGAATAGCACCGTCTTGACGGTCGCTATGGAATCCTGTAGTGGCAGGCTTGCGCAGGTTCCCATTTTTGCCATGTATGGCGAGCCATGCCGACAAGTCGCGGGCCACGCCGTAGTGTGAAGCTCCGTCGATGCGGTTAGGCGTCAAATCCACTTCAAGCACATAGTCGTCATGGATGTTGTAATATTCGCGAGCCGGAGTTCCGGGAATAGTGTCGGACGGCAGCACGATGATTCCGTCATGAGATGTTCCTACGCCTATTTCATCTTCGGCACATATCATGCCGAACGATTCGACACCGCGTATTTTTGATTTCTTTATCAGGAATTCTTTGTCACCGTCATATAGTTTTGTGCCTAAGGTTGCGACTATCACATGTTGTCCTGCTGCAACGTTTGGAGCTCCGCAGACGATTTGTACCGGTGTCCCGTCTCCGAGGTTCACGGTTGTGATGTGCAAATGGTCGCTGTCGGGATGATTTTCGCATGTCAAGACTTCGCCTATCACAAGGCCTTGAAGTCCTCCCTTTATTGTTTCGACTTTTTCTACGGTGCCAGTTTCGAGCCCGAGAGAAGTTAGGGCATCGGCCACTTCTTGAGGAGTAAGATCGATGTCGATGTACTCTTTAAGCCAATTGTAAGAGATATTCATATATTTGAAAAATTATATTCAATAGCCATGGTTGCACACAATTGTCATATTGGCCAACCGGTAAAAATAATCGCTCTTGCCGTGCATTGGTTGTTGAATCGGGACAGAGTCGATGTTCGTGCAATTGTTGTTTTCCGTTTTCCCGTTTGCCGGAGTGGCTTATATCCTGTCGTCGTGACAGAATCATAAAGCATTCATTGCGAATAAACGCACAAATTTACAAAGAAATTTTAATATTAATCAGCGTATTAACGTAAAAATGCCGAAAAGAACGTGCCGTTAAGGTTTTATTAAAGATCCTTTATATAAATAATGTGTAAGATTATATCGGGTATCATTGTTGCTTGCAACTTAATGGATTTAGTATTAGTATCTTACACATGCGAAGCGTTAAAAGAAAAAGTGTTACAAAATTGTAATAATTGTGTAAACAGATTGTAATGTCTCAAGGATACTTTTGCAGCGTCGAAACCAAAAGGATTTATTTCAAGTTATCAACTATGAAGTTTGCGATTTTAACAAGCATGGCACTTGGTATTTCGATGGCTGCCCATGCTTATACGGTAAAAGGAACAGTAACCGATTCAGAGACAGGTGAGACTCTTGTAGGAGCAATAGTTTCATGTGAAGAGATTCCCAATATAGGGACTTCTACAGGCCTTGACGGGTCTTATTCTGTCAATATTCCTGATGGAAAAAATGTAACGCTCGTGTGGCATTATGTGAGTTATCACAATTATTCGGAAACGGTCAATGGAGAGGCTGAGGTCAATGTCGCTTTGACCCCCGAAGGGATGACATTGCATGAGGTGTCGGTGATAGGTCGTTCTAATCGTCGCAGCGACGTTAATGCCCGATTGGTGGAAAAAACGTCGGCCAATATAATAAACATCATGAGTGCCAACAGTATTGAAATATCTCCCGACCTTGATGTTGCCGGAGTTTTGCAAAGGATGTCGGGCGTGGTGCTTGATAAGGGTAGCAGCGACAATGAGCAATACGCTATATTAAGAGGTATGGACAAGCGTTATAATTATACTCTTGTCAATGGTGTGAAAATTCCAAGTCCCGATAATTCAAATCGTTATGTACCGTTGAACATATTCCCGAGCGATTTGCTCGACAGGCTTGAAGTTACC
This sequence comes from uncultured Muribaculaceae bacterium, assembly GCA_944321705.1. Taxonomy (GTDB): domain Bacteria; phylum Bacteroidota; class Bacteroidia; order Bacteroidales; family Muribaculaceae; genus Avimuribaculum. The sequence goes on along the minus strand of CALUMG010000008.1, from coordinate 104,883 downwards.
AAGTCGCTTACGGCCGACATGGAAGGGGATGCTACAGGTGGCGTGGTGAACATGGTGATGAAAGATGCTCCGTCGCGATTCACGTTCAACGTGAATGCTTCTGCCGGTTATAATACAATGAACATCGAGCACAAATTTACAGGTTTTGACCATGGCAATATAACATCCGAATCTCCGAGAGAAGCGTATGGGACCGATTACAGTGCCACATTTGGTGATTTCAACAATGGTACGACTAAATTGAGTTATTTCCATCCGATGCCCGATTTGGTAGCCGGAATTACGTTGGGCAACAGGTTGTTTGACGACAGGTTCGGATTCATTTTTGCAGGAAGCTTGCAAAATATGTACAGGACAAAAAGCAGTTTGTTTTTCACCGATATAATGAACCAGAACGAAACTGCCGTAAGGCTTGATGCAATGAGGGAGCGCATGTATTCGGAACAACAATTGCAGACCGGCTTGCACCTGAAGCTCGATTATGTATTCAATGAAAATAACGACATTGACTGGTATACGGCATTCTTCAGCAACATTTCCAATCAAGTGCGCGAGAGTGTGGAGACCGACTTGTCGCTCAATTATTCGCCCGAAACCGGTAACTTGCTTCAGACGCTTGAAACCCGGGCAAGACAAACTAAACAGTCAATCTTGGCTTCGACCATAAGCGGGCATCATAGAAACATTTTGACTGAAGGGTTTGGCATCGATTGGACTGCCGAATATGCTTACGCAAGATATAACAGGCCTGATAACACATACACGACACTTGAGAATCTCGTTCAAGATTATGAATCGGTTGTCACTGCCGATCATGGTGAACGCCGTTTTGAGCACAATTCCGACCGTGATATTGCCGGTTATCTTAATTTGAAATATGATAAAGAACTTGACTGGTTCATGTTGAATGTGAAAGCCGGAGGTATGTACAGGGACAAATCTCGTGAAAACACGCATATCACCTATAATTTTACCCCCGGAGGCACAAGCCGTCCTGTTCAAGGCGTGGATTTCTCTACCATTGATGAAATACAATGGAGCGTGCAAACTCCTCATGGGAGCGTCGGCCCGTTGAACTACAACGCAGGAGAAAACATCGGAGCCGTTTACGGCCAATTCAAGATATCTCGCCCTAACTGGCATGTGATTGCCGGAGTGAGAGCCGAACATACCGACCAATCCTATTCAATGGTTTATCCGACAGTAAGTTCCGACCCGGAAGGGGAGCAAGTTTATTGGGATATCCTTCCGTCGGTGCATTTCAAATACTCTCCTATAACCGACATGAATTTGCGCTTGTCTTATTTCCGCTCCATAAATCGACCCGGATTCTTTGAAATAGTGCCATATACGATAATCAATGAGGATTATCTTGAATTTGGTAACAATGAATTGCGCAGGGCGCAAATCGACAACGTGGATTTGCGTTGGGAATGGTTCCCAAGCCCTACCGAAGAATTCATGGCCGGAGTGTTCTATAAACACTTGACCGATCCTATCGAGTATGTAAGCATGACGCGCAACAATCGTCAGATAGGATACGGGCCGATGAATGTCGGGGATGCCGATAACTTTGGTTTTGAAATAGACGTAATTAAATATTTCCGCAATTTCGGTGTCAAAGCAAATTACACATACACGCATTCCAGCATAACAACCGACAAGATTCTGTATCAGCACGATCCTGAAACAGGTAGTACCCAGCGTCTGAATGTCTCCCAATCACGTCCATTGCTTGGACAAGCTCCGCATGTGGTAAATGTGACGTTGATGTACAAAGACACGCGTTTCGGGTGGGATGCCCAATTGGCTTGCAGCTACACAGGAGAAAAAATCGCTATTGTGTCGCAATATCTTGACTCCGACTATTGGGATAAAGGAGAAGTGACTCTCGATGCTTCGGTGGAAAAGAAATTTGATTGCGGCGTGTCGATTTTCGGGAAAGCTACTAATTTGTTGAACACTAAATCGGAACGATATATCAAGACATATAATGAATACAACGCCAATTTCGCAGGACAAGAAGCCGGTAGCGGAAAGACTCTCATCAGGAGAGATTCTCGCGGAGTAGGACTGCTTATAGGCGTGAGATTCAAGTTGTAATAATATATAAACTATCAATAATAAAACACACATTCATTTATTTTAAAATTTTATGAAACGTAATCTGTTAAGTATTTGTGCAATAGCTGCATTGTCGTTGACGTTTGCTGCTTGTGGCAATGATGAACCTTCGGGCAACGGACAAACTCCGGATGTTCCTGAAATTGAATATCCTAACTCAGCTATAGTATGGGGCAAGGATTCAACTGTAATTCTTGACGATCATTTCGTGGTGCCGGAAAATGTCTCTCTTTATGTAGAAGAAGGCGTGACCGTCATCGCTTCCAACACTGAAGTAAAACCTGAAATAGTCGTGCTTGGCAACATGTATTGCATGGGTACTGAAGAAAATCCTATCACATTCACTGTGGAGGAATCTTCAAAGAACGACCGTTTTTCTCGCAACTGGGGCGGTATAATCTGTGGTTATAATTGTGAAGAGCTTTATTTGAATTATGTAACTATTGAATATGGCGGAGCACAAACTACCGAAAATTCGGCATCGTTCATTAACCAGTTGTTCAAGTCGGAAACCGGAGAAGGCGTTCCTGCAATCCATTTCTGCAACCGTGATGGCAGGATGATAATTACCAACTGTACATTGTTCAATAATGCCGAAGACCAAATATATATCACAGGCGGTCATTCAATCGTTGCCAACAACCGATTCATTTCCAGCGGATTTGACGGTGGTGATGCAATCAATTATAAGTCAGACTGTCTTGCCGACGTGGCATATAACTTGATATATGACTCCAATACAAACGGATTTAAGTTGTCGAACGACGGTTTTGTTGAATACGAGTCGCACATCGTTTGCTACAACAATACCCTTGTGAATGACGGATGGCGTCGTCCGGGAATCAAAGGCGGGTCAATGTGGCTTGAAGCAAATATTTATGCCGAACTTTACAACAATATGATCTATGATTGCCGTTGGGGCTTGAAACATGCTACCGATGAACCGGAAAATGCACGTTCGGTTTATACTCCCAACTTCTACTTTGCTTCAACGCAAGAAGGCATAGATCAAATGGCAGCCGATGAAATTGAAGGCGTGCTCGTCGGCGCAAATGACAAGCGCGGAAATGCTCCAGGAGAAAATGACCCGTTGTTTGCCAATTATACACGTCAATCAAACATGAACATCAATGTTGGTTCAAATGGCGAAGGTGCTCCGCAAACATGGAATGATTCTTGGGATTTCCATTTGTCGGCAGGCTCTCCTGCTTTGACTGGCGGTATTGTCAATTTTGAAAGGAATTTCTCGGAAGGAATCGTCATGGAAGGTCTTGCCGGCATCGTTGCCAATAACACTTTTGTTTCTCCTGAACCTTCGAGCTATTTCGGAGCATATGGTGCAGCCGAGTAATTGATTTCATGCTTGCATTAATGAAAAAATAAACGATATGAAAACGATTAATAAATTGATATTGTCTCTGATGCTGCTCATCGCGTGTGCGATGAGCATGGGGGCTGCGGGTGTTGAATATCAAAGACCCGACATCCCGAAGAATTCTACTTCTATTTATATAGCAAACGACCTTGGCCGCAACGGCTATTATGAGCAGAAGACTATTGCCGAATTGATGGGCTGGATGGCCGAGGATGTGGATCCTGAGTTTGTTGCCGCTATTGGAGACGTGCACCATTTTGAAGGAGTGCAGAGTGTTAGCGACCCATTGTGGATGACGAATTATGAATTGATTTATTCTCATCCCGACCTGATGCTCGACTGGTTCCCGGTAATGGGTAATCATGAGTATCGTGGCAATACTCAAGCTGTTCTTGATTATAAGAATGTGAGCCGTCGATGGAGCATGCCCGGTCGATATTATTCCTTTGAGACCGAGGTAGAAGACGGTAATGAAAAAATATTGTTTGTATTCATAGATACCACCCCCCTCATTGACAAGTATCGTAAGGACGGCGAGGATTATCCCGACGCCGGGAAGCAATCGATTGCAGCGCAACTCGAATGGCTTGAAAAAACTTTGAGCGAAAGTACCGCCAAGTGGAAAATTGTATTCGGGCACCATCCTGTGTTTGCATATACAAGCAAGTCGGATACTGAACGCAAGGACATGCAGGCTCGTGTGAAGCCTTTGCTCGACAAGTATGGTGTAGATGCTTATGTCTGCGGTCACATACACAATTTCCAGCATATTTGTCCTGCAGGCAGCAAGGTTGAATATCTTGTGAACACGGCCGGCTCATTGTCGCGAAGCGATGTGAAGCCTATCGACGGAACAGTGTTTTGCAATGGCGAACCGGGATTTACGGTTTTGTCGGTTTCAGACAATTTGATGAGATTTTTCTTATATAACTACAAAGGCGAAATTGTTCATCAATTTGAGATAAAGAAGTAACCCAAGAAGCAAACTTCACTTAAATTTCGGGGGGGAGGGCAGGAACGTTGAGTTTATGCCCTTCCCGTTTTTAATGTCATGCCACAGGAATTAACAAGCCCTTCGGAATATTGATTTTCCAAAGGGCTTGTGAGTTATATTTCGTTTGTAGTGCACGTTTATGCGTTCGGGTCCCAGAAAATTTCGGAAATCTGGTTGTGAATGTTGTTGTAGCGGGCAAAAACAAAGAAAAAGTCGCTCAGTCGATTGAGATATTTCAGGACAATCGGGTCAATGTATGTCTCAGCGGCAAGTTGAAGTACGCGACGTTCGCAACGGCGAGTAATGACGCGGCACACTTGCGATGATGCCGAAAGCTGGCTTCCGCCGGGAAGGATGAACTTGTCGATTGGAGGAAGTTCTCCATCAAGTCTGTCGATTGTACGTTCAATCAATTCCACGTCTTCAATAGTCATGTGCGGGCATGCCGTGCGTGTCGAGCTGTCATATTCGGTAGCAAGATATGAGCCGATGTTGAACAATTTGTTTTGTATGGTGCGCAGCAAGCTGTACATTTCGGGATATTCAAGTTTTGCATTAATGGCGAGTTTGCCGATGAATGCGTTCAATTCGTCGACAGTCCCATAGGCTTCTATGCGGATGTCGGTTTTCATGACTCTCTTTCCGCCGACAAGGGAAGTAGTTCCATTGTCTCCTGTTTCGGTGTAAATATTACTTTTCATGTCGATAAAATTTTATTTACAGTTTTTGATATTGTTTAGTTCGTTTATCATGTTGGTTATGCTGTCAACAATAACATAGCATTGATCCATTGTGCTGTTGCGTGCAAATGGTGATGCTGCGACGCGGTTGAGTTGAGCCGCTATGTCGTCGAATATTCCGTCAATGTTCACGACAATTATTTTGCGTCTTGTGTCGCAATCCACTACGAGTGCCGACAGGGTTGAGACCCATTCGTCAATTGTCCCAAGTCCTCCCGGCAAAACCACGAACGCGTCGGCAAGGGCATACATTCGGGCTTTGCGCTCGTTTAGCCCCGGAGTCGTTTCAAGAGTATCGTTAAGCTCATCGGCTCTTGATGTGAAACACTCGGGAATGATACCTGTAATCGATGCTCCGGCATCGTGGGCGCTTTGAGCCAAGATGTGCATCATTCCGGCATTGACGCCTCCATATACAAGTTCATGCTTGTTGGAGCCTATCCAGCGGCCTAATTCGACTGCCGTTGATGTATATTTATTGTCAAGATTGCTTTTTGAAGAGCAGTAAACTGTTATTTTCATGCCGAATCATTGATGTTTCACAATGAAAAAGTTATTTAATTTTTGGCAAAGATATGTTACTAATCTGTGATAGGCAACATGTTTCAGCCTTGTTATACATAATTAACGAAAAATTTCCGTAATTGAGGTATGGTGGTTATAATCAGTCGTGTATGGTTAGTTTGCCTGAAACGTGGATTATTAAAGGTCTTTTGTAGTGTTCTTTAAGACTTAAAATGTAGTATTAATGAAATGAAACTACAGTTAAGGTATGTTAATATATGCGCTTGTATGTCGATATTATAAATCGTAATAATAATAGTAAATTTGATTTATGGAACATGCCTAAATCAAATAAAATGCTTATTTTTGAATAATAACTTATAAATCTTTTACATCACATTATTAATAATTTTAAAACTTATGCCTGATGGATAACGTCTTGTTTTGGCTGGTGCCTGTTGCGTCGCTGCTTGCATTGGCATTTGCCTGTTATTTCTATTATCAAATGAAAAAAGTGGAAGAAGGGACTCCTCGCATGTCACATATAGCATCGGCGGTGCGCAAGGGAGCCATGTCCTATCTTAAGCAGCAATATAAGGTTGTAGGGTTGGTGTTTATAGTGCTTGTGGCATTTTTTTCCATTATGGCTTTTGGGTTCAATGTGCAGAACCACTGGGTGCCTGTGGCATTCCTTACGGGAGGATTCTTTTCGGGGCTTGCCGGTTATTTGGGCATGAAAACAGCCACTTATGCTTCGGTGAGGACTGCAAATGCAGCTCGCATGTCGCTTAATGGGGGCTTGCGCATAGCTTTTCGCAGCGGTGCTGTGATGGGGCTTGTGGTGGTAGGACTCGGATTGCTCGACATATCGTTTTGGTACCTGTTGCTTAACGCTTTGATTCCGGCCGATGCTTTGTCGCCTACTGCTAAATTGTGTACGATAACAACCACTATGCTAACGTTTGGCATGGGAGCCAGCACGCAGGCTTTGTTTGCGAGGGTAGGTGGCGGAATCTATACCAAGGCTGCCGACGTGGGAGCCGATCTTGTGGGAAAGGTCGAAGCCGGCATCCCTGAAGATGATCCACGCAATCCTGCCACCATTGCCGATAATGTCGGAGACAATGTGGGTGACGTGGCAGGCATGGGAGCAGACCTTTACGAGTCTTATTGTGGCGCTATTTTGTCTACGGCTGCTTTGGGCGCGTCGGCATTCATCTACTCGGGTGACACTGTCATGCAGTACAAGGCTGTCATAGCTCCTATGATTGTTGCAGCGGTAGGCATATTGTTGTCGATACTTGGAATATTTGCCGTGAGGGCAAAAGAGGATTCTGATGTTAAGGGGCTGTTAAACTCTCTTTCGATGGGAACAAACCTTAGTTCGGTGCTTATTGCCGTAGCAACTTTTGCCGTATTGTGGCTTTTGCAGATTGACAATTGGATTTATATAGGCTGTTCGGTTGTCGTAGGACTCCTTGTCGGAGTAGTGATAGGCAAATCGACAGAATATTATACGTCACAGTCTTACAATCCTACGCGCAAATTGAGCGAAAGCGGCAAGACCGGGCCGGCTACTGTTATCATTTCGGGAATAGGTCTTGGCATGATGTCGACAGCCATCCCGGTTATCTCGGTGGTTGTGGGAGTGATATTGTCTTATATGTTTGCGGCCAATTTCGACCTGGCTAACGCAAGCATGGGCTTGTATGGAATAGGTTTTGCAGCAGTGGGCATGCTGTCGACACTTGGGATAACGCTTGCTACCGATGCTTATGGCCCGATAGCCGATAATGCCGGAGGAAATGCTGAAATGTCGGGACTTGGCGAAGAGGTGCGTCGTCGCACTGACGCTCTTGATTCGCTTGGTAACACGACTGCGGCTACCGGCAAGGGTTTTGCCATCGGTTCGGCTGCACTTACGGGACTGGCCTTGTTGGCTTCATATATTGAAGAAATAAGAATAGGCCTCGGGCGTATAGGGAAGGATGTCCTTAAAATGCCCGATGGGTCATTCATAGAGACCGCCAAGGCTACTTTCGGTGATTTCATGCAGTATTATGATGTGACGTTGATGAATCCGAAAGTGCTTTCGGGCATGTTCATTGGGGCAATGCTGGCTTTTGTGTTCTGCGGATTGACAATCAATGCCGTGGGGCGTGCTGCACAGAAGATGGTTGAGGAAGTTCGTAGACAGTTTAGGGAAATAAAGGGGATATTGACCGACGATGTCGAACCTGACTATGAACGTTGCGTGCAAATTTCGACAAAGGGTGCGCAGCGCGAGATGGTTGTCCCGTCATTGCTTGCAATAGTTGCACCGGTATTGACAGGACTTATATTCGGAGTCCCGGGAATTTTAGGATTGCTTGCCGGAGGATTAAGTAGCGGTTTTGTGCTTGCAGTGTTCATGGCTAATGCCGGAGGTGCATGGGATAATGCCAAGAAATATGTCGAAGAGGGCAATTTCGGAGGGAAGGGCAGTAATGTACATAAGGCTACTGTCGTAGGAGACACTGTCGGTGACCCGTTCAAGGATACTTCGGGACCGAGCCTTAATATTCTTATCAAGCTGATGAGCATGGTGGCAATAGTAATGGCCGGACTTACCGTTTCATGGAGCTTATTGTGATGCAAGACAATCACATGGATAATACAAAAACAGTGCAGAACCGCGGTTCTGCACTGTTTTTGTATTTGAAATTAGCAGGAAGTGCTGTGTATTAATTTCTTTGATCAATTGTGCCTTGGCTACTCTTTGTCGTTGTCCGGCTTGTGTGAAGGTTCCCTGTTCCATGGCTGGAGATCGCGGCGTTCAATGTATTTGTCGTAGTATGACAGTAATAAAGTCGTCAACGGCACTGCTATAATCAAGCCCACGAAACCGAGCAATGCGCTCCATATCGACAGTGACAGGAATATTATGGCCGGATTGAGTCCCATGTATTTCCCCATGATTTTGGGTATCAATATTAAGTCTTGTATGAGTTGTGACACGCAATACACAACTATTACCAATCCAAATTGTACCCAAAAGTCGGAACCTGTCGATACTGTGCTTACAAGGCACAGGATGGCCGCGATAGGTATGGAGATTAATTGCAGGTATGGCACCATGTTGAGCAACCCAATGAACAGTCCAAGCACGATAGCCATGGGAAGATCGATAATCCAAAATCCGATGCAGAATGATATGCCTACGAAAAAAGACACTGTGGCTTGTCCCCTGAAGTATCGGTTCATGCTGCTTTCCACGTCGTCGATGATGGAGAAAACGCGTTTTTTGTACTTAGGTGGTACGATGCTTTTGAACCCGGCCATCACTTTTTCAAAGTCGATAAGGATGAACACGATGTATATGAATACGATAGCCCAGCTAAATATGCTTAGGATGATGCTGAATGTGCTTTCGACGAACGGCCATGTCTTGTTAGCGGCTTCTCTCAGCAGGTTGACCCATTCCTCGCGAGTCATCAACGATTTCAGATGCTCTATGTCAACTGTGTCTAAAATAAAGTCATGTATTGCCTTTGGCAGATAGGGCACGTCGAAATTGGCTTTTGCATAGTTATTGAATAAGACAATCATGTTTTGGAATTCCTTATAAATATAAGGACCGAGGAAACTTAATGCTGCGCCAAGGATTACCGTTACTTCTATAATGGTAAGGATTGTGGCCAATACGCGGCCTTTCAGGCGGAAGAGCTTTCTGTTCCAGCCGACGATGGGGTTTAACATGTATGCGATGAGGCAAGCTACAAGGAAAGGAATAAGCACTCCTTTCAAGTAGTTGAGCAACCATAGTCCTGCTATCACGCATGCTATTGTTATTGTGAGCCTGACGACTCGGTCAAAGGTATATGGCTCTCTCGTTTTTTCCATGTCGTATGAAATTTATAATAGCACAAACTTAATGAAAATATACGGAAAAACCGCCACGGAGCGTGCATAAACGCAAATAAATTAAGGCAATTAGAAAGAGTGTGGTTAATTGCAAGGAGTGAGAAAATGACGGAATATGGTTGAATGCCATGCAAACAACCAATGCTGTGTATAAATAAATTTTGGGAAATGTCTGTTGGTTACGGTATTTTTTCGTTAAGTTTGCATGTGGAAAAGTTTTCGGAGGAAAACTTTCCCGATTACATCGAGGCTAAAATTTAGGAAGCGTTATGCTTGTCTTGTAGATGAAAACCTGAGAAATTTTCAAATGAGCAAGGAAGGCATAGTGGTTCTCACGCATGGCGTGGGCTGCTATAACTACATTTGCTCATTGGGTTTTCTCAGGACCTTCATCTATGATGTAGCATTGCAGTCCACGCTTCTGTGCATGCATATAGTGTTAAAAAGCCTGAAAAGGACTGTGAAGGCCTAAAAATTAAATTTAAATGAAAAGATTATTATTGTGTTTTGCCACAGGTACATTGCTATTGTTTTCGTCATGTACCACCAAGCTTAAGATTACCGATGTGGCTTATCAGTCTATCAGGAAAGTCGAGAAAGCAGATGCCAATTCAAGAGCTGTCACACCCGAAACTGGTGCTGTAATCGCGGTCAGCCCGGTGATAGACGACTATGGGAATGTAAAACTTGTCGTGAGGAACTTGTCGGACAAGATTATGGTCATCGACCGTACAAAATCGTTTTTCATAGATTATTCGGGGCAATCGACGATGTATTATGACCCTACAATCAGGACTTCGACATTGACGACTTCCGGGACTGAAGGTGCAACTGTGAATTTGGGCGCAATAGGTAGCGCACTTGGAATTGGCGGAGCCGTTGGAACGGCTTTAAGCGGGATTAATGTCGGTGGCTCTAATACTTCGGGCGTGTCGAAAACGACTTATTCAATCGATCAGCCTGTGGTGTCGATAGGTCCTAACAGTTATATAGACATGGGCAGGGAGTTCAGCATACCTGCCGGCAAGGAATTTTTCAAATCCCTTTACGAGCAGAATCCATCGGTCGACATATCGCGTCCACAAATATTGCCTGCTGATTCATATTGTACTTTCTCGGTGTCGGTTTGTTATTCGCTGGACAATGGGGAAACTTTCAATAGCATAACATCCAATTATTATGCCAACTCCTTGTTGCAGGCGCATGTGGTGAATAACGGTAAAATAAACGGTCCTTTGAGGAAAATATACTCTGAAAAGTCGGATGCGCTTGAAGAACCGTGGTACATCATATATTTCAATAACAATCTCTCCGACTTCAAGGATTCTTATTATATTAATAACTTGGTTGATTATCAATAAACAAAAATAAACGGACATGAAAAAATATATTTATAATACATTTGTATTGGCGATGGTGGTATTGATGGCATCATGCAATTCCATGGTAAATCTTACGGTAAACGGGACTCCCGGCACGAAAATATATACGCCCGAAAAAGATTTGATAGGGACGATAGACAATTCAGGCAAGGCTAAAGTGCGCTTTGAGAGCGGAACTGCTTTTTTGCTTTCGACTGCTCCCGGTTATGAAAATTATATTCCTTTTGGACTCGATTACAAGAATCATCACAAGGGCGATGCCTTAAAGGTTGGAGGATATTTTGCATATACAATTTTCATAGCAGGTTTGGCTGCTGTTTCAACCGGACTTATAGCCGGAGAAGACGGAATAACCGCAATAGGCGGTATAACAATGTTGGCAGGAGTAGCCGGATGGGTTGGATGTGCAATGCCAGGTATGAAGCATCATTTTGCACACGGGTATAAATATTTTAATGGCATTCGTTCAAATGAAGATTTATTTGTTGTCAGAAGGGATTTTGGGACAGGAATGAAGATGACAGGCAAGCAAAAATAAAGGAATTGGGCATCTTGTGTGGACGGGAAGACTGTAATGGCGTCTTCCTGTCCTTTTTGTATGCAGGTGGAAAGCAATGGACTGTGGTGAGGTGCTGCCAAGGAGTGGATTTTGTCACGGTAAATGGTGAAAGAGGTTCATGATGGCAGGCTTGTTGCCGTTATTCCACTTCGGTTTGGTCAATGTCATTACGTTTCTTCACTCGCTTCACCGTGTGCTTTATCTTGCCGATTAAGAAATTGATTTCCATGCTTGATTCGGTTTCTGTTAATTCCAATTCTGGCATAACAATGTTTGAAAGTATTTCTCCGAAGTGTTTCATCTTTGATTGTTGCTTTTTGCTGTCGGGTTCATTGTGCAAGTCATGGAGTTCCCGCTTGAGTTGCCTGACAGAGGCAAAAGTCTCTATTATGGCGATGGTAGCTTGAGTGGCTCGTGGGCTTTTTAGAATTGTAGCAAGCATATAAAGCCCTTTTTCAGTAAATGCTTTGGGAAGCACTCGTGACTTTGGAGATATATTTGCGGTCGAAATTTTTGATCGCAAATTGGTAAATTCTTGTTTGTCAAGCTCAAATATATATCCTATTGGGAATTTCTCCGGATTGTTGCTTAGGAGGATATTCCATATAAGAGTGATGATAATTTTATGAGAACAAGTTGCTCATGATGTCATATCACATATTAGAAAGTGCGGATTTTGTCACGGTAAATGGTGAAAGCGGTTTCATGATGTTGACATGAGTGAGGTAAATTCGGCAAATTTTATTAAGTTTGCAGAAAAAGAAACGTTTCATTGCTACGCATTGATGGTGGACTGCAACAATTTTCATGTGTGGTCTCTGCTTTCAGTGCAAAGGGTAATTGTGCAGTATTATGGATAACAAGAGGCCGAAGATGCTTATAATTTATACCGGAGGGACAATCGGAATGATAGAGAACCCGGTTACGAAAGCGTTGCAACCATTTGACTTCACGCATCTTATCGACAACGTGCCAAAGATAAAGATGCTCGATTACGACATCAGTAACTTGCAATTTAATCCTCCGATAGATAGTGCAAACATGTCACCGTCGCATTGGAGCGACATTGCTTCGGCCATAGAGGACAATTATGACATATTTGACGGGTTTGTTGTGCTTCATGGAACCGACACGATGGCATTTACCGCCTCGGCTCTCAGTTTCATGCTGGAGAATCTGCACAAGCCTGTCATCATCACCGGGTCGCAGTTGCCGATAGGCGAGGTGCGTACCGACGGCGAGGAGAATCTGATAACCGCCCTCCAAGTTGCCGCCGCCCGCGACAAGTCGGGCGAGCCGATGGTGAGGGAAGTGGCCATTTTGTTTGAGAATTACTTGTGGCGAGGCAACCGCAGCACGAAGATGAGCGCGGATAATTTCAATGCGTTCAAGAGCAACAACTATCCGGCATTGGCCAAGATAGGCCTTGGCATACATTTCAACGAAGAAGCTCTTTATCGTGTACCTTCTCGCAGACCGTTGAAGGTGCGTTATAACATGGATCCTAATGTAATGTTTATCGACTTGAATCCCGGGATGAAAGAGAGCACGCTGCGTTACTTGCTTAATACCCCCGACATAAAAGGGATAGTACTTAAAACTTTCGGGGCAGGAAATGGCCCGGACGATCCATGGTTTGTCAGCGCAATCAAGGATGCCGTGCAGCGCGGCATAGTGTTGCTCAATGTGACACAATGCGTGAACGGGGGCGTGCACACGTCGTTGTATGACACGGGTAATTGCCTGACTCGTGCAGGAGTGGTGAGCGGGCACGACATAACCAGCGAGGCAGCCATAACGAAGATGATGTATCTTTTTGGTATGGGATTACCGCCCGAAAGTGTGAAAAAGTATTTGAGTTATTCACTGTGCGGTGAAGTGACATTGTAATATTTTTTGCGAGTTTATGGATAAATACATATTACAACTTAAAGTGAAAAAATGGGCCGAGGCGTGCCAATTCCTCAAGAGCGAAGATGTGAAGAACGCCATGGACCCTGAAGAGTGGAGTGCTATTGAAATATTATCAAAGAAATGGCAGACGACATCATATAGCCAACTTATGGTTGATGAGTGCAATGAGATGATTGAAGTGCTCATTGCTTGCGACAAGTTGCATAGCAACAACCGCAACATCATCACTTGGAGCAAGGAGTTTCGAGGAATTGCCAGAATGATGTACACCACCGATGCCGAAACGTTCAATCAATTCAAGAGTGCGTTGAAAGAGTTATATGGCACACATATACCGGAGAAGAAAAAAGTACCTGAAAAAAAAGAACCTAAAAAAGAGGAACCTAAATGGACAATCCGTAATGATGAAGTGATAATTACGGCCGTGTCGTTCCTTGACATGTGCGAAGGCAAGGTGTACAGCGACATGGGATTCAAGGTGTATAACGATGCCAAGTATATTACTCCGCAATTGACCATAAGGACCAACAAGCGTGGCAATGTAGTCATCAAGACCGTTGCAATATATCCGTCGGGAAGTAAAGCCGATTATGATACCGAAATAACGCTGAACGGCAGTGGCACATACAAGCTTGACGGTTGGGGCAATAGCAAGGGAACAAGTTTCATGAACGAAATCGGTGTCGTTTCGTTCGAGTTTTTCATAGGAGGGAAAAGCCTTTACAAGTCGAGCTTGCAAATCAGCCCGTCGCCACGCACAAATGATGCGATGACGGTGGTCAAGATGGACTTTGCCGAAAAAGACATAAATGGAAAAATCATCACACCTTATGGCAGGAGATTATATGAGACAGTGAAATACATAGCTCCAAGGATTACACTCAAGACAAATCGATTCGGGAATGTGACTTTCAAAGTAAAAGTCAATTTTGCCGAATACCATGACGAGTATAGTGTCAATATTACTTTGAATGGTTCGGGTGACTATGAATTGTTAAGTTGGGGAAACCAATCGGGGACTGTGTACCTGGGCTGTAAAGAGGTGGAATTCATAGTGTTTGAAGGCGACAAGATGCTTTATATAGGAACGCTGATGCTTGCCGAGTCGCCTCATGCGCATGACCCAATTAGAATAGACAAAGCCGAGTTTGCCGATGTTACATACGATGGAGATATTATCCATAATTACGGAACGGCTTTATACGACAACATGCAATATTTCAAGCCGAAATTGCATGTAACGACTACGCGAATCGGGATGACGCGATTCACTATAAGACTAATTTCCCCTTCCGGAAAGACGGAAGAGTATCAGTCAAGTGTCAAAATTATCGGTTCAGGAGCGTATGTCCTTGGTGGCTGGGGCAGTAAGAATGGAAATACATATACTGCCGGCAGGTGGGTTGTGGAATTCATTGCCGATGGTCGCTCATTAGGGCGGTATAGTTTCATCGTTAATTCGACATCATCAAATAATCAATATAAGACTTCTACAATAAAGCAGTTTAAAACCCCTACTAACAATCAAATATACAACAGGGATAATAAGACAACTGTCATAAAAAAGAAGAAAAAGACACGTTGGCCCATATTTATGGCTATCATTATCGCATTTATTTGGTTTGGTGATACTGTCATAAACATGATGAGCGGTTTGTTCGATTCTGCCGAAAAGATGTATGTCATAAGCGACGAAGCCTGGGTGCCGGTTTATATCAGCGGAGGAGAGGCTTCGGGCGATGAAAGTCTGAAATTTGGCGATGAAGTCGAGATTATAGATAATCAAAATGCACCTGACGGCATGACCGAAATTAAAAATGCCAATCTGAATTATGTGGACAACAAGGGTTACATAAACAAGTATGACTATACGACTGAAGAGAATTTCAATAAACTTGTTTCCATTCTCGATTCAGAAGAGAAGCGCAGAATGGCGAGCTCCTCTCTTTCGCGCCAGGCATTGATTAGTTTAGTTAACAGTGGGGCATATTCGACGTTTGAACTCGTAGACGGTGAGTTGATATCGCTCCCGAACGGATATGACACTTACGATGATTTTGTGTTCATATATAATGACAACGGCATATATGAGTTGCGCGTGTACGGATTTGATGCATCGGGCAATCCCGTGTGGCTTGATACCAAACACCTTCCCAAGCGTCTTACCATAGGATCTGTCACATATAAGGATGGTACTTATTATTATTCGTTCTATAATTCACAGGGAAAGAAATTGTACTTGTGATTAAATGGAAAGTATTACATGAACAAACGTATTCAAGGCAATGAAAAATTTAAATGAAGAACTGGCGCAATCGTTCATTGATTGGGGAATTATTGACAAGGACTTGTCGTGGTCATCACGATTGGTGATAATTGCCGCCATATTGCTATTTACATATGTTTGCGTTCTTGTGTTCCGATATGTAGTTGCTCCGGCCATAAAACGACTAACGTTATCGACGAAAGCGACATGGGATGATTATCTGTTCAGCAAGGATATGCTGAGAGGTTTCAGACGATTGATTCCTCCCATCTTGTTATACATGCTTTTGCCACTGGCTTTCAGTGACGAGCCTCATTTGCTTGATGTATTGTTGAAGGTGTGCATGATTTATCTCATAATAGTGTCATTGTGGGTGGTGTGCACATTCCTTAACTCGCTTTATAATATATCAATAGAGCATGAAACGTTGAAAAATCGACCGTTGAAAGGTGTGTACCAGATGTTGAAACTGGTGGCAGTAATCATCGGAGTGATTACTGCTGTGGCAACATTGCTTGATCAAGATGCCACTACAATCCTTGCCGGACTTGGCGCGTCGGCAGCCGTGCTGATGTTGATTTTCAAGGATAGCATACTCGGCCTTGTGGCAGGTGTGCAGTTGTCGGCCAATGACATGTTGCGACCAGGTGACTGGATTACCATGCCAAAGTATGGAGCTAATGGCGAAGTGATGGAGGTGTCGCTTACGATAGTGAAAGTGCGCAATTTCGACAAGACAATTACTACCATACCTCCTTATGCGCTCGTGAGCGATTCTTTCCAAAATTGGCGCGGCATGTGGGATGCCGGAGGACGGCGAATCATGCGTTCAATAAACATAGATCTGCATTCGATAAGGTTTTGTACCGATGAGGAAAAGAACGCATTTGTCGCTGCCGGTTGGCTTGACAAAGAAAAAGCCGGAGAGCAGATAGTGAACCTATGGGTATTTAGGATGTATGTGACAAATTATCTTAAGAATCATCCTGAAGTTGAAAAGTCGTTAATGACAATGGTGCGACAGCTGCAACCGACTCCCGAAGGATTGCCGCTTGAAATATATTGTTTTACAAATACCACCGTGTGGCCTGAATATGAGCGCATTCAAGCAGCTATTTTCGACCATGTGATAGCAATTGTCCCTCAATTCGGATTGCGGATTTTCCAGCGTTTGGCTTCCGGAGATTTGTCAATGTCGTAATCGAGAGAGAAGTATAAATGGAATAAAAACGACGAGGTTGTCAGCATCTAATCTGCGACAACCTCGTCGTTTTTTAATGTGATAGGGTGGATGTTATTTCTTGATTGTTATCGTAGTATTGTCGTAATTCCAATCTATCGTGAACATCAACGTGTCGGAGTCGGGCAGGTATAAGTAAGAGTCTGCTGACGGATTTGTGCTTGTCTTGGTTAGGTTTTTCCCATTTACCGAGATTGATGACGGAGCTTTGGATGTGGCAGGTATTTCAAATGTAAGTTTTCTTGACACAGGCATTCCTTCATATCCATTGCCTTCGGCAGTCAGAGTGAATGTCAATTCTGCATCGGTTTCGTCGGCATTGAAATGCATCAATTGGTATTCGCCATGTTCAATTGTCAATCTGCTTGTGCGGTCGTCGTCAAAGAGTGTGTAATCGCTTTTCCCGTTGCCGTGGTAATATCTCACGCAATAGCTTGACGGGTCATATTCCTCGGTGCTGCGAATGAATTTCCCGTCGGTAAGAACCAAAAACGAGCCGGCTTTGATGAATAACGGCAGTTTGGCAAGTGGAGCAGGGTAAGATATCCATTGCCCACCTTCAAATGTCATTTTAGGATCCGACATGTCGATCCATGTGCCTTCCGGCAGATATACTTCGCGAGCTATCGCTCCTTTTTCAATCACAGGAGCCACAAGGATGTCGCGTCCCCACATGTATTGGTCTTGAAGGTCGGAAAGATTGGCATCGTCGGCCGAGTAGAAGTTCAAAGGCCTTACAAAAGGAGCTCCGGTAGTGGCATTTTCATAGGCAAGTGTGTAATTGTAAGGAAGCATGCGATAGCGTGCGTTTATCAATGCTTTCAATACATCTTGGTATCCGAGCATGGTATAATGGTAGGGCTCGGCATCAATCGTGCTATGGGTTCTGTATACGGGAGTGAAAAGGCCAAGTTGAAGCCAGCGCATGTATAACTCGTCATCGTGCGGATTGGCTTTGTCGATTGCAAAACCTCCCACGTCGTGCGACATGTATCCAAGTCCGCTCAAGGCGGTATTAATCATGATAGGCACCTGAGCTTGAAGGCCTCCCCAGCTGCGGCTCACGTCGGTCGACCACGGGAATACCGAGTAGCGTTGTAATCCGGCAGTTCCTCCTCTCATCAGTGTCATTAGCCTGCAATCGGGAAATTCCTTTACGAATCCGTCATAAATGATTTTGCTCCAGTCGTTGCCATATAGGTTGTGGTACTCGGATGCAGTTAATCCGTTGTAGTGGCGCATGGTGAGCGGATGAGTTTCGGGTTCGCCAAGGTCTCCCCACCATCCGGTCACACCTTCAAGAGTCAAGTCGCGGTATCTCGACCACATCCATTGTTGAGTGGCAGGGTTGCTCACGTCAAGCATTCCGGCTTCACCCACCCACGTCTGTAAATCATGCACGTTGCCTGTGGAGTCGGTTGCCAACATTCCCGCTTTTTTTGCCATCTCATAATTGTCTAATGCTCCATCCTTTGTGAGGTAGGGTTGCGTAATGATAATCATTTTCACACCGTCGGCTTTTAAGTCAGCAAGCATTTTGCGATGGTTGGGCCATTGCTCGGCGTTCCATTCAAATCGGCCCATGTCGGATTCTTTTCCATACCAGTAAAGGTCGAGCACGATGCCATCAACAGGGTATCCGTGGCGGCGTAGCGTGTCGATTACGCTCATTGTCTCTTGTTGGGTGCGGTAGCCGTATTTAGAGGTTATGTAACCGAGGCTCCAGAACGGTGCGAGTTCTTGTCGCCCGGTGAGCAATGTGTAGTTATTGACCACTTTGGCTATGGAATAGTCTTCTGAGGCGATGAAATAGTAGGCTACCGGAGTCTTGCATGAACTTTCATAAACCACGTCTTTGTCGAGGATGAGGCGTGCGTTTGCAAAATCATCAAATAGCACTCCATATCCCGTTGTGGATATATAGAACGGAATGCAAATGTTCATTTGGTCGGTTCGGTCTCCACGTCCGTATCCGTAATTTTGCTTGTTGAACATTACGAGTGTGTCTCCGCGCAAATTATGCGCGTAACCGCGTTCGCCACCGCCATAAAAGGCTTCATCGGGCGATGCCGAGAACGAAATTCTCTTAGTTTTCCCGGCATTGTCGGTCATTCCATCTTCGGCAAGTACCTTTCTGCCTTTGATGAAGTATGTTATGGCAGAATTATCTTTGTTTACGCGCATTTCGATGTTGCCGAATGTGACCTTGACGATGAAATCGTTGTCTTCCACGTCAAATTTGCAATCGGGTTTGTCAAGAACACAAAATTCCGATGCAGGAATTTTTGTGTCGAAGCCATCGGGAATCGACAGGACTTTGACGATGTTATCGGTATATGGGGTGATGAGCAGCCGTCCGTTCTCGGATGTTATGGTGACCGTTGTCCCCCGGCTTGAATGTTTTAATACTTTGCCAAGCTCGGAAGCTTCGGCATGATTGCTTAATGTCAATGCAACAAATAGTGCACATAGGCAGTTGAAAAAATTAAAGATATGTTTATTCATAACAAATAAGGTAATGGTTTATGTCTAAAAGAGATGGCTAAGCATAATCATGGCTTATTGTGCAAATTTAATTATTATTGATGTCATAGCCCAAAGCGTGTTGAAAATTTATTGAAAGGTGGCGAGTTTTTTCGGTATTTAATTGTGAAACTTGGAAAAAAATCAATACTTTTGTTAAACCGATAACTCATAAACCATTAAAACAAACAGGCATGAAAAAAGTTCTTCCGATAATAAAAAACGACCCATGGCTCGAACCTTATGCCGATGCTATCAACGGCAGGCATGAAGATGTCATTCGTAAACAGAAAGAATTGACCAATGGAGGAAAAATTACACTCAACGATTTTGCCAACGCACATAATTATTTTGGCTTGCATAAGACGAAAACAGGGTGGATTTTCCGTGAATGGGCTCCTAATGCCACGGCAATATACATGATAGGCACATTCAACGACTGGAAAGAGAGCGATGATTTCAAATTGACGCGTATAGACAACGGCGTATGGGAAATAACTCTCGGAGCCGACATGCTCAAACACGGCGATTTGTATAAATTGAAGATAAAATGGAACGGTGGCGAGGGAGAACGTATCCCGGCTTATGCCACTCGTGTCGTGCAAGATGAACAAACGTTGATATTCTCGGCTCAAGTGTGGGCTCCGGCTCGTCCTTATCGCTTCAAGGTGAAGGATTTCAAGCCGAATGTATCTCCGTTGCTCATTTACGAATGCCACATAGGAATGGCACAAGATGCCGAGCGTGTAGGAACTTACGATGAATTCCGCACCAACGTGTTGCCGCGTGTCGCTGCCGATGGATATAATGCCATTCAGATAATGGCAATTCAAGAACATCCTTATTATGGTTCGTTTGGATACCATGTGTCGAGCTTTTATGCGGCATCAAGTCGTTTCGGTACTCCCGACGACCTGAAGAAACTCATAGATGATGCTCACAAGATGGGAATTGCAGTCATAATGGACATTGTGCATTCTCATGCAGTGAAGAACGAAGTCGAGGGCCTTGGACGTTTTGATGGAAGTTACGACCTTTATTTCTATGGGGACGGGCGCAGGGAGCATCCGGCATGGGACTCGTTGTGCTTCGATTACGGTAAAAACGAAGTATTGCATTTCTTGTTGTCAAATTGCAAATTCTGGATTGAGGAATATCACTTCGACGGTTTCCGTTTTGACGGCGTGACATCGATGTTATATTATAATCATGGCCTTGGCCAGGGATTTGGCTCTTATGACGATTACTATAACGGAGGTGAGGATACCAATGCCATAACATATCTTACGCTTGCCAACGAATTGATTCATCAAGTGAATCCCAATGCCATAACCATTGCCGAGGAAATGAGCGGCATGCCGGGATTGGCTTTGAAATTCAAAGATGGCGGGTTGGGATTTGACTATCGCATGGCAATGGGTATTCCTGACTATTGGATTAAGATTATCAAAGAGAAGAAAGACGAAGATTGGCATCCGACATCCATATTCTGGGAATTGACGAATCGTCGATATAATGAAAAGACCATAAGTTATGCCGAAAGTCATGACCAAGCTCTCGTGGGCGACAAGACTATAATCTTCCGACTCATCGACAGTGAAATGTATTGGCACATGATGGTAGGTGACAATAACATGACCGTGGATCGCGGAATTGCCTTGCACAAGATGATAAGGCTTGTGACTTGCACGACGATGAACGGTGGTTACCTCAATTTCATGGGAAATGAGTTTGGTCATCCCGAATGGATTGACTTCCCCCGTGAAGGTAACGGATGGTCTTATAAATATGCTCGTCGTCAATGGGATCTTGTTGACCGGAAAGAACTGAAATATCAATTCTTGAACAACTTCGACAACGACATGATACATCTTGTATCGGGAATAAAGAACTTCCAGTCATTGCCAATAGAAAAGTTGTGGGACAAGGATGACGATCAAGTACTCGCTTATAAGCGTGGCGATTATGTGTTTGTGTTTAACTTCAATCCGTCCAAGTCATTCACTGGATATGGCATTTTAGCACCTGCGGGAGAGTATGACGGAGTGTTCGACAGTGACGCACAACGTTATGGCGGATATGGCAACATAGATGAAAGTGTTCATCATTTTACCGAAAATGACCCGTTGTATGAACCTCACGGACTTGGTTGGCTGAAGTTGTATTTGCCTGCCCGTTCGGCTTTGGTTCTTAAAATGGTTAAGAAAAAACGTGCTCCACGCAAGAAGAAAGTTGCCGGTGGGGACGAAAAGTCATTAAAAAAATAACATTCAGGAACAATTGATAATCTCATAAATGGCAGCTCGGCCCCTCCTGCGGCAAAAGCGAGGCGGTGTCGGGCTGTCATGTTTCTAATTGGGCAGAATGTCAAGATTATGAGCTATTAAACAAAGAGAAAAATTAATTGCTTTAAGAATCATATATAAATTCAAAAATATTAGTGTTATGAAAAAGATTAAAATGTTGTTGCTGCTTGCAGTGGCTGTAATCGTTGCTTCTTGTGGGAAGCAGCAGGGGCCGTCACCGATGTCGATGATTCCTGAGGATGCAGCAATGGTAATGTCGGTCAACATGAAGTCGTTGATTGACAAGTCGGGTATCGAAGTAAAGGACGGGCAGGTAATATTTCCCGATTCTTACAGTTCGTTATTGCAAAACTTGAGTGCCAGTGACAAAGGTGAGTTGGACGGATTAGCCGAATCGGGTGTCGATTTTGAAGGTCGTGCTTATTTGTTTGTCAACAGTTCTGATTTCCAAGTAGGATTGATTGTTCCTATAAAAGATAAAGAGGCATTTAAAGGTTATGTCGAAAAGGTGGATGAGAGTACCATGACGGCTGACGGCGAAGAATATTATAAATGTGTCGATGGAAGGATGGTACAGTTGATTTCCGACTATTATTTTGGCGTTTTTGAAATGAAGGGCACTTCGGATGAGGCAACATGTAAAGCAGTGATGTCGGGAACCTTGGAAAAGCCAATCAGCACTAAAAAAAGCGCGGTCAAAGCTCTTGATGGCGGAAATGATATCATGGCGTGGATTAATTACGAAGGATTGATGTCGATGGCTTCCGGTTCGTCAATGTCGGCTGCAGCCATGTTGCAAGGCGGCATGTTGGCTTCGGTTATAAACAGTGTGGACGGTGTTTCGGGTACGCTTGATTTCAACAAAAAGAGCATAGACCTTGTTGCCAAGACAATTTATAAGGAAGGGACTGATGTCATTGCTAATTTCGAACAAATATATGGAAAGGCTTCGGCAGAAGGCTTGAAATTCATTCCAAATGATGTTGAAGCTGTCATGTCGCTGACAATGAACGGAGAAAATATCCTGAAAATAAATGAAATAAGCAATTTGTTACTTCAGTATAAAGATAATGCAATGTTGTCTCGTGACGAATTGCGCGACTACATAGCAGGCATCGATGGACCTGTTACCATAGGAATGAATTATTCATCGTTGATATATAACAAGTATTCGGTTCCTGCAATATATGGTGCAATAAAGAATAAAAATTGCGAGAAAATATTTGCCAAGGTGGAAAGCTTGTTGAGAGGTATGGGCTTTCCTGTGATGAAAAACGGTGATGAGATTGTTGTGAATTTCCGTGATGCGTCTTCAGTGGCAGTGGGATGCAAGGATGGCTTCTTGTATTTCCGCACATCGGGAGCTCCTGTCACCAAGAGCATGTATGACGATTCACAGGCTCGTGAAATCATGGAATCGGCTTCTTGCGGCTTATATGTGCCGGTGAAAGACGGGTCTTCAGTGCAAAGGATATTGACAACTCTTGACCCGGCTTTAAAGATAAGCGGTTACGCAAGTGCTTGTAGCAGTACAGAAGAGAGTACGATGTCGATAGTTGTCGACAGTCCGGAAAATGACAATATAATAATTACGCTATTGTCGGTTATTGCACAATCACAGCTTGCCAAGTGATGTTAGATTTATTCTGCATACGGTAAATAAAGCCCCTGAAAAAGGGGCTTTATTGTTATATAATGTTAATTGACCGGAATTATTTCATTTTTATGTTGTATAACACAAATTTAAAACATACCTTTGCATCGGTTTTTTCATGGTATTAGATTTTAAGTTGAAGATTAGTTGTCGGGATGACAATTAATTTTTTTTTGTGCCTATGTGTAGGCTCGTGCATCAAGCATTTGTGGCAGCCTTGCCAAGGAGCTCGAATGTGTCCACATAGATTTCAGTGATATAATGCTTTATGTTTGTTTTATCCTCCCAAATGCGAGTACGCAATTTCCCTTCTATGTAAAGTTTTGAGCCTTTACGGATGTAGCGCTCGGCCAATTCTGCATTTTTCCCCCACATGACTATGTTGTGCCATTCGGTGCGTTGAGGCATTTGCACGCCAGCTTTTGTCGTGAGACTACGCTCGGTTGTCGCGAGAGGGAATCTTGCAATTATTTGGTCAGTTCCCGGATATTGCACATCCGGATCTCGTCCCACGTTTCCTAATAATATAACCTTGTTTACCGACATGACTGTGATTTGTTAACTTACATGTGTAAAGTTATGCAATAATGTGCAACCGACAAAGCGTTTAAACAGTATTGGGCGAAATCATGAGGTCGCATTTCATTTTGCAATTGGGTTGCATTTAAGATGGAATATCTTTGTTCGTAGAAAAAAAGTAAATGCAGTCATGGAAAGTATGAAAGCAAGGGTAGAAACGGTGGAGATGCCATTACTCGAAAAAGCAGGGAAAGTAAATGTCGATGAGGTTTGTGAATGCGAAGAAGGGCATTGTCATCATCATGGACATGGCAATTTTGCGTGGCCTGCGGTTTCTCTGTTGATGCTTGTAGCCGGAATCATTTGTGACTCAGTCGGGGCTGCATGGTTTGAATTGCAGGCATTCAAGACGATGTGGTTTGTCTTGGCATATCTGCCTGTAGGATTACCGGTGCTATCCGAAGCGTGGCATGCAATTAAGTCGAAGGATTTTTTTAATGAATTCACTTTGATGCTCATCGCGTCGATAGGGGCATTTGCCATAGGGGAATATCCCGAGGCCGTGGCCGTGATGTTGTTTTACACGATAGGAGAAATGTTGCAACACAAAGCAGTGGAAAGGGCCACAAGCAATATCTCGAAACTACTTGATGTGCGTCCTGCAGTGGCAAGCGTGTTGCGTGGGAATACTTATGTCGAAGTGCACCCTCAGAGTGTAGCTTTGCATGAACAGATAGAAGTGAAACCGGGCGGACGTGTGCCTCTTGATGGAGTGCTGATTGATGACGAAGCATTGTTTGACACGTCGGCTTTGACCGGAGAAAGCGTGCCGAGGTGTGTGAAGAAAGGAGAAGAGGTGCTTGCCGGAATGATTTCGTTGGGACAAGTGTCGCATGTTGAAGTTACTAAGCCTTATTCGCAAAGTGAGCTTGCACGCATATTGGAGATTGTGAAGAATGCATCGGCTCGCAAGGCTCCGGCCGAACGTTTTATCAGTCGGTTTGCGAAGGTTTATACGCCGGTTGTCATGGCTCTTGCACTGCTTATCGTGTTAGTGCCTGCGATTGTGGCTTTTGTGTCGCAAGGAACATTCGAATATGTGTTCTCCGAGTGGCTTTACAGGGGGCTTGTGTTTCTTGTCATTTCTTGTCCATGCGCATTAGTTATAAGTGTGCCGTTGGGATATTTTGCCGGCATGGGTGCTGCTTCGCGCTTAGGTGTGCTTTTCAAGGGCGGTAATTATCTTTATGCGGTTACAAAGATTGATTGTGTGGCATTTGACAAGACCGGAACATTGACTTCGGGGAAGTTTGAAGTTAATGATGTCTTGCTTGAGCAAGGAATAAAAAAAGAAAAATTGTTGAGGCTACTTGCTTCGGCCGAAAGTAAAAGTACACATCCGATGGCAAAGGCTGTCGTGGAATATGCTGTAAAATGTGGCATAAGTACCGTTGAAGGAGATGCTGTTCATGAAATCGCAGGGCATGGGGTTGAAGCCGTTGTCGATGGAGTGAATGTAGTAGCTGGCAATATTTCGTTGCTTGAAAGTAGAGGAATTAAAACTCCGAAGATGCCGACAAACGACGGAGCGACTGTGATTGCTTGTGCCTTTGACGGGAAATATGTTGGAGCCGTGTTACTTTCGGACAAGCTCAAAGAAACTTCGGTCGAAACGATTGCGCAATTGAAGGAACTTGGTATTTCCGATATAAACTTGCTCTCAGGCGACAAGAAAGAGGTTGTCGATGCTTATGCAAGGCAGTTGCATATTGATGGCGCACATGGAGAATTGCTTCCTGAAGACAAGGTGAATTGTGTTGAAAACAAGATAAAAGAAGGTCGTTGCGTGGCATTTGTGGGTGATGGCATGAACGATGCTCCTGTGCTTGCATTAAGTAATGTCGGAATAGCCATGGGCGGACTTGGCTCGGATGCCGCGATAGAGAGTGCCGACGTCGTGATACAGACCGACAACCCTGTGCGAGTTGCTACAGCCATAAAGGTGGGACGTTACACACATGGCATAGTGAAGCAGAACATCATAGGAGCAATAAGTGCAAAAGCCGTTGTGCTTGTTGCCGGAGCGCTTGGATTTGCTTCATTGTGGATGGCTGTTTTTGCAGATGTTGGCGTGGCATTGCTTGCCGTTATGAATTCTATGCGTATCTTAGGGAAAAATTTCAAATAAGCGATAATCGATGGAACCTAAATATGAAACGATACTTGAGCGTAGAGGGGTAAAACCCACATCCAACCGCTTGCTTGTGTTACGGGCCATGTTTAAGGTTTCAAGGCCGGTGTCTTTGTCGGAACTTGAAACAGAACTTGACACAGTTGACAAATCAAGCATATTCAGGGTGCTTACGCTTTTTGTGTCGCATCATGTAGTACATGCCATCGAGGATGGGAGCGGAACCATGAAATATGAAGTGTGCACGGGTGAAGATAGATGCTCGCTGTCCGACATGCACACGCATTTCTATTGCGAGTCATGTCATCGCACATTCTGTTTCAAGAGCATAGGCATTCCTTCCATCGATTTGCCAGAAGGATTTACCATGAGTTCGGTAAATTACATGGTAAAAGGAATATGCCCGCAATGTGCGGTGCGTCATGCAGGCAAATGCAGCATTGAGGAATCGTGAAATAAAAAACAAAAGCCGGCAATCATGCGTTTTAGCACGATGCCGGCATCTTATTGATTATTAGACGTTCTGCGTTATTTTGAAATCGATGCTTTTAAACCCTCAATTACCGCAGTGGTGAAATTGTTCTTTTCCATTGCGTTCAATCCTTTTATCGTGTAGCCGCCCGGAGTTGTTACCTTGTCGATTTCACTCTCGGGATGGTTGCCCGATGATTGAAGAATCTTCACGGCACCTATCAATGTTTGCATCACAGCTTCTTGCGCTTGCACAGGGCTAAGTCCAAGTTCAACGCCACCTTCCATTGCCGCTCTGATGTATCTCATGGCGTAAGCTATTCCGCATGAAGCAATCGAAGACCCAGCACCCATTAGATGCTCATCGACGAGCATCACTTTTCCCATTTCGGCAAAAATGTCGCTGACTGCTTTTATTTGCTCTTGTGAAGCATTTTTGGCAGCAATGAATGTCATGCTTTCTTGAACCGAAATGGCAATGTTAGGAATTAGTCGGAATATTGCAGGTTTCTTGTCGGTGCCGGCATATTCTTCATAATGGCTTAATTCCACGCCTGCCACGACCGATGCCAGAATCTGCCTTGAGAAGTCGATGGTCCCTTCAAGTTCGGCAAGCACATTGTCGAGCATCCAAGGTTTCACGGCAAGAATGATGATGTCGCAACCGTTGACGGCATCGATGTTGTTGGTTGATACTTTCACTTCCGGGTCAAATGCCTTTATTTTATCCAATTCTCCGCGTCGGTTTGGGCATGTTATGCAGATGTCGCAACTGTCAACGATTCGTCCTGATGCGAGTCCGCAAGCTATGGCTCCACCCATGTTGCCGGCTCCAATGATTCCAACTTTCATGATTTTACTCCCTCCTAAGTTAAATATTTTCGCCCAATTCGTGTATTGCTTTTTTTAATCTGTCGATAAAATCTTCAGCTTGCTCGCGTGATATTACCAATGGAGGTAGCAGCCTGATTACATTTGTGCCGCTCACTCCGGTAAACACATGTTGCTCATGCAATAGTTTGGAGCGAAGTTCCTTTATGGGCTTTTCAAATTCCATGCCTATCATGAGCCCACGACCGCGCACTTCTTTAATTTGTGGAATTTTCCGCAATTCTTCGAGCAAGAAGTTCCCCACATGCATTGCATTGTCAATGAGTTGTTCCTGTTCAAAAATGTCGAGGACGGCTATTGCGGCAGCGCAAGCGAGGTGGTTTCCTCCAAAGGTTGTTCCAAGCATTCCATAGGATGGCTTGAAAACAGGACTTATAAGTACAGCTCCCATGGGGAATCCGTTGGCAATTCCTTTGGCTACGGTTATGATGTCGGGACGGATTCCTGCATACTGATGAGCGAAAAATTTTCCTGAGCGGCCGTATCCCGATTGTATTTCGTCAAGAATAAGCACTGTTCCATGCTTGTGGCATTCCTCTTGCAATTGTTGCAAGAAAGATGCTTCGGGGACGCGTATGCCTCCGATTCCTTGAATACCTTCGACAATGACAGCGCAGACATCACCTTTTTCAAGTTCGGCACGCACGGCATAAATGTCATTCAACTGAAGAAATGTCACATTGCCGTTGTCGTTAACAGGCGAGACGATTTTAGGGTTGTCGGTCACTTCCACTGCAAGCGAAGTGCGTCCATGGAAAGACTTGGAGAATGAAATGATGCGCTTGCGGCCTGTGTGGAAAGAGGCGAGTTTGAGAGCATTTTCATTGGCTTCGGCTCCAGAGTTTACAAGGAACAACGCATAATCGTCATATCCCGATATCTTTCCGAGCTTGTCGGCAAATTTTTGTTGCAAGCCGTTTATCACCGAATTGGAATAAAATACGAGTTTCTCGGCTTGTTCCTTTATGGCATTTACATAGTGAGGATGAGAATGTCCGACAGAAATCACGGCATGGCCACCGTATAAATCAAGATATTGGGTGTCATTGTTGTCGTAGGTGTAACATCCTTTTCCTCTGACGATTTCTATGTCGAACAGAGGATATACGTCAAAAAGTTTCATTTTGTTTCAGAGTGTTGCAAAGTTCAACATTGGATAAATGCAGGAATATCGACTCATGAATCAGAAAGCAGAGCCTTTCAGAGTCAATCCGACACGTTCGTGCAATCCGAAGAGTAGGTTCATGTTGTGCACGGCTGTTCCGGCTGCACCTTTCAGCAGATTGTCGATTACTGACACTATGAGCAGTTTCCCGTCTTCCTTGACGAGATGCAACAGGCATTTGTTGGTGTTCACGACATCTTTCAAGTCGGGCATTCTGTCAATGACGAAGGTGAAATTATGGTCGTCATAGTAGCTGTCATACAATTCCCTTAATACATCAAGGTCTATCGGGCAGTCAAGATAAACAGAAGCCAAAATTCCTCTTGAGAAGCATCCACGCATGGGGATGAAGTTTATGTCGGATTTAAAACTGTGTTGCAATTGGGTCAAGCTCTGCTTGATTTCGGCCAAATGCTGGTGCTTGAACGGCTTGTATATCGACACATTGTCGTTGCGCCAAGAGTAGTGGGAGGTGGGCGACGGTTTAACTCCGGCACCTGTGCTGCCGGTTATTGCCGTTACGTTGATGACACTGTTGAGCAACAGGTTCTTGGCGAGCGGCAAAAGCGCCAGTTGAATGCAAGTTGCAAAACATCCCGGATTGGCTATGTGCCGTGCTCCGTTCACAATTGTGCGGCGATTCAGCTCAGGTAGTCCGTAAACGAAATCGTGAGAACCGTCGTTGTTGCGAAAGTCGGTAGACAGGTCGATTATTCTTAAATCTTCGGGAATCGAATGCGAACCGATAAATTTGCGGCTTTCTCCATGAGGAGTGCAGCAGAACAGCACGTCGATGTCGTCGAGAGGTGTTTGAGTAGTAAACTTGATGTCGGTTTCCCCCACAAGACCTTGATGCACGTCGCACACTTTGTTGCCTGCATTGCTGTTGCTGTTTACCCAGCGCAATTCGACGTCGGTATGATTTATTAGCAATCTGATCAATTCTCCTGCCGTGTAACCGGCTCCGCCTATAATTCCTGCTTTAATCATGAGTTTATTCTGAGACTTTACCGTTTTTGATTTGCAAGTTGTGGTATATTTTCATTTGGTTTGCAAGGATTTTTGTGAATCCTTTCACGTCGTCGGCCGACCAAGCCTTGTTTACTTCACCATATTCGCCGAAATCGGTTTTCATAAGGTCGAAATCGCTTTCAACGCCCACGAGGATGTATCTGTAAGGCTTGAGGTCGATGATGACTGTGCCTGTCACATTTTCTTGCGAAGAAATGAGGAATGCCTCGATGTTTCGCATCACCGGGTCGAGATATTGTGCTTCATGCAGGAACATTCCATACCAGTTGCCGAGTTGTTCTTTCCAGTATTGTTGCCACTTTGTGAGAGTGTGTTTCTCAAGCATCTTGTGAGCTGCAATAATCAAGATAGGAGCTCCGGCCTCAAATCCCACGCGCCCTTTGATGCCAATGATAGTGTCGCCAATGTGCATGTCACGGCCTAATGCGTAGGGTCCTGTTATTTCTTCGATTTTTTGAATGGCTTTTACCTTATCGGCATATTCGACACCGTTGACTGCCGCAATTTCGCCTTTTTCAAATTTTATGGTTAGACGTGAATCGGCAGTCGCTGTCATTTGAGTCGGATAGGCTTCTTCGGGGAGAGTTTCGTTGCTTTTCAATGTTTCCTTGCCACCTATGCTTGTTCCCCACAAACCCTTGTTGATGGAATATTCCATCTTCTTGAAATCGGCCTCGTATCCATGTTGCTTTAGATAGTTTATCTCATATTCTCGAGTCAAAGTCATGTC
The DNA here is from genome assembly GCA_944321705.1 of uncultured Muribaculaceae bacterium. Lineage (GTDB taxonomy): Bacteria > Bacteroidota > Bacteroidia > Bacteroidales > Muribaculaceae > Avimuribaculum. Next base: position 74,400 of record CALUMG010000008.1, on the reverse strand, counting down.
GCGAGTAGGGGTCAGGATTTTTATCTCGGGGGCGAGGATTTGGAACGTGAGGTCGAATCTCACTTGGTCGTTGCCAGCACCTGTGCTTCCGTGTGCGACATATTGCGCGCCAATTTGCTTGGCATATTTTATTATTGCAATTGCTTGGAAAATGCGTTCAGAACTGACCGATATTGGATATGTGCCGTTGCGCAGCACATTTCCCATTATCATGTATTTTATGCTTTTTTCGTAATATTCATGCGTGATGTCGAGCGAAGCATGCTTTTTTGCCCCAAGAGCCAATGCACGTTCTTCGATTTTTTTCAATTCTTCATCGTTGAATCCACCTGTATTGGCGATTGCGGTATAAACATCATAACCACATTCTTCACTCAAATACTTGACACAGAATGATGTGTCAAGTCCGCCGCTAAATGCCAAAACTACTTTCTCTTTTTCCATAATTTCTATTTTATAATTTTTGTTGTTTCTTGGATTGGGAATTTAATGAGAATCATTTGCCTGATTTGCGTCATCTTTTGCATGTTCGGCAGGGTCGTATAGCATGCCTGTGCACAGGCACATGCGTCGGCCATTTCGTTGCAGTATGTCGAAATTCACGCAACTTTCACATCCGCGCCAAAACGCTTCGTCATCGGTAAGCGACGGGAATGTAACCGGCCTGTATCCGAGTTCGCTGTTCATTTTCATTACCGCTTCTCCCGTTGTTAGGCTGAAAATCTTAGCATCGGGAAACATTTCACGCGATAAATCAAAAATTCGTCGTTTTATTACTTTTGCAAGTCCGATGCCTCTGAATCGAGGAGCCACGATTAGACCTGAATTGGCTACGAATTTTTTATTACTCCAGCTTTCAATGTAGCTGAATCCGGCAAACTCTTCGCCATGATAAAGGGCGAGCACTGCTTTACCTTCAATCATTTTTTGTTTTACATATTCTGGCGAGCGTTTTGCAATTCCTGTGCCGCGCACTTTGGCCGCATGGTTGATGGTTTCAAGCACCTCATCCACATACTTGACATGGCTGGCATTTGCCACGGCGATTTCAATTTCGGTAATATCAATCATTCTTAGTCTATGAAAAAACCATAAAAATGTTATTTTAAATGCAATGAATGCGTGTTATTTTTGTTTTTATTGCAATTCATCGGCCTTGTCTGGGTCGATGGGAATGAAGCGGGAGAATATTTTCAAGGCTTGTTGCCTGGATACGTCCTCGCGCAACATAGCAAATATAGTGTCGGCTCCTGCGATTGTTCCAAGAATTTCGGGAGTCCGGCTCATGTCAATGTCATAAGCAAGGCCGCTGGCATATCCGTTGCGAGTCTTTATCACGGCACAATGTCCCGAGAAATTTAGCGAAACGAAGCCCACCTGTTGCCCTGAAGCGGGAGCTTGCCCTTGTTGCAGCATGGTATCGTGAAGATGGTTGCTGTCGGGAATTATGTACATGTAGTTTCCCATGTCGGTGGCGACTTTTGTTGTCTTTAGAATTTTCAAGTCGCGCGACAGGGTAGCTTGTGTGACAATGTGGCCTCTTGCCGCAAGTAGCCTTGCAAGCTCATCTTGGCTCCCTATGCAATTTTTCTTAATCAGCTCGACGATGAGTTGGAGTCTGGTTCTTTTGTTCTTCATAATGCCTTGTAATGTGCTTTAAGAGATAGCCGATGCTTTGGGTTATCCATAGGGTTGTGTCGTGGTAAAGCCTGCATGGTACTATCTCCCTGCAAATTTAACAACAAAATTGAAAATGTTTGCCAAATTGGCACTATAATATGTATTTTTATTCACTTTATTCATTAAAAAGTGATAAATTTTCGGAGATTAAGGCAAAAAAATATCCGTCGGCTGGATTGTGGGCGACGGATACTTTTTATATGTAAGGAATCCTTTGATTTGTCGGGATTGGTTACTCGGCAGTGTTTTCTATTTCATCAAAAGCTTTCTGGATAAACAACAAGTGGTAATCAAGGGCGTTATTCCAATAGTCGGCATTGTGAGCTCCCGGGCGTTCCACATAATCGTGAGGGATTTTCTTTTCGAGCATGGTTTCATGCAATTCCCTGTTTACATCAAGGAAGAAGTCTTCGGTACCGCAGTCAAACATAATTTTCAGTCCGGCAGGGCACATGTCTTCTTTCACGAGGCTTATCACGGTGTGGCTTCTCCATGCGTCCTTGTTGGTTTCGTATTCGCCTATTGCGTCCTTCATGTTCCAGTTCTCCGGGAATGGTATTATGTTTACTCCTCCGCTCATGCTACAGCAGATTCCGAATGTGTCGGGATGGCGCATTGCCAGCCACAAGCTTCCATGTCCACCCATGCTGTATCCTGTGATGGCACGCATGCGAGGGTCGCGGATTGTTCTGTAGTTGTCGTCGATATATCCTACAAGCTCAGTTGACACATAGGTTTCGAATTGCGATGACGGGTTGATTGGTGAATCCCAATACCAGCTGTTTTCGCCATCGGGACATACGATTATTGCGCCAAGTTCGGATGCTATATAATCGAGGTCGGGACGAATGAGGCCCCATGAAGAATAGCCGCCACCGTGTCCGTTGAGCAGGTATATTACAGGATATAGTACATTGGAAGATTCATCTTCAAAGTATTGTGAAGGTAGGATGATAGTGTTTTTTATGAGTCTTCCCATCTTTGTGCTCAAGATTTCGACTGTGTCGGCCTGCTCGGGACCGTATGTGTCAAGAGCTATGTCATCCTGGGCTTTTAAGCTTACAGGCATCAACAAGATGGCCAGTAATGTCAGCTTGTATAAGTGTTTAAGCATAATATGTTGTTTTAGATTCGCAAAAGTATATCAAATAATCGACAAAAAATCACCGCAACGGGATATTTTTTATGTTGTGATGCAGAAAAACATAAATGTCGGTTATAACTGGAAATTATTGCAAATTCATAATGAAAAACATATGGGGCGCGTTTTACAAAGAAAAAATAAGGATTTCATTTCTCATTGTGCTCGACTTTCACTTATCTTTCGATAATATAGGATTCGTCTTGACAATGGAAAAATAAACAAGCTTATTTTTCCTATTGTGCTCGACTTTCACTATCTTTGGAAATAGATAAAAAGCAGACAAGTATGCAAAATTTTATTTTTAGGAATCCGGTTAAACTTATTTTTGGCAAAGGGCAGATAGCCCGTATAGCAGACGAAATTAAGCCAGGGTCTAAGGTGATGATGACCTATGGCGGTGGTTCGATAAAGCGCAATGGCATTTATGCGCAAGTGATGGATGCGTTGAAGCAATGCACCGTCATTGAATTTGGTGGTATCGAGGCCAATCCCGATTATGCCACTTTGATGAAAGCCATAGCGAAAGGTAAAGAAGAAAAGATAGACATCATTCTTGCAGTGGGTGGTGGTTCTATCATAGACGGCACCAAGTTCATTGCCGCAGGCATGAACTATGATGGAGACCCTTGGGATTTCATCCTTGGCAAGGCTCCTGTGCCGCCGGCAATGCCATTTGCGACGGTGCTCACACTTCCGGCAACAGCTTCAGAGATGAACAATGGTGCTGTCATTTCGCGTCGCGAGACAAATGAGAAATATGCTTTCCATAATCCTGAAGGGTATCCTTTGTTTTCGGTGCTTGACCCGACTGCGGTGTTCAGTTTGCCGAAAAAGCAAATATCAAACGGTATAGTAGATACGTTTGTCCACATCACAGAGCAATATCTTACGATACCCGGTCCGAGGGTGATGGATCGTTTTGCCGAGGGGTTGATGTTGACATTGCTTGAAATAGCACCTAAGCTGATGGGCGACGGAACTCCGGAATATGATTGTTGTGCCGATTTCATGATGGCCGCTACAATGGGGTTGAACGGCTTTATCGCCATGGGAGCCGTTGAAGACTGGGCTACGCACATGATAGGCCATGAGCTTACAGCCTTGCACGGATTGGATCATGGTGAAACTCTTGCCGTGGTATGGCCAGGAACAATGAATGTGATGCGTGATGAAAAGAGAGCCAAGCTTGTGCAATTTGCTGCGAGGGTGTGGGGCATAAATGACGGCACGTCGGACGAACGCATCGACAAGGCTATTGCGCGTACCGAGGAATTTTTCCGCTCTTTGGGCAAGAGGACCCGCCTTGGGGAGTATGGCATAGGCAGCGAGACAATCAATGTCATAAAGAAACGTTTTGAAGAGCGCAAATGGAATCTTGGCGAGAATGGCATAGTAACACCCGACAAGGCTGAGGCGATATTGAAAGATCGCTTATAAAGTTGCAGAGTTTTGATTTTAGGATTTTAATGCTTTGGGGATGAGTTTTAAGGCTCATCCCTTTTGTTTTGTCGACAATGCAGCATATACTTTAGATGAATATAACCGGCCTATCGGTACGGGCTGAAAGTGGCCTTTTAGAGTCACTTCTTTTTTATTGAATGATATTACTTTTGATGCGTTTATTGCAAATGAGCGATGAATTCTCATCAATTCCAGTTGTTGGGGCATTTCGATGAAATTTTTCAGACTCGTGTGTGAAATCACGCAAGCCCCGTCTTCCAGATATATTTTTATGTAATTTTCCATGGCTTCGACATATATTATGTCGGCGGTTCTTATTATCACATTGTTGTAACTCTTTTTTATGACAATGCTTTCTTTGTCGTGAGAAACAGCTTGTTCAGTCAAGGAGATGTTTCGTTGCGCCTTCTCCATGCTTTTATTAAAACGTTCATAGGAGAAAGGCTTATGCAGGAAGTCTATAGCATCGAGGTCAAAGCCGTTTACGGCATATTTGGCATGTGCTGTCGTAAAAATGAGGCAGCATTCAGGTGGCAACGAGTTTGCCATGTCAAGACCGTTAACGTCGTTCATTTCAATGTCGAGAAATACCACGTCGGGTTTTTCTTTGACAACTGCGTCGAGTCCAATCGTCGGTTCGCAGAATGTTTGCAACTCTATGCCGCCATACCGTTCGCAGAAACGGGCAATAACCATTAGTGCTATCGGTTCATCGTCTATTGCCATGCATCTTATTTTTCTCATTGTTGTCATGCTCATGGATTCATCTTTATTGTCAGGAATGTCTTGAAGGTGTCGTCGATCTGTTCTGTTTTCAGGGAGAATCGTCCCGGATAAAGCAGCTGCAGCCGTTTACGGCAATTGTCGATGCCTATCGACGGAGAATCTTTTTCTGACTTCTTGATTATCTTGTTTTCGGTTTCGAATTGCAAGACTCCGTTTTCAGCATTGATGCGGATGCTGATTGTACAGTCGGTATTGGAAGAAGCTCCATATTTGAATGCGTTTTCCACGAATGTAATCAGCAGCATCGGTGGAATTGACATTTGGCAACCTTCGGTGTTGTTTTCAAAGAATACTTTCGTGTGCTTGTTCAGTCGTAAAGATTGCAAATCGATGAACTGTTTCAAGTAATCGATTTCGGTGCTTAACGGAATCGTGTCGGCATTGGTCTGCAAGTACATATATTTTAGTATGTTTGAGAACTTGATGAATGCCGATTCGGCCTTGTCGGAGTTTATTAGTATCAATCCGTACAGAGTGTTCAGTGTATTGAAAAGGAAGTGCGGATTTATTTGAGCTTTATACAAGGCCAGTTTGGCTTTGTTTTTCTCATCTTCCATTTCCCGATTGAGGTACTGTTGTTTTATAATTTCAAAAATTAGTTCAATCGACAAGCTAAAGCCTGTCACAATGAGAAATAGGAACCATACCGTCTGAGCACGGAGATGTGCACGAGCTTTTATCGCGATGTGGCTCATGCGAGCATGTTCTTCGTATAGCGGAAAACGTGAGAGCAGGTATGTGACGAATATCAATAAAGCCAGCCACAGCACCAATTTAAGTACTTTGCGCTGGAATAACAGGGCCGGCAAGTTGATTTTGCGGTATGTGAAATACAGGGCATACAGATATGCAATCAGGCATAGGGAAAATGGGGTGTAGTGCACAAGCCAACGGTCGACAGGCATCAGTGTTATGACGAGTGGCATTATGACGATGCAAAATAGCAAGTCAATGCAAGTTTTTAGCCCTATGTGCCCCAACAGAGTGTTCCATATCTTTTTCATACACGCAAATATAGCGAAAGTCGAGCGCAATGAGAAAAAATTTGTGCAAGCTCATTTGGGACGCATCCTTATCCAAATATAAAATGGAGAGCAGGATAATCAAACTTGTTTGAATTTATTCTGCTGAGACGCATACTATATTATTCAGAAATGCATTGTTTGTTGAACAGACTTGCATTTGTCAGTGTCGTTTATCATCACTTTTTGTCGGTTTGTCAATATCTTCAGTAAAAATCGAGCTGTTTTTATAATTTTGAGTGTCTACAATTACAAGTTAAATTGACAGGCGTAAAAGCTTCATGCAAATCTATAATCATCCTTTAAAACATTATGAAGAAAACGATATTTTTCATTGCAGCGATTTTAATGTTGTTATATTCCTGCAATAGTCAGCAAAACAGCCGGACAGGTGCGTCTTATAAGACTCTGACAGTTTCTCTCGGGAATCGAACACTTGAGTCGAATTATTCGGGTGCCGTGCGAGGATGTCAGTCGGTTGAGGTAAGGCCTCAAGTGAGCGGAACCATTACTGAAATTAAAATTAATGAGGGAGATGCCGTGCGCAAAGGTCAAGTGTTGTTTGTCATCGACCAAGTTCCGTATAAAGCAGCTCTCGAAACAGCAAAAGCCAATGTGAAGAGTGCCGAAGCACAGTTGGGAACAGCCCGGCTTACGGCCGATAGCAAGAAACAATTGTTTGAAGAGAACGTGGTTTCTGAATTTGACTTGCAGACATCGTTGAATGCATTGAATGAAGCTGAAGCTAATCTTGCTTATGCAAAGGCACAAGAATTAAATGCTCGTAATAATTTGTCTTATACCGAGGTGAAGAGTCCGGTTGACGGAGTGGCGAGCATGATACCTTATCGTGTGGGAGCATTGGTCGACAGTAACATCGCCGAGCCGCTTGTCACAGTGTCGGACGACAATATCGTATATGTATATTTCTCCATGAATGAATCACAAATACTTGATTTGACCATGCAATATGGTTCTACACATAATTTCATGGAACACATGACCGACAGTGTTGGCTTGATATTGAACAACGGAAGCCGCTACGCTCTAAAAGGCAGCATTGACGCCATAAGCGGCACCATTGATGAAAGCACCGGTGCCGTGAGCTTGCGTGCAAGTTTTGAAAATCCAAATCACTTGCTGCGCCATGGCGGCAATGCGACAGTGGTGTTGCCCACTGTGAAGGAAGACTGCATAGTGATTCCGCAGGCTGCGACATACGAGTTGCAAAACCGCGTGTTTGTTTACAAAGTTGTCGACGGGAAGGCTCAGTCGGCTCCAATAGAGGTGTTCGGGCTGAATGACGGCAATGAATATATCGTGGTATCGGGTTTAGTCCCCGGGGATGTAATCATAGCCGAAGGTGCCGGGCTTGTGAAAGAGGGAACCGAAATAAATACCGACGTTAAAGAATAATCGGAGGGCAGGAAAGATGAACATAAAGACATTTATCGACCGTCCTATCCTTTCGTGGGTTATTTCGGTAATTATTTTTATATTGGGATTGATTGGGCTATCTCAATTGCCTATAGAACAGTTCCCGGAAATTGCTCCTCCCACAGTGAGCGTGTCCACTTCTTACACCGGAGCCAATGCCGAAACCGTGCTGAAAAGTGTCGTGGTGCCTCTTGAAGAGGCGTTGAACGGGGTGGAGAACATGATGTACATGACATCTTCATCGACCAATACAGGTTCGGCAAGGATAACGATATACTTTAGGCAAGGCACCGATCCCGACATGGCGACAGTAAACGTGCAAAACCGAATAGCCACGGCGCAAGGGTTGTTGCCTGCCGAGGTGACAAGGAGCGGTATAAACGTGCGCAAACGTCAAACGAGTAACATAAAGGCTATCGCATTGTATAGCCCTGATGATTCCTTTGATGAGAAATTCTTGAACAATTACTTGAAGATAAACATAGAACCGAGGATATCCCGTATTGCCGGCGTAGGCGAGGTCAATGTCATGGGTTCGGATTATTCCCTGCGTATATGGCTTGATCCCGGAAAGATGGCAAAGTATAACCTTATACCATCTGATATTTCGACCGTTCTTGCCGAGCAGAATGTGGAATCTCCAACCGGGACTCTCGGAGCTGAATCGGATAATACGTTCCAATATGTGCTTAAATATCGCGGGCGTTACGAGGAGGAGAAAGATTATGAAAACATGGTGATACGCTCTCTTCCCGACGGAGAGGTCTTACGACTTAAAGATGTGGCGCGCATAGAACTTGGATCGATGGCTTATTCCTACATAGGTGAGGTGAATGGCCACCCGGGCGCGAATTGCATGATTGCACAGACTTCAGGATCTAATGCGAATGAAATTATCGAGGAAATCGACAAAGTAGTAGACCAGATATCGGAAACGCTTCCCAAAGGAATGGAAATTGCCGACTTGATGAGTTCGAAAGATTTTCTTGATGCTTCGATAAAAAATGTGATAAAGACCCTTTTTGAAGCTATCGTGCTTGTTGTCCTTGTGGTGTATGTGTTCCTGCAAAGCATGCGGTCGACACTTATTCCTACGATATCAATCGTTGTGTCCCTTGTCGGAACGTTTGCGTTTTTGTATGCAGCCGGGTTCAGTCTTAACATGCTTACATTGTTCGCGCTTGTATTGGTAATCGGTACTGTGGTCGATGATGCGATAGTGGTAGTAGAGGCCGTTCAGGCGAAATTTGACGAAGGTTATAAATCGGCTTATGCGGCTACGGTAGATGCAATGGGCGGCATAACATCGGCGCTTGTTACTACCACGTTTGTGTTCATGGCCGTTTTTATTCCTGTGTGTTTCATGGGGGGAACCACGGGGGTGTTCTATACTCAATTCGGACTTACGATGGCGGTCGCTGTTGCCATCTCGCTCATCAACGCATTGACGTTGTGTCCTGCATTGAGCGCGTTGATAATGACCCCGCACAAAACAGGGGAGAATGGAGAGAAGTTAAGTTTCTCGTCACGCTTCCACATGGCATTTGACACGGCATTCCACAGGGTAATGATGAAATACAAGACTGGAGTCTTGTTCATGATAAAGCGCAAATGGATAGTTGGAGCAATGCTTGTAGTGGCATGCGGATTGCTTGTCTACTTGATGTCCACGACCAAGACCGGACTTGTGCCGCAAGAAGACATGGGGACCATATTTGTCGATGTGCGCACATCTCCGGGTAATTCTCTTCAAGAAACGAAGGCCATAATGGATGAGATTGACAGCCGCATAAAAAATATACCTCAGGTGCGAATGTATTCAAAAGTCACAGGTAATGGCATGATAAGCGGCCAAGGTTCTTCAAACGGAATGTTTATCATCAGGTTGAAGCCCTGGGATGAAAGGACAGGCAAGGGTGATGACATAAATTCGGTCATAAACGAAGTATATCGTCTAACCGATGACATTTCATCGGCCGAGGTAATGGCTTTTGCTCAACCGATGATTCCCGGTTACGGTGTCAGCAGCGGTTTTGAAATCTATGTGCAAGACCAAAAAGGGGGAACCATAGATGACTTGTTGAAATACACGCGCCAGTTGGTTGCGGCGTTGAACGAACGGCCGGAGATAGGTCGTGCCACAGTTTCGTTTGATACCAAGTATCCGCAATATCTTGTTGAGATAGATGCCGCGTTATGTAAGCGTAGCGGTGTTTCGCCTTCCGATGTGCTTAGTACTCTTTCGGGATACATCGGCGGAAACTATGCTTCAAACATGAACAGATTTTCCAAGTTGTACAGGGTGATGGTTCAGGCTTCTCCTGAATACAGGCTCGACACCGAGTCTTTGAATAACATTTTTGTGAGGAATTCGGCCGGAGATATGGCACCCATAAGCCAATTTTTGAAGTTGACCCGCGTTTATGGTTCGGAAAGCCTTTCAAGGTTTAATTTGTTCTCTTCAATTTCGGTTAACGGTGCTCCTGCTGCCGGATATAGTTCAGGGCAAGCCATCCAGGCCGTGAGAGAAGTCGCCGCGCAAGAATTACCCACAGGTTACGGATTTGAATTTGGCGGCATGTCGCGAGAGGAAGCCTCTTCCGATAATACGACTACAATCGTGTTTATCGTGTGCATAGTATTTGTTTATTTGATTCTGTGTGCCCTGTATGAGAGCCTGTTCATCCCGATGGCCGTAATATTGTCTGTTCCGTTTGGTCTTGCCGGAAGTTTTCTTTTTGCAAAGATTTTCGGCTTGGAAAATAACATATATTTACAGACTGGGTTAATCATGATTATCGGACTTTTAGCGAAGACATCTATTTTGTTGACTGAATATGCGTCGGCTCGCCGTAAACAAGGGATGACTATTCCGCAAGCGGCTGTTTCGGCAGCCGAAGTCAGGTTGCGACCGATTCTGATGACCACATTGACTATTATTTTCGGTATGTTGCCAATGGCGGTGTCGACCGGGGTTGGTGCAAATGGCAATACTTCAATTGGCGTTGGAACCGTCGGAGGAATGCTGATTGGAACAGTGGCATTGTTGTTTGTAGTTCCTGTATTATTCATAGTATTCCAACATATAGAGGAACGAATCATGCCTCAGCGAGACAAAAGGATGATTGAAAAATGAATCTGTTAAAAGAGGAATTGTGATTATGGTTAATAAAAATAATATCAAGATGCCGGTATTGTTGGTTGGAATTCTGTCATTGACATCGACCGGCTGTAACATATATAAATCTTATGAACGACCTGAAAGGGCTGTCATGGTAGCTGATAGCTTGTATAGGGAAATATCGGTTGGAGTGCCAATTGAGGACACTGTTTCGTTGGCCGATTTTTCTTGGAAAGAATTGTTTACCGACAGCTTGCTTCAGAAACATATAGAAACGGGAATGTCAAGCAATACCGACTTGAATGTGGCAAGGTATAAGGTGGAAGAGGCTAAAGCGTTGTTGACATCGTCAAAACTTGCCTACCTGCCATCATTGTCGTTCAATCCCGAAGGTGGAATAAACCATAGTGAAAGTGGCGGTACTGTTAAAACCTATAACATTGGCGTGGCGGCCGGTTGGGAACTTGATTTTTTCGGGAAGTTGACAAATGCCAAACGTGAGGCCAAGGCGGTGCTTGAACAAAGCGTTTATTACAAGCAAGCTGTGCAGACGCAGTTGATTTCCACGATTGCAGGTAGTTATTATACATTATTGATGCTTGACAAACAATGTGAAATAACAAAAAGCACTATTGAAATATGGAGTGAAAATGTACGCACGCTTGAAGCCTTGAAGAATGCCGGACAGGCAACCGAACTTGATGTGGCACAGGCAAGGGCCACTAAATTATCGGTGGAGTCTTCTTTGAGTTCTTTGGAACAACAAGTCGAAGAAACGGAAAATACGTTGTCGGCATTGCTGGGAGTTGCTCCGGGACACATAGAGCGAGGGACATTTGACGAGCAACAGTTCCCCGACAGCATAGCCATAGGGGTCCCTTTGCAATTGTTGCAGCGTCGTCCCGACGTGAGACAAAAGGAAGCCGAGCTTGCTGCAAGTTTTTATGCCACTAATTATGCAAGAGCGGCATTTTATCCTTCGATTACTTTGAGTGGGTCTGCCGGATGGACAAACTCTGTCGGTGCAGCAGCCATCGGAAATCCTGCCGAATGGTTGTTGTCGGCTCTTGGCTCACTTGTGCAACCTTTGTTCAATCGTGGCGAGAATATCGCCAATTTGAAGGTGGCAAAAGCTCAACAAGAAGAGGCTTTGCTCGAATTCAGACAAAGTTTGCTTGATGCCGGCAGCGATGTGAATAATTCATTAGCCCAGTGGCAAGGTGCCAGGAAACGCCTTGAATTGAGCAATAATCAGGTGGAAGCTCTTGAATCTGCCGTTAGGAATGCAGAGTTGCTAATGCGTTACGGCACGCAAAATTACTTGGAAGTGCTGACGGCAAGACAATCGTTGTTACAGGCCGAATTGACAGCCGTTTCCGACCGCTTTGATGAAATTGCCGGCGTGATAAACTTGTATCATGCTTTGGGTGGGGGCTATTGACCAATGTGAATATCAATCATGTCAGTTGTTATGAAAAATTCCCGCATGCAAGTTGAATGCCGCATGCGGGAATTTTCCTATTTTTCTGTTTTGTTTTGACTTATTATATTGACAGACGGCGCAAAGTGTTCAACAAGTCGCGGTTGATAGGCTTGTCGTTTTTGATGGCTTTAGAGAACGGAACATAAACTATTTCATCGTTGGATATGCCAATCATCACGTTACGTTGGTCTTCAAGAAGAGCATCTACTGCGGCAGCACCCATGCGAGAAGCAAGAATGCGGTCTACGGCAGTAGGAGAACCTCCGCGTTGCAAGTGTCCAAGGATTGTCACGCGCACGTCATATTGAGGGTACTCATTCTTAACACGGTCGGCAAGAGCCATTGCGCCACCGGTGATAGGGCTCTCGGCAACGAGAACGATTGAAGAGTTTTTGCTTTTGCGGAATCCGTTCTTGATAAGTTCGGCAAGCTGGTCGACTTCGGTAGATATTTCAGGAATGATTGCAGCTTCGGCACCGGTTGCAATTGCACCGTTTAGTGCAAGGAAACCTGCGTCGCGTCCCATGACCTCGATGAAAAACAAACGTTCGTGGGAAGTTGCCGTATCACGAATTTTGTCGACGCATTCCATGATGGTATTTAGCGCAGTATCATATCCGATAGTCTTGTCAGTTCCGTAAAGGTCGTTGTCGATGGTTCCCGGTAGCCCGACAATTGGGAAGTTGTATTCAGTCGCAAAGATTCTGGCACCGGTCAAAGAACCGTCACCGCCGATGACTACAAGAGCATCGATGCCTTCACGTTTAAGCACGTCGTAGGCAAGTTGTCGGCCTTCGGGGGTCGTAAATTCTTTGCAGCGCGCAGTTTTTAGGATTGTACCGCCCATTTGGATGATATTAGAAACGTTTTGGGTCTTGAAATCCACGATTTCGTCGGTTATTAACCCTCTGTATCCACGGTAAATTCCTTTAACAGTGAATCCGCTGAAGATAGCTGCACGAGTCACGGCGCGGATGGCTGCGTTCATGCCCGGGGCATCGCCACCGGAGGTCAGTATGCCTATGCATTTAATTCCTGCCATAATGATATTAAGTTAAATGATTTGTCTTGGTTACATATTCCCCACTATTACAGGGAATTTAATGATGTTTGTTGCAAAATTACTATTTTTATGTTGTCTTGCAATAAAACATGATATTATTTTTACAATTAGTCACTTTTGCTTTTTTCTCCGATATAAATTGTGCATGTTCCGAATGTGAGCCTGCGGAAATGGCAGTTGGCAAATCCTGCACGGCGCATGATGTCGAGCATTTCATTGCCTTGGGGCACTGCCGCGATGCTTTCGGGCAGATAGCTGTAGGCGCGTTTGTCGTGAGAGATGAGACGCCCTGCAAATGGAATTAGCGTGCGAGTGTAAAAATCGTATAGTGCTTTTATGAAACGCGAAGTAGGTGTGGATAATTCCACCACGCACAACACTCCTCCCGGAGACAACACGCGAAACATTTCGCAATATCCTTGTTCCAAGTGCTCGAAATTCCTTACTCCATAGGCTACTGTGACTGCGTCGAACGAATTGTCGCTAAAGCGCAGGTCAAGACAATTGCCTTCTTCAAAGGAAATTTTGTCGACTAAGTTGATTTTTGCAACTTTGGTCAATGCCACATCAAGCATGTTTCTTGACAAGTCGATGCCTGTTATATGCTTTACCGAATCGAGCGATTTGCAAAGTTTTATTGCAAGGTCGCCAGTGCCTGTTGCGACATCGAGTATTGACACTGGATTATAGCGTTTGAGCATTTTAACAGCTATGTGTCGCCATATTTTGTCAATGCCCATAGTCATGGCGCGGTTCATGAAGTCGTAGGCAGGAGCTATCGAGTCGAACATCTGCCTTACCTGTCCGGTCTTGCTTTCATCGTCATTGTAAGGCTTTATTTTTTCAGCTTTGTAATCCATGGAAGGAAATTTTGCGTGTGGATATTAAACGACAGACGGGGCGTGAAGGCTCCGTCTGTCATAATTCAGTCATGCAGTTTTTCTAAAGAGAAAAATCATTTGTTGAGCGAAGCAAGATAGTTGTTTACATTCTTTTCAATGCGAGTCGCAATGTCGGCATCATCGGCCGGCACAAACTTTGAACCTACGATGTGTTCATATAGCTCGATGTAACGGTTTGATACCGATTGGCAATATTCATCGGTCATTTCAGGAACCGTCTGCCCGGCTTTGCCCATGAAATCATGGTCGATGAGCCATTGGCGTACAAATTCCTTTGAAAGTTGCTTTTGAGGCTCGCCTTTTTCAAAACGTTCTTCATATCCTTCGGAGTAGAAGTATCTTGAAGAGTCGGGAGTGTGGATTTCATCGATTAGAATCACTTTGCCGTCGCGTTTTCCAAATTCATATTTTGTGTCGACAAGAATTAAACCTTTCTCGGCAGCGATTTTAGAACCTCTTTCAAACAATGCGCGAGTGTATCGTTCCATTGTTTCGTAATCTTCTTTGCTTACGATGCCTTGCTTGATTATTTCTTCTTTTGAAATGTTTTCATCGTGTCCGGCTTCGGCTTTGGTTGTCGGAGTGATGATTGGCTCGGGGAATTTTTGGTTTTCCTTCATTCCTTCGGGCAATTTCACACCGCACAGTTCCCTGCAACCAGCGGCATATTCACGCCATGCGCTACCTGTGAGGTATCCGCGTATTATCATTTCCACCCTGAATCCTTCACATTTCAATCCTACGGTAACCATAGGGTCGGGAGTGGCAAGTTTCCAGTTGGGAACGATGTCGGATGTAGCATCGAGGAATGTGGCAGCTATTTGGTTCAATACTTGACCTTTGTAGGGAATTCCTTTTGGAAGGATAACGTCGAATGCCGATATGCGGTCGGTAGCTATCATTACGAGAATGTCATCGTTGATGTCGTAAACATCACGCACCTTTCCGTGGTAAACACTTTTTTGCCCCGGGAAGTTGAAATCGGTGTGGGTTAATGTCTTAGCCATGATTTATGTTAGTTTTAAACGATTGTTCGTGTTGTGTTTGCTCTTCGGCGGCTGCGGCCCTGCGTTCTTCGTCAAATTTTTCGTATGCTTCGACTATGCGTTGGACAAGCCTGTGCCTTACGATGTCTTTTTTGTCAAATTCCACTTTGCCTATGCCTTGAATGCCTTTCAATATGCGCAATGCTTGAATAAGACCGGATTGCACCGTGTGCGGCAGGTCTATTTGGGTCATGTCGCCTGTTATGATCATTTTTGAGCCAAGTCCGAGACGGGTCAGGAACATTTTTATCTGGTGAGTCGTCGTGTTCTGGGCTTCGTCAAGAACGATTATTGCGTCACTGAGCGTTCGTCCGCGCATGAATGCCAACGGTGCGATTTGAATCACGTTGGCTTCCATGTATTCTTTCAATTTGACGGCAGGAATCATGTCTTCGAGCGCGTCATATAGAGGTTGCAGGTACGGGTCGATTTTATCTTTCATGTCACCTGGGAGAAATCCAAGTTTCTCACCGGCCTCGACGGCAGGACGTGACAAAATTATTTTTTTGACTTGCTTGTTTTTCAGAGCTCTTACGGCGAGGGCTATGGCAATGTATGTCTTGCCTGTTCCGGCAGGCCCGAGGGCAAATGTGAGGTCGTTTTCCTGAAATACCTTCACGAGTCGTTGTTGGTTGGGCGTGCGTCCCGAGATAGGCTTGCCGTTTACGCCGTATATTATCACATCGTCGAGGTTTATTTCCTTAGGAGCTTCTCCTTTGATGGTGTCGATAATGACATCTTGTGGCAACTTGTTGTATTTTGCGCAATATTCTTCAAGTTGTTTTATTTTTTCTTCAAAGATTGAAGTTTCGGCATCATCTCCTATGACTTTTATTATGCTGCCGCGTGCGGCAAGCCGCAACTTTGGGAACAGGTTGCGTATAAGTTGGATATTGGAATTGTTGATTCCGTAGAATATTACGGGGTCAACGCTATCGATGATGATTATGCGTTCTATCATATAGTCAGTAAAACCTGATGCAAAGATAGTGAAAGGAGAATGCAGAGACAAGCAAAAAAACAACGTTTTTATGCTCGGTCATGCAGAACCGCAGATATCTTATCCAAAGATAGTGAAAGTCGAGGGCAATGACAAAAAATGGAGTTGGTTGTTTTTCCCTATGTCGAGACGCATCCCATATAATCTGATGCATGAAGCCAATTTCAAAAAAAACTTTCAAGAGCGGCATAATGCTCGTCAAACATCTTTGTCACATTGGTTTTTCAACATTCAAGAGTCGCGAAACTGTAAATAGAGCAAAATATGTTTGGAAAAAATTGTATTTTTGCAGAATGTAAGAATTAGAGAATCAGGTGGAGATAATTGATTGGATAATATTATTGCTGGCAGTGGCCGGATTGGTTCTTGGTTATATCAAAGGGCTTGTGAACCAGATTAGCACGCTGTGCGGCCTTATACTCGGCTTGATTGCATGCAACCTGTGGGGTGATTGGGCGACGGAGGTGCTTCTGAAGGTCGTGCCCGAAGCGTCAAGCTGGCCTGCTCCCGAATATACCACAAGTGCAATTGCATGCATTGTTTTGTTTCTGCTGGTGTTTTTAGGCATAAAGGTTGTAGGGGCCATGTTCAAGTCGGCAGTACATTCCATGCATCTTGGAATTGTCGACCGTGCGCTTGGATCATTCTTCTGCGTATTCAAGTATTTGCTATTGTTGAGCATAGTGCTTAACGTGTGGTATTTGTTTGATTCGAAGAATGAAATGTTTGCCAAGCAACATGCCTTGGACAATGTGCCTTTTGAGTTAACCATGCAACTTGCACCGAGTTTGTTTGGCGTGGACGGCACCTTGAAATCGGTTCTTGAGAGTAATTTAGACAAATGATTGACATCGCAATGCTTTGTGCAGGCAAGATAGAAAATATAATCAAATGGAATTGACTGATAAGAATATAAAAAACAAGACTATACTGGATGAAGCCGCAAACGGTGATTACAAATACGGTTTTGTGACCGATATAGACACGCATGTCATCCCCAAAGGACTGAATGAAGATGTGATAAGATATATTTCGCAAGTCAAAGGTGAGCCTGAATGGCTGCTTGACTTCAGATTGAAAGCTTATCGTCACTGGCTGACGCTGGAAGTCCCGCATTGGGCTCATCTCAACATTCCGGAGATAGATTTCCAAGACATAAGCTACTATGCAGCTCCAAAGAAGAAAGAAGGGCCGAAAAGCATGGACGAGGTGGATCCGGAATTGCGCAAGACATTTGACAAACTCGGCATATCCCTTGAAGAGCAGATGCGTTTGTCGGGCATAGCCGTGGATGCTGTGATGGATAGCGTGAGCGTGAAAACCACCTATAAGGAACGTCTTGCCGAATTGGGAGTCATTTTTTGTTCCATAAGCGAGGCTGTGAGGGATTATCCCGACCTTGTCAAGAAATATCTTGGCAGTGTTGTCCCATATACCGATAATTTCTATGCCGCATTGAATTCGGCCGTATTTTCTGATGGTTCATTCGTTTACATACCCAAAGGGGTGCGTTGCCCTATGGAGTTGTCGACATATTTCAGGATAAACGCAGCCGATACAGGGCAATTTGAACGTACATTGATTGTGGCCGATGACGATTCCTATGTTTCCTATCTTGAAGGGTGTACTGCTCCCATGCGCGATAACAACCAGCTTCATGCAGCCATTGTAGAGATAATTGTAGAAGAACGGGCATCGGTGAAGTATTCAACCGTTCAGAACTGGTATCCGGGAGACAAGAACGGCAAAGGTGGTATTTACAATTTTGTCACCAAGCGAGGACTTTGTCGAGGAGATTTCTCAAAATTGTCGTGGACGCAGGTGGAGACTGGTTCGGCAATAACATGGAAATATCCAAGTTGCGTGCTTGCCGGAGACAATTCGGTAGGAGAATTTTATTCGGTGGCATTGACCAATAATTACCAGCAGGCCGACACAGGTACGAAAATGATACATTTGGGTAAGAACACGCGCAGCACCATCGTGTCTAAGGGTATTTCGGCAGGTTACAGCCAAAACAGTTACAGGGGATTGGTGAGAGTTGCTCCGAAAGCCATAAACAGCCGCAATTACACCCAATGCGACAGCTTGCTGCTGAGTTCCACAAGCGGGGCGCACACGTTCCCTTACATAGACATCAAAAATGACTCATCGGTGGTAGAACATGAAGCTACTACATCAAAGATAAATGAAGAACAGATTTTCTATTGTAACCAGCGAGGCATATCGACCGAAGACGCGATAGGGCTTATCGTGAACGGATATGCAAAAGAGGTAGTGGCAAAGTTGCCGATGGAATTTGCCGTCGAAGCGCAAAAGCTGTTGCAAGTGTCGCTCGAAGGCAGCATAGGATAATAATGAAACAAGTCATAGAATAGATATGTTAACGATAAAAGACTTACACGCCAATATAGAAGGGAAAGAGATACTCAAAGGTATCAATCTTCAAGTCAATGCCGGAGAAGTGCATGCCATCATGGGTCCTAACGGATCGGGTAAAAGCACTTTGGCTTCGGTACTTGCTGGTAACCCGGCATTCACTGTGACAGGCGGCAGCGTCGTTTTCAATGGCAAAGACCTGCTTGCGATGTCGCCCGAAGATCGCTCACACGAAGGTGTTTTTTTAAGCTTCCAGTATCCGGTAGAGATTCCGGGAGTCTCAATGGTCAATTTCATGCGTGCAGCTGTTAATGAAAAACGCAAATATTATGGAATGGAACCGTTGAGCGCGAGCGATTTCTTGAAATTAATGCGCGAGAAGCGGGCAATTGTCGAATTGGACAACAAATTGACCTCGCGCTCGGTAAACGAGGGCTTCTCGGGCGGCGAAAAGAAACGCAATGAAATATTCCAGATGGCAATGCTTGAGCCTAAATTGTCGATACTTGACGAGACCGACAGCGGTCTTGACATTGATGCGCTACGCACGGTGGCCGGTGGTGTCAACAAGCTCAAGACTGCCAATAATGCGACTATTGTCATAACCCATTATCAACGGTTGCTTGATTACATCAAGCCCGATTTCGTGCATGTATTGTATAAAGGACGTATTGTTAAGACTGGCGGTCCGGAATTGGCTTTGGTGCTTGAAGAAAAAGGTTATGACTGGATAAAACAGGAATTTGACAATATGAGAGGAGAGTGACGTCTTGCGAAAAGGAAATTAAAATGCAGTGAATATGTCATCTATCCAACAATATATAGATTTGTATGAAAGTTGCAGCAGTGCGGTGGATGCCGGCTCGACTGCTGTGATGAACTTGCCGCGACGCGATGCGCTGGAACGGTTGCGTGGAGCCAAGTTGCCGTCGCGCGGAGATGAAAATTATGAGATAAGCGACCTTGAAGATGTATTTGCGCCCGATTATGGATTGAACATTAATCGCATATCGGCTGCAAATGTTGACATTGACGAGCCGTTTCGTTGTGATGTGCCTAATATGAGCACTAGCCTGTTTTATTTCTTCAACGATACATATTATGATGACAATATCGTGCGCCCGGCATTGTCGGCAGGCGTGATTGTCAAATCATTAAGGGAAGCCGGAGAAACTCACCGGGAGATTCTTGAAAAATATTATGCGAAAATAGCTCCGATGGACGATGCTCAGGTCGCTCTCAACACGTTGCTGGCTCAGGACGGGCTTTTCGTGTATGTACCGGCCGGAGTTGTCGTGGAGCGTCCCATACAGGTTGTAAACTTGTTGAGGGCTGAATCCCCCTTGATGGTCAACAGGCGCATGTTGATAATCATAGAGGCTGGTGCGCAGGCACGATTGCTTGTTTGTGACCATACGCAGTCACCTGGAGTCAAGTTCTTGAATTCGCAGGTGTTGGAAGTATATGTGGGTGAGAACAGCGTGTTTGACTATTACGACCTTGAAGAGTCAAGCATTGACACCTCCCGTGTGTCATCGATGTGGCTGCGCCAAGCTGCCGGTTCCAATGTGCTTGTCAATGGAATGACATTGACAAACGGCTTTACGCGAAACAATTATCGCATAGACATAAATGGAGAACATGCCGAGACTCGTCTTTTGGGCATGGCGATAGCCGATGGCCGTCAGCATGTCGATAATCATACTCACATATCCCATAACGCAGGTTATTGCCATAGTGACGAATTGTTTAAATATGTGCTTGAGGATGAGGCTCGAGGCTCGTTTACCGGGAAAATTCTCGTGGCGCAAGGAGCTCAAAAGACGCAAGCATATCAAAGCAATCGCAATATATGCGCCGAATCGGCAAGAATGCACACAAAGCCTCAGCTTGAAATATATACCGACGATGTGAAATGCAGCCACGGTGCTACGGTGGGGCAGCTTGACCCGGATGCACTGTTTTACATGCAGGCTCGCGGAATTTCATGCCAAGAGGCCCGCACATTGCTAATGCAGGCTTTCATGAGCGACATCATAGACGGGATTCGTCTTGAAGCACTGAAAGACCGTCTTCGCCATCTTGTGGAAAAGCGTTTTGCAGGGACTTTGGCTCAGTGCCGCAATTGTCTCGGAACATCTTGCCACGGCAAAATGAAGAGCATTGAAAAAAGAAAAAATTAAAACATTATCATGCCACTCGATATAAATAAGATAAGGGAGGATTTTCCCATATTGAAACGAGACATGTCGGGGATGCCGCTTGTGTATCTTGACAATGCTGCCACATCGCAAACGCCGCGTTGCGTAGTGGATTGCATAACCGACATGTATTATTCGCATAAGGCCAACGTGCATCGCGGCGTGCACACTCTTTCGCAGGAGGCTACCGACATGATGGAAAAGGCGCGTGAAAAAGTGCGTCAATTCATTAATGCCGGTTCGACCGAGGAGATTGTATTTACACGAGGAACGACCGAAAGCATAAATCTTGTCGCATCGTCGTTTAGTGATACTCTGTGCAATGGCGATGAGATAATCTTGACTGTCATGGAGCATCATTCCAACATAGTCCCTTGGCAATTGTTGCAACGCACGAAGCGCATTATCTTGCGCGTGGTGCCTATAGACGCAAATGGTGATGTGATGCTTGATGCGTATGAAGACATGTTCACCGATAATACACGTTTTGTAGCCTTGACGCATGTATCCAATGTGCTCGGTACGGTGAATCCGGTGAAGAAGATGGTTGAGATAGCACATAAGCATGGAGTGCCTGTCCTTGTGGACGGAGCTCAGGCAGTAGCGCATCATCAAGTGGACGTTACCGACCTTGATGCCGATTTCTACGCATTTTCGGGCCATAAGGTTTACGGCCCGACAGGAGTCGGAGTGCTGTATGGCAAGCGTAGGATGCTTGAAAATCTGTCTCCTTATCAAGGCGGCGGCGAAATGATAGGCCATGTATCTTTTGAAAAGACCACTTTTGCCGAGTTGCCGTTTAAATTTGAAGCCGGCACGCCCGATTTTGTGGGAATTGTCGCGTTGGGTCGGGCTCTTGAATATGTAAATTCCATAGGTCTTGACAACATGTCAGCCCATGAACAGGAACTCTTGACGGCGGCTACCGAAGGGCTAAATAAAATTCCCGGCATGAAAATATATGGAACGTCAGGCAGCAAGGATGCCGTCATTTCGTTCCTTGTGGATGGTATTCATCATTATGACATGGGAATGCTGCTCGATAAATTCGGGGTAGCTATGCGCACCGGTCATCATTGCGCACAACCGCTCATGACTTCTTTAGGCATAGAAGGAACAGTCAGGGCTTCATTTGCCATGTACAACACTATGGAAGAAGTAGACACGTTTGTCAAGGCAGTGGCAAAGGTGACAGAAATGTTCCATAAGAAATAAATATATCATGCACATAACTTGGCAGACGAGCCCGAAGCTATGAACGAGTTTCGGGCTCGCTTTTTATCGCCAATTATGGCCGTGTTGTAGATTAAAGACCGCATGCGGAAGAAAATAGTTACATTAATTGGGAAAAATCAATCACATTTAAATGAAAAATATTCAGTTATTTTGTCATCCAAAGTAAATTGGCATTTTGTATGGCAAATATTTTAACCGGAGACGTTTTTAAAAAAATTAGCAAATCGGACGACAGGGTAGTTGTATATGGCAATGGCGACTTGGTTTTGGCCGAAGGTATAACGGAATGCAGCCAAATGCGGATAAGGATGATCGGTTTTTTATTGTGTCTTAAAGGATGCGTGCAGGCAATTGAACACGACAAGACGATAACAATAAATGAAAATGACATATTGATTTACCATCCAAATGTGTTTCTTGAGTTAAAGTATAATCCAGATGTCAGATTGCTTGGAATATTCTTTTCTCCCGATTATATAAAAAATATGATATTCGTCCCGGGAAACATGTGGGATGTGCTGTGTTTCTTTGAAAAATCTTCTATTATTACCTTAGATAAGAAGAATACCGGCCTGATGTGCCAATATTATGATTTCATCAAGGCTCGTATCTTAGACAAGCCTACGTCTTACGGGGATGAGATAATATGTTCCTTGGTGCAGGCTTTGTTGTATCAATTGCGAGACGTGATAGGGATGTCGGTGAAACTTGAAAATCCCAATTTTTCATCTTCCGAACGCTTGTTCAACGAATTTACGCGCATCATCATGTCGTTGTATCCACGACCTCGGTCGGTGTCTTATTATGCCGACAAGTTGAATGTCACACCAAAGTATTTGTCGGCGGTATGTAAGGAGATAAGCGGAAAAACGGCATCCGACATAATTACTTCCTTTGTGATAAAGGATGTGAAGTTCCTGTTGACAAGAACCGAGAAAGGAATAAAGGAGATAACTCACGAACTGGAATTTTCAAGTATATCTTTCTTTGGAAAATATGTGAAAAAGAATCTTGGCATGTCGCCAAAACATTACAGGGAGAAATTTTACGAAAGTGCATGATTTGCAACTGGCGGTCGGCCGTCAAGCATAACTATGCATGCCTCCAAGCAGGTAGTTGACCCCGAAGTAGGTCATCAACACGGCCAGGAATGCCCCCACCATGTAAATGTGGAAGAAGCGAGGACGAGCAAATGCCTTTATGCTGCTCGTGTGGAATGCCGCGGCATATATGAGCAATGTTATCAATGCCCACACTTCTTTCGGGTCCCATGCCCAATAGCGGCCCCATGACACATTGGCCCATACGGCTCCGAGGAATATGCCAATGGTTAGCAGAAAAACTGCCGGATATAGCAATAACCGGCTTAGCAGGGTGAGTTGCTTCACTTGTTCGGTGCAACTTTCATGCGATATCAGGATAAGTGCCAGAACTCCATCGAGCATTATGAATGCAAGCAAGCAATAAGCTATCATTATCACCGACACATGGGCGCTCAACCATGGCGAAACGAGTACAGGCATGAGTTGTGTTATCTGAGGATCCATTTTGCTTATATGGGCCACAAGCAAAGTAAATCCTGCTAAAATAAATCCAAATGGAATTGCAAATGAGAATCTGCGGCAAAGTGCGACTGCGGTGACAAGTGTGCATAATGCGAGAAATTGCATTGTTTCATATCCGTTGCTTAAAGGGATGCGGTTGCTTATGTACCACCTTAGGATGTAACTGCATAAGTGGAACAGCATTGCGGCAATCAGTGCGATTTTGAAAAAACAATCTATTTTTCGCAAGGTCGCGTGCCGTTTAATAGATTGTCGAGTAGTGCCGTATAATATCCGGATAAAAGACAGTATGCCGAGAGTGATGCAGGTCATGAACATTAGCCGGTCGAAAGGGAGCCTGTTGTACAGGAGTTCGGCATTTATTTTCATGTCGGGCAGCCGTTCCACCGAACCATCTTCGGGAATAGGAACAATCAATGTGCCGTTGCGCAACATGAGAATCAATCCCACTTTTTCATCAACATCCCTTATGGCTTTTCCCATTTTGCCCGAACCTCCATACTCATCCCAGTATTGTTGCAATAAATAATTCTTGCCGTCAAATAGGTCAGTCAAAGCTGCATATTCGTTTTTGAGCCCTAATTTTTCGCGCAATTGCTTGTTTTTGATTAAAATCATGGGTTCGTCTTGCCAAATTTCGGGATGTAGCAACCATCCTCCAATCACTTGCTCGGGTGTCAAATTATCATAGGAATCGTGACCCGACAATTTTTGCAGGAAATCACGAGCCAACGTGTTGAATGGGGCCACACGTCCGTTGTAGATTATTTGTTTGGACGCAAGACTGTCGGCTGAGGCTCGGTCAAGCACAGGCAAAGTCTTCACTTCGGCCTGTAATTGCATGGTTGAGAACAGGATGGCCAATGCTGGTAGGCTTTTTTTTAGCAAAGGATTACGAAGCAGTTTCCTAAATTCACTTTTACGGTCGAGCAACAATATAATCATGGAAAAGACGAGCATGACATAGCCGGCATAGGTGATGGCTGTGCCGTAAGGGTCGTAATTGACATACAGGATGCTGCCTTGCTTGTCGTGGTCGAATGATGATTGATAAAATCGGTATCCGTCGCGAGTGAAAATTTTGTTCATTGATATTTCCGCTTTGACCGGCATTGAGCTTCCATCGGTGCAAGTAATGTTGCTTATGTAGTCGGCAGGCATGTCTGTTCCGGGATAATATTCTATTTCAAAATTGTCGAGTTTCATTTCGAACGGCATATTTTGTCGTGAGCCGTCGCTCGATAGAATGAACTGCCGTGCCGATTCACCGTTGCGCAGATGCAAATATCCGTTTTCTCCGTTTATGTAGGTTGCCAATGCTCCCAACAGGATGACAAGCAGTGAAGCGTGCAGCAAGAACCGGGATAGTTGACGCCAAAAAGAGAGCTGCACGAAGAGCATCGTGGCCGTCACGGCCAGAACACCCCACATGCAGCCGAACCATAAGGAATGATACAGAAAATCTTGTACGAACGCTGTCCCTTGTACGCGCTCGACTATGGTTGCCGCAATGAGCGTGGCAACCAATATGATGTAAATTGTTATAATTATCTTTCGTAACACGTTTCGTGCAGGAAAAGAGTGCCGCAAATGGGACTAAAATTTTAAAAATCGCGGAAATTGTGATTTGTCATGAATTTCACGCCCATGCATTCCATTTCTATAAGCCAGCCGGGACGGCACACAGGAGCGAGCAGGATGACACGCGGCATGTTGGGGAATCGCTTGTCATATATGTCTTTGACAACCGAGTAATCGGCAATGTCGCGCAGGTATATTAACATTTGTCCCATGTCGTCAAATGTGCAATCGGCTTCGGCAAGTAGTGTTTCGACATTTTCAATCATTCTTTCGGCTTGTTTCCTAATGTCGCCCGGGTGTACTATTTTGCCTTTATTGTCGATGCTTGCTGTTCCTGAAATGAAAACATGCCTACGTTCTCCATAATCCACGCATACGCCTCGTTCAAAACTTACACCGTATTCATAGGTGGGATTAAGGTGCGTAGGGGCATAAAGGTATCTAATTTGTTCTTTTTTCAATCCTTTTACCGCATAGGCATCCATTTGTACCGATATTTCAGGGTCGGCATGTCCTCCGCCTATGCCTGTGCTTGCAATGAAGTGTGTGTCTTTAGTCAATCCTTGGGTGGCGAACACGTCATTTCGGGCTTTTACCACGCCGGCATAGTTTACATCGACATCCTGAACGAAAAACCATGTGCGGATGCAATCGGAAGCCAATTCACATCCCTTTCTCGACAGCGCATCAAGGTATTTGTTGAAGATGTCGAGAGTTTGCATTTCCGACGAGCCGTTTTGCCCATGTATGCCGGCAGTCCACAAGTGTTCGTATCCATTGTGGGAGAATGTAATCATTCCGTCATCTGAACGAGAAGGTTCAATATCTTTCAGCATGTAGACCCATAATGCAACTTTTGTCCCGTCGAGAGGCGGCTGTTGCACCATCGACATGGCACATGGCGGCATGTCTTTGAAAACTTCTTGAATGAATTGGGCCTGATTGGCAGCGTCGCTCAGGAAAAAACGGCAGAATACGGGGACCGCGCCGGGAACGACATAGTTTATAGTATCGTTAAATGTTGCTTTTATGTTGTAAACTTGTTCTGCAAAAGTCAAGGCAGGATTGGTGCCATGTATCATCATGTGGTATTCTGGCACTTCGAGTTCGGTGAGGAACTCGGAAAATTCAACTGATATGTTTTTTCTCATGTGTCGGCATTTTTTATTTTCCATACATGTTGAAAAATGATTATTCTCATGCTTGTTTCCGTGCATGTCAAATAGGTGGTCTATTGAGACATTACTGCGAAGATATAAAATTTGAGACATACAGCAGGTCTTTTTGTAGCAAAAAGGTTTGTCAATCATTTTTTGCGCCATTATTGACCCATACTTCGAGTAAAGTTATGTCTTCGGTTCGAAGTGTAGACAATGTGGTGTGGAATCCTCCTATTTCATAATCGACAAGCTGGTCTATTATAAGGCTGTTGGAAGGATTTCCGGGATCGACAATCAGTTTGTCGGATTTATAGGAAGGCTTGTTTACAATCATTCCATAGCTGTTGCCTTCCGATAAGTTAAGTCCGGCCGATGCGTTTCCCGAAGTGTGGCATGAAATGCAACTTAGGTTGAACATCTGTGCTTGCAGTCTGTCGAAAGAAGCAAGTTCTATGTCTCCTCCTTCAATTGATAAGTCGTTGGTTCCGCCGGCTATCTGTCGGGAAAAGAAAGTGTACATTATTTCCGAATTTTGATTTGTAAGGACTAATGCTATTGTTCCTGCATCGGCAGGCACAGAAGAAAGAGTTATCGTAACAGGGTCTTCGTCTTGTGCCGATGATATTCGTTCGAGTCTTAATGGTTGCAAGTCATCGGGCGAAGCCAAGGCGGCAAGGGCTATTTTCCGTTCTCTGCCTGTAGGTATTGTTGAAGAGTGATGAAAAGAGAAAGTTGCCGTTATGGTACGCGTGTCCTGCAAGTTTTCTTCGGGGTATATGTCTCCGCTGTCGCAACTTTGCAGAGGAGTCAAAGTTGCGCAGCCGAGGCATAGGCAGGTTGTTATTTTTAACAATTTCATTTCGCTCAAGTTGTAAGGTTTTCCTATTGTAATGACAGTAACGGCTAAAATGTGTATTGCAACATTACGGTTGCACTGTGATAAGCCATTCCCATGTCGTCATTGTCACGTTCAAGTTGGGTATCATGCCCCCATTTGCCTATGTATTGGTACATGGCTTGCAATTTAAGATTGCAATTGACAAAGAAATAATTGAATCCTACGGCAGGCATGTTCAAGAATCCTGCAACATCTACACCGTTACGGTCGAAAAAGTCATATCGGCCTGCAAGTTGGAACTTATCGGTAATGAAATATCCGGCTTGGGCATAAGCACCCCATGAAGTGAATGAGCCGCTGCGTTGCATTCGCTTTGTCCATTGCATGTTCAGCAGATAAGCTTCGGCAGCAAGGTAAAGGCGGTCTTTGATCCATGCAAATTCCACTCCGCCACGAAAGTCGTTTGAACTTTCGCTGTTCCCTTCCACTTTCAAGCTGCCCGACAATGCAAGAATCATTTTGTCGTTATGCAAGTCTCCCGGATCACCTTGGTGGGTAGGCATTTCCCCTTTAGGCATGTAGGATAATCGTGCGGCATATAGCAAAGAAGGCAGCCATCGGTGGTCATCGCTTGTTCCCACGGTTGCCGTATTGACACCGATGCCCGAACCGTTGAATATACCCACTTCATATCCGTATCTGTTTTTGATTGTTCCATGTAGTTGCACTCCTATGTCAAATCCTGTGTAAATGCTTGGTTGCACGGCATCCAAGCTCAAGTTGGTGCGCACCGGCGTAGTCATTGACGATGGCAGTGCCGGAAACAGTGTTTGTCCGAGAGTTGTCAAATATCCATGCTGGAAAGGAGTCTTGAATTTACCGGCACGCAAGCGCAAGCTTTCTTTAAAATTCACATCAAACCAAGCTTGTTGCAACAATTCTCCTCCACTTTTTGCCGCATTGAGTGCGAAATTGAAAGTTACTATTCCAAAAGCTTTTCCACTGAAACCGATAATGGCGTTAGGTATGGCAAATCCGCTGTTTGCAACATTGTCAACTTCGGCAAGATTCAAGCCTTCATCGTCGTAGTAATTGAAATTGCCAGTGGCTTGGATCAACGCGTATGGCTTGAAGAGGAAATCGCCTGCTTTGGTGCTGAACGAAAATCCTTTTTTGCCGGCGAGCGGAACCACGTCGCTTTCGACATATTTGTCATCTATATCGGTTGTTTGTGCTTGCATGTGCTGGTTGAATGCAAATGCCGCGGCAACCGTGATTATGGTAATTGCTTTAGTATAAAGATTCATGTTGAATTGTGTTAAAATTGAAATGTAACGATAGAAATGTATAACAAAAGAGAAGTCACAGGCTTTGCAGGAAAGTTATGACTGCATCTCGGTCTTCTTTGCTCATGCGGCTGAACAACTCGCGCGATGCAGCAGCTTCTCCTCCATGCCACATGATAGCTTCGATGAGATTGCGTGCACGCCCGTCATGAAGAAATTCGGTGTGCCCGTTTACCGCCTCTTGCAGGCCGATGCCCCACAAAGGAGTGGTGCGCCATTCATAACCTGCTGCCGTCCCCGACGGATAATCGTCATTTAATCCGGCTCCCATGTCGTGCAGCAGATAATCACTGTAGGGATGGATTACTTGACCACTGAGCCACGGTAATTCTGTGCCGTTGAGCAAAGCCACTCTTGATGAGCGAGTGTGCAGTGTCGGCGTGTGGCATAGATGGCACTTTGCTTCATAAAATTTTTCTTTTCCCCTCAAGACTTCAGGGTCATCGACATTGCGAGGTGCAGGAACACCGAGAGTATGCATGTACAGGTCTACGAGTTCCATGTCTTCGGTGGAAACTTGTATGCCATGATTGCCATTGGGAAATATCTGATTGTATTGGTCTTGGTTTTGAGAGACCTCTTCAGGATATCGGTCGTTGGTAACGCCGAGGTCGGAAGAAAATCCTAATTCCACCGTCAAGTCGGCATGCTGGGCTTTATTGCCAGATATGCCGATTTGTTTAATACCGCGTTCTGTGACGTAGTTAATACGTCCGCTTATTCCATATTCAGGATAATTGCTTTGTAAGGCGAGTCGCTTCAGTTCTTCTTGATCAATGCTCATCATTTGGCCCATGCCTACATGTCGGAGCGGTATGCGTACCGATATGACAAGGTCCTCAGGCTTTAAAGAATCGGCATACCACTCAGTGATGCTGTAATGCGGCGTAGCCAGTTCGTAAGGTTCGCCATCGGGAAATGTGAAAGATTCATAAGTGTAATTTACTTTTAATTTTCCTTCGGGTTTTACTCCGATTATCGCACTTTGGTCGTGCAACACGCGGCCATAATTGCGCATGAATCCACCATCTTTGCGAGTAATGTATATGAGACAAGACGAGAACCCATTGCTTCCGCTTCCTCCTTCACTCCATAGCGTCGATGCCGTGCGTCCTGCATTGTTGTGGCAACTGCCACAGGAGAAACCTGCATAAACAGGGCCTAATCCTCCCACATCGAAGCCGTCGACTTCGGGAATGCGCCGGTCATCATATAGCAAGTCGCCTTGCAGGAATCGCGAATACAGGTCACCGGTCACCCATGGTGCTTCGGTATCGTAGGCAAACTTGGTGGTACTGAATATTGTCGCTGTGCCGGCCGATAGTTCGTCGTACTTTGCGATTTCACCGGTAAAAGTATTTATGACTTCGTTTTCGGCGATATTTGTCGGCTCGCATGCGGTCAATGTTAAAATTGCGATTGGAATCAAGTACAAGAAACAAGTCTGATTGACAGACCTGTTCCTTGTGCTTGAGTGCATATTATTTTTCCGTTTGTTCATGATTTATTTTCGTTACATGTCAATGGTGCCCGGCTTCGTCAGAAGTTTATGGTAACCGTTTCGCCATTAATGAAATCGGATACTTTTCGAGGAGCTCCGTTTTCAAATAATAGGAATTCAAGTGTGTGGAATCCGAGAGTGTTTGCACCCATCGAGTTTCCATCTTCCTCGTCCCAGTTGAAATTGCCTCGAAGAATTGCGATGATGTTGGTTTGGCTTAGAGGCCAAGAATCGAGGTGCGGGTCTATTGACTGGTCGGCTACCGGGCCGAAAAGGAAGGCTTCGCTTAATTCCCATGGCACGCGAGTGACTTTCCATTGCTGGCAAGCAGCATCAAGGTTGGCTTGCGTGGGCGATTGGATGAAATTTTCCACAGCCTGTTGAAGCACCAATGTTTCTTCTTTTAGGTTTTGATATGTGGGAAGGACAGTGACATCGACATAGTTGTCTATTACCGGTTGGGCGTCGGCCCCGATTTCAACAGAACTGAGCGCGGTGCGCAGGTTGTCGAGAGCTGTCGACAAGCCACCTATTACTTCAATTGCATTTTCAACTTCGGCACTGCTGGTTCCTTGAGCTTTTGCAAGAACTGCGTCGCGGAAGCATCCTTTGGCTGCGGCTTGGTCAAGGGCCTCGTGGGAGTTGGCAATAGCTGTTTTTACAGCTTCGGCAGCCGAAGCGAGCGAGCCTCCTTTATTGATGCAATAAGTGTAAAAACTATTTGCTTCGTCGCGTGAGGCTTCAGGTCCACCCATGAAACTGTTTTCGATAGACTCGATATTGTCGTCATAGTCGGTGTAGCTGTTGAAGCTGTACCAAGATTCTACGCCATATACGTCACCTGCGTTATAAGGCTCACCCATTTTTGCGTCGGCAACTTCGGTGGCAATATCGATGGAGCCGTCAACTATGGCATAAAGGCAAGCCAGCTCACTTCCATATACTTGGTCGCCTGTAGCATGGCTCTTGAATCGTGCAGCATAACCAGCGTCGGTTATTGCCGGCAATTCGAGGTCGGCAACCTTCTGAGCATCGGTGGCATCAAGGTTATCATTACCCATCCATAGTGCATACACATGCAATGCATCGTTGCCGAGCACATTGGCAACTACTCGTGAGTAACCGAAGTAGTTGGATGTCGTGGCTTGGATGGTGTTTTCGCCTGAGCCTCCGGGAGTCGGCTCGTCATTGTTGTTGCATGCTGATAAAGCTACTATTGCTGCGCAAGTCATGGCAGCCAAAGTCGATTTTTTGACTATTTCCATTTTTTGATTGCTTAAATTTAGTTATTGTATGTTTGTTATTTTTTGTGTCACTTGGATAGGAACCACCCCACATAGGCTACTGCTATCGAGATGGTGTTTTCATCGTTGAAATTTCCGCGATCAATGCGGCGGTGGGTATAGTCGGCTTTTATCACGAGATTTGGCAAGGGATAGTAATTTAATCCGGCGGTAAATAAGTCTACATTGAAACGCTTGTCGGCGGCAACTGTCCCGGTTTGTTCATTGGCCATTGTATTGTAGGCCTCATAACGGACAAAAGGGGTTAAATTCAATTTCGGACTGATGTGCCGGCCTACGTTGTAACCTGCTTCAACAAAGTAGCTTACGGCATTTTTTGCAACCGGGGTGTTTGGATAACCAGTGTTTGTATTGGGACGCAACTTGTTTATCTCAGCAGCATCACCAACGTATCCATATAACACGTTGGCTCTTGCGGTTACGCCATAATTTTTATATTGGGCATCGGCCGAAGCGATTGCGATGGAGCCTTTGAAATTCTTGGTCGTGTTTGGATTTGTCGCGTTGGCACGGGTCTTTGGTGCATAGTACCCGGATATTCCGAATCTTGTCCCTTTTACCCCGGTATATTCAAGCCGTGCAGCATAGGCCGGATTTGTCATTTGTTGAATCTCGAACTTGGCTTGTCGTCCACCCTGAATCCAGTTCTCCGAGCTGAACCCATAAGGATCAAGTCCGGTTACTACCATCCCTTGATAGGTAAAGTCTCCGGCTTGTCCAAGGATGGCAAGACCAGTTTCGTGCCATGTGCATGGGATGATTGTACTTTCTCCTTCGGGTCGTGTCGTTCCGAAGAAATTAATCGGTTCGTGATGAGAATTTGTTATTCCAACTGGAACTATCATGTGCCCTGCGCGAATTGAGAATGCGCGGCTGAATATCTTTGTGATGTGAAATTGCTCAAGGGCAACTTCCCCTCCTTTTTCAAATTCATATTCATATTCCACGCCTTCTCCATACTCGGCTTCAATGCCTGCTCCTGTCCCTCCATATTCAAATTCTATTTCGGCTCCTAATACCCAAGAAGAATTGAACTTATAGTCGAAAGCAAGGACAAATCGGGGTAACGAAATTTGAGAACGGCTGTCGGATGGGGAACCAAATCCGGAACCACTAAGGCGGTATGGACCGTAATCAAAATGCTGAAACAAGATTTCTCCATAACCTCCGAAACGAAATTTTTCAAATCCGTCACCCGGCATTTCGGAGGCTTGTGGATTCTGTTCAGCCATTTTTGTCTCGTTATCGGCTTTATTTTCTGCTGCTTGGATGTTGCCTAAAGAAGTCAGTATTGCAAGCAGTGTCGCACATGTTAAATTTTTCATAAATTCCTTTTATTTTTACACCGCAAAGTTAAAGCCACTCGAAATGTCTTAACAATCCCTAATAATTGGTATTTTAATTGCAAAAATACCATAAAATGACTGTGAGCAAGAAAGAGGTCGTTTTTATATGAAGTTGGTTAATTGCTTGGTAGATAGTTGTTTGGATGTGCTGATTTGAATATGGGATGTTTAGGAGAGATGTAAATAAATGCGAAACAAATAATGAGGCTTGAACAACAACGATGTTTTTGTTGGATTGCTATGACGCATCTCGGTAAAAATTGTGATTGGAGGATTTTGGTATTTATAGAATCGAGGAAATATGGAATTGGATATATGTGGATTTATGATTAAGTTTGTAAATAAATAACCATATACACCAGAATTATGTTTTCAGGAATAGTAGAAGAATCTGCCCGGGTAGAGAAGCTTGTAAAAGAGGGAGGTAATTTGCATATAACGTTATCATGCAGTTTTACAAATGAATTGAAAATAGACCAAAGTGTGGCACATAATGGTGTTTGCCTTACTGTGGTTGATTTTCCAAAAGAAGGATGTTATACTGTGACCGCCATACAAGAAACTCTTAATCGGAGTAATTTGGGGCTATTGAAAGAAGGTGATGCCGTGAATGTGGAGCGTTGCATGCCCATGAACGGCCGACTTGACGGGCATATCGTGCAAGGACATGTGGACCAGACCGCAGTTTGCGAGAAAGTGGAAGAAGTAGAGGGTTCTCACTATTACACGTTCCGTTATGAAATTAATCCTGAAATGGCTCGGAAAGGATATGTCACTGTCGAGAAAGGAAGTGTGTCGGTCAACGGGGTTAGTCTCACGGTGTGCAATTCTCAAAAAGATTCTTTCCAAGTAGCCATTATTCCGTACACATTTGAACACACTAATTTCCATGACATAAAACCAGGGTCGGTAGTTAATATAGAATTTGACATCATAGGCAAATACTTGAGCCGGATGATGGAATTCTCAAAATAACCGGCAAACGGAATTGTTGATGAAACGGATTGGAATATTGTCGGATACTCACGGGTGGTGGGATGACCGTTATGTGCAGTATTTCAAGGATTGCGATGAAATATGGCATGCCGGCGACATTGGCAGTGAGGACTTGATCGACCGATTGTCGGCAATTGCCCCTGTGCGAGCCGTGTGTGGCAATATTGACGGGGGAATGTTGCGCCGCCGATTCAAGGAGGTGGAAATATTCACCGTTGAGGGAGTAAAAGTGCTGATGACGCATATTGGGGGATATCCAGGTCGGTATGCTCCGGGAGTGAAGGCATTGATACTTCAAGAGAAACCGCAATTATTCATAAGCGGACACTCCCATATCTTGAAAGTCATGAATGACAAATATCTCGGACTTCTGCATGTCAATCCCGGGGCGGCAGGCCGACAAGGTTGGCAGACGGTGAGAACTCTTATCATTCTGACTCTTGATAATGGAACTATTACCGATTGCGAGGTCGTGGAATTAGGTTGATTTCTGAATTAAAAATGTAATTGTAGTAAAATGAAGAAATATTTGTCAATTCTCGTGTTTGCGTGTATCATGTTATTAGCGACATCTTGTAAATCGAGTGAGTCGAATTATCGCATGGCATACGAAAAGGCGAAGGCTGCGATGAATGATGGAGTGAGCGCAGAAACGACTGCCCGTATCGAAACAGAGAAAAAAAGCAATACGGCAGTTATTGCGGGTGACTCGTTACGTCTTATTACCGACAGGGTGAACATTGTTGATGACAAGTCGGCTGTGATGAAACCTTTTGGAGTCGTCGTGGGCGAGTACAAGCAATTGTTCAATGCCCGGTCGTTTCGCGACCGGTTGAAGAAAGAAGGCCAGCCGGCTTATGTGGTCATGAATGGCGAGCGCATGTATTTTGTGGTAGCTCATGGTTTTGACACATCGGTCGAAGCGGCAGAATTTCTGAAAAATGTCCGCGCCAAGGTTAAGATGAAGATTCCTATTGAAAAGCCATGGATACTGGCTCTTCCGTGACACGGCTGCGCAAGGCCATGTCAGCGATATGGCAAGAGACATTTGGCGATGATGCCGATTATGTGGACAGATACCTTGAAAACTATGATGCAGATGACAATCGCATAGTCATTTGCAAGCAAGGCGAAGTAGTCGCTTTCTTGCATTATCACAGGTTCGATACGGGGGATTTTACAGCGAGTTACATTTTCGGGGTCGTCACTGTGCCGCATTATCGAGGTAGTGGCATAGCGCGTGGCATGATTTCAGGTGCAATGAAGTGCATGAATCAACATGGTGATATATTTGCCATGTTGATAGCCGAGGAGGAATCGTTGAGGTCATGGTATGCAACGATGGGATTTGCTGCATTGTCCGAAACTCCTGTGCGAGTGTCGGGTAGCGATGGATTGAGCTTTGACAATGATGACACGAATCTCAATATTGCATTATACAGGATAGTGAATGTGGAACGATACCTTGAATTGTATGCATCAAGACATGCGGAAGCCTGTTTTGACGTAATGTTCATTGATGGCATGATTCCTGCCAACAATGCATGTTATTCGGTGGCACGGGGTCGAGTGCAAGTGTCAGATTGGAATTGTGACAATTATCGCCGAATGTCACCGGGAGAATTGTTGTTGACCTATCCCATTGAGTGTAATGTCTCTGAAATAATTATCCCAACCTCTTCATCGAGTCAGTAGACCTGATATGTCGTGGATAAGACTTGGAACTCGGTGCGTCGGTTTATTTGGTCGGCAGCGGCTTGGTCTTCAGGCGACAAATTTTTGATAAACTCTTCGGTCAAGACGTCCCCTTCCTTGAATTGAGGATATAAACGGGCGATCCGTTTGGTTACTTTTTTTGGACGAGTTTCCCCGTATCCATGAGGTTGCAGTCTTGCCATGTCAATGCCACCTGCAACAAGATAGTCTACTACCGATTTGGCACGACGCAATGACAAGTCGTCGTTATAGGCATTGGAACCCCAGCGGTCGGTGTGCGAAGCCATTTCTATGGTTACGTTGGGATTGTCGTTTAGTATTGTTATGAGTTCGTCGAGTGCAGCTTTCGATTCGGGTCGTAAAGTAGCTTTGTCATAGTCATAGAAAATATTTTCCACGACTTGAGGCTTGTTGATTGCCGGGAGGAAGAATTCCACATAGTATTCGGCATCCTCTTCGGCAATGTCGCTGACGAATTCTTGTTTCACGTTCAAGTAGTTTTTTGCTCCTGCCAGCATCACATATCTCACGCCACGTTCAAGGTTGAATTCAAACGAGCCGTCGGGCTTGCCTATCGCTTTTTGGTTTGAACCGTCATTGCCCACGATTCTTATCGTGGCATCAGGCACCGGTTCTTCATCTTTGTCAAGGACGTAGCCGGTTATGGTTATTTTAAGTTCGGGCTTGACGAAACTGTAAATATGGTCATATCCGCGAGCATCTCCGCGATTGGAACTGAAAAATCCCGATTCACCTTCGCCGAATGTTATGCCGAAGTCGTCGGCATAAGAATTTATTGGCGATTTCATATTTTCGATTACCCATCCTCCGTCGGGAGTCATTGTCGCTTTGAATAAGTCGAGGCCGCCCATTCCCGGGTGTCCATCCGAGGCAAAGTACATTATGCTGTCGGTTCGCCAATACGGGAATCGTTCATTCCCTTCGGTATTGATTGGTGCACCGAGATTTTCAAGAGTCCCGACGCTTTCTTTCAGGTTCACTCTCCAGATGTCGAGCCCACCCATGCCACCTGGCATGTCGCTGCTGAAGTATAGGTAGTTGCCATCGGTCGACACGGCCGGGTCGCCATAAACCGAGAGCGTGTCGGCCGTGATTTCATATTTTACTCCTGCACTCCATTGCGCATCGGAGCGTTGAGATGAATATATTTCCACCGAAGTCCCTGCGTTGGGCTCTCGTCGAGCCTTGGCAAAGTACATAGTTGTGCCATCGGGAGTGAAGGTAGTTATTCCTTCGTCAAATTCAGTGTTCAATTCCCCTTCGGCAGGTTCAGGGCGTTGCCAATTCCCGGCTTCGTCTTTGCGAGAGACGAAAATGTCGCTTTTTTTCGTTCCTGTAATTTCACTTTTCTTGTCGCCTGTGGCATCTTCGGATGATGAAGTGAAGTATAATTGGTCGAAGTTTCCGTCAAGGAACATTGGGCAGAAATCGGCACGTCGAGAATTGAGCAGCCTTGCGTTTTTAACGATGTATCGCGTAGGCTCCTCTTTCCATTGCAAAGCAAGTCGGCATCCTTCGATTCCTATTAATGAAAGACTATCATTAGGAACAAAACTGAGGAATTTCTCATAGTTTTGTAAGGCAAGGGCATACTTGCCTTCAAATTGCTGTGAATGTGCAAGATAGAAGTATGCCATGCTATCGGGGTATTCATATCTCAAGGCGTTTTGGTAGGCAGCCGAGGCCCTTGCGGCCATGTTAAGCCGACGATAGCATTCACCCATTTGGAAAGCTACTCTTCCTCTCAATGGACGTTGCTCGCGGGATTTCAGCTTGTTGTAAACTTTGCGGTATGTATTGGCAGCATCGAAGTATTCGCCTCGTTGATATTGCTCGTCGGCGACGCTCAATTTGGCTCCACGGCAAGAATGCAAGGCGATTGCGCTTATTGTAACTATTATGATGAATAGAATATTTTTCATTTTCAATGAGATTGCGAGAATGCATGACATGGCCGTCATGCAACTTGCACAGTTATAAATGATAACGCTCAAATGTGTGCCTTTATTGTGTATGCCGGCATGTCGTTTTGTCGTGAAAGCAACAGGTGTGGCTGGTTTGTGAGGTTATTACGCATGGAATTATTAACTTTGCCTTCATGAATGAAGTTATGCGGATGTTGAAACAGTGGCTTGCCGGATTGTCATTCCGAACAGGAGTGATAGTGTTGTCATGTTGTATTCCGTTTTATGTATTATCGGCCGTGCAGTTCCTTTTACCCATCGAAGCCGGATGGAAAGGCGTGCTGTGGGTCGTGTTTTTCGGACTTGCAAAAACCGCTCAGTATGGAGGTCTTGCCATTTTAGGCGTGGACGGGTACCGAAGATTGAAAGCAAAGATGCCGCGACTGTTTAAAAAAAGATGTTTGGAAGATGATTGACTTGCATGAAGATGATTTTGACAATCTGAAGGATTTTCTCAACAGGGAAGCCGAGCGAATAAATAATATCGATTTTATTGCCAATGATCCTGTACAATTCCCAAGACGCTTTGAAAAATTGCAGGACATAGAGCTTGTTTCGTTCTTGTCGGCAACCATAGCTTGGGGTAATCGCAAGATGATATGTAATAATTGCAATAAAATGCTCGCGATTATGGATAATAATCCGGCAGACTATGTGAAAGATGGAGCATATGAGGAACTACCTGACGAAATGAACATACATCGCACGTTTTTTGCGCGGAATTTCAAGTATATGTTGCGCGGCTTCAAGGCAATATTTGAAAAATATGGTTCTTTGAATGATTTTGCTGTTAAAAATGGTGTCGGAAATGATGAAACTCCGTCGTGGCGGCTTGTGGAACTGATGCAGGAAGAATTTAAGGCGGTCAATGCAGGCAAAA
Organism: uncultured Muribaculaceae bacterium; assembly: GCA_944321705.1. Taxonomy (GTDB): domain Bacteria; phylum Bacteroidota; class Bacteroidia; order Bacteroidales; family Muribaculaceae; genus Avimuribaculum. The sequence continues at coordinate 36,221 of CALUMG010000008.1, read as the reverse complement.
CCGATTCGCAATGTCTTCCCACGCAGCTTGCCAACACAGCTTTGAAGCGCGTAAACATGGCTTTGCGTTGGCTTGTCAGGAATGACGGCATAGTGGACATGGGAGTGTGGGATGCAATAAGGCCTTCGCAACTGTATGTCCCTCTTGATGTGCATGTGGGAGATACGGCACGAGCTCTTGGCTTGGTTACTCGCAAGGCAAATGACAAACGCACGGTAATGGAACTCACCTCTATATTGCGCAAGATGCGTCCCGAAGATCCTGTAGTCTATGATTTTGCGCTTTTCGGCATAGGAATAGGTGACAAATATTTAAAACCGCAGATTTAATAAGGCAGCGTATGGGTGAAAGTATAAAAGTGAGTGTTTTAATGCTCACGTTTAACCAAGAACAATATGTGGACGAGGCGATTCGCGGAGTAATGCATCAGGATGCACCATTCGACCTTGAACTGGTGATAGGGGATGATTGCAGCAGCGATGGCACGGTGGCGGCATGCAGGAGATGGCAGGAGATGTATCCCGATAAAATCAAGATATATGAAAATGCCACTAATGAAGGATTGTTGAAGAATTTCGTTAGGACTTATAACAAATGTTGTGGTGAGTACATGGCAATATGCGAGGGTGACGATTATTGGATTGATAAGTCAAAGCTGCGTCGCCAGGTGCAATTCCTTGACAGCCATCCGGAATTTACAACTTGCGTGCATCGCGTGGTGAATTATTATCAAGAAGACCGCAGCATGAGCTTGAGCAATGGAGGACAAAAGAGTGTGAATGACATACTTGACCTTGCAAGGGTAAATTTCATATCAAACGTTTCGGCTGTATTCCGTCGCGGATTGTTTGGCGAATTGCCCGAATGGATTTTTGATGTGGCTACTTATGACTATGCCATACACATGTTGAATGCCCAATATGGCGGAATTTATTACATGAATCGATGCATGGCCGTGTACAGGAAGCATGGAAAAGCTCTTTGGAGCCGGTCGGGAGCCGAAAAGCAGTATCGCATGGCAATGGCGGTACGCAATAAGTTGATAGGCTATTTCTCCACGACTTCTCGCGATGACGTGCTGAAAATATTGCTTGAGAAATATGAGGACAATGCCGTGGCACTTGCCCGTTATTTTTTGTCGGAAAATAGAACCGAAGAAGCTGCGGCAGTAGTCGATGAGATTCTTGCCGTGAATGCGAATGCCGATGTGAAGAAGCTGGAGAAACGCATCCATGAACCTCGGGTTGCGAAGCATGGCAGCTTATTGACGAGAATGCTCAAGGAGTCACGGCGCATGTTGTCGCGCATGTTGCCGGTGCCACATGCCAAATGATCAACGCATCAGCAGTGAAGCATCGCCATAGCTTAGGAAGCGGAAATCGTGAGCAAGGGCGTATTCGTAGATTGATTGCCAATTGCCATCGACAAATGCTGATACAAGCAGGAGCAATGTGGATTGTGGCTGATGGAAATTAGTAATCATTCCGTTGATTACATGGAAACGGAATCCCGGAGCTATCATTATTTGAGTGCTGCCTATGTAGTTTTCCATGCCATGACGGTCGAGATAATCGACAATGGCTTGCAATGCCTCACGAGTTGAAATATTCTCGGACGATGTCTCATAAGGCATCCATTGACCTATGCACAATTCCTTTTCATCGGCGTCGGGGTTGTTAAGAAGCACGAGACCAATGTAATACAGGCTTTCCAAGGTGCGTACCGAAGTCGTGCCGACGGCAATCACAGGATTGTTGAAATTAATCAAGTCTACAAGCAGGGAGCGAGGAACGGAAATGAACTCGGTGTGCATGTCATGTCCGCCTATTGTCTCAGATTTTACCGGCTGAAAAGTTCCGGCTCCTACATGCAGCGTCAATTCTCGCCGGATTATGCCGAGCTTGTCACATTCCGCAAGGACATTATCGGTGAAATGAAGCCCGGCAGTTGGAGCCGCCACGCTTCCGTCGATATGCGAATAGACGGTTTGGTAATCGGTTTTGTCGCTGCTTTGCGACGAGCGATTCAAGTATGGCGGAATTGGAATTTCACCAATGGCTTCAAGAAGCGATGCAAATGTTATATTTGCATTGTCCCAAGAGAATGTGACATCAAAAGCATTGCCGTGCTGCAATCCGCGAGAAGCCGTGAGTGTCACCGTTTCTCCGTGTATATTGATTTCTTGTTGCAATGGTTCGCTTTTCCATCGCTTGGCATTGCCGACGAAGCATGACCATGTGCAATTGCCTGTTGATGCAAAAATCTGGGCGTAGTCACGCGGAGCCACAGGTTCAAGGCAGAATATTTCGATGAGTGCCCCATGGTTGGCTTTTCTGAAACGCAAACGTGCATTGATGACTCTTGTGTTGTTGTAGACAAGCATGGAGCCTGACGGCAATAATGCAGGGATATCGTAAAAATGGTATTCCTCTATTTTTTTGTCTTTGTAGTAAAGTAATTTGCACTGTTCACGCTCTTTCAGAGGGAATTTGGCAATCCTCTCGTCGGGGAGAGGATAGTTGAAGTCTTCAATGCGAATGTTGCGTATTTGTTCAGAATCCACCATGTGCTTAATAATTCTTTTTGTCATCATGCCGGTAAACGGCCGTGCAAAGTTACTACATTTAATGTTAAGTAGGTTGTTCGCGCGATGATTAATTGCATGAGACATGCGTGATGTTTCAAGTTTACGGAATTTTGAAGTACATTTGTAAATATAAAAAATGATAGATATATGGCTAAAGTGAATGACGTGGTGCGATTCCTTAATTCGATAGGGGGAGGTCGCATAGTGCGCATAGAAGGGAACATGGCTTATGTCGAAGACAGTGACGGATTTGAGCAGCCCATGTTGTTGCGAGAATGTGTAGTGGTTGACGAGGCCAAACCTAAGATGACGGCCTATGACCGCCCTATGGTTCCGTCTCCAAGCAAGGAAGCTCCTAAGCCTCAGCCGCAAAAGGTTGAGTTTGAAGAGACCGAGGATGGAGATGTCTTGAATGTGACATTGGCTTATGAACCAAAGGAATTGAAACATCTCAATACGACATCGTTCTATGCTTATCTTGTGAACGATAGCAATTATTATTTATATTTTTCTTACATGACACGAGGAGACAATGCTACCGGCATGTGGGAAACTCGTTTCCATGGCATAGTGGAACCAAACATACAGGTACTGCTTGAAGAGTTTGAGTCTTCACAATTAAAAGACATGTCGCATGTGGCTGTTCAGTACATGGCTTTCAAAGATGGCAAGGAATTCAGGTTGAAGAATCCCGCCTTTGTGGAGCACAGGCTTGACGCAACTAAATTTTTCAAATTGCATTGCTATCATGACAATCAATATTTTGATTCTCCTGTAATAGCTCTTGACATAGTACGCAATGACGTTCCGGCAAGGATGATGGTTGTCGATAGTGCCGAACTTGAACGAGCAATGCGGGAGAAGAAGCATGCCGACAGGCAAAAAAAGCAACCTGTGAAGAAACAAGAAAAGAAGCATGGCAACGAAATAATAGAATGCGACTTGCACATACATGAATTGCTTGATTCCACGGCAGGATTGTCTAATCATGACATGCTTGAAGTGCAGCTCGACAAGTTCAGGCAGGTAATGGAAGAGAACATCAATATTCCGGGTGCAAGGGTCGTGTTTATCCATGGCAAAGGAGAAGGCGTGTTGCGAAAAGCCATTCTTGACGAACTTAAACGCAAATATCCTAATTGCGAGGCACAAGATGCCAGCTTCCGCGAATATGGTTTCGGTGCCACACTGGTGAAATTGAGGAAGTGATATGATATATTATTTTTCGGGAACAGGCAACAGCAAGTGGGTGGCAGGAAGGCTTGCATCTATTCTCGGCGAGCATCTTGTCGAAATCGGGGAAGCGATTCGTTTGGGAAAGTTCCGTTACGAATTGGCTACTGAAGAGAGTATAGGATGGGTGTTCCCAGTATATTCATGGGGACCGCCACCGGTAGTTCTCGATTTTATTTCAAAGTGGCATGTCGATGGCTATGTGAAAGGCAAAACATATTGTTACATGGTGGCCGTGTGCGGCGATGACATTGGACTTACTGCTAATATTTGGCGTAAGGCTTTGGGATATGTCGACGGCAATGGTACTTTTTCCATCCAAATGCCAAACAATTACATCTTGCTACCCGGATTTGATGTCGATTCCAAGGATGTTGAACGAGAGAAACAGGAACGAGCCAAAATTCGCGTGGAGGAAGTGGCAAAAGCCATTTCGACAAAGGCTCATGTGACCGATGTGGTTGAAGGAAGCTGCAAGTGGATAAAATCACGCGTGATAAGGCCGCTTTTCACTGCTTATCTCATGAGCGACCGCCGATTTACGGTAGACAAAGATGTGTGCACGTCGTGTGGCTTGTGTGTTAAGGTATGCCCGATGAAGAATGTCTCGCTTGATGAGGACGGGCATCCACTGTGGAACGGGAATTGTGCCATGTGCCTTGGATGCATACATCATTGTCCTGTAAGAGCCATACAATATGGTGATATCACGCGCAAGCGTGGTAGATATTTCTTTAAAGGCTGAATTTGCCATCTTGTTTAAAACAAAGTATATATTATTAACAATAAACCTAAAAAATATCTTTTCATGAAGCGATTGACACTTATGTTATTGTTGATGCTGTCAATGCAATTTGCAGCATTCGGCGCGACCGACATGTCGGTTGAAAAAGACTATGTGGGATATCTGTTTGTTTATTTCAAGGGGAACCACATAACGGAAGAGGCTATATGCTATGCTGTCAGCATGGACGGTTATTCCTATTATGCACTTAACGGGAACAAACCAGTGATAGATTCCAAGGTTATAAGTTCGACAGGCGGTGTGCGTGACCCTCACATCCTAAGGTGCCAAGACGGGAAAACTTTTTACATGGTTGCCACCGACATGGTGTCGGATAACGGTTGGGATTCAAACAGGGCAATGGTCATGCTCAAATCTACCGATTTGGTCAATTGGTCGTATTCGGTGATTAACATGCAAAAACGTTTTGAGGGCCAGGAAAAATTGAAACGCGTGTGGGCTCCGCAGACGGTGTATGATTCCGAAGTCGGAAAATATATGGTATATTGGTCCATGAAATATGGCGATGGCCCCGATGTGATATATTATGCTTACGCAAATGAGTCGTTTACCGATATTACAGGTACTCCAATGCCATTGTTCATTCCTAAAGACAAGAAGTCGTGCATTGATGGAGACATCGTGTATAAGGATGGAATGTATTATTTGTTTTATAAGACTGAAGGGCATGGAAACGGCATCAAGGTTGCTACCACCAAGTCGTTGACTTCGGGCAATTGGACGGAATATCCCGATTACAAGCAACAAACCACTGAAGCCGTTGAAGGTGCCGGAACTTTCAAGCTCATAGGTGAAGACAAATACATATTGATGTATGACGTTTACATTAAAGGCGGATATCAATTTACCGAGTCAACCGATTTGCAGAATTTCAAGGTCATTGACCACAAGGTGCAAATGAACTTCCATCCGCGTCATGGTACTGTCATACCAATTACCCGTGATGAATTGCTCCGTATTACAGGTCGTTGGGGAACTCCGGCCGAGTTGGGACAATTGCCATCCAATCCTGTACTTGAAGGTTTCCATGCCGATCCCGAAGTGCTGTATTCAGAAAACACGGGACGATATTACATATATTCCACGACCGACGGATTCCCGGGATGGGGAGGATATTATTTTACGGCATATTCTTCGGCCGATTTGAAAAACTGGGTTTACGAAGGAGTAGTGCTCGACGTTACAGCCAATCCGGGCAGTTGGGCTTCGGGTAATGCTTGGGCTCCATGCATAGAAGAAAAATTGATAGACGGAAAGTATAAATATTATTTCTATTACAGTGCACAGCCCAAGGCCGGCGGAGGCAAGGTGATAGGAGTGGCTGTCGGTGATTCGCCTGCCGGTCCGTTTACCGACATTGGTCATCCCATGTTGACCGAGGCTCCGGCCGGTGTCAATGGTGGCCAGCTTATAGATGTGGATGTGTTTACCGACCCCGTGAGCAACAAGTCGTATTTGTACTGGGGTAACGGATATATGGCAGGTGCCGAATTGTCGGATGACATGTTGTCGATAAAGGAAAATACCATAAAGGTGTTGACTCCTAAGGGCGGAACTCTTGATGATTATGCTTATCGCGAAGCTCCATATGTGTTTTATCGCGACGGGAAGTATTATTTCTTGTGGTCGGTAGATGATACAGGTTCTCCAAATTATCACATTGCCTATGGAACATCGAAGTCTCCGTTGGGAGATTTAAAAGTCGCCAAGAAACCTGTCATGCTTATTCAGAGTCCAGAACAAGAAATCTACGGAACGGGACATTGCTCGGTAGTAAAGTTGCCAGGTGTTGATGAGTGGCGTGTCGTTTATCATCGCATAAACAAGCATTATCTTAATGACGCTCCGGGTGTGCACCGTGAAGTGTGCATCGACAAGATGGAATTTGATGAAAAAGGCTTGATAAAGCCTGTCAAGCCCACTCTTTGAAATAAGTTTGATAAAACGATAAAAAATAAGGATTAAGACGGTGAAGAGGTCTTAATCCTTATTTTTGTATATGAGTTTGGATTATTTTTTGCTCACTTGCAGGCGATAAACACCAAATGAATATGGTTGAAGATCCAATGCAATTTCCTTGTCGCTAACTTTTATCGGTCTTGTGCGAGGAATGATTGTCTCGTTCCCAAGGGAATTTTCAGCAATCAGACTATCGTTTTGCAGATAAGTGCAATATCCCGAAACTATTTTGCTTTTTTTCGCAAGTCCGTTAAAATTGATGTTTACTTCGGCATTCTTGTCACCGGTGTTTACAATCTTCAAGATTATTTCTCCGGTATTGCTGTCCAGTGCCGCAGTTGCATATAGGTTTTCTTGTCCGGTTACAGGCTTTCCGTCCATCAAGAGCGGAAGGACATCGGTACCGGCATTCATTCCATACATTTGTTGAACATAATAGCTCGGAGTTCGCATCAATTGCATGTTGTCAAACCATATCATGTCGGGATTCCATTGCCATGCGTCGAAATGAGCAAGCAATGGTGCATAAGTAGCCATAAGTACGACATCGGCATTCCTTTCAAGCCCGGTCATGAACGCTGCTTCCGACAGTGCTGCGCGCCAATTGTTGTGCTTGTTGGCCGAATGGTCGTGTGATGCATATTCCCCTGCAAAAACTTTAGGTCCTTTCCTGTCATAGCTGTCATATCGGCCTGCATTCGCAAGGAACCAATTAGGTTCTTTATAATAATGCTCATCGACAAGGTCGACGCCTACTCGTTTCATCTCAGGCCACAAGTAGTCGAATTTTTCTCCATCGGCTTCAGGACCTGATGAGCCGACAATTTTAATGTCGGGGTATTTCTCCCTAATGGCCTTTGTGAACATTTCAAGGCGTTCAACATAAACTTTGTTCCATTGTTCGTTGCCGACGCCAATCATTTTCAAGTTGAACGGTTCCGGATGTCCCATTTGGGCTCGAACTTTTCCCCACACAGTCGTGGTGTCGCCATTTGCAAACTCGATTAGGTCGAGGGCGTCTTGAATATAAGGCTCAAGTTCGTCGAGTGGCACGACTTCATTGCTTTCATATTGGCACGACAAGCCGCAGCTGACGACGGGAAGTGGTTCGGCTCCTATGTCTTCACTGAAGAGGAAGTATTCAAAGAATCCCAATCCAAGCGATTGGAAGTAATCGGGGAACGCCCTGTGCTTGAAAGTATAGTTCCAACGATTTTCATTCAAAGGACGATTTTCCACCGGTCCTACAGAATTTTTCCATTGATAGCGTGTTGCGAGGCTATTGCCTTCGATTATGCAACCTCCGGGGAAACGAAATACTCCAGGGTTGAGGTCGTATATGGCTTGAGCCAAGTCGGCACGCAATCCGTTTTCACGATTTTTCCAAGTATCAACGGGAAATAAAGAAATGTGGTCCATGTCGACCGATGTGCCTTTGTCGGGAAGCAGCACCCTCAATCTTGAATGAGCGTCGGTATAGTTGGCCTTCAGTATCAGTGTGTATTTCTCCCACTTGTTGCCTGTTACGGTTAATTCTCCTTTTACGGGATTGTCCCCTGCCGAATTTATTAATTCTACGGCAATTTTTACAGGACGGCTGTCGGATGTGCGTGCATATACCGAGAAACGATATTCTTTACCGTTTTTTATGCCTATGCCACGATATCCGTCATTGTCGAGCCCGGCACGGAGTAAGCGCCCGTCGTTCACGACATGTACATAGTGAGGATTACGGTCAAAAGCAGGATTCTCATCCATCACAGTCACGTCTCCGAACGGAGTCCATCCCACGAATGGTTGAGGGAACTCGAAAGAACGGTTTTTTACCAATTCGGCATACAATCCTCCATCAGCTCCAAAGTTTATGTCTTCAAAGAAAACACCGTACATGGTTGGTTGGATTGTTGCGGCAGGATTGGCGACATCTACCGTCATATTATGAGTTTGAGCTGTTGCCGCCAGAGAAATTCCGGCGGCAAGCAGCATTGATATTGAAGTTCTATATTTCATGGGAAATTCAATATTTGAAATTGTCCGGTTTTACATAAATCTTGAAGTCTTTTATGCTTCCCGGAGCGTTGCTTTCCATGCGAGGCAAGTATTGGAAACCTGTGAGTGTGCGAGACGAGCCAAGGTCGATTACTATACTGTGAGGATAAGGAGTTCCTTCCACAGTGCTCCAATAGGTAGATTCTTGCAAGTCGAATGTCTTGTCGGCCGAGCGGTTTACATGGGCGACATCTTCGCTGTCGGCATATTTCACAATCCACGGCTCACGCGACAAGCGTTCGTTGTTTTCATCGAGCAAGTACATTTCGGCTATGCATGCAATGTCTTTCCCGTCTTGAGCGTTGAGGGCTTCGATACATACATATCTACCTGCAACCGGAGCATCGAATTTCACTTCTTGCCATCCGTTTCCTGGAGCAAAGCTGCCCGAATATACAGGAGATTCGGCCGACAGGTCGAGATTTTCACCTTCATTGCGGTGTGTCAAAGGCTTCTTCACAAGAAGTTGGTCGAGTAGCGGTTGTTTCAAGCCTTCGGATTTGGCTTCTCTCGGGCCAACGATGTCGAATACCAAAATCTCATTTTCTCCCTTGTTGAGCCAGCATCCCGGCACATACAATGTCTGTTGCGGGCCAATTTCCCAGATTCGACCTAATCCATGACCGTTTACATATACCAGACCTTTGCCCCAAGTTTCAAAGTTGAGGAATGTGTCGCTCGGTTTCTTCACGTTGAAAGTTGCACGGTAGCATCCCGGTTGCAATCTTTCGCCTTCGCCGGCTTTTGTTTCCTTCAATGGCTCAAACTTCATTGCCGTGTAGAAGTCATATTCATCAAAGATGTTGAATACATCCCAGTTCTGCAAGTCGCATGTGAATGTGTAGCCGTCTACATTGTAAGAGATTTCAACATTTTCGGTAATACCCTTGAAATCTTTTATGGCACGGCCGAAGTTTATACGTCCCATGGCTTCTACAAGGATGTCAAGTTGGGCACCTTTGGCACACGGGGGCAGTGTCAATTGCTTTTCGCCATTGCGACGGTCGAGCTTGCCAATGTATTTGCCATCGATGAATATTTGAGCGTAGTCATGAGCCTCGTTCACTGTCAAAGTGGATTGTGTCTTCATTTCGGGCAATGTAGTGCGGTAAAGGATGCTTCCGAATCCTTGGTCATATTCTTCCATTGTGCGAATTTCCTTGTCGTGCTTGGCTTCGGGAAGGTTTGCAAACAATGGAGCGAATTCGGTGAATTGGAATTCATTGATGCTGATGGGCTTGATTAGGGCAGGAACTTTTGCTTGCTTTTCACCGTTCATGTATTTTGCAAGGGTTTTTCGAAGTTCCCAATATTTAGGAGTTGTTTGCCCTGATTCGCTGATAGGCGCGTCATAATCGTAGGAAGTGACGTCGGGCGCGAATCCCGGAGAGTTGGCACCGGCCCAGTGTCCCCAGTTAGTTCCTCCGTGTGTCATGTACAAACTGAAAGAGATGCCCTTTGACAACATTTCATCGATGCCGGCTACCATGTCGGCAGCAGGACGAGTTTCATGATTTGCACCCCATTTGTCAAACCATCCGCTCCAGAATTCCGAGCACATGAGAGGGCTCGTAGGTCTTACTTTCTTCAGTTTTGCAAATTGCTGGTCGATATTTGCTCCTGTACCGAAGTTCATTGTCCATATCAAGTCGGGAAGCCCGTTCAAGTGGAAGTTTGATTCCCAGTCGCATTGGAACAATGTAACATCGTCATAATTGGCTTTCAACATGTCGCGTATTGCTGCAACATATTTTTTGCTTTCGCCATAAGAGCCGTATTCGTTTTCCACTTGTATCATGAGGATGGGGCCTCCGTTGCCTATTGTCAAGTCAGATACCTGTTTTGCAACTTCTTTTTCAAAGATAGCAACACGTTCAAGGAAATAAGGGTCGTCTTCGCGCAAGCGAATATCTTTCTTCTTGAGCAACCACCAAGGAAGTCCACCCATTTCCCATTCGGCACACACATATGGGCCGGGGCGAAGGATTACATACATGTCGTTTGCTTGGCAGAGACGGCAGAATTCGGCCAAGTCGTTTTGACCTGTGAAGTCGAATTTGTCTTTTTCGGGTTCATGTGCGTTCCAGAACACATACAAGCAAACGGTGTTCATACCAAGGGCCTTGCATAGTTTTATGCGCTGGTCCCAGTAAGGGCGAGGAATGCGAGGATAGTGCAATTCGGCAGCCTTTACGATAAATGGCTCTCCGTTTAGGAGGAATGTGCCATTGCCGGCTTCAAAGCGAGGTTGGTCTTCGAAGAGGTCAAAATTCCATTTGTCGCGCCAAGGAATTGTAATTTTGCCGTTTTCAAATGAAATTGGAAGCCAAATGTAGAGCGAATTTTCAAGGTCGGTTTTGTTCCATTTGTCAAACATTGCAATGTAGGTGTCTTTCTTGCCCATTACTTGTTGGACATAAGTGCTTTGGCCGTAGAAAGTCTTGTCGGCATCTTTGCCGGTGCAAGGATTGCCTATTACTTTCCATTCGCCCATTATCGAGTCGGCTACGGCAAGTTCTGCTTGGTTTGGATCCCAGCCGGTGCAACCCGATGATAACAAGTAATATTTTCCATCGTGCTTGAACACTGCCGGAGCTTCACGGCTCATCCCTATGAAATTGCGAGTGTAGCGTCCTGACGGTTTCAAATAATCGTCGGTCAACTCGCTGATGTACAGAGTCGCATTATTTTCGGACGAATAGAATTGATAGGCGCGGCCGTCATCATCGACAAATACCGTTTGGTCGCGGCTCATGGCTTCGTTAGGCCTGAAACTGCCAAGATAGGTGAAAGGACCTGTTGGGGAGTCGCTCACGGCAACGCCTGCACAGGCTTTACTGTAATCGGCACTTTCCACATGAGCCCACATGACGAATTTGCGGGTCTTTTGGTTAAAAATAACTTTAGGACGTTCAAGAACTTTGCTTGGATGAAGGTCGTGTTCCGGGTCATCTTTCACGGCAGGCAACACGATTCCCTCAAATTTCCAATTCATCAAGTCTTTGGAAGAGTAACAGCTCACACCGGTAACGTCGGTGCGGTAGCATTCCCAAGTAGCCCATTCGGGAAGAATGGTTTTTCCTTTTTTGTATTCCCCATACCAGTAGTAGGTTCCTTCGTGGTACAGGATACCGCCGCCATGGGCATTGATAGGATTCCCGTCAGTGTCGTTCCATACTTGTCCGGGAATAATTTCAGTGTTGACGTTGGCTGTTTTGGCTTTGGCGTATGCCGGTATAAGCATTAAGGCTGCAGCCACGACAACTGAGAGAAATGAATTCTTCATATTGTACATAAAGGTTAAAAAATGATTCTGAACAAAGCTAATGAAAATACTGATAATTTAACGTGTCAATTCGGGTCAAAAATGATGAAATTGTAAAAATATATAATCGTTTCGCTTTTTTTTACAAAATCAACAAGTTGCCTGCATGAAAGAGATTGAGGGCATAATGTGCTGGATTATAATTATTTACATGGCGATGGAATATAATTTGCCATAAATGGGATATAAGGAGCCATTCAAGCAGGCATGTACATGCGAAAATGAAATCATATTCAGCATGTGATATTTCTTTATGTTATAAATTTGAACTTACAGAATTAAAGTACTTAGGATTTATGAAAATTTCATCTGTTTTGCTGTCATGCGCCATTTTCGGAGCAATTGGCTTCGGTGTGGCAAATGCAGAAGAGAAAGAGTGGTCGCTTGTGTGGAGTGACGAGTTTGAAATTGATGGTGCGCCCGACAGTACGGTTTGGAGTGCTGAGAATGGTTTTACGCGCAATCATGAATTGCAGTGGTATCAAGGAGAGAATGCTTACTGTAAGAATGGATTGCTTGTTATAGAAGCTCTGCCGACCAATTATCCGAATCCTATGTATGAAGAAGGTTCAAGAGATTGGCGAAAGTCGAGGGAAAAAGTTGAATGTACGTCGGCTTCCATTACGACAAAAGGGACAAAGGAATTTCTTTACGGCCGATTTGAAGTTAAGGCACGCATACCGGTAGGTGGTGGAGCCTGGCCTGCAATTTGGTTGTTAGGATCCGGCCTGCCTTGGCCGTCATGTGGAGAAATTGACATAATGGAATATTATCGCATAAATGGTGTGCCTCATATTCTTGCTAACGCAGCATGGGGAAAGGACAGGCCCTTTGACTCGGTGTGGGATAGTGCGAAAGTGCCGTTCTCACATTTCTTGGAGAAGGATTCCATGTGGGCTTCACAGTTCCACATTTGGCGCATGGACTGGGATGAGGAAGCAATAAGGATATATCTCGATGACGAGTTGATAAATGAAATATTGCTTTCGGAGACAAATAACGGTAAAATAGGTAATTATGGCAACCCGTTCAAGAAACCGATGTATCTGTTACTTAATCTTGCCATAGGCGGAGATAATGGAGGCACGGTGGATTGGGATTGCTATCCGATGAAATATGAAATTGATTACGTTAGGGTTTATCAACAGAAATAAAGGAATAATGGTGCTATAGGAGTGCATTTTTTCAAAAACAGTGTTTTTTTTATGCAAAAGGAGGAGAAAGGCGAGCGATGAGAGCTCGCCTTTCTTGTGCAATATCAGGTTTGTTATTATATAGTTTGTCCGATAAAATTCGGACAATGGTAGTAGGAACCTTTGTGTATGCCTTGGGCTGGACCGTGATAAAAGTCGCGTCTAAAAGCAATTAAAATTATTTTGGCATTTCAACGATGTGTGGAATGCTTGCCGGGAGGAAATGGTTGATTTACTTATTTTGGTTTTAGGAAAGATAAAAAACGAGGCAGTTCTTTTTTGAACTGCCTCGTTAATAAGATATTATCTTAAAGGTTGTTGTACTACGACCTTGGCCAATTATGTCATTTGCGATTTAGAATGGCTATGCATTCACGAGATTTCTCGGTGATGTAATTCCAATTGTTGTTTGCAATTACTTCTTTCGGGAACAATTTAGAACCCATTCCCACGCAATAGGCACCGGCTTTCATCCAAGCCGAAAGATTTTCTTCGGTTGGTTCCACGCCTCCAGTAATCATGAATTTGGACCATGGCATTGGAGCCAGCATTCCTTTTACGAATTTGGGGCCGTAAACATCGCCGGGGAATATCTTGCACATCCAGCATCCGGCTTCTTGTGCATTCCCGACTTCCGACACAGTTCCGCATCCGGGGATGTAGGGGATATTGCGGCGGTTGCAAACTTTGGCAATTTCGGGATTGAACATAGGCCCTACTATGAAATTTGCTCCCGATTGCATGAATAATACGGCCGTAGGAGCATCGACAATGGAACCTGCGCCAATTATCATTTCAGGACATTCTTTTGCAGCGAACTTGATTACTTCGGCAAAGACGTCGAGGGCAAAATCGCCACGGTTGGTGAATTCAAACAGGCGAACGCCACCTTCATAGCAAGCGCGTATGACCGATTTGGCAATATTTGCATCGGCATTGTAGAATACAGGCACCATGCGAGTATTCTCGATTTGTTTGAATATAGTTAATTGATCGAATTTAGCCATTTTTAAAAACTTTAATAGGTTTACTAAAATATCATTGGCAAATATTAACGTTGAACCCTGCCTGATGTATTTCCTCCTGCAATGGCTTCTACTTCGGCTGCCGATACGAGGTTGAAGTCGCCATTGATTGTGTGTTTCAATGCAGAAGCAGCAATGGCAAATTCAAGAGCTTCTTCCTGAGTGGGTTTCGTGAGCAATCCGTGGATTATGCCACCGGCAAAAGAGTCACCACCACCCACACGGTCGATGATAGGGAAGATGTCGTAGTGATGAGAAGTATAGAAGTCTTTGCCGTTGTAAATCAAACCTTTCCATCCATTATGCGTAGCCGAAAATGATTCCCTCAGAGTGGAAATAACATATTTGAATCCAAATGTTTCAGCCATTTCACGGAATATGCCTTTGTATCCTTCGGCATCGGTTTGTCCTGCTTCGGCATTAGCAGTAGGTTTGAATCCGAGACATAATTCAGCATCTTCTTCATTGCCGATGCAAACGTCTACATATTGCATGAGAGGTTTCATAATTGATTGGGCTTTCTCGGAAGTCCATAATTTCTTGCGGAAATTCAAGTCAACCGAAACTGTCACACCGTGTCTCTTGGCTGCTTCACAGGCGATTTTTACCAATTCAGCGGCTTTGTCGGAGATGGCAGGAGTTATTCCTGACCAATGGAACCAGTCGGCCCCTTCAAATATCTTATCAAAGTCGAAGTCGGCAGGAGTAGCTTCGGCGATAGCCGAATTAGCGCGGTCATATATGACTTTGCTCGGGCGCATGGCAGCTCCCGATTCAAGATAATAAATGCCGATGCGGTTTCCTCCGCGTGCGATGTGGCAAGTGTTAACGCCATATCGGCGAAGAGCATTGACGGCAGCTTGTCCGATTTCATTTTCGGGCAGTTTAGTCACGAAATAGGCTTCGTGGCCATAATTTGCGCAGCTTACAGCTACGTTTGCTTCACCTCCTCCGTAGTTTATGTCGAAAGTATCGGTTTGAACGAAACGAGTGTTGCCCGGAGTAGACAGGCGCAACATTATTTCACCGAAAGTTACGATTTTTCCCATTTGTTCAAAATTTGACGATGTGTTTTATTTCATTAGTTTATAGTCAATTTTGTCTTGATCTCCATAATCGAGGTTTTCACCTGCCATACCCCAAATGAACATGTAATTGCTTGTTCCGGCTCCTGCATGTATTGACCATTCGGGCGACATGATAGCTTGTTCGTTTCTTATCCAAACGAGACGTTCTTGGTCGGGTTCACCCATCAAGTGGCATACCATGTTGTTGCCTTCAAGGTTGAAGTAGAAATAGGCTTCGATGCGACGAGTGTGAGTGTGAGCCGGCATTGTGTTCCACACGCTACCCGGTTTAAGTTCCGTAAGTCCCATTTGCAATTGGCAAGGACCTTCTTCAAGCACGTTGTTGACGATCAATTGATTGATTACGCGGTCGTTGCTTTCTTCCATGCTTCCGGCAGGCATTGAGTTGGCTTTCAAAGAACCTTTGCGGCCATCTATGGTGATTAGCTGAGTCTTATAAGCCTTGTGCGCAGTTGCCGAGTTGATATAGAATTTAGCAGGATTTGAAGCATCTTTGCTGCGGAAAGTCACTTTCTCGTTGCCACGTCCCACATAAAGGGCTTCCTTGAAATGCAATTCATATTCTTTGCCGTCAACAGTCACGATGCCGTCGCCACCGATGTTGATGACTCCAAGCTCACGGTTGAAAAGGAAATAAGGAGCTTTCAACGGGTCGATTGTATCAAGGCTCAATTCTTTTGCAACAGGCATTGCTCCACCGAAAATAAAACGGTCATACAATGAATAAGTGAGATTGATTTCATCGGCAACCATTACTTTTTCCATCATGAAGCTGCTGCGCAGACGGTCGGTATCGTAAGTTTTTACATCCTGAGGGTTGCATGCCGTCTGAATCGTGTAGTTTACTTGTGCCATAGCCGCAATCGAAGATGTGGCGAGCACCAATGAAAGAATCAAATGTTTCATGTCGTGTGTTTATTTTTAGTTGTTATTATTTTTTGCTTTTACAATCTTGCGGTGGTTAATCCACATCATTGCTCCCGTGAAGAATACGAGTACGGCAATTCCTATGTACTTGAGCGATACTGTCAAGTGATAGATAATCCATGAGAACGGACTTGAAGCAAAGTCGAGCGCGGCAGCACTGCTGAATCCTTCAGGAATCTTGACTGCGGCATCTTGTGTCTGGGCATAAACGTCTTGTGCTGCAAGGGTGAACGCAGGAGCAAGGTTGGTGACGAAATACACGCCGATGACGAGCATTACGAGTCCGACGATGAATGTTTTGAATACGTTACCTTTTGTAATTGGCAACACAAGAGGAAACAAGTAGAACATGCCGGCAAGCGATGCGAGCGGTAGGAATTCATTGCCGGGAAGGACAACGGCCAATATGATGATGACCGGAATGAGCAACAATGAAACTACGAGCGTTGCAGGATGCCCGATGACGAGTGCCGGGCTCATGCCAATGTTGAGACCTTCGGAATTCTTGAATTTGCGGGAGATGAGCTGGCGTGTGGCATCGGAAATAGGCATAAGTCCTTCGATGAACAAGCCTGTGATGCGCGGAATAAGTTCCATGACGGCTCCCATTTGTATGCCGAGCATCAAGACTTTTGGCAAGTCATATCGAGCAAATGCACCTACTGCACAACCTACTATCACACCGAGGAACAAAGGCTCGCCGAGCAGGCCGAATCGTTTCTTCATTCCTTCGGCATCGATGTTTATCTTGTTGATTCCCGGAATCTTGTCGAGAAATTTATTTATGGCTATAGCAAACGGAACCATGCCCGCGCAGAATGGTTGTGGAATGGAAATACCGTCCATCTTTTCATAGAATGATTGGAATTTCTTGGCTGTGAGGTCGGCGATGATCAAAGTGAGAATGTAGCATATTATTGCAGCGAAGAATCCCCACAACAGGCTATCGGTTACGAAATACACGATTGCACCGATGAAAGCGAAATGCCAGTAGTTCCACAAGTCGATGTTTACTGTGCGCGTGGTGCGAGTGATGAGCATCAACAGGTTGACACCGAGACACACCGGAATGACAAATGCTCCTACCGATGTGTTGTAGGCAATACTTGCTGCAGCCGGCCACCCCATGTCGAATACTGCAAGTTGCAGATTATAGATTTTTACCACTTCTTTAAGAGCCGGACCGAGTGCAGTAGTGAGCAATGACGTCACAATCGACAGCCCGACGAATCCCACGCCTATGAGCAAGCCGCTTTTTACGGCCTTGGCCGGTTTTACTTTGATGCAAATGCCTAATATGGTGAAAATTATAGGCATCATCACAGGTGCACCGAGTCCTAATATGTAGTTGAATATTTTTTCCATGTGATTGTTATTTTATTTTTATTTCAAGAGGTTGTCTTAGTGCCTCGCTGAATTGTTTAAGGTATGCGGTCCATTCTTCCGAAGAATTTACACCACCTTTGCTCCATCCGCTTCCCCAGTAATAGGTGAAAGTGCTGCCTGGAGTGTAGTCGCTTGTGGCCAATACATGCCCGAGAGCACTCGAACGTTCTTTGTCAAACCATTTTACGCCGGCACTCGTTACTTTTTCGGGGAATGCAGCCCCGACATATATTATTCCGTTGTTGTTTTGAGTGTTATCGGTAGAATCGGCGTATGCTATGTATCCGCTGTTGCCGTCAAAGGCGTATCCTGTGGGATTTTGCTTATGCAAAGCTATGCCCACGGCGACGGGTGTTGTGGATTCAAGTCCTGCATAATTAATGATGGTACGATTCAAATAAGAACCTTTGTCGAGCGAAATGATGCGTGTTTCTATTATAGAGTCATTTTCAGCAACTGTCAATGGATTGAATTTCAATTCCATTGTGAAACGCAGAGGACCATTGTCGAGTATTTGGTATTCTTTATAACAATAAGGATATATAATTGTTGAATCGGCTGTCATCAATGCGGCCGTACCTCCTCCCAGCGTTTCTCCCACGCTGTAGCAATCCATTCCGTTCCCATGGTCGACATGATAGGTGAAAGAGTTGTATAGACTGTCGGCCTTGGCATTTTGTCCTTTGCTGCGTAGTTCGGCCACTTGGGCATTCAACTCAGGGTCAAGGAACATGCGGTATCGTTCTTCGATTACAGGATAAGAGACGCTTTTGGTCATGATGTCATATCCGTATGCCTTTTCGCCACGGGCTTGAAGAGCCGGCCCGTATGCGCGATATGCCGATTTGTCGTTTTCCCAAGCGATATCGTCCACGCGTTCAGGATATTGTTTGCCACATGCTATGGTGTCGGCTTTGGCCGGAGTGCCATGTTTCAATGCATACTCCGTTGTGCCACCGGCTTTTACCGAGGCTTGGAATATGAGCATGTCATCATAAGTTACTTGAAACGGTATTTCTTCTTGTGTCGATTGGTTTACGATCACTGTTTTAGTGAAATCAATACCTTGCAATTGCGACAGCGGAATTTCGACCATTTCTCCATTTCGGTCGAATGTCGACGGATTGCTTATTGTAACGAGCTTTTCATTTTGGGAGTTGCATCCTGCCATGACGATGCCGCACAGCAGGATAGCTCCCCAATTTATAATGTGTTTCATACTTGACTGGTACCGGATGTTAAAAATATTATTTCGGTTGCTTGCCGATGTAGGCAAGAATGCCACCGTCAACATACAGTATGTGTCCGTTGATGAAATCGGATGCGTCCGAAGCGAGGAAGATTGCCGGACCCATCAAGTCTTCGGGTGTTCCCCATCTTGCGGCCGGAGTCTTGGATATAATGAATGCGTCAAATGGATGACGGCTTCCGTCGGGTTGCAATTCACGCAAAGGGGCTGTCTGTGAAGTGGCGATATAGCCCGGGCCGATGCCGTTGCACTGGATGTTGTATTCGCCATATTCCGATGCGATGTTGCGAGTGAGCATTTTCAAGCCGCCTTTTGCTGCAGCATAGGCCGATACGGTTTCCCTGCCGAGTTCACTCATCATCGAGCAGATGTTGATGATTTTGCCGTGTCCTTTTTTTATCATTCCCGGAATGACGGCTTTCGACATGATGAAAGGAGCCACGAGGTCAACGTCGATGACTTGGTTGAACTCGTTTACCGACATGTCGCACATCGGGATTCGCTTGATGATTCCGGCGTTGTTGACAAGAATGTCGATTGTGCCTATTTCTTTTTCGATTGTTGAAACTAATTGAGCGACTTGGTCTTCTTTTGTCACGTCGCAAACATATCCACGGACGTCAAGTCCTTTTTCCTTGTAAGCTTTCAATCCGCGTTCGAGTGATTCGGGATTGCTGCTGTTAAATACTACTGTTGCCCCTGCTTTTATGTAGGCTTCGGCTATGGCAAATCCTATGCCATGGGATGCGCCTGTTACGAGCGCAATTTTGTTTTTTAGTGAAAAATCTACCATGTTTTTAGGTTGTTTGGAAATTTTTCCCAAAGTACTTTAATTATATATTCTTTACGGGTGACAAATCGTTCAATTTGGAGCAATATGCTTGCTTATGATGGGATTTTGACCGCAAAAGAGACTTTAATGAATCAATATTCAACCTTTCATTTGGCCTGTAAAGCTAAATTCGTGATATTAAAATTTTTTTACTATGAAACTGTTTTTGACGGCTCTTTTTGCGGTGCTGTCGGTTGTTCCTGTTTGTTCTTCCAATTTGTCGAAAGTGGGTGAAGGATATAGCGGGACATCGGTGAACACTGCCATATTTCGTAATAATTCGGTGGTGACCGATGTGAAAAATAATATCCAATACATCTCTTATTATGACGCGGACGGTTATGTCGTTCTCGGCAAGCGTGTGGCTGGCGAGCAGGATTGGGAAGTTTCACGCACGCAATATAAAGGAAACATAAACGACGCGCATAACGTAATCAGCATAATGGTCGACGGTGACGGATATCTGCATGTGGCTTTCGACCATCATAACAACAAGTTGAATTATTGCCGCAGTGTGGCTCCCGGTTCCCTTCAGTTGACCGAGAAGTTGGCAATGACCGGAGTGGATGAGGAGTTTGTCACTTATCCGGAATTTTACAAATTAGCCGATGGGAACCTGCTGTTCGTTTATCGTTCAGGAGGTTCGGGCCGGGGAAATCTGGTCATGAACAGATATGACCTTTCTTCCAAAAAATGGGAACGGGTACATGATGTGCTTATAGACGGAGAAGGTGAGCGCAACGCATATTGGCAGATATGCGTAGACGTGAAAGGAACCATTCATGTGTCGTGGGTGTGGCGTGAATCGTGGCTCGTGGAAACCAATCATGACATTTGCTACGCATGCTCCCATGATGGTGGCGTGACTTGGCAAAAATCGACAGGCGAGGAATACTCGTTGCCAATCAATGCCGACAATGCCGAATATGTTTGGCGTGTGCCGCAAGAAAGCGAATTGATAAATCAAACAAGCATGAGTGCCGATGCCGACGGGCATCCATATATTGCAACTTATTGGAAAGAACAGGGGGACAGCATTCCTCAATACAGGCTTGTGTGGCTTGATGCCGATTCTTGCTGGAGGCAAAATGTGGTGAGCGAGCGCAAAACGCCATTTTCTTTGTCGGGCGGTGGAACGAAAATGATTCCGATAGCTCGTCCGCGCGTGGTTGTTGATGGAAAGAAGGCTTATTTCTTGTTTCGCGACGAGGAGCGAGGCAGTCGTGTGTCAATGGCTGTGACCGACAATATAGATAAAGGTGATTGGACGATAATTGATTTGACCGACTTTAGCGTGGATGCATGGGAGCCCTCTTTCGATACTGAATTATGGAATCACAGGCATGAGTTGAATGTCTTTGTACAGACATCCCACCAGGGAGACGGTGAAAAAACAGTGGAATCAGTTCCAACTCCTGTATATGTGCTGGAATTGTAAGATGTAAACTAATTTCTTAAAACATAATAGATTATGAATAACATTTTGAAGACGCTCGCGGCATGTGCGGCCGGGTTGGCAATTTGCTTGCCTGCTTCGGCCAAACAGAGCGAAAGCGAGCAAGTTAGAGGGTTGATTGACAAGGTCAACAAGCATTGGCAAGCAGAAAATAGCCCGCAAGTGCGCGCTTTCTGGGACAATGCCGCTTATCACACCGGCAACATGGAAGCTTATTTCCTTACCGGCAACGAAGATTATCTTGCATATTCGGAGGCATGGGCCGAACATAATCAATGGATGGGCGCAAAGAGCAACGACCGCAGCAAATGGAAATACAGTTACGGTGAAACCGATGAATATGTGCTATTTGGAGACTGGCAGATATGTTTCCAAGTATATGCCGACTTGTATAATATCCTTCCCGATGACAATAGAATACGTCGTGCAAAGGAAGTCATGGAGTATGAAATGAGCACGCCAAACAATGATTATTGGTGGTGGAGCGACGGCCTTTACATGGTAATGCCCGTAATGACAAAGTATTACAAGATTACAGGTAATCAAAAATATCTTGACAAGTTGTATGAATACATCTTGTATTCCGACAGCATAATGTTTGACAAGGAAGAGAATTTGTATTACAGGGACGCTAAGTATGTCTATCCCAAGCATAAAAGCGTAAACGGGAAAAAGGACTTTTGGGCTCGCGGTGACGGATGGGTGCTTGCAGGGCTTGCCAAGGTATTGAAAGACCTTCCTGCCGACTACAAGCATCATGATTTCTTTGTTCAAAAATTCCAGGCTCTTGCCAAGGCTGTTGCCGCATTGCAACAACCTGAGGGTTACTGGACTCGCAGCATGATGGATCCTGAACATGCTCCGGGACCAGAAACGAGTGGCACGGCATTCTTCACCTATGGAATGTTGTGGGGAATCAACAACGGCTATTTGAGCGAGGCCGACTATATGCCCGTTGTGGAAAAGGCATGGAAATATCTGTCTAAGAAAGCTGTGCAAAAGTCGGGTGCGGTAGGTTATGTGCAACCGATTGGCGAAAAGGCTATTCCGGGACAGGTCGTTGATGAAAATTCAACAGCCAATTTCGGCGTGGGTGCGTTCTTGCTTGCTGCTTGCGAATATGTACGTTATCTTGAAGTTCGTGAGCAGACTGCTGCTTCCGATCGCGCTTATTGGTGCGACCTTGCCTATAAGATGGCTGCTCCTGTGTTGAGCAACATGGCCGAAGGCAACTTGCATAAGAACATGGTTCTTGAATTAAGCCCGAATTGGGACGGTCGTGACAAGAACGTGGCTTACATGGAGTGTTTCGGACGATTGATGGCCGGAATCGCACCTTGGCTCACATTGCCCGACGACAATACGGCTGAAGGCCAACAACGCAAGCAATTGCGCGAGTGGGCGTTGAAGAGCTATGCGAATGCAGTAGATCCTGCAAGCCCCGATTATCTCGCTTGGCGCGGACATGGACAGGCTCTTGTGGATGCCGCTTATGTGGCAGAGAGCTTCTTGCGTGCTTACGATCAATTGTGGATGCCGCTCGATGAGACAACCAAAGCACGTTATATAGAAGAATTTACGCAATTGCGTCGCGTGGATCCTCCTTATACAAACTGGTTGCTATTCTCTTCGACTATTGAAAGTTTCCTTGCCAAGGCAGGAGCCGAATATGACCAATATCGCGTTAATTCAACCATCCGCAAGATGGAAGAATGGTATACAGGCGACGGATGGTATGCCGATGGTCCAAGTTTCGTCTTTGACTATTACAGCAGCTACGTTTTCCATCCAATGTATCTTGAGACGCTTCAGGCAATGATTGATTCGAAGGATTACACTCGCATCGATTACAAGAAATACTATGCAAGGGCACTGACGAGAGCTCAGCGTTTCAGCATCATCCTTGAGCGTTTCATTTCTCCTGAAGGTACTTTCCCGGTTTTCGGACGTTCAATTCCTTACCGTCTTGCCACTATGCAGCCTCTCGCGTTGATGGCATGGTATGAAGAATTGCCGGCAGGCTTGAGCAACGGGCAAGTGCGCGGCGCGTTGACAGCCGTGATGAAACGCATGTTTGCCTCGGATGCCAATTTCAATGAAGGCGGATTCTTGACAATCGGTTTTGCCGGCAAGCAGCCTAACATTGCCGACTGGTATACCAACAACGGTAGCTTGTACATGGCTTCGTTGGCATTCTTGCCTCTTGGATTGCCGGCTTCGCATCCATTCTGGACCGATGCCGTTCAGCCTTGGACAAGCGTCAAGGCTTGGGGCGGAAAACCGTTCCCGAAAGACCATGTATGGCGCGACACCATCAGGACTTGGGATTTGTTCTAATTTGTCATAAGTTGAATTATTAAATATTCCGATGCCCGGACGGCTGCAAGTTGTCCGGGCTTTTCTGCATTTATTCCTGTTTTCAGCCTTTGCACACGCGATGTCGTGAGTATTTGCAGCGGCTTCGTCAAATTGCCCAAAAAAGGCCGTAAACCGCGTGTGGCATTCATTTTTTATGCAACCGAAGGCGTTTTGTAGACGTTAATGAATGATTTTTCGCCATTGCAAGGATGGCGGTGGGCTAAATTTGCACAGTCTAAAAAAAATTAAGACCGTGAATAATTTGTTCAGAACCCTATTCCTGTTGCCATTGCTATGGCTTGCCGCTTGTAGTCCGTCGGTACCTGAAGGTGCAGTCGAGGCAGCCGATGCTGTGCAAATTTCACCCGATTACACAAGTATTACCATACCTTATAATATAGCGCCGCTTAATTTCGTCATAGAGACTGACGGCAGTGAATATGTCACACATGCATATTCTTCAAAAGGTAATGGTTTGACGGTAAGCGGGCGAGATGTTAAATTCCCTATAGGGGAGTGGCATGAATTGCTTGAAGCCTGCAAGAATGACACCTTGAATGTCGACATTTATGTGAAAAATGACGGAAAATGGGTGAAATATCCCACGATAAAGAATTATATCGCGGCCGATCCTATTGATCCCTACATTTCTTATCGTCTCATAGAGCCTTCCTACGTCGGCTATGAAGTGATGACAATCAATCAGCGAAATCTCACCGACTTTGAGGAGGATGTGATTTACAACAATTATGCAATTTCCGACGGAGAAAACGGGCAATGCGTGAATTGTCACAATTATCAAAACTACAATCGTGACGGAAACATGCAGATGCACCTTCGCCAATTGAAGGGCGGAACATTGATTGTAGTTGACGGAGACATAAAGAAGGTAAATTTGAAGACCGATTATACTATCTCGGCAGGTGTTTATCCTTCATGGCACCCGACTGAAAAGTTGATAGCATACTCTACCAACTTGACGGGACAGAATTTTCACACTCGCAATCATGAAAAGGTAGAAGTGCAGGATTCTGAGTCCGACCTCATTCTTTATGACATCGACAAGAATGAAGTGAGCACCATTACCAATGTCAAGCATGAATTCGAGTCGTTCCCGGCATGGAGCCCCGATGGGAAGTGGCTTTATTTCGTATCATCGCATTTTGTTACTAATACAGAGTATGAGAACTGGGAATTGCGAACAAGATATGATTCTATCCGCTATAACATATTCCGTAAGCCGTTCGACTTGAAGACACGCACGTTCGGTGCTACCGATACGGTGTTCATGGCGTCGGAATATGGCAAAAGCGCAACTTTCCCGAGAGTTTCGCCTGACGGCAAATGGCTGTTGTTTGCACTTGGCGATTACGGACAATTCCATGTGTGGCACAAAAGCAGCGACCTATATGTAATGGAGCTTGCGACACGCAAGGTTTATCCGTTGCGAGAAGCAAATAGTCCCGATGTCGACAGTTTCCACAGCTGGTCGTCAAACGGACGGTGGATTATGTTCACCTCGCGTCGTGACGATGGTTCTTACACGCGATTGTATTTCACCTATTTCGACGAGGCCGGTCATGCAAGCAAGGCATTCATTCTTCCTCAAGAAGATTCAAAATATTATTACGACGATTTGTTCAAGTCCTACAACGTGCCAGAGTTCATGGTGAAGAAAGTCGAACTCGACCATCATGACCTTTACGATGCCATCAATGGCAATGAGGCAATTCAGGCCGTACAGCATGAAAGAGATTCGATAAGTGTCGTAAAAGATGTTTCAGAAGTTGATAATT
This sequence comes from uncultured Muribaculaceae bacterium, assembly GCA_944321705.1. Lineage (GTDB taxonomy): Bacteria > Bacteroidota > Bacteroidia > Bacteroidales > Muribaculaceae > Avimuribaculum. The sequence continues at coordinate 10,953 of CALUMG010000008.1, read as the reverse complement.
TTTACGAGTAAGGGTGAAAAATGTTTCAAAAAAGAGTAAAAAAATCGATTATGAACGCATTTAAGATTTAAATGAACTAATAATGGATTTGAATCTCGTGTAAACGGGATAATTTTAACGGCAATTACGAGAATGGATAACAAAGTATAGAAAGATAAACGTGGGAACCAGTACGATTGCGATGAAAACCTCGCGCAGTATCTATCAACTCTAAAGATTCCGGTTCCCGGTTGTTTCAAGTCAAGTTTACCATAGGTATATATAATTAAGGTATCAAAGATTTTTTAGGTTTCAAACATGATCAAGCCCTCGCGGCGGTGTCCTATGTGTGCCGAAGCGAGAGGAGAGACATAGGCTTAAAAACAGAGACAATAAATCAATATATTATGAAGAAAAAAGAAAACAACATTACTAACTTATCCGGCGGACGCAACGGTCGGCACTCTACTCTGTTCATGTGTGCCGCAGCATTGGCGGTTACCGGATTCTTGGGCATGTCGCCGGCTTCGGCCTATGCGGCAGCCGATCCGGCAGGGCAGGTGAGCCAGTCGAACACTCGTAGGATCACCGGTACAGTCCTTGACGAGACCGGCGAGCCGGTTATCGGAGCAAGCGTTACTGAGAAAGGTACTAAAAACGGTATCGTTACCGACTTCAACGGTGAGTTCTTCTTGAACGTAAATCCGGGAGCAACTGTGGAAGTCAGCTTCATCGGCTACCAAACTCAAGACATGAAAGTTGGCGATCAAACATCGCTGAAATTCGTTCTTAAAGAGGATGCGCAACTTCTCGACGACGTTGTTGTCGTAGGTTTCGGTACTCAAAAGAAAGTAAACTTGACAGGTTCGGTTGCAACAATCGATTCAAAGGTTCTTGAAGACCGTCCTGTTGCAAATGCAGTTCAAGCATTGCAAGGTGCAGTTCCGGGTATGTTGATTACCAACAACTCAGGTGCGCTCGACAAGACAGCCAACATCAACGTGCGTGGTACCGGTACAATCGGTTCTTCGTCGGGAAGCCCTCTTATCTTGATTGACGGTATGGAAGGTGATATCAACACTATCAACCCTCAAGATATCGAAACAATCTCTGTGTTGAAGGATGCCGCCGCATCTTCAATCTACGGTTCTCGCGCTCCGTTCGGTGTAATCTTGATTACTACCAAGAGCGGTAAGGAAGGAAAGGCAAAAGTAAGCTATTCTAACAACTTCCGTTGGGGCAAGCCGACCCGTATTCCTGACATGGTCAACTCGCTTGACTTCATCGACTTCTATGATGCTGCTAACATAAACGCCGGTAACGGACAATACTTCCCCGATGGAGTACGCGACCGTGCCGAAGCCGTTATCGCAGGTGACTGGCAACAACAGATGCTTGTCGATGCCAATGGTACCGACTGGCGTGGCGACTGGAACTTGTATGCTGCCAATACCGACTGGTATGACGTTGTTTACAAGGATTGGGCATTCTCTCAAGAGCACAACTTGAGCGTTACCGGTGGTACTGAAAGGATAAACTACTATGCATCTGCCGGTTACTTGCAACAATCAGGTCTTAGTAAAATAGCAAAGGATGACATGAAGCGTTACACCTTGACAGCCAAGATGAGTGCAGAATTGTCTTCTTGGGCACGTTTGGACTTGAGCACACGTTTCGTCCGCAAAGACATGGACCGTCCTCGTGGTCTCGGTGGCGCATTGTATGACAACTTGTCAATGAACTTCTGGCCGACCCATCCGCTTGTCGACAACAACGGCAACATGATGTGGGGTGTGGGTCCTGAGTTGAAGCGTATTGCCGAAGGTGGTTACAACTACAGCAACAACGACGATATCAACTTCCAAGGTGCATTGATTCTTGAACCTATCAAGGGATGGGTTACCCACTTGGAAGCCAATTATCGCATAGTAAACTACAGCTCTCGTGAAGAAGGTCTTCCTTTGACTTCTTACAACGCTCTTGGTCAAGCTAAAATCGGTTATGACAAGGACTCTTATGTAAGCAAGTCGCACGAACGCTCAAACTACATGAACATCAACGCCTATACTGAATATGCACGCAGCTTCGGCAAGCACAACGGTAAGATCATGTTCGGTTTCCAGACCGAAGGTTATCGTCGTGAAAATGACAGCTACACTGCTTACGGCTTGATTAACTATGATTACGTTTGGGGTGATTTGACAACCGATACTTCTTTCACCGGTGATGAAAGAAAACCGAGCATCGGCGGTAACTACAACCGTTGGACAACAGCCGGTTTCTTCGGACGTTTGAACTATGACTACAACGGCATCTACTTGGCCGAATTCAACCTCCGTTACGATGGTACTTCTCGTTTCAAGGAAGATTCTCGCTGGGGTCTGTTCCCATCATTCTCTCTTGGTTACAACATCGCAAACGAAGAATTCTGGGAACCATATCGCAGAACAATCAACACCTTGAAGTTGAGAGGTTCTTACGGACAACTTGGTAACCAGAACACCAACAACTGGTATTCTCAATATGAGCAGCTCGTGCTTTCTACCGCAGCCGGTAACTGGATTCAAAACGGTGCCAAGCCTAACACTGCAATCTATCCTAACAGCAGCGGTACTTACAACATGATTTCTACTTCTCTTACATGGGAACGTATCAAGAGCTGGAACATCGGTCTTGACTGGGGATTGTTGAACAACCGCTTGACCGGATCGTTCGATTACTATCAACGTAAGACTACCGGTATGGTGGCTAACGGTCCTGAATTGCCTGCAGTCCTTGGTGCAAACAACCCGCAAATCAACAACACCGATTTGTTGACTTCAGGTTTCGAATTGTCAATCCAATGGAATGACCGCTTGGCTAACGGATTCGGATATAGCATCGCAGCTTCTTTGTCTGACTCTCGTGCAAAGGTTACAAAATATTCAAACAATCCGACCAACGACCTTGGCAACTACATCGAAGGCGAATACATCAACAACATCTACGGTTATGAAACCGTCGGCATTGCCCAATCAGATGAAGAGATGAACGCTTATCTCGACATGCTCGACCAAAACTACTACAACTACCACGGATATTATCCTGAAACTCCGCGCATGGGTCAATCAGCACTCGGCGACAAGTGGGCAGCAGGTGATATCATGTATGCCGACTTGAACGGCGACGGTGAGATCAACAGTGGTGAAAACACCCTCGAAGACCATGGCGACTTGAAGAAGATTGGTAACAAGGCTCCACGTTACTCTTTCGGTATCAACTTGAGCGCCGACTGGAAAGGATTTGACGTTAGCGCATTCTTCCAAGGCATCCTCAAACGCGACATCTGGCAAGACTCATGGTTGTTCTGGGGTGCTACAGGTGACCCACGTAAGTCTACCTGCTTCACTCAACACCTTGACTACTGGAGCGAAGACAATCCGGATGCTTACTATCCACGTCCTTACTTCAACGGTAGCCGCGGCGACTTCCACTTGAACAAGAACCAATATTGCCAAACTCGTTATTTGCAAAACGCAGCTTACATCCGCTTGAAGAACGTTCAACTTGGATACACTCTTCCTGCCGAATTGACAAAGAAGATTTCTGTTGAAAGATTGCGTTTCTATGTTTCTGGTGAAAACCTCTGGGTAGGTACTAAGATGGCTAAGATGTTTGACCCTGAAACCGTTGACGGCGGTAACACCGGTGGTACAAACAAGAACATTGGTGAAGCATACCCATTGTCAATGACTATTTCATTTGGTCTTAACGTAACAATTTAAGCAACAACAACATCAAGATATATAGATATATGAAAAAATATAGATATGCCAAATGGCTTGGCTGTCTCACTGCAGCCGTAATGATGTCCGGATGTAATGATTATTTGGACATAACACCGCCAACGGGCATTCCACCCGAGAACTATTTCAACAGTGACACCGAGTTGGCTGCTTACGTTGACGACATGTATGAAGATTTCCTTCCGTCACACGGAGGTATGTACTCATGGGGTATGTTCGGCTGGGATTCGGGTACCGACAACATGATTGGCCAAAACCCGAGCAGCAGCTATGTAGGTACTTGGTACACCGGCATGAGCGATGGTAACTACTCGTTCAGCAAAGTGACTCGTTGCAACTACTTCTTCAATTATGTAATGCCTAAGTATGAGGCAGGAGAATTGGATGGCGAAGAAAGTCACATCAAGCACTACATCGGTGAAGTTTACTTCATGCGTGCAGTAGCTTACTTCGACCTTTACAAGCAATTTGGTGACCTTCCTATCATCACCGAAATGATGCCTGATGATGAAGCCGTGCTTATTGAAGCCAGCAAGCGTTTCCCTCGCAACGAGGTAGCTCGTTTCATCATGTCCGACCTTGATATCGCATCAGGTTACTTCAAGGACACCGATGCTTCTACTCCCGGCGTAGCCGAGAAGAGCCGTATCTCAAACGACGCGGCAATGTTGCTCAAGTCTCGTCTTGGCTTGTACGAAGGAACTTGGTTGAAGTATCATGAGGACTATGTTCCGGGCGGAAGCAAATGGACCGGCCGCGACATGTATCCTAACTACCAATATCCTGCAGGTTCTCGTGAAGCCGAAATCAACTACTTCCTTGAACGTGCTTATGAAGCTGCCGACTCAGTAGTGGCTAACCACCCGCTTGTTGAAAACACAGGCCATGTACAGCAAAGCGCTGATGAAGACCCTAATCCGTACATGGACATGTATGCAACCGAAGACATGTCGGGCTACAGCGAAGTTGTTCTTTGGCGTCCTTACAGCCGTACCCTCGGCGTAGGCCACTGCGTGGTTTACAATGCTCAGGTTACAAATGCCGGTGTGGGAACTACCCGCAGCCTTGTAAACAGCTTCTTGATGGCCGACGGTAAGCCGACTTACGCAAGCAGCTACACTTACGAAGAAGATGGTATCAGCAAGGTTCGTCAAAACCGTGATGCCCGCATCACTGTATGGTTGAAGCAACCGGGTCAGGTTAACTACTTCATCAATGTAGACAGCGAACTTGGCGAAGCAGGACAGATTACTGAGCCAACCAACCCTGCCATCGCTTCTACCGATGATTCAAAGGGTAAGGCCGTTACAGGTTACACATTGCGCATGGGTAACTCCTACGACAAGGAACAGAACAGCAACACCGGCGGTTACACCGGTTCTCCTTCCTATATGGCTTCGGAAGCTTATCTTAACTACATCGAAGCATACTACGAACGTCACCACGAAAGGGGCGGAAATGTTGATGCATATTGGACTGAATTGCGTCAAAAGCACGGGCGCATCACCGCTTCTATCCAAACAACTATTGATGCTACTAACATGGGAGAGGAAACAGCAGAAACTGATTGCAATTACGACTGGGGTGCTTATAGTAAAGGAGCACCTCTTACAGACCCGACTCTGTACAGCATCCGTCGTGAACGTCGTTGCGAACTTATGGGTCTCGGCTTGCGCGACATGGACTTGAAGCGTTGGCGTTCTATGGATCAATTGAAGACAACCAAGTACCACGTTGAAGGATTCCAGCTCTGGGCTGATGAAAGCGGCAAGATTGTTTCGGAATACCGTTATCGTCGTTTGCAATACGATCCTGCTGATCCTAAATCGACTGTTTCGGCTCCCGACCGCAGCTTGTTCCTCCGCCCGTATGAAATATTGCTTTCATCGACGGCATACGACGGACTTGGATGGCACAATGCTTACTACTTGCGTCCTATACCTATCAAGCAATTCGACCTCTGCGGTGAAGGCATCCTTTACCAGAACTATGGTTGGAGCTTGGAAGCAAACGATGCTCCGCTTGATTAATGAGATAATCTAAAACAAACGATATTCGGGGCCGGGGACGGCTTGTCGTTGACGGCTCCGAATTTTCAAAATAACATTTTTCATTTACATTTTAACGTTAATTTTTTATGAAAGCAAAATTTTTACTTCTCGGTGCAGCTGTTGCCATGTTGGCAGGAACAGCATCAGCACAAGAAAACCTTCTCGAAAACGGTGATTTCGAGGCAACAGTTACTACCATGGACTCATGGGATGACGGTGTTACAAACGTTGCAGAATACATTCCGGGATGGAACCGCAAGTTGCAAGGTGACGGAACTGAAGTTCCTCATGCAGCAGGCGATTTGAATAATGCAGGTTTCGACCGTTGGCAAGCTGTTCCTCGCATCATGCCTGTTACCGATGACGATGTTGATGAAATCAATGACCCTGATTTTGTAATGCCGGGAAGCTCTTGGCAATATTTCCGTATGCAACGCTACATGTGGAATGGTTGGTCTGATACAGGCGGTTTGCAACAAACAGTAGATGTAACTCCGGGTGAAACTTATACTTTCAGCGGTATTTTCCGTGTTCCAAGCACCGGTGGTACTCGCGACAAGCAACCTGCAGTTCGTTACATCCGTGTATATGAAGGTGCAGTTCAATCAGGTAGCGGTTTGACCGGTGGCCTTTTGCTTGATGAAATACAAATCACTCCTCTTGAAGATGGTAGCGAAGGCGAAATGCAACCTTGGACCAAATTTGAAATTACAGGCTTGACGACAAATTCTGAAACACAGATGGTAGTTGCAGTAGGTCTTAACTCAGCCGGTGGACAAGGTGACGGTATGCCTGCTAATGAAAATGTACGCGTAGACTTCGATGAACTTGTGTTTGCATTAGGAGATGGTGGCAGTGTTGAAGGCGTAGCAACCGACAACATGCAAATCTACACTGTCGGCAGCGTGCTTCAAGTGAACGGTGCACAAGCAGGTACTCCTGTAAACATCTATGACATCGCTGGAAAGCTTGTTTACAGCACTGTAGCCGGAGCTGAAACTTTGACAATCGACCTTGACAACTATGGCAAGGGTGTTTATATCGCAAACGTGGGTGGACAATCTAAGAAATTCATCCTCTAAGATAGGTTAATGGAACTTGGTAGCAGAAATAATGGACTTGTCTGTTACCAAGTTTCTTATATATAAGTGTTTCCCCGAACTCTTTGAGGAAGCACTTTTTAAACTCCATTCATTAATGGTGAGAATCGCCTCATTCCCATCTCGGGTCCGTCAAGTCGCTTCAATCATTTCGAGTCCAAAATCAGGCAACTCGGCGAAACGAATACTCACGTATCGACTTTCATTCGAAAGAAATCATCCCATCGATGTGGCTTAGAGCCATCGCATGGTGGGCAAAACGCACAAACGAGGCGCGACGGCATCGCACACATGGCGGATGCTTGGCGAATCACTGACAATGCCACTAATTTTTCAAAATCTTTTATATTAATGAAAACGAGATTATTCTTATTACTCTCAGCCGTGCTGATGTGGTGCACTGCAGCATTTGCACAAGCTCCCATCACAGCTCCTGAAGCCGGGACGGAGTATTACATCCTTCACACAAGCGGTTTATGCTTGAGTAACGATGCAGGGAAGCTTAAAATCATGTCGCCCGGCGCTGTCACAGCCCAACGTTTCACGTTTGAGGCCGTAGAAGGTGTTGATAACACTTACAACATCAAGCTTGTCGAAACCGGCCAATACTTGGCAGGTGACGAGCCTGAAGGATGGACATTGGTATGGGTAGACGACCCGACAGGCAATGAAATGGCCCAATATAGATTGTCGCAATCTTACATGGACAGCTATATCACCATTGCCTGCGCAGGCATGGCTAATGGAGAAAACTGCATCGGTTCGGACAATAACAATGATGGCGGTGGCGTATATAGCGACAAGAACGGACTTGACGGAAAGCACTTGTGGCAACTTGTTGTAGAAATACCTATCAATACTTCCAATCTTGAAAGCGCGATAACTACGGCCGAAGAAACTCTTGCCGGTGCTACAATCGGTGATGAGCCGGGACAATACCCGCAATCGGCTGCCACAGCATTGCAAGAAGCCATCGATGCTGCCAAGGAGGTGCTTGATAATCCTGCCGACCAAACAGCAGTAAACAATGCTGTAAACGACCTTAATGCTGCGATAGTTGCATTCAACGAAGCGGTAAATCCTGAAGAAGGTACATATCTCGATGGTGAAAGCAAGGTGCTTTCTTCAAAGACCGATTTGCACTTGACCGACATTGATCCGTTGCGCAATGGTGCCACTGTCGACTTGCAATCGCCCGATGCATGGTTGTACTTCGACAACGTGAAGCCATCAATAGCAATCGACAAGTATTTGAGCGCGGTTACGGTAAACGGCGAAGCCATCGAGCCGGGTGTGAACGCTCGTGTCAACATCTATTTGCAAGGTACTGTCATCATCCCACAAGCCGAAGATTATGTCGCACTTGAGGCATGGACCGGCGAAAATTACACTGGCGAAAAGGCTGAATACATTGTTACTACTCCTTATCAAGCACTTGGAGAATTTGACAATGCCATCAAATCTATAAAATTGAAACGCGGCTACATGGCAACACTTGCCAATGAAACAGACGGTTGCGGTTACAGCAAGGTGTTCATTGCCGACGAGGAAGATCTTGAAATACCGGTTCTCCAAAACGAATTGAACGGCAAGGTTTCTTACATACGTTGCTTCCGTTGGCAATGGGTATCAAAGAAGGGCTGGTGCTCAAGCGGCAGCGGCTGGTTCAACGAGCTTGGATTGACCAACTCGACTTGGTACTACTCTTGGAGTGCCGACAAATACACTACCGAAGATTCTGAGTATGCACTTATCAAGCAAAACAAGGGATGGCCTGACTTCCCGGTAATCAATCCTAAGGAAGATGTGACCCATTTGCTCGGTTATAACGAGCCTGACCGTCCTGAACAAGCAAATGCATCGGTTCAAACAGCCATTGACCAATGGCCGAAGATGATGGAATCGGGATTGCGTCTTGGTACTCCGGCCATCGCCGATAACTTGAACTGGCTCTATGAATTCCTTGACGAAGCCAAGAAGCGCAACTACCGTGTGGACTATGTAGCTGTTCACGCTTACTGGGGAGGTCCCGGCGGTGCACAGAATGTGGTTGACGGTGAAGGTAACGTAAGCATCGAAAAATGGAAACAAAAATTGGAAGATATCCACAACCGCACAGGTCTTCCTATCTGGATTACAGAGTGGAACAACGGTGCAAACTGGACTCATGGCAATGAACCTTGGCCGGGTGACTCGGCAGGTAATGCTCAAAAGGCTCGTGCCGACCTTGAAAAGATCATCAAGTTGTTTGACGAAACTCCTTGGATTGAACGCTACTCAATCTACAACTGGGTAGGTGATGAAACAGCTATTGTTATCGGTCAAAGTGACTCTGACAATGACGGCATCATGGACAACAACGGCAAGTATACTGCAGGTGGCCCGTTGAACCAGAAGTTGTCGTATGCCGGTGAATTCTACGCAAAGAACAATGCTCCGATGGCTTATAACTCGGAATATGCCGTAGAGCCGACATGGGCAGTAATTGCTCCTATCATGTCGGCTACATTCAACCAAAATGACGAAACCGTCGATCTTTCTTGGACCGACTACCTTGGTGAACTTACCGACGAATGCTATGTTGAACGCAAGACCGATGACGGTGAATGGGAAGTACTTGCAAAAGTGCCAGCTTCTTACAAGAACTCTTATAGCGATGCAACAGTAGCTCCATTTAAAGAATCTCATTCTTATACCTATCGCATCCGCATCAAGAGCGGTGGTGAAGAAGCTGTTTCTGAAGAAGCTTCAATCGATATACCTGTAATTACAGGAACAGACGACGTTCGAGTGTCGACTGTAGCACTTTCCGACTTGGAATGGAAGTCTGTTTATTTCGACGGCAGTGCTCCGTTTGCTGAGACTCCTGCTGTAGTATTCGGTAACTTCGACAGTAAATCTCGTTCATTGTTGAGCTATGGCATACAAAGTGTATCCACTGAGAGTTTGCGTTTCAAAGTCGACCCGTGGACTTATCAAAATGTAACATCTTTGCCACAACCTGAAGAAGGTTCTTTCGTAGCAGCCAAGACAGGCCATTACAATTGGGGAGATCTTGAAGTCGAAGCCGGTACAAACAGCGGAACAAATACACGCTGGGTATCAGTTACTTTCGAGAAACCATTTGCCGAAGTGCCGGTTGTATTCGTCAGCCCGAGCTCCATTACATCCGGATGTCCGGTATATGCACGTGTCCGCAACATAACTAAGGAAGGTTTTGAAGTTCACTATACCGCCGAAGAAGGCAATTCAGAAGTAGGCCTTTTGCGCATGTCGTTCAGTTATTTCGCAATCGTTCCTGGAACTACCACTCTTTCTGACGGTTCGATAGTAGAGGTAGGCAAGACTGCCGAAACAGTAGGAGAATTGAGCAAGAAGGGTGAAATCGTGTTCTCATCGACTTTTGATGAGGCTCCTATGTTCTTGTGCTGCTTGCAGACTTCAAACGACAACTATACAGTTAACATGCGTTACAGCGACTTGACAAACACAGGCGTTACCGTATTGAAACAACGTGAGAAATCAAACGGACAGTCGGTAACTGTGGCAACCGACGCAGTGGGCTGGATGGCAGTATCGAAAGCCTTTGGCAGCGTGCAAGGTGTTGAAAACGGATTGAGCGACAACTTCCGCGTTTATCCTACCATCACCGACGGAACACTCAACGTCGTAGCTGAAGAAGGTACGGAATTGTATGTGTACAACATCAACGGTTTGATGGTTAAGCAAGAAACTTATGCAGGACAATCGCTCGACGTTAGCGACCTCGCTGCAGGTATCTACTTCTTGCGCAATTCTGCCGGAGAAGTTGCACGATTCATCGTGAAGTAAGCAAATAAGGTTAGTAAATTGTCGCGCATGCGCAAGCATGTGTGAGAGATATCGAGGCTGCGCCATCATTGGCGCGGCCTTTTTCGTTTATTGCGACGTGGCGACACGAATGCGGATTGCCATGGAATATGGGGGCAGTAGAAAATCAGTGGGGATTAATTTTCCAATATCCATAGGAATTCCGACCTTTGCCTTATGGAAAGGAAT
>CALUMG010000007.1 GCA_944321705.1 uncultured Muribaculaceae bacterium | reverse complement strand
GCGAAAATAGCTCAGTTGGTAGAGCACGACCTTGCCAAGGTCGGGGTCGCGGGTTCGAGTCCCGTTTTTCGCTCCAATCCTTGTAGGGATTAGTCTTTTGAAGTCCGGGTGGCGGAATTGGTAGACGCGCTACTTTGAGGGGGTAGTGGGCATTCGCTCGTGTGAGTTCGAGTCTCATCTCGGACACTTCAAGCAAAAGACGCAATCGTTATGAAAAATGACGGTTGCGTCTTTGTTTTTTATATTTGTTGTAGAATTAAACCGGTGTGAGTTTCTATTTTGCGCCCCGGAATTTTTCGCAAATCTGTAAATGTTAATCGGGCTGTCGATTTTAATAATGCAAATATGTTAATATGTCTGCACTTGGAACAGGACAATTGCAATATCTTCCTAATTGTTTTGCCGTTTTTTAAAAATTCAATGTGAAATAATTAATTTTGCACATATTTATTGAAATGTCAAACACGATGGTAAATAAATTCGTATTAGTTGTATTTTTATATATGTCGGTGATTGCCGGATGTGCGGCTCAAATTTTGACGCCTGTCAAGTGGACCACCGACATTACAGTCGATAAAAGTACGAAGACAGGGGCGGTAACCTTTTCGGCTGTCATTGATGAAGGGTGGCATATGTATTCCATGGATTTGCCTGATGGCGGACCTGTATCTTTAAACATAAATTGGGAAAAGACCGATGGGATAGAATTGACTGGAGACCCTATAGCCGATAAAGAACCCCATGTGGAATATGATGCAATTTTCAGCATGAAACTGGGATGGTGGTCGGATGATGTGAAGATTACACAAAATTTTAAACTTGTCAATAATGGTGATTATGACATAAGCGGTCATGTCTTGTACATGGTTTGTAATAATCAGACATGCCAGTCGCCTACAAAAGAACCTTTTAAATTCTCAAATCATAGTGACAAAGCAAATGTTGCAGTTGCAACATCACCTTCAAATGGCGAAAATGGCAATGTGGAATCAAAACAAAATAAAATTGGTGCCACATATTCTCCCGATGAGTTGTGGGAACCGGTAGAAATCGGGTCAGACAGTTTGAATGAAGGCGGAAATGCTTCTTATTCGTTGTGGTATATTTTCTTTGGCGGATTTGCAGGAGGGTTGCTTGCGTTGTTGACTCCATGCGTTTGGCCAATGATTCCGTTGACTGTAAGTTTCTTTTTGAAGAAAAGCGGCTCTCGTGGAAAATCAATGCGCGACGCATTTATTTATGGCGTGTCAATTATTGTCATATATTTGATGCTTGGCTTGCTGATAACCATAATATCGTCAAAGGCAAATTCATTGAATGAGCTATCCACTAATGCAGTTTTCAATATTATATTTTTCTTGCTGCTTGTGGTGTTTGCCATATCATTCTTTGGAGCGTTCGATATTAAATTACCCGATTCATGGGCGAACAAGATGGATCGCAATGCTGAAAACACATCTGGCTTGTTAAGTATCTTTTTCATGGCATTCACGTTGACGTTGGTGTCATTTTCGTGCACAGGACCTATCATAGGAACCTTGCTTGTTGAGGCCACGAGCATGGGAGATATAACCGGGCCCGCGGTAGGAATGTTCGGATTTGCATTGGCACTGGCAATCCCGTTTACATTATTTGCAACATTCCCTTCATGGTTGAAGAGCATGCCGAAATCGGGCAGTTGGCTTAATTCGGTGAAAGTGGTTCTTGGATTCATAGAGTTAGCTTTGTCGTTGAAATTCCTGTCGGTGGCCGATCTCGCTTACGGATGGGGCATTCTTGACCGTGAAGTATTCTTGGCATTGTGGATTGTTATTTTCGGGCTTCTTGGCATGTATTTGCTTGGCAAATTGCGATTATCACATGATAGTGGCAATGGTTCGATAGGAGTTTTCCGGTTGTTTTTGGGTATGATATCGTTAGCATTCACAGTATACATGATTCCGGGATTATGGGGTGCTCCGCTAAAGGGAATAAGCGCATTTGCCCCTCCATTGTATACTCAGGATTTCAATTTGTATGGCGGAAGTTTTACTGAATATAATGACTTTGACGCTGGGATGAAGGCTGGTTTTGATCAAAAAAAGCCTGTGTTGCTAGATTTTTCCGGTTACGGATGTGTCAATTGTCGTAAAATGGAAGCTGCAGTCATGGACAATAACAGCATAAGGCAAACGTTGGAAGAAGATTTCGTCATGATAAAGCTCATGGTGGATGACAAGGCTGAGTTGCCTGAGCCAATGTATGTGAATGAAAACGGGAAGCAGTTGGAACTTTCTACTTATGGCGATAAATGGAGCTATTTGCAACGATATAAATTTAAAGCTAATTCGCAGCCATATTATGTCATTTTGGATGAGGATGGAAGTTTATTGTCGGGACCATATTATTATGATGAAGATGTGGACAAGTTTTCTTCATTCTTAAATGAAGGGATTAAAAAGTATGAAAGTAACCATTAAAACAAAATAGGGAAGATGTCAAATTCAAGACAAGATAAACTTGAGGCCTTTGGCAAATTGCTTGACGTACTCGATGAACTGAGAGTTAAATGCCCATGGGACGCAAAGCAAACAAATGAAAGTTTGCGCCCTAATACGATAGAAGAAGTCATGGAATTATCGGACGCATTGGTAGGAGATGATGTGCAAAACATCAAAAAGGAATTGGGCGACGTGTTGTTGCATATCATTTTTTATTCAAAAATAGCTGATGAACAAGGACGTTTTGACATTGCCGATGTTTGCGATTCTTTGCGTGAGAAACTTGTATTCAGACATCCACATGTGTTTGGAAATAAACATGTCGAAGGCTCGGAGCAGGTCATGCAAAATTGGGAACAGATAAAGTTGAAAGAAAAAGGAGGGAATAAGACTGTGCTGGCCGGTGTGCCATCTTCTTTACCTGCTTTGATAAAAGCATATCGAATACAAGAAAAGGCAGCCAATGTGGGATTTGATTGGGAAAAAAAGGAAGATGTTTGGGATAAGGTAAAAGAGGAACTTGCCGAGGTCGAAACTGAAATGAAGCGCAATGACCACAAGGAGGAAGAAAAAGAATTTGGTGATTTGATATTCAGCATAGTAAATGCTGCACGATTGTATGACGTGCATCCTGAAACTGCTCTTGAAAAAACTAATAGGAAATTTATTGCGAGATTCAATTATCTTGAACGCGAAGCAACAAAAAATGAAAGGAAATTGAAAGACATGACGTTGGCCGAAATGGATAAGTTTTGGAATGAGGCTAAAAAACTTGAAAGTGAAGCATAATGAAAGTATGCATTACCGAAAAACCGAGTGTTGCCAAAGATATAGCGAATATCCTTGGTGCTACAGTGAGACGTGATGGATACTTTGAAGGTGCCGGATATTGCGTGACATGGACTTATGGACACTTGTGTACATTAAAAGAACCTCAAGATTATACTGACAGTTGGCGAACATGGACATTAAGTCTGTTGCCAATGTTGCCTCCACGATTTGGTATAAAGCTTATCGATGACAAAGGCATAAAAAAGCAGTTCAGTGTAATAGAAGACCTTATAAGGCAAGCCGAAGAGGTGATAAATTGTGGCGATGCCGGACAAGAAGGGGAGCTGATTCAGCGTTGGGTCATGCAAAAGGCTAAATGCGACAAAGTTGTTAAGAGGCTTTGGATTTCATCGCTTACCGATGAAAGTATAAAGGAAGGATTCGACCATTTGCGGCCACAGTCGGACTTTGATTCCCTTTATTATGCAGGATTGTCACGTGCGATAGGAGATTGGATATTAGGAATGAACGCCACGAGGTTGTATACTTTAAAATATGGACAAGGTGGTAATGTCTTGTCGATTGGGCGGGTTCAGACTCCTACGTTAGCATTGATTGTCAATCGCCAGAAGGAAATAAGCAATTTTGTGCCTGAAGATTATTGGGATATTCGCACGATATATCGCAATACCATATTTAATGCCACTAAAGGGCGTTATAAAAGTGAAGATGATGCGAAAGCTGTTTTTGAAACTATAAAAGATTCGTTATTAAAAATAAAATCTGTTGACAGCAAACGAGGGAAAGAGGCCCCCCCGCGATTGTTTGATTTAACATCGCTGCAAGTTGAATGTAACAAGAAATTTGGATTTTCGGCAGAGGAAACTTTACGATATATTCAGTCTTTATATGAGAAAAAAGCGACCACATATCCGCGTGTCGATACAACTTATTTGAGTGACGACATCTATCCGAAGATTGGTGGCATAATGCAAGCAATGGTCCCTTATGCCTCACTCACATCTCCGGTGCTTTCAAAGAAGATTCCTAAATCCAAAAAAGTATTTGACAATTCCAAAGTCACCGACCACCATGCCATAATACCTACTAATGTGCAGCCACAGACAGTGCCGATGACGGTGGAAGAAAAGAAAGTATATGACATAATTGCCAAGCGTTTCATAGCTGCTTTCTATCCTGATTGTGAATTTTCATCGACGACTGTGCTTGCCGAAGTGAATGATGTTGAGTTTAAAGCTACAGGAAAACAGATATTATTTCCCGGATGGCGAGATGTGTATGCTAAAGAAAAAAAATCGGAAGAGGAGCAACCAGTTTCTGAAGCCGATAATGAAAGCATGCCGCAATTTATAATCGGAGAGGAAGGCCCTCATGAACCGTCATTGTTGAAAAAAGCTACTCAGCCACCTAAACTATATACCGAAGGAACTTTATTGAAAGCAATGGAAACGGCTGGTCGTTCGGTTGAAGATGAAGAATTGCGTGAAGCCATGAAAGAAAATGGCATAGGGCGACCCTCGACTCGTGCTGCCATAATCGAGATTTTGTTTAAACGTAAATATATAAGGAAAGAGAAAAAGAATCTTATGGCTACGTCGGCCGGGATGGCTTTGATTGACACTATAAAAGAAGATTTATTGAAGTCGGCAAAGTTAACCGGATTATGGGAAAATAAGTTACGCAAGATAGAACGTAATGAGTATGACGCTTCGTTATTTATTGAGGAGTTGAAAGGTATGGTTGGGAATATTGTTTACAATGTGATGCATGATAGCAGTAATACCAGTATCGTCATCGAAAAAAACGAGGACAAGAGGAAAGAAACTTCCACTCAAGGGAAGAATACGTCGCGTAAACGGTCAAAACAGAAGATGGTCAATGATTTATCTGAAATTGCCTGTCCTTTGTGTGGCAAAGGTCATTTATTGAAAGGAAACATGGCTTATGGTTGCAGTGAGTTTAAGAACGGCTGTGTTTTACGTTTGCCATTTATTGAGTATTCGGCGGAACTCACTCCAAATGATTTGGCTCGATTGATAAAAAAGAATTTTAAAACTACGAAGAAATGAACAATAATGAAATATTTCCTCTTGTAGATGAGGATGGTAACATAATAGGCAAGTCCACACGACAAGAATGTCACAGCGGAAGCATGTTGTTACATCCTGTGGTGCATTTGCATGTAGTAAATGATTGTGGCAAATTGTATTTGCAAAAAAGGTCCTTTAATAAGGATATTCAGCCGGGAAAGTGGGATACTTCGGTGGGAGGACATGTCGATTATGGCGAAACGATAGAAGCGGCATTGATGCGAGAGGCTCGAGAAGAACTTGGGTTGAGTGTGGAAAATCCGATATTATTGTTTAGTTATGTATTTCAAAGCGACATAGAAAAAGAGTTGGTGAATACCTTTCTTGTAAAATGTATTGGGGAACCTGTCTTTAGATATGATTCTGAAGAAATTGACGATGGCCGATTTTGGGCGCAAGATGACATTGAGAAAAATATCGGGAAGGGAATTTTTACTCCTAATTTTGAACAAGAATACATTAAGCTTAGACAATTCCTCGTTGATTGAATGCCATTAGGGCGGATGTAATTATGATGTGGCAATATGTAATAATAGCATTATTGATAGCAGTGGCTGGGTATTTTATATTTCGTCATGTTGCATCTTGGTTTAAGGTGGGAACAAATGACGTGTCTCCTCATTGTGTAAATTGTTATTTAGTTGACAGTTGCAAAAAATCTAAGAAGAGAAGCCGAAAAAAATGCTCTAAAAAGTTGTGAGTATGTAAAAATAGTCATATCTTTGCAACGCAAAAAGGGAAATGGTTCCTTGGATGAGTGGTTTAGTCAACGGTCTGCAAAACCGTCTACGGCGGTTCGATTCCGCCAGGGACCTCTAATTAAGTGGATATGAGTTTTTTACTTATATCCACTTTTTGCGTTATAGATATTTTTCTGATCTCCTGTTTTAGGAATGACTCCCGTATCCTTAGTCATTGTTGGTATGTCGCTTTTTTTGTGTTATCTTTATAACTTAAAATGATTTTTAGCATAATGGGTAAATTAGGCATGTTTTTTTGCATTGTGTCAGGATTGTTTGTCTCATTTTGCAATGCAAGCGACTGGAAAGTATATCCTATGTTTGTCGAAGGGATAGAAAATATGGTTAACATGGAAGAAAAACTATATTTTCTATCAGGGACTTCATTGTATGAATATGATAAAGGTTCAACATTATTTAACGTGTTGAACCGACGCAATAAGTTGAATGATAATATAGTTTCTGATATATACTTTAATCCCGATAAAAAATGGGTTGTGATATGCTATGAATCAAGCAATATTGACGTGTTATACGAGGACGGGACTGTGGTCAATGTCCCGGGTTTTAAGGATTTACAAATAGCATCATCAAAGAAAATTAATGATATCACTTTTAATGAGAATAAAGCATATGTTGCCACCGATTTCGGATATGCGGTGTATGATGGAGACAAGGGAATAATCTCTCAGTCGGTTGTATTGTATAAGAAAGTGATGTCGATTGTTGCCATCGGAAGTAGTATGTGGCTTAGTCTTGATTATGGATTATATCATGTGCCAGATGATGGACATGCAAATGCTATCATTCCCACATCAACGAGTAACATAAAAGGACAATTGAGAAAAATTGGGGAAAGTTCATTTTTTGTAGCAGGAGATAAAGCACTATGGCGTATAAATGTTGATGAAGATATGTCAATTATCTCAACATGTCTGTCAGAAGGTCAGGCAGAAGCTCCTGAACATGAGTATGATGGCGGATTCAAGTCGGTATTACGCAAAGGAGATGAAACTTTTTTGGTCATGTTGGATGACAAGGGTGATTTATTATCCATGATACAATTGCCAAATGAGATGCGAAATTCTAATATAAGCATAAAAGATACAGATGGAGTTCGTTGGGAGGCTTGTGACAAAGGGATAAGAAAAATTTCTATAATCAATGAAAATGATGTAGCAATTGAAAGTGATTATGTGTGTCCAGAAGCAGTTTCCATGAAAATTGTAGGGAATTTGCTTATGGATGACAAGTCGAAACGATTGCTTGTGATGACTTCCGGTCCAAGTAATCTGACTGCGGAATATGGCCAACCAGGATATATCAATGTGGTGTGTAATGGGACTATTTCTAATATAACGCCTGTTAATGTTCCCGATGAAGATAGTACGGGACATTTGCGTGATATAAATTCTCCCGTTTTTGATCCTGATGATGCTTCAATTCTTTATTTTGGCACATGGTATGATGGTGTGTACAAAGTTAAAGATGATGAAATAGCCATGAAATATGATCAGTATAACAGTCCTTTGGAGTTGTCGGCCAATTGGTATTGTCTTGTACCTGCTGTGCAATTTGATAAAAAAAGAAATCTATGGATAATGCAAACGGACATAAATTCAAACGGGAATTTTTATGTATTGCCACAAGAAAAGAGATTATTGGAAGAAGTCTCGGTTTCCGATTGGATAATTCCACAAGTGGATGCCATAAATGACATTGACCACAGAATGAAATTCATTATCACCAAACGAGATGATATTAAGATATTTACTAACGGGTTATGGAATTCATATCTGCGGCTGCTTGATGACAAAGGTAATCCAGCAGGGGAGATATCTGAAAAGAAATATGTGAGACTGCGTGACAGAAACGGAAAAGATGTATCATGGAATTATATATATTGCTTTTATGAGGATACCATGGGTAATGTGTGGACCGGTACTGACAATGGTGTGTTTTATTTCAATCCTTTAGAAGCTTTTTCCACCGAGTTTAAAGTCACGCAACCTATGGTGTGTGGAGATATTTTGCTTGCAGGGGAAAAGGTTACATGTATAAATTCCGACATAAAAGGTCGAAAATGGTTTGGAACGGAAATGTCGGGCATATATGTGGCAAATGAGTCAGGAGAGGAAATTTTGGAGCATTTTGATACATTCAATAGCTTGTTGCCTGATAATAAAATATTGACAATGAGTCAAGGAGTAAATGGTAATATTTTCGTTGGGACCAACTATGGATTGGTTGAAGTGGCATTTGACGCATGTGCAAGTCGTGATGATAACTTGAAAGTATCAGTTTATCCCGAGATATTATATCCTGAGAATTTAAGTGGAGTCGTTATTGGTAATTTGAAGAAAAATTCTCATATTGTAATTACCAATGCTGATGATGAGACTGTTGCTGAACTGACGAATGTCGGAGGTTCTGTAGTATGGAATACATGTGGACTTGATGGCAAATTTGTGCGTACCGGAGAGTATTCTGTATGGGTAAACGAAAGCAACGATATTCATAAGATAGGAAGTGTGAAGATCATAAGATGATACTTAAAAAAGTATTGATAAAAAGAGAATATAAGTTATGAAGATTGGATTTGATGCCAAGAGGGCTGTTAACAATAAAACGGGACTTGGGAATTACAGCCGTTTGATAATAGATGTGTTATCGGAGTATTTCCCGGAAAACGATTATTTGTTGTATACACCGAAGATAAAAGAAAATAATCGTCTAAAGCCGTTATTGGAACGCAAGAATATAGAATTGTGCCCACCTTCTGATTCTATTGGCAGAACGTTTTCAAGTTTGTGGCGAGTTGGTAAAGGCATAGTAAAGGATTACATGCGTGACCAAATTTCTCTTTTCCATGGATTGAGTAATGAATTGCCACTTGCTGTAAAAGACTCTGTTCCATCGGTAGTGACCATACACGACTTGATATTCTTGCATTTTCCTCAGTTTTACAAACCGATAGATTGTAAAATATATAATTATAAATTTAGAAAGGCATGTGAGAATGCATCTCGAATAATTGCAGTGAGTGAATGTACAAAACGTGACATCGTAAACATATATGGCACGGAGCCGGATAAAATAGATGTCGTATATCAAGGTTGCGATGAAAGTTTCAAACGGGAGTGCAGCATTGAGGAAATGTCGAATGTAAGACGAAAATACGGGCTGCCCGATAGTGATTTTGTCTTGTATGTCGGGACGGTGGAAGAACGGAAGAATGTTTTGCTTGCTGTAAAGGCTTTGCGAAACATGGACAAAAATGCAAAACTTGTAATTGTTGGTCGTGAAACTCATTATGCAAGGCAGGTACATGAATATGTAAACAAATACGGATTGGAAGCCAAAGTGCTTTTTAGACAAATTCATTTCCAAGATCTTCCTGCGGTTTATCAAATGGCGAGAGCATTTACATATCCGTCGCGGTATGAAGGTTTCGGCATTCCATTACTTGAAGCATTATGTAGCGGTGTTCCTGTTGTGGCCGCTACCGGGTCTTGTCTTGAAGAAGCAGGAGGGGAAGGTAGTATATATGTGAATCCCGATGATGAAGAGGGTTTGGCATCGGCTTTGACCAAAGTCATGAAAGATGAATCATTACGCAACGAGATGATAATCAAAGGAAATGAATATGCAGCGAAATTTACGCGAAAAAATATTTCGGATAATGTTATGAATGTATATAAGAAAGTATTATGAAAAATAAGAATGATATTAAATTACTTAATGTAGACGAACGTGAGTCGATGGGCGAGAGCAATTTCAGACGAGGGTATAACTGTACACAATCGGTGGTATTGACTTTTGCAGATGTTTATGGGTTGAGTGAGGATTTGGCATTGCGTGTGTCTGCATCTTTTGGCGCTGGGATGGGACGAATGAGAATGACATGCGGAGCTGTGAGCGGAATGTTCTTGCTGGCCGGACTTGAGAATGGTTCGGTAATTGCAGGGGACCTTGTGGGCAGAGGAAAAAATTATGAAACTGTCAGGGAACTTGCCGATAAATTCAAGGCAGAAACTGGTTCTATCATATGCGCTGAGTTGCTTGGATTGAATTTGGCTCAAATGAAAGAAGAAGGCGCGATGCCGAGTGCAAGAACTACCGAGTACTATCGCAAAAGACCATGTCCTAAAATGGTTGGATTAGCTTGTCGCATTTATGCCGAATTCTTGAATGCAAGAGTAAAGGAAGCTGAAAGTAATGGAAGTGAGAAATAAGAAAATATAAATTTTAAAGATATATTGTATGATATGGAAAGCACCATAACATTAGAAAATATTTTATTGATAGGCTCCGTCTTGATTTTTTCGAGCATACTAATAAGCAAACCGGGATATAAATTTGGCATACCTGCATTGTTCCTATTTTTGTTGATAGGAATGCTTTTTGGCAGTGACGGGCTTGGTATTCAGTTCAATAGTGCCAATGATGCTCAATTCATAGGCATGATTGCTCTTAGTATCATACTATTTTCCGGAGGTATGGATACCAAGTTGCAAGATGTCAGACCTATTATGGTCCAAGGTATATTGCTTTCTACCGTTGGCGTCTTATTGACGACATTACTTACAGGTTTGTTTATATATTTCATTTCGGGATGGAATAGCACAAATATACAATTCGGATTGTTGGCGTCTTTATTATTGGCTGCAACGATGTCATCGACCGATTCGGCATCGGTGTTCAATCTGTTGCGTTCGCAACGCATGAACTTGAAACAGAATTTGCGCCCATTACTTGAACTTGAAAGTGGTAGTAACGACCCGATGGCTTATATGTTGACGATTGTTCTAATACAAGTCATAAACAGTGGCATGGATGTTAGTTATGTAACTGTATTGAAAGACTTCCTTATCCAATTCTTTTTTGGAGGTGTAATCGGGTATGCTTTCGGCCGTTTCTCGGTGTGGCTTGTAAATAAGGTTAATTTGTCGAATGGCTCTTTGTATCCTATTTTGTTGTTGAGCCTTGTGTTTATTACGTTTACAATTACCGACCTTGTAAAAGGAAATGGTTATCTTGCAGTATATGTGGCTGGGGTCATTGTTGGAAATGCCAAGTTGTCAAACAGGAAAGAGATTAATACGTTTATGAACGGTTTGACATGGTTATTTCAAATCATAATGTTCCTTGTATTAGGGTTGCTGGTAAATCCTCATGAAATGTTGCATATCGCTTTGGTTGGATTGTTGATAGGCGCATTTATGATTATTGTTGCGCGTCCTGTGAGTGTCTTTGCATGTTTGTTGCCATTTAAAAATATGACCAACAAGGCGAGGATTTTTGTTTCATGGGTAGGATTGCGAGGCGCTGTACCTATAATTTTTGCGACTTATCCTGTCATTGCAGGCATTCCTGAATCAAAGCAGTTGTTCAATATTGTCTTTTTCATAACATTGTTGTCATTGTTATTGCAAGGGATGACAATATCCAGAGTTGCTCGATGGTTGAAACTCGATATACCTGAAAAAGATGAAAAAGATAATTTTGGAGTAGAGTTGCCTGAAGAGATCGATTCTCAATTAAAGGATGTGATTGTGTCGGAGAGCATGATTGCAGATGGGAACAGACTTGCGGACATGAATATTCCGAAAGGAACACTTGTGATTCTGGTAAAGCGAGGAGATGAATTTTTAATTCCTAACGGACAAATGGTAATGTGCGTAGGTGATAAATTGTTACTTATATCTGAAAATGAAAAGCGATAAGTACTTTTAAAAAACGACTAAATAGAACATAATAACGGCATTGCATAGATGAAAAAGTATGCAATGCCGTTATGTTTTATCAGTTAATAAACAAAATTTTGGTCACTACTCCGTTTTTTGTATTGTCGTCGCTTTGCGACGCAAGGACGAAGTATACACCGGTCTTAACTCTCTCTCCACTTGAGTTGCAGCCATCCCAAACCGCTGTCCCCCCTATTGATTGTATCGATTTAATCACATTGCCTCTGACATCTGCAATTTTCACAAGTGTGTTGTCCATAAGGCCTGTTATTGCAATGTCGCCGGTATATTCGGGGCGGACAGGATTTGGATAAGCGTATATGCCGCTTAAATCGGCTTGTCCCGGAGAAGCGTCGCTGTAATATTCAACTACTCCGGCCGGAGTGCCTATGTATACAGAATTGGAATTAGGGTCGCAGCATATTTTGTAAATTTGATCACTTGTCAGACTACTATTATCGGTTGTGAAGTGTTGCAGTATCTCGGTTCCGTCATCACTTACAAGATAGATGCCATTGCCCGATGTTCCTATCCATTTCCGGTTGGCACCATCTACTGCTATTGCAGTTACTGACACTCCGTCAAGCAGGTAGTCGGCGTAATTAGTTCCATCATTTCGTGGTACTTTTATGCGATTTATCGTAAAATTTTGATTGAATGCGTTTCCGGGAGAGAATTCAATCACTCCATTGTTTGTTCCCATCCATATTTGGCCGTTTACATCTTCGGTAAGGCAATAGATGTGATTCCACTCATAAGAAAGACCGTCTTGATCATACAGGTCTCCGGGAAAGTATGATTTTGTATTAATAGAAGCCGAAGATGGGTTTCCGTGGTCATCGATGAATATCAAACTGCCATTATATGTACCATCGCCAATAATTTTGATGTCGTTGCGTGGAGATATGAGGAATACTGTCCTAAAGTCGAGACTTGACGGTAATGATATGCGTGGAATTATCCAGTCGTTGACTGTGACATTAGGATTGGATATTTTGGAATAAGGCAATACCATAGCTTTTATGTTCTCTGCGATCCCCGTACCCTGAATCATCCACAAGTTATGTGCTGCATCAAATTGTAATGCATTTATTGCAGCTACATCGCGGTGGTCTTTGTCGGTATTAATAACAATAGGACTATTGGTCCAATCATATTTAGCAAAAACTTCCGAACCTTTAATCTGGTAGGCACCTTCATACCAACTCCCAACAAAGTAGCTGTCGGCATCGTCGGGATGAAACACAGGACTGGAGATGTCTTGCAAAACACCCGCATTTGTAGCTGGGTTGCTGGTTGGCGCACTTTCGGGCGTAATGTCTTTCCACCATCCGTCTGATATGGTATTTATATTGGAATTAACCCTATAATTGCTAAACATTTGTGAAGGCCCGTTTGACATTACATACATAAGCCCGTTGCCTTCATTGTAGAGCACATTTTGTGGTTCATCAACACTGGATGCATTGGGCTTGAAATAGTCGGAGAGTACTGTCATGCTACCTGCTTCATCAAATTTGACATTGCGAATACCGTTGGTTGAAAGTTCCCAAATGTCGGTTCCGTTCCATGAAGCGAAGTAAGAGTTGTCGCGCATTTCATCTGGGATGGATATTGACTTTGTGACTTTTCCTTGCATGTCGAAATAGTGCAATAGTGAGCCGTCATTCGTTATTTGCAGGTATCCGTCATTGGTGCGTTGCATGGTGCGCGTACTATAATTAATGGGGTTGCGTATTCTTAAAGACCCTTCATTTGTTATTTCAAGATAATAAAGCCATCCGCCTGTGAAGTATATGCTATTTCCTTCGGCAGGGAGAAGGTCTGCTCGCTCATGAAGTGAGCTTTTTTCCATATTTTCGAGGGAGATGGATGGGTTGTCGATTTGGCAATAATATAATTGAGATCCCTTATTGCTATCGTCGGTGTTAAGCCACAGATAGTCGTCGGTCGCTGTCACCGACATGACATTTACATTAAAAATACGCGAGAATACGACTTCGAATTTATCGTCATTTATTACGACATATCCAAATTCGGTGGCTACATACATCCTGTCGCCTGCAAATGTAATGTCATTAATGGTTTTTCTCTGAATGCTCGCATTATATATGTCGGGAATGTTGACTGTTGAGCCATCTGCCATGATTACATCGATATCCGAATTCTCATATGCGATGACGAGATAATTCTTTTCGTGGTTGTAGAAGATGTTATCTATGAATATGTCGTTCAGTTTGTTTATTTTAGAGTAACTTTCGGTTTCTTCATTTTCTTTGTCGTAACTGAACATGTGACGGTTAGCAAGATAATATACTATTGAGCCTGTATCTATTATCTTTTGAGGGTTACTGCCGAAAATGGAATGTATTTTCCATCCTCCTACTGCACCTTGAGCCAAGCATGTCAAAGAGACAACAATGAATATTGTAGACAGAAAAAGTTGTTTTGCCATGAAATGTTTGATAAATATTAGGTTTTGTTCTAAAGAATAAACGTTGTCAAGCCGGCTTAATTGTATAGCGGGTCTTGAAAATAAGCTTATTGCATCCTGAAGTAACTTCGCAATACTTTCGCGTTGGTGTCGGGTGGGGTGCATATTGCAAGGATCGATTGCGTCTTGGAAGCGAAGAAACAGGGCAACACAGATTTTAATGAAGTTTCATCATCGGCTTCAAAATAGTCGAACCCAAATGCTTTAGCGTAATCTTTCACGGGGATTGCCCTTTGTACTTCGAAGTACTTTTCAAGCTCAGGCAGGTCGGATGGCCCGTTTATGAATCGGAATATGTTTCCGCCTTGGTTATTCATTACTATGATTTTGAATCTATTTGAATTGTATTGAGAAGTTAAACCGTTTATGTCATAACTGAAACTCATGTCGCCTGTAACAAGAAGAGACGTGAAATCGGTGGCAACCAGTGATGTGCCAAGAGCTGTCGATGTGGAGCCGTCTATTCCGGAGACACCTCGGTTGCCGAAACATTTCATTCCATGTCTTGTTCCAAACAATTGGGCATATCGGATGCTTGTTCCATTAGATAGGTGTAGAATATATTTATCGGGTATCATCGGCATGAATATGGAAAATGCTTTCAAATCGCACCAAGGTATGGAGTCGGTGAATTTGTTGTGCCAAGATATAGCCTGAGTGGCAAGGTCGTGCCATTTCTCTGAATAGGAGAAAGTGGTGTCACAGTTTCTTCCCATCGAAAGATCTAAAGAACTAAAGAATTGTGCAGGCTCGATGTCTATCCTTCTTGTCAAATGTTGCAAGGTGTCAATCGTATTGTATTCAATGCCAATTCTCCATTCTTGCATTGAAGGGTATTTGCGTAAAAATTTCTTTAATACTTTTGAAACAAATGAGCCTCCGAAAGTTATGAGCAGTTGTGGTACATATTCTTGTGCGTCTTCCCGATGCATGCAACTCAATATGCGGTCAACTGTGTTTATGAATTGTTTGTCATGTAGGTTGGAAATGGTTTCGGTCAATACGACTATGTTTTTATGGCTTGCGAGATTACTTAGAGCCGTGTTGAGTTTAGTGGATTGAGGACCAAAACCTGCAACTATCATCACTTTCTCGGCAGTAGCGATTTCGTCGGCGAGCGATCTCATGAAATTTTCATCGAGATTTCGCTTTATGTCAGGGTGTTCGATTATTCGAGTGTTGATGTTTTTCTTTGTAGTTGTGACACATAACGAATCACGGAACGGCATGTTTATATGCACGGGGCCTTTGGGTGAAGAGGTTGCCGATATTATGGCATCGTTTATCAAACGGTCGGCATACCAGCTGCTTGTGGCATCGTCACATCGGGTCGGCAGGCTATAGCTTTGTTTTACTATGTTGGACAATATGCCGTGTTGCCTTATTGTCTGGCTATCGTTCTGGTCAATCCATTCTTCGGGACGATCTGCCGAAATAACTATTATAGGAATATTCCTATAATATGCTTCAGAAATGGCTGGAGCATAATTAAGCACAGCCGATCCCGATGTGCATATTAATGCAACCGGGCTGTCGGTATATTGTGCTATGCCTATGGCTGCAAATGCGGCACTTCGTTCATCGACTATTATCCAAGACTTGATGCGTGGCTCGCGAGCAAAGTTAATTATTAACGGAGCATTGCGCGAGCCAGGAGACAGTACTGCATATTTTACATTATTGGCTATTAATATATCGGTCAGATATTGACATTGCTTGTATATTGAAATAGAATCGGAAAAGTTGGATTGAGATATTTTCATTTACAATAACTTTTACACAAAAGTAACAATAAAGGTGCAATGAAAAGGGAAAGGATAGCTAAAAATAGCGAAACCCGACGACATTTATTAAATGTATCGGGTTTCGGTTTTAGAAAATTATTTGGTTATCTTTTAATTTTGCGCATTGGCTTTTGCTGCTTCACTGTCGGGCTTCAACCAGCGATCGAGCCAGTTAAAGAATTCTCGTTGCCACAACATGGCGTTTTGAGGCTTCAAAATCCAATGGTTTTCGTCAGGGAATACAAGCATTCGAGTTGGGATGCCACGCAATTTTGCTGCATTGAATGCCATCATTCCTTGAGATGCAAGGATGCGGTAATCTTTTTCCCCAACAGTGACAAGTATAGGAGTATCCCAGTTTTGGATGAATTTGTGTGGAGATGTGGCAAACGTGCCTTGAGCAATTTTGTTGTTTTTCTCCCAAGGTGCACCACCCATATCCCAATTTGCAAACCACATTTCTTCGGTCTCAAGATATTGGGCTTCCATATTGAATATTCCGGCATGGGCTATGAGTGCAGCAAAACGATGGTCGTGATGGCCGGCAAGCCAGTAAATAGAGAACCCGCCATAGCTTGCACCAACGGCTCCGATATGTTCTCCATCAACATATGGTTCTTTTTTCATGTAATCTACGGCACTTAGATAATCTTTCATGTTTTGGCCGCCGTAATCGCCTGATATTTGTGCATTCCATTCGGTTCCGAATCCAGGAAGACCGCGACGGTTGGGCGCAATTACTATGTATCCCATGGATGCCATCAATCGCAGATTCCAGCGTGAAGACCAAAATTGACTTACGGGACTTTGTGGGCCACCTTGGCAATAAAGGATTGCCGGATATTTTTTTGCAGGGTCAAATTCTGGTGGGAATAACACCCAAGTTGTCATTTCTTTGCCGTCGGTGGTAGGAATGAGTCTCTTTTCAATTTTAATGGGTGTGAGTTGGGAAAGTATTTCATCATTTACTTTTGTCAACTGGTTGATTGAACCGTTTTGTGCGATTGCATAAATCTCATTAGGTTCATTCATTGAATGGCGCAACGTAAGAATTGTATTTCCGTCTACCGGAACGATAGCATCATAATCGTATTGACCAGAAGCTATGGTGTCGATTTTTTGAGTTGCCACATCCACTTTAAACATAGGGATGGTTCCTTGATACGGTGCGGTGAAAAGTATTGACTTT
The DNA here is from genome assembly GCA_944321705.1 of uncultured Muribaculaceae bacterium. Classification (GTDB taxonomy): domain Bacteria; phylum Bacteroidota; class Bacteroidia; order Bacteroidales; family Muribaculaceae; genus Avimuribaculum. The sequence continues at coordinate 166,326 of CALUMG010000007.1, read as the reverse complement.
TCATCGGTAGACCAAGCAATGGCGCTTGCCGCGTAGTCCCAATTTGCAGTGAGGTCGGTTTTCTTTCCAGAATTCAAGTCTAATATGAAAATGCGGTTTTTATCGCTTTCATATCCGTCGTGTTCCATCGACAACCATGCTATGTGGCTACCCGACTTTGAGAATATGGGATTTGTATCGTATCCCATCATTCCTTCTGTAAGGTTTTTGGTCTCTTTTGTGTTCAAGTCATAGCAGTATAAGTCGGAATTGGTTGAAATCGAGTATTCCAATCCTGTTTTTTTGCGACTGACGTAAACCACGCTTTTGCTGTCGGGAGCCCATGTGAATGATTCAATGCCGCCAAAAGGTTTCATTGGAGATTCATATGGCTCATTTTCCATTATGTCTATTGCATTTGTCAATGTTTCACCATTGAAATCAGCGATGAAAGGATGGGGTATTGTTTTTACCCATTCGTCCCAATGCTTGTACATGAGGTCGTCCACTATGTGGCAATTTGCTTTATCAAGATCGGGATATTGGTCTGTTACGCTTTTAGCCCATTTGACTTGAGAAATGAACAAAATCTTGGATTCATCGGGAGAAAACAAGAACCCGTCAATTCCATTTTCTACATTAGACACACATTTCCTATTCTTGCCATCGGCATCCATGGTGAAAATTTGCATTTTCCCATTTTCAGGATAAAGGAATGCTATTTTTTTGCCTCCTTCAATCCAAGTAGCGTTAAGTTCGGATTTTGGGGATACGGTGATTCTTGTTGGATTGGAACCATCAATACCCATTGTCCATAATTCAGCATTTGATGAATTTTGCTTTACGCTTTCAAATGTCACGCTGTAAAGAACTGTTTTGCCATCGGGGGATACAACCGGAGAAGAAACTTTGCCTAATGCTGACAAGACTTCGGCTGTGAATTTGCCGTTTTCTATGGTCACTTCAGGACGTTCTATGATCCCTGCTTGCTCTTGGCTCGATTGAGATGTACATGCTGCGATGCCCGGAAGCAAAAGTAGTGATGCCATGATTTTTGTAATGTTCATAAATATAATTAGTTAGATTAATATTTAGTTATTTGTTGTTTTTTCGTTTTTGAATTGATTTGTTTCTTTTTTGTTGTTCATTGAATGAATTGTGCCGTTGTCCGAATAATGCCGAAATAAGGTCTCTACGTCCTAAACGGATAAGCGACCGGTATATTTCATCACGATACTCAGATTTGTACCAGAAAAAGTATTTGCGTTGCGCGAGTTTTTCCTCAGGAGTCGTGGCAGTATACACGGGTTCAAGTGTGTAAGGGTTGAGGCCGGTGTAGTACATTTCAGTTGCCACGGTCATAGGGGTCGGTGTAAAATCTTGAACTTGTTCGAGATGGAAATTCAAGTTTTTTGTTTTTATTGCGAGTTCAGCCATGTCTGTTTCATGGCATCCGGGATGTGATGAAATGAAATATGGGATTAGTTGCTGATTGAGGTTTTCATGTTCATTCAACTCGTCAAATATGTTCTTAAATTTTTCAAACAAGCTAAAAGAAGGTTTCCTCATCAATTTTAAGACAGAATCGGAAGTGTGTTCGGGGGCAACTTTCAGCCTGCCCGATACATGGTTTCTGATTAATTCTTCGTTGTACCGTTTATTTGTCTTGTTTATTTCCGGGTTTTGATTCTGATGCATAGACAGGTCATATCTCACACCACTTCCGATAAAAGATTTTTTTATTGCCGCCATTGCGTCTACGGCATGATATATGTCGAGAAGTTGTTTGTGGTCATTGTTTAGATTCGGACATGGAGAGGGATGCAAACAAGATGGCCTGATGCATTTATGGCACAAGTCAAGATTTTTCCCCGACATTTTATACATATTGGCAGATGGCCCGCCAAGGTCTGAAATGTAGCCTTTGAAGTCTTCCATTTTTGTGATGGCTTCGACTTCTTTTAAGATTGATTTTTTGCTGCGTGAAGCTATGAATTTTCCTTGGTGTGCCGAAATTGTGCAGAATGCACATCCACCGAAACATCCTCGGTGCAGATTCACCGAATGCCTGATCATTTCATAAGCAGGAATCCTTTTCCCTTTGTATCGAGGATGTGGCAGTCTTGTATATGGCAAATCAAATGATGCATCAATTTCATTTTCGGCCATTGGTGGATTCATCCTGTTTACTTTTATTACTGAATTTCCTGTTGGTTGCCAGATGTCCCTCCCGTGAAAGCGGTTAGATTCAATTTCTATGTGTTTGAAATTTTCGGCATGTAAACGCTTATTGGCGAGTGCCGATTCATAGGAATGTAGTATTATATGTTCGTTGCTCTCGTTGGAGTCGGGCATGTTTTCCTTGGGTAAAAGGATGGCCGTTTGATTGATTGAATCAAGGTCTTTTATATTATTCCCTTTGGAAATGGCATTGGCAATTTCAATTATAGGTTTTTCTCCCATGCCGTATATGAGCAAGTCCACATTGCTGTTTACAAGGATTGACGGCATTAATTTGTCTTGCCAATAGTCGTAATGAGCCAATCGTCTCAAAGAGGCTTCAATACCACCTGCCACGATAGGTACATCGGGATATAATTCATGCAATATTCGCGAATATACGATTGTCGGGTAATCTGGTCTAAATCCGGCTTTACCATTGGGAGAATATGCATCATCGCTTCGTTTGCGACGATTGGCCGTATAGTGATTTACCATTGAATCCATTGCTCCTGCCGAAATCCCGAAAAAAAGACGCGGTTTCCCAAGTTTTTTGAAGTCGCGCAAGTCATCTCTCCAATTGGGTTGGGGGACAATAGCCACATGATATCCGTTTGCTTCGAGCACACGTCCTATTACGGCTGCACCCATCGAAGGATGGTCGATATAGGCATCTCCCGAAAAGATTATGACATCTATGTAATCCCATCCAAGATGGTCCACCTCTTTTTTTGAAGTCGGCAACCATTGCAATGGGATTGAGTGCATTACATTATTGTCATTGGAATGAGCCATCGTATAATTTAGTTTGTAGAACCCCTGTATAAGAGGTTGGTGTTATTTGTTTTCGTTCATTTTTGCTTCCATAGCAAGTAATTGGTCTCTCAATTGGGCAGCTTCGATAAAGTCCATTTTCTTGGCTGCTTCTATCATGTCGGCACGCAAGCGTTCTATGGCATTTTGCATGTCGGTTTTACTCATGTATTTTATCACAGGATCGGCTGCAATGTTGGTTTCGGGCGAAAATTCAGCTTCACATTGTCTTCTGATTTGCTCAGGGAGCGGTTTTGCCGATTTGTATTCATATTTTTTCGCCTTGCTGTTTTTGACTCTGTTTTCAGCATCTATGTCAATTTCATCGACTTCTTTGCCGATTATCAAATTACGAGCCTTTATGATAGCTTTGGGTGTTATTCCATGTTCTTCGTTGTACTTCAATTGCGCACTGCGTCGTCGTTCCGTTTCATCTATCGTTCGCTGCATTGATTCGGTTATCTTGTCGGCATACATGATTACAAGTCCGTTAAGATTCCTTGCGGCACGTCCGGCCATCTGAGTCAATGAGCGGTGGGAACGTAGAAATCCTTCTTTATCGGCATCGATTATTGCCATTAAAGAGACCTCGGGAAGATCAAGGCCTTCACGCAGCAAGTTTACTCCTATTAGCACATCTATATTTCCTGCTCGTAGGTCATCTAGTATTTGTATTCGGTCCATGGTTTCAACATCAGAGTGCATGTAAGCACAATTAATGTCGAGCTTGGCAAGATATGCTGCGAGTTCCTCAGCCATACGTTTTGTGAGCGTAGCGACAAGTGTGCGTTCATGATTTTCAATTCGAGCCTGTATTTCTTCTATCAAGTCATCAATTTGACCTTTTGAAGGACGGACAGAAATGACAGGGTCGAGCAAGCCGGTTGGCCTTATGATTTGTTCTGTGACAACACCTTCGCATTTTTCAAGTTCATAGTCGTTGGGTGTCGCGCTGACATATATTGTTTGATGTGTCATGGCTTCAAATTCCTCAAAGCGCAATGGCCTGTTGTCGGCTGCGGCTTGCAATCGGAATCCGTAGTTTATCAAATTAGCCTTACGAGACTGGTCTCCTCCATACATTGCCCTGATTTGGGCAATTGTCACATGGCTTTCATCTATAATGGTAAGAAAATCTTTTGGAAAGTAATCTAACAAGCAGAATGGACGAGCACCGGGATTGCGGCCGTCAAAGTATCTTGAGTAATTTTCTATTCCGCTGCAATATCCCAATTCCCTTATCATTTCCACATCGTAGGTGACACGCTCTTTGAGGCGTTTGGCTTCTGCAAGTTTCCCTTCTTTGTAGAACATCCCAACTTCGGTTCCTAAGTCGAGTTCTATTTGAGCTAAGGCTTGGGCCATTCTTGCTTTTGATGTCACGAATATGTTGGCTGGGAATATTTTGAATTCTTGCACTGATTCTTGTGGAAGCTGCGAGACGGTATCAAGAATCTGGATAGATTCTATTTCATTGCCCCAGAATAAAACACGTATCATTATTTCCTCGTATGCGAGATAAATGTCGACGGTGTCCCCTTTTACTCGAAAAGTTCCGCGTTCAAGGCTCACTTCGTTGCGAGAATACAATGCAGATACAAGAGTGCGAAGGAATTGGTCGCGGCCAATGTTCATACCACAGGCAATATGAATTATGTTTTCTCCGAAATCATCCGGATTGCCCATTCCATAAAGGCATGAAACAGATGAAACCACAATGATGTCTCGACGACCTGAGAGCAATGCGGTTGTCGTGGCGAGCCGTAGGCGGTCGATTTCGTCGTTAATCATCAAATCTTTTTCAATGTATTTGTCGGTTGCCGGAATATAGGCTTCAGGTTGATAATAATCGTAATAAGATACAAAATAGTGCACTGAATTTTCCGGGAAAAAGGATTTGAATTCTGAGTATAATTGTGCGGCAAGTGTTTTGTTGTGAGATAGTACAAGGGTGGGACGTTTGACTCGTTCGATGACATTGGCCATGGTAAATGTCTTTCCCGAACCAGTAACCCCGAGTAGGGTCTGGTAGGGTGTCCCGTTCAAGACCCCTTCCGACAATTCGTTTATGGCATTCGGCTGGTCGCCTGTTGGTTGATAATCGGAATGAAGTTTGAAATCCATAAAAAATTTTTTTCAAAATACAAAGTTAAACAAAATACATGGAATAACCGTAGAATTGCGGCATATTAAAAAATTAGGAAGTTAGAAAAAAATCGCAGAAGTTAGGCAGGGGCTGAAATATAGAATGTACTCTAAAATTTATTTCTAAAACAAATTGAAAATTCTCTCTAATACATACGAGAAAAAGGGTATTATCTTGGTAATAATCAACACATATTAAAGGAAATCAATAGCCTGTTTCTATTTCTTTTTTGAAGTCCCATCCGCTAATTTTCATATCCACGCATCCGTTCTTTCGTAATAAGACTCCTTCGGCGCGGAGCAGATTGGCCTGTTCAGGCCAATGTGGGGCTGTTTTTCCTTGGCTGTTTACCACCCTGTGACATGGAAGTCCGAGTGTATCTGTTGCGTCGTGTAGCATACGCCCGACCAGCCTGGCATGTCGTGGTGAGCCAATGAGCCATGCTATCTGTCCGTAAGTTACAACCTTTCCTCGGGGGATGGAAGCGACTATGGAATATACTTCATCTCTGAAATGGTTAAGATCTGTCAAATGCCTGTAGAAATTATATTGTTGACATGACAAATATAGGGCAAAATCAGAATCATTACAAATAACATTTTATTTGTTCTTTTGAAATTTCTAATTAATCGTATTCTCTGATTTTGGGAGTACTGTGCTTATTATTTTAGCTATTATTAAACAAAGGAATTGGATTTTCAGGAAAAATGCAGGAAAGATTAAATAATTTTGATAATTGGATATATAATTGGAAAAATTTTGTAATTTTGCAGCCTGCAATTATGATAGGTTAATGAACGAAAAGTACGAATAAGTGCAGATAGTTTATAACATTAAAAAGACAATTATCGATAAACTATGAAGCTATTACAAGCTAAGCTCTCGCAGTATGTAGAGCCTCAAAAAGCCAAGGCTTTGGGCATATATCCTTATTTCCGCAAAATAGAAAGTGAACAGGATACCGAAGTTTATATAGGTGGGAAAAAGGTGTTAATGTTCGGCTCTAACAGTTATATGGGGCTGACCAATCATCCCAAAGTAAAGGAAGCCGCAATTGAAGCCATTAAGAAATATGGTACAGGATGTGCCGGTTCTCCGTTCTTGAACGGAACATTGGATATTCACAAAGAACTTGAGGCAAAGTTGGCTGCTTTTGTCGGGAAAGAAGATGCAATGATTTATTCGACAGGTTTCGAAGTAAACTTGGGTGTAGTGTCTTGTGTAACTGGTCGTGAAGATTATGTATTGCTTGACGAGCAGGATCATGCTTCTATTATCGAAGGCCGCCGTCTTTCGTTTTCGACAGCATTCAAGTATAAGCATAATGATATGGAATCGTTGGAGGCTCAATTACAAAAATGCAGCCCCGACAAAGTGAAGTTGATAGTTACCGACGGTGTATTCTCGATGGAAGGTGATGTGGCCAATTTGCCGGAAATTGTCAGATTGGCTAAGAAATATGATGCTACCGTAATGGTTGACGAAGCACATGGAATAGGCGTGTTTGGAAAACAGGGTAGAGGAACATGTGACCATTTCGGAGTTTCGGACGACGTTGATTTGATTATGGGTACATTCAGCAAGTCATTTGCGTCTTTGGGTGGATTCATTGCATGTGACAAGTCGATAACCAATTATTTGCGTCATCATTCTCGTTCCTATATTTTCACTGCAAGCATAACACCTGCTTCCACAGCTGCTGCAAGTGCTGCTCTTGATATCATGATGAATGAACCTGAACGTCAGCAGCATTTGTGGGATTTAACCCATTATGCACTTGATGGATTCCGCAATATGGGATGCGAAATTGGTAATACATCCACTCCTATCATACCTTTGTTTATCAGGGATAATAACAAGACATTTGCAATAACTCGCGACCTGCTTGAGGAAGGTATATTTGTAAATCCAGTCGTATCACCGGCAGTTGCATCTCACGACACGTTGATACGATTCAGCCTTATGGCTACTCATAGCAAAGAGCAAGTAACAATAGCTTTGGAAAAGATACAGAAGGTATTCCGTAATTACGGATTGGTGAAATAAATATTTGAAAGTAATACAATATTGCTTGAGATTAAAAGAAAAATCCTCCGCATGAATATTATGACGCGGAGGATTTTTTATGAGATGGCCGAATGTGATTGAAAAGTAGGGAATGGTTGCAAAAAAATTATTCCAGGTTTATGCAAGAATATATTTTAATTGCTATATTCGCGGCAGTAAAGGTTAAGCAATTTTTTTAATTGTAGCAAAAGATGATATATAAATTTCGTATAGTATCGGATGAGGTTGATAACTTCAAACGAGAAATCGCAATAGATGCCGATGATACATTTTTGCGTTTGAGAAATGCAATTCTTGATTCGGTGGGATATACAAAAGATCAAATGGATTCGTTCTTTATTTGTGATGACGATTGGTCGAAGGAAAAAGAAATCACATTCACGGATATGGATACGGATTCGGATCAGGATGTATGGCTTATGGAAGACACGCACTTGAATGAACTCATCGAAGACGAGGGGCAAAAGTTGATGTTTGTGTTTGATTACATGACGGACAGGGCATTTTTCATGGAAATGAAAGAAATCATAACCGGGAAAAATCTAAAAGATCCTTTATGTCAACGTAAGGAAGGCAAGGCTCCGGAGCAATTTATAGACATAGACGACATGAATGAAAAGGCAATTGCCAAAACGACCGCTTTGGGTATTGATGACCTTGATGAGGATTTTTATGGGTCGGATGGCTATAATGATGATGAGCTCAGTGACCTCGAAGGTTATGAAGATGACGATTTACACATTCGTTAAATTGAAAACAAGGATTACACACATTGGTTATTCAATAATAAATACATTAAGTTTTTAGAAGGGTTGCATGTTGGTCGTGATGAACCGGCATGCAACTATTTTTATGAAATGTTGCTTTAATGTAAAAAGGTACAAATTTGTGTTAAAAATGCGTTAAAAACGGGTTGGCGCATGCAAGATTTCTCGTTTTTTTGATTTTACTTGTAAAGAACTAAAAAATTGTATAGTATTATGAGAAAAATCACGAAATTATTTTTAATATCGACAGTATTGTCGACAGCGTTGATATTTGGTTCATGCAGCAATGAAAAGGATTCCTTTGTTTATGTTGGCTTTGCCAATGCGCTTGTGACTGTAAAGCCTGTGAGTGAAAATGAATGCTATCTGCAACTTGATGAAAATACGACGTTGTTCCCCGTAAACATGCAAGGCTCTCCTTATGGAGACAAGGAGGTGAGAGCTCTGATTAATTATTATGATGTCGATTCACAACATGCAAATTACACCAAGAATGTGTATGTGAATTGGATTGACAGCATTCGCACAAAATCGACAGTTCCTTCTCTTGGAGCGGAAAATGACGAAAAATATGGGAACGACCCGGTGGAAATAGTTGATGACTGGATGACAATCTCGGAAGATGGATATTTGACATTGCGTTTCCGCACGATAACATCTGGGATTGGCAGGACACATTATGTAAATCTTTTAACTCAGGTTGATCCATATGACCCTTATGTGGTAGAATTCCGTCATGATGCCAATGGTGACGTACAGGGTTACTATGCAGACGGATTGGTTGCATTTAGGCTTGATCAACTTCCAGATACAAACGGAGAGACAGTCAAGTTGACTTTGAAGTGGAAAGCGTTTGGAAGCGAAAAGTCCACTACTTTCAATTACTGTACTCGCAAGTCGGCCAGCTCGGATAATGAAGATGAAACCGACAATGACAAGGAGAATGTCGATATTCAAGCTCTCAGCGTAATTAATATAGAATAAGCATTATGATTCACTTATGTGTTATATGACCAAGGCACACATTTTTAAAGTGAAATTTTTAGGGATATGATGATGAAAGGGAACAACGCGGTTTGCGCGCAGTTTCAATTGCGAGAGACACATGCATATAGTAGTTATTTTTAATTAAGGAACAATAAATGAAAGTCTTGAAAAGTTTAAGCCTTATGGCTTTTTTGATGGGTTGCATGACTGTAGCATTGTTTTCATGTGACGACGATCAGGTCATAACACCTGTAACAAAGGAGAGTGCTATAGGCGATTATCTTGGAAATCTGATTGCAAATGATGGCGATAGTGAGATAGTCAAGGTGAATGTGGACAAAGCTAATATCGTAATTAAAGACTTCCCAGTGGATTCAATTGTCAAATACATAGTTCCGGCCGAAGAATTTCAGGAGGCTCTTGAGTCAGTTGGTGAAGTTGATTGCAATATAAAATATGAACCTGAAACGTTTTCATTGAATTTGTTTCTTCATTTGGATCCGACACCGTTAGAATTCATTTTGACGTATGGTGGAAGCAGTAAAGAAGTGAATGTAGGGTTGGTTTCAGTGAATGAAGATGGTGTTTATAATGGAACAGACCGTAGCTTGTCGTTTGAAATAATTGCAAATAATGTTACGGTAAATGGTAATACTGTCTCTTCTTTTAAATCGATATCTTATCAGTTTGATTCGACGAGTAAAGAATAATCTGTCGCCATTTAATTTCACATGTTTGTAAAATAAAACATATGCTATTAAAAGAAATGTTAGTTATAATTTGAAAAGTGGAAAAGTTGTGCCAATCGGATTTGTAACTGAATGGCGCGACTTTCCCACATTGTTTGCCGGCATGTGGTTGAGATCATGAAGCAAGGGACAATTCCATATATGCAGTTTATTTACCAATATTTTGTTTGCGATGGGAACAAATACTGGGAATGAACGACGTGTCGTCGATTTAGTCAAGAATGGCGACAAGAAAGCTGCGAAGGAATTGTATGATACCTATTCAGGTTATCTTACCGGAATCGTTGCACGATATGTGGCTGATGACGATTTGTTGAAAGATGTGCTTCAAGAGAGTTTTGTAAAAATATTTTCTTCAATCGACACATTTGAGTATAAAGGAGAAGGCTCGTTGAAAGCATGGCTGGCGAAAATTGTAGTAAATGAATCTTTGAGACAAATTGTCGAAAATAAAAAAAATCAAGCCATAGAAATATCTGATGTAATAGAAGATAACCCGGAATATGATCCGGAACTCGTTGAGGAGGATGATGTAGATAAAATTCCCATTGACGTGTTGAAGGAGATGATTTGTAATTTGCCCGATGGATATAGAATTGTATTTAACTTATATGTAATTGAAGGTAGGAGTCATAAAGAGATATCGTCCATGTTGGGAATAAAAGAAAATTCTTCGGCATCGCAATTGCATAGGGCGAAGGCTATACTTTCAGAACAAATTGCCATATACTTGAACAAAAAAATTAAAAATTGAATTATGGATGAGCAATGGTTGAAAAAAATACAAGAGCGTGTGGCAAATCATGAGCAGGAGCCTCCAAAGGACTTGTGGGATGAAATTGAACGTTCATTGGATAGAACAGTGTTGCCGAGCGATAAAAAAAAGGTAAGCAACATGGTTGTGCTACCCAGACGATGGCATTTTGTGGCAGCGGCAATTGTTGCTATATTGTTGATTATAACCGGCTCCATAATCTTTTTTGATGTTAAACTTCAAGATGAAGTACATGAAAATTATGTTTCTGTGCCATCTTATAGTGATAGGGTCAACTCCGAAAATGTTTTTGCAAAAATAAACAAGGACAAGCTAGACGAGAAAGATCAAAGCATTGAATCTTCTGAAATGTTAGCTTCGTCTGCTACTGATAATGTAAGAAACAAAATTGTCGGTAGACAAATTGCAGATAATGCAGATTTAACGGTCAACGATGAAAATATAACGCATCCAGATACAATAAACGTCAGTCAATGTGCTGATAATAACAACGTTAATGAAGAAAAACATAAAAAAACTTTTGCGTTTGGAGGTAGAGAAACTAATTACAATAATACAGTAAATAATACTTATAGAATGCGAGAAGTGAATAATAACATGAAGAAGTCTGGCAAATGGAATGTGGGATTATACGCTTCTAATTCGATAAGTGATAACAGAACTATATCCAATGGCTACCGGAATTTCAAAATTGGTGTGAATCCATTTGCCGTTGTTCCTGAAAAAAATAATTGGTCACATGATGCCATGGCAAACATAATGCTTAATAATTTAAACACTACAACAACGACTGATATTAAACATCATTTGCCTGTGCGTGTTGGCGTGTCGGTCAATTATGACTTGACAGACCGGTGGGGAGTGGAAAGTGGACTTGCATACACAATACTGGCTTCGGATTTGCGTTCGGGAGGAACAAATGATTATTATGAAACTAAACAGAAGCTGCATTATCTTGGAATTCCTTTGAAGACTAATTTCAAGATATGGAGTAATAAGCGTTTTTCAGTATATGCGGCAGCCGGAGGAATGATGGAAATACCTGTTGCCGGTCAGTCGAGAACTAATTATGTAAATAATGGTCATGTTGTCGGAAATGACAGTGAAGATGTAAATCCTGACAAATTGCAATGGTCGATAAATGCCAATTTGGGGGTTCAATATAACATATCGAATTTATTAGGTATATATTTAGAACCTGGAGTTGGTTACTATTTTGATGATGGCAGTGATGTGTTGACTATCTATAAAGAAAAGAAATGTAATTTTGATTTCCAATTAGGGGTGAGGTTCAATTTAAATAACTAATTCGGCTAAAGATTTTTTTCATATATTATAAGGCATTTGTACAGAAAATTTCTGTATCTTTGTTGAAAGATATGAAAAAGAACATCCTGCATAATATATGGTTTGACGTTCAGCATTCATGCCAGAATGTGATGTGTTGTCGTCGAGCTTGTCGAGAATGAATATGTTGCGGTCAATCTGTCGGTGAATTTCGACGATTGGCTTTTTTTGTGCAATAATGCACATTAAAGGATGTCAAAGCATATCGATTTAAAAGTGGAGCAAAAGAAACAAAATAACGGTAAGACATTAATTATGAATAACGCAAGTTTGGTTTCAATCTCTGATTTCTCCAAGGAGGATATATTGTCATTGCTTGAAGATGCTCGATGCTTTGAGGAAAATCCCAATCGAGATTTATTGGCTGGCAAGGTGGTTGCGACGCTTTTCTTTGAACCCTCGACTCGAACTCGTTTGAGTTTTGAAACAGCTGTGAATCGCCTTGGCGGAAGAATAATAGGATTTTCTGATGCCAACACGACGAGTTCCTCAAAAGGAGAAACGTTGCATGATACGATAATGATGGTTAGCAATTATGCCGATTTGATAATAATGCGCCATCATCTTGAAGGAGCAGCACGATATGCAAGTGAATTTTCTCCTGTGCCAATCATAAACGCAGGTGATGGTGCTAATCAACATCCATCGCAAACCATGCTTGACTTGTATTCCATATACAAGACGCAAGGGAAATTGGATGACTTGACCATTACCATGGTTGGAGATTTGAAGTATGGCCGTACAGTGCATTCATTGCTAATGGCAATGTATTATTTTCATCCAAAGTTTAATTTTGTCGCTTGCGATGAATTGCGTATGCCCGATGAATATAAAGCATTCTGCGACAAGCATGGTATTGAATATCATGAATATCATGAGTTCTCGGAGGATGTAATTAACAGTACCGATATCCTTTACATGACTCGTGTGCAACGTGAACGTTTTACCGACATTATGGAATATGAACGTGTGAAAAATTTATATACGCTTAAAAATTCCATGCTTTGTGGCAGTAAGGAAAATTTGCGCGTCTTGCATCCGCTTCCACGCGTAAATGAAATATCATATGACGTGGACAATAATCCTAAAGCATATTATTTCCAACAAGCTCGTAATGGTTTGTATGCACGTCAGGCTATAATATGCAAGGTTTTGGGTATTAAGGTTAAATGAAATTAGAGGAGGCGACACAATGAATAAGATAAAAAAAGAAGAGTTAGCCGTGGCTGCTCTGAAAAACGGTACCGTAATAGACCATATACCTACTGAATTGCTATTTAAGGTTGTTGATTTGCTTGGAATAAAAAACTTGAAGAACAGCGTAACCATAGGTTTTAATCTCGATAGCAAGAAGTGCGGTAAAAAAGGAATCATAAAAATAGCCGATGTTTTTTTTCACGAGGATACGCTTAACCGTATAGCACTTGTGGCTCCAAATGTCAAGATAAACATAATACGGGATTACGAAGTTGTGGACAAGCACACTGTGTCACTTCCCGATGACATCTATGGCATGGTTAAATGCAGCAATCCAAAATGTATTACCAATAACGAGCCTATGAAGACACATTTCCATGTTATAAATAAAGAAAATATAATATTGAAATGTCATTATTGTGAGCGCGCCGTAGGAAAAGATAACATTATTTTGAAATAGTATTCCCATTCATGAAGCAAAATTGGAAACCGGGAACTCTCATTTATCCATTGCCTGCTGTATTAGTGAGTTGCGGCAGCAGTAAGGATGAATATAATGTTTTTACCGCAAGTTGGGTGGGAACTATTTGTACTGATCCGGCTATGTGTTATGTGTCGATACGCCCTCAACGCCATAGTTATGCGATAATAAAACGCAACATGGAATTTACGCTGAACTTGACAACGGTAGAATTGGCAAAAGCCACTGATTGGTGTGGAGTGAAATCGGGTCGAGACTATGATAAATTTGAAGAAATGGGATTAACACCGGTAAAAGGGGTGAAAGTTTCATCTCCATATATCGAAGAATCTCCGTTGTCGATAGAATGTCGTGTGAAAGAGATTCTATCGCTTGGATCTCATGACATGTTTATAGCAGATGTGCTTAACGTAGTGGCCGATGACAAATATATAAATCCAACGACAGGAGCCTTTGACATGCAAAAAGCCGATTTGCTAGCTTATTCGCATGGGGAATATTTTAAATTAGGAGATTATATAGGACATTTCGGATGGTCAGTGAAGAAAAATAAATTATCTAAATAATAAAAGAATTTACAATAATATATTACACATTACGAACGATGGAAAGAGATAAAGTGATTTTCGACATTATCGAACGTGAGCATCAACGCCAAAAGAAAGGCATAGAACTTATAGCAAGTGAAAACTTCGTGAGTGACGAAGTTATGAAAGCGATGGGGTCGTGTCTTACAAACAAGTATGCCGAAGGATATCCAGGCCACCGTTATTATGGTGGATGTCAAGTAGTGGACGAATCGGAAACCATAGCTATTGAGCGTCTTAAACAACTTTTCGGAGCTGAATGGGCAAATGTGCAACCCCATTCGGGTGCACAAGCCAACATGGCTGTATTTCTTGCAGTAATGAATCCCGGAGATAAATTTTTAGGATTAAATTTGTCTCATGGAGGACATCTTACCCATGGAAGTCTTGTCAATTTCTCGGGCCTTGTTTATAAACCCCTTGAATATAATGTGACTCGTGACACTAATCTAATAGATTATGACATGCTTGAGGAAGTGGCACGCAAAGAACGTCCGAAGATGATAATTGGGGGAGCAAGCGCATATTCTCGTGAATGGGATTATGCACGCATCCGTAAAGTTGCTGATGAAATAGGTGCCATTTTCATGTTTGACATGGCACACCCGGCAGGTTTGATTGCAGCAGGATTGCTCGATAACCCTGTGAAATATGCCCACATTGTTACTTCTACTACCCACAAGACATTGAGAGGTCCTCGTGGCGGTGTAATAATGATGGGTAAAGATTTTGACAACCCATTTGGAAAGAAAAATAATAAGGGTGAAATTAGAAAGATGTCGGCATTACTTGATTCGGCAGTATTCCCGGGAGTACAAGGTGGCCCACTTGAACATGTCATAGCAGCTAAGGCCGTGGCATTTGGTGAAGCATTGCAACCATCTTTCAAGGAATATCAAATGCAAGTCAAGAAGAATGCTGCTGTAATGGCACAAGCATTCCTGGATAAAGGTTATAAGATTGCTTCGGGAGGAACTGATAACCATTGCATTTTGCTTGATTTGCGTGGAAAATTCCCCGAACTTACAGGAAAAGCTGCAGAAAAAGCTCTTGTTGAAGCTGACATTACAGCTAATAAAAACATGGTTCCGTTTGATACCCGTTCTCCTTTCTTGACTTCTGGAATTCGTCTCGGAACTCCTGCAATCACTACTCGTGGTGCAAAAGAAGAGTTGATGGGTGAAATTGTGGAAATGATAGATACGGTATTGCACAATGTTGACAATGCAAGTGTAATAAAATCGGTAAGAGAAAAAGTAAACGGTATCATGTCGGAATATCCAATGTTTGCTTATTAATTTTCAACATAGTATTTGTTGTAATATCTCAATATTCTGCCGGTATTGAACATTTCATTACCGGCAGATTCGTTTATATATGAAAAACTTCTTATTGACATTGTCGTTTTTTGTGTTTGTGCCATTTTATCAATGGTCGCAATCAATTGAAGCAATAGAGGCTGGCATGCAGAAGGCAGGATTGGTTGATATCAAAACTCTTGATCCTTCCATTGTCGTGGATTTGAAGTATTCGACTTGTGATAATTTCGTGGGTAAGGACATGTATGGAACATTTGACAAGGCATTCTTGAGGCCGGAAGTGGCGCGTAAACTTGTCATGATACAACGTATGTTGAAAAGCATGGATGTGAAGTACAGTCTTGTCATTTATGATGCAGCACGTCCATTAAGCGTGCAGAAGATTATGTATGATGAAGTGAGATATACCCGTTTCAGGCGATATGTGGCACGTCCTGTGGGCGGAGGTCATCATAATTTCGGAGTTGCAGTAGATCTGTCGATCTTGTATGACGGGAAACCTTTGGATATGGGAACTCCTTTTGACAGCTTCGATGAGGTTTCACATATAGACAATGAGGAGAAACTTGTAGATTCGGGAAGGCTTTCAAAGGAGGCTTATGAAAACAGGCTGCTATTAAGGGGTTTGATGACTGAAGCTGGCTTTTCTACTTATAGGCGTGAATGGTGGCATTTTCAATGTTATACAATAAAAGAAGCACGACAAAAGTTGCAATTGCTTGATTTTTAGAATTCTAAATTAGAATAGTTTGGTAAGTATTTGACACATGAATGTTGGCATTTTTGCGACAGACATGAACATGAGACGATATTGAACAGGAATATTATGGTATTTCATGATCCCAATGTTGCTTTCAGGGAAAGTACTTTTCCATTTTTCAAAGTTTCGTTTCTTACCACGCAAATATTTTATTTTGGCTGTAAATTTTAAAAAATTGAGAAATGGCGCATATTTTTCATCCAATTTATGATTGATAAACCATTGGTTTATGAATCGTGCGCATGTTATTTGGTCGGGAAGTCGTTTGTCATGTCCTTGAGATGTGAGCGAAGTCTTGGATTGGCATTTGCGATATAAATATACAGGCGAGTTAATTGTGCATTTTCGTTTGGCTGTTATAAATGCTCGTGCCGAGATGGCAAGGTCATCCCAACAATTGATGCGAGGAGTCTCATCGATGAGCTGGGATATAAGCTCTCGGCGAAATATTTTATTCCATAACGAAAAGTGCAATGTGTCGATGGAAATGCGGTTAAGATCGTAGAATGAATCGCTATCGGAGATGGGGACAAGTTTGACTGTATCTTTGTCGGCGTCTTTAAATTCTTGATAAGGAGCCGTTACTATGTCGGCATCATTTTCTATTGCAGCATTTAGCAACGATTCAATCATGTAAGGTTCCATTAAATCGTCACTGTCACAAAAACACAGGAATTCTCCATCGGCAATTCTAATTGCTTTATTACGAGACAATGCGGAGCCGAGATTTTTATCGTTTTTTATAATATATGTTTCTTTATGGCTTGTATTTACAAGATTTTCGAGCAGTTTTAAGGAATCATCGGTACTGTTGTCGTCAACAAATATGTAATTTATATAGGGATATGTTTGATTAAAAGCTGATTGTACTGTGTCGGTAATAAATCGTGCTGCATTATAAACAGGAATTATTACTGTTACTTTAGGACATTTTTTGTATTTCCAGTTCATATTGTTGAAGATGGTAAATGCCGCTATTCATGTTAAAAAACATATCCTATGCTGACAAAAACATTGCCGGCAGAAAAATCTTTCACGGCTGAATATTTACCTTCAACAGCCACTTTTAATGTTGATGTTGCCATAACTTCAAAACCTGCTCCGATGTTTCCTCCTATCCTGTTTTTATTGGAACTCCCGGAATTATATGCTTTCCAGTTTTGATATGTTAAACCGACAAGAGGATAGATGTTTGCTTTTGGAAAAATGTTTATTAGGAAATGAGCATTACCATCAAATTGGAACGCACTACGATCTTTATGTTTGATTAATATTTGGCAATCAGGCGACAACCTTAACCAAGAGTTGCATCTGTATTGAAAATACAAACCTGCTATTCCTGAATTATTTTGGCTATTATATCCGGCAAGAATACCGACGGCCTTTTCTCCATGTTGTGCATGTGCTGAGAATTGCAGAGAGGCTAACATGAATGTTAGTATTATTGTCGCTAAGATTTTTTTCATATTTTGCAGTCGTATGTAAAGTTAGATGTGAAATTTGAAATCAAAGTTAACTTAATATTTCTGATTGATGCAATTTTTTCATGTGAAAAAAATAGTATTAGTCAAAATATCTGTCTTTTGGGGTTAAAGGGGATATATTGTAATCAAGGCTTTCGATAATAAAGGAAAAATAGTTAAATTTGCATGAATAACATAGTGGTTGCTTGAAAATATGAATTACGGATTTCTAAGAGTTGCATCGGTGGTGCCGCGTGTGAAAGTTGCTGATTGTGGGTTTAATGCTGAGCAGATTTGTAATTTGACCGAATCGGCGGCTAAAAAGGGAGCTAAAGTGATAGTGTTTCCGGAGATGTCGGTTACTGCCTATACATGTGGGGACCTTTTTAGACAATCCACACTGCTTAATGCAGCAGAACAGGCATTGAGTAGAATAAAAGATTTCTCCAAAGGCATTGACGCAATTTTGTTTATAGGAATGCCTATAAAAGGGATTAACGGATGTTATAATTGCGCTGTCGCTATTTCTCAAGGTGAAGTGCTGGGAGTAGTGCCAAAGACATATCTTCCAAATTATAATGAATTTTATGAGAAAAGGTGGTTTGCTTCTTCGGTTGATGCTGTTGAAGGTTTTATAGAAATCGATGGCAAGAAAGTACCTTTTGGCAATGACTTGTTGTTTAAATGTGGTGATGTGGTATTGGCGGCTGAATTGTGTGAGGATGTTTGGACTCCTGTTCCGCCAAGTTGTGCTTCGGCATTAGCCGGAGCCAATGTGATTGTAAATTTGTCGGCTTCGAATGAAGTAACCGGCAAGCATGCTTATTTGTGTGATTTAATAAAGCAACAATCTGCACGATGTATTGCCGCATATATATATTCATCGGCCGGAAATGGAGAATCTTCTACCGATTTGGTATTTGCCGGAAACGCGATGATTGTGGAAAACGGGATTATGCTCGGTCATGGAAATAGGTTTTCGATCGAACCTTCCATGGTCATGGCCGACGTGGATGTGGAAAGCATCAACAATGATCGCAGAGGATCGACAAGTTTTACTGATTCAATGAGAAACAATAAAGCAGAACTTGATTATCGTACAATAGATTTTCATTTTAGCAACCTGGATTTGCATTTGCCATTATTGCGAAAGTTAAATCAATTCCCGTTTGTGCCGACAGATGATTCGGCTCTTGATAGTCGTTGTGAAGAAATAATCGACATGCAAACATGGGGATTGATGCGTCGACTTGATGCGATAGGATGTAAACATGTAGTTATAGGAGTTTCGGGCGGACTTGATAGCACGCTTGCATTGCTTGTCGCGGCTAAAGCGTTTGACCGTCTTAATTTGCCACGAGAAGGAATAACGGGAATAACAATGCCGGGGTTTGGAACAACCGGGCGCACATATAATAATGCTCTGATTTTAATGCAGGCCCTTGGAATATCAATAAAAGAAATTTCGATAAAGAGTGCCGTAATGGGGCATTTCTCTGATATTGGTCATGATGCCAGCATACAGGATGTGACTTACGAAAATTCACAGGCTCGCGAACGAACACAGATTTTGATGGATTATTCTAATAAGGTAGGTGGCATAGTGGTCGGTACAGGAGATTTGTCGGAACTTGCATTGGGATGGGCTACATATAACGGAGACCACATGTCCATGTATGGAGTTAATGCCGGAGTTCCTAAAACGTTAGTGCAATATCTTGTAAAGTGGTTTGCTGACAGATATTTTGTCGGGAATGACTCTATAGTCCCTGCATTGCTTGATATTGTTGACACCCCAATCAGTCCGGAATTGGTGCCTGCCTCTGAAACAGGAGAAATAAAACAAAAGACTGAAGATTTAGTCGGTCCGTATGAATTACATGATTTTTTCCTGTATCACATGTTGCGACATGGGTTTACTCCACGAAAAATCTACATGCTGGCGAGTGAAACTTTTGGTAGCAAATATGATGGAGTTACCATAAAAAAATGGTTGTCGGTATTTGTGCATAGGTTCTTTACACAACAATTCAAACGTTCTTGTTTGCCCGATGGCCCCAAAATAGGCAGTGTAAGTTTGTCTCCAAGGGGAGATTGGCGTATGCCGAGTGATGCTGCTTATTCGGCATGGATACGAGAATGCGAGTCTCTGTGATGAGAGATTTGGGTTTATTGTTTGAGGCAATGAAGTTTTGATATTGGGATGAAATTAGGCTACAAAATATACCGTGTTTTGCGTAGTATTCTTGTCTCTGTCATTTTGACAATGGCCGGGATATATATTATTTTGTATTTGGTATTGTCTGTTCCCTCTGTTCAAAGTAAGGTTAAATCTATCGGTGAGGCTGAATTGAGTAAATTAGTCGGGGCAGAGCTCTCAATAGGTGAACTTCAATTTTCTCCATTTAATCAAGTTGTCCTGTACGATGTGTTTATTCCTGATGCCAAGGGGGATACGGTTTTTGTAGCCGATAAGATAGGAGCAGGCATAAGCATGTATAATTTGCTTGTAAACAGAAGAATTGTTTTTACCTATGCGGAATTGATAGGTCTTGATGCCAGATTAAAGAAGGAACGTCCTGATGGACCTCTTAATATCCAATTTATAATTGATGCATTTTCAAATAAAGACAATAAAAAAACTTCCAAAAAATTTGATCTGAAAATACACAATATCGTAATAAGGAAAAGTAGTTTCAGTTATGATGTTGAAAGTGCCGAAAATTTGTCTCAGGATAGGTTTGATATAAATCATGTAAAGATTGAAAATTTTCGTTCGGATATTGCTTTGCCCCGATTGAAAAATAATGATTTTTTAATCGAGTTAAAACGGTTGTCTTTAAAAGAAAAAAGTGGATTTTACTTAAAAAATCTGTCAGTTGAGGCTCTTGTTTCAGATACATGCCTTAGAATGAGTAAATTGAAGGTGGAATTGAATAATTCTTTGATAGCACCCGAAGAAGTGCAAATGAACATTAACGGACTTGCCTCTATTGGTAAATGCTGGGAAAATTCGCCAATAAAAGTGTCGTTTGCTAATAATTATGTGACACCTGCCGATTTTGTTGCTTTTGTGCCGATTTTGGAAAAATTTGACATTCCCATTAATTTTACTTTTATAGCTAATGGAACTCTTAACAATCTTGAGATTCCGGTATTTATGGCTGACGCGTCGAATGGGATGTTTGATTTGGAATTTTCAGGAGACATAAAAAATATGTTCGATATCAACAGCATGAAAATGTCGATTCCGCATTTTGATATTAATGCAAGTGCAGCTGAGATAGCAAAAGTGACGAGTAGCATGACCGGGATGTCGGATAAAATCGAGCGCATAATTTCAAATTGCGGAGATATGCGTATCGCTGGATATGTAACAGGTGCAGATCGTAAATTAAATTTTGACGGTTCTGTTTATACCGATAAAGGTACGTTGGCCCTTGATGGAACTTTTTCATCTTTTGCCGACGGCATGATAAGAAGTTATTCGGGAAATGTGTCGACTGAAGAATTTGACATTGGCGGTTTACTGTCGATGGAAAATGTTTTAGGATCGATGGCTTGCGACATAAAACTTAAAGCCAGGGACAGATATGGAAACATGGATGGCCGTGTTGATGGACTTATAAAGTATGCCGATATAAAGGGATATCGGTATCAGAACATTGACGCAATGGTTTCATTGGATAAAAAGACCATAGAAGGTTATGTGGGAATAACTGATGAAAATGGCATGGTTAAAATAAACGGCATGGCACTGGCCGATGGACCGAATTCGGCAGCCGATTTGATTGTGTCTGTCAATGGATTGGATTTGAACGCATTAAATTTAATTGATAAATTTCCCGGGCATAAGATGTCATTTGATTTGGATATGTTCCTCACAGGAAATGATTTGAATAACCTAACTGGAAATGTGCAATTCAAAGATTTTGCTTATGTCGATTCATTGGATGATGGCATACATTTAAAAGAATTCATTGTAGAAGCCGACAACGTATCGTCACCTAAAAATGTTCATGTCAAGTCGGATATAGTCAACGGAGGTATTTCTGGTCAATATGATGTTTACGAGTTGACAAAAACGGTTAAGGAAATGCTTGCCAAGCCATTCCCGGCATTGTTTGCCGAGGAAGAGAATGTTGAAGGAATGAATATGGAACGTAAAAAATCTATTTCGAATAATTTTGGAATAGAGAATGTCAATAATTTGTATTTTGGATTCAATGTAGATAATGTAGAAGAAATAACAGAATTTTTCAATCTCCCAGTGGAACCACTTAGCACCGTGACATTGGAAGGATTCATAACCGAAAGCAATGAATCTTTTTATGTAATGGTGGATGCCCCGTATCTTAGGCAGAAAAACAAACTTATAGAGGGTTCAAGAATACAAGTGTCGCTTGATAGGGATGACCATAATTTATTGGTCGAGGCTGGGTCTATAATACCTCTAAAAAAAGGAAAATTGAATTTACAAGTGAATGCCAACGGTATAGGAGATCGTCTTGATACAGATGTTTCTTGGACCGTGGACAATAAAGAATCGTTTAGCGGCAGTGTGAATGTGTCAACTCTATTAAAAAGAGATTCAATAAACGAATTGACGGCGTCGGTCGATATAAATCCTACAAAACTGATATTCAATGATACTGCATGGCAGGTGCATCCGTCAAAAGTAAATATAGCCAAGCATGATATTAAAGTGCGTGATTTCCTTGTTACATGTGAAGACCAATTTATAAAAATAAATAGTAATGCAACCGAAAATCCTGAAGATGACGTGATTGTAGAACTTAATGATATAAATCTTGATTATGTGTTTGAAACTTTAGCTATTAACAATGTTACTTTCGGTGGGCGTGCCACAGGTAAGTTCTTAGCATCTGATTTATTCTCAGGAATACCACGTTTTGCAACACCCGGGTTGGATGTGAAAGGTTTGTCGTATAATAATGCTTTATTTGGTGACGCATTGATACACAGTGCATGGCTTAATGAAGAGAAATGCGTGACTATAAAAGCCGACGTGGTTCAAAGAAATGGCTGCCAATCGGATATTGATGGTAAAATATTCATTGCAAAGGATTCATTGTATTTTGATTTTAAGCCCGAACGCATAAACGTTGCTTTCTTGAAACCTTTCATGAGTGCGTTTTCTTCTGATATCCAAGGAGAAGCTTCTGGCCATGCCGTATTGTATGGCACGTTCAAGAATATAAATTTATGGGGAGATGTGCATGTGGATTCATTGAGGATGAAACTGGATTACACGAATGTATATTATACTGTCATTGATGATTCAGTGCAAATGCGTCCCGGACACATCATGCTGAATAATGTTGTAATGCGTGACCCCTATGGAAATACTGCATTATTGACAGGAGAAGTCATGCACGATTATTTTCATGATGCAGTGTTTAAATTTTCTGTCACAGATGCAAATGGCTTCTTGTGTTATGATGTTCCTCAGGAGTTGAGTCCGGATTGGTATGGTACGATATATGGAAATGGTTCTGCTTTTGTAGACGGTGAACCTGGTTTGGTGAATGTGGAAGTGAACATGGCCACAGCTGCCAATAGCCGTTTTACATTTGTTCTATCCGATTCTAAAGTGGCAACCGAATATGATTTCATAACATTTGTCGATAGGAATAAGAATGGCGCAGCTTTGAATGACAGTTTGGATAATAGACCTGAAAAGGTAAAGGATTTTGTCAAGAATCAGAATCAAACAAACGACGTCAGTCCATCGTTATTTGATATAAACCTGCTTGTCGAAGCAACACCTCAGGCTCAAATTACACTTGTTATGGATCCAGATGGCGGTGATAGAATTAAGGCGACAGGTAGTGGTAATTTGCGTATAGGGTATAACAGCACCGATGAAGAGATGACAATGTTTGGCGCATATACTCTTGAAAAAGGCGATTATAATTTCACTCTGCAAGATATTATAATAAAAGATTTTACGATTAGAGAAGGCAGTCGTATAAGTTTTAACGGGGATCCATTGTCGGCTGTGTTGGATATTGAGGCGATTTATTCGCTTTATGCAAATTTGGCAGAACTTGATGAGTCGTTTACTACCGATGGAGATCTTAACCGAACCAATGTGCCGGTGAATGCCCTTTTGCGATTACAAGGAGACATAAGCGAGCCCGACATATCATTTGACCTTGAGTTCCCGACATTGACTTCCGACGTATATCGTAAAGTAATGAGTATAATAAGCACTGAAGATATGATGAATCGGCAGATAATATATTTGTTGGCATTAAATAGTTTCTATACACCTGACTATATGGCTGATAGCAGTCGCAGTAATGAACTGGTATCGGTAGCATCTTCGACAATATCTTCGCAGTTGACCAACTTACTTGGGCAGATGAGTGAAAATTGGAGCGTATCACCTAATTTTAGAAGCGAGAATGGTGATTTTTCAGATATAGAGGTCGAGCTTGCGTTGTCAAGTCAATTGTTAAACAACCGTTTGCTGTTTAATGGAAATTTCGGATATCGGGATAATGCGCTTAATACCCGCAATTCAAATTTCATAGGCGATTTTGACATAGAATATTTATTGACAAAGAATGGGAATATACGACTTAAGGCTTACAATCACTATAATGATCAAAACTATTATGTGCGCAGTGCGCTTACGACGCAAGGAGTAGGTGTGGTGTTTAAACGTGATTTTGACAACATATATGATTTGTTGGGGATTCGAAAAAAGAAACAATTGACACAAGATGGTGAAAATAGGTTGTCAACTGATTCAATAAGGTAAACAATTATGATAAGGAATTTACTCTTGAAAAAGCATGAAGACATGTCGTCATTCATGATGAGGCATGAGCATCTGACGATGCGAAAAGGAATCGCGACTTGGATGTGTGTCAAGATGTTATGTGTAATTTCCTTTGTCATTTCTGTTGGTTGCTTCGATGTCCATGGACAGTTGGTTCGTGATGCTTCGGGCACGTTGCTTGTAGATCGTTCAAAAATAGAAGCAGATACTATATTGCCTAACGCAGGGCCCGACTTGCTTGGCGACATGCTAAAGCATGATAAGAATTATTGGTATAGGGCATTGTTGAAAGGTCGGCTCGACTTGAAAGACGAGAAGGTGCGTTATCCACGTTTCGTGAAATTTTGTGTAGATGCTTATAATTGGGCCGATAAAACCTTCAATTCGTATGATCCTGATTATGTTGTAGGCACTGGAAAGCGTTGGAAAATCTTTCTTAAAAGCGACAACTGGTTTGACAGTTATTCATTAAGATTGCAAAATGACATGAAGATAAGAATGATGTCGGATATGTGCTACAACTTGGGAGGGTATATTTCTTATATGGCTGTCAGTCTTGGATATTCTTTTGATGTCGGAAATTTGATTAGCGGAGACCCTATAACTCGTTCCAAGTGGGATTTCCAGTTTACTTGTGCATTGTTGTCGGCCAATTTATATTATAATAAAAACACGGGCGGGACAAACATCCTTAGATTCGGGGATTATAATGAGGGAAAATTTATAAATTATGAATTTTCTAATTTAAAACTGGAGTCATATGGGGTTGATGTGTATTATTTTTTTAATAATAAGAAATATTCACATGGTGCAGCTTATAGTTTTTCAAAAATACAGAAGCGTAGTGCCGGTTCTCTTATTGCAGGGTTGACGATATCATCGCAGGATGTAGATATAGATTTTAGTACGCTTCCAGCTGATATGAAAACATATTTACCCGATCAAAACAATCTTGATTATCGTTTTAGATACTATGACTATTGCATATTGGCCGGATACGGCTATAATTGGGTGATTTCAAAGCATTGGTTGTTCAATATCTCTGCGTTGCCATCTATCGGGTTTAAACATTGTCTTGGAATATCGGAAGAAGGTGTAAATGACTTGTATTCGGTGAGCATGAAAGGGTTGATGGCTTTGGTATATAATCACAAAGATTGGTTTGCTGGTTTTCAAGGAAAATTTGATGCTCATTGGTATTCAAGCCGTAATTATAGCTTTGTAAATGCTATAGGTACATGTCTTCTCACCATGGGATGGCGTTTCTGAAAGTTATTAGTCGCGTTTTATTTTTCTTGTATTTGAGAAAACTGTAATTTTGCGAATACTTTTTTGAGTTATAAATAATGAAAATAAAATGAGTGTAACAATATTAGGAATAGAATCTTCATGTGATGATACTTCTGCGGCGATTGTGCGTGATTGTGTTCTTACGAGTAACGTCATAGCAAGTCAAAAGGTTCACGAGTCTTATGGCGGAGTGGTGCCTGAATTGGCTTCGCGTGCTCATCAACAAAACATTGTGCCCGTCGTGTCGGAGGCTATACGTCAAGCCGGGATAGAAAAGAAAGATATTGATGCCATTGCTTTTACAAGAGGTCCGGGATTGTTGGGTTCTCTGCTTGTCGGTACTTCTTTTGCAAAAGGGCTAGCAATATCGCTTGATATTCCAATTATAGATGTAAATCATTTACATGGACATGTATTGTCACATTTTATAAAAGAAGATGCTAATACTAAGGTCCCATCATTTCCATTTTTGTGTTTGCTCGTTTCCGGAGGTAATTCACAGATAATAAAAGTATCTTCTCCATACGATATGGAAGTGCTTGGACAAACGATTGACGATGCTGCAGGTGAAGCTTTTGACAAATGTGCAAAAGTGATGGGATTGCCTTATCCCGGAGGCCCGTATATCGACAAGTTGGCTACGGAAGGTGATGCTTTGAGGTTTAAGTTCAGCAAGCCTCACATCCAAGGTCTTGATTATAGTTTTAGCGGTTTGAAAACATCATTCCTTTATACTTTGCGGGATGAAGTAGCAAAAAATCCCAATTTCATAGAGGAAAATAAGGCAGACCTTGCTGCATCGTTACAAAAAACGATAATAGACATACTCATGGATAAATTTGCTCTTGCCGTGAAGCAAACAGGGATCAAGACTATTGCCATAGGTGGAGGTGTTTCGGCTAATTCGGGCGTGCGGCAAAGGGTGCAGGAATTTGCCGACAAGTATGGATTGGATGCGTTTATCCCCAAGAGGTCTTTTACTACCGATAATGCTGCCATGATAGCCGTGGCAGGACATTTCAAGTATTTGAAAAAAGAATTTTGCCAATTAGATCTGCCACCATTTGCAAGGGTGACAATGTAAATATATAATTGTCATGAATATTGTTGTTATTGTAATCGGTGATGAATTACTTATAGGACAAGTGATTGATACTAATTCGGGATGGATTGCACGCCATGTCAATCCGCTTGGATGGAATGTGAAATATGTCAAAGTCGTCAGTGATGATTCTGAAGAAATAATTAAAGCCATAGATGACGCACTTTCACAGGTAGATCTCGTGTTGACTACCGGTGGCCTGGGCCCGACTAAAGATGATATCACAAAAGCTGCGTTGTGTAGGTATTTTGGCGGAGAGTTGGTATATGACAAGGATGTGGAGAAAAACGTATTGGAAGTTGTGGAAAAACGACATTTGAAGATAAATCCATTGACCGCTGCCCAAGCCTATGTGCCTTCTTCTTGCAAAGTGATACAAAATAGGGTGGGCACTGCTCCAATCATGTGGTTTGAGAAAAACGGGAAAGTTCTGGTATCGATGCCGGGTGTACCATTTGAGACCGAACAAATGATGGAAAGGGAGGTGATTCCACAACTTGTAAAGCACTTCTGCACAAATGAACACATCGAGCATCGTACATTCATTGTGATTGATTACTGCGAATCGGCGCTTGCAATGAAACTTGAACAATTTGAAGCTGAAATGCCACCATATATTCATCTTGCTTATTTACCCCGTCCGGGAATTATTCGTCTTAGGTTGACTGGCCATTTGGCTGACAAATCTCAACTCGAAACGGATATGAATATGTTGTCTGATAAATTGAGAGATTTGTTGGGTGATTCGATTATTTCATATGAAGATAAGCCTATTGCAGCTATTCTTGGTGATATGCTCAAACGTTATGATTATTTGCTTTCAACCGCAGAAAGTTGCACAGGGGGGGATATTGCTCATGAGATTACGGAAATTCCAGGCAGTTCGGAATATTTCACCGGATCGGTTGTTTCCTATTCCAATGATGTGAAAAGTTCGGTATTAGGAGTTGGGCAAAATGAGCTTAAAGAATATGGAGCTGTAAGTCGAGAAGTAGTAGAGCAGATGTGCAATGGCGTTTCGAAGTTGCTGAATACGCAATGCGCAATAGCGACATCGGGCATAGCAGGCCCTACGGGAGGAACTGCTGATAAACCTGTCGGAACGGTATGGATTTGTGCCGGTTGCAATGGTAAACTTGTTTCAGAGAAATATCATTTCCCCGGTACGCGCGACAGGGTGATAGATCGTGCCTCGATGACAGGAATGATAATGCTTATAAAATTGCTGCGAGATTTGAAAGCTTGAGGCCGCGTGGAATAAATCACTTGTTCGCGGAAATTTTTTTCAATAAAATGAAGCACTCGTTTGTATATGTGCAATAAAGTGATTAAATTTGCACGCAATTTGGATGCAACGAGACATTTTGCAACTTTTTGTGACCAATTTACATATTGACAGCCTTTGGCTGCGTAGTCGGGAAATGATGCTAAACTCCCGAGAAACAGACCAAACGCATATTAGCGGCTACTTGCTTGATGGCATATAACTTCTCCTTTTACATGTGTCGGCAATGAGTGGTCGTCAACATGTTTTGTGTTTTTAAAAGTAAAGATGTAGGATGTTTTTAATCATTCAGGTTTAAAATATAATTAGAAACAAAAAATTAGAAATACAGCCATGTCAAAGATTTGTCAAATTACAGGCAAAAGGGCGATGACGGGAAATAACGTATCGCACTCTAAGAGAAGGACAAAGCGTAAGTTCAATGTGAACTTGTTCAGCAAGAAATTCTATTGGCCAGAACAAGATCAATGGATTCAATTGAAGTTAAGTGCTTCAGGTCTACGTTTAATAAACAAGATTGGCCTTGATGCAGCATTGAAGAAAGCTGCAAAGAAAGGTCTTCTATAAAAATCAATCCATAATAAAGAGTATTAAGTATGGCAAAGAAGGCTAAAGGTAATAGAGTACAAGTAATTCTTGAATGTACAGAACAAAAGGCTAGTGGTGTGCCAGGAATGTCAAGATATATTACCACCAAAAATAGAAAAAATACCACCGGAAGGTTGGAATTGAAGAAATACAATCCATATCTAAAGAGAGTAACTGTTCATAAAGAAATTAAATAAATTTAAATCATGGCAAAGAAAACCGTTGCAACGCTCCAAAAAGGTGAAGGCCGTACCTATAGCAAAGTTATAAAGATGGTAAGGTCTCCGAAGACTGGAGCTTACATTTTCAAGGAAGAGATGGTTCCTAACGAACAAGTACAAGCTGTTCTTAGCAAGTAAGCATATATATTTTTCCTACATAATAAAAAACAAGACTCGGGATTTTTTAATTCCGGGTCTTGTCTCTTTATATAGATTTAATTCTGAGTTTGTAAATTTGAATTAATATGTAAAACTAAATGCCGGTTTTGTTTTAAAGCCGGCATTTAAGATAATTAAACGTTTAATTGTTTATTTTGTTTTTAAACGAATTACATTTAAAGAATATGATGGAATGTCATAGTTGAAAGTATTTCCGGATACATGAATGGATGACGATAAGGGTTTTGCGTGTTTGTCGTCAGGCTCTCCTGACAATATCGTTACCGACGCATCTTGCGATGCCGGCAATGATATGGTTGATAAATCAATATCGGCATTGACATTTACCGGGAGTAGGTTGACGAGTTTTATGATTATGTCGCCTGATGCATTATCTTTTACGATAGAAGTGGCGATGCGTTTACTTACATCTTCACGGTTGTTGTCGATTTTTACTTCATTATCGATGTATTTTGTTCCTGAGTTTTGCCCGAAGAGCATTTGTACATAATATCCTACGGTAGGTTTCACTTCCTTGTTGTTGAAATAAATCAAGTCTGGATTCCATTGAGTGTGCCCTTCTTTAGCCAGCAAGGGTGCGTAGGATGCCATTGAGACGACATCTCCATTACGTTCTATGGATGTCAAGTAAGCAGCTTCGGCAAGAGCAGTTTCTATGTTATTAGGCCGTCCCGGCAGGTGTGCTGCATATTCTCCGAGGTAGACTTTGGACGCATTGCGGTCATATTTGTCATAAAAGTCTTGGTTGTTTATGAACCAGCCGGGAGTATTGTAATAATGTTCATCCACCATGGGTATTTTCAACCGAGATGCAAGGTCCCAACCTTCAACATAGTCAGTGCCTTCAGAGAACGGACCGACAGTTCCGATAATTGTTATGTCGGGATATTTATTTCTTATGGCGTCATAAATCATGGCGAACCGTTCTTCAAAGATATCAGTTATCAAGTCTTCGTTTCCAATACCGATGTATTTAAGATTGAATGGCTCTGGATGTCCGGCATCGGCACGCATCTTTGCCCATTTGTTGGTTGTCGGGTCTCCGTTGGCATATTCAATCAAGTCCAAGATGTCTTGGATATAATCATCCATTTCTTCAAGCGGTATCCCTCCTTGTTGACCCCCGCTTAATAATTTACCCGGGACGCAGGCTGAATTTTGGCAAGGTACTCCTGCTGCAATTACAGGAAGGGGTTCTGCGCCAATATCCTCACAGAATTGGAAATATTCAAAGAATCCAATTCCTAAAGATTGATGATAGTTCCAGATGTTTTTCATTGGTTTCCTGGCTTCAAGGGGGCCGATGCTGTTTTTCCAACGGTAAATGTTATCTATGCCTTGTCCATGAGACACGCACCCTCCGGGAAATCTTACAAAACGTGGATGAAGGTCGGCAATTATTTGGGCCAAATCTGCGCGTAATCCGTTTTTTCTGCCTTTAAAAGTCTTTTGGGGGAATAAAGAAATCATGTCGAGAGCGTATG
Organism: uncultured Muribaculaceae bacterium; assembly: GCA_944321705.1. Taxonomy (GTDB): domain Bacteria; phylum Bacteroidota; class Bacteroidia; order Bacteroidales; family Muribaculaceae; genus Avimuribaculum. The sequence goes on along the minus strand of CALUMG010000007.1, from coordinate 135,708 downwards.
TGCCATTTGATAGAGGTTCAATCTCAATGGATGCAGAATCGGCATCGCACGAAGCTTTGACAGTTGCGGTGTATTTCTTCCAGTTGCCATTGTTTATAGAGATATCGGTAGTTGCAATTTTTTTGCCATCGGGACCTATCAGATTTACTCTGATTTTGCTATTGCTGTTGTCTGCTTTTGCAAATAAGGAGAAATCATATAGGTCATTTTTTTTCAGGACAATTCCATCAAATCCCGAATTGCACAGAGTACTGCCCGGTTGAGAAACATCAAGCTTGACATAGTGGGGATTATTGACATGAATCGGGTTTACTGTATCGATTGAGAATGACATTCCATTCCCATTCACTACCCATGAATATGATGAATGCCAATTGCCATTGTCGGCCGTGGAATATTCAAAATCACGGTTTTGAATAAGTTCGGCATATAATCCGCCATCTGCAGCATAGTTAATGTCTTCAAAGAATACTCCGATTAACTTGTCGCTTATGTCCTTAGGGGGCATGACAGATGTTATGATTTTAGCATTTACTTGATTCAAGCCGGCAAATCGTTGGGAATCTTGTTGCATTTGTTCATTATTTAGCATTGATTTATGCTTGCGAATATTCATCTCTTCGAGTAGATGATTGATTTGTTCGTTACTGATTTGTGCAACGGATCCTGTAATTTGACTGCCGTTTAATATAATGGTTCGGTTGTTTAGTTTTTCCCATGATTGGTTTACATATTCATCATATTGTGATATGGTAAAATACGACTGTCGTTTCCAATCAGTCAAATTGGATGATGCGGCATGGGCAAATTCTTTCCCGTTACCATTTAGTTGCCAGACGCAATGCCACATGTTGGCACTATCACGGAATAATTTGGGAGAAAACATTCGCTTTTCGGCACCCCAAGGGCCATAATCACATTTCAAAAAACCAGAATCATCGCATATGTCATGCCATTCGGTTCCATCAATACTCCAAGCATATTTTAATCCACTTCGACCTTCGTCGATTGTTGTCGCATAAGAAAAAAGCATGACCGAGTCTTTTACTGTCGGTTGGGCCGGAAAAGCTTCGAGCATTGTCAATACAGATAATGCTATTGCCCCTATTGTATTTAAGCATGTCATATAAAAATGGTGTTTTTTAGATTTATAAAATTTGTTTTATTTCTCCGGCTTTCAATTTTATTCTTTTTGAAATGCCATTGAAGTTTAATGTTGTTTTGCCTCCATTCCGTGATGATATTGACAGAGATGTGATTTTACTATTTTCCCATTCCATGTTGACAACAAAACCACCACGAGCACAAATGCCGTTTATTTTGCCATTTCCCCATTCTTCGGGTAGTGCAGGCAAGAGAGTGATGCTTGATTGAGTTGACTGCATTAGCATTTCTATTGCGCCTGCGCATCCCCCGAAATTTCCATCAATTTGGAATGGAGAATGTGCATCAAGCAAGTTTGGATATGTTCCACCACCTCTTATGGCATCTTCGCCGTTGTATTTATCGGGACTTATATATTTAAGCAAACGTCTGTAAGTGCTGTATGCTTTTTCTCCGTCGAGCAGGCGTGCATATATGTTTATGCGCCACCCTGTACTCCAGCCTGTTGTTTCATTCCCTTTCATTTCAAGTACACGGGCACAAGCTTTTGCAAGTTCTGGAGTTTCTTGCATGGAAATGTGGTGTCCTGGGTATATGCCGAACAGATGAGATTGATGTCTGTGGTGAGGATCTTGATCTTCCCAATCGTGGTACCATTCTTGTAAATTACCTTTTTTGCCAATTCTGTATGGAAGAAGTGCTTCCAAAGTTTTGTCTATCTTTTTTCTCAAGTCTTTATCGATTCCAAGAACTGAGGCTGCTTCTCGTGTGTCGATAAGACATTCCCTAATCATGGCTAAGTCTGCTGTGCTGCCATAGGAAGTGGCACCTGCATATCCATCGGGAGTAAGGAATAGGTTTTCGGGTGAAGTACCCGGAGAAGTAATCAAATGTCCGTCTTTTTCGATAAGCCAGTTCATACAGAATAGGGCTGCTCCTTTTAGAGTCGGGTAGTGGCATTCCAAGAATTCCTTGTCTTGAGTGAACATGTAGTGTTCCCAAATGTGGGTAGCCAGCCATGTGCCACCCATTGTCCAGCACGCCCAAGATGGATCACCGCTGTTTAGACCAACAGGGCATGTCATAGCCCATATATCTGTGTTTTGTCCGAGGCACCATCCTTCGTTGACCCCATAATAAGCTTCTGCAGAGGTTTCGCCTGTTTTTACAAGGTTTGATATGAAATTAATGAGAGGCATTTGCAGCTCGCTGAGGTTAGCTGTGCATGCTGCCCAATAGTTCTCCTCAAGATTAATGTTTGTAGTGTAATTGCTGCTCCATGGCGGTAAAAGTTGTTCATTCCACAATCCTTGAAGAATTTGCCGGTACTCCCGGAGTGCGGGAGGAAGCGATGAGCAAATATCGCCCATATTGGAAATAAAGCTCTTCGAGGTCGGGATTATATTGATGTTCTGATGTGTAAAGACGCAGTTGTTCATCGGTTGGTAGTGCAGCTATGTCGGGTGCGGTTTGGCCTAAATCTATGCTTACACGGTCAAAGAATTGCTTATAATCGGCGATATGTGACGATAATAAATCTTCATAATTTTGTCGTGTAGCGTTGTTTATGATTCTTGAAACGATGGCATTGTAATCTTTACCTTCAGTTGCCGGATTTTTGTCAAATCCATTGAAACTTGTTTCATTGGCAATGGTTATGACAATATCCTTGCAACCTTTTATTTTTATTTCGCCCGATGGGAAACTTGTAATGCTACCAGAATTGTCATCACATGATACGTCTAAAATTGTATTGAAACGTATGCCTCGTTCAGGGTCATATAGATGTTTTGAGTCTATTTTGTCGTAGTAACCGGGATATGAATGATAAGCAGCGTATCCTTCGGTCGAGATTCTGTTGTTTGAAGCTATGGTTGAATGTGGGAGTTGCGAATCGAGGGCAAGTATTGCATTTATTCCGTTTGGATCTTCGGTTTTAAGTTTAACGACAATGACAGAGTCTGGTGATAATGCAAAGTAGGTAGCTTCAAAATTGTAGCCATTGTTTTTATAAGATGTAGTAGCAACGGCATTGCTCATGTCAAGTGTACGTTTGTAATCGGCTACATTGTCATGGTCCAGATATTTTATTGTGAATGAACCTAACGGCTGGTAGTTTTCACTATAATGACCCTGGACTTTTTTTTGTGCCTCGGTCGCGCTTCTGTAGTCTTCATTATTTAGTAATTCGCGTATCAAGGGTATGGCTTTGTGGGCATCGGGGGTAGTTACTGTCGTGTCGGGTTCGCCTGTCCATAAAGTTATGTCGTTTAGAGAGATTTTTTCTTCTTGGGTTCCACAATAAAGAATGGCTCCTATTTTTCCGTTTCCTATAACAAAAGATTCTTCAAAATAATTTGCAGGGCAGTTATAATGCAGCGTTAGGTTTTGTGCATTTGTTATTGAAAGGGACGAAACACATACAATACATGATAAAAATTTGAATTCTCTCTTCATGTTTTTGTTTTAGGTTATTGATTATGTATCACAAATTTAATTATTATTAAATAAAAAATGCGAGCATGGGTGTGTTAATGCTTTCTTCATGCTCGCATTTTTGATGTTATTAAGGTTTATAGAAATAGAGAACCTACTTGGTAGACTATAAATGAGAAAATCCAAGCGACAGCTGTGTTGTACAGGATTGTAAATGCTCCGTATTTCCATCCTCCGGCCTCTCGCGAAATTGCCACTATTGTTGCAATGCATGGGAAATATAGCACGACAAACACCATAAAACTGAGAGCCACGAGAGGTGTGAAATCGGGTGTACCTGTTTCCGGGTTTACCTCGGCAATGCGTTGAGATAAACTTTCGGCTGAGTCATTATCGTTAGAGTACAGGACTCCGAGAGTAGATACGACTATTTCCTTGGCAGTAGCACCACTTATAAGGGCAACTGAGCCTTTCCAGTTGAATCCAAGCGGCTCAACCACCGGTTCAAAGAATCGTCCTATTGATGCCAGATAGCTGTTTTGTTGTTGTGTTGCAATTTCAGTGGCAGTCATTTGCTCGTTGCTTTTATTGAAGTCGCGTGGGAAATAGCTTAATGCCCAAATTGCGATGCTACCTATTAAAATCACACCACCCATTTTCCTCAAGTATTGTTCACCTTTTTCCCACATGTGATGTAATGAAGCTTTCATTGTAGGGACACGGTAGGGCGGCAGTTCCATTACAAACGGTGTTTCGTCTTTTTTGAACATGGTCTTGCGCATCAGTTTTGCCGTTATTATGGCCACTATTATGCTTAATATATATAATGAAAGGATGACAAAAGAAGCGTTTGACGGGAAGAATGTGCCCACGAGCAACAAGTATATCGGTAGACGTGCGCTACAGGACATGAATGGTATTATAAGCATGGTGATGAGACGGCTGCTGCGGCTTTCTATGATGCGAGAGGACATTACCGCAGGAACGTTGCATCCAAATCCCATGATTAAAGGGATGAAAGATTTACCATGCAACCCCATTTTATGCATTATCTTGTCCATTATGAATGCGGCTCGGGCCATGTATCCGGAATCTTCCATGAATGAAATGAAGAAGTATAATATCATGATGTTTGGAAGGAAAACTATCACTCCTCCGACACCTCCTATGATACCATCGACAATGAGGTCTTTCAACGGACCTGCAGGCATGAATTCACGCACGGTATCGGATAACCATGATACTCCGGCATCAATCCAATCCATAGGATATGAACCTAATTCAAATGTAACCCAGAAGATGAACCACATTATCAGCAGGAATATAGGGAATCCGAATAGCTTATGGGTCACGATAGTGTCTATGATGTCAGTAGTCTTTTGTTCGCTTGTTTTTGTTTCGGGAGTCATCGTTTCTTTTAAGGCACCCGAAATGAACCCATATTTTTCGCTTGCTATAGCAGACATTATGTCTTCATTGCCCACCGTTTCTATATGTTCCACAGCTTTGTCTCGCAATTGTATCCATGAATCAAGGTCGGGAGCGTTCTTAAGTTCTTCAAGAACCTCAGAATCATTCTCTAGTAATTTTATGGCGATATAACGCGGAGAAAATTTTTGTGAAATAGGTAATGAACTTTTCTTTATTTCATTTTTAAGTACCGTTATGGCTTCTTCTATTTCAGAGCCAAGGTTCACATGGACATGCCTTACGGTTTTGTTGGTGTTTTCAAAGACTTGTATGATGGTATCGAGTAGGTTCTTTATACCTTTTCCCGACTTTGACACTGTAGGAATAATAGGTACGCCAATCATTTTACCCAACTGTTCATGGTCAAGTTTTGCACCACTTGCTTCAAGTTCGTCATACATGTTCAAAGCGATTACCATGCTCCGGTCCATGTCAATTAGTTCGGTGGTCAAGTACAAATTGCGTTCGAGATTGGATGCGACAACAACATTGATTATTACATCGGGAGTTTCATCTTTTAAGTATTTTCTCACATATCTTTCTTCTGGAGAATAGGATGAGAGGGAGTATGTCCCGGGAAGGTCCACGACTTTAAAATGAAACCCTCCGTAATCAAAATGGCCGTCTTTAGCATCAACGGTAACGCCGCTATAATTGCCCACACGTTCATGACCGTTGCATAATTCATTGAACAATGAAGTTTTACCACAATTCGGATTGCCGATGAGGGCTATGTTTATAGTGTTTTTTTCACGTTCTATTTCATAATTGGCATCACCTGTATCAACGTCGTTACTGTCGATGGTTGCAGAGGGGAATTGCTTTTCTTTTTGTATGTATTCGTTCTCTTTTACGACTTCTATTAAATCGGCTTCACTGCGTCGTAATGAGATTTCATAATCAAGTATTTTGTATTTTATGGGGTCTTTTAAAGGGGCATTCAGAAGAACTTTTACATTATGTCCGCGAACGAAGCCCATTTCTATGACACGTTTTCTAAAGGCTCCATGTCCCAGAATTTTGACAATCGTTCCATGTTCTCCTGTTTTTAATTCAGAAAGTTTCGTCATTGTTTTAATAATTAATTATTGTTGTGCAAAGTTAATGATAATATTTAGGAGAAAAGCAAAGATGATTAAATATTATTTATAATAATTCTAAATAAGGATACGCAAAAAATAAAGGTCGCAAGTTGTTGTGATGCTTGCGACCTTTAAATGGACATGACTTTATTTATTATTCAAGGATATACAGGGCACGAGGTTCAAAAGTCATCGTTGGAATAATTGTGATAGTTTCTCCCGTAATGACATCGCGTAATGCATTCCCCGGTTCTAAGATTTCCTTATATGGTTTCATGTCTACGTCAAGTTGCTTGTCGGTTCCGTTCATCATCACAATGACGCGCTTATTACCATCAAGGCTGCGTTGATATACATATAAGCCATTTTCGGGCATGAAATGGAGTAGTTTACCTTGGGAAATAACTTTGTTGCCTTTTCTCCATTTTGCAAGTTTTGCGATGAAGTCATATGCTTCATTTTGAAGTTCACTACGTCCGGCTGCTGTAAATTCATTGTGTTCGTCGCCGGGGAATCCTCCGGGCACATCAAGGCGAATGTTTCCGTCTGATATTTTTTTAGTTCCGTTCATTAACAATTCGGTACCATAATAAATTTGAGGAATGCCGCGAGTTGTGAGAAGGAATGCTATGCCTTGTTTCCAAGAGTCAAGATTCTTAGGCATTTCAAGTAAGAATCTATCAGTGTCATGGTTATCAAGGAATGTCAAGACCGATTGAGTGTCTTTATATAAGTAATCGAGAGAGAGACGGTTGTATATTTCGTTTAATCCCTTTCCGTATTCTAAAGTATTGCCATGGAATGTGCTGTTGGCAATTAGCATTGTCGGGAAGTCCATAACGGTAGGAAGCATTGTATTATTAGCATTTAAACTATTGCCTTCTTGCCAATAAGCAGTTCCGGGTACATCTCCATACCAACATTCTCCAACGATATTAAATCCTGGATATTCAGTCCTTACATCAATAATCCATTGAGCCATGGGTTGCATGTCTGCGTATGGGTATGTATCCATTCGGATTCCGTCAATTTTACTGTATTCAATCCACCATATTGAATTTTGGATCAAATATTTCATGACATGCGGGTTGCATTGGTTTAGGTCGGGCATAGATGGAACAAACCATCCTTTTACCGAACGCTCATAGTCATATTTGCTTGCATAAGGGTCATTGATTGTAGATAATCGGAAATTTGTCATTACATCCCCATCAGGATTGTTATACCAATCTTTTGACGGCATGTCTTTCATCCAAGGGTGTTCGCTTCCGCTGTGGTTGAATATCATGTCCATCACGACCTTCATGTCTTTTTCGTGTGCTTTTGCTATAAGGTTGACATAATCTTCATTTGTTCCGAAACGAGGGTCAACTTTATAATAGTTGGTTGTTGCATATCCGTGATATGATCCTCCGGGCATGTCGTTTTCAAGCACCGGATTAAGCCATATTGCCGTCATGCCGAGCGATTCAATGTAATCGAGATGTTGTTCAATCCCCTTTAGGTCTCCTCCGTGTCTTGCATTTGGGCTGTTGCGATTTACTTGTACAGGGAAGTCAAGTCCTTCTGTAATATTATTGTTTGTCGTATCTCCATCTGCAAATCTGTCGGGCATTATCAGATATAAGACATCTTCCGATGTGAAAGTATTTGGCAGGACTCCGTCACGTTTCCTTAGCTCATAAGTTATTTTGGAACTTTTTTTCCCATTTTTAAAAAATATATCCATTTTGCCGGGAGTTGCGGAAGATGCAACATTAAGATATATTATTTGATAATTGGGACTGTCGAGTCTTACGACACTGTCGATTTTGATGCCGGGATAGCTTATGGATGGCTCGGCATCTCTTATTTGAGGAGCATTTACAATGAGCTGTAAATTCTCGATTTTCATTCCGGCCCACCAAAACGGAGGTTCCACGCTGATGTTGTTTTCATGCTTGTCTTTTGCATACGCGCCCATGCTCATTATAAGTGCAAGCGCAACGATAAGTGTTCTTAGGTAGTTCATGTTTTTAATAAATTGTTAATTATTGAAATTGTTTTTAATTACCCTGAAGTATTTCAAGGTTATATTGTCATGTTTGTCGTTTGCTGGTTTTATATTTTTTAATTGTATCGTGTTGATTCCTTTTATTAATTCGATTCGAGTCACATTGCTTGATTGTTCGCCCTCTTTAGATAAAGGCAATATCAATGATCCTTGTTTGTGGGTATTGACGATGATTGAATATGTCAAGTATTTATACTCGCAGGAGTCAACATCATATTCAAGGTCTATGAGGTATCGTCCGGCTTCGGCTGTTTCTATTTTAAAAGTTAAACAAGTGTCACATGTCGTGGACAAATTGAATTTGTTTGCCTTCCGTATAAGAATATGATTATTGTTGTGTGATTTTGAAGAATCGACGGCATTGTTGTCATACATTATGTATTCAAACGGTGTCGACAAGAATCCTTTTTCGTTTGCAGCCGATATAATTGTAAAATAGTCGACTGGAGAACATTGTGAAATAGAAAATGTTGGTTCAAATGATTTTTTTTCACCATTTATGAATAAAGAACATGAGGTGTCATAATCATATATGTGGCAAGAATCATTGTTACACATTATTGAAGGTGTTGTAGGCAGATGTCGTAATTCAGAGCCATGCATAAAAGATATTCTTTGCGAATATTTATGTCCTTGCTTCAGGATTATTTTAATTGTATGGTGTCCTTTTATTGTGTCTGGAATCAAATTGTCTGTTTTGAGTATGTTGTCCAGCAAGAATTTGTCTATTTCATTGCCCGAACCTTCGATTGTTATGTCAAGTCTTGCTTGTCGGTATTTGAATCCGTTGATTACTTTTGTGCCATCAATGCACAATGGGACAACCGGATTAAATTCGATGCCATAAGGGTGGAATGTCATTCCTGCGAAAATATGGAGAATCATTGCAATATTCCCTGTGGCGTTAATTATGCCCGTAGAGTTGTTATAACTTTCTATTTCGCCTGTTTTAGAAACAACTATGCAATTGTGTGATCCATGTATCGCAGCCGACCGATATAATGCTCCGAGTCCGTGGCGCAACACACTTTCGTTCCCGTCTTTGGCTGCAGCCATGTTCCAGATAGCTTGCAAGTATGGGTAGCTAATATATTTGACAGAACTGATTGCAGGATAACATTGCACAATGCCAAATTCGGCAAATGGAGTATTGGCTAATAGATTTGCAGCTCTGTCATCTTCGGCAATGTCCCATATTATGCTTAGTGCCTGCCCCAAATTGTCAAGCATGGGAGCCGGAGTGCGATAGAATTCTCCATAAAGATATGCACTGTAACATTCATTATCTTCAATCCATAGATTTTGGTTTATGGCATTTTTTAATCGTTTGAAAGTTTTGCGATAATTATTGTCTATTTTTAATTCATCGGCCATTTCTGCAAGAATATAATATGCATTTGCATATAATATATTAGTACTTAAAGGCATAGATTCAAGAATATCAACAGCATGCGCCCATTCAGGATAATATTTACTTGGATCGTTGTCGATTACTGGCATTGCACCGTGGGCAAGCCGTAATTCGTAATCAAATATTATGTTGGCGTCTTCTTCAATTGTGTTTTTTATGACATTGTAGGCATATTCAAGCCAATATTTATCTCCAGAAACTTTATAAACCTCCCAGGCTGCCGATGCCCATATTATGCGGTCGTTTATTATGGGCCATCCATGGTTGTCGGCGGTCATGTCTTGAATTACATGGCCGTTTTTTACCCTTGAACTTAACCAAGACATTGACAATGTCGGGTTGATATGAGCGAGGGCTAATAAAACAGCATAGGAAATGTCGTGTGTAGACAAATTTTTATTATGGCATTTATTTATTTCATCAATAGCCATATTGTAAAGCGCGTCGACGAGTGTTTCGTCAGAAGAATATCGAGGATAATGTGCATCGATGCTGTCGATGTGCCATATTGATTTTATTTCGGAGCGTAGCCCATTATTTTCATGGTAGGATATTATTTGTGTTCCACTGATGGCTTCATAAGTAATGCTATCTTCTTTTATGAATGTTCCGGTAACAGAGAAAGAATTATTTTGAGAAATAACATCATTGCTCATGTTATTGTTTTGACAGCTTGTCGCTATCAAAACAGCCATAAGTGAGATTGAACATATGATGGAATGGATTATATTTCTCATTATTTATTTTCCGTTATCCTTTCTTGTGCAAGTTAGACATTATTTTAAAATATTGCAAATAAGTTACCATGTTGATATAATTAAACATCCCACCATTGTGATAATATGTTCAATGGTGGGATGTGGTAATGATAGAGTTGTCGTTTTAAGGGAATACAGGTGAAATTATGAAACCGTAAGAATATTGTTTTGCATCCAAAATGTATGGGTCATGAGGTGGACGGCCCCAAGTGTCATCTCCTCCGAGTCCTCGTTGGGCAAGGTCTACATTGAAATACACGTTATGGCGGTCATGCCTTATGTCGCTGTTGTGTCTTTGAGCTTTTGTCATTCCCGGATCAAGTTGCGCCGGAGTAACATCGAGCGCACTTACGCTGAGAGGTTGTAAACCGTCAACCCTAATGCCATATCCGGCATCATCGGTCAACGTAGCCCATCTGACATCTGTCTTGTTACCGGTTTCCTGTGGGCGTATGTATGGGAAGAACTGTTCTGCAACAGTGCTTTGATATATGCCTATTAGGCTTGCCGTGTTGCGGTCGCTGTAATTTTCCCAAGGACCTCGTCCATACCATTTGAAATTGTCGAATTTATTGGACAAAGTCATTTGCATGCCGAATCTCATCAATTCGGGAACATTGCTTCCTGATGCGTTCCAGTCGGCTTCTACTTGCAGTCGGCCATCGGCATATGCAGTGTACAGAAGCCTGTAATCGGAATTGACATCATGCAACCTGTATGTGACATCTACTATTACTTGGCCTCCTGTGCTTTTATCAAGTTTTATGTCTTTTACGCTTTTGTTGACTCCTGCATATCTCCATACGTTGCATCTAACGTGTGCATTGTTGGCCCAGTCATTGTCGGTAGGAGCACGCCAGAATGATGGGGTAGGACCATGTTTGATCAGGTTTCGGTCTCCTAAGCAATAACCTCGAAGTTCCCCATTCCGTTTGTCGATTTTTATTGTTACGTCATTGGCACATTCAATTATCCACAAGTTGCCTATAGTGTCTACACGTTGCATGTACATGACATCATAGGACGGACGATTGAACACATTGCCCGATTCCAATGCAAATTGCTCGCGTGCCACTTCATGGCCTTTTGGTACTAATTCGTTGCCATTGCGTGTGAGAGCGTATATCGACAAGAAATATTCAGTTCCGTCTCCCGGATTCATTTGAGGCAGATCGAGTTTTACTGTTTTTATGGTTCCTGCCGGTGATGATATGTTTGTCAATGTGTCAGAAGCAATTCTTTCACCGTTTTGCAATACTTCCCATGTGAATGTAAAGTCTTTGAGGTCGGTGTAAATAAAATGGTTTTCAATATTTATTTCACCTTTTGCAAGGTCTTTGGCATTAAAGCGTATGTCTTGGTATACTTTCTTTACTTCATATAGTCCCGGGTGAGGCGTTCTATCAGGCAAAACGAGTCCGTTGCAGCAGAAATTTTCATCGTTGTGGTATTTATAAGCTCCGAAATCGCCTCCATAGGCATAATAATCATTACCGTTTTCGTCTTGAGTCAGGAACCCTTGGTCAACCCAGTCCCAAATGAATCCGCCTTGCATGTGCTTGCTTGAGCGAATAATGTCGAAATATTCTTGGAAATTGCCGGTGCTGTTACCCATGGCGTGAGCATATTCACACATTATGTATGGTCGTGTGACATCGGTGCGTGCGGCATACTTTTTCATGTCACTTATGTATGAATACATTGGACACACGATGTCGGTATAACTTCCTTCTCCGATAGGTTCATATTGTATCGGACGAGTGTTGTCACGTTCTTTTATCCAATTATAGGCCGCTTCAAAATTGTCTCCACTTCCGCTTTCATTGCCAAGACTCCAAATTATAACGCTTGGATGGTTTTTGTCTCGTTCAACAAGAAGAAGTTGACGGTCAAGGATTGCGTTTTTCCATTCGGGCACTACTGCCGGATGTTTTTCCGGATTGAATGTTCCTGGAGTTCCAGTTCCCATGCCATGACATTCTATATTGGCTTCATCAACTACATACAATCCATATTTGTCACAGAGTTTATACCAAAGAGGGCTTTGCGGATAATGGCACATCCTGACGGCATTGAAATTATTTTGCTTTAACAGCATGATATCTTTCATCATGAGCAGACTGTCGACTACATGCCCTGCCAAAGGGTTATGCTCATGTATATTGACACCATGTATTTCTATGCGTTTGCCGTTTACCAGCAGTTGGGCATCTTTTATTTCGATTTTACGGAATCCTATACGGCATGATGTGGATTCAATGACATCTCCGTTTGGTGTGCTTAATGTTAATACGAGAGAATACAAGTATGGGGTTTCACTGCTCCACAGATGAGCGTTTTTTATTTTGTTTTCAAAATTAGTTTCGATTGTTCCATCGGCATTGATGGTTATGTTTTTTTCGTTTTTTATCAATCGTTTCCCATCGGCATCATACAGAGCTAATTCTATTTTTGCTTTTTGCTGAGAACTGAGATGATTGCGCAATTTCACATTGGTGCTCAAGGTGCCATTTTTATATTTAGCATCGAGATCGGGTTGTGCAAAGAAATCAAGAATACGGATATTGTCGGTGCTATATAAATACACATCGCGATCGATACCTGACAATCTCCAGAAGTCTTGGTCCTCGAGATATGAACCATCACTCCAACGGTATACTTGTACTGCGATTTGGTTTTCGCCTTTTTTGACAAAATTGGTAATGTCGAATTCTGCCGGGTTTTTTGTGCTTTCGGCATATCCGACTTTCTGACCGTTTACCCATACATACATTGCGGCTGTGCTCCCGTCAAAATGTAAATATACTCGTCGGCCGTTCCATGTTTGTGGCAATGTGAATGAGCGTTTATAGCTACCCACTGGATTATCATCGTGGGCAATGAACGGAGGTTTTTTAGGGAATGGATATACTGTATTGGTGTATATTGGAGTTCCATAGCCCTCCATTTCCCAATTGCTTGGCACTTTAATATCGTCCCATTCCGATGTGTCATAGTCGGTGCGATAAAAATCCGTTGGACGGTCTTCGGGTTTAGCAACCCAATTGAATTTCCATGTGCCATTTAGGTTCATGTAGTAGGGCGATGACGTGTAATTGTCTTCCATTGCAGCTTGGCGATTGTCGTATGGGAACGCTGTCGCTCTTGGTGTTTCACGATTTATTTGAAACACGGCGGGATCTTCCCAATCGTTGGTTGTGGCTGCGTAAGTAATGCTTCCTGATGCGAGTAGAAAGCTGCATAATAAAGCTTTACTGATTTTTGTCATTGATTTTAGGTTTTGTTAAGTTGTTAGTTGTTTGTATCAATAATTCAAAGTTAACGCAAAAAAAGTATTTATTATAATTTTGTCAGAATAAAAGATTTATGCAAAATGTTTTTGCTGAATTAATGTATATTAAAAAAGTTTTTAATATATAAATGGATTTTATGCTATATCCTAATTATTGGTTATTTTTGTAAAGAAACTAAGTGATTATAATATGAATAGAATAATAAGTAAGGAGCACTTTTCGGACAAGGTCGTGAAACTTGTCGTTGAAGCGCCTTTGATTGCTAAGTCGCGTCGTGCGGGCCATTTTGTGATAGTCCGTTGCGACGCACATGGAGAGAGAATACCTTTGACGATAGCCGATGCCGACACGAGTAAAGGGACGATAACGCTCGTAATTCAAGATGTGGGCTTGTCATCACATAAAATATCAGCTCTTGAACCGGGAGAATGCCTTGCAGATGTAGTTGGGCCACTTGGACAAGCTACTCGGATTGAAAAGTATGGCACTGTGCTGTGTTGTGGTGGCGGTGTGGGAGTTGCTCCATTATTGCCGATATTGACTGCTTTTAAAAAAGCAGGTAATAGAGTGGTAAGCGTACTTGCTGCGCGAAGCAAGGATTTGATTATACTTGAAAAAGAGGTGCGTGAGTATAGCGATGATGTTATTATAATGACCGATGACGGCAGCTATGGCAAGAAAGGACTTGTTACTGCCGGTGTCGAAGAAGTGATAAAACGAGAAAAGGTTGACAAGGTTGTAACTATAGGGCCTGCCATAATGATGAAATTTGTTTCATTGTTGACGAAGCAATATAACATACCTACAGAGTGTTCGTTAAATGCAATTATGGTGGATGGAACAGGAATGTGCGGTGCGTGTCGTGTAACCGTCGGTGGAAAAACTAAATTTGTTTGTGTCGACGGCCCTGAATTTGATGCACATGAAGTGGATTTTGATCAATTGATGATGAGATTGAAATCATATAAGTAAAAATTTATTATAGGCCGATAAAATGGAAAATAATGATATAATCCAATCGCGTCAAGAACAATGGCGTGAAGATTTGCGTAAAGGTAAAAGCGCAAAGGATAGAATAAAAATACCCAGAGTGAAAATGCCGGAATTGTCACCTGCATATCGTATAACTTGTCGTGAGGAAGTCAATCAAGGAATTACGGCTGAAATGGCTCGTGTTGAAGCTCAAAGATGTCTTGATTGCGTTAATCCGCAATGTGTGACAGGTTGTCCCGTAGGCATAAACATCCCTAAATTCATAAAAAACGTAGAACGTGGAAATTTTGAGGCGGCAGCAGCGATATTGAAAGAGACAAGTGCTTTGCCTGCTGTTTGTGGTCGTGTGTGCCCACAGGAAAAACAGTGTGAAAGTAAATGCATTCATCACAAAATGAAGAGCGAACCTGTGGCAATAGGTTATCTTGAACGATTTGTGGCAGATTATGAACGTGCAAGTGGTAAGAAAACATTGCCGGATGTCGCTCAGCCAAATGGGATAAAGGTTGCTGTTGTTGGCAGTGGCCCTGCCGGATTGTCATTTGCCGGTGACATGATCAAACTTGGATATGATGTGACTGTTTTTGAAGCTTTGCATGAGATAGGAGGTGTGTTGAAATATGGAATACCTGAATTTAGATTGCCTAATTCGATAGTGGATTATGAGATTGACGGCTTAAAGGCTTTAGGCGTAAAATTTGAGAAAGATGTAATAATTGGCAAGACGTTTACCTATGATGATTTGCACAAGATGGGTTTCAAAGGCGTGTTTGTCGCATCTGGTGCAGGTTTACCTCGATTTATGAACATTCCGGGAGAAAATCTCAACGGCGTTATGTCGAGCAACGAGTATTTGACCCGAATAAACCTGATGGGAGCCGGCAGCGAAGGTTGGGATACTCCTGTTTTGCGTGGCAAGCGGATAGCTGTGATTGGAGGAGGAAATACGGCAATGGATTCGGTGCGTACCGCCCGACGTATGGGCGCGGAGCATGCAATATTGGTGTATCGTCGTTCAGAAGAAGAAATGCCTGCTCGTCTTGAAGAGGTGAAGCATGCCAAAGAAGAAGGCGTGGAATTCATGACATTGCATAATCCAATAGAATATATAGGCGATGAATCGGGAAGAGTGAAGTTGATGCGATTGCAAAAAATGGAACTTGGAGAGCCTGATGCTTCAGGACGACGTTCTCCGGTACCTATCGAAGGTGCGATAGAGGAGGTTCTCGTTGACCTTGTGATTGTAAGCGTTGGTGTTTCTCCAAATCCTTTGGTGCCAAGATCTATTGAAGGGCTTGAAGTGAGCAAGCGTAATACAATTGTTGTTGACGAAGATACGATGAAATCGTCGCTTAATGACGTGTATGCCGGTGGTGATATCGTAAGGGGTGGAGCTACTGTCATACTTGCAATGGGTGATGGTCGCAAAGCAGCACAACACATGCATGAGGCATTGAGCAGCAAATGATGCTGTGACATATAGAAAACAGGAGAGGCGGATGATATTTTTCATATCCGCCTCTCCTTATGTATTTATTTGGTTGTAATTAAGAGAGCTTATTTGCTGAGGATGAGCCAAAAGTTTCTTTTATGAATGTCACGCATACTGCTCCTATGATTAAAGCGATTCCGGCAACAACAAGCATATTGACTTCAGGAGGAACTGCTCCTTCTTGAGTGAATGCACTAAGAATCCATCCTCCGGCAATTGCAGCTATAATTTGAGGAACGCATATGGTTCCGTTAAACAAGCCTAAGTATGTACCCATGTGGCCCCCCGACAATGCGTTGGTTAGGATGGTAAACGGTAATGCCAACATCGCTGCCCAAGCGCATCCTATAAGGAGGAATGAAGCGAACAATAAGTATTGGTCATGGATGAAATAAACAGAGATGAATCCTATGCCACCGAGTATAAGGCTTGTAGTGTAAGCTACTTTGCGATTTTTGAAGAATGGTATCACTGCGGCCCATATTACGGAACCTATTGCTTGGACTGCGAATAATACTCCAACCCAGTTCCCAGCTGCTTGATATTCGGGAGATTGGGTGTCAAGCAAGTGGCGTGCCGTTTCGGGAGCGTTAAACACATTGCCTGCGATGCTGCCGTTGGTATATGTCCACATGAACATAAATGCTGCCCAGCAGAAGAATTGTACAAGTCCAACAGTCCAAAACGCTTTAGGTGCTTTGATGAGCAACTTGAATATATTTACTTTTTCTTCGTTTGCTTCTTTGGTAATTCCATGATATTCTGCATATTCTTTTGGTGGAATTTCTTTTACTTTAACAGTCGTGTATATGACACAAAGGATTAGAATTGCCGCTCCAATATAGAATGAGTATATCACAGAATCGGGGATTTGTCCGGTGGGCGCTATGTTGCTTATGCCTATCCATGTGAATATGAACGGGAAAAGGTATCCGGCAAGACTTCCTGCATTGCAAAGGAAACTTTGAATGGAGTAGGCGAGTCCTTTTTGTTTTTCGTTAACCATGTCGCCAACCATCATTTTAAATGGTTGCATTGCGATATTGATTGATGTGTCAAGGAACATAAGTGAAAATAATCCAAATATCATCGCTGCAGATACCGACATGCCAAAACTGCCGGCGTTAGGCAACAGGCACATAACCAATACGGCAATTAATGCTCCAACAAACAGGTATGGAATGCGTCGACCAAATCGGCACCATGTTTTGTCACTTAATACGCCAATGATGGGTTGTACGATTATTCCCATCAAAGGGGGAAGAATCCAGAAATAACTTAGATTATGGGGGTCGGCACCCAATGTGGCAAATATGCGGCTTATGTTGGCACTTTGCAAAGCGTATGCAATTTGGACGCCAAAAAATCCGAAACTAATGTTCCATAGTTTCCAAAAACTTTGATCAGGTAACGTTTTCATGAAAAGGTTTTATATGTTTATATTTTTATTTGTTCATAAAGCCATTTTATTTCACTCTCCCAAATGGAGGTATCTGGGGTTTCAAGAATTAAAGGAATGTTGTTTAGTCGAGAATCGTTCATCATAAGTTTGAAAAATGTTTTTCCAAGAATTCCTTTGCCGAGACTTTCGTGACGATCGACGCGGGACGCAAGTCCTTTTTTCGTGTCGTTTAAGTGCATTGCCCGCAAATATTTGAATCCTATTATGCGGTCAAAGTCTTCCCATACTTTATTATATGAATCTTCGGTTGAAATGTCATAACCGGCAGCAAAGGCATGGCAACTGTCAATACATACGCCTACTCGAGATTTGTCTTCCACTTTGTCGATTATATGGGCAATTTCTTCAAATTTGTTGCCTACATTTGTTCCTTGTCCGGCTGTATTTTCAATTACGGCTGTCACTCCTGTTGTTTTGTCAAGAGTGATATTTATAGATTCTGCAATGCGGTCGAGACACTTGTCCAAATCTATTCCATTGAGGTGGCTTCCAGGGTGAAAGTTCAGCATTGACAATCCCAATTGTTCGCATCTTTGAAATTCATCGAGGAATGCAGCTCTCGATATTTCTAATTTTTCGATGTCAGGGTGTCCTAAATTTATGAGGTAACTGTCGTGTGGAAGAATATTCTCCGGTTTGTAGCCAAATTCGGCACAATTCTTTTTGAATAGTTCCACCGATTTTTCTTTAAGTGGTGTAGATTTCCATCTCGACGGATTCCGCGAGAAGAAGGCAAAAGCTTTAGCATTTATTTTATGTGCATTTAGGGGGGCGTTTTCAACGCCACCTTCTACGCTCACATGAGCACCGACATATTTTATCATAGGTTTATGCTGATTAATTATTTTACAAAGTTAATGAAATGATTTTAATAAGTGATGTGAGAGTCAAATAAAAAATATAGAGGTGCTTTGGAGCAGAAAATTAATTAAAAAAATTAAGGCAGACATCATTCGATATCTGCCTTATGCGAAATTATGTAATTTCAAATAAAAATGTTGAATCGTGCTGAAAAATTATTTATTCAAACGGCTATTTACCCAGTCGAGCATTCTCTTGGCTTCGCTGTTTGAAGCGTTCAATTCTACGGCCTTTTCGAGATAAGGCTTCGCTTGTAGGCATATTGGATCGATGATTTTGCCCAATTCTTCATCGGTGAGGTTCAAGTTCTCTTCGGCATTCATCAATGTAACAGCTTTGTTGTTATAGTAGCGACCTACATGATATTGCGCATCGGCAAGTGTAGGATCTTTCTCGGCCGCTTCCTTGTAGTAACTGATTGCTTGTTCAATGTCTTCGGTTTCTGTTTCAATGACGATGCCTTTGAACATTATGAACATGGCTTCATTAGGGAAATTTGCGATGGCTCCGTCCAATATTTCATCGCATTTCGCATAATCTTTAGCGACCATGTATTTATCTACGGCACCGCTGACAGAGAGTTGAAGTATTGTGCGGAAGTTGTCATTAGCATACCCGAGTTTTTTAGCTTTGCCCAATGCATCGATTGATTCTTCATAATTTTTTGCGAAGTATTGTGACACGCCTACATTGTAAAATGTTTCAGCTATGGTAGAATCGGCCAATTCAGGCTTCTTGTCACCAAGGAATTCAGCAGAAGGAAGAGAAGCATATATGGTCCATGCTTTAGCTGCCGAGGCATAATCTTCTTTGCCGTAGAACACACTTCCGGCAATTGAGAAATCATTGTGGTGGCCGGCAATTGTATTTACGATGTCTTTTGAATATTTAGTCTTTGTTTTGGGCTTGCCTGTTTTCTTGTCAATTTTTGGAGACCCGTCCTTGTTTGTTTGGATAATAGTATCAAGAGGCAATGCTTTGACATAATTTTCATAGCCTTCAAGTAATGCGATGCACATGCTTAATGTATCTACCGGATTGTTGTTGCTAGGCAGATAAAGCTTTGCTTGATTATCATCATATTGCTCAAACTTTTCTTTACCTGCTTTGTAAAATTGTTCAGCCGGATTTGGCTCATCTTTTGCAGCTGCACTACCCACTGCTAAAGAAGCGCATGTTAAAAATAAAACTAATTTGTTCATGTCAGTAAAATTTTGATATTAGTAAATTTATTCAATCTCATTATCGTCAATGCCGTCGGTTTCGTCATCGATGATGTCATTTTCTTCTTCATAGTCATCAACGTCGTCGTATTGCTCAACGGGGGTAATAGGTTCGTTAATGAGTTCGGTTTCTTCGCTACCTCCTTCTGAAACTAATTCTTCATCTTTTTCAGAAATAACTTTGCATACTGATGCAATTTCATCGTTTCTCTTTTCAAGATTGATTAGCTTCACACCTTGAGTAGCACGACCCATTACACGCAAATCGGCGACATGGAGTCTGATGGTGATTCCCGATTTGTTTATTATAACCAAGTCATTGTTGTCATTTACGCGTTTTATGGATACGAGCAAGCCTGTTTTCTCGGTGATGTTCATTGTCTTCACGCCCTTGCCACCTCTGTTTGTCACGCGGTAGTCTTCAAGTTGCGAGCGTTTACCATAACCTTGTTCTGAAACTACGAGTATCGTGTCTTCGGTGTTTTGCGGTAAGCAAACCATTCCGATTACTTCGTCATCTTCGCTGTCCAATGTCATGCCTTTCACACCGGCTGCAATTCTGCCCATAGGACGAACTTTGGATTCATGGAATCGGATGGCTTTGCCATATTTGTTGGCCATTACGACATCACAGTTTGAATCGGTGAGTCTGACTTGTATTACTTGGTCATCTTCACGAATTGTGATTGCATTCACTCCGTTGGCGCGAGGTCTTGCATAAGCACTGAGGCAAGTTTTCTTGATAAGTCCTTTCTTTGTGCAGAATACAAGATTATGAGTGCTGTTATATTCTGGATCACTCAAGTTCTTTACTGCGATAAATGCATTTATTTTGTCATCGGGGTCGATATTGAGCATGTTTTGTATTGCTCGTCCTTTTGAGTTCCTTGCACCTTCGGGAAGTTCGTACACTTTGAGCCAGTAGCAGCGGCCTTTCTGGGTGAAGAAAAGCACATAGCTGTGCATAGAAGCAGTGTATATGTATTCTATGAAATCGGAATCGCGAGTTTCGCTGCCTTTGACACCTACACCGCCACGATTTTGTGCCCTGAATTCCGACAACGGTGTACGTTTTATGTATCCGAGATGTGAAATAGTGATTATCATGTAGTCGTCGGCATAGAAATCTTCGGCATTGAAGTCTTCCGATGCGTATACTATTTCGGTTTTACGTTCATCACCATATTTATCACGAATCTCAATCAATTCATCTTCGATTACCTTGCGACGAGTGGCATCATTGGTTAGGATGTCATTTAGTCTTGCAATGGTTTGCATGAGATTGTCGTATTCATTGCGCAGTTTGTCTTGGTCGAGATGCGTAAGGTCTCCCAATCGCATTTCTACAATTGCCTTTGCTTGTATGTCGTCGATTCCAAATCTGTCGCAAAGGCGTTGTCTTGCATCGGCACGGGAATCGCTTGATTTTATTATTGCGACTACTTCGTCAATGTTATCAGACGCAATAATCAATCCTTGTACTATGTGAAGCCTGTCTTCGGCTTTTTTTAATTCAAATTTTGTGCGTCTTATTACAACATCATTTCTGTGATCAAGAAAATATTGTATGAGTTGCTTTATGTTGAGAGTTTTTGGCCGGCCATGAACAAGAGCTACATTATTGACACTGAAAGATGATTGCAATTGTGTCATTTTGAACAACTTGTTAAGCACGACATTGGCATTGGCATCACGTTTCAAGTCAATGACAATGCGCATACCTCTCATGTCGCTTTCGTCGTTTATGTTGGATATCCCGTCAATTTTCTTTTCTACGACTAAGTCAGCTATGCTCTCGATGAGTACTTTCTTATTGACATTGTAAGGTATTTCGGTTACAATGATTTTGTCACCGTCATCATCCGATTCGATTTCGGTCTTTGCTCGTATGACAATTCTTCCTTGTCCGGTTTCAAATGCTTTTTTTACTCCGTCATATCCATAGATGATGCCGCCCGTTGGGAAATCAGGAGCTTTGATGTATTTCATCAATTCTTCTATCTCCATGTCGGGATTTTCTATAAGAGCCAGACAAGCGTTGATCGATTCGGTCAAATTGTGCGGTGGCATGTTTGTTGCCATACCTACGGCGATACCAGAAGCTCCATTGACAATCAAGTTGGGAAATCTTGTAGGCAATACGACGGGCTCTTCACGTGTGGCATCGAAGTTGGGAACCATGTCAACGGTATCTTCATCGATATCGCGCAACATTTCTTCACCCATTCTGTTTAGTCGAGCCTCGGTATAACGCATGGCTGCGGGGCTATCCCCATCAATGGAGCCAAAGTTACCTTGTCCGTCAACTAATGGATACCTTAATGCCCAGTCTTGCGCTAATCTTACCATGGTGAGATATATGGAAGAGTCTCCATGTGGGTGATATTTACCCATCACTTCACCAACGATACGAGCTGACTTTTTTGTTGGAGCATTGTAGAAGTTGCCTAATTTTTGCATACCGTAGAGAACCCTTCGGTGCACTGGCTTGAAGCCGTCGCGCACGTCTGGCAGCGCACGAGATACAATTACCGACATTGAATAATCAATGTAGGAAGATTTCATCTCATTTTCAATATTGATCTTTAATATTCGATCTTCAGTCATACTTACAGATTAATTTTCATCATATTAAAGCATGGCATGAAAGCAATGCTTAAATCATATCTTTTATCATACAAAGGTAAGATTATATAAGTTATTTCGCAAGTCAATTAATCAATTTTATAACGAGTCGTAATTTGTAAGTCGAATCGTTGTCGGATAGAAAAAATTGTTACTTTTGTGAATCTTTTGCGTGGTGTTGTTTAACATTGGAAGTTGAAAATATGATAACAGGCAACCATCGGGCATTAGATTTGATAAAAAACGTTAGAGGGAGAAAATGAATAGCATATTGCAAGTTTGTGGATTGACAAAGTCGTTTGGCGACAGATTTTTGTTTTCAAATATCACATTTGGGATAGGAGAAGGGGAAAAGGTCGGGCTTATTGCCCGTAATGGTGCGGGAAAGTCCACATTGATGAAAATCATTGCCGGTGTTGAGCCGATGGATAGTGGTACTGTTATAATGCAAAATGACATCAGGCTTGGTTTCCTGGAGCAAATACCTGTAATAAATCCCGAATTGCCTGTCATAGATGTTTTCCTTGATGATGGCAGTGAAAGATCCATTGTGATTAAAGAATATGAGGCAGCTCTTGACAGCAGGAATGAAAAAAGATTGTCGGAAGCTGTACAGATGATGGATAATTTTGGATTGTGGGACTACGAAGCCCATTTCAAGGAGGTGTTGTCTCAATTGAAAATTGTTGATTATAATCAACGTGTAGGAGAATTATCCGGTGGCCAATTGAAGCGTGTGGCGCTTGCTCGCGTATTGTTTGATAATCCCGACATATTGTTACTTGATGAACCAACTAACCATCTTGACATAGATGTGATTGAATGGCTTGAGGATTATCTTAAACGATCAACTATAACGTTGCTGATGGTTACGCATGACAGGTATTTTCTTGATAAAGTATGTAGCAAAATTATTGAGATTGACTCGGAATGCATATATGAGTATAGCGGCAATTACAGTTATTACCTTGAGAAAAGAGCGGAGCGCATTGATGCTGAAAATGCTGAAAATGCGCGTGCCAAAAATTTGTTGCGCACCGAACTTGAATGGATGCGTCGACAGCCACAGGCTCGTGGTAGCAAAGCGCGTTATAGAATAAATGCATTTTATGAATTGGAAGAAAAGGCTAGGACGAGACGTGAAGAAAGTGATGTTAAATTGGGCGTGAAAGCTACTTACATCGGTTCAAAAATATTTGAAGCCGAGCATGTTCGTAAGAGTTTCGGTGATAAGATAATATTGAATGATTTCAGTTACACATTTGCCCGATATGAAAAATTGGGAATTGTGGGTAATAATGGCGCAGGCAAATCCACATTCATAAAATGCCTGTTAGGAGAAGAACCGATAGACAGTGGTTCCATAGAAATTGGAGAAACAGTGCAATTTGGGTATTATAGCCAAGAAGGAATGAAATTTGATGAATCAAAACGGGTGATTGATGCTTTGAAAGATATTGCCGAATATGCCCGATTTGATGAAAAAACGGTTTACAGCGCATCACAATTTCTACAATTGTTCTTGTTTTCTCCATCTGATCAGCAAAAACTCATATGCAAGTTGAGCGGAGGGGAAAAACGTCGATTGTATTTGGCGGTGGTTTTGTACAAAAAGCCTAATTTCCTGATACTTGACGAGCCGACCAATGACCTTGACATAAAGACTCTTGAAGTGCTTGAAAATTACCTTGCGGACTATAAAGGCTGTTTGATTATTGTTTCTCACGACAGGTTCTTCATGGACAGAACGGTCGACCACATATTTGTGTTTGAGGGAGATGGGAAAATAAAGGATTTCCCGGGAAATTATTCGACTTACAGAGAGGCAAATAAAAATAATGCTAATGCAGCGGAACTTGAGAAACAGAGCAAAAGTGAATCTGTGAGTAAAACTAAACGGAGAAATCTTCGGGAACCATCCAATAAAATGACGTTTAAGGAAAGAAAGGAATTTGAGAGCCTTGAAGTGGAAATTCAGAAACTAACAGAAGAAAAAGAAAAATTGACGGCATTGTTCAATAGTGGAGAAGTAATTGAAGATGTGTCAAGTTTGTCGTTGCGTTATGAAGAATTGCGTAATTTGCTCGATGAAAAAGAATTGCGTTGGCTTGAACTTAGTGAAAAACAATGATCGCATTTTGCAATAAAATAAAAAAAATCATTAGTATTTGAGTTGGTTTTATTATCTTTACATCGAAAAATCCTAATATCCTTTTATATACTAACTTATGAAACATTTATTTTTAACAACCATTGCTGTTGCTCTTGGTTTGAGTGGCTTTTCAAAAGACAAACCCGTCGAAACAATTACTAATGATGATGTTATTCTTCATGCATGGTGTTGGTCTTTCAACACGATTAAAGAAAACATGAAGAATATAGCCGATGCCGGATACAAGTATGTGCAAACTCCTCCGGCTCAGAATTGTATAATTGATACAAAAGGAGATGAAGGTGGAGGTAATCAATTGTATGGACATGGACGATGGTATTACCATTATCAACCGGTAGACTGGAAGATTGGAAATTATCAAGTCGGCACAAGGGAGGATTTCATCGCCATGTGCAACGAAGCAAAAAAATATGGCATTAAGGTAATTGTAGATGTGTTGCCAAATCACACTGCTGTTGATGTTACGAAGGTTAGCGATGATCTTAATGCCGCTGTGGGCGGTCATGAGAATTTATACCATGCTGCCGGATTTACCGAAATAGTAGATTATAATGATCGTCTGCAATGTACAACAGGTCAAATGGGTGGTCTTCCTGATGTAAATACTGAAAATCCAGATTTTCAGTATTATTATATGACGTATGTCAATGACTTGCTAAATTGCGGAGCGAGGGGATTCAGATATGACACAGCGAAGCATATAGGGTTGCCGAGTGATCCGCTTGATCCTAAATCCAAACAAAATGATTTTTGGGATGTTGCGACAGGCCGAAAGGCAGTGAAGGGGTTGTCACTTGCTCTTCCGATGGACAGCTTGTTTGTATATGGAGAGGTTTTGCAAGACAAAAATGTAAAGGAAAAAGAATATGGGCAGTATCTTAATCTGACTGCAAGCTCTTATGGTCATGTATTGCGAAATGTGCTATCGGCCGGTGACTGGGGCGTTGACAGTGTGAAACAATGGCATCATCCCGTGTCTCCATATAATCTTGTGACATGGGTTGAATCGCATGATACTTATTGCAATGCGCACGAATCTGCCGGATTGACAAATGAGCAAATACGCATGGGATGGGTGTTCTTGGCCGCTCGTCAAAACGGTACGCCTTTATTTTACTCCCGGCCTAACAACAGTTCCCCGGATAACGTGTGGGGAGACAATGTAGTAGGCGTGCGTGGAAATGGAGAATTCATGCATCCCGAAGTTGTGGCTGTAAACAAGTTTAGAAGGCAAATGCATGGTCAACCTGAATATTTGTATTTCAGTACCGATAATAAAGTCGCAGAAGTGTGCCGAGGTAAAAAAGGAGCTGCACTTGTCAATATAACAGGTGAAGATGCTGAAGTGGAAATGGAAACTTCATTACCCAATGGAAAATACAAAGATAAAGTTCATGGGACTGAATTTGTGGTGAAGAATGGTTTGTTGAAAGGAACTTTAAAAGCTTTCACATCATATATATTGGTAAAGAAATGATTTTATTCCCAAAATAATTAAATGAGGTGGTGGTTGTGTCAATAAAAATGACAATGCTGCTACCTCATTAAATTGTTATAAATTGTTAATATTGTAATGATGCTAATAAATATCAAGACTTTTTTAGGGATAAACAAAAGTAGAATAATATTTAATTTATCGTGCTGTTGACGGAGATATTGTAAAATAATATAATAAATCAAGACATGAACTGCTGATTGCGAGATATGTAACAAATAAGGTTGCGTATTAGAGAATATTTATTTTTTGCGTATATTTGCAGACGTGTTTTTTGGATTAGATGTTGATATTATGGTATTAAGCAAAGAAAAACCTGATTTGATATTTGAAACAAGCTGGGAAGTGTGCAACAAGGTTGGTGGTATATATGCCGTACTTTCCACAAAAGCTAATACTTTACAGACTGATTTCAAAGACAAGATTATATTCATAGGTCCAGATTTGTGGAGTGAAGAAAATCCCTCTCCTTATTTTGAGGAATCAGATACATTTCTTAAAGAGTGGAAGGAAAATGCGGTATTTCCCATAGGAATGAGTGTAAGAGTGGGCCGATGGCTGGTTCCTGGTAATCCCATAGTGATATTGGTGGATTACAAATCATTATATTCATACAAGGATGAATTGTATGCTCAGATGTGGAATAAATTCTGTGTTGATTCTCTACATGCATATGGTGATTATGATGATAGTTGCATATTTGCTTATGCATCGGCATTGGTCATCGAGAGCATATATTTAAATATGTATAACGGAAGCAGCAAGGTAATAGCACATTTTGATGAATGGACTACAGGAATGGGCTTGCTTTATGTAAAATCTCATTTACCTAAAATAGCAACGGTATTTACCACACATGCAACGAGTATAGGACGCAGTATATGTGGCAATAATAAGCCATTATATGACTATATGAGCGGTTATAATGGCGACCAAATGGCCGTGGAACTTAACATGCAGTCAAAACATTCTCTTGAAAAAGCTGCTGCATGGAATGCCGATAGTTTTACTACCGTGAGCGAGGTGACTGCTAAAGAATGCGTTCAATTATTAGGTCGTAAACCTATGGTGACTCCTAATGGTTTTGAACAGACTTTTGTTCCGTCAAATAAAAGAAGTTATACGGCTAAGCGTAAAGCCGCACGCAAGAAAATGCTTCAAGTTGCAATGTCATTGACTGGAATCGAGTTTGATGATGATACGTTTATTGTTGCAACGGCCGGTCGTAATGAATTCCGTAACAAAGGTTATGATGCATTTATCGATTCGATGAATGTAATAAGGAACCAACATAGAGAGTGCAATAAAAAAGTGCTAGCGTTTATGTTTGTCCCTGCATGGGTTGATGAGCCTCGAGCCGATTTGAAAGCGGCAATGGTTGCCGGCAAGTGTTGCAAACTTGAAAATTCCATTATAACTCACACTTTGCATAATTATTCCCAAGATGCCATTTATGGGAAAATAAATTATTTGGGAATGCATTATGCCAATGATAATAATTTGACAATCATTTATGTGCCATCCTACTTGAATGGTGATGATGGTATATTTGATTTGGCTTATTATGATATTTTACCGGGATTGGATTGCACGGTATTTGCATCTTATTATGAACCTTGGGGATACACGCCACTCGAAAGCGTAGCATTCAGCGTCCCTACGATAACAACCGACCTTGCAGGATTTGGCCAATGGGTCTTGGATAATTTCAAAGCCAATTTTGAAGATTGTGGAACAGTAGTTGTTCATCGTTGCGATTCAAATTATGATGACGTAGTGCGTCAAATAGCTGAAAACGTGCTTAAACTGCTCTCCAAAGACTCCAAGGCTATAGCTAAGATAAGGGAGGCTGCTTCAAATACATCAAAACAAGCACAATGGACACAATTCATGGAATATTATTATGCTGCCTATAGTGAGGCTTTGAAAAATGCTTCGGCTCAAGGCAGGCATAAATAAAGATATTTGAATAATTATAATAACCCCATAACATTATTAATTAATAATTTATGAAACTACAAGTTAGTAATACTAATTCTCCTACATGGAGAGACTTGACAGTAAAATCTGAACTTCCTGCTAAGCTGAAAATGCTTGAGGAACTTGCAAAAAATCTATGGTGGGTATGGAACAGTGAAGGTAAGTCGTTATTCCACGACTTGGATCCTCAATTGTGGCGTTCGACAGGTGAGAATCCTGTTTTATTGCTGCAAAAGCTCGGTTATGAAAAATATGATGCAATCCAAAACGACAAAGAGCTTATGGCTCGCATCGAAAAGGTGTATGCCGATTTCAAGGCTTATATGTCAGTTGGAATGCGTACCGACGTTCCATCAGTTGCATATTTCAGCATGGAATTTGGTCTATGCAGTGCATTGAAGATATATTCGGGAGGTCTTGGTATCCTTGCCGGAGATTATATAAAAGAAGCATCAGATTCTCGCATCAATATGGTTGCTGTGAGCTTCCTTTACAGGTATGGCTATTTCACGCAATCATTGTCGATGGATGGTCAACAAATAGCTAATTATGAACCGCAGAATTTCAATCAATTGCCAATTGAACCGGTATTGAATGAAAATGGCCAACACATGTTGCTTGAAGTTCCTTATCCAGGTCGTGTCATTTACGCAAAAATATGGAAAGTGAATGTTGGTCGCATGAATTTGTATCTTCTTGATACTGATGTTGACTTGAATTCTGAATTTGACCGTCCGATAACTCATAAATTGTATGGCGGTGATTGGGAAAACCGTATCAAACAAGAATATTTGTTGGGTATTGGAGGCGTGTTGATGTTGAAAAAACTTGGTATCAAGCCTCAATTGTATCATTGCAACGAAGGTCATGCAGCGTTGCTCAACTTGCAAAGATTGGTTGACTATGTGCAAGAAGGTTTGACTTTCAATCAAGCACTTGAAGTAGTTCGTTCTTCATCGTTGTACACTGTTCATACTCCAGTTCCTGCCGGACACGATTACTTCGATGAGTCCTTGTTTGGCAAATATATGGGTGAATTCCCTGAAAAACTTGGAATTTCTTGGAATGACCTTATGAACATGGGTCGTGAAAATCCTGATACCAACGAGCGTTTCTCTATGAGCGTGTTTGCTTTGAATACTTGCCAAGAAGCTAATGGTGTTAGCTGGTTGCATGGCGAAGTGTCAAAGAAGATGTTCCAAGGTGTGTGGAAAGGCTATAGCTGGGAAGAATCTCATGTATCTTATGTAACTAATGGTGTTCACATGCAAACATGGGCTGCTTCGGAATGGAAAGAATTCTACGAAAAAACTTTCAGTCCAGATTATCTCAATGCTCAAGCAGATGAAAAGACTTGGGCTCCTATCCTTAAAGCCAAAGATGAGGACATTTGGAATTTGCGATTGAAATTGAAAAATAAGTTGATTGACTTTGTAAAGAAAGATTTTGCTTCGTCATGGTTGAAGAACCAAGGAGATCCTTCTCGCATCTTGTCTATCATCGAAAAAATCAATCCTAATGCATTGTTGATTGGATTTGCAAGACGTTTCGCAACTTATAAACGTGCGCATTTGTTATTTACCGACCTCGACAGATTGTCAAGAATTGTTAACAATGAACAATTCCCGGTACAATTCATCTTCTCGGGCAAGGCTCATCCTGCCGATGGCGGTGGACAAGGTCTCATCAAGAGAATCATAGAAATTTCACGCATGCCGCAATTCTTGGGTAAAATCATTTTCCTTGAAAATTATGACATGACTCTTGCGAAGAGACTTGTGAGTGGTGTGGATATTTGGTTGAATACTCCAACTCGTCCGTTGGAAGCTTCAGGTACTTCAGGCGAGAAGGCCGAAATGAACGGTGTGCTTAACTTCTCGGTTAAAGATGGATGGTGGTATGAAGGTTATCGTGAAGGAGCCGGTTGGGCATTGACCGACAAGCGTACTTACACCGATCAAGGACAGCAAGACAAACTTGATGCAGCAACTATCTATTCTATGCTCGAGAACGAAATAATTCCGTTGTATTTCGCTAAAAATTCAAAGGGATATTCTCCGGAGTGGGTACAATACATCAAGAATTCTATCGCGCATATTGCTCCTAACTATACAATGACCCGCATGATAAATGATTATATCGACAGGTTCTATTTGAAGGAAGGTAAGCGTTCGACTGAATTGATTGCCAATAATTATGCCAAGGCTAAAGAAATCGCAGCTTGGAAAGAGAAAGTGGCTTCTAAGTGGAATGATATCCATGCAGTTGACATTCAATTCTCTGATTCGTTGAAATCCAATAATATTGTCAATGGTGTAGAATATGAGGCTACTGTAGTATTGTATACTGCCGGATTGGGTAAAGACCTTGGTGTTGAATTTGTGGTTTACAAGGATGAAAATGGAGATTCTAAGTTGGTAGAAAAACTTCCGCTTGAAATTATAAAAGAAGAAGGCGACAACCTTACTTATCACATCAAGAGTCAAATAAAATATGCCGGTGTATTCCGTTATGCATTGAGAGTTTATCCTAACAATGCAGAATTGCCTCATCGTCAAGATTTCGCTTATGTTAAGTGGATTTAATGTAGAAGTAAAATAGCTTATACATCTAAAAAACACATATTTTTGTCTCAGCAAGTTCTTTTAAAACTTGCTGAGATTTTTTTATATGTAAGCCATGGCTTTCTTTAGGGACATTTACTGAATATCCCTCTTTAAATGATAACCATGGCTTTTTATGTTTCAGTATGTAACTATCTAAGGGGGCAGACTATGAACGACTGTCTAAAGCTATTTTTTCTTTTAGGAATTTTCCTGTGTAACTATTTGGATTGGCTGCAATCTCTTCAGGAGTACCAGTTCCTATTACATACCCACCTTTTTCTCCTCCTTCAGGCCCCATGTCTATAATATAGTCGGCACATTTTATCACGTCCATGTTATGCTCGATTATCACTATGGAATGTCCATTTTCCAGTAGTTGGGTAAATGATTTAAGCAGTGTGTTTATATCGTGAAAATGCAGGCCCGTGGTGGGTTCATCAAATATGAACATCGTAGGTTCTTGCTTTTCGTTGCTTAAGAAATAAGCGAGTTTCACACGTTGATTTTCGCCACCTGATAAAGTAGAAGATGGTTGCCCAAGTTTTATATAGCCAAGACCTACGTCTTGAAGTGGTTTGAGCCGCTTGACAATTTTCTTTTCAGTAGCACCATTTGAATTTGAGAAAAATTCAATGGCTTCATTGATGGTCATATTCAATATGTCATATATATTCTTGCCACGATATTCCACTTCCAATGCATCGTTGCTGTATCGTTTGCCGTGGCAACTTTCGCATTCGAGTGTTATGTCGGCCATAAATTGCATTTCGATGGTTATGGTTCCTTCTCCTTTGCATTCTTCACATCGACCACCGGGGGAATTAAATGAGAAGAAACCAGCGTTATATCCCATTTGAGTGGATAACTGTTGCTCGGCATATAGTTTCCTTATTTCATCAAATGCTTTCAGATAAGTGGCCGGGTTGCTACGCGATGATTTGCCGATAGGGGTTTGGTCGACAAATTCGACTGCTTTTATAGAATTCAAGTCTCCTGATATAGTAGAGAAAGTTCCCGGAGCGTCGGCACTTTCTCCAATATTCCGCATGAGTGCTTTGTATAAAATTTCTTTTATCAATGTTGATTTTCCCGAACCGCTGACACCTGTTATGACTGTCATGACTTCAAGAGGGAACTTTACATCAATTCCCTTCAAATTGTTTTCTGCTGCACTTTTGATTTCAATGTAGTTTCTCCATTTGCGGCGGTGCTTAGGTATTTCAATTTTACGTTCACCAGTTAAATATTGCAGGGTGTAACTGTCGGTTGCTTTGGCCAGATTAGCAACATCACCTTGATAAATCACGCGTCCACCGTTTCTTCCAGCCTCTGGCCCTATGTCTATTAGGTAGTCGGCAGCTCGTATTATTTCTTCATCATGTTCAACAACGACAACGCTGTTACCGATGTCACGCAAGGCTTTTAACACGGTTATCAATTTGTCTGTGTCACGAGAATGCAATCCAATGCTTGGCTCGTCAAGTATATATAAGGAACCAACAAGACTACTGCCGAGAGAAGTAGCAAGGTTTATTCGTTGACTTTCTCCTCCCGACAAAGTGGAAGACATTCGGTCTAGTGTCAAATATCCAAGACCGACGTCAATAAGGAATTTTATACGGTTTTTGATTTCAACAAGTAGTCGTTTTGCTATTGTTGCATCTTCATGCGATAAAGTCAGATTGTTAAACCAGTCATAGAGTTTAGTGATAGGTTTTCTAACAAGTTCTGATATGCTTGTCCCGTTTATTTTCACATATGAAGCTTCTTTTTTAAGCCTTGATCCACCGCATGTAGGACATATTGTTTTACCACGATATCGGGCAAGGAGCACGCGATATTGGATGTTGTATATTTTGCTTTCTATGTATTTGAAGAATCCGTCTATTCCCGGAAATTTGTTGTTTCCGTGCCAAAGTAAACTTTTTTGTTCATCAGTCAGTTGATAGTATGGCTTGTGAATAGGGAATCCGTCGGCCACGGCGATTCTTATGAATTCGTTCTTCCATTCGCTCATTTTTTCTCCACGCCAACAGAACACGGCATCGTCGTATATCGACAATGTCTTGTTAGGAATAACGAGGTTTTCATCTATTCCAATGACTTTTCCAAATCCTTCACATTGCGGACATGCTCCTATCGGATTGTTGAAATTGAACATCATGTCGGTTGGTTCTTGGAATGTCATACCATCGGCTTCAAACCGTGTGGAGAATTCATGTTCTTTAATTCCATCTTTACTCCATATTTTCAAACGGCATTTTCCATGGCCTTCAAAAAATGCGGTTTCTATGGAGTCGAGTAATCGAGAATCATCTTCGCGCGAGTGTGTGACGGCCATACGGTCGATGAGTAGGTGATATTCTTCTGGCAGATTGTTCTTTGTGTTTGCAATATCTGATATTTGAACGAATGTTCCATCATGTTCAAGTCGGGAATAGCCTTCTTTTATGAAAATGTCGAGTTGTTCATCAAATGTTCGGTTTTGAGGAATATCTATGTCTGAAAGAATTGCAAATCGAGTCCCGTCATCATAGGAATTTATTGTATTCAGCACGTCGATGGGGGAGTGCTTTTTTACTATTTGATGCGATATCGGAGAATATGTTTTGCCGATTCGGGAAAACAGAAGGCGCATGTAATCATAAATTTCGGTAGATGTTCCAACCGTGCTGCGAGAATTGCGCGTATTTACTTTTTGTTCAATGGCAATGGCCGGAGGTAATCCTTTTATGTAATCACATTCTGGTTTTGGCATCCGTCCAAGGAAAAGCCTTGCATAAGAAGATAGGCTTTCAACATATCTGCGTTGTCCTTCGGCATAGAGCGTATTGAATGCCAATGAAGATTTCCCTGAGCCTGATAATCCGGTAATGACTACGAGTTTGTTCCTTGGAATAATAAGGTCAATGTTTTTGAGATTGTTTACGCGAGCACCTTTTATTTCTATGTCTTTTTCAGCCATTATATAGAATTCTAAAACCAAAATACAAAGTTAGCATGTATAATTGCTAAAAACAAATACACGGATACCGTATAATCCACTGTATGTTGAACAATTCATAATTATGTTTAAAACAGGTTCTTTATATTTGGTAGATGTAAATAAAATGTTTATATTTATAACTCTAATTCAAGAAAAAAAGCTCGAATATCGGGCGAAAACCAAATTAACTTAGTAAAATAGTAATATTATGAAACCTTTACACATTATTTTGGCAGTAATTGGTGGTGCAGTTGCCGGTGCTGCGGTTGGGTTGCTTTTTGCTCCGGATAACGGAAGTGATACAAGGGATAAAATTGCCGAATATCTTAAGAAAAAAGGCATTACATTGAAAAAAGAAAAAATGGATGAATTGGCATCCGATATTGAAAGCGAATTGAAGTAATAATTTTATAAAAGAGAGAAGGAGGTTTGGATATGAAAAATATTGGAATATTGTATGCGTTTCTTGGTGGAGCTGTGGTAGGTTGTGCGGCTGCATTGCTTTTTGCCCCAGAAAAAGGTTCGGAATTGCGTGCGCGCATTAAGAATCTTTTGAAAGCAAAAGGTATTGATTTCACCGATGATGAAGTTCAAGAACTTGTCGACCAAATCAGTGAAGAAATAGTGAAATGAGGCGGTAGAAGCCTTGTTGAAAAATAAAAAATGAGGCGTAATGGCAACTGATAGTAATGTCATTACGCCTTTTGTCACTAATAAAATTATGTTATGGATAGTCAGTATGGTAAGCTGTGGGAAGAATTAAAAAAATTTTTCACATTGCAAATAGATTATGCCAAGTTGACGGCTGTTGAGAAACTTGTGATCATAATGTCGTCGGTAGCTGTGGCTTTTGTCTTGGCCGTCCTTGGGGCTTGTGCGTTGTTTTATTTGTCATTTGCTCTTGTATATGTCATTAAAGGATGGATAGGGTGTGAATGGGGCGCTTATCTCATAGTAGGTTGCATATTCATAATATGCGTGCTTGTGGTGTATGCATTGAAGGAGCGTTTGATAATCAATCCCGTCGCGAGATTTATTACTAAGTTGTTTCTTGATAAAAAATAAAAATACATATATATGTCAAATATCAATGTCGATACCCCTTCTGTAAGTCAAGAACCTGCGTGGAATGGATATACAATAGATGAATTGAAGTATCAACGAGCCATTGCTTTGGTGAAACTTGAATTGCAAAAAGAAGTGCTTGAAAATTCGGTGAAAGGCTTGAATGCTTCAGTTATAACGACTA
The DNA here is from genome assembly GCA_944321705.1 of uncultured Muribaculaceae bacterium. Lineage (GTDB taxonomy): Bacteria > Bacteroidota > Bacteroidia > Bacteroidales > Muribaculaceae > Avimuribaculum. Next base: position 100,956 of record CALUMG010000007.1, on the reverse strand, counting down.
ATAATAAATATTTGTCGTCGATTTTTAAAGGGAAATTTACAGGGAAGTTGAGATATGTCAATTATCTTATTACTGGGTACAAAGTTTCAAAAATGTTTGTGTATCTTTGGAAATCTTTCAGAAAGAAGTAAATTGCATATTTGAAAATTTGTTGTAGAGAAAAGATTATGAACGATTATATAAAGGTCGATTTTAATATTAATCCTAATGATGAAATACAGGCCGATGTATTGTCTGCGTTGTTATGTGATGCAGGTTATGAGAGCTTTGAAACAACGGCATCGGGATTGAATGCTTACATACCAAAAAGCCGATTTGATTCAAATGCTTTGCCAGAGATACTTTCTGGTTTCGAGTTTACTTCGGCAATATCTTGGTCTGAAGAGGAAATTGTCGGTGTGGATTGGAATGAAGAATGGGAAAAACATTATTTCACACCTATGATTATTGCTGATGAATGTGTTATACACAGTACATTCCATACAGAATATCCAAAGTTGAAATATGATATAGTTATAGATCCTAAAATGGCTTTTGGTACCGGGCATCATGAAACTACTTCATTGATGGTTGAGCAGATATTGAATGAAAATCTTGAGTCAAAATCAGTTCTGGATATGGGTACAGGCACAGGCATATTGGCAATAATAGCGTCAAAATGTGGATGTAAAGATGTTACTGGTATTGAAATCGATGAAGCTGCTTATGTCAATGCGCTTGAAAACTTGCCATTAAACAATGTAGAGAATGCTAATGTTAAACTTGGTGATGCCACATTGCTTGTTGATGAACCGGAGAAGGATGTAATTTTAGCCAATATAAATAGAAATATAATTACAAATGATATTGACAAATATTGTCATGTGTTGAAAAAGGGCGGTATCATGTTGTTGAGTGGATTTTATGTGAAGGATATCCCTGTAATCATGGAGGTTGCTGAACCTCTTGGTTTGGAAAAAGTTGAATATAAAGAGAAGAATAATTGGGCAATGTTGAAATTGCGGAAACTGTAATAGCCGCTCAAAATAGACTTATACAGGAAATGCGGGATTTACATCAAAAGTTATTATTTGTGTAAAATAGTTTGTGTCGATGCTTTTTTTTGTTACATTTGCAACTGCATACCAAAATAATTAAATTAAATATTAACTAATTAAACAAACGGCCTATAGACAAAACATTACTCAAACAATAAAATTAAAGTAATGGACAATCTCTTTGCTCTTACCGACGAACAATTGGTGAGATTATATGCGGATGGTGACAATTCGGCATTTGACGTTTTAATAGAGCGATACAAGGATAAGTTGTACGCTTATATATTTCACACAGTCAAAGATTCTGAATTATCTAATGATATTTTTCAAGAAACATTCGTAAAAGCCATTGTAACTATCAATAATGGTCGATATGTTGAGAATGGGCGATTTGCTGCGTGGATAACGCGCATAGCTCATAACCTCATCATTGATTATTTCCGTCAAGATAAAGTTGAAAATCTGCAATCATGTGATTCTGAGGAAATAGATATTTTTAACAGAAAGGAATTGTGTGAAAGCACGATTGAGGATGAAATAGTGCTACGTCAGATTCATGCAGACGTTCGCAAACTTATTAAAGCGCTTCCGCCAACTCAACAGGAAGTGTTGTGCATGCGTTATTATAAAAACATGAGTTTTAAGGAAATTGCCGAGATAACGAATGTTAGCATAAATACGGCTTTGGGTCGTATGCGCTATGCTATCCTCAATTTACGCAGAATAGCCGAGGAAAATAACATAATTCTGACATTCTGAGCAGGTTTGATGTTTTTATTGGATATAAAATTTTATCCTTGCACATAATAATGATTGCGCGTGTAACGTTATAAGTATGTGTAATCATTATAAATGTGTTGCCTATGGGTAAAAAAACTACTACATTATTAAAATCTGACCATAAGAAACAACCTGAAGAAGTTAAAGAGATGAGAGTAAAGAGCTCTACAATTAATTTTTTGAAACAGTTTGCGAGGGCGTATTCTTATGAAAAGAAATTAGGCTACGAATTAGGTGGATTTGTGGCTAACTAAAAAGGACGAGGTCATCATTAAGAGAAGATGACCTCGTTTTTTGTTTTGTAAAATCGATAGGGACATTCATATATGCCATTTTTTATTGACATTTTTCTGTATTTTCTCATATACTCTCATCAGCCGGTCATGACGGATAGAATTATATGAGAAAACATGAATAACTAACACAAAAATGGCATATAAAGCGATTATCATCCATCCTCTTTATACGCCATCTTACTTTTTAAAGAAATTTACTGAATATCCCTAAGAATTATATAAAAGACACAAGCCTTTACACCTAGAGGGCTTGTGTCTTAGAATTTTTAAGAATTTAATTTATGTTTCATAGCAAGCTGACCGAACGACGCAAGAAGTTGTTCAGTGCTTCGCCTTTCAACATTCCGTTACCAAGGAGTGCAATGTCTACAAGTTGTTTTACATTGTCTTGCTTGTTGGCATATTCGCTGATAATATCTGTTTCCTGTTTGCGAATGTCGGCAGCCTTTTTTTCATTATCAGCCAACTCTTGTTTTTGGGCATCAGAAAGTTCTTTATTGCCATCTTTTGCGTCATGGAGCGTTTTTATTGCGTCATTTGCAGCATTCAAGTCGGCTTCAAGTGGCGCAATACTGCTTTCCAAGGCATTTGTTGCAGCATCCATGATTTTCTTCACCACAGGATGATTAGTATTCAGCGTGAGGTTAAAGCTGTCAGGTAATTCTCCATAAAAGCTCATGCCAGGCTGCATGGCGGCCATTTCTTTCATTCGACGCATGTATTCGCCTTGTGTGATTACTATTGGTTGATTGTCAGGATTCAAGGCTTCAAATGTGATGAAGAATTCGCTCTTATCTGTTTTAGGCAATTGTGATTTGAACATTGTTGTCATTATGTTGCGTTGCAACGGTGTTATATCACTGTCTTTTTTGTCTTTGGCAGGTATGAGATTGTCAATGACATCAGAGTCGACACGCACAAAACGGCTGTTTTGGATTTTTTGTTCAAGCAGGCCGATGAAATGAACATCCAATTGTCCGTTCATCAATAAAACACTGTAACCTTTTTCGGTTGCGGCTTTGATGTATGGATATTGCAATTCTTTGTCGCTGGCATATAGATAAACTATTTTGCCATCTTTGTCGGTCTGGTTACCTTCAATAAGTTTTTTGTAATCATCAAGTTTGAAAAATTTATTATCGGTATCTTCAACGAGTGCGAAATTCATAGCCGATTCACAGAATTTTTCATCGGTAAGCATTCCGTATTCAATGAATATTTTGATGTCGTTCCATTTTTCTTCAAAGCTCTTAGGATCGTTCTTAGCTATTTCTTCAAGACGAGAAGATACTTTCTTCGTAATATAAGATGCGATTTTCTTTACGTTTGAGTCGCTTTGCAAGTAAGATCTTGACACATTCAACGGAATGTCGGGTGAATCAATGATGCCTTGCAACAACATTAAGAAGTCGGGAACGACACCTTCGACCGAATCGGTAACAAAAACCTGATTGCAGTATAGCTGAATTCTGTTTTTGTTGATGTCGAAGTTGTTTCTTATCTTAGGGAAATACAGGATACCTGTCAGAGTGAACGGGAAGTCCACGTTCAAGTGTATCCAGAACAACGGGTCATCCTGCTCGGGAAGTATGTCATGATAGAATTTCAAGTAGTCTTCATCTTTTAACTCCGATGGTTTCTTAGCCCACAATGGTTGGATGTTATTTATGATGTTGTCGCGTTCAGTATCGACATATTTGCCATCCTTCCATTCTTGTTCTTTGCCGAATACGACGGGAACGGGAAGGAATTTACAATATTTACGCAACAAAGCCTCGATTCTTGATTTTTCAAGGAATTCACTGTCATCTTCGTCTTCGATATGTAGAATTATATCTGTACCTCGTTCAGTCTTGTCGATTTCGGTCATTTCATATTCAGGAGAACCATCGCAAGTCCAACATACAGCTTTTGCGCCTTCTTTATAGGACAAAGAGCGTATCTCAACTTTCTTGGCAACCATGAATGCCGAGTAAAAACCTAATCCGAAGTGGCCTATTATGGCATTGGCGTTATCTTTGTATTTATTTAAAAATTCTTCAGCACCTGAAAATGCTATTTGATTGATATACTTGTCTATATCTTCGGCTGTCATACCTATTCCGTTATCAGATACGGTCAAAGTTTTGTTTTCTTTGTCGACCGATACTGATACTTTCAAGTTGTCGAGCGAGCCGTTGAATTCTCCATGAGAAGCAAGCGTTTTTAGCTTTTGTGTGGCATCAACCGCATTGGAAACGAGTTCACGAAGGAATATCTCATGATCGCTGTATAAGAATTTTTTTATTACGGGGAATATGTTCTCAGTTGTAACCCCAATAGCTCCTTTTTGCATAGTATATTGATGTTATTTGATTGTCAATTTCTATGTTCGACATGACAAAAAAAATGCCACACGTTTAAAGTATGACATTTTTTCTGTTTTTATGTATTCAGTTGCTGCTAATTGACAGCATTTTCTCATTACAGGATATCTATAATATTCATTTCAAGAGCTGTTTTGTCGCTATTTGTGTTCACCGAAATTGTTTGCATGTGCTGTTTGTCGGATGTATTGGATAGCAGCAGTTCTGCGAGCTGATCTTCGAGATAATTTTGAATAGCCCTTTTCAGAGGACGAGCACCATAAGCCGGGTCAAAATCTTTGTCAGCTAAGAATGATTTTGCATCTTGTGTTATTTCAAGTTTGAAGCCGAGAGTTTCAACACGCTTATAGAAAGAAGTGAGTTCGATGTCGATGATGTGCTCGATTGCATTTTTATCTAATGGCTCGAACATTACTATATCATCGATTCGGTTTAAAAATTCTGGTGAGAATTTTTTGTTGAGCTGTTTTCTCACAATGCCTTCATTGTAATCTTTGTTATTTGGCGAAGTATTGAATCCCACACCACCATGTAAGTCTTTTACTTCACGCGAACCAATGTTTGAAGTCATGATGATAATTGTATTTTTGAAGTCAACTCTTCGACCTAAGCTATCGGTCAACCTGCCTTCGTCCATGACTTGCAGCAACATGTTGAATACGTCGGGATGTGCCTTTTCGATTTCATCGAGAAGGACTACCGAATAAGGATGGCGGCGAACTTTCTCGGTCAGTTGGCCTCCTTCTTCATATCCGACATATCCCGGAGGCGCTCCGACAAGCCTTGACACTGAGAATTTCTCCATGTATTCGCTCATGTCTACACGAATAAGTGCATCGGATGAGTTGAATAGGAATTCGGCGAGTTTTTTTGCAAGATGAGTTTTACCCACTCCTGTAGGGCCAAGGAACATAAATGTTCCTATTGGTTTGTTAGGGTCTTTCAATCCGACACGATTGCGACGAATTGCTTTAACAATCTTGTCGATTGCATTGTTTTGACCAATGATTTGGGTTTTCAATTCATCTCCCATAGAGAGCAATCTTGTGCTTTCGGCTTGAGCGATGCGTTGAACTGGTACGCCAGTCATCATGGCAACCACCTCGGCGACTTTGTTCTCGTCAACTATTTCACGATGATTTGCAATGCTTTCTTCCCATTTTTCTTTAGCTTCGTTTAGCTTGTTGGTGAGTTTTTCTTGCAAATCACGATAATTAGCGGCACTTTCAAAATTTTGAGATTGTGCAGCTTTCACTTTGTTGACTTGAGCTTCTTGTATTTGTTTTTCAAGATCGTCTATTTCTTTAGGAACCACAATATTGGATATATGTACCTTAGAGCCGGCTTCATCCATGGCATCTATGGCCTTGTCTGGGAAATTGCGGTCGGACACATATCTTTCGGTTAACGTCACGCAAGCCTTTATTGCTTCAGGAGTGTAAGTGACACCGTGGTGTTCTTCATATTTGCCTTTTATGTTGTTTAGAATTTGTATTGTTTCATCGACTGTTGTAGGTTCTACTATTATTTTTTGGAATCTACGTTCAAGGGCACCGTCTTTTTCAATGCTTTTCCTGTATTCATCTAGAGTGGTGGCACCGATGCATTGTATTTCACCACGCGCCAAAGCCGGTTTTAGCAGGTTGGCGGCATCCATTGTGCCAGTTGCGCTTCCTGCTCCTACAATTGTGTGTATTTCATCGATGAACAATATGACATCGGGATTCTTTTTTACTTCATCGATTATTGCTTTTATTCGTTCTTCAAATTGTCCTCTGTATTTTGTCCCGGCAACTATTGCTGCCATGTCGAGCGAAACGACTCTTTTGTCAAACAAGACTCTTGAAACCTTGCGTTGGATAATACGCAAGGCTAATCCTTCTACTATTGCCGATTTGCCAACTCCCGGTTCCCCTATCAGAACAGGATTGTTCTTTTTCCTTCGGCTTAGAATTTGAGCAAGGCGTTCTATTTCTTTGTCTCGTCCTACAACAGGATCAAGTTTGTTTTCTTCGGCATCGCGAGTCATGTCTTTCCCATACTTGTCAAGCACAGGAGTGTCATTTTTCCCATGTCGTTGAGCCGTTTTGCTTTTTACACTGTTGCTTTGATAGGATTCGTTTTCCGATGAATCCTTGTTAAACATCGTATCGTCATCATCCTCGTCGTCATTGTCGGTGAATCCTGCTCCAAATTTTGGAGATATTGGTTCACTATCTATAAATTTTTCTATATCGTTATATTTAATGTTCATGTAATTCAATATTCTGTAAATAAAACCTTTGTGTAGATCATGTAAGAATGCAAGTAACAAATGCTCGGCTCCGACAGGCATTTTTCGAGCTTGAGCTTCCATTATGGCCGATTTGAGCAATTGTTCGGTTTGCTTGCTTATCACATGTCTATTATCGTGAAAGTCATTTTGTTTGTTTTCTTCAATTGGACTTAAATTAGCTTCTATAAACGTGCGTAAGTCTTTCAAGTTGGCACCTGCTTGCTCCAATATGGAGTATGCAGGGTTGTTTGCATTCCGAATGATTCCCAACAGGACATGTTCGGGCATGATTACTTCATTGTGAAGCCTGTCGGCTTCCAAACGACTGCAATCCAGAATTTCTTTAATCATCGGTGTAAACAATCCGTAAATCATAATTTCACTTTATATACTTGATGTGGCAATTTTTATGCCAATATATAAGTTTTGTAGATATTTGCTGAAAATAGGATAGTAGATTTTGCAAATTTCATTTGAATTTTTGTGTTGTCATTATTTCGGACATGATGGTAATACATTGCAAATGTACAAAAAAACAAGATACTTTCAATTTAAATCGAAAAATGTGTCATATCCGTTATGTGGTGATATAAGGCAGTTACTGTCATGAAATAAAATGGCCGAATTGTCAGTGTTTGCAATTCGGCCATTCCATTCGTTGTGTTTTTTTATATTAATATTCAATCTGTCGTTTATGTATTTGTTTAGTCAACCACATGTTAATCAATGTCCAAAGTACAATATCGGCTATGACAAGAATATTTATGTTAATATAAGGTGATAATATAATGTTGCTTATGCTAAATACTGCAGCAACCGATACTATCGTTATCATTGCAGCGCGTTGCGGCAATCCTATTGCCATAAGTTTGTGGTGTATGTGACTTTTGTCGGGCAAGAACGGATTGTTTTTGCGTTTTAATCTATGTATGAACACCCTTACAACGTCAAAACAAGGAATTATGAGAGGGGAGAATGCGGTCACCATTATCCAACTGTCCGACACTAAGATGTTTGTGTTGTTTGGCTCAAATGAGATGAGTTTTATTGACAGGAATCCCAATATGATACCGATGGTTAAACTACCGGTGTCTCCCATGAATATTTTTCTTCCATGTTCGGCTTTACCGAATACGTTATAATAGAAAAACGGAATTAATACGCCTAATGTGGCAAAAGCAAGCATTGCATGCAAATATTGGTGGAGAAGGATGAACGCTATACCATATATGAACAATGCTATGCTGCTTAAGCCCGAAGCGAGGCCGTCAATGCCGTCAATTAGGTTGATAGCATTTGCGATGAAAACGACTAATAGTATTGTTAAAGGATAGCCTATGTAAGGAGACAATTCCCACAGTCCTAACAATCCATGCAAATTACCCACCCATATATCTCCGGCTATTAACATGATGGCGCAAGCAATTTGGACAACAAATTTTGCCCTGTATCTTACTCCTATCAGGTCGTCGGCTATGCCGATTATATATAAGGTAAGGACTGCGCAATAAAGAAACAGCAATTCTGGAATATTGCAGTCGACTGCTTTGATTATATCTCCGTGGCCAGTTATGATGTCTATGCCAATAGCAAACACTATTGAGAAAAAGATGACAGGTTTGAACGCTATGCCTCCTAATCTCGGAACAAGGCTATGATGCATTTTTCGTTCATCTGGTACATCAAAGAGCTTCTTTCTGAATGAAATCAGTAATATTTTGGGTATCATAACCCCGCTCAGTATTATTGAGCATGCGATTACTGCGATAATGTTTATAATCCAAAATATAGGCATGATTTAATATGGATTTTGATTGAGTAAAGTTTAGTTAATTGGGTATAATATAGATTGTTAAATTTGCCCAGTTTGAAAGACATTTTGTAGCATAATGGATATGTGGCGATGTGGCGCAAGTGTCACATGGTAGTTCTTCCATTTGTTTTTCGGGGAACGTGATTGTGTCAGACGATTGTCATGTGTTAAAATTAGCATACTATTTTTATATTTATAATAATGTTCATAATATATTTTTACTACATTATTGGCGCGTAATTGCGGCTTATCAAATTCAACTCACAAACCAATATATAAGTAAAAAGCTACAACGAATTTTATTCATACGCTTTGTGTTATATAAAAACGTGTATATAACACATGTTAACAATGCATTGCAAAGGTATGTAAAAAAACAGGAAAAAGCACAAAGCAGGCATAAATATTTTTGACACGTTTGTTGTTTAATTTGAGCTTTATCACACAAGAATGTCGGCAACTTTGGTAAAGTTTGTTTTTATACTTGTCTTGTAGTACCTTTGTAAAAAATTACGAAATGGATTATACTCTCATAGCATGCGCTTCGGGAAGCAATGCGCGTGCGGGATTAATTAATACAGCGCATGGCACGATAGAAACCCCTATATTCATGCCGGTGGGAACTGCCGGTGCGGTTAAAGCGGTGCACATGCACGAGCTTGAAAGTGATATAAAAGCGCAAATAATACTTGGCAATACTTACCATCTTTATTTACGTCCAGGCATAGATATTATTGAGAAAGCTGGCGGATTGCATAAATTCAATGGCTGGAAACGTCCGATTTTGACCGACAGTGGCGGATTTCAAGTTTTTTCATTGTCGGCCAACAGGAAACTTAAAGAAGAAGGAGCGTACTTCAGAAGCCATATCGATGGGTCAAAACATTTATTTACACCCGAAAACATAGTCGATATACAGCGCAGCATAGGCAGCGACATAATGATGGCACTTGATGAGTGCCCGTCGGGAACATCCGATTATTCTTATGCGAGGAAATCATTGGATCTTACGCAACGATGGCTGTTAAGAGGATGGAAGCATTTTAACGAGACAAATGGTAAATATGGTTACGAGCAGGCATTTTTCCCAATAGTGCAAGGATGTGTATTCCCGGAACTGAGGCGTGAAGCTGCAAAATTCGTTGCCGATCTCGGGGCTGAAGGCAATGCTATTGGAGGGTTGGCCGTAGGAGAGCCTGTCGAGAAAATGTATGAAATGATTGAAGTCGTAAATGAAATATTGCCTGCTGACAAACCTCGTTACTTAATGGGGGTGGGAACACCGGCCAATATTCTTGAAGCGATTGACAGGGGTGTAGACATGATGGATTGTGTCATGCCTACTCGCAATGGACGAAATGGGATGTTGTTTACCCGTCATGGCATTATGAACATGCGCAATTTGAAATGGGCTGACGATTTTAGTCCTATTCAAGAGGATGGCCCATCGTTTGTAGACAGGGCTTATTCGAAGGCTTATCTGAGGCATTTGTTCATAAGTGGCGAGATATTGGCCATGCAGATAGCAAGTATCCATAATCTTGCTTTTTATTTGTGGCTTGTCAGTGAAGCTCGAAAACACATTATAGCCGGGGATTTCAAAACGTGGAAAGAGGAAATGGTGATTAACGTGACTCGTCGATTGTGATATGAAATAAGAGACTATATGTTTCAAATCAGACCCAGGAAAAATATAGACGGCAATAAAATTGTCGATGGCAATGCGGCATCTGAAGTGAAATCGGGTGCGAAACGGGAGCGAAAGCCTCTTGTCAAGATGTTTGACAGATATATAATTCGTAAGTTTTTGGGAACTTACGTTTTCGCTATTTTGCTATTGCTTGCCATCGTGGTGATGTTTGACATAAATGAGAAACTTGATGCGATGCTCGAAGCTCCTCTCGAGGAAACCATTTTTGATTATTTTGTCAACTTCCTGCCATATTTTGCCAATCAGTTCAGCCCGTTATTTACGTTTATAGCGGTGATATTTTTTACATCAAAATTAGCAGATAATTCGGAAATTATCGCGATGTTGTCGAGTGGCATAAGTTTCAAGCGACTTGTGGTCCCATATCTTGTCTCGGCTTCAATTATAGCAGCTTTTTCATTTGTGTTGGCTGCTTATGTAATCCCTCCTGCCAATATAAAACGAATTGAATACACAAACAAGTGGGTTAAGAATAAAAAGGTGGACTATGGTGCTAATATACAATTGCAAGTTTCGCCTGGAGTGGTGGCATATATGTCGCGATATGATAATAAATCGAAAACGGGTTATAGATTCTCTCTTGACAAGTTTGACGGAAAAATGTTGGAATCACGCATGACAGCTCAAACCATAAAATATGACACGCTTTATCAATGGACTGTAAGAGATTACACGATAAGATATTTTCATGGATTAAAGGAAACCATAGTGCGTGGCAAAAGCCTTGACACTATTATGGAAATAGAACCTCGTGATTTCTTGATTGCCAAGAATGATCAAGAAACATTGACCCTTCCGCAATTGAAAAATTACATTGCACGGCAGAAAGAACGTGGAGTCGCTAACATAAAGAATTTTGAAATAGAGTTGGAAAAGCGATACGCATCAACTGCCGCGGCATTTATATTGACCATAATAGGGATGTCACTATCTTCAAGGAAGGTGAAAGGTGGAATGGGAATTAATATAGGCATAGGCCTTGTGTTGAGTTTTTCTTATATTTTGTTCACTACAGTCACGTCTACATTTGCCGTGTCGGGATATACTTCTCCGTTTGTGGCTATGTGGATACCCAATGTCTTATATGCATTTATAGCAATATATCTATATAGGAAAGCTTCTATTTAAAGAAAGTATTTTTCTATGAACATAAAAAAAAGAATCCGGATTTCCGGATTCTTTTTTTATACTGATATTTAATTTGTTACAGTGTTTAGTCGCGACTTGCGTAAAGTGCTGACGTGACTAATTGTTGATAGGCGAAAACACCGTTCTGAGACAATTCAACTTGTTCAAAACTTCCGTCAGGAGTAATCATTTCAACGTGAGTATCATCTATATATTTCATGAATTTATGAGATTCACCGTTTGCTTCTACTGCCCATGAATTGTCTACTTCGTCAAAATTGAATTTAATTACTGAATTGTCATTTAAGTTTGTAACAATATATCCATCGGCATTGGATTTGATTTCATATCGAGCGTCTTTGCCATCGATTATTTTTGTTTCAGCGACAGGATTCGAACCCGACCAGAATTCAATTGAATTTATGACAAGAACATCGGCAAGCATTGATAATTCATATACAGGTAAAACCCAGAATGCGAAAAATACGACCTCGTTGACAAATTTGTTTCCAACTTGGCTGTTCCATTCAAGCACTTTTGATGTAAGCTTAAAACTTCCTATGCAAGAAGTGAATAATAAAGAACCCGCTGCGGCTAAAATCACAGCTACTGTTAAAAATCTCTTTTTCATAATAAAATATATTAAGTTTGTTAGAATTTTAATTATAATTTAAATTCATGTATTTATTACAAATGTAGCGAATATTTTGATTAATTCTAATATTTTCATTGAAATCTTCTACTATGATCGTAAGGTAAGTGTCATAGATTTTAAGAACTAATAAAAATAGAATCCATTATGCAAAAGTCTGCATAATGGATTCTATTGTATTTATTAATGAATTTAGTGTTAGAACTATTCGTCCCTTTGGCTTCCAAGGAATATCATTACATAATATACCAAAGTTGCCAAAGACCCAAGTGCGGCAATTACATAAGTATATGCAGCCGACTTGAGCGCATCTGTTGCGTGTTCATGGCTTGTGCCTTCGGTAATTCCTGTTTGGTTGAGCCATACGAGTGCCCTGCGACTTGCATCTATTTCAACAGGAAGCGTGATAAAACTGAACAGTGTAGTCAATGCAAATAGTATTATTCCTGCAAACAGAATGCCCGGCATTACTTGCAAGAGCAGAATGCCTGCGAGTATAATCCAAGATACCCATTGAGATGCAAAACTGACTGCCGGAACAAGTTTTGACCTTAGTTGCAAGAAACTATATTTGGTGGCATGTTGCACAGCATGGCCGCATTCGTGGGCAGCAACAGCTGCAGCAGCCACGCTGCAACTTGCATATACGCCTTCACTCAAGTTCACGGTCTTCTTTGTCGGGTCATAGTAGTCGGTGAGCAGTCCTCTTGTGCTGACGACTGACACATCGTAAATACCGTTGTCGTGTAGCATCTTCAATGCAACGTCGCGACCTGTCATTCCACCGGGTATGGCTTCTTTGGAATATCGTTCAAATTTGCTTTTCAAAGAAGCCTGTATCATATAGCTGGCAATAGCTATTACTATGAAAATGATAATTGATGTCATAATTAATAAGATTAATATATGTAAATTGTACGAATCAAAAAATATGCCATAAAAACATGAACTTCGTTGGAATATGACATTGCCTAATGTGAATTTTAGAATATTATGTATTATTGACCATAATGTGTCTATTTGTTAATTAATGTGTATTCATGTGTTGGTGTTGTAAGATGAAGTTTCGGTAACCACAAATTCGGGGATATGGGTTATCTTTGCAAATATTTTTGAAAATGTATTCCTATTTATGTTATGAATGAAAAAGAGATACTGTCAAGATTGAGTGAGCGGCTCGGCATTTCTAAATTGAATGATATGCAGACTGCTATGAATATACGTTCAAAAGAGGGCGGGGATGTTGTGTTGCTGTCTCCAACAGGAACGGGAAAGACAATTGCATATTTGTTGCCATTGTTACAAGCTGTAAAATCAGAAAAAGAATCATTGCAATGTGTCATTATAGCTCCATCGAGAGAGCTTGTGTTGCAAATATATGGAGTAGCAAGAGAATTGGCTTCAGGAATGAAGGTTGCATGTTGTTATGGGGGGCATAATGTGAAAGATGAGAAAAATTCATTATCGGCAACTCCCACGATATTAGTTGGCACACCGGGTAGGACTCTTGATCATATAAATCGCAATCACATAGATGTAAGTACCGTTAGGATTGTGGTTCTTGATGAATTTGACAAGTCTCTTGAATTGGGTTTCCAGGATGAGATGCGTCGAATAATAGGCAAGATGCCTCGATTGTCTCGACGATTTCTTACTTCGGCTACCATGATTGACAATTTCCCTGATTTTTTGCGGTTGTCTACACCGTTGGTGCTTAATTTCCTTTCTGTCAAGAAGAATCTTGACAGACGCATAAGCGTAATGGAAGTAAAATCTGATAACAAGGATAAATTAAAGGCAGCTTTGACTCTTATTGGCAACATTGGCGAGGGGAAAACGATATTATTTGTCAATTACCGTGAGTCGGCCGAAAGGGTATATGACTTTTTACATAACAACGGACTATCTGTGACAATGTATCATGGAGGGTTGGAACAACAAGATCGAGAGAAGGCGATAACTTTGTTTAATAACGGAACATATAAGGTTCTTGTAGCTACCGATCTCGGTTCTCGTGGACTTGATATTGTGGAAGTGGAAAACATAATACATTATCATCAACCGCTGACCAAAGAGGTATATATCCATCGCAACGGTCGCACGGCTCGCGTAAATGCAACCGGATCGGTTTATGTTATTCTTGGACCGGATGAAAAATGTGCTGATTACATGAAATTTGACAGTGAGAAAATTCTTGATGAAAATGAAATTAATTTTCCGAAACGCGAATTTGTTTCCCTTTATTTCAATGCCGGCAAGAAGGAAAAAATATCTAAGGGTGACATTGTGGGATTTTTAATAAATAATTCAAGTGTTGATGCTAATTCAATCGGTCGCATAGATGTGTTTGATCATTATTCCATAGCTGCAATAAAGGCATCATTTGAAGATGAGATACTGCCTCAATTGGAAGGGAAGAAAATTAAAAACAAACGATTAAGAATAACATTGGTAAATTGATTGGTTGCCAACCATCTCTGTCGGTTATAATAAAATTCAGTTAACTAAAAATAAGGAGTAATAAATGGAGAAAGTCAGCATAAAAGGACACCTGTCGATGCTTGCCGCAAATTCCATTTGGGGCTTGATGTCTCCAATTGCCAAGTTGGTAATGCTGGGAGGCATTGTCACTCCGCTTGTAGTGACCGATTTGCGTGTATTTGGGGCAATGATTTTGTTTTGGATTCTTTCGTTTTTTAGGAAACCTGAACATGTTGACCATAAAGACATGGCCAAATTATTTGTAGCTTCATTGCTGGCCATTGTGTTTAATCAAGGCTGTTTTATTTTTGGAGTAGGGTTGACTTCTCCCGGAGATGCTTCAATCATTACTACAAGTATGCCATTATGGGCTATGGTTCTTGCGGCCATATTCTTGAAAGAACCTATTACCGGGAAGAAAGTAGTTGGCATAGCCTCTGGAGCTTGTGGCGCGTTGCTGCTGATAATTGGAAGTAGCCAAGGAGCTTCTACGACCGATTCAGTCGATTCCCATATGCTTGGCGACGCACTTGTCTTGATGGCTCAGATGAGTTATGCGCTGTATTTGGTTCTGTTTAAGAATTTTGTTGGCAAATATTCTCTTGTAACCATAATGAAATGGATGTTTACATACGCATTTATTTGCATGTTGCCATTTTCTTATGATGATTTAATACATACCGACTGGGAGGCTCTTGATGCAATGTCAATACTATCACTTTCGTTCATTGTGGTATTTGCAACATTTGTCAGTTACATGCTCGTAGTTGTCGGGCAAAAAAGTCTGAGGCCTACTGTTGCCGGCATGTACAATTATGTACAACCAATTGTTGCTTGTGCAGTGGCCATATATTTAAATCTTGATACGTTCAATGTAGTGAAAGGATTTGCGATATTACTTATATTCGGAGGAGTTTATCTTGTTACCATAAGTAAGAGCCGTTCTGAACTGGAGGCAAATAAGGCGGAATAATAATATTGTGACATAAAAACAAAATAGCGACATGGGTTCGTATCGGTTCATGTCGCTATTGTTTCTATCTAAACAGAAAAAGTGGTTTAAAATTCAGAAGTGAAATGGAATCTTATTTTTGGGAAGTCATTTTGTGCCATTTGAAGCACATAATTTGAGTCGGCTAAAAATACATCTCGGCCTTCACGGTCAAGTGCCATGAACTGATGTTTGCGTTTCTTGAATGCGTCAAGGGCATCATCGTCATCACTTTCAATCCAGCATGCTTTGTATAGATGAATAGGTTCCCATCGACATTGCGCTCCATATTCGTGAAGCAGGCGGTATTGGATTACTTCAAATTGCAACTGACCCACGGTGCCGATAATCTTGCGACCGTTGAATTGGTTAACAAACAATTGGGCAACACCTTCGTCCATCAATTGCTCTATGCCTTTGTTCAATTGCTTGGTTTTCATTGGGTCGGTGTTTTCTATATATTTGAACATTTCGGGAGAGAAACTTGGCAGACCTCTGAAATGCAATTCTTCGCCTTCGGTCAATGTGTCACCTATTTTGAAAGTCCCGTTGTCGGGAAGACCAACAATGTCACCGGGATATGCTTCATCAACAATGTCTTTCTTTTGTGCCATGAAAGCTGTTGGTGATGAGAATTTCATGAATTTGCCAGAACGAATGTGCTTGTAATTGGCATTGCGTTTGAAACATCCTGAGCAAACTTTAACAAAGGCGATGCAACTGCGGTGATTTGGATCCATGTTGGCGTGTATCTTAAACACGAATCCAGAGAAAGTGCTTTCACCTGGCTCGACGGTGCGTTCTTCGGCTAAAGTCGGTTTTGGAGACGGTGCAATTCTGACAAAACAGTCAAGCAATTCTTTTACCCCGAATGTGTTGAGGGCAGAACCAAAGAATACCGGAGCAACTTTCCCGTCAAGGTATTCAAGTTCATTGAATTCGGGATATACTCCTTCTATCAGCTCAAGGTCTTCTCGCAATTTTGCGGCATTGGCTTCGCCAACGGCATTGTCAATGGCTTTATCATTGACATCTTTTATTTCAACACGTTCTGTCACTTTTTGCTTGTCGGGAGTAAACAAGTCAAGGCCATGTTCATAAATATTGTAAACGCCTTTAAAGCGAGCTCCCATGTTTATCGGCCAGCTTAACGGACGTACATTTATTTTCAATTCGGCTTCAAGTTCGTCGAGAATGTCAAACGGATCTTTTCCTTCTCGGTCAAGTTTATTTACAAAAATAATAACCGGAGTGTTTCTCATTCGGCACACTTCCATGAGCTTGCGAGTTTGTTGCTCAACACCTTTGGCAACATCGACAACTATTATCACACTGTCGACTGCTGTCAATGTGCGATAAGTATCTTCGGCGAAGTCTTGGTGTCCTGGAGTGTCGAGAATGTTTATTTTGTAATCTCCATAATTAAATCCCATTACCGACGTTGCCACTGATATTCCACGTTGCTTTTCGATTTCCATCCAGTCGGATGTGGCAGTCTTCTTGATTTTGTTGGATTTTACTGCTCCGGCTACATGTATAGCACCTCCGAAAAGCAATAATTTTTCGGTCAATGTGGTTTTTCCCGCGTCGGGATGGGAAATAATGGCGAATGTACGCCGTTTATTGATTTCTGTAGTTAAACTTGCCACTGAAACGATATTTTTTAACTGTTTTGTTTTAATATTTCAATACATTTATGTAGGCTGTCTTCCCAATAAGGAATAGACACGCCATATGTGCGTTTGATTTTTGTCTTGTCAAGCACGCTATAGAAAGGGCGTGATGCTTTTGCCGGATAATCCTTTGATTTAATTGGCAATA
Organism: uncultured Muribaculaceae bacterium; assembly: GCA_944321705.1. Lineage (GTDB taxonomy): Bacteria > Bacteroidota > Bacteroidia > Bacteroidales > Muribaculaceae > Avimuribaculum. The sequence goes on along the minus strand of CALUMG010000007.1, from coordinate 83,605 downwards.
TGTTGCATGTATTAATGCCATATATGCGAATTATTGCTTTGGCGAAATCATACCACGAACATATTCCTTCATTAGTAAAATGGTATGTACCCGGCATCCATTCCGGAGCTGTAATAATTTTAAGTATGACATTAGCCAAGTCGGCCGCATAGGTCGGAGTGCCTATTTGGTCAGAAATAACATTGATGGTTTTGTTTTGCTTGGCTAAATTTATCATTGTTTTAACGAAATTTTTCCCATACGGAGAATACAACCATGCTGTGCGGATTATTATGCTGTCGGGAGCGAATTTCAACAACATGCGTTCGCCGTCACGTTTAGTGGTTCCATAATTTGTCTTGGGGTTTGTTTCATCGTTTTCTTCGTAAGGTTGGTAATTATATCCGTCGAAAACATAGTCGGTCGATATATGTAATACTTTTGCCCCGAAATTGCGTGCTGCGCCTGCTATGTTTCCTACTGCGTCAACATTTATTTTTGCGCAGTCAATAATATCTTCTTCGGCTTTGTCAACCGCTGTGTATGCAGCGCAATTGACGATTATGTCGATGTGGTTGTCTTCAATGAATTTGTAAACGGCTTTAGCATCTGTGATATCAAGGGTTTCCTTGTCGGTGAAAAATGAATTGAATGTTTTATCTCCGGCAAGAATGTTTCTCATTTCATTTCCAAGTTGGCCATCTGCTCCCGTTATTAATAAATTCTTAGGCATTTAATTATCCTCCTGTTCAGTAGTTAGTGATTTTAAAGCTATAGCATTGTTCTTATCATCTCAAATGTGTCATATTATTTCTTCCTCATCTCCAAACAAGGGCTTTTGTTCATCTTGCTTGAACAAGGCTGCCAATTTCGCAATGAATTTTGCTATTTGTGTTACTGCACTTGATGTTTCCTTGCTTATTTCTTTATGTTGTAATTTTAGGAGTAGTGTTCCATATAAAGCGTTGAAGCAAGTCTCAATTTCGCCTTCGGGATTATCACCGGCTTTGGCACGAAGTTCTACTATATATGGAAGAGTTTTGTAAAACTCTGCACCGTATTCGGGAAATTTAGGCGATTTAAGCAACGACAGATGCAGTTCACTGAGGAGAATAATGATGTTTTTGTTGATTTGCAAATGTCCTTTCCCTTTGACATTTTCACGTTCCATCATTTTAATAAGACTTTCATACCAGTCTCTTATGTTTTTTTTTGTGTTGTCGTCAACGTTGTATTTATCGATTATATTGTGCTCTATTTTATCAATGTCGCAGTTGTTGGCGCGTATCAAGTCTTCTATTTGCCACATGTACAGCAAATATTCGGCTATGTTTTCTTTCCTTTTTTGCTTAGCTATAAACATGTTGCATACCTCCTTTCCCGTATGAGCGTGAATTGATTATCCGAATTTGCTTATTTTTCTAAGTGCGGGTTCGTTGACTATTTTGATTCTGCGCCCGTCTACTGTTATGATTTTTTCACTGACAAATGTTGAAAGGGTGCGAATTGCATTGGATGTTGTCATGTTTGACAAATTGGCAAGATCTTCCCGAGCCATATATATTTTTAATGTTTCGCCGTCATCTTCAAATCCGTAGTTGTCAATAAGAATTGTTAAAGCTTCTGCAAGGCGTCCCCGGATGTGTTTTTGAGTCAAATTGACCATTTTTGTGTCAGAGCCTCCTAAATGTTTTGACAGTTCGTGAATGAAAAACCATGCAAGTTTGCGATTCTGTTCAATTATTTCAGTCACGAGTTTCATGCTGATTGCTCCTAAGGTTGACGGTTCCAAAGCCAAAGTGCTTGAGACATATGGTTCGTTGGCAAAGTATGCTCTGTATCCGAAATATTGTATTGGACGATATAGTCTTAGTATTTGTTGCCTGCCACCTATTCCGTCCTTAAACATTTTCACTTTCCCTTTCAATAGGCACCAAAGATATTCGGGTTCGTCGTTTTCGGCGTATATTATTTGGTTTTTCTTGAAATTATGTATGACAAAATTATCAGCGACGAGATGTTTTTCTTCAGGAGTCAGTACAGTCCAAATCTCAGCAAGGTCTTCACTGATGATATTTTTAAGTGTGCTTTTTTTTATCATAGCGGGAATGTGATATGCTTTAAAACAATGCTATTCAACACACAAAAATACTAATAAGATATGTTTTATACAAAAATTTAGTGTGGAATAAGTTTTTTTAACTAATAAAATTTACAATTCGTGATTTTACGCCTTTGTCCAAAGGGAATATGTGGCATAATAATGGATTATTTAAAGAAGGAAATCTGCCGTTATGTCATGTTTTAATTAATCTCGCTATTTATTAATGTATGGGAACGGCAATGTCTGACATGTTTCTTTTGTGTTTGGCATAACATTTGTATATGTTATCATCGGTTGCGTTTTTGAACGCACGACAAAATCAGATTTTAGAAATTAATTAAAAAGAAAAAATAATTATGGGAAAGATTATTGGAATAGATTTAGGTACTACCAACTCATGTGTTGCAGTACTGGAAGGTAACGATCCGGTTGTTATTCCTAACAGCGAAGGTCGTAACACCACTCCGTCAATCGTAGCATTTGTCGATGGTGGAGAAAGAAAAGTAGGTGAGCCTGCAAAACGTCAAGCTATCACCAATCCTACGAGGACAGTTTTCTCTATCAAGAGATTCATGGGTGAAACTTATGACAATGTGCAAAATGAAATTTCTCGTGTGCCTTATCAAGTTGTTCGTTCCGACAACAATTTGCCGCGAGTAAGGATAGATGGTCGTGATTACACTCCTCAAGAAATTTCTGCAATGATTCTTCAAAAAATGAAGAAGACTGCCGAAGATTATCTTGGTCAACAAGTGACAGAAGCCGTTATTACTGTTCCTGCTTACTTTAATGATTCTCAACGCCAGGCAACCAAGGAAGCCGGTGAAATTGCAGGCTTGAAAGTTATGCGTATTGTTAACGAGCCTACTGCTGCCGCATTGGCTTACGGTCTTGACAAGTCGCAAAGCGACAAGCGCATCGCTGTATTCGACCTTGGTGGAGGTACTTTTGATATATCAATATTGGAACTTGGCGATGGCGTGTTTGAAGTGAAATCTACCAATGGTGATACACACCTTGGTGGTGATGACTTTGACCACAAGATTATCGACTGGTTGGCCGATGAATTCCAAAGGGAAGAAGGTGTAGACCTTCGCAAGGATGCAATGGCATTGCAACGTCTTAAAGAAGCTGCTGAAAAAGCCAAGATTGAATTGTCAAGTTCAACTACTACTGAAATCAATTTGCCTTATATAATGCCTGTCAATGGAATTCCAAAACACTTGGTAAAGACTTTGACAAGAGCTAAATTTGAACAATTGTGCGATAGCTTGATTCAAGCAACCATCAGACCTTGTGAACAAGCATTGAAGGATGCCGGATTGACTGCTTCTCAAATCGATGAAGTTATCCTTGTGGGTGGTTCTACTCGTATACCGGCAGTTCAACAGATTGTTGAAAAATTCTTTGGTAAAGTTCCTTCAAAGGGAGTTAATCCTGACGAAGTGGTTGCCGTTGGAGCTGCAATTCAAGGTGGTGTGTTAAGCGGTGACGTAAAGGATGTACTTCTTCTTGATGTTGTGCCATTGTCGGTTGGTATTGAGACTTTGGGTGGCGTAATGACTAAGTTGATTGAGGCTAACACTACGATACCTACTCGCAAGAGTGAAGTATTCTCGACAGCCGTTGATAACCAACCTTCTGTTGAGATACATGTATTGCAAGGTGAACGACCAATGGCAAAAGATGACAAAACTCTTGGTAAGTTCCATCTTGACGGTATCGCTCCGGCTCCGCGTGGAATACCTCAAATTGAAGTTACATTTGAAATTGATGCCAATGGTATCTTGAATGTATCGGCTAAGGATAAAGCAACCGGAAAGGAACAAAGCATTCGTATTGAAGCTTCAAGTGGATTGAGTGAGGAAGAAATCAAGCGCATGAAGGATGAAGCTGCTGCAAATGCTGCTGCTGATGCTCGTGAGAAGGAGAGAATCGATAAGATAAACCAAGCCGATTCTATGATTTTCCAAACTGAAAAGAGTTTGAAGGATCTTGGCGACAAATTGCCTGCCGACAAGAAATCTCAGATTGAAGCAGCCCTTGGCAAATTGAAGGATGCTCACTCTCGTAAGGATGTCGATGCCATCGACGTTGCGATGAAAGAACTTGAAACTGTGTTCCATGCTGCTTCGCAAGACATGTACAACGCACAAGCCTCTTCTCAGGCAAATGCTCAGGCGCAAGGAGCCGCTAATCAAGGTTCTACCCAAAATGGCAACAACGGTGGTGATAACGTTACCGATGTTCCATTTGAGGAAGTGAAATAATTGTGATAAGTAGAAAATAAATAGTCAAAGGCATGTAACTCGTCAGGTTGCATGCCTTTATTTTTTGTCTATTGCGATCAGTGTACTCGATTTTCAAAGATCGCAATTTTTGAATGTAATTGAATATTTGTTTCCGGGATGAGAAGTTATAACTCCTTTAAATTCAAGGTCCACAAGAAAGCTTAATAGCTGAGGCATGGGAATTTTTAATGCCGCATATATGAGATTTATGTGTATTTCATTTTTTTCTTTTATGAAATTATAGATTCTAGATTCGTCTTCACTCAGTTCAGGGAATAATTCTTTTTGTTTGGGAGATTCTGCCCGGCATTCCCATCCCATAGCTTTTACAAGGTCGTCCAAGCATGTAATAAGAGATGCGATGTTATTTTTAATCAACTTGTTGCACCCTGTAGATAATTGGTCGTTAATTCTTCCGGGTACTGCGAATACATCACGATTGTAGCTTGCGGCTATGTTGGCTGTTGTCATGGCACCTCCTTTTTCGGCCGATTCGACGACAATAGTGCAATCGGAAAGACCTGCAACAATTCTGTTGCGAGCAAGGAAATTAGCCCTGCATATCACATCTTGCGATGAATAATCGGTGACAAGCATTCCGCCATGTCTTAGGATTTCTATTGCGCTTCCTCTGTGAACGGCAGGATATATTGTGTTCAGTCCGTGCGCAAGAACGGCAACTGTAGGAATATTATTGGCGAGAGCCGCCCGATGTGCAGCTATGTCTATTCCATAAGCTAACCCGCTGATTATGACCACATCATTTAGGAGATTGGCCATGTCGTTTACCAATGTCTCACAGAATTGCGTCCCGTAGGAGGAGGCATTTCGTGTGCCTACGATACTGATAATCTTTTTATGATTCAAATCACAAGAACCTTTTGTGTAGAGTAGGATAGGGGCATCGGGAGCATTAAGTAGTCTGACAGGAAAATTGGAATCTGTGAAATATGAAATGGATATTCCATGGTCTAATACGAATTTAACTTCATCTTCGGCAGCATGCAACAATTTTTGTCGGTAGTTACTTTCAATAATCTTGTTTTTGGTCTGCAATTTTGTTGAAAGTTCTTGTTGGGATGCGTTAAAGAAATATTCTTCGTTGGGGATAACATCGAGGAGAGTTTGTGCCAGTTCAACCCCCATTCCACGAATTGAAGCAAATGCGATTTTATATTTGAGAGGAGAGTCGCTCATTGAAGTTTATTTGAAATAATTTTTAAAAGCTGTAGCAATTGCCTCGCCTCTTGACAATTTACCATTCTCTACACAGACACAACTGACGACAGCTTGTACGGCTTGTTTGCCGGTGGCTTTGTTGTATATGTCTTGATGAAAAATGAATCTCACACCTTTCATTTCTATCCATATACAGCTTATCATCGTGTCACCACTTCTTAATGGAATTTTATAATCGATTTCCACTCTGTTGAGAACTGGTATGATGCCGCGTCTTTTCATTTCTTCAAATGAAAAGCCTGCAAATCGGCAAAATTCATGACGTGTATGTTCCAAATAGTGTAGATAATTAGCATTGTTTACAATTCCTTCACTATCTATTTCATAATCTCTTACCTGCAATTCCAATGAGAATATGTAGTCATTATTTTCCATTTTGTCTTTGTCGATTTTGTTGGGTGCAAATTTAGTAAAATTTTGCTAATTGCAGATTCGTTACTACCTTTGACCTGAAATTTGTATTTGTCAAGTTAATGAGATTCATAGTATTATTTATAATTGCCGTATGCTTGTTAAGCAATGACGTGTATTCATGCACATCGGCAATAGTGTCGGGTGATAGGACAAAGAATGGACGCCCTTTGTTGTGGAAGCATCGTGATACAAATGAAGAAAACAATGTGATTGATAGAATAGCAGCAACTCCTGGCACTTTTGAATATGTGGCATTGTATAATGCGAGTGATTCCTTGCGTCGAGAGGCATGGATGGGATTTAATTCAGAAGGGTTTGCCATAATGAACACCGCAGTGTATAATTTGAAAGACGATACGGTTACAATTATGGATAAAGAAGGTCTGGTCATGACTGAAGCTTTGAAATATTGCAAGACTGTTGATGATTTTGAAAACTTGTTGAAATCAATGCCAAAGCCTTTAGGCGTGGAGGCTAATTTTGGCGTGATTGATGCATACGGCAATGGTGCATATTTTGAAACATGCAATTATGAATATGTGAAATTTGATTTAAAGGATTCGGCTACCGGTGTTATGACACGGACAAACTATGCATACACTGGAAGGGTAGATGAAGGTAAAGGATATATAAGAGAACAAAATGAATTGGCTTTGCTTGAACCTTACATGACAACGAGCGAAATAACACCGGAATTGTTTACCGAAACAATATCAAGAAGTTTTTACCATAGCTTGATTGATAAAGATTTTACATATAGTGGGAAGAAATGGCTCATTGACCAAGATTTTATTCCTCGATATTCGTCAACTGCGACAGTTGTCATCGAAGGCGTTTTGCCTGGTGAAGATTCTTCGTTGACGACAATGTGGGTAGGTCTTGGCTATCCTCCATGTTCCGAAATCAATGCCGTGTGGCTTGATGACAATGGAGTCCCAGACGGATTGAGAGGAACATTGAGCAACGGACATGCTCCTTTATGTGATTCTGCTTTAATCAGGAAACATGAAGTTTTTCCCATTTTGAGGGGTAGTGGAAGTCATTATTTAGATTTAAGCGAGTTATATAATGCAGAAGGCTCGGGTTATTGTCAAGTATTATTGAAGAAAAATCGTGAGGCCTATAAGCATGGATATGAAGTATTAGAAAAGAAACGTAAGGATTTATTAAAATAGTAATTTATTTATGTGGACAACAGGTTTGTTGACCGTAGCCATGCTGGTTGTGTCAAATATATTCATGACATTTGCATGGTATGGCCATTTGAAATTGCAAAGTGCCGGAATAAGTTCGAATTGGCCTTTGTATGCTGTAATTTTATTTTCATGGGGAATTGCGTTGTTTGAATATTCTTTTCAAGTTCCTGCTAACAGAATAGGATTTGCCGGAAACGGAGGCCCGTTTTCTCTTGTTCAGCTTAAAGTAATGCAGGAAGTCATAACATTGTTGGTATTCACTGTATTCACCGTAGTCTTTTTTAGGGGAGAACCGTTGCATTGGAATCATGCCGCAGCATTTGGCTGCCTTGTGCTTGCAGTATATTTTGTTTTTATGAAATAATCCTGTTGAAGATGGTCAAATTGAAAGATTTCAGCGTGAGTAATAGTAAATATTGCTATTTGCTGATGCGGGAATATTTTTTAGTGAATTGGTGGATGTATTGCATTCCATTAATTGCATGTATTTTGGCCGGTTTATTTGATTTCAGGTTTATCCTGGTTGCATTGATGATAATGTTCATATTGATGCCGATGGCTTTATATTTTGTATATGTGACATATGGCCTTTTGCCTGAGAATCGGTATTCGATAATGAAAAAAAACGCAATTGTCAATGAAAAAGGGATTGAATTGCATTTAAGCGAAGAATATGTAAAAAATACCAATAAGCATATTTCCATTTCATGGACGACCATAGAAAAAATCAAAATTACAAACCATTTTATGTTAATATTTTTTAAGACTGGTAAATTTAGATTTTTGGTTGTCCCTACAGAATCCTTTTATAAAATAGATGATTTCAAGGTATTTGTCGATCTTGCCGTGTCTCAATTGAAAAATTGAAGTCATGAAAATTCTAAGTCCCTTTTAGGGTCATAAAAAAACAAATAGTCCCAAGGATTTTCCTTGGGACTATTTGTTTTATGTAAGTTGTGTGCTTATTATTTCACTCCAAGGTCTTTAAGAACTCTTGGAGCCGGAGTTGATGGGAGAGGCTTGCGGTCTTTGAGTTCTTCAAGCACGACTTCAATGGCTTTGTTGAGTTGTTGGTCAATCCCGTTGTATTCCATGATAGGATCGTTATCGATGTAAATGTCTGGATCTACTCCGTGGTTTTCAACAATCCAACTGCCTGTTTTAGCATCATAATTAGTGAAGAATGGAACATTTACGTTAGTACCGTCAATATAAGGCAAAGAACTTGTTATTCCGATTATACCTCCCCAAGAGCGAGTGCCTATCACTTTGCCAAGGCCGACAGCTTTAAAGCTCCAAGGGAACAAATCACCATCGGAAGCAGAATATTTATTAATAAGCAAGACTTTAGGACCATAATGGGTGCCATCGGGTATTGTCCCGTTTATTTTAGAGCCCCTGTACATTGTCAGTCTATAAGGAGTGCGTAACAGACGCTCGATTAGCATTGGTGATACGTTTCCACCACCATTTGCTCGATCATCAATGATAAGTGCCTCTTTGGTGAGTTGAGGGTAGTAGTATCTACAGAATTCATTAAGCCCTTCAGGACCCATATTGGGAACATATATATATCCAACGCGTCCGTCTGTCGCTTCTTCTACTTTTTTAATATTGTTTTGTACCCATTCATAGTGGTATAGCGGGTATTCATTTTCTATTGGCTTTATTACTATGTTATGCGCACCTTCTAGGTCTGGCGTGGAATTTACTGTTAATTCAGTCATGACACCGGCTTTGCCGACAAGCAATGTGTATATGTTGGATGTTGTGTTTGTAGGAATTCCGTTTACGGCTACAATGTAATCACCTTTTTTCACATTAAGTCCCGGCTCTGTGAGAGGAGAGAATAAATCATTGCTGTATGTAGCACCTTCGAGAATCTTGTCGATTCGGAAGTATCCACTTTCATCCTTGCTTAATTCAGCTCCGAGCAAACCTGTTTTTACGGACCCAGAGAGATAACTTTCACCGGGATCGACATAGGCATGGCCAACGGCCAATTCTCCAATGAGGCCTCCGATGACATAACTCAAATCTTCTCGGCACATTACATATGGAAGTAATGCGGCATATTTATCTTTCATTGCATTCCAGTCTACACCATGCATGTTTTCGAGATAGAATCCATCGCGGAATGCCCTCCACGTCTCATCGTAGATTTGGGCCCATTCTTTGCTGAAATCGACGTATGCTTCCATATCATCAAGATTCACAGGTTTCGCAGCTTCGAAACTGGAAGTGGGGAAGTCGCAAATGTTAATGCTTGTATTTTTTATTAGCAATGCTTTTTTCCCATTGTTTGATATGGCAAATCCTGCTCCTTCCATCAGGGTTTCTTCTTGTTGTGTATTGAAATCAAATACTTTGATGTCGGCTCCGTCGTTATACCATAATTTTTCGTCGGTGCAATAAAAATTGCCATAATTACCGGTTGAAATAGGCAATTTTATGGTTCGTTGAATAAGTCCATCGGTATCTATTTTTATTGCGCCATTTCTATTATCTTCGTTTCTCTTGCTTTGCCCTTTGTCTTTAGCATCGGTAGGTTGCTCGGCAATCATTACGGAATCATCTTTCGGAAGTAATGGGGATGGAGTGTCTTTTGCCAGCATGACCATGTATATGCCATCCATTGACGTGTAAGCAGCGTTCCATTCGACAGAACTGTAAATAGGATTGAAATCTCGTGCTCCTGCATATATCAAGTATTTACCGTCTGCGCTGAATGCCGGGACAGTAGAGTTATACCAATTTTCGCTTACTGCATACTCTTTTCTGGTTTCAATATTGTATATGTAGGCAACTTCCATCATATTTTCATCGCTTCGAGTGTATGTGAGCCAACGACTGTCGGGAGAAAACTGGAATGAATAAAATTCGTGTATAGAGTCTTGTAATAGGGTTTCTTTGTTTTGTGAAGCGATATCCACAAGCACAAGCCTGTTTTTACGGTCGGAGTATATTATTTTTTTACTGTCGGGACTCCATTCAAAACGTCTGATGTATGTATCGTTATCTCTTGTTAGTTGGATTGGCGTGTTTTGATCCAATGGTTGTAGCCATATTTCAGTTTCTCCTGTTATATCAGAAATATAGGCAATGTTTCTCCCGTCCGGGCTCCATTCGCCAGAACGGTCATTTGCTCCTGAGGATTGCGTAATATTGTAAGTGACGCCTTCGGTCGTTGGAATATTGAATACTTCGCCTCTGGCTGTGGCCGCCACGCGATTACCATCAGGAGAAATGGATATTGCTGAAAGGTATTTTTTTGTTTTTTTCAATTCTGGGCGAATATAATTGCCTTCAGGATTTAGTGTAATATTAATTTTATCATATTTTCTTGTTGCAGGATCAAGCTTATATATATACCCACCATTTTCAAATACTATTATTTCTCCATTGGTACTTGGAAATTTAACGTCGTATTCGGTAAAATTTGTCACCTTCTCGGTGGTTTTGGTTTTTGTGTTGTAAACGAATATATTCATGCGGTTATCGCGATCGCTTGCAAAGAAAATTTCATCACCTATCCACATGGGAAATACGTCTTGAGCGACGTTGTTGGTGATATTTTCTATTTTTTGGTTTTCCGGGTCATATATCCATATGTCATCGGCCATGCCGCCTTTATAATATTTCCATGTCCTGAATTCACGGAATACGCGGTTATAAGCTAATTTTTTCCCATCCGGAGAATAGCAGCAAAATCCCCCTTCAGGAAGAGGTATTTGTTCGGGCATTCCACTTTCAATGGAAATGGTTTTTAACACGCCACTGAATCCGTCACTGATTCTGTTTCGATAGACGATGTTCTTGCCGTCGGGAGTCCAGGTCATGACGACGTTGTTGGGACCCATGCGATCGGCAAGATTGTCACGACTGTTTGTCGGAGAGAATGTTAATCGCTTAGGGAAACCTCCTTCTGTCGGAATTATATATACTTCGGTACTCCCATCATATTGGCCTGTGAATGCAATACTTCTCCCATCTGGGGAAAATTTGGCAAACATCTCGTAGCCTACATGTGAAGTCAATCTAGTGGCTTCTCCTCCGTTTAATGGAGCTTTGTATAGGTCTCCGGCAAAAGAAAAAACCACTTCGCTTCCATTTGTTGCAGGAAAGCGTAGCAATCGTCCTTCGTTAGCGTTAGCGGCAAATAATGTTCCGACTAATGCCATTGATAGCAGAATATTCCTTTTCATGTGCATAATTTTTTGTCATTACGTTTACAAAAGTAGCAATTATCTTTTTACGCAAGATAAAAACATTATTCTACTTTTTTATCAAGTATTTGACGGGGTTTAAACTGTCTTTTAAAAGCACATTATTTTACAGATTGCAGAAATGTGTTAAATAACATATTTTTTAGGCATATTTTATTTGCAGAATCAAAATGAATATATATCTTTGCATCAGTTTTCATGGTAAAAGATTTTAAGGTTATGAAAACAGGTGCCGAGAAGGTAATTGTTTTTATGTTTTTAGGTTTATGTTAATGTATTAGAAAGTTAATTAAGCATCTCAGGTAGTGATACCGGAGTTGTTTTTTTATGTGCTTATATGAAATTCCATATAGTGAGTGGAGAATCACTTGACTCACATTCAGAAATATAAAAATTGATAATAACATGAATGTTATGAATATAAATAACGAATTGCTTGAAGATGCACTACAGATAGCAATTAAAGCTCATGCCGGGCAAGTAGACAAAGCTGGCGTGCCTTATGTTTTTCATCCTATTCGCGTATCCTGTAAATGCGTTACTGATGAAGAAAAGATAGTGGCTTTGCTTCATGATGTGATAGAAGATACAGGCGTAACAATTGATTATTTGTTGTCGAAAGGCTTCTCTCGCAAAATAGTTGATGCCATTCTTTCTGTTACGCGAAATGACGGGGAAAGCTATGAGGATTTTATTAGGCGTTGTGGGTTGAATTCGATAGGTAAGGAAGTTAAATTACACGATTTGGAAGACAATATGGATATAACTCGCTTGTCGCAAGTGTCAGAGATGGATCTGACAAGATTAAACAGATATATAAGAGCATATAAATACCTTAAAAGAAGTCATTAATCGTAATTAGTTTTTTTGAAAGTTTTGTATGGAAGCCAAACACTCTTTTAGAAGGATTGACTTATTTTCGATATATTAAGTTTGCAAAAAATAAAAGATGATAAAATCCATATTATTAGTTGGTGCCGGGAGTTTTGTCGGGGGTATATTACGATATCTTCTTTCACAGATTATTCATTCTGAGCAGGGCGCTTTCCCTGTTGCCACGTTTCTCACTAATGTTTTGGGAAGTCTTTTAATAGGAGTGTTGATTGGCATTCTTTCAAAATTTGCTCCAACTCATGCTGGGCTTTACCTATTGTTAGTTACTGGTTTTTGTGGCGGATTCACCACTTTTTCCACTTTCTCAAATGAAGCGCTTTTTTTGATTCAAAATGGGAATTTCATGTATTTTGCAATGTATGTTTTTGGCAGTCTTGCTCTTGGTATGTTTTCAGTTTTAGTAGGATATAAGGTGGTTGCGTTGTTGTAACGATTTTGTATTTTATGTTCTATTTTTGGCAAATCAAAACAAACTATAATAAACAATAAAAGCATTGGAATTTCTGTAAAAAATTGAATTCCAATGCTTTTGATTTTTTAAGGCTTTTATGAAGTCCTTTTTGTAGTGAATCCGGGAATCGAACCCGGGTCTCCACCGTGAGAGGGTGGCGTGCTAGGCCACTACACTAAATCACCTTTTTTTAAATTGCGTTGCAAAGTTAGCGTATTATTTTTAAATTGCAAAAGAATTTCATAAAATTGTTTTACCTACTGAGACATGGCATTGCATAATGAATTCGGGAAAGTCGGAGAAGTTGCGGCAAAGGAAGCTCTTATAAAAGAAGGATATACAATAAGAGAAACAAATTGGAAGTGTGACAAATTGGAAATAGATATCGTAGCAGAAAAAGACGGTCGCATAATAATAGTGGAAGTAAAAACAAGGTCGAATGACTATGTTGACCCTATTGAAGCTGTTGACAAAAGAAAAATTGTCCATCTTGTAAAAGCTGCAAATGCGTATGTTAACAGTAATAATCTGCCACATGAAATACAATTTGACATAATTACTTTGATAGGTAATCCGGATGATTTCAAGGTTGAGCATATAATTGATGCATTTATGCCTCCATTGAAAACATATAGGTGAATATTGATACATGTTCGATTAAGCATTTTGTTACTAAAAAACAACTTAATGTTTACAGAATAATGCAATTAGGTTTTATTTGTAGAAAAACCTTTGTATATCGATTAAAATAGGTAACTTTGCATTTGACTTTTAATAAGAAAGTGAGTGAGCAGAGTTCGATGATTTGTTGGAATTCTGTAAAATCAAAAAATTTGTTTATAGCAGTAAGGTCTTATTTCAATGATTTCAGTTCAGAATTTATCTGTAGAATTTAATTGCCGCCCTTTGTTTGATAATGTGAATTATGTCATAAACAAGAAAGATAAAATTGCTTTAGTGGGGAAGAATGGCGCCGGAAAATCTACAATGCTGAAGATTATAGCAGGTCTGCAAATGCCAACTACAGGCAGCGTGGCAGTCCAAACAGGTGTGACTATAGGTTACTTGCCGCAACAGATGGTTTTGACTGACAATAAGACCGTCAGAGAGGAAGTCAAGGAAGCTTTTGCCCACATTGCGAAATTGCAACAAGACATAAATGAAGCAAATGAAGAACTTGCATCTCGAACCGATTATGAAAGTGACGATTATAATAAACTGATAGAACGGATAACTCATTTGAACGAGTTGCTTACAATGTCGGGATCGGAAAATTGCGAGGCCGAAATGGAAAAGACATTAATCGGACTTGGATTTGAAAGAAATGATTTCGAGCGGCCGACATCGGAATTTAGTGGCGGATGGCGTATGCGTATTGAACTTGCAAAATTGTTGTTGAGACATCCTGATGTATTGTTGCTTGACGAGCCAACCAATCATCTTGACATAGAATCAATACAATGGCTTGAGTCGTTTCTAAAAAATAAAGCCAATGCAGTCATGGTTGTTTCCCATGACAGGGCATTTATTGATAACGTCACTAATCGTACAATTGAAATATCTTGTGGAAAGATATATGATTACAATGTCAATTATTCAAAGTTTGTAGAACTGAGAAAAGAACGCATCGAGCAACAAACAAGGGCATATCTAAATCAACAAAAACAGATTCAAGATACAGAAGACTTCATAGAGAGGTTTCGTTACAAAGCAACAAAATCGGTACAAGTGCAAAGCCGCATAAAGCAACTTGCAAAAATAGAACGTATTGAGATAGATGAAGTCGATAATTCGCATATAAATTTAAAATTTCCACCTGCGCCACGCTCGGGTGATTTCCCTGTAATAATAGATGGAGTCAGCAAAAGCTACGGAGACCATTTAGTTTTTAAGGATGTTACTTTTACAATAAGACGTGGAGAGAAAGTCGCTTTCGTGGGTAAGAACGGGGAAGGAAAATCTACTCTTGTCAAGTGCATAATGGGTGAGATTCCGTTTGAAGGGACTTTAAAAATAGGGCACAATGTCAAGATAGGATATTTTGCTCAAAATCAAGCTCAACTGCTTGATGGGGAATTGACGGTCTTTGATACAATAGATAGGGTTGCTGTTGGGGATATTCGAACGAAAATACGAGATATTCTCGGGGCATTCATGTTTGGTGGCGAGGCTTCCGACAAAAAAGTAAAAGTTTTATCGGGTGGAGAAAAAACGCGGTTGGCAATGATAAAAATGCTGTTAGAACCAGTCAACCTGCTAATCCTCGATGAACCTACTAACCATTTGGACATGCGCACGAAAGATATTTTGAAATCGGCTATAAAGGATTTCAATGGTACTGTCATTGTCGTGTCGCATGATCGTGAATTCCTTGACGGACTTGTCGAAAAGGTTTATGAATTCGGTGGAGGTAAAGTTAGAGAACATTTAGGTGGAATTTATGACTTTCTTGAATATAAGAAAATAGAATCGTTGCGACAATTGGAAATGTCGCAGCCACAAGGCAATGTTGTTACAAAAGAAAAGGCAAATGCGTCCTTGAAGATGAAAAAAACGGCAAAAGAATCGTCGGTAGAATCTCAAGTGAAGTCCTCAAAGATATCTTATTTTGAACAAAAAGAGAAAGCAAAGGAAATTAAACGGTTGCAGAAAAAAGTAGCGTCATATGAAGAAGAAATAGATGCCATAGGCAAGCAGATAAAAGAAATTGAGGCATCTTTGGCTTCAGGAGAGAATCTTCCTGCCGACATATATGAGCAGCATTCCACATTAAACAAGAAAATGGAAAATGTGATGAGCATGTGGGAGATGGCTTATAACGAACTTGAAGAATTGACAAAAGAATCTATATGATGTCATATCGATATATTTAATTGTGTTTATATATTTATTAAAATGAAAAAGACATTAAAGTATTTAATTCCAATTTTGGCATTGACTATGACTACAAACAGTATCAATGCAGAAGGAAAAGGTGTGGTTCGTGCCAACCTTGACGAATCGGTAGCTCCGGGACAAGATTTTTATCAGTACGCTTGTGGTGGCTGGATGAAAAACAATCCTCTTCCAGCTCAATATTCTCGTTTCGGAACGATGGATCAATTGTCTGAAAATAGCAGGGAACAAGTGAAAAGTCTTGTTCAACATCTTGGTGAAACCAATCCAGCTCAAGGTTCCATTGCCCAAAAGGTGAATGACCTTTATGAGATGGGAATGGATAGTGTGAGGTTGAACAATGAAGGTGCGACTCCAATTAAGGCTGATCTCGAGAAAATAGAAAACATGAAGCGAGAAGAGCTTACTGATTTTGTTGCTTGGATGCATAATGGGATTGCGTCACCATTTTTTGGTACAGCAGTCATGGCCGATTTGAAAAATTCCGATACCAACATAATGTATATTTCCGAAATTTCGGGTGCACTCGGAGATCGTGATTATTATCTTGAAGATGATGAAAATACGAAGACCATCAGGGAAGCTTATGTGAAATATATTGAAACAATTTTCACTTTATCGGGTTATAAAAAATCTCAGGCAAAGAAAGCTGCAAAGAATGTGTTGAAGATTGAAACAGCTCTTGCCAAAGTTGAAATGACTCGTGAAGAATCGCGTAATTATGCAGTTCAATATAA
This sequence comes from uncultured Muribaculaceae bacterium, assembly GCA_944321705.1. GTDB lineage: Bacteria > Bacteroidota > Bacteroidia > Bacteroidales > Muribaculaceae > Avimuribaculum. The sequence continues at coordinate 67,179 of CALUMG010000007.1, read as the reverse complement.
TATTCGAACTATTGACCAATTAAAAACAGATTATCCTAACATAAATTGGGAATCTTATTTCAAGGCCATTGGCTTGCCGAACATAGATCAAGTGTGTCTCATGCAACCTAAATTCCTTGCTGAAGTAAATAATATGTTTGAATCATTGTCAGACAAGGAGATAAAGGATTATTTGTTGTATGAATATATTTCGGCTGCTTCAAGTTCTTTGAGTGACGATTTCGTAGTAGCTAATTTTGAAATGTTTTCCAAGACTATGGCCGGAAAGAAAGAGATGCAACCTCGCTGGAAACGTGCTCTTGCCGTTCCTAATGGGATGCTGGGTGAAGCCGTTGGCCAATTATATGTGGAAAAATATTTCCCTGCTGAAGCTAAAGAACGTATGCTTGAACTTGTAGGGAACTTGAAGAAGGCTCTTGCTGAACATATTTCTCAGCTTACATGGATGAGTGACCGTACAAAGGTAAATGCATTGGTTAAACTTAACAGCTTTACTGTAAAGGTCGGCTATCCTGACAAGTGGAAAGATTATAGTGCAGTTACGGTAGATACAACATTGTCTTATTGGGAAAATATAAAGAAAATAAGCGAATTCTTGACTCAAGACAACTATTCTAAATGGAACAAACCTGTAGACCGTTCTGAATGGGGAATGACTCCACAAACTGTGAATGCATATTATAGCCCAATTACTAATGAAATATGTTTCCCTGCAGCAATCCTACAAGCTCCTTACTTTGACATTACAAACGATGACGCGTCAAACTATGGTGCTATCGGTGTTGTGATAGGACATGAAATGACTCATGGATTTGACGATCAAGGTCGCAACTTTGACCAAAATGGCAACATGACTGATTGGTGGGAAGCTGAAGATGCAGCTAAATTCAAAGAGCTTGCCGATGGTCTTGCTGCTCAGTTTGATGCAATAATTGTTGCTGATGATGTTCATGCAAACGGTCAATTTACTTTGGGTGAGAATATCGCCGACCAAGGTGGTTTGAGGATTGCTTACACAGCATTTAAGAAAACTTTGCAAGGTAAAGGAAATGAAAAGATTGATGGATTTACTCCTGATCAAAGATTCTATCTTGCTTATGCAAATGTTTGGGCCGCAAATACTACAAAAGAAGATATATTGTTGCGTACTAAAACCGACCCTCACTCTATCGGTAAGCTGCGTGTAAATGCAACATTGAGAAATATTGATACGTTCTTCAATGCTTTTGGCATTAAGGAAGGTGATGCAATGTTCCGCCCTGCAGCAGAAAGAGTTGTAATCTGGTAAAAGTATTCACGTTAAAACGTTTTAAGTGGAAGAGATGAATTTGTCTCTTCCACTTTGTTTTTCTAAAGGGTTATTTGTACTATAAAAACATGTTTGTTAAATGTTTCAACCTTTTCCATATAGGTTGCGTTTCTATGATGATAAAAATAAGCGAGCTCATTTTTTCCCATTGCACGCAACTTTCACTATATTTGTAATCTGTAAACATGCAATGTGATGAGCATGTCGTTGGCACGATAAATGAATTAAAAATATAAAGATATGAAGTTTAATATTTCAAGCAAGTTGCTGTTGTCGCATTTGTCGACTGTTAGCAGGGTGGTTAATACGAAAAATACAATATCCATACTTGACAATTTTCTATTCAGCCTTGAAGGAGACGAACTTGTAATAACCGGAAGCGATCAAGAAACTACATTGACAACCTCGGTTGAAGTGAATGAGGCTGAAGGAGAAGGCAAATTTGCTGTCAATGTCAAGAGCCTGCTTGATCTTTTAAAAGAAATCCCAGAACAACCGTTGCAATTTGACATAGATGATAAATTCACGATATTGATAACATATCAAAATGGTCATTTTAATTTCCCGGGTGTTGATGGAGATGAATTTCCTAAGAAAGAAGAATCAGGAGATGGAACTCACACGATAACCATCCCGGTGAAGGAGTTGAGTGAGGGAATCAATTATACTTTATTTGCTGCCGGGAATGAAGAGATTCGTCGCATAATGATGGGTATATTTTGGGACATCAAGCCTGATAATATAACATTTGTGGCATCTGATACGCATAAATTGGTAAAATTCGAAAATAAACGTATTGCAACAGGGATAGAAGCATCATTTGTACTGCCTGTGAAGCCTGCATCAATTCTCAATAGCATAATAGCAAAATGCGAAGAGGATGTAAAGATAACATTTGATGGCAAGAGCGCGACATTTGTTGTTGAGAATTACACATTGACTTGCAGATTCATAAATGGTAAATATCCTAATTATAACTCTGTAATTCCTCATAATAATCCATTTGTACTGTCGGTAGATAGAATATCGCTTTTAAATGCAATAAAGCGTGTGTCTGTTTTCGCAAGTGCAGGTGGAATGGTGAAATTTGCATTGAGTAACAATGAAATCAACTTGACTACTGAAAATGTGGATTTTTTGAAATCGGCCGAAGAAAAGGTGTTGTGCGATTATCAAGGCGAAGATATGTCGATTGGTTTCAATGATGACAAATTGGTTGAAATATTGTCCAATATAAATTCTGATATTGTCGTGCTCAAATTATTGGATCCGACTCGCGCTGGAATATTTATTCCAGATTCCCAACCGGAAGGGGAAGATTTGCTGATGTTGTTGATGCCAATGATGCTTTGATGGCAGTTTAAACGCGCTTTGAGCTTATGGAACTTAATTTAAAGAATCCATTGGTATTCTTCGATGTTGAAACAACAGGATTGAACATATCGAAGGATAAAATAATAGAATTGTCTTATATAAAGGTTTATCCTAATGGAAAGGAAGAAGAAAAAACTTATAGGATAAATCCAGGTTTTCCCATTCCTCCCGAGTCCACGGCAATACATCACATAACTAATGATGATGTCAAGGATTGTCCATTGTTCAAGGATGTTGCCAAGATACTTGAAAAAGTTTTTGAAGGAAGCGACATTGCCGGATTCAACAGCAACAGATTCGACATTCCTATTCTTGTGGAAGAATTTCTCAATGCCGGCATAAATATTAATTTGTCGAAAAGAAAGTTTATTGATGTCCAGACAATTTACCATAAAATGGAACAAAGGACATTGTCGGCTGCTTATAGGTTTTATTGTCACAAGGATATGGTTGACGCCCATTCGGCTTGTGCCGATACGAGAGCTACATATGAAGTGTTAAAAGCTCAACTTGACATGTATCCGACACTTGTGAATGATGTAGACTTTTTATCGGCATTTTCATCTCAAAATAAAAACGTGGATTTTGCAGGCCGCATCATTTATAATGATAAAAATGTGGAGGTTTTTAATTTTGGTAAATATAAAGGAATGCCAGTTGAAGAAGTATTCAGGAAAGAACCTGGATATTATGGATGGATGATGCAGGGTGATTTCCCTCAAAATACAAAAAATGTGATAACAGCCATTAAATTGCGTTCCAAATAAAATGATAATTTGTCATGCTGCAAGGTAAAAAAATTATATTGGGCATAAGCGGAGGAATTGCCGCATACAAATCTGTATATTTACTTAGGTTGTTCATAAAGGCCGGAGCAGAAGTCCAAGTCGTTATAACTCCGTCGGGAAAAGAATTCATAACGCCGGTTACATTGTCGGCTTTGAGTGGTAAGCCAGTGATAAGTGAATTTTTCACGGCAAATACAGGAAGTTGGAATAGTCATGTGGATCTTGGATTGTGGGCTGATGCCATGGTAATTGCTCCTGCCACAGCTTCGACTATTGCAAAAATGGCAAACGGGGTAGCCGATAACATGTTAATTACTACATATCTATCGGCGAAAGCTCCTGTCTTTATCGCTCCTGCAATGGATTTAGACATGTATGCTCATCCAAGCACACAGCATAATTTGACATTATTGCGTGAATATGGCAATCATATAATAGAGCCCGCTTCGGGTGAATTGGCTAGCCATCTTGTAGGGAAAGGTAGAATGGAAGAACCTGAGCGAATATTGGAAATTGTTGACGATTTCTTTGGCCATTCAGAAGATTTATCAGGCAAGCATGTAATAGTGACAGCCGGACCTACTTATGAAAAAATAGATCCGGTGAGATTCATAGGAAATTATTCTTCAGGGAAGATGGGGTATGCAATAGCTGAAAATTGCGCGAGCCGTGGGGCGACTGTAACGCTTATAAGCGGCCCGGTTTCCATAAAGGCGAAACATCCGTCCATTAAGGTAATTAACGTTGAATCGGCTGTTGAAATGTATAATGCGTCGGTCGATATATTCCCTTCATGTGATGTGGCTGTAATGTGTGCCGCAGTTGCCGATTACGCAGTGGAAAATCAGAGCATTCATAAGATAAAACGGGATCATGACGATGTTCCGGTAATAAAGCTGAAGAAAAATCCTGACATTGCTGCAAAACTTGGCAATTTGAAAAAGGATAATCAGATTCTTGTTGGATTTGCTCTTGAGACAGACAATGAAGAAGCTAATGCTGCCGGGAAACTTCGCAAAAAGAATTTGGATTTCATAGTTTTGAATTCTTTAAGTGACAAAGGTGCCGGTTTCATGACCGATACCAACAAGATTACGATCATAGATAATACCGGCAGTGTCAAGCATTACGGATTGAAGGACAAGAAACTCGTTGCAGAGGATGTGGTGAATGAAATAATAGCAAGAATGCAATGAGCCGATTGAATTTAAAGATATTGTCAAGACTGACATGTATTTTCATGTTTTCATTATTATATAATGTTACAGCAGTCCATGCTCAGGAATTGAATTGTACAGTGGAAGTGAATTCCGATCAAATCCAAAATAGCAGCAAAGAGGTATTTGAGACATTGGAACAAGCAATAGCCGAATATGTAAACACTAATAAATGGACAAATGCACAATTTGCTGCCAATGAAAAAATAGAATGCCGGTTGTTTTTCACCATAAAAAGCTATGAAGATGACAAATTCACTGGTGATTTGCAAATACAATCGTTACGGCCAGTTTATAATAGTTCATACACGACAACTGTAATGAACTTTCGTGATACCGACATAGAGTTCACTTATATAGAAAATGAACCATTGGTATATTCAGAGTTGACGATGGAAAGCAACTTGACGGCCATTTTGAATTTCTATTGTTTCATGATAATTGCCATGGATTTTGATACATTTTCGCCTGAAGGCGGAACTCCATACTATGATCGAGCTGCCACGGTTGTTCAATTGGCACAAAGTTCAGGCGAGAAGGGTTGGAGGGCATTTGAAGACAATAAAAACCGAAGTGCCGTGTTAAGCGCTTATACTGACAATGCTACCAAAGGAATAAGGACTATTTTGTACAATTATCATCGTATGGGACTTGACCAAATGGCATTGAGTGTGGACAAGGGACGTGCAATGGTAACTTCGTGTTTAGAAGAGTTAAAAAAAGTATATGATGTCGCCCCAATGAGTGTGTGTTTGTCAATGTTCAAGGACGCAAAATTGGACGAACTTGTAAATATTTATTCCGAAGCCGGAACTGCCGAAAAGAGCAAGGTGTATGAATTATTATATCCTTTGTATCCGACCGAAGGAACAAGATTGGATAAAATAAAAGAAACTGCTAAAAAATGATTAAGCTTTATGTTGAAGCAGTTGAAAATATCAAATTACGCGCTTATAGATTCCCTTGATATTTCATTCAATCAAGGATTGACTATTATTACAGGAGAAACAGGGGCAGGCAAATCTATAATGATGGGAGCCTTGTCGCTTATTTTGGGTGGGAAAGCCGACACTAAAGTAATAAGGAACTTAGAAAAAAAATCGGTAATCGAAGCTATATTTGACATTGACGAATATGGATTGCAGCAATTCTTTGAAGACAATGATATCGAATATTTCGGAGACGAATGTATCTTACGGCGTGAGATAGCTCCAAATGGTCGCACACGCGCATTTATAAATGACACTCCGGTCACATTGCCTATAATGAAGGCGTTGTCAATGAATTTGATAGATATTCATTCTCAACATGGAAATATGCTGTTGGCCGATTCAAAGTATCAATTGGGTGTAATAGATAATCTACATGGAGATGCGGCTTTAATTTCGGAATATCGTGAGAGGTATGCTGATTATAAGGAAGTATCCGCTCGAATAAAATCGTTGCGTGAGTCTAAAGAAAGACAAGAATCAGAAGAGGATTACATTCGTTTTCAATTGGCACAATTAAAAGAACTTAATTTAATTCCAGGCGAAGATGCGGAACTTGAAGCCGAAGAGCGTAAATTAAGTAATGTCAATGAAATAAAGAGTAATCTATGGCAATGTGAGGAATTAATGTCGGGCGACGGCGGCAGTTCAATGCTGTCAAGTTTGTCCGTATTGTCTCACAACATGTCCAGATTATGTGAAATTTACGACGGAGTGGAAGATATTGCAGAACGTATTGAAGCAATGTTTATCGAAGCAAAAGATGTTGCGCGCACGATATCGGCATTGCAAAATGATATCGTAGATGATCCTGCCGAACTCGACAGGGTGAGAGACAGATTGAATGCAATATATTCGTTGGAAACTAAACATAAGGTGCGGACTGTTGATGAATTGGTCGCAATAAGGGATGATTATGAAGCGAAATTGAATGTTCTGGACAATTTCGATGAAGAAATAACAAGACTCGAAAGAGAACTTAAAGATAAAGAAAAGATTGTGACTGCAATTGCAGGAAAATTGTCGACTCGACGTAAAGAAGCCGCTGCTGCATTTGAAACGGCTTTAATCAATTTGGCGATGCCACTTGGAATGAAAAATTTACGTTTTCATGTACATTTTGATGAGACACCTTTGTCGGCAACGGGAATAGATAATGTCCATTTTTTATTCGCATTCAATAAACAGCAATCATTGATGCCTGTTGAAGATAGTGCGTCGGGAGGTGAGATTTCGAGAGTAATGCTTTGCATAAAATCAATCATAGCACAGAAAATGAAATTGCCCACGATAATATTCGATGAAGTTGATACCGGAGTGTCGGGCGACATCGCAAATCGCATGGGAGAATTAATGAGAAGCATAAGTTGTAATATTCAGGTTATTACAATAACGCATTTGCCACAAGTGGCAGCAAAAGGAAACAATCATTTAAAAGTATATAAACGAGATACGGCTGATGCCACTTTTACGTCGGTTCGCGTGCTTGATGAGAATGAACGCATACAAGAAATTGCTGGAATGCTTAGCGGTGATAAAGTGAGCGAAGCTGCCATAAATAATGCTAAGATTTTACTCGCATCAAATAAATAATGATATGGAAGATAATAAATATATATTTGGCATACGCGCTGTAATGGAAGCGATAGATGCCGGTAAAGAAATTGATAAGATTTTAATAAAGAAGGAATTAGCAGGTGATTTGTTGCATGAATTGGTAGTAATGGCTCGTGATCATGACATTTTGATTCAGCGAGTACCAATTGAAAAAATAAATCGCATTACTCGTAAGAATCACCAAGGAGTGTTAGCCTTTTTGTCGGCTGTGTCTTATCATAAATTGGAATACCTTGTCCCTCAATTGTTTGAAAATGGCAAGACACCATTTGTGATATTGCTTGACGGCATAACGGATGTACGCAATTTTGGCGCATTGGCTCGCACATGTGAATGCGCAGGTGTCGATGCCATTGTGATACCTGAACGCAACAGTGTGACTGTGAATGCTGATGCGATTAAAACTTCGGCAGGAGCGTTGCATTATATCCCGGTTTGCAAAGAAAAGAATCTTGTAAATGCAGTAAAATACTTACGCGACAGTGGATATAAAATATTCGGTGCATCTGAGAAAGCTGACGTTAATTACACGGAAACTGATTATTCTGTCCCGGTGGCATTAGTTCTTGGTGCTGAAGATCATGGAATTTCGCCCGATGTCTTGAGGTTGTGCGATGTCCTTGTGTCAATTCCTCAAATGGGTCACATTAATTCACTGAATGTATCGGTGGCAGGCGCTATAATGATGTATGAAGTTGTCAGACAAAGGCGACTGCATGGTAACTTGTGAGAAAACTTTGATATTTATTTCGGTAGTCGGAGGTTTTGCCGTAATTTTGCAATTAATATAAGAAAAGTTTAAGAATAAATGGTTAATCGTATTTTAATTAGGATTAAAGTCGTGCAGATGTTGTATTCTTATCTGCTTACTCAAAAAGAACGCTCATTTGGCGATGCAAAGAAGGAATTGAAGAAAAGCCTTGAAATGGCTTATCAATTATACAATTATATATTTGTATTGCTGGTTGATTTGACCGATGTGCAATATCAACGTTTAGATTTGGCAAAAAACAAATATTTGCCAACTGAGGAAGATTTGAATCCAAACATGAAATTCGTTGATAATTTGTTTATTAAGGAATTACGGAACAATGAACAATTTAAGCAATATTTAAAAGACAATCCTATTTCCTGGCGAGATGATGACATATTCTTGAAATTACTACTCGATAAGATTGTAAAGTCGGACATTTATGTGTCTTATATGCAGGAAGCAGGAAATGATTATGTGGCAGATTGCGAGTTTTGGAGAGAAATTGTCAAGAAAATCATACTTAATGACGAAGACTTCACCGATCAGCTTGAATCCAAGTCTGTTTATTGGAATGATGACGTTGAATCAATAGGAACATTTGTAGTAAAGACAATAAAACGTTTTGAAAGCGATAGTTCTTCGGCATTCTTGCCCATGTATAAGGATGATGAAGATAGTCGTTTTGGAGAAGAACTCTTTAGTTATTCGGTGCAGAACAAAGATTATTGTGATGAACTAATAAATCAATTTGTAAAGAATGGGAATTGGGATGCTGATCGCATAGCGTTCATGGACAGGGTGATTATGATTGTCGCGACTACCGAAATAATGAAGTATCCGGCAATACCTATTCGAGTTTCTTTGAATGAATATATTGAGATTGCCAAGTATTACAGTACTCCAAAGAGTGGCCAATTCGTTAACGGGATATTAAATTCCATAATAAATTTCTTAAAAGAGAATAAGAAAATTGTTAAGGAATGAATAATGTATTATTTTTGAAAACAAATTAACTTTTAAAACTTATAATATAAAATGGTTCTGAATTCAATTTTATTACAAGATGCAGCAGCTACAGGTGCAGGAGCAAGCGGATTGAGCAGTTTCCTCATGATCGTGGTGCTGATTGTAATTTTTTACTTCTTCATGATTCGTCCTCAATCGAAGAAACAGAAAAAAATCAGGGAATTTCGTGAAAAGTTGTCGGCTGGTGACAAGATAATAACTGCCGGAGGCATATATGGAAAAATAAAAGATGTGAAAGAAACATCATTCCTTGTTGAAATATCCGACAATGTAAAGATAAGAATCGACAAGAATTCGGTATATCCGTCGGCTGAAGATGCTCAAACAGATCCTGCCAATGCAGAAAAGAAAGCATAATATTGAAGAGATAAGATATTGAATTAAAAACATCACAAGCCATTTTACCGATTAGGTGAATGGCTTGTGTGCTTAAATGGGAGTGAAAAATATGCCGTCTGAAGAATCTTTGTTTCAAAAAATCAAAAGGATGTGGAAAACGTCGAGAGAGTCTAAAAAGACCAATTCGATATTACTATATTTGACATGTCTGTTGATATCGTTCTTTTTTTGGCTTTTCTTGTCTTTGAACAGCGAAACGCAAAAGGACTTGTCCATACCGTTCAATTTATCTTCACTTCCCGATAGTACGACAATCATATCGGGGTTGCCGAAATCGATTGATGTCAGTGTTCGAGACAAGGGTTCTTCTTTGTTGAAATTTGATTTGGGGAATATTCCGACGTTTTCTTTGGATTTCCTTGAATACTTTGACGGCAGTGGGAATCTGAAAGTGTCTTCTATTGACATGTTGGCCAAAGTGAGGAGATTGTTCAGCAACACGACAACAGTGGTAACTGTAATTCCAGATTCATTGAATATAAAGTATACCAATTTGCCGGGAAAGAAAGTGCCTATTGTGCTTAATGTTGACATCACTCCTAATTTCCGTTATGTAATTAACGGTGAAATAAAAAAAGAAATTGATTCGGTTGTCGTATATTCAGATAAGTATACTCTTGAAAAAATAAAGTCTGTTTCAACTGAACATATAGTGGAATCGGCAGTAAATGACACATTGATTCGTAAAGTTAAATTTGCATCTATTCCAGGAGCAAAGATTATACCAGGTAGCATGTCGATAACAGTTCCCGTAGAACCACTAATAAATAAAAAACAATCGGTGCAGGTAGATGTGGTAAATGTTCCTGAAGGAGTCAATGTCATTACTTTCCCTTCGGTAGTGGACGCTTCGTTTCTTGTGCCTCAAAGTATGTTTTATAAAAGTACTCCTGTAAAGGTCATTGCCAATTATAACGATATCTTATATTCGTCTAATAATTCAAACAAAGTAGCAGTTAAGATTATAGAAGTTCCTGTTGGTTGCAAGGATATTTCTTTGGCAATAGACAGTGTCGAATACATAATTGAAAAATATTGATGAAAGTAATTGCTTTGACAGGAGGCATAGGCAGTGGAAAGAGTGTGGTGTCTTCTATATTGCGGATAATGGGCTATGTGGTTTATGATTGTGATTCGCAAGCAAAAAAAGTTATGGATTCTTCCGAAAAAATAAAGCGTGGCCTTTTGGATGCATTTGGTTATGATTGTGTTGATAAAGATGGTTTGATTAATCGGAAATATCTTGGGAAAGTAGTTTTTGATAATCCCAAGGCATTATCGACATTAAATGGAATTGTACATCCCGAAGTACGCAAAGATTTACAAGAATGGACTCGAATAAAAAAAGAAGAAGGAAATTCTTATGTTTTTGTCGAAACTGCAATACTGAAGGAAAGCAATCTCAAAGATATGATAGACTTGGAATGGAATGTGTATGCTCCCATTGGTTTAAGGATTCAGCGTGTAATGAAACGTAATAATTTGTCGGAAGTTGATGTGAGAGCAAGAATAAAATCTCAATCTTCAACTGATGATATGACAGAATTTTCGATTATCAATGATGGTGTAACTGCAATATTGCCACAAATCGAGCGTAATTTAAAGTTGATTCAACACGATAGGTGAAAATAGCTCGTGTGTATCCATGCAAGTGAAGTAAAGTGTCGGTTCCCATTAGTCGGGAATCGACATTTTTAATTTTGGATATTGTCAATAGAAATACATTAAGGGAAAATTAAAAATCCCGACATGGAATTTTTTTCATGCCGGGATTTATTATGAGATTTAAGACTTATTATTTGCCTTCGATAGCAGCTACACCAGGAAGGACTTTGCCTTCGATAGCTTCAAGCAATGCACCACCACCGGTTGATACATAAGAAACTTTGTCGGCAAGACCAAATTTGTTGATACATGCAACAGAGTCGCCACCACCTACGAGGGAGAATGCTCCATTTTCGGTAGCTTCAACAATTGCATCGGCAATTGCACGAGAACCGGCTGTGAAGTTGTCGAATTCGAATACACCGGCAGGACCATTCCAAAGGATTGTTTTTGCAGTCCTAATTACATCGGCAAACGCCTTGCGAGTTTCAGGACCTGCATCAAGACCTTCCCATCCTTCAGGTATGTCATTTGCCGGAACGATTTGAGTCTTGGCATCGTTGCTGAAATCATCGGCTGCAACGCAGTCTGTACCCAATACAAGATTTACTCCTTTTTCTTTAGCTTTTGCAATAATATCCAATGCAAGGTCAAGTTTGTCATCCTCACAAATAGATTTGCCAATCTTTCCGCCTTGAGCTTTTGCAAAAGTATAAGTCATACCACCACAAAGAATTAGGTTGTCAACCTTTTCCATGAGGTTTTCGATGATACCAATCTTGGTGGAAACTTTTGAACCACCCATGATTGCAGTGAAAGGACGCTTGATGTTATTAAGGATATTGTTTACGGCAGTTACTTCCTTTTCCATCAAATATCCGAGCATTTTGTTGTCGGCATCGAAGTAGTCAGCAATTACGGCTGTTGAAGCATGACGACGGTGAGCAGTACCAAATGCATCATTAACATAGCAATCAGCGTAGCTTGCAAGTGTTTTTGCGAATTCTTTTTGACGCTCTTTCATTTCTTTCTTTGCAGCGTCGTAGTTAGGATCTTCTTTATCTATGCCGACAGGCTTTCCTTCTTCTTCAGGATAGAAACGAAGGTTTTCAAGCAATAATGCTTGTCCCGGTTGCAATGCAGCGGCTTGGTCGGCAGCCTTGGCACAATCTTCTGCAAATTGCACATCAACACCGAGAGCGGCAGAAACTGCAGGTACAATTTGTTTCAAAGACATCTTAGGATTTACTTTGCCTTTTGGTTTACCCATGTGCGACATGATGATGAGTGCGCCACCGTCGGCAAGAATCTTTTTCAATGTGGGAAGAGCACCACGAATACGGGTATCGTCTGTGATTTTACCATTTTCATCCAATGGCACGTTGAAGTCTACACGAACAATTGCTTTCTTACCAGCAAAATTGTAATTTTCAATCTTTTGCATAATAGATATTATTGTTAATAGTTATTGGTATTTTCCATGTAATTTTGGTATCGCAAATTTATTAAATCTCTTGGCAAAATTTAAATATTTTGATTTACAAAATGTTAAATAATACCTTTTGCTTTAAGAAGCGTACACATTTGTTGTTGTACTTCTTGAGCTTTTGTGGCAGCAACATTTGCAAAATCTTTGCCGTTGGACGCATGTATGATTCCGCGAGATGAATTTACAATTAGTCCACATTCATTTGTCATACCATAACGAGCAACTTCTTCAAGACTGCCGCCTTGGGCACCGACACCAGGAACGAGTAAAAAGTGTTCGGGTACGATGCGTCGGATGTCTTCAAACATTCGTCCTTGAGTCGCACCTACGACAAACATCATGTTTCCATGATTACCCCATGTCGCAGCTTTGCTAATTACATTCTCAAATAGGCGATGACCATTTTCATCGCATGTCATTTGGAAATCTTGTGAACCTTTGTTTGAAGTTAGTCCAAGGACAATGACCCACTTGTCATCATATCCGATGAATGGCTTGACGCTGTCTTCTCCCATATAAGGAGCAACTGTTACTGCATCTACGCCTAATTGTTCAAAGAAGCTGCGAGCATACATTTTTGATGTATTGCCTATGTCTCCACGTTTTGCATCGGCTATGATAAACATCTCAGGATATTTTTCTTTGATGTATTCAACAGTATTTTCAAACATTTCATAGCCTTTGGTGCCAAGTACTTCATAGAATGCTAAATTAGGTTTGAATGCTATCGCATATTCAGCAGTGGCATCAATTATTTGTTTGTTGAATTCAAACAGGTTGCCATCAAGGAATGCTGGCATCTTTTCGATGTCAGGGTCAAGGCCAACACATAAAAACGACTTTTTACGCCGTATGCTATCAATCAGTTGATGTCTGTTCATTTTGTTATATTGTTTAATTGAAATAAGTATCCGTCGATTTCAGCTATGTTAACGCTGTCGTTGTCGCTCCACACATGGCCGGTAATGCTTGTGAGGACGAATTTAAATTCATCGTTATTTTGCTGCAGACATGTATATGGAGCGTTTTCATCATTGTCATTTAACTCTTCGAGCGTTGAAAAGTCGATATATATAGTATCTTTATCGTTAAGTCCCACAGACAGTTGTTCATTTTTGTGGAACACTAATTGTGTTTCTCCGTAGCCGAATAATTGTACTTCGGTGATGCGGGTCGCTCCGTTTGGGATGTCCAAACCATCACGCAATGTCGCGTAAAAGCCGTAGTAGCCTTCTGAATCGGTTTCGATTGTGTCAGTTTCGTAAGTCTTGTATGAGTAGAAATATATGCTGTCGGACACGAGATGGTTGTAGTCTCTTTCATCATACATGTCATACAGGTATATCAATTTGTCGTTGATTCGTTGACCTTCGTCATGTGTCAAAGTGTTGTTTATCCAATTGCTGTATTGATCTTCTGACAGGGGGGGAGTGTCAGTACATGTTTGTTCCATTGTGGTTACAATGTCTCTACGCAATGTGTTGAGTGTGATATCTGCGAAATTGAATTTAGGTATTATCGATGTGAGCAAGAAAATAGCAGCAAATGATGCCGGAATCCAACTAATGCGGCGAGCACGGGTTAAGAATAGCGTGATACACACAGCATAGCACCATAGGTTGAAAGTGATAAGATACAACCGCATGACGGTTATGCCATAGTCGTTGAAGCGGCGAATGATTCCTATTGTCATAAGCACAAGCAATGGCATTATGAACATTGGCAGCCATCGTGCAATCAGTTCATCGGCTTTTTTCTTGACAGGAAATTGACGGAAAGGGTATAATCCAGTTTCAATAATGATACAGCTTGCCATAAGCGCAGTTACGAGCCAAGATACCCATCCGTTTGGAAGTTCCCACATAAACACGATGCGTATTGCATAAGCATATAGTACAAGCATGTAGGCAGCCGTCAGGGGAATAAATACATAACGGACAAGGGTGTTCAGGAAACCATTAGTGTGAGGTAATGAATCGTGCTTATGCGTTCCGCTCGGTAGCATGCCTATGAATAGAACGCATGTGAGGCAGATGTTGCATATTATGGTTACGTCAAGATAGATCTCGGTACTGATATCTATATCAAACAAGATACCAATCGACATGATTAGCAATTCAATGCCGCCGTTGAGCAACATTCCTGTAACAGTGGCTTTAATGTAGGAAATTGCACTTCGCATGGCAAAGTTCCAGCACGGTACATCATCTTTCCATTTGAAAAACGGAATGAGAAATATTGCGACAACAATGGCTGCAATTATCGCTGCATGAGCTATGCCTGTTGCCAATGAAATATTGGCGGCCATATATAAATAAATGGCATCGGCAAGCAACAGAAGTTGGCCTATGACGTGAGTGGCAATTCGTCGTGTGCGACATGTCATTTCTTCGCACCACAATTGTAACATCATCGACAAGGGAATACCTACAGACAAATAGTAGGTGAGTGCGTTTATAAGTTGTTCATCGTCCAAACCATTTTCATGGTTAAGAAACATGCACCATGCGGTGAGGGCAACAATAAAAAAAACGGCTGCGGGGAAGCGCGAACCACACTTCCGCAACGATGCGACAACGTCGTCAATCCACCGTGTTATAATATTGGATGCCATGGTCATAATATGCTTATATTTCGCTTGCTTTGAGCTTCTCGGCATTTTCGGCCACAATCAGGTGGTCGATGCAATCTTGTATATCACCGTCCATGAATGCATTAAGATTATATATGGTATATCCGATTCTATGGTCGGTAATGCGTCCTTGTGGGTAATTGTAAGTGCGGATTTTTGCAGATCTGTCACCGGTTGAAACGAGTGTTTTGCGACGAGATGCAATGTCGTCAATGTACTTTTGATGCTCTTTATCATATATAAATGAACGCAGGCGAGTCAATGCTCGTTCTTTGTTCTTTGGTTGATCGCGGGTTTCAGTACATTCTATCAATATCTCTTCAGATATTCCCGTGTTCGGATTTTTCCACATGTATCGCAAACGCACACCCGATTCCACTTTATTCACATTTTGGCCGCCGGCACCACCGCTTCGGAAAGTGTCCCATTTGATTTCACCTTCGTTAATTTCCACGTCAAACGGTTCGGCTTCGGGCAATACAGCTACAGAAGCTGCCGATGTATGTACTCGTCCTTGCGTTTCAGTAGCCGGGACTCGTTGCACCCGGTGTACGCCTGATTCATATTTTAATGTGCCGTATACATTATTACCCGATACGGTGAAAATTATTTCCTTGTATCCGCCTGCGGCACCCTCGCTTGTACTGGATACTTCGACCTTCCAACCTTTGGATTCACAATATTTAGCATACATGCGGAAAAGGTCTCCTGCAAACAGGGCAGCTTCGTCTCCGCCTGTTCCTCCTCGGATTTCCACTATTGCATTTCGGCTATCTTCAGGATCTTCCGGGATTAGAAGTAATTTTATTTCCTCTTCTATTGCAGGTAGTTTTTGTGTGTTTGTGTCTATTTCCTCTTTTGCCATTTCTCGAAGTTCATCGTCATTCTCGGTGTCGAGAAGATTTTTGGCTTCTTCTATGTCGGATAATAATTTTTGATATTGAGTCGCGGCAGATAATAATTTTTCTAAGTCTTTATATTCCTTGCTTAATTTGACATAGCGTTTTTTGTCAGCTATGACCGAAGGGTCGGTAATAAGGGTTTTAACTTCTTCAAAACGAACATCTAAACCTTCCAGTCGCTGCAATAACGGGTTATTTGCCATAAATATATATTTGTATTTACTTGTTTTTTCTACAAAAATAATATATTTTTACTGAATAACGATTATTAACACAAACTAATTAAATTCTAAAAACGGGACTCTATGCAAACAGAAATAAAACAGTTGTTTGACACGCGCACAAGTGTAAGAAGGTATGAACGGGAAGAAATTCCTCGAGAGGCAATGGATACTATATATGCAGCTATTCGAAATTCTCCAACGAGCTACAATGGTCAGCAATTTAGCGTTATAGATATTACCAATCAAGATATAAAATTAAAACTATATGAAATAACCAATCAAAAGCAAATCAAGACATGCAATCACTTCATGATGTTTTGCGCTGATTATAACAAGATACATAAATTGGCCGAATATAAAGGAATTGACATGCCTGCTTTTAACGAAACCCTTGATTGTGTGATGATAGGCATAATTGATGCAAGCATAGCCATGCAGAGTGCCGTTATTGCTGCTCAAGCATGCGGATTGGGGAGTTGCTGTGTCGGCTATGCTCGCACAGCTAATCCATCGCTCATTGCAGAAGTGCTACAATTGCCAAAAGGCGTGTTTGCTGTTTGTGGGTTGGCAATAGGTGTGCCAAGAGAACATCCAGATTTGAAGCCTAAAATGCCGGAAGCCCTTGTGATACATAAAGACCATTATCGTAGTGATGACATGGGCCCCGATTTGGCTAAGTATGATGCAACTGTATCGGAATATAATATGACACGTTCAGGTACCAAAACCGATAATGACTGGTGCAAGCATATCTTGGACTATTACGAGGAAGCCATGAAATATAATATGCTTGATTATATAAAAATGCAAGGATTTGATATAAAGAAATAATTTTCGTAAATCATTTCTGTAATATGATAAACGGCGATAGCAATGCGTTAATCTGCGATCGCCGTTTTTTTGTAATATTACTGTTTCTGGATATTGTTGCCAAATTTTCGTGGTGTCGCAAGGCTGGCAGGTTGTTAATAAGTTTGTGAGGGAAATATTTTTCATATAGACGATTATTGCTAATTTTACGGCAAAATAAAAGTATAATTGCATGCAACCATTTATCCACCTTCATGTCCATTCGCAATATTCAGTCCTTGACGGACAAGCATCCATAAAGGCTCTTGTAGATAAAGCAATAGCCAATGGGATGAAAGGTATTGCATTGACCGATCATGGAAACATGTTTGGCATAAAGGAGTTTTACAATTATTGCAATACTGTCAATTCGGAAACGAATAAAAATATAAAGTCATTAAAGAAGCAACTGAAGGAAGCAGAGGGTGCCGATCCGAATGATGAATCTTTGATTGCCGATTTGAAGAATCAAATCAAAGAAGCTCATGACAAGTTGTTCAAGCCCATTTTTGGATGTGAAATGTATGTGGCTGAAAAAACTTTGTATGACAAAGTTTCCAAGCACGATACAGGGCGACACTTGATAGTTCTTGCAAAGAATCTGCAAGGGTATCACAATCTTGTCAAATTGGTTTCAAAGGCATGGACCGATGGTTTTTATTCGCATCCGAGAACTGACAAGGAAAATCTTGAGAAATATCATGAAGGATTGATGGTGTGTTCGGCTTGTCTTGGTGGTGAAATACCGAGATTGATATTGAACGGACAGATAGATGAAGCCAAGGAAACAGCAAAATGGTTCAAGCGTGTATTCGGAGATGACTATTATCTTGAATTGCAAAGGCATAAAGCTACAGTTCCAAGGGCGAATCATGAGACATATCCAATGCAACAGGAAGTAAATGCCGTGTTAAAGCAGATGTCGGAAGAATTGGGTATAAAATTGGTATGTACCAATGATGTCCATTTCGTAAATGAGGGAGATGCCGAGGCTCATGACAGATTGATTTGTGTATCTACAGGCAAATATTTGAATGACCCGAAGAGAATGCTGTATTCTAAGCAGGAATGGATGAAAACACAGGAGGAAATGAATGAGATATTCTCTGATTTCCCTGATGCTTTGAGTAACACTCTTGAATTGCTCGACAAGACAGAGTTTTATTCAATTGATCATGATCCTATTTTGCCCAATTTCCCATTACCGGATGGATTTACCGATAATAACGACTATTTGCGATATTTGGTATATGAGGGTGCCCATCAATTGTGGAAAGACCAGCTTGATGATGAACACAAAGAGCGTATTGATTTCGAACTTGAAACTATCAAGAATATGGGTTTCCCAGGGTATTTCTTGATTGTGCAAGATTTCATTAAGGCTGCAAGGAAAATGGGCGTTTCGGTAGGTCCGGGACGTGGCTCGGCTGCCGGTTCGGCTGTTGCCTATTGTTTGGGCATAACTCAAATAGACCCAATAAAATACGATTTGCTGTTTGAGCGTTTTTTGAATCCCGACCGTATTTCATTACCAGATATAGACATTGATTTTGATGATGACGGTCGTGCTAAAGTTTTGAAATATGTAACCGACAAATACGGTGCTGAAAAAGTGGCGCATATCATCACTTACGGTACTATGGCTGCAAAAATGGCTATCAAGGACGTAGCAAGGGTGGAGGAGCTGCCTTTGCCTGAAAGTGACAGGTTGGCTAAGTTTATCCCAAGCAAGCCCAACGATATGCCTGAGGATGAAAAAGGGAAAAAGTATAAAGTTACGATTAAAAACTGCCTTAAGTGCTTTCCTGAATTTAAAGCCGAATTGAATAATCCTAATTCCACGGTTGTAGAAACCATCAAGTATGCCGAGGCTCTTGAAGGTAACGTTCGAAATACCGGAGTGCATGCGTGCGGAGTCATAATAGGGCGCGATGACATTACCGACTGGGTTCCGGTAAGTACCGCTCCCGACAAGGACGGCAACAAAATGCTCGTTACTCAATATGAAGGTAGTGTCATAGAATCCACGGGGCTTATAAAGATGGATTTCCTCGGGTTAAAAACATTGTCAATCATAAAAGAAGCGGTTGCCAACATAAAAGAGACTCGTGGTATAGATTTGGATATAGACAAGGTTGATATAAACGATCCTAAGACCTATCAATTGTATTGCGAAGGCCGAACGACAGGAACATTCCAGTTTGAATCGGCCGGTATGCAGAAATATTTGATAGAACTTCAGCCCAGCACATTTGAGGATCTTATCGCGATGAATGCCTTGTATCGACCGGGGCCGATGGAATACATACCCGATTTCATTAAGCGAAAGAAAGGTGAAATGCCTATTGTTTATGATATACCTGTGATGGAAAAGTATTTGAAGGATACTTATGGAATTACCGTATATCAAGAGCAAGTGATGTTGCTGTCAAGATTGCTTGCCGGATTCACGAGAGGCGAATCGGATGTGTTGCGAAAGGCAATGGGTAAGAAGCAACTTGACAAGCTGGCTTCATTGAAGCCCAAATTCATCAATGGTGGCAAAGAACGCGGATATGACGGGGATGTGCTTGAGAAAATATGGAAGGATTGGGAGAAATTCGCATCCTACGCATTCAATAAGAGTCACGCTACCTGTTATAGTTGGGTTGCATTTCAAACGGCTTATTTGAAAGCCAATTATCCATCGGAATACATGGCTGCCGTGTTGAGTCGAAATCTGAGCGACATAGACAAGCTTACTAAATTCATGGATGAATGCAAATCCATGAAAATTGCCGTCAAGGGGCCTGATATAAATGAAAGTTATATTTCATTCAGTGCAAATAGCAAGGGAGATATTAGATTCGGGCTTGCCGGTATTAAAAGTGTAGGCATGAATGCCGTCAATGCGATTATCGACGAACGTAAAGCTCATGGACCATATAAATCAATATTTGATTTTGTGGAGAGGGTTAATTTGTCAAACTGTAATCGCAAGACAATAGAAGCTCTTGCATTATCGGGAGCTTTTGATTGTTTCCAAGACATATCGCGTGAAGATTTCTTCGAAAAAGGAATAAAAGATGAAACATTCTCGGAAGTACTTGTAAGGTATGGTCAAAAATATCAAGCTGACAAGGCTTCCCAAATAACATCTTTGTTTGGCGGTGATGATATGATAGATACAACTAAACCAACAGTCCCTAAAGGAGAGAAATGGCCGGAAATAGTTCGTTTGGAAAAAGAACGTGAGCTTGTGGGCATGTATTTATCGGCTCATCCGCTTGACCCGTTTTATGTTGAAATAGAATATGGGTGCACGGCAAGGTTAAAAGACTTGAAAGACATGTCAACCAACCTTGATAAAGAAATTGTTGTCGGAGGCATTGTTGTGGGATATGATGTGAAGCCATCCAAGAGAGGCTCTAAATTTGGCATATTGAAACTTGAAGATTATTCAGGGTCTACCGAATTTTATTTGTTTGGAAATAATTTTATCAATTTCAATAAATATGGCGTAGTAGGTACTCCATTACTTGTGAGGGGTGCTTATCAAAAAAATAAGTTCAATGAGCGAATAGATTTTAATATAATGTCTATGGATTTGTTGGAGAATGTAAAAGGTCGCTTGGTTAGAAATATTACGCTTAAGCTGCCATCTTCGGTGGTTGATTCGGCATTGATAATGACGTTGAAGTCATTCTTGAAACAATCTACCGATAACCGATGTGATTTGTTCTTTGAGCTTTCTGACGAGAAAAACCATCGTAATGTGAACATGGTATCAAAATATAAAATACCTGTAACACGCAAATTGATAGAAACATTGAATGATAGTGAAATAAATTTTACAATAAATCAACAACAAATCAATTAATATCAAAAAAAGTATCAAATTATGGCTTTTGTTTTTACTGACGAGAATGCTAAGGCAAAAATTGCAGAAGGAGGACCGGTAGTGATTGATTTCTGGGCAACTTGGTGTGGACCGTGTATGCGCATGGCTCCGATTGTTGACGAACTTGCAGAACAATATGAAGGTCAGGTGCTCATAGGGAAATACAACGTGGAGGATGGAGACGAATTGGCAGTTGAGTTCGGTATCCGAAATATTCCAACATTATTGTTTTTTAAAGATGGTGAGCTTAAAGAACGCAGTGTCGGCTCTCTGCCAAAAAATGAATTGGATGCTAAAATAAAATCATTATTGTAAATTCAACAATCATTTGCTTTTTTGTGTCGGTAACATTGTATATAAATCATGTTGCCGACATGTTTTTTGTCGTTTAAATTGTGAAATTGCAAAACTATTGTCATGTTTTGGTAGGATTTAGTATCTTTGTGCCAGAAATAATGTAAGGTTATGCTTAAAGTGAAAAAATTAAATGATTCTGTTGCCATAAGATGGGGCGCATTAGTTATTATCGCGCTTACCATGATGGCGGCTTATTATGTGAATGATGTGATGGCTCCATTAAAGGAATTGCTGGAAGACGCACTTCATTGGGATAGTGCTGAATTTGGCATTTTTACAGGAGCCTACAGCTTTCTAAATGTTTTTTTATTGATGCTGATATGGGGCGGATTGATATTGGATAAATTTGGAAGCCGCTTTACTGGTAAATTGGCAACAATTTTGATGGTGGGAGGTACTGCCTTGGAATATTATGCCATTACTTACATGGCAGACTCTACCGGAACTATTTTGGGATACAAGAGCAGCGTCATGGTGGCATCAGCAGGATATTCCATATTTGGCGTTGGGGCAGAAGTAGCTGGTATTACGGTTACAAAAATCATCGCAAAGTGGTTTAAAGATAAAGAGGTGGCTACAGCAATGGGTGTTCAAGTAGCTTTGGCTCGACTTGGTTCCCAGGCTGCATATTCAATTGCCATTCCTGTTGCAAAAAACTTTGGGTTGACAATGCCTTTATTCATTGGTTTGGTCGTTTTGTGCGTTGGCTTGGTGGCATTCTTTATTTTCTCTGTACTTGACAAGAAACTTGATGCACAAGTCAAGTACAATGAGGAGCTGACAGATGAAGAAAAGTTCTCTTTTAAGGATGTCAAAAGTATTTTGACAAATCAGGGATTCTGGCTCATTGCATTGTTATGCGTATTGTTTTATTCATGCGTTTTCCCATTCCAGAAATTTGCAACAGAACTTATGACCACCAAGTATGACATAGATAGTGATCTTGCCGGAACGATAGCCGGGCTTCCTGCGCTTGGCGCGTTGATTCTTACTCCATTTTTTGGCGGATTGGTAGATAAGACTGGTAAGGCGGCTACTATAATGATAATAGGAGCCATGATGCTCATTGTCGTTCATTTCGTATATGCGCTGCCATTTATCGAGACAGGTGTTGTCGCCATCATACTGATGATTATATTAGGTGTGGCATTTTCTCTTGTACCATCAGCCATGTGGCCATCAGTTGCCAAGATTTTTCCACAACATCAACTTGGTACAGCTTATGCTTTGATATTCTTTATACAAAACATTGGATTGTGGGGCGTTCCCGTGTTGATTGGAGCAGTTCTTGATAATTATTGCCAAATCCCAGGCATAGACGGCACGGAATATGATTATACATTGCCGATGTGCATATTTACCGGAATAGCCGCGTTGTCATTGATTGTGGCACTTATGTTGAAGGTCGTTGATAAGAAAAAAGGATATGGCCTCGACATATCCAACAGGCATTAAGGAGCAGATTGATAGAATATATTTTGACATATATCGCAACAGTATAAATATCATGTCTAATATGGAAACTTGATACTATACTGTTGCGTGTATTTTTATAAGATTTATTTTAGTCGACTTAGTTGATAATACAATTTGAAAATATTAAATTTGCATATTAGATAATAAATAATTATGTCATTATGAAGAAATATAATTTTTATGCAGGGCCATCGATACTTAGTGAATATACGATAAATAACACAGCCGAGGCGATAAAGAATTTTGCAGGAACCGGGCTGTCCATTTTGGAAATTTCACACCGCAGCAAGGAATTTTCTGCTGTTATAGAAGAGGCTATGGCCATGGTAAAGGAATTATTGGATGTGCCAGAAGGTTATCATGTATTATTCTTGGGAGGTGGTGCCAGTTTGCAATTCTGTATGGTTCCATACAACTTGCTTAATACGAAAGCCGCATATCTCGATACGGGCACATGGGCTAACAAGGCAATAAAAGAGGCTAAGTTGTTTGGTGATGTAGAGGTTGTTGCATCTTCAAAAGAAGCCAATTATACTTTTATTCCTAAAGATTATACCATTCCGACCGATGCTGATTATTTCCATATTACAACCAATAATACCATTTATGGTACAGAATTGAGAAAAGAGTTAGATTCTCCGATTCCTATGGTTGCCGACATGTCAAGTGACATATTCTCACGCCCGGTTGATGTGTCAAAATATGATATAATTTATGCAGGAGCACAAAAGAACCTTGCACCTGCTGGCGTTACTCTTGTTATTGTGAAAGAAAGTGCTTTAGGGCATGTAAATCGTGTTATACCTACGATGCTTGACTACAAGACCCATGTGTCAAAAGGTTCTATGTTTAACACTCCTCCGGTATTGCCTATCTATTCTGCTTTACAGACATTGAAGTGGTACAAAGAAATGGGAGGCGTAAAGAAACTTGAAGAACTTGACAAAGCAAAAGCAGCTGCCCTTTATGATGCAATCGACAGTAGCAGAATATTCGTAGGTACAGCTAAAGCTGAAGATCGTTCTATAATGAACGTATGTTTTGTAATGAAACCTGAATATGCTGAACTTGAAAAAGAATTCAATGATTTTGCATCAACAAAAGGAATTGTCGGAATCAAGGGACATAGAAGCGTTGGCGGATTCAGGGCTTCGCTCTATAATGCCATGTCGATGGAGGGCGTGCAAGTCCTTATTGATGCAATGAAGGAATTTGAAAAAAATCACTGATTAAATTAAAAAAAGTATACAATCATGAAAGTATTAATTGCAACCGAGAAACCATTTGCTCCTGTTGCTGTACAAGGCATCAAGGATGTGATTGAAGCCGGAGGTCATGAATTTGTCCTTCTTGAAAAAGGAACAAAGGAAGACTTGAAAAAGGCTGTGGCCGATGTTGAAGGTTTGATTGTACGCAGTGACAAAATCGACAAGGAAGTATTTGATTGTGCTCCCAATTTGAAAGTTGTTGTCAGAGCAGGTGCGGGATATGACAATATCGATCTTGCTGAGGCAACTGCAAGGAAGATTTGTGTGATGAATACCCCTGGTCAAAACTCAAATGCTGTAGCCGAACTTGTCTTTGGCATGTTGGTTATGGTATGTCGCAACTATTATAATGGTACATCTGGGACAGAACTCAAGGAAAAAACAATAGGTATTCATGCTTATGGCCAAGTTGGTAAAAATGTTGCAAGAATTGCAAAAGGATTTGGCATGAATGTTATGGCCTACGATCCATTTGTACCAAGCGAAGTAATGGCAAATGACGGAGTTGTTTCAGCGGAAAGTATCAACGAATTATATTCTAAATGTGATGTAGTGTCGTTACATATTCCGGCAAACAACGAAACTAAAAAATCAGTCAACAAGGATATTGTAGGTTTGCTGCCAAAGAATGGTATTTTAGTCAACACTGCTCGTAAAGAAGTTATTGACGAAGAGAGTCTTGTTGATGCTTTGACAGAAAGAGCCGATATAAAATATATTGCCGATGTAAAACCTGACAATGCCGATTTGATGAAAGAGAAATTTGGCGACAGAGTGTTCTTTACTCCTAAAAAAATGGGTGCACAAACTTCTGAAGCTAATATAAAAGCCGGAATTGCGGCTGCTGAACAAGTTGTTGCATATTTGAAAGACGGTTGGAATAAATTCCAGGTAAACAAGTAAAATATTTTTCTGAAATAAGCGCAGAGCAGTGCCGGTTGATTGCCGGTACTGCTCTTTGTTATATGGGGACATTCAGTAAATAGCATAAAATTAGCCAACTAATTCATATACAAAGTATTGTGAATTAGCTGGCTTTTTTGTATCTTTAGGTATTTCCCCGAAAATAAGGTTTGACAGCCAAAACGGGGGAAATTTCCCAACTAAGATATGGCTAAGATACAAAATATTTCGGAAATTCACCCTACTCTGGGCTTCACAGAATTTGATATTCTGGAAAAATATCGCAAGAGTTTTAAAGAGAGTGGGCTTGGCAGGCTTCATTCGGTGTTCCCGTTTGAGGATATGGCAAAAGCCGCAGGCCTGTCTGAACAACGTCCGGGGCGCAGGAACATTTTCAGTCCTTCTGCAAAAATCGCCCTCATGGTTCTGAAGGCGTACACGGGATTCTCAGATAAACAGCTGGTTGAACACCTTAACGGGAACATGCACTACCAGATATTCTGCGGCATCATGATAGACCAGTCCTGTCCCATGACCAACTACAAGATAGTCAGTGCCATCCGCAACGAGATGGCATCCCGCCTGGACATTGGTTCCCTCCAGGAGGTGCTGGCCTCACGCTGGAAACCTTATCTTGACAACCTTCATGTGTGCATGACTGATGCCACATGCTATGAGAGCCACATGCGTTTCCCTACTGACATGAAGCTCCTCTGGGAAAGCCTCGAATGGCTTTACAGGCATATCTGCCGGCATTGCAGGGATCCGGGCATAAGGCGTCCGCGCAACAAATACGCGGATGTTGCAACATCCTACCTGTCCTACTGCAAAAAAAGGAAAAGGAAGGCATCGAGGACAAGAATGCTCAAGCGTCGCATGATCAGACTTCTTGAAAAGCTCCTCATGCAGAGGGATGAGATTCATCGGGAGTACGGAACCTCACTCCGCCATACCCGGGATTACCGGAAGCGTCTTTCCATCATCAGGAAGGTTCTTGCACAGGAAAAGGAGATGTTTGCGGGGCGGAAGGTCAGCGGCCGCATCGTCAGCATCGACCGTCATTATGTACGTCCCATTGTAAGAGGCAAGGAAACCAAGTCCGTCGAGTTCGGTGCGAAGGTCAACAACATACAGATAGACGGCATATCGTTCATCGAACACGTCTCGTTCAAGGCCTTCAACGAAGGCATACGCCTGAAGGACTGCATCCGCATGCAGCAGAAACTCATGCATGTGAGGGTAAGATGCGTGGCTGCCGATTCCATATACGCCAACAATGCCAACAGAAAGTTCTGTACAAAATATGGAATATCCACATCCTTTGTACGCAAGGGAAGGGCGGCCAAGGATGAATCCTTGAGAAAGGTTCTCAGAAGTGAACTCTCAAAAGAAAGGGCCACCCGGCTTGAAGGAAGCTTCGGCACTCAAAAGCAACATTACTCGCTCTCAAGGATAAAGGCACGGAACCGGAAGACGGAAATCTTGTGGATTTTCTTCGGAATACATACGGCAAATGCCGTTCTGATGATTGACAAGATCAGAAACAGAGCAGCTAAAGCGGCATGACATGATTTTACTGAAAGAATCAGAAGAGGGCATCAGACCTCTTCAGGAGCTTTATGCCCTGACTGATAGAATTATATGAGAAAACATGAAAAATGTCAATAAAAATGGCATATGAAGTGATTGTACTTTGTCATCTTCATATGCCTTTGTATTATATAGGGGCATTTACTGAATATCCCTATATGGATTTTGTCCCTAGATATGAGATGGGGGGAAAGTTTGAGATGTATTAGGAATGATAATAAAAAATTCCCATCAAAAGCAGTGTTCTTTTAATGGGAATCCAATATCATTAAATTACCGATTAATGTTCGAATGCATTCCAACCTTGAGCTTTAAGTTGTAATTCATTTCCGTCACGAGTCTCCATCGAACATCCTAATTCCGGTTTAGTTATTCGGCCTATGATTTTTGCTGTTTTCATTGAAGCCACTTTTTCATGCTCAGTAAGAGGTACAGTGAATAATAATTCATAGTCCTCTCCACCATTGAGTGCTGCTGTTACTAAATTCATATTGAATTCTTCAGCCATGCAAGCTGTTTGATAATCAATGGGAATCCGCTCTTCGTATATAATGCATCCTGTGTTACTTTGTGTGCAAATATGTAGCAATTCGGAGGAGAGACCGTCGCTTATATCAATCATCGCTGTCGGCTTGACTCCTATTTGTGTCAATTCTTCTATGACATCTTTGCGTGCTTCTGGTTTCAGTTGTCTTTCCAAAATATATTCTTTGCCTTCGAATGCAGGTGAGAACTCCTTATTACCTGCATTTTTTGAAACAGCTTTTTCTCGTTCAAGTAACTGTAAACCCATATAAGCGGCACCTAAATCACCACTTACGCATATTAAATCGGTATCTTTGGCTCCATTTCGATAGACGATTTTATCTTTATCTCCTTCACCGATGCATGTAATGCTTATCAATAGCCCGGTAACAGAGGCCGATGTGTCTCCACCAATGAGATCAACACCATAGATTTCACATGCAAGACGAATCCCAGCATACAATTCTTCAATATGTTCTACCGTAAAGCGTTTTGATATGCCTAATGACACTGTAATTTGTTTAGGAGTACCATTCATGGCATATATGTCAGAGAAATTTACTACTGCCGCTTTGTATCCTAAATGTTTTAAAGGACAATAGGTTAAATCGAAATGAATGCCTTCGAGCAATAAGTCGGTAGTAATCAAAGTCATTTTCTGACCATAATCAATTACAGCGGCATCATCACCAACGGCTTTAATTGTAGACGAGTTGCGTGACTTGAAGTTGCTGACAAGATGTTTTATTAGGCCAAATTCACCTAATTCAGCTATTTCGGTCTCTTTCATTTTTAAGATTTAGCTCAATTATTCTTCAAATCTATTGATTAGTTCTTTCATGATGAAAGTCATTCTTGGTTCAGCCTCGGCAGCCGCCTTCTGTACTTCTTCATGTGAAACTTTTTCGACAATGCCTTCAATTCCAAGGTCGGTAATTACCGATATACCAAAAACTTCTATGCCGCCATGACGAGCTACAATTACTTCAGGGACTGTACTCATTCCAACTGCATCTCCCCCTATGCGGTGGAAATAACGATATTCGGCAGGGGTTTCAAACGTTGGGCCTTGAGTTCCTACATATACTCCTTCTACAACCCTTATATTGTTTTCTTTTGCTATTTGTTTGGCTTCATTTATTAGCTTATGTGAATAAGCCTCACTCATTTCAGGAAATCTTGGACCTAATTCATTGTAATTTTTACCTCTTAAAGGATGCTCCGGAAATAGGTTTATATGATCGGTAATAATCATTAAATCGCCGATCTTGAAATTAGGATTCATGCCACCCGATGCATTAGAGACAAATAAAGTTTTAATGCCAAGGGCTTTCATCACTCTGATAGGGAATGTTACTTGCTGCATGGAGTATCCTTCATAGAAATGGAATCGTCCTTGCATAGCCATGATTAATTTGTTGCCGAGAGCCCCGAATATAAGTTTGCCGCTATGTCCTTCCACTGTTGATATGGGAAAATTAGGAATTTCTTCATAGGGTAGGACTGTGGATATATTGATATGATTTACAAGTTCGCCTAAGCCGGTTCCAAGAATGATTGCGGTTTTAGGCATATTGCTCACTTTCGACGCAATATAATCAGCAGTTTGTCTTATTAATTCTAACATAATTACAATGTTTATATATTATCGTGTAGTTGATACAAAAAAGTTCAATAAGAATTGATAAAGTCAATTCATTTTTTTGCAGGATTAATTGATTTTTTTAGTGATTCGATAAAATCATTATTGTGAGGGATGTCGATAAATCCTATTTTTATCGGCATATAGAAAGAATGTGGTTGTAATGACAATGGATAATAAGGATTGCAACTAAATTTTACAGCATCTTTTTCAGTCACAATCAAATATTTGTTTTTACCATTTAATCGATTAAACCATTTTTCTATAAATTCAAAGTCCTTGCGGTCGTAGTCGTGATGATCTTCAAAATGAATGACTTTGATGTTGGTCTTGAATGCCTTTAAAAATTTCACAAAAGGGACATGATTTGCAATTCCTGTAACTATGAGAATAGAATCATCATGGGTGAAATTTTTTAATGATGGCAAGATGTCGACAGTTTCTGGAAATATCGGAATTAAATTGAAATACTTCAGTGTCGAGAAGTAAAGCTTTTGAGACGGGAATAAATCTAAGCGCTTTTTAGTGATACTGATATCTACGGGTTTAATTTCGGTAGGACATTTTGTCACTATCACATAGTCTGCTCTTAGCAATCCATGATGCGGTTCACGTAGACGTCCACGAGGCAATAAATGGTCGGTATCGACAGGATGATTATAATCAACCAGTACGACCGAAACGGTAGGTTTTACATATCTATGTTGGAATGCATCATCAAGTATGACCAAATCTAAATCTGGATTTATCTCAAGCAATTTGTTAATACCAGCACATCGGTCTTCACATACGGCAACGGTTACCATGTTGCCAAATTTCCGATATATCTGATATGGTTCATCTCCAATGTCGGCAGTTGTCGTTTTCTTTGTCGCAAGTACAAATCCTTTGGTTTTACGTTTGTAACCTCTGCTTAATACCGCTATTCGATTCTCGGTGCACAAATGTTCTACAATGTATTCTACATGTGGAGTTTTACCTGTTCCTCCTACATTTATGTTACCTACGACTAATACAGGAATGTCAAATTTATGCTGCTTTAAGAATCCCCAGTCAAAGAATTTATTGCGCATTACGATGACCACACCATATATCCATGACATTGGTGTGAGCAAAATATCGATAATTTCTTTGAGCCATCGATTCATATATAGTATTTACCGAATTTCTAAGGGTTCCATGAGGCATTGTATTGGTTCCCTTGATAATATTTTAGCTATTTCTTTGTGATATTTATACAAAGGATTTGCTTCTGATTCAAGACGATTTTCAACTCTCGTTTCCATATATTGGAAAATGTAGTTGGATAATTTAAAATTCTCGTCAGGGCCTGTGATAATGTCATAATCACTTATTCCGGCTTGATTTGCGACCCATTTTATGGCAGCTTGAGTGTTGCCAAATTCATCGACAAGTCCTATTTCCTTTGCACTAATTCCATCCCATACGCGTCCTTCGGCAATGCTTTTTATGGAATCGCATGTAGTGTGTCTGCCTGTGGCGCATCGTGCCACAAACAGCTCGTAGGTTTCATTTACCATTCTTTGCATCGAAGCTCTTTGCATAGGAGTCATTTTCTTGGAAATTAGTGGGAATTCCGTATTTTCGTTGGTTTTGACTATGCTTTGGGTAATCCCTATCTTGTCTTCCACTAATGTCTCTATGCATGGGATGACACCAAATACGCCTATGGAACCTGTCAGTGTAGTAGGTTCTGCAAAGATCCTGTCGGCACCACATGCTATGTAATATCCGCCGGATGCCGCCATGTCGCCCATTGATGCAGCTAAAGGTTTGCCTGCTTTTTTCACTTCTTCAAGGGCGGCCCATATTTGCTCAGCACCAAATGCACTGCCACCCGGAGAATTTATTCTCAATACAACACCTTTGATATCTTCATCGTTGGCAATTTCAAGAATTTTCTCAGATAATTCAGAAGATATTATTCCGCTATCGGTGCTGCCGTCAATTTCACCTACGGCATAAATAACTGCAATCTTGTCGGTATTGCCGGTGGTAATGCTTTCCGTTGCCAATTCGTAAGGTTCGACAAAGCAAATTTCCTTATCGCTGTTTTCGTCTCCATATAAGGCCGCTTTCAGTCTCTTCTCGAATTCATTTTTGTAGCATGCTTCATCTGCAAGTCTGTTGGCAAGAATGTATTCAGTATTTTGAAGCCAAGTAATGCTGTCGGCAAGCATGTTAATCTTATCAATACTTATGTTTCTTGATTCAGAGATTCCTTGGCATAACACACCCCATATGTTATTCAAATAATGTTCTGTTTGCAACCGGTTGGCCTCGCTCATTTCTGTAAGGATATATGGCTCGACGGCGCTTTTGAATGTGCCAACCCTTATTACTTGCATTTCTATTCCTAATTTGTCGAGTAATTTCTTGAAAAACAGGTTGTATCCGCCTATGCCATGTATGTCAACGACACCTATTTTGTTTATATATATGCTGTCGGCAGCTGAAGCTACATAATAGTCAGCTTCAGCAATGTTGTCGCCATAGGCATATATGAATTTGTTAGAATCTTTTTTGAATTTTAATAAAGCATCCCTTATTTCATGTAAAGAAGCCATGCCTGCTGTAGTCCCGTTGCATTCTATGAATATGCCTTTGATTCGATTGTCGGTGGAAGCGACTTCTATTGCATTAAGAATATCGGTAAGACTGTTGGGTGTCGGCATGTCATTTAAAAATGCCATTATTTTTGCATTGTCGGTTGAACGTTCGTCAATGGAACCATATAAATTTAAGTGGAGAACTGATTGATCTTCTATCACAGATTTGCTTGCGTTATTGCTCCCAAAGTCTGACATGCTGCCTAAAAAAGCAATGCCCATGACAATTGAAAATACAGTAAATAACATCAATGCTATCCACATTCCCACAAAAGAGCCAAGAACTGTGCTCCAAAATTGCTTCATCATGATTTTATTAATTTTATGACAAGTGTGATGCTTATAATTATTTACAAAGATATAATTTATTTTGCAACATTTGTTATGGTCCTGTATAATTATTTTATGTAATGTTAAATTGATTTATGATTTATCGATTAAACAAAAAGACCGGACTCATTCTTGCAAATGGCCCGGTCTTATAATCAAATAAAATTAATTACTTTCTGTTTTCAATCCATTTTCGAGCATTTATGAATGCAGAAATCCATGGAGTGACTTCATCTGTATTGCGTTCGGATGGATAGAATCCACATTGCCATGGGAATATTGCTCTTTCAAGGTGTGGCATCATTGCAAGGTGACGTCCGTCAGCCGACGCTATGCCGGCAATACCCATTGGTGAGCCATTGGGATTTGCAGGATAAGCATCGAACGCATATTGCGCTACGACATTATATTTTTCGATATTTTCGGGCAAATAGAATTTACCTTCACCATGGGCGACCCATATGCCTAATTTAGAACCTGACAGAGGTCCGAACATTACGGAATTGTTTTGAGGTATTGTAATGCTAAGGAATTTGGATTCAAATTTATGGGAATTGTTATGCAACATTTTGGAGCGTAAGTCATGTTCAGGATTGATTAAATTTAATTCAATCATCAATTGACATCCATTGCATACTCCAAGACTAAGGGTATCGGGACGCTTGTAGAAATTGGTGATTGCTTTTTGCGCCTTGTCGTTCCATAGGAATCCTCCTGCCCATCCTTTTGCAGATCCAAGAACATCGGAATTTGAGAAACCTCCACAGAATACAATCATGTTTACATCCTCAAGAGTTTCTCTTCCCGATATCAAGTCGGTCATGTGCACGTCTTTAACATCAAAACCTGCATAATATAACGAGTAAGCCATTTCGCGGTCTCCATTGACTCCTTTTTCCCTTATTATTGCAGCCTTGATGCCTGATGGTGCGTGTCGGAATCCTGTTATTCCAAGGTCTGCCGCTTTACCTGTAAAGGTATTCGGGAAAGAGTATTCGACAGGTTGATTCTTGTAATTTTCAAATCTTTGCTCGGCACAACCATTGTTACTTTGTTTTCTGTCGAGCAGATATGAAGATTTATACCACACGTCACGCAACTTGTCAATAGCGAACGTGTATTCATGACCTACATGGTTTACGGTTATTGTACGCTCGCTGCATGGATTTCCAATGTTATGATACTTTACTCCTGCTGCCGACAGTATTTCAACAACTTGTTTAGTGTTATTGTTATCGACTTGAATGACAAGAGCAGGGTTTTCACTAAACAATATCTTGATTATGTCATTCTCATTGAATGAATCAACATTTACATTTATGCCACCCTGTGTGTTTGAGAATGTCATTTCAAGCAATGTCGTTATGAGTCCCCCAGCCGAAACATCGTGTGCAGCTAATAAGAGTGATTTACTTACTAATGCTTGAATGGCATTGAATGTATTGACGAAATATTCAGAAGATCTCACAGTAGGAGCTTCATTGCCTATTGCGTTGAGTGACTGTGCAAATGCAGAACCTCCAAGTTTCAAGGAGTCGGATGAGAAATCAATATACAAAAATTGACTTTCATCCTTGTTTGACATAACTGGTGATACAGTTTTTCTTACATCATCAACTTCTCCGGCAGCCGATATAATTACAGTACCCGGAGACAGGATTTTCTTGTCTCCATATTTTTGAGTCATTGAAAGACTGTCTTTGCCTGTTGGGATGTTGATCCCAATTGCGCAAGCAAAATCGCTACAAGCTTGTACTGCCGAATATAAAGCTGCATCTTCGCCCTTGTTGCGGCAAGGCCACATCCAGTTGGCACTTAATGAAACACTTTTCAATCCATCCGACAAATCAGCCATACAAATGTTGGTGAGCGCTTCAGCTATTGAAAGGACAGAACCTGCGGCAGGATCAATTAATGCTGCTTGCGGCGCATGACCTATTGAAGTGGCAATACCTTTGGTTCCTGAAAAATCGAGGGCTACTACACCGCAGTCGCTAAGAGGCAATTGTAATTCACCTACGCATTGCTGGCGGGCTATTTTTCCTGTAATAGAACGGTCAACTTTGTTTGTCAACCAGTCTTTACATGCCACATTTTCAAGTTGGAGTACATTTTCAAGATATGTATTTATGTTGGATTCTTCGTAAACTACGTTGTCAAGCGTGTGCTTACATGTCACATCGTGCATTATTGTTACAGGAGAGCTTCCAAACATATCGCTCATTGCAAGGTCTATAGGCTTTATTCCATCTTTTTGTTCAAATACAAAGCGATGGTCGCCTGTGGTTTCTCCGATGACATAGAATGGGGCACGCTCACGTTCCGAAATCTTTTGAATAATCTCAATATCTTTCTTTTCGACAACCATTCCCATTCTTTCCTGCGATTCATTGCCGATGATTTCTTTAGCTGATAGGGTAGGATCTCCTATTGGTAGCGCATCCATGTGTATTATTCCGCCAGTTTCTTCGACAAGTTCCGACAAGGCATTCAAATGTCCGCCAGCACCATGGTCATGAATGGAAACTATGGGATTGTTTGGGGATTCTGCGAGAGCTCGAATCACATTTGAAACACGTTTTTGCATTTCAGGATTTGCCCGTTGTACTGCATTGAGCTCGATTGCGTTGTTGTATTGTCCGGTATTAACCGAAGACACAGCTCCGCCGCCCATTCCTATGCGGTAATTATCACCGCCGAGGAGCACAACTTCTTCATTTGGGACCGGAGTGCCCTTGATTGCGTCACGTTTATTGGCAAAACCGACACCTCCGGCAAGCATGATTACTTTATCATACGCAAATTGTTGCTCGTCATTGCTGCCATGTTCAAAAGTTAAAACTGAACCGCAAATAAGAGGTTGTCCGAATTTGTTACCGAAATCGGATGCACCATTTGATGCCTTTATGAGAATGTCTTCGGGTGTTTGATATAACCATTGGCGAGGAGGAATGGAATTTACTTCCCAAGTACGACTGGCTTCAGTGCGAGGATATGAAGTCATGTATACGGCTGTTCCCGCCAAAGGTAAACTTGCTTTACCTCCGCCAAGTCGGTCGCGTATTTCACCACCTGAACCGGTAGCTGCGCCATTGAATGGTTCAACGGTAGTCGGGAAATTATGTGTTTCTGCTTTTAGTGATATTACGGTGTCAATATCGGTAATTTCAAAGAAATCGGGCTTTTCTTGAGATTTAGGGGCAAATTGCATGATAGATGGTCCTTCTACAAAAGCCACATTGTCTTTATAAGCCGATACGAGTCCGTTGGGATTGGTTTGAGAAGTCTTTTTTATTAACTTAAACAAAGACATCTCTTTTTCTTGTCCGTCAATGATGAATTTGCCATTGAATATTTTATGACGGCAATGCTCGGAATTGACCTGTGAGAATCCGAATACTTCGCTATCGGTAAGAGGTCTTCCTATTTTTGAACTTAGATCGTTTAGATATTTTATTTCCTCAGGATTTAAGGCCAATCCTTCAGTTTCGTTGTATTTCTCTATATCGTCAATATATACGATGGGGTCGGGTGACTTTGTTATTGTAAATACAGATTCATCAAGGCCATGATAGACTCTTTGCAGCATTCTGTCATAGCTTGGTTCTTTGTCATTTTCACTCAACAAGAATTCCTCGATGCGGGCAATTCCGTTGATACCCATGTTTTGAGTAATTTCCACGGCATTTGTGCTCCATGGAGTTATCATTTCTTTACGCGGCCCGACAAAAACGCCTTTAATGGATGTTTCGTCGGATGGTTGGGCTCCATCAAAAAGCCATGTCAACTTTTTGATTTCTTCTGTAGTGAGAGAATGGTCGGAATCAACCGCATAATATGTGTTGGCTCCTTTTTTGAAGAACTTTATCATAATAATGGGTATGTGTGATTGTATATTTATTGTGTTACAAAGTTATGGAAATTCATTGACATGAGGAAATATTACCTTGGCAATAAGGTTGTAGCACATATTACAATATTGTGCATCCCTATTCTTGCCAGTTATTGTTGATTAATCAGCTTTTATTTCCTCGCAAGATCAAGCTTTTTTAACACGGCAACATTTTTACCATTTTTGTCAATCAACATTACTTCATTGTCGTTGATTTTTTTGCAAGTTTCCGTAACTTCCAAGGCAACAAGCAATGTCGTTTCCAATTTCATATTTTCGCACATTTTCATTGTAGAGATTAATTGTTGAAATTGTATGGCCCAGTTTTTATAGTAATCGATGTAAAGCGAACCGTTTATTATGTTGCATCCCGAATTGCCGTGGATTTTTAACTGGTCTATGTCGATTACGAGTTTGACATTTGGATCGGACACTTCTTTACCGTTAAGTTCTTTAACTGTCCAAGCTCCATTCATGAAATCAAGGTTTTGTTGCTTTAATGTAGCTATTGTGTGTCCATGCTTATTTAGCAAATGCATGAAAATGACATTGTTTTTTTCGTATAATTTGATAGAAGTTGTATTGTTTAACAATTTCATTATTGTTTTTTCGGAAGTTTCATTCTCTTCGCACGCCATCATTGTCGATATTACGTTTGAGAATTTCATCCCCGAATTTTCACAAGAGAAACTGCCATTTATAACATTGCATCCGTTATTTCCATAAAATCTATTCTCTTTAAAATCAAAATTTATGAACGGACGGTGGAGAGTCTTGATTTTTTTGTCATTTGCCATCAACATTGTCCATTCGCCAGATAATTGTGCGGCTGAATCAACAATTACAATTTCTTTAAAATCCCTGTCACTTAATGCTGTTGAATCGGCAATGCCTTTAATGTCGGTATAGTCGACTCTTGATGAACTCTTTCTAAGAGAATTACATCCAGAAACAAGCATTATTATAGATAGTATAATTGCAGATTTAAATAGTTTCATAATAAATTTTGTTGAATTAAATGTTTTTATTCTTTTGCAAGATCCCAGTGCTTGCGATATGGATATTTGGTTGGACGAATGAGAAGACGCAAAGATGTAGAGTATGTGCAATAAGCCCATATCCAGTTGATTAATACAGTCAGTTTGTTTCGCATGCCCAATATTGATATTAAGTGCACGAACATCCATGTCACCCATGCAGGTCTTCCATACAAATGCATGTGATGCAAATCGGCTACCGCTCTATTGCGGCCGACGGTTGCCATTGAGCCTTTGTCATTATATGAGAACTTTTTTGTAAATGTCCCGGTGTTTAGATTTTCACATAAACATCTCGATTGCTGGATTGCCACTTGTGCAAGTTGCGGATATCCTCGTGGATACAAATCATCTTTAAGGAATGCTATGTCGCCTAATGCAAAAATGTCGGAATGACCTGCCACTCGGTTGAAATGGTCGACAATAAATCTGTTTCCTGGACCGTATATATCTTTTTCAAATCCGCCAATGGGTTCTCCTGTTATGCCTGCGGTCCATATCAACGTTTCGCAATACACCTCTTCGCCATTAGCAAATTTTACGATATTGTTATCATATCCAGTCATTGTGGTATTTAGTTTTACATCTACCATCAAGTGGCCCAAGTATTCATAGGCATGTCTCGAAGCATGGTCGCTCATCGTCCTAAGAATACGGTCGGAGCCTTCTACAATTAGAATTTTCAAGTCGTTTTTGTCTATATCCGGATATTCTCGTGGAAGAATATAGCGTTTCATTTCGCCTATGGCTCCTGCTACTTCAACACCAGTTGGCCCAGCTCCAATAACAACGAAACTAAGTAATTGTTTTTTACGTTCAGGGTCTTTTGTAATGCTTGCACGTTCAAGTCTGTCAAGGATTTCATTGCGCAATCGAATTGCTTCGGCAACCGATTTCAATGTATATACTTTGTCGCGCAAGTCATTCATGCCAAAGAAATTATTGGTAGTGCCAGCTGCAATTATGAGATAATCATAACTTATTGTTTCAAATTGAGTCGTAACGGTTTTGGCTGCAGTGTCTACCGACTTTACTTCTCCCATGTGGAATCGGACATGTTTCATTTTTCTGATTTCACGTCGGAATGGAAATGAAATGCTTCCAGAATCAAGTCCTGAAGATGCGATTTGATAAAATAATGGAGGGAACGAATGAAAGTTATGCCTGTCTATTATGGTAATATCAAAGCGTGTCTTGTCTAAATATTTAATCATGTTAATGCCGGCAAATCCGCCGCCAATTATAACAACATGTTTTTTATTGCCTTCCATACAGAGAAAAATATTTTAATAATTGTCAGGTTGGTAAAATTTGCACAAATTTCGCAATTATTCTTGATACAACATAATTATAATTGCGATAAATGGGAAATCAAAATACTTTTGAGGTTTGTTTGAGGTCGATATTGTTATTCCAAGTCGACAACAGTAATTCCTGTTCCTCCAAATTGCACATGTTCGTCTCTATAAGATTTGACACCACCAACAGTATTCAGATATTCTCTTATTCGTTGTCGTAATATTCCGTTACCAGTACCGTGAAGGATTCGAATTTGTTTGGAATTGAATTGTATTGCATCATCAAGGAAATATGTAACGGCTTGTATTGCTTCATCGGCACGCATCCCACGGACATCAATGTCGGGCTTGAATGACAATTGTCGTTTCCGTATATCCTCAGATGTCGCCATGCTTATCGTTGATGACGTATGAATTGGAATTGATTGTTTTACTGTCTTTTTAAGCCGTTTCACGTTTATTCTTGAATGGAAATTGCCCATTGCAACAACAGCCGTATCCTGCGACAATTCGATTACTTGGCAGGGAGTGTTTCCATTGTCGATTGTCACATAATCGCCTATGGTTATCGGTTCAATCGATTGATTCTCACTGATTGCTCTTTTTGCTTTCTTATTAGTTTTTAGCTTTTTGCCGTTTATTTTAATCTGAGCTTCTTCATCTTCTTTTTCAAGCTTGCTTTTGAATTCATCAAGTTGTCGCCTTAATTCTTTTGTTTGCTCTTTTTCTGCTTGAGTTTTTTTAATTTCAGAGATTGTGCGTTCTATGGCTGCATTGCTCTTGTCTAAAATATTTTTAGCTTCTTCTTTTGCAGCTTTTAGAATATTTCGTTTTTCTCCCGATAACTCTTCGATATCTTGCTCATATTTGTCAATGAGATTTTGCAATTTTTTCTCCCTGGCATGTATGTCTGCTCGTTTCTTTTCCCAATATTTCTTGTCACGGGCAATATCAAGCAGATATTTATCCATATTAATGTAATCGCTGCCCACGATGTTTTCGGCATCTTTGATAACTTCAGAAGGAATGCCTATTTTCCGTGCAATCTCTACAGCAAATGAACTTCCTGGATATCCGATTGAAAGCTGAAACAAAGGCTTCATTTCTTGCCTGTCATATAACATTGCTCCATTTATCAATCCGGGCGTGTCTTCGGCAAAATGTTTCAGGTTTTGATAGTGGGTCGTTATTACTCCAAATATTTTTTTCTCATTAAATCGTTTAAGAATGGACTGTGCGATAGCTCCACCTATTTGTGGCTCGGTACCACCGCCAAACTCGTCAATAAGTATAAAAGAATTACGTCCTCCGTTGTTCATGAAAAACTTCATGTTTGTCAAGTGGGAGCTGTAAGTGCTTAAATCGTTTTCGATTGATTGTTCGTCACCGATGTCAATGAATAAATTTTTAAAAATGCCAATGTGGGAATTTTCATATACAGGAGGCAGTAAACCACATTGTGTCATGTATTGCACGATACTTACTGTTTTTAAGCAAACAGATTTACCTCCTGCATTAGGCCCGGATATTACTAAAATCCTATTCTTGTCATCAAGATGGATATCAAGCGGTATTACTTTTTTGCCTTGCGCGCGTAGAGACAATAACAGGGTAGGGTGTATTGCATGATAATATTCCACTTGAGGTGCATGTTCAAGTATTGGCATGCGACCTCCTGTTTCTTCAGCAAACAATGCTTTGGCACGAATGAAATCTATTTTGCCTAATATGTTAAAAGAATGCGCGAGATCTTCAATATGAGGTCGTATGAACGAAGCAATATCAACAAGTATCCGTATGATTTCCCTATGTATTTCATTTTCGAGTTCACGAATGTTGTTGTTGGCTTCCACGACTTGTTCGGGTTCAATGTATATTGTTTTCCCTGTATCTGATTCATCATGGATTATACCTTTTATTTTTCGTTTGTGCATAGGAGAAACAGGAATAACTAATCGCCCGTCACGAATCGAAGGTGAGACGTCGTTGTCGATAAAACCTTCTTCTTTGCCCTTAGACATGATTTTTCTCATCAGGACATTGACATTCTGCGTGGCTGCCGCGAGCGAACGTTTAAGCTCAGCAAGTTTTGGTGATGCATTGTCCTTTATGTTGCCAAATTTGTCAAGGATTTTTTTTGTTTGTTCTATGATTTGGTATACGGCCGGAGTAATGATAGTTGAACACAATTCTGAGAGTTCGGGATATAAAATCGTATCGCTATTGTCTTCGTTATTTTTATTAAAAAATGACGAGATATCGACAATTGTTTGTAAAGACCGTTGCAAATTGAATAATTCTTCAGCAACCATGTATGCGCCTTGGATTTTGATGTTTTCCAATTGTTCCGACAGATCATAATAATTGTTTATTGGAAATTCTTTTCCTGCCGTGATTATGCTAAGAAATTCGTTGGTTTGAAGCAATAACTTTTCTATGATATTGAAATCATTGCAGAAACGCATGGCTTTACAACACTTGACACCTAAAGGACTCAAGCATTTATGTTCGAGCATTTCACGTATAGTTGTGAAATCTATTTTATTCTCAAAATTTTTAGGATAAACCATACTTGTTGAAATTAATTCAGTATGCAATTATTATATTTGCAAAGAAACCTAAATATATTCGATATGAAAACCTTGAAAATTTTTTATCAGACACATTGCCCGTTTTGCATGAAAGCGTTTAGATATATAGAGGAACTGAAGGAAGAACATCCTGAATATCTCGCAGTTAATATTGAGACAATTGAAGAAACCGAACATCCGGAGATTGCCGACAAATATGACTATTATTATGTCCCTACATTTTATATAGGTGATGATAAAGTTCATGAAGCCGGCATATTCAAGTCGGAAGTAGATGCCATATTGCGCAAAGCACTTGAAAGTTGATTCCTAAATTGTCTCAAGTCATTGCATAAAGCCTTTTTGGGCAATTTGATGGTTATTCGAACTTTTTGCGACGGAATACAAAGTTTCGACCAAGGTATTTTTCGCGAACAATGGGATTTTCGGCAAGTTCTTCACTTGTCCCTTGAAACAATATTTTCCCTTCAAAAAGCAAATATGCCCGGTCGGTTATACTTAAAGTTTCAGGAGCGTTATGGTCGGTAATTAAGATTCCTATGTTTTTCTCCTTGAGTTTGTATACAATATATTGTATGTCTTCTACTGCGATAGGATCCACACCGGCAAATGGCTCGTCGAGCATTATGAATTTAGGGTTGATGGCAAGGCATCGAGCAATTTCAGTTCTGCGCCGTTCTCCTCCTGACAATTGGTCTCCAAGGTTCTTTCTTACTTTTTGGATTCTGAATTCAGAGAGTAGGCTTTCCAATTTTTCCTTTTGATATTCCGGAGAAGTGTTTGTCATTTCCAGTACTGTGCGTATGTTGTTTTCAACACTCAACTTCCTGAATACAGATGGTTCTTGCGGAAGATACCCTATGCCATATTGTGCACGCTTGTATACTGGGAATTTTGTTATGTCATGATTATTTAGGAATATTTTTCCTTCATTAGGTGTTATCAATCCTGTTGTCATGTAAAAGGTGGTAGTCTTGCCTGCTCCGTTTGGACCAAGCAGTCCTACAATTTCCCCTTGTTTCACATTTATGGATACATGATTGACAACAGTGCGTTGACGATATTTTTTCACCAAATCTTCAGTCCTAAGCACCATTTCACCATTAGATGATTCGGCTTCGACTTTAAGTTGTTCTTCTTCTGTTTTTTTTTCTTTAATGCTTGATATGCAATCAAACCATTTTATTTTCATATACTTTGCTGTGTAGTATAAATGATTTTATATCAAGAGTATAATTATCTCTTTTTCAAACGACTTTTTATGTAGTCGGTTAGTAAATTAATTGCCACTTCATTGTTGCCACCTTGAGGAACAATCAAGTCGGCATACCGTTTAGCCGGTTCTATATGAATCGTGTGCATAGGCTTTAGGACACGTTCGTATCTGTCTATTACCATTTGAGGAGTCCTGCCTCGTTCAATGCAGTCACGATATATTACCCTTACAAGACGATCATCGGCATCAGCGTCCACGAAAACTTTTATATCCATCATGTCACGCAGTCGCGAATCGGAAAAGACCAAAATGCCTTCAAGCATGACAACATCGTGAGGTTCAAGATGAATGGTTTCCTTTTGGCGAGTGCAGGTGAGATATGAGTAAGTAGGCATTTCCACAGATTTGCCACTTTTCAATTGATGTAAATGGTTGAGAAGTAATTCCCAATCAAAAGCCGCCGGCTCGTCAAAATTTATTTTTTGCCTATCTTCAACAGGAATATGGCTTGAATCTTTATAATAAGAATCTTGAGAAATAACCCCGACTTCGCCTTTGGGCAAGCGAGCCATGATTTTATTCACCACAGTTGTTTTACCTGATCCGGTTCCTCCGGCGATTCCGATGATGAGCATGATATTGATGTGAAAATTGAAAAATCATTACAAATATACGTCAAATGTGGTATTTAACAATCATGTCGCACCTAAAAATATATTAATGTACATAATATGTATTGATTTGCATCTTTAAATGTATAAAACTTCAGCTTGCCACGTTGTGGCCGATTAAATAGTGTTTATGGAATATTTTATATGATTTTTAATAATTATTTTTAAACAATGGGGATTTAATTAAAACCACAAAGGGAAAAGCACAAATTCATTTTTTTCATTGCACATAACTTTCATTATCTTTGTAAAATTAATTGTCGAATCTAAATTCTTTTTTCAAGTGTGCTGAAAGGATGTTCAAATGCACTGCAACAAGATTCCCTATCGCGCACAAATGTTAATCACTGTCTATTAGTTATGCTGCTATATAATATAAAAATGTATTTGCCATGTCGCATGTTCATGATTTTATTGGTAATAATTGCTCATGGGACATTGAAGGCGCAAATAAATACCGACCAAGTAATGAATATAGGTCGTAATGCCTTGTATTTTGAAGATTACATATTGTCAATACAATATTTCAATCAAGTAATTAAAGCCAAGCCATATTTGGCTGACCCGTACTTTTATCGTGCAATAGCGAAACTGGAACTTGAAGATTATATAGGAGCTGAAGAGGATTGTTCTCTTGCCATAGAACGTAATCCGTTTATCATAGACGCTTATCAGGTACGCGGAATTGCACGACAAACAATGCATGACTATAAAGGTGCAATTGCCGATTATGACAAAGGATTGGAACAAATGCCTGAGCACAAGGTGTTTTTGATGAACAAAGCTGTGTGTGAAGAAGTGTTGGGGCTTTATGATGATGCCGGGGAATCGTATGAAAAATTATTATCTATTTATCCCAATTATGAAAATGCATACCTTGGCAGGGCTCAATTGTTTTTGGCAAAAGGTGATACCATCCAAGCATTGGATGATATTGACAAGAGCATTGAAATAAGTAAAAACCATGCTGGAGCGTTTGTCATGCGGTCTGAAATAAACATGTCGTATAAAAAAGATTTTAAAGCGGCCTTGGATGACATGAACGAAGCTATAAAACTTGAGCCGCATTATGCCGGTTATTTCATAAACAGGGCATATATAAAATATCATCTTGACGATTATTTTGGAGCCATGTCCGACTATGATTATGCAATCACTCTCGATCCGACCAATGTTACAGCATATTTCAACAGGGGACTGCTTCGCACGGAAGTAAGCGACAACAACAAGGCCATAAACGATTTTAGCTATGTGCTTAGAAGTGATCCCGATAATTTCCTCGCTCGATATAATAGGGCTTTGCTTTATTACAAAACCGGTCAATATAAGGATGCAATATCCGATCTTGATGTGGTTCTTGACAAATTTCCTGATTTTGAATCCGGTCTATATACGCGTAGCGAATGTAAACGCTTAATTGGTGATATGACTGGAGGCGAACGTGATTATAATGAAGCGCGAAGGTTGAGCCGTCAAAAGAAAGATTTGGCTAAATATGAAGAATCGGATGAAGCCGCTGGCACAAAAGCTCCTGAAGAGAGCACTGCTGCCGTGATGAATAAATTCAACACTTTGCTGACTGTTGAAAACGACGATGAAATAAAACCTCAGTATGAAAGTAAAACACGAGGTCGCATACAAGATAATAATTTCAAGATAGACTTGGAGCCTATGTTCTTCTTATCATATTATGACAGAAGTGACGCCGTGGTTGAAAAGACATATTACATAAAAGAAATTACCGATCTCAATACGTCGCGTCTTCTGCCTTTCGTATTGCTGTTGAGCAATAAAAATTTCAGCCTGTATGAGGATCAGATAAATTCTCATTTCAAGTCAATAGAGTATTATAATGGATTGCTTTCGACCTCCGAGGCCCGTTCTATTGATTACTTCGCTCGTGCCATGGATTTCATGACAGTAAAAAATCATGAAGAAGCCATTGCCGACTTTACACGGGCGATAGAGCTGAGTCCGAATTTCTCTCTTGCTTATATGGGACGTTCTTATGCAAGATACATGCAGATGATGACCGACATAAACAGTGCAGATGATAATAACACCTCGACATTGCCTATGGCCGGCAGCATGGGAGTCCCCCCGACAGATGTTGGCGGTTTTAACGGAGAAGCAATGCTCAGGGAACGTAAGACAAGCTATACAATACAGAAAATAATAGAAGATCTTGATAAGACTATAGAATTATCTCCAAGAAATGTATATGCTGTATTTAACAAAGGAAACATGTATATGGAATTACAAGATATGACTTCTGCGATAAGTTGCTATACACAAGCGATTGAAA
Source organism: uncultured Muribaculaceae bacterium (assembly GCA_944321705.1). GTDB lineage: Bacteria > Bacteroidota > Bacteroidia > Bacteroidales > Muribaculaceae > Avimuribaculum. Next base: position 22,394 of record CALUMG010000007.1, on the reverse strand, counting down.
TGAAGCCCGACTTCGGGGAAGCTTACTATAATCGGGGCCTTGTCTATTTGCGTTTGGGAAATAAAGACAGAGGTATAGAGGATTTGAGTAAGGCTGGAGAACTTGGAATACTTCCATCCTACAACGTGTTAAAACGTATGACTAATTGATGAATTTATGTGGGTACTTTTTATTGATTCACTATGGCGAAAAAGTGGGTATAAATTTTAATAAAATAATTCTTTATTTTTAAAGATTTGTATAAATTTGCGGTCGATTTAAACAATGCTGTGTTGTTGTATGGCACAGCGAAAAAACATAGATAAAAATGATTAATATTACATTCCCTGATGGAAGCGTAAAGCAATTTGAAGATGGAATAACTCCTCATCAAATTGCGGAAAGTATCAGTAGCAGATTGGCACAGGATGTGTTGGCTGCAACGTTAAATGGAGAAGAGTGGGATATCTCAAGGCCGATTTGTAACGATGGCGAGATAAAACTATTCAAGTGGGATGATCCGGAAGGCAAACATGCTTTCTGGCATACATCGGCACATTTGCTGGCAGAGGCTCTTCAAGAATTGTATAAAGGAATTCAATTTGGTATCGGCCCGGCAATAGAGAACGGATTTTATTATGACATTGATCCGGGAGAAAATAATATTACAAGTGCCGATTTCCCGAAGATTGAAGCTAAAATGGCTGAACTGGCCGCAAAAAAAGAAGATGTAGTCAGAAAAGAAATTTCAAAAGCCGACGCTTTGGAATTCTTCAAAAGCCGCGGAGAAACATATAAGTGTGAATTGATTAATGACCTTGAAGACGGTCACATATCAACATATACGCAAGGTTCTTTTACAGACCTGTGCAAAGGCCCTCATTTGCCTAACACGGGTTACATAAAAGCTATTAAGGTTTTATCTCTTGCCGGAGCTTATTGGCGCGGAGATGAAAATCGCAAACAAATGCTGCGTGTGTATGCAATCACATTCCCAAAGAAAAAAATGCTCGATGAATATTTGGCCATGCTCGAAGAGGCTAAAAAACGCGATCACCGCAAGTTGGGCAAGGAAATGGAATTGTTTGCATTTTCCGCAAATGTAGGACCGGGTCTCCCGTTATGGTTGCCAAAAGGTGCTGCGTTGAGAGACAGGCTTGAACAATTCTTGAGAAAGATTCAGAAACGCTATGGCTATCTCCAAGTCATAACTCCTCATATAGGCAATAAGATGTTGTATGTAACATCTGGACACTATGCAAAATACGGAAAAGATTCATTTCAGCCGATTCACACTCCGGAAGAAGGTGAAGAGTATTTCTTAAAGCCAATGAACTGCCCTCACCATTGCGAAATTTATAAGGTATCTCCAAGATCATACAAGGATCTCCCTCTGCGTTTTGCAGAATTTGGAACGGTATACAGATATGAACAAAGTGGTGAATTGCACGGATTGACACGCGTGAGAGGTTTTACGCAAGATGATGCCCATATTTTCTGTACTCCCGAACAGTTGAAAGGAGAGTTCTTGAAAGTAATGGATATCATATTCTATATCTTCAAAGCATTAAACTTTGATAATTACGAAGCTCAAATTTCACTTCGCGATCCTAACAATAAAGAAAAATATGTAGGAAGTGATGAAAATTGGGAGAAAGCTGAACGCGCAATCATAGAGGCTTGCGAAGAAAAAGGCTTGAAAGCTAAAGCCGTACTTGGTGAAGCTGCATTTTATGGACCGAAACTGGACTTCATGGTAAAAGATGCCATAGGTCGTAGATGGCAACTTGGTACAATTCAAGTGGATTACAACTTGCCTGAGCGTTTTGGTCTTGAATATACAGGGGCCGATAACAAAAAGCATCGTCCTATAATGATTCACAGGGCTCCATTTGGCTCTATGGAACGTTTTGTCGCCGTACTTCTTGAACACACGGCAGGCAAATTGCCTTTGTGGCTTGCTCCCGACCAAGTAGTTATTTTGCCTATAAGCGAGAAATTTAACGATTATGCGCAAAAGGTTGTGAGAATATTGTCAGAAAAAGATATTCGAGCATTTGTAGATGATAGAAATGAGAAAATCGGTAAGAAAATTCGTGATAACGAATTAAAAAGAATACCATATTTGCTCATTGTAGGAGAAAAAGAGGCACAGAATGAGGAAGTTTCTGTAAGAAAACAAGGAGAAGGTGATACAGGTTCACAAAAAATTACTACCTTTGCAGACAACTTTGCTCAAGAAATTGAGAAAATGACAAATTTTTAATTTTATTGGATGGAGAAAAAACCATTATGGACTGGCCCAAAGAAGCCAAACAATGACGGAAACAACAATCAGGCCAAGAGTCGTAAGAACGACAAAGAAAAGGACTCTCATGCAATCAACGAGCAAATTCGTGCAAGAGAAGTAAGGCTTGTAGGTGATAATGTGGAGAACGGAGTGTATTCCATAGATGAAGCTATGAGGATAGCTGATGAAATGGAATGCGACCTGATTGAGATTTCGCCAAACGCTAATCCGCCAGTATGTCGTGTTCTCGATTACCAGAAGTTCTTGTATCAGCAACGCAAGCGTCTGAAAGAACAAAAAGCAAAATCGACAAAAGTAGTCGTAAAAGAGATTCGTTTTGGCCCTCAAACCGATGATCACGACTATAACTTTAAATTAAAACATGCAATGGAGTTCCTAAAAGAAGGGGCGAAAGTGAAAGCGTATGTGTTCTTTAGAGGTCGATCGATTTTGTTCAAAGAACAAGGTGAAGTGTTATTGCTTCGTTTTGCAAACGACCTTGAAGAATTTGGAAAGGTTGAACAGATGCCTGTTTTGGAAGGAAAGAGAATGACAATAATGATTACTCCAAAGAAAGCAAAATAATTAATTGTTGATGTAGAAAGCTCGGGCTTGTAAGTGCCTTGGGCTGTAATTATAAATCATATTAAAAGTTTAAAGTTAAAATGCCAAAGATTAAGACTAATTCCGGTGCCAAAAAAAGGTTTATCCTTACCGGAACGGGAAAGATCAAGAGAAAACATGCTTATAAAAGCCACATCTTGACTAAGAAATCGACAAAACGCAAAAGAAATTTAGGTTACTTTACTGTAATCGATACAGCTGATGCATCAAATGTAAGGAAATTGTTGGCAATGAAGTAATTCATCCAATGAACCACAAATTTCAAAATGCGTTAACGATTTTTATTTAATCAAATTATTTTATTAACCGAATGTCTCAGCAAAGAAAGAGCAAAAAATGCCGCTGACATTCAAAAACATTAAAAAAAATGCCAAGATCAGTAAATCATGTTGCTTCAAGAGCACGCAGGAAAAAAATCTTAAAACTTACAAGAGGTAACTATGGATGCCGTAAGAATGTGTGGACCGTTGCCAAGAATACTTGGGAAAAAGGACAAACTTACGCTTATCGTGACCGCAAAAACAAAAAACGCAATTTCCGTGCCTTGTGGATTCAGCGTATTAATGCTGCAGCTCGTCTTGAAGGACTTTCATATTCCAAATTAATGGGATTGCTCCATAATGCAGGTATTGAAATTAACCGTAAAGTTCTTGCCGATTTGGCTTTGAACAATCCGGAAGCATTCAAGGCTATAGTTGAAAAAGTAAAATAAAGAAATTGATCTTTCATAATTAAAAAGCTGTTTCGCTTTTTTCAGCGGAACAGCTTTTTTATGCTAAAATTAGTTTGGGAAGCATGAATATGATGTGATATTCATCCCAACTGAAGGCTTACATAATCTGGCAAAACGCTGCTTAATAAAAGTTAAATTGGATAAAATAATTGACATTTTGCTGAAATTATAAGCCTCTTTATTTGTACAATTTATTGCAATTGGTTATATTTGCATTAGAAAGATGAACGATACCACATCAAAGTAGATTGGGAAACTCATCAAATTTATATGAAATGCCGAGACAATCTTTCTATTCCAATGGCGGGCCGCAACTCGCACGAGTTTGTCAATTATGGCACAGCGGATTACAAAGGACGGAAGACCTCAAAACCTGATTATCGGAGTTTCATCGCATCCTTTGATGTGGCTAATATAGAGAGACTGACTATATGTCAGTCTCTTGTCGTTTTATCCATATCTGTAACTTTGGAGATCCAGGCCTAATGTAATTATGTATTGTAGTCGTTTTGCACTTATGAAAAACAAAGTATTGACGAAAATAATACTGCCATGTGTCATAATACTTGCCATGACAAGTTGTGAAAAGGATGAGAATGGATATTTTCTGTCCCCAAATTACTGCACCGCAACAATAAACGGAAAGGAATATATCGACAGGGAAAGTTATTTATTTCCTTTATGGGGACATTCTCCACGGGCAGAATTATATTGTGATAATTTTTATATCGGAGATAAAATCGTCGATATAACTCCTGTGTTGATTATTAGTTCGCATTTGGAGCCTGCAAAAGGAAATAATGGCAGTACCGAATATTCATTGAAGTTGTATATAAAAAATTTCAAGGTAGATAAATTGGTAGACGGACAGTCATACTTATTTTCTTACACTTCAGCTTTGGATGATTTATCATATACTCCGCTTGATTCTATATTTAAAAGTATGTGGAAAGAGGATATAAATGTTGCATTGATTAGTTTTGAAGATACGTCTTATAAATCAGCATCAGGAACCATTCATTTCAGTTGTTATGACAAGAAAGAAAGTAATATGAATGGAAATTTTGAAGCCACTATTACACTCACAGTAAGCGGTAGAGAACCAATTCAACTTGAAGGGTATATGTATACAGGCATAATGTAAACAACGTCGGCATAGAATTCCTATTGCAAGATACCCTTGCCTTCTCGTGTTATTTCATATTCATCGGTCGTGCAGTCGACTATTGTTGAAGGCGTCAAGTTCCCTCTTCCGGCATCGATTATAACATCCACCATGTTTGTATAATTTTCTGCTATCAGTTCCGGTTCGCAACCATAATCATCATCGTCATATTTTATTGAGGTCGTCATTATGGGATGACCTAACTTCTTGACAAGCTCCATGGCTATATTGTTGTCCGGAATGCGTATACCTACAGCTTTACGCTTCTTGAATGCTTTAGGAAGCTGAGACAGGGCAGGCAGAATAAATGTGAACGGGCCTGGTAGATTGTTCTTCATTAGAGCAAATACAACATTGTTTATACGAGAATATTCAGCAGCTTGACTGATGCTTTCACATATTATCGAAAGATTTGTTTTTTCTGATTTAATGCCTTTTATTTTACATATCTCTTCAACTGCATTGTTGTTTAAAGCATCACATCCAAGAGCATATAATGTATCGGTAGGGTATATTATGAGCCTTCCGTTGTTTAAGGCATCGACAGCCATGTCAATGAAACGTTCATTGGGGTTGTCGGGTATGACTTTTAGGAGCTTCATTCGGTTTTATTTATTAATTGGTGTAAAAATATCTTGTTCTATCATAGATGCATTGGCAAAACGTTTCATTAAATCAATGCACCATTCCATAGTTTGTGCTAAAGGCATTTCAGGAGCAAATGCGTTAATGTTAATTTGCACATTTGTCGTGTCACAAGTTATTTTTGTGCGCTCTTCGTCGCTTGTGGGTGAAGCGATTCCTCCTATTTTATCCCTGTAAACAGGAAGACCTTCAATGTTGAGCAGGCCTCTCCCGATGCCATGATATGTCTCATCATGTCGGCCGACACCCATTGTCAATGTATTACCTGCAATTTTATCAGCATCCAATCCGCTTATGGGATACCCACTTTTCATTGACACAAGGTTGATTAAGTCAACAAGAGCGTTTATACGATATAACCCGAGCTTGCGCACCACTCGTCGGCATAACGCCTCGCTTGCCACTCGATATCGATTAGGATCTTTCCCGAGATGTTTGTACAAAGAACGGGTTCCGACTATGGCCGGACGTTTGTTTATGTCAGATAATAAGTATGTATTTAATATTTCTTGTTCTTCAGAAGTTATGATTTCCCATAAATCATCATGAGTAGGACCGTTGACAACATTAGCTTTTATCAGTCCTATCTGCATGTTTGGACATGCTTCCAATATTTTATTGTCGATTTCTATGTTAGGTAACATTTTATTTAAGCCTATTTGATTATTGCAAATGTAACAATTTTATTAATTTTACCATTGATATGATAAGCACAAGACAAATATAAAAATATGCGTATAGGAATAATTGTTGCAATGGGCAAGGAACTGGCATTGTTGCTGCCTTTGATGGATTCTCATGAAGTTGAAAACAAAATGGGTTGCCATTTTCATACGGGTCGCATAGGCTGGCATGATATTGTCGCCATGGAATGCGGCATAGGGAAAGTAAATGCCGCCATATCTACTTTATTGATGCTTGAGGAATATAAGCCCGACATGGTAATAAGTACCGGAGTTGCCGGAGCAGCTGATTCGAGTATAAATGTCATGGACATAGTGGTTGCAGATAAAATTTCTTATCATGATGTGTGGTGTGGTCCCGGAACTAAATACGGACAAGCCGCAGGAATGCCGATATATTTTACATCAGATGCCGAAATATCGTCATTGTTGCCTGATAATGACAACATGAGACATGGGTTGCTATGTTCTGGTGATACATTTATCGATAGTATAGCGAAAGTACAAGAGATTAAATCTCATTTCCCCGAAGTATTAGCTGTGGACATGGAATCGGCTGCAATAGCACATGTTTGTTCAAAAAAAGAAGTGCCAATATTTTGCATGCGTGTCATTAGTGATTCTCCTGGAGCCGGTCACAATAATGCAAAACAATATGATGATTTTTGGAGTGAAGCTCCTGAACACACATTTGAAATAATAAAAGAATTGTTGAACCGTCTTAAAGCATGAAAAAATCAAGGTATGGAAAAAATTGATAGTTTTAAAGTTGATCATACGCGATTGCTTAGAGGTATATATACCTCAAGAAAAGACCATTTAAAAAATGGAGACATAGTGACAACATTTGACATAAGAATGAAAGAGCCTAATCGTGAACCAGCCATAGGTCAAGCGGCTATACATACGATAGAACATCTTGGTGCCACTTTTTTACGAAATCATCAAGAGTGGGGTAACCGCGTCATATATTTTGGACCAATGGGTTGTTGCACCGGATTCTATTTGTTGCTTGAAGGAGATTTGGAACCTCGGGACATAATAGACTTGACAAAAGAGATGTTTGCGTTCATAACGACTTATGATGGCGAGATTCCAGGCGCGTCGGCACATGATTGTGGCAATTACATGTTGAACAACCTGCCTATGGCCAATTGGGAAGCTCGAAAATTTCTTGTCGAAATATTAGAGCATATCTCCGATGAGAATATGATCTATCCTGCTTGATTTGTTGGGCGTTCATGCCAACATGAAAAATGACGGTACAATCCAAATCATTGATATACCGTCATTTTTCATATATATTTGTATGGATTATGCCATTTTCACATAATCGGGAAATAACAATACTAATTTTTTCTTATATAAATGCCCTAAAGCTTTTTTGAAATCTTTTTTGCTGCATTCAAAGATGTTTTTTATCTCTTCGGGGTCTGACTTATCGGTCAGGTGCATTGTTTTATTATTATTCATTAAATACATCAATATCTTATCGGCAAGTTCCATTATTCTGCGGTCGATGCGATCGCTCAATGTAACATCAATTTTTTCATCTTCGCGTATGTTTTTAATAAATGCCGGTATACGGTCGCCAATATTGATTTCTTTGAATACTTCATTTGAATAAATTACACCCCAAAATAGATTGTCAATGATCACTTTGAACCCTATGTCTACTTTTTGCACGATAAGAATGTCAACCGAATCACCAACGTTATATTTTATAGGAACGTTGTTTAAGAATTTGTTTATCTTTGAAGAGGCGACAATTCGGTCAGATGCGTTATCGACATATACATATACTATATATGACCGCCCGGTTTCCATTTTTACCTTTTGTTCCCTGAATGGAACAAGTAGATCTTTTGGCAATCCCCAGTCCAAAAATGCACCAATTTCATTCACGGCATTGACTCGTAACAAAGCAAATTCTCCCACTTGTGCAATCGGCATTTGAGTTGTAGCAACAATGCGATCTTCAGAATCCTTGTATACAAATACATTGATTCTGTCACCTATGTGCATGTCATGAGTCACATATTTATTTGGCAATAATATTTCATTGCCTTTGTCATCAGAAAGGTATAGCCCGAAATCAGTCCTTCGGTTAATTTGTAATTCATTTAGTTTTCCTAATAGAGCCATAATGCCATCAATTATTGTGCTAATTTCGGAATAAAAATTTAATTACGCTAAATTTTCCAGTTCAATAATTTTATATTACCTTTATCTCAATGTAAGATTGTGTAATAATATGATTGCCAAACATACATGCATCGTTGCCGGTTTAATATTGATTTTTAACATAACTACTGGCTGTGGCCGACAAGGTATTTCGGAGAATAATGTTGATGATATGGACAGTATACATGTCGTCAGCATGTCGTATAATGATTCGACGAGTTTCAAACACAGTGGCACCAAGCAATGTAATGTTAAAGTAAATATCTATTGTGAATATCCAGAATTTCAGGATATTGATTCCGTATCAACTGCCATCCAAGATTTATACATAAAAAATGTATTGAATGTAGATAATGAGAAAATTATCAGCATCCCCAATGCTCTTGAGGAATTGTCAAAAATGACAATTTTGCGATACGGTGAATCAATTGATGAAGTTGAATACAGCAAGTCTTTAGGCAAGAACATAACAAATTACATGACAAACATAGATATTAAAGTCATATATAATAAAAACGGCCTTGCTACATTTTGTCGTCATGAGATTTCCTTTAGAGACGAAATGGAAACTATGAGTGCCCATAATTATTATAGTTTTGATTTGGATAGTTTGAAAAAAATTGAAATATTCGATTTGTTTCAAGAAGATGATCTGCAAAACGTTTCAGAATTGTTGAAAAATAAATTACTTGTTACACTTAACATAAATGACGAGGATTCATTAATGAATCTTGGTTATTTCAATCTTGACAATATAACAGTAACCGATAATTTTTATTTTGATGAAACAGGAATAACATGGAATTATGCAATATATGAAATAGCATGTTTCAGTGTTGGAGAAACAAATATAACCCTCGATTATGAGCAACTTTCTCCATATATAAATAACCGGTCTTATTTACATAAATATTTAAATAGATTAAAATGATAGAAGTAATAACAAAATATTTCAAGCAATTAACACCTAATCAAATCGAACAATATAAAGCATTGGGAGAATTATATCCCGAATGGAACGCGAAAATAAATGTCATTTCGCGAAAGGATATTGATAACCTATATGTAAATCACATATTGCATTCATTGGGAATTGCTAAGTTTATTGATTTCAAGAAAGGTAGTTCGATACTTGATTTAGGTACGGGTGGTGGATTCCCGGGAATACCTCTTGCAATAATGTTTCCGAATGTTAAATTCCACTTGGTTGACAGAATTGGCAAGAAGATTAAGGTGGCACAAGATATTGCCGACAAAATTAAACTTGGCAATGTTTCATTTCAACACGGGGATGTGTCGGAGGTAAAGGGTTCTTTTGATTTCGTAGTGAGTAGGGCTGTAATGGATTTAAATGACATGATTCCATTGGTAAGAAAATTGATTTCGCGCGAATGTATAAATTCATTGCCTAACGGTCTTATATGTCTCAAAGGCGGTGATTTGCAAGATGAAATTAAGAATGTGAAAAAAGTGTCGCTTGTAAATGATTTGAAAGAATATTTCGACGAGCCATATTTTGAAACAAAAAAGGTCCTATATGTCCAAATATAAGTAATATCAAATGAAAGTTTCCAAGTTAACATTCAATCCTTTTGAAGAGAATACATATATCTTATGGAATGAAGACAGTAAAAATTCCATAGTTATAGACCCAGGCATGTTTGATGATGAAGAGCGTCATCACTTTGACGACTTTGTGAATTCTTTACAGCTTGACATAAAAAAAGTATTACTTACACACATGCATCTTGATCATGCAGCATCGGCCAAATATGTGTCAGAAAAATATGATGCCAAAATCCATGCAAGTGCCAAGGATGCACAATTGGGATTATTATTGTCGCAACAAGCTGAAATGTTTGGTTTTAAATTTGCATTACCTTCAGTCACTGCCGATGTCGACTTGAAAGAAGGGGATGTTTTAGAACTTGATAATGAACATATCATTGTAATGGAAACGCCAGGCCACACACGAGGAGGTCTTTCATTTTATGCAAAAGATTCAAATCTTGTTTTCGTAGGTGATACATTATTCTTGCAAAGCATAGGTAGAACCGACTTGCCTGGTGGAAATTACACTCAGCTAATGGACAGCGTTAAAAACAAATTGTTCTTTTTGCCCGAAGAAACGTTAGTGCTGTGTGGTCATGGAGGAAGTACCACCATAGGTGATGAAAAAAGTTATAATCCTTTTATAAAATAGATATGATTCAATATTTGGAAGAATTGGACATTGAGTTGTTCTGTTTACTGAATGGATGCCATAATAATTTTTTTGACGAATTTTTTTGGCTTGTAACAGGCAAATTTGCATGGATACCAATGATTCTTGCTTTATTATATGTCAGTTTTAAGAAACATTGGAAAATGGGGATTTTGTTAATTGTCGGTATTGCCCTGACAATAACATTATGCGACCAAATCTCTTCTGGATTGATAAAAGATATCGTTTGCCGACTTCGACCTACACGCAATCCAATGCTTGCCGATATGGTACATGTAGTAAATGATTACAGAGGTGGCATGTATGGATTCGTTAGCAGCCATGCTGCTAATTCATTTGGCGTGGCAATGTTGCTTCTAATGGTGTTTCGAAACAAATTTTTTTCGTGGATGATACTACTATGGGCCATTCTTGTATCATATAGCCGTATCTATCTGGGGGTGCATTTCCCGGGAGATATAATATGCGGAGGTTTGTTGGGAATACTGTTTGGATGGATTGTTTCATTGCTTTATCAAAAAACATTGCAAACTAACGTAATGAATGATGTTTCAAATAAGCAATTTACAAATGCCGATACACAAATATTGACATATTCCACATTATTCAATTTTTTGTTACTCTTAATCATTTCAATCATATTTTACATAATTAAGTAAAAAAGATTATATTTTGTTTGGCAGATACAAACAAAAACTCTATATTTATACCATAATAAAATCATCGAATATTTCATAGTATTAACAACTAAAATAGAAAGTATCATGACAAAAACAATTTCTTTTAATGAACTCCGTCGCATCAAAGACAGCCTTCCCGATGGTTCCATGCGTGAAATTGCAGACAAGTTGAATGTAACAGTTCAAACTGTGCGCAACTATTTTGGAGGTACTAATTATGAGTATGGAAAGAATTGTGGACTACACATAGAACCAGGGCCTGATGGAGGAATAGTAATTCTAGACGATACGCAAATTTATGATATGGCAATTGAAATTCTTGAAAAGAAACAAAATAAGGAATCATAAATATTGCGTGTTTTTTGTATAAAATATTTAAGGCGGGATTATGACTATATATAATTTCCGCCTTTTTTGTATTAAGATTTACAAATTGCATAAACATCACATAATATGGCAAAGCAGGGCAAATTGATCACAGTGGCTATTCATTCTTATGAAAAAGCCGTAATTCTAAAGACATTGTTGGAGAAAGAAGGCATTGAAACAGTTTTGCATAATGTGAACCTTATCCAGCCTGTCATTTCTTCGGGGGTAAGAATAAGAATACATGAGGAGGACCTACCATTGGCTTTGAAAATTATAGAATCTTCATCTATAATGTCGCCATATCAAGAAGGTGATTTGAAAGGTCATAGTGTCATGATACCTGTCGATTTCTCGGAATATTCACTTAAGGCATGTAAGGTGGGATTTGAATTTGCAAATGCCAATAAAAGTGACGTAGTATTATTTCACACCTATTTAGATGCTCAATATTCAAGTATTTTACCTTTTGAAAGCGATGAATACCAAGAGGAACCTGAAACTGTTAAAAGTCGGGCTGAACTTGAACGTATTGCCAAGAATAAAATGGAAGATTTTAAAAAAGTAGTTTCTAAAAATATCTCGGAAGGCAAATTTCCACAAGCCGATTTTACCTGTATAGTGACTGAAGGGATTCCGGAGAGTGAAATAATCAATTATTCAAAAGAGCTGAATCCTTTCGTGATTGTCATGGGAACCAGAGGAAAAAGCAAAAAAGAAACAGACTTGTTAGGCAGCGTGACAGCAGAAGTCCTTGATGCAGGTAAATTCCCTGTCTTTACAGTTCCTGAAAATTTGTCAATTAATAATATAAAGGATGTAAAAAACGTAGTATTTTTCAGCAATTTAAACCAGCAAGACCTCCTTTCGTTTGACATATTTTCCAATATGTTCAATTATGACGGACTTGATGTAACGATTATACCAATAGTAGAAAGTAAAGGTCAATCAGTTGTCGAAAGTTTGGAAATTCTGTTGAATTACTGCAAGAGACACTATCCCATATACAATTTCAAGTCTAAATATATAACTGACTCTGATTTTATTGATGATTTCGATGTGTTTGTGAAAAAAGAAAATATAGACATGATAGTAATCCCTAACAAGAAAAAGAATATATTTTCCAGACTTTTCAAGCCGAGCATAGCTCATAAAATGTTATTTCATTCCGACACAGCCATGCTTGTCGTTCCTGTATGATATAATATTATCTTTGCATATAATATCACAAATTTATGGAAGTAAAAAGCGTTACAAACAACTTAATTAAATATGTTGCATCTTTATCTCGAAAAAAGCAACGAGAAGAAGAGAACTGCTTTGTCGTAGAAGGGACAAAGTGTGTAAGAGATACTTGGGAATACTTTAATTGCAGAATGATCATTGCAACTCGCACATGGTATGAACAAAATGGACATAGCGGACATCTGAATAAAATAACATTCGCAAATAGTCAACAGATGCAACGCATGTCTCAATTAAGCACGGCATCAGATGTGATAGCTGTATATGACATTCCTGAACGAAAAATTGACGAGAATATAGTAAAAACAAGTTTGAATGTCGTGCTCGACAATATTCAAGATCCAGGAAATCTAGGCACAATTTTGAGGATATGCGATTGGTTTGGCATTCACAATGTGTTTTGTAGCAAAAACACCGTTGATGTATATAATCACAAAGTAATACAGGCTACGATGGGGGCAATATCGAGAGTAAACGTAACATATTGCGACCTTGAACAATTGTTTACTGAATATCCCGACATGCCTGTATATGGGACATTCCTTGATGGTAAAAACATTTACAAAACAGATTTGAAAAATGTAGGTTTTTTAATTTTTGGCAACGAAGGCCGAGGAATTTCTCCAAAATTGGCCAAATATGTAGATAGCAGATTGTTGATTCCGTCTTTCCCGGCAGGAGAAGCTACATCCGAATCTTTAAACGTGGGTATGGCTGCGGCAATAACAATAAGCGAATTTCGAAGGCAACAGATAACTAAAAAATAAAGCCATAAATGAAGTTAAAGACTGTATATGTGTGTTCCAATTGCGGTGCAGATTCCCCCAAGTGGATAGGCAAGTGCCCTAACTGCGGAGAATGGAACACATATGTAGAAGAAAATATTTCCGTTAAATCGGGAAAAGCAGCTTCAAGACAGGATAATAGAAATGTTTCTCCTGTAAAAATATCAGATATAAAGTCAAGCGACGAAGTCCGAATATCGTTGCCAAGTGGAGAATTAAACAGAGTGCTTGGCGGCGGACTTGTCCCAGGGTCTATTGTTTTGATAGGAGGTGAGCCAGGAATAGGCAAATCTACACTAGTGTTGCAAAATGTGTTAAGAATAAGAAGCCGAAAGGTATTATATGTATCGGGAGAAGAGAGCGTTCAGCAATTAAAGATGCGAGCCGATAGGATAGGAGGCTATGGAGATGGATGTGAATGTTACATAGTGTGTGAAACGTCTCTTGAATCCATCTTTGAAAGTATAAATAACAGTAGTCCCGACTTGATAATTATTGATTCAATTCAAACTATTGCGACAGAAAACCTTGAATCCGCAGCAGGAAGTGTGGCTCAAGTAAGAGAATGTGCTTCTGCATTGTTGAAATTTGCTAAAACGACTAACACACCGGTAATATTAATTGGTCATATAAACAAAGAAGGCAGTCTTGCCGGACCAAAAGTCCTTGAGCACATAGTTGATGCTGTATTGCAATTTGAAGGAGACAGGCATTATTTATATAGGATTCTGCGAGCAATCAAGAATCGGTTTGGAAGTACTTCAGAAATCGGAATCTATGAAATGAAACAGAATGGCCTGAGGGAAGTGAAAAATCCTTCTGAAATGTTGATGTCTCAAAATCTTGAAAATATGTCGGGTGTATCGATAGGAGTCACATTAGAAGGCATAAGGCCATTTTTAATAGAGGTACAAGCCCTCGTAAGCACAGCTGCTTACGGAACGGCTCAACGTTCTGTGACAGGATTTGACTCAAAACGCATGAATATGCTTTTGGCTGTTCTTGAAAAACGCATGGGTTTTAAATTGGCTCAAAAAGATGTATTTCTCAATATCGCAGGAGGTATTAAAGTCTGCGATCCGGCTCTTGACCTTGCGGTAATAAGTGCCATATTATCATCAAATATTGATTCTCCCATATTACGCGAAACATGCATGTCGGGAGAAGTGGGATTATCGGGAGAAATAAGACAAATTACAAGAGTAGATCAACGAATAGCAGAAGCCGAAAAACTCGGATTTAAAAACATCTTGATTCCGAAGAATAATGACAAAGGGATAAATCTTGACAAATTCAACATCAAGGTAGTACAAGTGGGAAAAGTAGAAGAAGCTTTCAGGTATTTATTTGGTTAAACAGGACGAAATTGTTAAATTCATGTTAAATCAACTCATGAGATTAAACCGAAGTCCAATTTTCCAGTCATATTGACAAAAAAGACAAATAAGCTTCAAACAACACTAACTTTTTCTAAAGTTTAATCTATTTACGTTATCCACTGCGAAGTACAGACGTACATAAAAATTTTGATTAGTAAAGTTATTTATAAAAGACCTGCCAAAGAGTAATCGAGGCAGGTTTTTTTATTATATGAAATGGATATTTTTTAATTTTGCATAAAGATTTTATTTAATATGCCAGTAAAAGTTCCAGTTTCTTTGCCTGCAGTGGAGGCATTAAAAAATGAAAATATATTTGTCATTGATGAACAACGAGCTTCAACACAAGACATAAGGCCATTGAAGATTGCCATACTTAACCTTATGCCGTTGAAAATAATGACAGAAACCGACTTGTTGAGACTTTTGTCAAATACTCCGCTTCAAATCGAGATGGATTTGATAGAAATTGACGGACATGTTAGCAAGAATACGCCAAGGGAACATATTGAAACTTTTTATAAAAAATTTGAGGATATAAGGTATGGTAATTATGACGGATTCATAATTACAGGCGCTCCTGTGGAAAAAGTGGACTTTGAGAATGTGGATTATTGGCCACAATTGACAGAGATTTTTTCTTGGGCAAAAACGCATGTTACATCTACTCTATATATATGTTGGGCTGCTCTTGCCGGATTGTATTATCATTATGGCGTACAGAAACATGTGTTGCAAGATAAAATATCAGGAGTATTCAAGCATCACATAAACGACCCGAAAAATCCCATATTCAGAGGTTTTGATGATGAGTTTTTTGTTCCGCACAGCCGGTATGGTGAAGTATTGAAAGAAGATGTCTCCAAAATTCCTGAATTAAAAATCATATCGGAAAGCGATGAAAGCGGATTATATATGATAATGGGGCGAGAAGGGCGTGAATTTTATATAACAGGTCATTCCGAATATTCTCCTTTGACTCTTGATTTCGAATATAAACGAGATTTGGAAAAAGGATTGAATCCTCATATACCAGATAATTATTATCCAAACAATGATCCGTCAAAAAGACCCATAGTACGGTGGCGTTCTCATGCCAATCTGTTGTTTACAAATTGGCTCAATTATTTTGTATATCAAGAGACTCCTTATGATATAAATAAAATCAAATAACAACATATAGGGTACTCATTTTTATGCCATCAAATGTTGAATTGCGAGAAATAGAATTACTTGCTCCGGCAAAAGATAGCCTGACAGCCATAGAAGCCATAAATTATGGCGCAGATGCCGTGTATATCGGAGCTGAAAACTTTGGAGCAAGGAGTGCTGCCGGCAACTCTCTTGAAGATATAGCCAAAGTTGTAAATTATGCACATAAATTTAATGTGAAAGTTTATGTCACGGTAAATACGCTTATCTATGACAATGAACTATCCAAAGCCGAGAAACTTATAAAGAATTTATATAAGATAGGAGTTGACGCTCTTATCATTCAAGACATGGGAATATTGCGGATGGATATTCCTCCTATTGAATTGCACGCGAGCACGCAATGTGACATAAGGACTCCTGAAAAGGCTGCTTTTCTTGAATCTGTTGGATTTTCTCAACTTGTGTTAGCCAGGGAATTGAGTTATGATGAAATAAGTGCGATACGACAAGCGACAAAGGTAAAATTGGAATCATTTATACATGGGGCTTTGTGTGTAAGCTACAGTGGCCGTTGCCAAGTAAGCGAAGTGCTGAAAAAACGAAGTGCCAATAGGGGAGAATGTGCTCAAATATGCCGTTTGCCATTTGACTTGATTGATTCTAAAGGCAATGTGTTGATGAAAAACAAACACTTGCTGTCACTCAAGGATTTTAACCAAAGTGACAACTTATTGCAATTATTAAATGCCGGAATAGATTCATTCAAGATAGAAGGGCGATTAAAAGACATAAATTATGTTAGGAATGTTGTATCATACTATAGGGAAAAACTTGATAAAATCATCCTGCAACAACCTGATAACTTTAAATCTTCATCACGCGGTGTGATTGATATTAATTTTACTCCTGATATACACAAGAGTTTCAACCGCGGATTCACGCATTATTTCTTTGATGAAAGAAATTTGAAAAATGGGGAAAGCATTGCATCAATAAATACTCCTAAATCATTGGGAGAAGAAATAGGCCGTGTTGATAATTACCGACATAAGATATTAAGAATTTCATCTAATCATGCAATTTGTAACGGAGATGGTTTAAGTTTCTTTGACAAGGATGGAAATTATACAGGATTTAGAGTAAATCGTGCCGATGGGGAAATTTTATCCTTGTCAAATGATGTCAATATAACAAGAAATACGATATTATACCGAACTTTTGATAAGCAATTTGAAGATGCGTTGAATAAATCAAATTCTAAACGTAAAATCAAGGTAAAATTCACATTATCGGTAAATAAAAACATAGTTGCTCTTGAAGCTATTGATGAACGGCAAAATAATGTCGTATGTCACATTGCAGTTGATCATCCTATAGACAAGGCAAAAATCCCTCAAGAAGAAAAACAACGAGAGACGTTATCTAAAACTGGCAACACTATATATATAGCCGACGATATTTCCACTGCAGGAGAATTTTTCATTCCTCAATCCATTTTGGCCGACCTTCGTCGCAAAGTTGTAGAAATGCTCGATGTTTCTCAAAATATTACATATAGATTCAAATATCGGAAAACTGAGAACAGAAATATTTCTTATATAAGCAATTCATTGACTTATGCCGATAATGTATCAAACCATCTTGCTGAACAATTTTATAAAGAACATCATGTTACAAGGATTGAACCAGCATTAGAAGTGCAAAAAGATGATATTAATGACAAAACGGTAATGCACACACGTTATTGCTTAAGGCGGGAATTAGGTGCATGCAAGAAATATTCACCAAAAAAGCATTTACCGAATGAATTGTTCTTGCGAAATGGCAATATGCTATTGTCTCTCACATTTGACTGCACGGCATGTGAGATGCATGTAAAAGTTGTGCGAGATGAGATTAAAAATAAGTTATTATAATTCTATAGTAAACTTGTCTGTATCTTTCCATGCTGGGAACTTTTCTCTAAAATTGTCAAGGTTAGTCTTGCTCAGAGAATAAGTTAGAAGCGAACCAATGTCATCTATGTTTATAAGAGAATTTTTACATTGAAGTCCTTTGTAATCAATTATCATAGACGAGTTTTCAGAGTAGTCCACACCATTCGGGTCTATACCTCGTCGATTGATTCCGCATGCATAACATTCATTTTCAATTGCCCTTGCTGTGATTAATGCGTTCCATGGCAAAGCTCTAACTTTAGGCCAATTGGAAATTACAATCAAGATGTCATAACTGTTTTTATTGAAATCATTGCGACACCAAACAGGGAATCGCAAATCATAACATATTACAATTTTTATGTTCCAACCTCTGAAACGTATCACAGGTGCAAAGGTCACGCCTTGATTGAATGTTTCTGTTTCACCGCCCATTCTAAACAAGTGTCTTTTGTCGTAGAATGTTTCATCTCCGTTTGGCTCAATAAAAAAAGCCCGATTGTAAAGTTGGCTCGCCGTATTAGCAAGGAAACTTCCACAAATAGCTACATTATGTTTATTTGCAAACTGCTGAATAGTATTAATTGTATTTTGAGTATTGCGCTCGGCAAGTTTAACTGCAGTTTCTTTATCAACAACAAATCCGGTAGTAAACATTTCGGGCAGTATCACCAAATCGACACCATGAGGCATGGCCTCTAATGCTTTTTGAACATTATTTAGATTTTTCTGTTTATCACACCATGCAATATCATATTCAAATAATGATATGTTTAAATTCTTGTCGAGCATATTTATATAATTAATAATTTATACAGATAAGGGAGGACCGATTACATGAATTGCGCGGACCTCCCTTATCTTGTTTCTCAAATGTGATTTATGCTTCCTGTTTGTTTGCTTCTTTTTGCTCAGGAGTAAGCAGTGAATTCATTTCAACAATGAATTTTTCGATAGTTTCTATGAAATTCGTATTTAAAGACTTGTAATAAGACTTGAAATATTTATTACGAGCTTTTCTTGCAGATTTTTTATCAGATACCTCTTGTGTGTTTTCGTATTTTGTCGAAACTTTGTCAATTGTACTTACTTGCAACAAAGCTACATTGCAAATTATTTCGTCCAATTTGTCACAATCAATGCCCGGATAATCAGTTTTGGCAAAAAAACATTCACCTGCAACATCTCCGCATACACGCATAATTGATTTTTTCAGACCTCTTTTACTAGCCATATTGAATCTATTTTATTAATAATTAATTTTCATTACCGCTAAATTAATTATTTGCCATTAAATAAAAAACATTTATGATGGAAAAATACATACTGTTTTCACTTTATTTACGGTTTGTTTCTTCCAATATATCTTTTGCTAAAAGGATTGTCATTTTGCAATTGCGTTCGACCTCATTTTGAGCAAACACATGTATCTCATTGATATTCACAAGTCGTCCAAGTATCAATAGGTTCATGGCAAGGCGCAATGATATATAACGAAGTATGTCTCGTGTTTTGTCATGATACTCCATTATCAAGGATTCAGCAAAAGGTAGTTCACGCAGCAGCTTGTGACACAAATTGTCGGCAATTTCTGTATTTTCAACTGTGTTTATCCAATTACATGCATCTTCAAATAGCATTTCATCCTTTGGATATATCATCGGGGCTATCATTCTGCTTTCGCGAGACGATGAGTTTTCCCATAAATCAATTGCAGCTTCTTTGTTTTTTCCCACCTTCTTTGCTATAATTTGCAACTGAGGGATGTTAAGACCGAATATTACAGAGTGCGTGTCACCAGCTCGTCTCAAATTATCGGCAATTATCCCGTTCCTATAAACGAAAAATTGCTGTTTTATGTGTTTGACTATTTCATTCTGTTCCATGTGACAAATATAATGCTTTTAGAATACATAATAAAAATTATTGTAGTTAACAAAACTGTTCCTAACTTTGCACGAATACCTTTGAATAAGTGATGAAGAAAATCAAGATATGGATTGAATGTGCAAGATTGCGCACATTGCCGGTGTCAATAGCCGGAGTCGTAATGGCAGCAGGACTTGCCATATTTAAAGATTGTTTTTATTGGATTCCGGCATTATTGTGCTTTGTATTTGCGGTACTTGCACAAGTTGTATCCAATTTTGCAAATGAATATTATGATTATAAACGCGGTTCGGATAAAAAAGGCCGGGTGGGACCTCGTCGTGGAGTAACAGAAGGAGACATATCACCCAAAGCATTGAAAACAGTCACGTTTGCGACACTTTTATTGACATGTGTCATTGGATGCGGGCTTATTCCATTTGGCGGATTATGGTTGATAATCGTAGGCATTTTTATTGCTGTGTTCGCGTTTGCTTATAGTACGGGACCATATCCGTTGTCTTATCATGGACTTGGAGACGTAGCCGTATTTATTTTCTTTGGAATAATTCCAGTGAATTTGACCTACTATGTACAATCGGGCATATTCGAATTAGATTCCATTCTTGCGTCTATAACAATAGGATTAATGGGAATCAATGTGTTGCTTATTAATAATTACAGAGATGTAAATGATGACAAAGAAGCAGGAAAAAATACTACAGTCGTCATTTTTGGCAGGAAAGCAGCTTCATGGGCGTATTTGCTTAATGGCTGCATTGCAGTACTTGCCATAATTCCTATTTTTGGGAAATTACCATTATGGAGTTTTGCAATTCCGGTCGTTTACCTCATATTGCATATAATGATATGGAACAAATTGACAAAAAAAGATGGAGCTGCGTTGAATCCATTATTGGGACAGACTGCATGCAACATGCTATTGTTTGCCATATTGTTTTGTTTAGTTGCCGTTTTCAAGAGCGTCTAATTTCTCAGCATCATTCAAATGATAGTATATGCTTTTAAGGGCATCGACGATCGCTGTGTTTTGAGGATTATATTTATATGATTTTTCGAGATATGGCAAAGCATCTCTAAATAAAGATTTGATTTCCTCGTCGCTCAACAATCCTGCTTCTTCGGCTTTCAAGGCTTTATTGTAATAATATCTCCCCATGTCAAAATTACCTCTTATGTGATTGGGGTCAATTTCGAGACATTTCTTGAAGTAGATGTATGCATTATCAATGTCACCCGACTGATTCTCGACAAGCACGCCTTTTAAATCATAATATTCAGCATTATTTGGATATTCGGCTATTGCCATGTCAATAATCTTAGTAGCATCATCATAATGCTTATTGGCAATGGCATAATTAAGCATGAATGTTATATACCTGGAATCATCCTTGCCATATTCAGCGTAAGCCTGTTTTACAAGAGAAACAAGTAATTCTTCGTTTTTGTCGATTTCAGCGCAATTTATGGCGAAATCAAACACATCCTTTTTATTGTACCCAATCTCTATGGCATCAAGAAACGCTTCCAATGCTTTTGCATTATCTTCATTCATTTTTGCGGCAATGCCTTTCATATAGCAATATTTACCTATTATGGAATCATTAATTGCAAATTTGTTTCGTTTATAATATCCGGCATAAGGCATTGTGGTGTATATGTCCCATGCCTTGTATGCATTGGCATAATTATTCTGTTTTACATAAAAGATGCCCCCGCCAATTCTGAAATCATTAAAATGTTCATATAGAATCTTAATGATTTTTTTTGAAAATTTAGTTTCAATCTTTGGCTTATTGTTTTTATCATATTTTATGTTCCCTTTCTTATCTTTGACTACGACAGAATCCAATTTTAACGCCTGTTGAAAATTATCATAACCGATAAGCAATGATGAATACATCAAATTTTCATCAATATCACTTTGTCCAATTGTTTTTAGTTGCATGCATTTGTCATACAGCCTGAAATTTGCGATACCGGCAATATACCAAGCTTCTGCATCATTTTTTGTCTCTTCATCTTGAAGCGCAGGAGCAATATTTGAAATGGCATTTTTATAGCTATCGATACTCAGGGACATGTTGTTCAAGTCCTGTTTGACTTGATCAACAACTCTTTTCTGAGCAAAAAGAATAGGTGATTGTAACAAGATAGCGATTATCAAACTTAATATGTTTAAATTCCCTTTCATAGCAAGTATCATGTGTGACTAATTCCCGTAGTTGACTAATATCCAACACAAAATTACATAAAATCTCTGGAATAACCTCGAAAAACGGGAGAAATGACGCTAAACGATTTAATATCAGAGTTGTTACGGTGTCAAATGATGACAAGCCGAAAAATCGGGAAACGCAAAGAAAAGCGGATTTAAGAAGAAGAATGGTTTGCAAATCATTACCCGTGAAAGAGTAAGATTTAACATAT